>NZ_BMRN01000006.1:0-2769 GCF_014648655.1 Streptomyces atratus
GCGCCCAGATCGCCGAATTCGTCAACGCCGTCCTCGACTCCGTCATCGCCATCGCCAACGGCGGCACCGCAGGCGTCCCCAAAATGATCGAAACAGCCCTCGCCACCAGCGTCCCCCTCCTCATCGGATTCCTCGCCTCACTCCTCGGCATCGGCAACCTCGCCAACAAGGTCAAATCCGTCTTCCACGCCGTCGCCAAACCCGTCAACCGCGCCATCGACAAAATCGTCAACTTCATCGCCAAAAAAGGCAAAGCCCTCTGGAACAAACTCAAAGGAAAGAATTCTAAGACTGGAAGAGATCAGCCGGGGCGGGGAGAAGGGGATCGACAAAAACGACTCAAGAGTGCGATCCAGAGCGCACACAAGCTCATGGAGGCCCCTGGCGCCACAACCGAATCCATAAGAAACGGCCTGGACACTATTCGGCGCCGGTTCAGTCTCACATCCATCGAATTGGATAGCGGAGCCGGCCACGATAGAAGCGTAACAGCGCGAATAAATCCGCAACTGACGAGCGACTCAAAGAAACTGCCATCCGCTGCAGAGCTCGCCGCCATAAAGGGACTCGCACAGCAGGTTGCCCAGCTCTGGCGCATCAACGGAGTAGCGGAAACATTCATAAGAGCGAGCCGATCAGCGAAGCGCGAAATCATAATGAGTCCTGAATCGTACCGCCGACCGTCCGGTTCTGCCAACGCCCCCACAATCCGAGTCGGCGACCTTGTTGAAGTGGCAGCGGAACCAGGCCTCCGTCGGCTCGCCGACTCCATTGGCGGAGTTCTCCTGGTCAGTCCGACTCTCTATCTATGCGATGCGAACAGCCGCCCTCTGGGAGGGCAGGTGGACGAAATCGACTTCATCTTAATCGGCGAGCGGGAAGTTCGTGTTATCAGCGCCAAAGTGAACAGGCGACGCTTCGAAAGCGTAACCGATGAGAGAAAATTAGATCTTTACCGGCGAATACCCGACAATCCAGCCGCCCCCGATTTCGCTGCCAGCTTCCTGGGGTGGGGGAACGGGCGAATGAGGGATCGGTCCCTCGCCGTAGGGGCTGTCGTGGCATGCAAGGGCATGCAGACCATCCGGGTGGACGCGTTCAGATCCCACTATCTGAGCCGGCAGCAGACACAGCGCATTGTCATTGAACCCGTGAGCCCTGGGCCCGAAACAGGGGGTCCAGGATATACACTGCGCCAGGATCTGGCCGATCTGATCGAGATATACATCAAGGAAATCTCGAGGGAGTTGCGGTGAAGTTCGACTATTGGCACATTCGTCGATTCTTCAGGCTCGCTGACATGAACGAAGGTGAGACACTCACCTTCGGGGGACCTCCCTTTGTTGTTGGCAGAGTCGTGACTTGCCCCGAACCGGTGTGGCGAACAGTCGTATCAACAACCCTTTCCCAAGGAGTATCCGATTCACTCGCCTGCTGGACGTGGCAAAATCCTCTTTCCCCACAGGATTCAAGGAATGTCAGCCAATCACTCGGTGAGACAATTCACCGCCTGGAACAGGGTGCGAATGTTCAGTATCCGCCGGATCAAGATGAAGATGACCTATTAGACAAAGAGACGGTACTCGCATTAATTTATCCGCTCAGAGATCTTCTCGTGCTTGCCGTCCAGCGAGGGAGCGTCGCCGAGACGTGGAGCGAGTAGCTCTCAGCGCCCGACTTCGCACTGGCGCGACAATTCATCGGTGAAGTCCATTGGGCATGGCATCTGCCGCAGAATCAAGCCACACCGCGAGACCTTCCACAGCAGCGTCCCAACCGGGTCGGGGGCGCAGTGCGCCCAACGACTGGCTACTCGTCGATTAGATGGTCGAACTTTCCCGCCTTCACGCCCTTGATCCAGGCGCCCATCTCTGCAACGGTGAAATACACGGCGCCTACATCGGGGTAGTTGCTGTTACGCACAGCTATGCGACCGCCCGGCAAGGTAGCAGCCTCCACCCAGGCACCTTGATCACCGCTGAAGGTGGATTTCCTCCAGGCCAATTTCGCCGACTCAGCGTGCCTGATCAACTCCGTGTCACAAGTTGTCGTCTCCCATCGGGCTCCCAACATCTATAAGGGCTGTCCCGCTTTCCCATGACAAGTCTTATCAGGCCACTTGGTAGGGTTTGCGTTTTGAGTGGCTGACAGACCTGCGGCCCTTGAACTCCGGGGAGGGCCAGATGACATTGAAGCTCGCGTACGAAAATGTGGGTGCACCGGATCTGTACCGGCGTGGCCTCCGCCCTGAAACGGCGCCTCTTGGGGTGCTGCTCGCAGACATCGAGGCCGACCTGGTCATCCGGGATGGTGACCACGTGGTTATGGCGGAGAAGCTGTTCCCCGTGGCTGAACTGGCGCGCGCCCTGGTGGGCTGGCTGGACGGCGACCGCGATGACTTCGAGTTCGACTCGATGTCCTACGCGGAATCGGGCGAGGTGCGGATGGCGGGATCTGCCGAGGGATGGCGGGTCGGCTCCGTCTCCGCGCCAGGCGTGTGGACCTCGCCAGTCGGCTGGGATGTGCTCGTGGCGGAGATCGCACAATTCGTGAAGGCCGTCCGCAAGGATGTGATGGCGCTTGGCGTCGAGCCCGACCTGATCCCCGTCCTTTGAGACAGGCCCCGTAGCGCTCCGACCGATGGATGATCTTGCCATGTTGGGCGTGATCACTGCGTCGGAGCCGTCATGGATAGTGCCGTTCACAGGAATGAGTCCGCGCTGTTTCAGCAAGTTGGTATCCGCGTTGCAGCGTGAGGGTGCCGACGAG
>NZ_BMRN01000006.1:2921-381920 GCF_014648655.1 Streptomyces atratus
ACGAATCTGACGATGCGGCAGCTCGCCCCGCTCTTCGGTGTCTCCAAGTCCGCAGTCGGCCGCATCATCGACCATCTCGGCCCGCTGCTGGCCCTGCGGCCCCGACGCCGCTTCGCCAAGGACACCGTCCTGATCGTCGACGGCACCCTCGTGCCCACGCGCGACCACACGGTGGCTGAGCAGTCGAAAAACTACCGGTACTCCACCGCACAACAAGTCCCACAAGCAAGTACGCGCCCGCGTCGAGCACGTCTTCGCAAGGATGAAGACCTGGAAGATCCTGCACGACTGCCGCCTCAAAGGCGACGGCGTTCACCACGCCATGAGTGGTATCGCGCGACTGCACAACCTGAACATCACCGGATAGGGGAGCGAGCCGTCAGCGCAACGGTGTTCGCACCCCTCAGGTGATCATTGCGGGACAAGTCTTAAGCAGACAGATCGAACGTCAGGCACCGGCCAGCCGCACCGGCAGCGACTTCAGCCCGTTGATGAAGTTCGACACCAGACGGCGTGGTGGGGCCGCGAGGTGGAGTGGGCCGCATGGCAGGGCTTGTCGCGCCTCCTCGTACAGCGCCCGTAGCTGCAGCCGCGCGAAGTGGGCGCCCAGGCAGACGTGCGGGCCGTCGCCGAAGGAGATGTGGGGGTTGGGGGTGCGCGAGAGGTCCAGGGCGAATGGGGTGGGGAAGACACGTTCGTCGTGGTTGGCCGAGGCGTGGAAGACGACCACCTTGTCACCGGTGCGGATACGGGTGCCAGCCAGCACCGTGTCCTGGGTGGCCGTGCGGCGGAAGGTGAGGACCGGTGGGTGGCGGCGGAGGAGTTCGTCCACGGCCGTCGTGAATCCCACATCGCCGTTGCGCAGGCGGTCGTACGCCTCGGGGTTCTCCGCCAACAGGTGCAGGCCGCCGGGGGCCGCGCTGCGTACCGTGTCGTTTCCTGCCACCACCAGCAGGAAGAAGAACATCTCCAGTTCCGGCGCGGTGAGTTCGGGGTCCGTAGCCAGGGCTGTCATCACGTCGTCGCCGGGGTGTCGGCGCTTGTGCGCCGCCAGTGCGTGCGCGTAGTCGAACATGTCGCGCAGTGACGCCGGGGACCTCGGGTTGACCGGCTTGCCGTCCGGGCCCATTACCGGTGTGCCGGCTTCGTCGGGGTCCTGGTAGCCGATGACGCGCTGGGTCCAGTGGAGGAGGAGCGCGCGGTCGGTGTCCGGTACGCCGAGCAGGTCGGTGAGGTTGAGCAGGGCGTAGTCGTCGGTGACCTGGGCGACGAGGTCGCAGGTGCCGTCGCCGGCCCGCGCCTCGGTGACCGCGCGGGTGAGCAGGGAGCGGGCGCGTTCGCGGACGACGGTCTCGAAGCGGTCGATGCGCTTCGGGGTGAAGGCGCGGCTGACGAGTACGCGCAGGCGTCGGTGGTGGGGCGGGTCCTGGTTGAGCATCATGCGGCGGATGAACGGGAGGTCGGCGGGGTCCGGGTCGCGGATCTGGGTGGCGCCCAGGTACGAGGAGTAGGTCCGGGAGTCCTTCAGTACGCGGACGGCGTCCTCGTGCCGGGTGATCGCCCAGAAGCCGGGGCCCGCCGGCCAGCCGAGCACCTCCGGCTCCTCCTGCCACGCCACGGGGTGGTGGTCGCGCAGGTGACGGTAGTGGTCGTGGGGGATGCCCTGCCCGTACTGCCTGGGGTCGAAGACGTCCGGCACGGACACGGAGCCGGAGCCGGTCATGCCTTCGCCTCGCCGTCCTCCGCGTCCTCCCCGTCCGCCCGCAGGAAGTCCTCCACCACGCGGATCAGGTCGAGCGGGGCCTCGTCCATCGCATAGTGGCCGCACGACGGCAGCTCCACCAGTTCGGCCCGCGGGAACCAGCGCATCCAGGTGGCGCGCTGCAATTCGGCGGAGAGGGCCGGGTCCAGCGCACCCACGACGGCGAGAGCGGGTACGGGCGAACCCTCGATCCGGTCGTGGAAGTCCTCGCCCGCCCAGGAGTCCAGCCAGGCCCGGAACGCCTTCGCGTCGCTGCACGCGACCGAGCGGCGCACCATGCGGTCCAGCCAGCCTGCCGGGCGCCGGCCCCCGGTGGTGGTGTCGAGGATGATCCGCCGGTTCTGCGGGGTGTACGCCGCCGCGGCAAAGAGTTCCCACTGCTCGGGCGGGAGCGGAAGGCCGGACGCGGGGACGGGCGAGACCCCGACGATCCTGCGTACCCGCTCCGGCGCGGCGGCCAGTGTCCGCTGGATGACGGAGCCGCCCATCGAGTGGCCGATCAGCGAGAACCGCTCCCAGCCGAGCCGGTCGGCCAGCGCGAGCACATCCTTCGCCCCCTCGGCAGTGGTGTACGAACCGTCCGTATCCCGCGCCTCGCCGTATCCCCGCAGGTCCACCACCGCGTACTGGAACGAACCGAGGTCGAGGTCCGGCAGCACGGGGGCGTACGCGGAGCGGTCGGCAAGCCAGCCGTGCACCGCGATCACCTTGTGCGGGCCTTCGCCGTGCAGTTCGTGGGGCAGAACAGACAATGCGGTCACGCTGACTCCCGTCGCCGTACGGAAAGGAACCGGCCGGTCACCGACCGGCCCCCGCCCACGGTGGCGCCAACTCCGGGCCGGCGCAAGGGCACCCGCGCTGGATCGGGCCAGGGTCTTTCGTTCGGGTCAGGCCAGCAGCTCCAGATACGGGCCGAACTCCGATGCCAGGGTCAGCCGGCCCAGCTTCTGGTACTCGCGCTGGATCGCGTGGATCAGCGTCGGCATCGTCACCGGTTCGCCCGTGTCCGCCGCCAGGTACGCGGACGTCACCGCGACCGAGCGGATGTTGCCGCCCGCCAGCTCGAAGTTCTCCGCGCAGAAGGCGAGGTCCAGGTCCTTGCCCCGGGGCAGTACGGGGCCCAGGCAGCGCTCCCAGAGAACGAGGCGCTGTTCGGGGTCCGGGACCGGGAAGTCGATGACGAGGTCCAGACGGCGGGTGAACGCGTCGTCCAGGTTGGCCCGGAGGTTGGTGGCGAGGATGGCCAGGCCATCGAAGGACTCCATGCGCTGGAGCAGGTACGCGCTCTCGACGTTCGCGTAGCGGTCGTGGGCGTCCTTCACGTCCGAGCGTTTGCCGAAGATCGCGTCCGCCTCGTCGAAGAGGAGGACTCCGTTCACGCCTGCGGCTTCCGAGAAGATGCGTTCCAGGTTCTTCTCCGTCTCGCCCACATATTTGTCGATCACCGTCGCCAGATCCACCGTGTAGAGGTCCAGGCCCAGGTCCGCGGCGATGACCTCCGCCGACATCGTCTTGCCGGTGCCCGAGTCGCCCGCGAAGAGGGCGGAAACGCCCCGTCCCCTGCCACCTCCGGGGCGCATACCCCACTCCCCCAGGACCCGGTCGCGATGCCTCGCGCGGGCCGTGAGTTCGCGGAGCTGGGCGTGGGTGTCCGGCGGGAGGACCAGGTCGTCCCAGGTGACGGTGGGTTCGATGCGGCGGGCCAGGCGGTCCAGGCCCGCCGCGTTCTGGGCGCGGGCGCCCTGGCGTACGTGGTCGGGCGTGAGGGTGCCGCCGTCCAGGTGGGTGGTCTGGGCGGCGCCCCGGGCGGCGCGGGTGATCTGTTCCGGTGTGAGGAGGAACGGTGAGAGCAGGCGGTCCACGTCGATGGTTTCGGGGACGGGGGCCTCGTACGCGTCGGTCCAGAGGGCGGCTCTGGTCGAGGGTTCCACGCGTGGGGCGTGCAGGAGGAGGGGCGGGGCGGCGGACCAGGCGGCGTCCCAGGGGGCCCGGCCCACCAGGATCGTGGGGACCGGGGTGCCGGTGAGCCGCCGCAGGAGTTCCGGGTGTTCGCGGGAGACCGCGTCGAGCGGAGCGCAGACCAGGCCGGAGCCGGTCAGTCGGGCCTCGCGAACCAGGGAGCGGACCGCCTCAACGGGGGACGGGTCCTCGGCCAGTCGCGCCAGATCCAGGCCCAGGACCCGGTGGCCCGCGAGGGTCAGCGCGGAGGCCGCGAGGGCCGTGCCCGCGCCGCCCTGGTCCTCGCGGAGGTAGGCGAGCGAGGCGCCTCGGGCAAGGGCCGCAGCCAGCGGAGCCGGGTCGCCGACGCCCGGTACGGCGTGCCAGGGGGCGAGGAGATCGGCCAGCCGGGGGTCGGGGGTGTCGTCGCCCAACAGGTGCGCGGTGACCCGGTCGGGAACGCGGAGCGCACGGCTCAGGAACGGACGGTCCAGGTCCTCGACCAGGAGGAGGCGGCCCTCACGCAGTGGGGCAAGTGCCGACAGCCGACCGCGCGCCACCTGGTCGGCGGGGGACAGACCGCAGAGCCCCAGGGCCAGACCGATGGACGGGCGGCGGCGGGTGACGTCGTCGTTCAGGTAGCCGTAGAACGCCTCGAAGCGGTCGTCGAGATCCGGTACGAGCGTGATGAGGAGAATCTCGATGTCGAGGGCGGTGAGGTCGAACTCACCGGCCAGGGACGTGAGTCGGGATGCTTCGGGCAGGGCGGTGAGCCGGGAGGCCCGGGTCGGCGTCTCGGCCGACGTCTCGGCCGGCGCACCGTGTGGCGCACCGGGCGGCGTCTCCGTCGCCGTCTCGTCGTGGTCCGGAACGGGCGACGGGAAGGCGCGGGCCTCCTCCGCGTCCAGCAGACGGGCGATGTTCTCGTCCGTGAGGTAGAGCCCACGGAAGGCGTCGTCCGGGTCCGGGTCGGTGAGCTGCCGGGCCTCGACCGCTCGTCGGATGCGCTGCTCCACCGCTACCGCACGGGCGAGGAGATGGCGCAGGTTCGGGTCGCCTGCGGTTGTCATTCGGCGCCGTCCTCCGTGCTGTCCTCGACATGGTCTGCCGCGCCGCCCCGCATGCCGTCCGCCGCAGCGGCCTTGCGGCTCTCGGTGATACGGAGGGACAGACCGCGCGGCCGTTCCGTGTCAGAGGTACGGGGGACGCCCCCGCCCGGACTGCCCGGACCGTCCAGCCGGCCAGGGCGGCCCGGTCGGCCTCCGTACACCGGAAGTCCTCCGCGCCCCGGCATCGGTTCCGACAACGGCTCGGCCCCCTCGGGTATGTCCCCGAAGCGGGCCTGCAACCCCTCGTCCCCCACCGGCGGGCCGACCACATAGCTCGGCGACGCCGTCACCGGCACGCTGATCACCAGGTCCAGCGAGGGCTTCAACTCGCCACCCAGCGCGCTCCACACGTCGGCGAACGAGCGGTCCTCCGGCGGCGGCAGCGCGATCGACATCGGTACGGCTGCCCCGATCTCCGCCAAGGTGCCCGTCAGCCGCTCCGGAGGCAGCGCCTCGTAACGCAGCAGGCAGCCGAGCAGCGACGAGAGCAGCCGGTGCTCGTCCTCCGGGCGCTTCGTCCATGCCGTGATCAGGTACGAGAGCTTGAAGAAGCGGGGTGGGCGGCGGCGCGCGATGATTGTGCCGCGCTCGTCGTACTCGTTGTGCAGCCCTCGCTCACGCCTCCGCATGTCCTCGCGGATGTCGTAGAGGTAGAGGTTGACCATGGGTGCGTTGACCTTCGCCGCCCATTCACGGGTCGGGGCGTCGAAGACCACCGCGATCTGGACGCCTTCGAGCACCTCCGCCCTGATCAGGGCCCGCAGTACGTCGTCGACCTCGTGGATCATCCGATCACTCCCGTACGGTCGTCGGCGCTCATGCGCGGCCCGCGAAGTCCGGTGGCTGGAGATTCCGCTGGACCACCAGGACCGGTTTCTGCAGTCGGTCGAGGTCGCGCGAGTCCGCCCGCAGCTTGCGCGGGCCGAGCTTGTCCTTGCGCAGAACCAGGATCTGCACCTCGAAGGTGCCGTCGCGGCCCACCGTGGCGACCGATCCCTCGGGGGTGATGCCGGTGTTCCACGTGAAACGTACGGTCGCGCCCGGCGGGTAGTCCTTGCCACGGGCCAGCACCGGCTGGCCCGGCTTCGCGACCTGCGGCGTGACGGTCAGCGAGGGCTTCAGGACGCGCAGCCGGTCGGTGCCCTGATTGTTGGCCTTGCGGCGGTCGGGCAGCGTGCCGCGCGCGGTGGCCCGTACGTCCCCGGTGATCGCCGCGCGGTACGTCGCCGTCTGGGTCACCTCGATGCGGCCACCGGCCGGGATGGTGCACGGTTCGGCCTCCGTGCAGCGGGTCAGGGCGGGCAGGCTGCGGTCCTTCGCCTTGGACGGTTTCGGCCAGGCGGAACCGATGACCACGCCGGTCGCCGGGTCCGGACCGGCGTTGGTGACGGTGAAGCGGGCACGGGCCGGCCGGCCGGTGTACGTACGGTCCGGGCTGACATCGACCTTCATCGCCACATCCGCCGAGGGCGGCACGGGGGCCTCAAGGACCTCGATCTGTGCCGTGTCCGTCCCGGTGTTGCCCGCCGAGTCGGTGGCCGAGCAGGTCACCGTGGTGCTGCCGACCGGGAAGAGCGAGCCGGAGGGCGGGGTGCAGGTCACCGGGAGCGTGCCGTCGGTGGCGTCCTGGGCGGTGGCGGCGTACGTCACGCGCGCGCCCTTCTTGTCCTTGGCCCGGACGGTCAGATCGTCCACGGTGACGACGGGCGCGTCGATGTCGTTCACGTCGATGTTGATCTGTTCCTGGAAGTCCGGGTCGGCCGCAGCGGCCGGCCCGATCGTGTCCGTGCCCGGGGCCTGGGTGCCCATCAGGAACTGGACGGTGCAGCTCAGCCGGGTGCCCTGGGGTGCGTCCGCGGAGACGTCGATGTTCTCCGCGAAGTGCGCTGTGTCCCCGCTGGTGACCTGCCGGATGGGCGGGTCCAGGCTGACGGACAAGTGAGGGTCGCAGTTGTCGAGGCGGTAGCCGACGGAGGTGGGGAGGTTGTTGAAGCCCTCGATGATGGCTTCGGTCACTCCGTCCCCGGGAATTCCGTTGAGCATGCGACCGTTGGTGGCTGCGGTGATCCGTTTGGCCTGGTCGGGCTCGTGGTACGGGTCCTGGTACGTGGGGCTGGTATATCCGTCGCCGTTGAGCCCGTCACCGTTCTCGGTCGTCACGTCGACGGCGATGACGCGTATGCCCTTGTCCTGGAGCGCGAACACCGCTTCCTCGTAAGGGATCTTGTTGCTGGGGTTGTGGCTCGACGCGTCACCGACCAGGACGACCACAGGGCTGGCGCCGTCCCGGAAGACGGTTTCGCCGTCCGCTCCGTTGGCCACCTTCCACAGCGCGTAGATCCAGTCCTCGGACGGGCCCTTGCTCCTGCCGCCACGGGTGATGGTCAGCTTGTCGACACCCTGCTTCTGTACGTCGTCCAGGTTTGACGTCAGTCCTTGGAGGACAGCGAACTCCGCTGTCGGATCGTCCTTCTCGTCGCCATAGGTGGCCACCGCAAAGCGCGAATCCTGCTGCTGTTCACGGACCTTCTCCGTGATGGACCTCAAGCCCGTCTGTACATCGCCGATCGGGACGCCCATGCTCTTGGTGCCGTCCACCAGCAGCACCACATCCGGCTTCGGCGGAATCGCAGGCGTACGCACCTGCTTGGCCACACCCGTGGAGCCGCCGGGGTCGACCGCGTCGGTGAACTCGGCGGGGGTGACCCAGGGCTCGGGGACGGCCACCGTCGGCGCCCCGGAGGTCACGGCCGAGCCGGGGGCGATGCCGGTGGCCACGAGGAGAAGGGCCAGCGCCGGGACACGGAGCACGGCGAGGGTCCTGCGCGAGACGGAGGACCGGGGCCGGGTCACCGGACCCGACCGCGACCGCGGCGCCCGCTGAAGCGGCTGGAACCAGCGCACGGAAGTCTCCCCACCCTCGGCCGATCGGCATACCGGACGCCACGGTCCCGTAAGCGCAGCCGACCCGCAGCGGTACAGGAGTCACACCCCCGGGAAACCCCCGCTGCCCTTTCGGGCAGCGGGGGATCTACCGAACTTCCGGATCTGCCGTAGCCGTCAGAGCTGCCGTATGCGTCCGTACCGGACGGCTCAGATCAGCCCCTGCCGCATCGCGTACGCCACCGCGTGCGACCGGTTCCGCAGCTGCAGCCGGGTCATCACCGAATGCAGCACGTTCTTGATCGTGCGCTCGGAATAGGCCAGCTTCGTCGCGATGTCCGCGGTGTCGTACCCCTCCGCGACCAGGCGCAGCACATCCACCTCGCGCGCCGCGAGACCGGTGAAGTGCAGACCGCGCGGGCCGAGCACCTGTCCCTGGAGGCGACCCACCTCCTCGAGCAGTCTTCCCAGCAGGTCGGAGGGCAGATGGCCCTCGCCCCGCGCCACCGTCCCGATGACCTGCACCAGATGCTCCGGGGTCGACTCGGAGCGCCTGACCACACCGGCGACGCCGCACTCCGCGGCACTCACCAGTTTCTGCTCGTCGATGTCCGTGGTGACGAGGACGGTGCGTGAGGTGCTGGTGCGCTGAATGTGGCGCAGCATCGTCAGCACCTCCTCGTCGACCGCGTCCACGACGACCACCACGATCTGAGGTGAGGTGTCGCCCTCCCCCCACTCCGTCACGCTGACCTCGGGACGGGTACGCAGCTGACTGGCCACGCCCGCCTGCGAGATCGGATCCTGGGCCCGTAATGCGACAGTGATGCGCTCCATGGCAATGCTCCCCCTGAGCAGCAGCCGCTGGCATCACACTGAACACAACCATCACGGCTGCTTACGTGTGCCTCACTCGTCTTGAGGCGGTCAGACGATTCCCGCGTATGCCTACAGGGAAACAGAAAAGCCGATCCGGGCACAGAATCTGCCCGGAAGTGTTCCTTCACGGCCGATGTCAGCGTTCGGCGCCGACCCTACGGTGCGCCCTATGAGTCTCACGGCAAGCCTCGACGATTCGTCCGTCACTGCCGCACCGGGCGAGGAGACGGCCCTCCCTCTGCGGATCCTCAACTCCGGCAGCACCGTCGAGGAATACCGCTTCGAGGTGGTCGGTGCGTGTGCCGCCTGGTCGACGGTGGAGCCGGCGACCCTGTCCCTGTATCCGGGCGACTCGCAGACGGTCTCCCTCGTACTGCGGCCGCCCCGCGACTCGACCGTACTCGCAGGGGAGACGACCTTCGGGATCCGCGTGGTGCCCACCAGCGAGCAGGGCGACACGGTGGTGCCCGAAGGGCGGGTGACCGTACTCCCCTTCACCGAGACGACCGCCGAGCTGGTACCGCGCAGCTCGCACGGCGCCTGGCGCGGCAGGCACCAACTCGCTGTCGACAACCGGGGAAACACCCCGGCGACCGTACGGCTGGGGGCCCAGTCCGGTACGGAGCGGGCCCGGGTCACGTTCGCGGCGGACGCCCTGCAGATCGCCCCCGGCCGGGCGGAATTCGGGAAGCTGCGGATCCGGCCGGCCAAGCGCGTGTGGCGCGGTACGCCTGTCACGCACCCCTTCCAGGTGGTCGCCACGCCGGTGGTGGCGGAGGGTCAGGACCCGGTCGCACCGGTGGTCCTGGACGGCTCGTACCAGCAGGAGCCCATCCTGCCGCGCTGGCTTCCCAGGGCGCTCATCACTGCGGCTGTCCTGCTGATCGCGCTGGTCGGACTCTGGTACGCGCTGCTGCGGCCGGCCGTGAAGTCGGCGGCCCGGGAGGCGATCACGCCGGACGCGGTCCGGTCCGCCGCCGCGGCCGACAAGAGCAAGGCCCCGGACAACGGCTCGACGGCCGGAACGGGATCGGGCGGAGGCGACTCCTCCGGTGCGAACGGGGGCTCACCGAAGCCCAGCCCCTCACCGAGCCCCGGCGCATCCGACGGCGCGACCGCCGCGGCCGCCGCGGCCCCGACCAGTGCGCAGGTGCAGGTCAGGGACTCGGTGGGCGGCGGGTCGAACACCTCGACGGCCCTTCAGGTGCCCAGCGGACACACATTCCAGCTGACGGACATCGTCGTTCAGAACCCGCAGGGCGACGCGGGCACGCTCGTGGTCTCCTCCGGCCGGGGCGCGCCCGTGCTCCGGCTGGCACTGGAGAACTTCCGGGACTCCGACTACCACTTCGTCACGCCGATCCTGGTGCCCGCGGGCGGCAAGGTCACGATGACCGTCGACTGCCGGAAGGTGGGCAAACCGGTGAACGCGCCGACGCCTTCGCGGTGTGCGGAATCGCTGTTCCTCGGCGGCACGATGCGGACGGACACGGCGGGCTGACAGCGCGGATCGGGCCGGCCGGTACGCGGGCCCGTCAAGCAGGCGGAGCCTCTTCCTCCGCCTCGGCCCCTTCCTCCGCCCGTTGGACGAAGGAGCCCTGCACATCGGCAGGTTGCTCGTCCTCGTCCTCCGTCGCCGCCCTTTGCACAGCAGGCGTCGCGACGGGGGACGAGTCATGACCGGCCGCCCCTGTCACAGCCGCCGAAGCCGGGGCCGGGGCCGGGTCCGACAGCACCCGGTCGGCGTTCGCGACGGCCTCCCGCTCGAACCGGTCGGACGGATCGCTCACCCGGATACCGCCCGGCGCCTGCGTACCCTCCACCGGGCCGTTGCGCTGCTGGATCACATGGGTGAGCTCATGGGCCAGCGTGGTGCGGCCCTGCGGCGAGGACGGATCGTACGCGTCCCGCTGGAAGACCACGTTGTTGCCGACCGTGTACGCGTGGGCGCCCACGCCCTTCGCCGACTCGTGCGCGGCGGAACCGGTGTGGATGCGTACGTCGGAGAAGTCCGCGCCCATCCGCCCCTCCAGATCGGTGCGGGTATCGGTGTCCAGGGGCTGCCCGCCGCCGGACGAGACCACGTCGTGCACGGGGGAGCGCTCTTCCTCCTCCCGCCTCTGGAGCATCGACCCCACGGCACTGTTGCCGACCGCCCGTTGGAGCACGCTCATGCCGCCGGGCCCGACCACATCGGCCCGCCCGGCGGCCGCCGCACGGTAGAGATGCGGGGTGTCCGCCGCCTCCCGGCCCTCGGTCGCCCTGGACGCGTGCAGGGCTTCGTCGTGCTCCTGCCCGTGCCCGTGATCCCGCTCGTGGTCGTGTTCCTGGTCCCGTTCCTGTGCGTGCATCGTCATCTCCCCTGACCGCGCCCCGGTCGAAGGCGCGTCGTGATGGCCCCACCACTCCACCTTCACGACGTGTCACTGCCTCGTCCAGCCCGGACCCCGCCGGTCAGGGGCAGCCGACGGTGCCCCTTCGGGCATCCGGACCGTTCGTACGGTCCCGCGAAGCCCGCCGGCCCCGCAGCCGCCCCCGATGTCAACTCCGGGTCCGCCGACCGCCGCTGACAGTCACACTCGGCAGACGTCGTCGCGTCGCCTCCTCGAACGGAATCCGGCGGCAAACGGCTGCACCGGCGGGCAGTGGGGTGGCCGGGCCGCGCCGCCGTCGGGATGATCGAAGGCATGACCAAGAGCAACAAGGACCAGGACATCACCCTGCGGATCGCCCAGCAGCCGGAGGCGGACGAGCTCCTCGCACGCAGCCCGCTCGCCGCTCTGATCGGCATGCTGCTGGACCAGCAGGTGCCGATGGAATGGGCTTTCTCCGGCCCGTACACCCTGGCCGGGCGGATGGGCGGAGACGACCTGGACGCTCATGAGATCGCCGCATACGCCCCGGAGGCCTTCGCCGAACTCTTCTCCGCCAAACCGGCGCTGCACCGCTATCCGGGCTCCATGGCCAAGCGGGTCCAGCAGTTGTGCCAGTACCTGGTGGCGGAGTACGACGGCGACGCGAGCGCGGTGTGGAGCGATGTCTCCAGCGGGGCCGAGCTGCGGAAGCGGCTGAACGCCCTGCCGGGGTTCGGCACCCAGAAGGCGCAGATCTTCCTGGCACTGCTCGGCAAGCAGTTCGGGGTCCGGCCGGCGGGCTGGCAGGAGGCGGCCGGGCCGTACGGCGAGGCGGGTTCGCGCCGGTCGGTCGCCGACATCACCGGCCCTGAATCACTGGCCGAGGTCCGCGCGTTCAAACAGCAGGCCAAACAGGCGTCCAGGGCGGCCAAACGCGCAGCCGACAAATAGCCAAGCACCTTGGACAGGAGTACGGGGCCGAAGCCGGTGACCGTCGCCCGCAGCGGAATACCGGGCCCGATGCCGCCGAGCGCGTAGAACTCGCACGGGAAGCTCTTGGCCTCCCACTCCTGTCCGGCCTGCCCGGCCCGCTCGGTGACCTTGTCGCCCGGCGCACCGGGAGCGGCAATGCCCGAGACATCTCCATCGGTGCCTGCGAGGAAGACCGGAACACCGTTGGCCGAGAGCTGTTAGGCGATCAGCTGGATCGTCTTGGTCTTGCCGGTGCCGGTGTCGCCCGGGACGAGTCCGTGCCGGTTGAGCATCGCCAGTGGAATCCGGATCTGCGCATGGGGCAGGCACACACCGTCCCAGAGCAATGCGCCCGGATCGAGGGCGGCCCCAAAGACGGCGTACCCGGCAGCGGTCTCCTGCGCCGGCTGCGGCAGAACCCCGGCGCCTCCGCCCGACGCCACGCCCGTGTCCGGCGCGTCGGTGTCCGAACCTCCGCCGGTGCCCGAACCCGCGTCCTGGCCCGTGCTGTCGCTGCCACTCACCACGGCCCCTATTCCGGAATGCCCGCTTTATGGCGTTCTTGCCGGCATCACAGTCCCGCCCCATGGCTGCGCCCGGAGGCTCTCGCCCGGTAGGCTTTCCGTGTGATCTTCAAGCGCATCGGAAATGGGCGGCCTTATCCCGACCACGGCCGGGAAAGCACCCGGCAGTGGGCGGATGTCGCGCCGCGCCCGGTCCGCCTCGATCAGCTGGTGACCACCAAGGGCAATCTGGACCTGGAGACCCTCCTCGCCGAGGACTCGACGTTCTACGGCGACCTGTTCGCGCACGTCGTGAAGTGGCAGGGCGACCTCTATCTGGAGGACGGATTGCACCGCGCGGTCCGCGCCGCGCTCCAGCAGCGCCAGGTACTGCACGCCCGGGTACTCGAACTCGGCTGACGAAGCCCGGCGGGTTCCCTCCACGGGCCCGCAAGCCCTGCGGGCCGCTCCGGGTTCGTTCGGGTGCATTCGCACCCGGACGGGTGCGATCCATTGATCATTTAGTAGGCATCATCACCGGGTCGCACTACGCTGCGCCCATGAGCATGCTCACTCCCCCCGGCATGGGCGGAAAGTACCGCATCACGGGCGACAAGTACCCGCGCATGCGCCGCCCCCGGCGTCGCGGCAAGCTGATCCTCGCTGCCACCGCTTCCGTGGTTGCCCTCGGACTGGTCGGATGGGGCACGCTGCAGCTCATCGACGTCTTCACGGGCAGCAACAAGAAGGCCGGCGCCGTCGGCCACTCGACGGACTGCGCTCCGGCCAAGCCGTCCGCGCCCGCCAAGGCGCTGCCGAAACCCGCGAAGATCACCGTCAACGTCTACAACGCGACACCGCGCAGCGGGCTCGCCAAGAAGGCCGCCGACGAGCTGAAGAAGCGCGGCTTCACCATCGGCAAGGTGGGTAACGCCTCGGCCACGTACGACAAGAAGGTCGCAGGTCCGGGGGTGCTGTTGGGCGCCCCGTCGGCCACGAACGGCTCGCTCCCGGTCCTCGGCACACAGCTGCAGGGGGCCGTTGCGAAGACCGACGCCCGCAAGACGGCGGACGTCGATCTGATCCTCGGTACGAAGTTCAAGGCGTTCAGCACGCCCCAGTCGGCCGCCGCGGCCCTCGCCGCCCTGGCGAAGCCGGCCTCCGCACCGTCCTGCTGACGGCTGCCGGGTCGACCCCGGCAGCCCAGCACATCCCGCTCGGGGCTCTAGTCGACCGTGCCGTACATCCGGTCGCCCGCGTCACCGAGACCCGGGACGATGTAGCCGTTCTCGTTGAGCCGCTCGTCGACCGAGGCGGTGACCACGGTCACCGGCGTACCCGCCAGATCGCGTTCCATCACCTCGACGCCCTCGGGCGCCGCGAGCAGCACGACCGCGGTGACATCGTCCGCACCGCGCTTGATCAGTTCCTGAATGGCCGCGACCAGCGTGCCGCCGGTGGCCAGCATCGGGTCCAGGACGTACACCTGGCGACCCGAGAGGTCCTCCGGCATCCGCGTCGCGTACGTGGACGCCTGCAGCGTCTCCTCGTCGCGGATCATGCCCAGGAAGCCCACCTCGGCGGTCGGCAGCAGCCGCACCATGCCGTCGAGCATGCCGAGACCGGCCCTCAGGATCGGTACGACCAGGGGGCGCGGGTGCGACAGCTTCACACCGGTCGTCGGTGTGACCGGGGTCTCGATGTCGACCTGTTCGGTGCGCACATCCCGGGTGGCCTCGTAGGCGAGCAGGGTGACCAGCTCGTCGGCGAGCCGCCGGAAGGTCGGGGAGTCGGTGCGCCTGTCGCGCAGGGTGGTGAGTTTGTGCGCGACCAGTGGGTGGTCGACGACGTGGATCCGCATGGGCTCAACAGTAACCGGGCCTCCCGCACCCGTGCGCTGGCATCAACCGCATGTTCGGAGGGAAGGTGGGGGGCATACGGACCCAGCCTTGGGGTGATGAGCCGATGCCGGACGGGGAACAGCAAAAGCGGGACCGGCCGGACACGCCGGCCCCGCAGGACGCAGAGGGCCGGCAGGACCCGCAGCAGGCCGACGCGGCGCGCCGCAGGCGGCGCGCCCAGTTCCTGCGCGAGCTTCATGAGGCGAAGGCGCTCCGCGACCGCGTCCAGCCGCGCCGGGCCAGGGCGGCCCGGATGCGCCAGGCCATGCGGATGCGGACCTTCCGCTGGTAGGTCGGACGGCGGCCCGGTGTCCCCCTGGTGGCGGCGTCCAGGAGAACTGATGGCCGACGCAACGGCCGAACTCCTCTCGCAAAGCCTATGTTTCTGCCACGATTCCGATGGGCGGGACGCAGGACAGCCGGGCCACCGGCTGCCCTCCCGCCGGACCGACACCCCTATGACCAGTGGGAGAGTCACGGTGTACTTCGCCGCACTGCTCGCGCGCACCGAAGACGGGTGGGAAGCGAGCGACACGGAACTCGACGATGTGGAGACCCTGTCCGACCTGACGGATCTGGCCCGTGAGGCCTCGGTGGACGAGGACACTGTGCTCGTCTTCATCGAGCAGGAGGACGCCTGGTTCGGCGTCGTCCGGGTGGACGGTGAGGAGGACCCCCGGATCTTCATCTCGGACGCCACCGCCGCCGCCCGCTCCTCGTACGGGGAGATCCTGCTCACCGATGAACTGCTCGGCCGCGAACCCGGGGCCGAGGACACGATTGCCGCCCTCGAAGAGCTCGTCGGCCTCGACGGTACGGAGGACGGCGAGCCGGACATCACCCCCGACAACGACAACGACGATGACAACGACGACGACGAAATCGATGCCGACGCAGTACCGGCAGGCCCGCTCGGTGACACCGGGATCCTGGCCGACCTCGGGCTCCCCGAGGCGGAGCTGCTGATGCTGCGGACGGACGCACTGGTGGAGATCGCGGACGCGCTGGGTGCGGCCGAGGTCCTGGAGACCGTCCGTTAGGGTCCGCGGGTGAGCGAACCACCGCACCCGCAAGGACCGCCGGAACCGCACGAACCCGTAAGAGACCCACACGATCCCGTGAGAGACCCGTGGCGGGCGCACATGCGCCGCGCCCTGGCCGAGGCCGAGCTGGCGGCGCGGGCCGGCGATGTGCCGGTCGGCGCCGTCATGCTCGGCCCGGACGGTTCCCTGCTCGCCACGGGACACAACGAACGCGAGGCGACCGGCGACCCGACCGCGCACGCCGAGATCGTCGCCGTCCGCCGGGCCGCAGCGGCGCTCGGTCAATGGCGGCTGTCCGGATGCACCCTGGTGGTCACCCTGGAGCCCTGCACGATGTGCGCGGGCGCGCTTGTGCAGTCCCGCGTGGACCGGGTGGTCTACGGGGCGCGGGACGAGAAGGCAGGCGCGGCGGGCTCGCTCTGGGACGTCGTGCGAGACCGCCGGCTCAACCACCGCCCCGAGGTGATCCACGGAGTACTGGAGGACGTCTGCGCCGATCAGCTGACGGCGTTCTTCCGCGGCCTCTGACCAGGCTTCCGCTCGTCCGCGGCCTGCTGCGGCGAATCGGATTTCGGCGGACGGCCGGGATGGTCTAAGCTCTCTCTCGGTAGCGTGTCCGAGCGGCCGAAGGAGCTCGCCTCGAAAGCGAGTGTGGGGAAACTCACCGAGGGTTCAAATCCCTCCGCTACCGCTCTTGTGAAGGGCCCGGCGCATCGCGTCGGGCCCTTCGGGTTTTCCGCACCTGCATTCGCGGATACGGACACGGCTGTGGTCCCGGGCGCGTCGGTCGTCGCACCCGGGACCACAGCCCGCGAAGTGTTGGCCGGGGGAAGCGGCATCGGGGGGACAAGCCGCTCCCCCCGATGAGAACGGGCCCTCAAGCCCTCGCCGCAGTCAGGGGAGGCTCGCGGCGAGAACCCCACAGTGAGGTCCCGTTCCTCGCCCCAGCGGATTCCTGCCGGATCCGCTGGGGCTCACCGTCCATCCTGCGGCCTGGCAGAAGCCTTACGAGCAGGCAAAGGGCCCCGATCACCGGGCCCTTGGTCCTTAAAGGCCATGTGAGTGGTCGGAAACATCAGAGGGATACGGCCATTCGTGCGGATAGAATCGCCCGACTGCACAGGGGATCGAAGGCGAGGCAGGGGCTGATGGTGCAAGCGAAGAAGATAGCTCTCATCGTGGTAGTCGTCTTCGTTATGTACACGATCATCACGTCCCCGGAGCGGGCGGCTGATCTTGTCCAGGTAGGGTTCGAGGGCATTTCGAGTGCCGCACAGGGCATCGGCGACTTCATGTCCGAGCTCGTGAAGTAGGAGTACCCCATGATCCGCCATCTGGTCCTGTTCAAGCTGAACGACGGCGTCGAGCGGGACGACCCGCGGGTCGTCGCCGGCGCGAAGGCCTTCCAGGAGCTGGCGGGACAGGTCCCCGAGCTGGAGTTCTGGGAGTGCGCCTGGAACATCACCGACCGGCCGATCGCGTACGACTTCGCCATCAACTCCGCGGTCGCCGACGAGGACGCCCTGAAGCGTTACATCGAGCACCCCGCCCATCAGGCCGCCGCCGGGCAGTGGCGCGCGTTCGCCACCTGGGTGATCGCCGACTATCCGTTCTGATTCGCCCGGTCCGCCTGATCCAGCCGGTCCCGCTGAGCCCCTCGCCACCACGGTGAGGGGCTTTTCTTAGCGTTTAAACCAAGTTGACCCCAACACGACGCTATACGGTGCTTGCACACAGTGGACATGTCTTGTGATGCTATGACCGCTTTTGACGGATGAGTTGACCGAAGTTGACCGCAAAGGGGTGGCGTGACCGTGCCGGCCAGTGCAGCGCCTCAAGTGCCTCCCCAGACCGTCCAGCCCGTCGAGCCTGTCGAGACCGTCGAGACCGAGACGCCCGACAGCACGACACCGCCCGCCAGGGCCAGGGGCGCCGACACCAGGGCGCTCACCCAGGTCCTCTTCGGACAGCTCAAGAACCTTGAGCCGGGGACCCCGGAGCACGGCCGCGTACGGGCGGCGCTGATCGAGGCGAACCTCCCCCTGGTGCGGTACGCCGCGGCGCGCTTCCGGAGCCGTAACGAGCCGATGGAGGACGTCGTCCAGGTCGGCACGATCGGGCTGATCAATGCCATCGACCGGTTCGACCCCGAACGCGGTGTCCAGTTCCCGACCTTCGCGATGCCGACCGTCGTCGGCGAGATCAAGCGGTACTTCCGCGACAACGTACGGACCGTCCACGTCCCGCGCCGGCTGCATGAGCTCTGGGTCCAGGTCACCGGCGCCACCGAGGATCTGACGACCGCTCACGGCCGCTCTCCCACAACCGCGGAGATCGCCGAGCGGCTGAGGATCTCCGAGGACGAGGTGCTGGCCTGCATCGAGGCCGGCCGTTCCTACCACGCGACCTCGCTGGAAGCCGCGCAGGAGGGCGACGGGCTGCCCGGCCTGCTGGACCGGCTCGGCTACGAGGACCCCGCCCTCGCCGGGGTCGAGCACCGCGACCTGGTCCGGCATCTGCTCGTACAGCTGCCCGAGCGCGAGCAGCGCATCCTGCTGCTGCGCTACTACAGCAATCTGACGCAGTCGCAGATCAGCGCCGAACTGGGTGTGTCCCAGATGCATGTGTCAAGGCTGCTGGCCCGTAGTTTCGCCCGACTTCGATCCGCAAACAGGATCGAGGCGTAACCGGAACGGGTAGAGCGCTCGAAGTCCGGTTCGGGCGGCCGAAATGCCGCACACCCCCCGTTAACTGCGCAGATGCCACAAAGACTTGTCGACATGTCACTACAGCGTGTTGCCGACATGTGACATTCTGCGGGAACCGCGTTTGCCGTGGCCCCGCCGCCGGTATTCAGGTGGAGGCTGCGTTCCTCCGATGGTCGCGGCTCAACGCGACCGTCCGCGACCTCAAGGGGGTGGCATGTCCGCAGAACAGGGCAGCTCGAAGGTGCTCACGCTCACGAAGAGCGCACCCGCACCCGTTGTGCTCACCAGCTCGTCGGAAGCCATCGACACCCGCACTCTGTCCCGCTCCCTGTTCCTGCGGCTCGCCGCACTGGGGCCCGCGCCGGGCCCCGATGGAACGGACAGCCCGGAGCGTGCCTACGTACGGGACACACTCATCGAGCTCAACCTCCCGCTGGTGCGTTACGCCGCGGCGCGGTTCCGGAGCCGCAACGAGCCGATGGAGGACATCGTCCAGGTCGGCACGATCGGCCTGATCAAGGCGATCGACCGGTTCGACTGCGAACGGGGCGTGGAGTTCCCGACGTTCGCGATGCCGACCGTCGTCGGGGAGATCAAGCGCTTCTTCCGCGACACCTCGTGGTCGGTGCGCGTCCCGCGCCGCCTCCAGGAGCTGCGGCTCGCGCTGACCAAGACCAGCGACGAGCTCGCCCAGAAGCTCGACCGCTCGCCGACCGTGCCCGAGCTGGCCAAGGCGCTCGGCGTCTCCGAGGAGGACGTGGTCGACGGGCTGGCCGTCGGCAACGCGTACACCGCCTCCTCGCTGGACTCGCCCTCGCCCGAGGACGACGGCGGCGAGGGCTCCCTCGCGGACCGGCTCGGATACGAGGACTCGGCACTGGAGGGCGTCGAGTACCGCGAATCGCTCAAGCCGCTGCTGGCCAAACTCCCGCCGCGCGAACGCCAGATCATCATGCTGCGGTTCTTCGCCAACATGACGCAGTCCCAGATCGGCGAGGAGGTCGGCATCTCGCAGATGCACGTCTCACGCCTGCTGACCCGTACGCTCGCCCAGCTCAGGGAAGGGCTCATCGCAGACTGACCGCCGTGGACCGCCACACCGTGGCACGAGGGTTCCGATTTGACGGGCCGTCAGCCACACTGGCGCGATGCAACGTCAGATACGCGACTCGACCGGCCGCCGGGGCACCGTGATCGCCGCCTCGGTGGCCGTGCTGTGTCTGGGCGGAGCGCTGGCCGCCTGCGGCGGCGGGACGGCGGACGACGGCTACGTGGCGGTCGGCGCGGCAGGCGCGGGCCCCGAGAGAGCGCCGTCGGGAGCGGTGGCGCCGTCGGGGAAGGTGACGCTGGTGCCGCTGGACAGGGGTGGCAAGGGCGGCGGGAGTGCCGGAGACCGGGCCGGCGGCAGCGGGCCTTCGCCGGCCGCCTCCGCCGCGGGCGACGGCTCCGGGGGTACGAGCACTGCCAGTGGCGCGGCCGGCCGACCGCGCGGCACAACCGGCCCCGGCACAGTCGGCGCGGGCAACGGCACCGGCAGTGCGGGCGGCGGTACGGACGGTACGACCGGCCCCGGTGGCCCCAAAGGCGGCTCCACGGGCCCCGCAACCCCCTCGGCTCCCGGCTCCACCGCGCCCGCGAGGCCTGCCGTGCTGGTGGTGGGTGCCCCCGAGCGGGCGGCAGCGGACGAGCGCTGGTGCGAGAAGGTGACTGTGGAGTTCCGCAACACCGGAGGATCACCGGCGCGCTCGGGGACCGTCACCTTCGCCACGCACATCATCGGCGGGCTGGGGATCGACTGGGCGACCATCGAGTCGACCGAGCCACTGCCCGCGCCGATCGACGCGGGAGCGGCGCGGACGAAGACGTACACCGTCTGCGTGGACGCCTGGCGGGTGCCCCTGGGGATGCATGTCGAGACCCGGGACGTCACCGCCGTATTGAAGTGACGGGTGGAGGCAGGAGGTACGGAAGAACCGGTGCGCCGGTCAGCCGAGCGCGAGCCAGGCGACCGCCGCGAGGACGACGATCACCGCGACGACGATGACGATCACCCCGGTCTTCGACCCGGACGAGGCAGCCGGCTGCTGCCGGCGCTGCGGCTCGCCCTCGTCGACGAAGGCGCGGAACATCTGGGTGCTGCCCGCGGGGTCGTAATTGCCCTCGGGGCCCTGGGGGTTGCCATTTACCGGCGGCTGATTACGCATGGATACGTTCCCACTCGATCGGGTGAAGTGCTCATCGGATACTGCGATATGAAGCCTGTGGAACTGTAGCGTCGTCACGTGCGAGACGGTCCTGCGGCCAACGCTCGACCCCTCCCGCACCAGGGGCTCCGCCCGCCACGGACTGGCATCACGCGCGTGACGCGTGCCGCTACCGGGGTGCGAAAGCGGAGAACCAGGTCGCCCAAGACCGTTCGGGAGGGCCCGTCAGACGCACAGCTCCTCGCGTCGGGCGCCAAGGAACGGTTGTGTGCCATGGGTCAGGACCCTAGCGGTCCGGCGACACCCCATGCCCCTGCGGGGTGTCAGCCGGGCCCCGACTGACACTCGGGGGCTACTGCCGTTTCGGAGCCGCCGTCCACGCCTCCGGTGTGGCACGAGACACACCCGTCACGGCCCACGCCCCACACGCTGGGGCTTTGACCCGAGCCCTACGCAGCCTTTTGCTTTCCTTTACTTCTGCAAGCTCCATTTCGTTTGCCTGCAGCAACCAACAGCTTCTATGGTTGCCCTAAGCAACAAGATGAACCGGTGAGATGTCTGGAGGGCCCGTGGCCGTACGAAGTCAGTACGAAGAACTGGCCCGGCAGCTCAGCGCCATCGGGGCCGTCAAGCGGGGTCTCGCCCGCATGCTGCCCCCCGAATGCCCTGGCGGCTCGGCGGCCGTACTGGCACTTCTCCGTGAACACGGCGAAATGCGGATCAGCAGACTGGCCGAGCTGATGGCCGTCGACATGTCGGTGACCAGCCGTCATGTCGCCCATGTGGCAGAGCGCGGCTGGATCGAACGCTCCTCGGACCCGGCGGACAAGCGGTCCCGCATCCTGCGGCTGACCCCCGCCGGACACGACGTGCTCAGCGATCTGAACCGCCGGACCACCGAAATGTTCATCCACAACCTCTCGGACTGGTCCGACGACGACGTCGGACAGCTCAACACGCTGTTGGCCAGGCTGCGCGACAGTTTTGCCTGTCGCGGCCCCGGCGGGTGCCTCCCCGGAAAGCACACCAGCGACTGCTCCCGGCATGCCGACAGCGACAACGACTCGCACACCCGTACACCTGTGTAACAGAAGCAAAGACAAGGAACTCAATGGCTACGACCACACCAACCGGTGTGCGGGGCGGCCACGCCAAGCACGGGGGATCATCCGATGCCTCGTCCGGCGCGCCGATGACACACCGGCAGATCATGGAAGCACTGGCCGGGCTGATGCTCGGCATGTTTGTCGCGATCCTGTCGTCGACGGTCGTCTCCAACGCCCTTCCGGAGATCATCTCCGACCTCGGAGGCGGCCAGAGCGCCTACACCTGGGTCGTCACGGCCTCGCTGCTGGCGATGACCGCCACCACCCCTCTGTGGGGCAAGCTCTCCGACCTGTTCAGCAAGAAGCTGCTGGTTCAGATAGCCCTCGTCATCTACGTCGCGGGCTCGGTCGTCGCCGGTATGTCGACCAGCAGCGGCATGCTGATCGCCTGCCGTGTCGTCCAGGGCATCGGCGTCGGCGGACTCTCCGCCCTCGCGCAGATCGTGATGGCGGCGATGATCGCCCCGCGCGAGCGCGGTCGCTACAGCGGCTACCTCGGCGCGGTCTTCGCCGTCGCCACCGTCGGTGGTCCGCTGCTCGGCGGTGTCATCACCGACACCAGCTGGATGGGCTGGCGCTGGTGCTTCTACGTCGGTGTGCCGTTCGCCATCGTCGCGCTGGTCGTGCTGCAGAAGACCCTGAAGCTCCCGGTCGTGAAGCGTGAGGTCAAGGTCGACTGGTGGGGTGCGCTCTTCATCAGCGCCGCCGTGTCGCTGCTGCTCGTCTGGGTGACCTTCGCGGGTGACAAGTACGACTGGCTGTCGTGGCAGACCGGCGTGATGCTCGCGGGTTCCCTGATCCTCACCCTGCTCTTCGTCTTCATCGAGTCGCGGGCCAGCGAGCCCATCATCCCGCTGCGCCTCTTCCGCAACCGCACCATCACGCTGACCTCGCTGGCTTCGCTGTTCGTCGGTATCGCGATGTTCGCGGGCACCGTCTTCTTCAGCCAGTACTTCCAGCTGGCGCGCGGCAAGTCGCCGACGATGTCCGGTGTCATGACGATCCCGATGATCGCGGGTCTGTTCGTCTCCTCGACGGTCTCCGGCCAGATCATCACCAGGACCGGCCGCTGGAAGGCCTGGCTGGTCAGCGGTGGCTTCCTGGTCACCGCCGGGCTCGGGCTGCTGGGCACCATCCGGTACGACACGGAGTACTGGCACATCGCGGTCTTCATGGCCGTCATGGGTCTCGGCATCGGCATGATGATGCAGAACCTGGTGCTCGCCGCGCAGAACCAGGTCGCTCCGGCCGACCTCGGCTCGGCCAGCTCCGTCGTCACCTTCTTCCGTTCCCTCGGTGGTGCGATCGGCGTCTCGGCGCTGGGCGCCGTCATGGCGAACCGCGTCACCCACTACGTCAAGGACGGCCTCGCGGAGCTCGGCCCCAAGGGCGCGGCCATGGGCCACGGCGGCACCGGAGGCGGGGGCATCCCCGACCTGGACAAGCTGCCCGCACCGTTCCGTACGGTCGTGGAGAGCGCCTACGGGCACGGTGTCGGCGATGTCTTCCTGTACGCCGCCCCGGCCGCGCTGATCGCCTTCCTGATCACGATCTTCATCAAGGAGGTCGCTCTGAAGTCGAACGCCGCGAGCGACGCCCCGGCCACGGCCGAGGTCCCCGTCGCGGAGACGGTCGAGGTTCCGGCCACCGCTGCCGCACCGGTCTCCCGGGCAACGGCCCAGGCCGCCCCGGTCTCCTCGGTCGACACCCTGGAAGCCCCGGTCGCCACCCTGCAGGGCACGTCCGTGCACGGCGTGGTGCGGGGCGCCGAGGGCGCACCCGTCGCACGGGCCGCCGTCACGCTGATCTCGCTGGCCGGCCGGCAGCTGGGGCGCTCCGTCTCCCAGGCCGACGGCAGCTACGGTCTGGACGCGCCGGGCTCCGGCAGCTACGTTCTGATCGCGTCCGCCGACGGCTTCCAGCCGCAGGCGTCCACCGTGGTCGTCGGTGACGAGCCGCTCCCGTACGACATCCTGCTGTCCGGTACGAGCGGCCTGGCCGGGATCGTGCGCACCGCCGAGACCGCTTTGGCGGTCGAGGGCGCCATGGTCATCGTGACCGATGTGCGCGGCGATGTGCTGGCCACCGGCAAGTCCGGTGAGACGGGCGAGTTCACCTTCGGTGAGCTGGTCCCCGGTTCGGTGACCGTCGCGGTGAACGCCGCAGGGTTCCGTCCGCTGGCGCTGCCGGTGGAGATCGGTGGCCAGGGCGTCACCCGGATCGAGGCCGCACTGCAGTCCGGTGCGCTGGTGCAGGGCGTCGTGCGGGCCGGTTCCGGCCGGCGGCCGCTGCCGGACGCCCGGGTCACGCTGGTCGACGCGGCGGGCAATGTGGTCGCCACCTCGACGACCGGGGACGACGGGGCGTACGCCTTCGCCGACCTGGACGCGGGCGAGTACTCGGTCATCGCGACCGGCTACCCGCCGGTGGCCGGCGCGCTGACCGTGGCCGGTCGCGGGGTCGACGGCCACGACATCGAGCTCGCCCACCCCGGCGAGTAACCACAGACCCCTGGCGGGTCGGCGTTTCGAGCGGAGACGCTGTACCGGCCGGTGGAAATGGGCCCCGGTGGCGGGGACGGCAGGCAGGGGACGGCCTGCCGTCCCCGCCCCGGGGCCCGACTCATTGAGTCATTGAGCAAGGAGAGAAAACGGGATGGGACTTCGCGCACAGGTACGGACGCGGGACGGCTGGGCGGTCCAGCACGCCGTCGTGACGGTCACCGACATGACCGGCGCGCAGGTGCTGCGGGCCACTGCCGACGAGGACGGGGCGGTGCGGACCGACACTCCCCTGCAGGCCGGCGCGTACACAGTGATCGTCACGGCGGTCGGGTACGCCCCCGCCGCCTCCACCGCCCTCGTCACCGCGAGCGGACGGGTCGAGGCCGGCACGGTGGTGCTGGCCCGCCAGGGCGGTGTGGAGCTGCCGCCGCCGGGCGCCTGGTCACTGGACCCGGCGCACTCCTCGGTGGGCGCGGTCGCGCAGCACCTGGGGATCTCCAGCGTGCACGGCCGGTTCACCGAGTTCAGCGGCCGGATCGAGATCGCCGAGGAGGTCCACCGCTCCCGCGTCGACGCCGTGATCAGCGCGGCCAGCATCGACACGGGCAACGGCATGCGGGACAAGCACCTGCGCTCGCCGGACTTCCTCGACGCGGACCGGTTCCTGGAGATCACGTACCGCTCGAACGGGCTCACCCCGGCCGGCCCCGACCGCTGGACCGTGCACGGCCTGCTGACGATGCGCGGCGTCGAGCGCCCGGTCGACCTGGACCTGAGCTACCTCGGCACCGGCCCCGACCCGTGGGGCGGGGTGCGTGCGGCGTTCAGCGCAGCGGCAGAGCTGCGCCGCGACGATTTCGCCATGAACTACAACCAGGTGGTGCAGGCCGGCATCTCGGCGATCGGTACGACGCTGCGGGTGGAGCTCGACATCCAGGCCGTGCAGGGTGAGTCCCTGCCGTCGTAGTCTGCGGACATGGCACCCGACATCGCGACGAACACCGCCGTGGAACTCGACGAGTTGCTGGCTTTCGCACGGCCCAGGCACCGGGCGATCCTGCTGACCACCCGGTCCGACGGCCGCCCCCAGGGCTCCCCGCTGACCTGCGGCGTCGACGACGCAGGACGGATCGTCGTCTCGACCTACCCCGAACGGGCCAAGACCCGCAACGCGAAACGGGACGAGCGGGTCAGCGTGATCGTCCTGTCCGACGACTGGAACGGGCCGTGGGTGCAGATCGACGGCTCGGCCGAGGTGATCGACTCACCGGATTCGGTCGAGCCGCTCGTCGAGTACTTCCGGAACATCTCGGGTGAGCACCCGGACTGGGACGAGTACCGGGCGGCGATGGTGAAGCAGGGGAAGTCGATCATCCGGATCACTCCGGAGCGCTGGGGCCCGGTCGCAACCGGCGGCTTCCCCGCCCACCTGGCACCCGGCAGCTGACTGCTGACTGCTGTCTGCTGTCTGCTGTCTGCTGTCTGCTGTCTGCTGTCTCCGAACGGTCTTGGGCGCACCGGTCCCCGGCGTGCTCAACCCCGGGGCGGCGACATGCATCCCGTGCGTGGTCCGATCCCGGGAGGCCGGTTCCCTGCGCCACCTGGCCATGTGGATACGGCCAGAGGCGACGGGGAGGCCCCGAACCATCACTCCCGTGGACCGGGGCCCCGCACGCCGGCGCCGCACCCGGCGTCCCAGACCGCACGATCACGTCAACCGGGTCGGCCCAGGGCACCGCAAGCCCGCGAGCGGACCATCACACGATCGAGCTAACCGGCGTCATGCGCACTCCCCGGCGAGCAGTTACCAACCCCCGCGAAGGACGGGTACTGAGGGACGAACGAGGTCTCAGCGGTCCCTCATCGCCTCGATGCCCGCGATCAGCAGGTCCAGGGCGAAGGTGAAGTCCCGGTCGCGCATCTCCTCGACCGTGTCGCCACCGCGGGCGTCCATCAGGTCCTGCGAGGACTCGACGATCCGGCTGAGCTGCGGCTGGCTCCGGATGGTGCCCAGCGCCTGCTGGAAGAACTCGTCCTGGCTGACCCCCGACTCCGCGCTGCGCTGCACGAAGTGGGCCTCGATGGTGCCGAATCCGTACACGAACTGGAAGACCGCGGAGAGCGCCCCCGTCTGCTGGTGCAGCGGCAGCCCCGTCGCCCGGACCACGTCCTGCATGGCGTGCGAGAACAGCATCGAGTGGGGGCCCATGTTGAGGAAGTGGCCGGCGAGCGGCGACACCCAGCCATGCCGGACCAGCAATTCCCGGTAGGATACGGCCAGTTCGCGCAGCCGGTCGTGCCAGTGCGCGTCCTCGCGAGGGGGCGCGATCTCGCTGTAGACCGAGTCGAGGGCCAGCTCCAGCAGATCGTCCTTGGTGTCCACGTACCAGTAGAGGGACATCGCGGTGACGTCCAGCTCGGCGGCGAGCCGGCGCATGGAGAACTTGGCGAGGCCCTCGGCGTCCAGCAGCCGGACAGAAGCCGCAGTGATCCTGTCCCGGTCGAGACCGGCCGGCTGGTCCGATTTACGGGTGCGCGACGGTGTCCTCTGATCCAGCCACACGCTGGTCCTGGCGGGGTTCTTCACACGGTCGGCCGCGGACACCATGGCGCACTCTCCTCGTCTTGCCGGCGGGACGGACCGGATGCGTACTCGTGCGCACGAAGCGGATCCGTACGGTCCGATGCGCCCCGCCTCGATGCTATGCCGCCACCTCGGCCTCGGCCGAGGTGGCCCGGGCAGATTCTGCCCGCTCCGCACGGCTCAGAAGCGTCGCGGCCAGCAGGCCGCCGGCCAGCACCGCCACCGCTCCGACCAGCTGGCTGGTCTCCAGTCCCGAGGCGAAGGCGTCCGTGATCCGCTCACGCTCCCCGTCGTCGGTGGCCGAGGCCAGCGCGGCGGGCAGCGAGGCGGCCCCGACGGCCGCGGGCACGAGCGCAGCGAACCGGGAATTGAGCACCGCGCCGAGGACGGCGACCCCCAGACCGTTGCCGAACTCGGCGAGCGTGCCGTTGACCCCCGCACCCACGCCTGCCTTCTCCGGCGGAATGGCGCTCATGATCGCGTTGGCCATGGCGGGCATGGCGAGCGCGATGCCCGCGCCCATCACGACCAGGCCGAGCAGCATGCCGCCGTAGCCGTCGCCGCCGAGCAGCGCGATCGCGGCGAGACCCGCGGCCAACAGGCTCATCCCGGCCGCGATGGTGACGGGCGTGCCCAGCTTGGGCACCAGCCTGGCTCCCAGTCCGGTGAGGTTGAGCGCGACGACACTCAGCGCCAGCGGAGCCGTACGCAGACCGGCTTCCAGTGGCCCGTAGCCGACGACGAACTGAAGCTGCTGGGTGAGCAGGAAGAGCGAGCCGCCCATCCCGAACGCGACCAGGATCGCGCCCGCGACCGCCCCGATGAACTTCTGGTTGCGGAAGAAGTGCATGTCCAGCATCGGGTACGGGATGTGCAGCTCCCACAGCACGAACCCGGTGAGGACGGCGACCCCGATGAAGGCGGTCAGCAGTACCCGGCCCGACGTCCAGCCGTGCTCCGGGCCGGAGATGATCGCGTACACGACGGATGCCATACCGATGGTGGAGAGCAGCGCGCCGAGCAGGTCGGGGCGCTCGCCACTGGGGTTCTTGGACTCCGGGACGAGCCGGACGACGGCGACCAGGCCGATGACCGCGACGGGGATGTTGATCAGGAAGATCGCGCCCCACCAGAAGTGGTCGAGCATCACTCCGCCGATCAGCGGTCCGACGGCGAAGCCCAGCGAGCTGACGGTCGACCAGATGCCGATCGCCTTGACCCGCTCGGAGTCGTCGAAGATCTGCACGACGACGGCCAGGGTCGTCGTCATCAGCAGCGCACCGCCGATGCCCATGCCCGCACGGGCGGCGATCAGCTGCGTGGACGACTGGGCCAGTCCGGCCACCAGCGAGCCGATGCCGAACAGGGCGAGCCCCGCGACCAGCATCTTCTTGCGGCCGTAGCGGTCGGCGGAGCTGCCGGCCGTGAGCAGCAGACCCGACTGGACCAGCGAATAGGCGTTGATCATCCACTGCACATCGGCGGTGGAGGCATCCAGCTCCTGGGTGAGGGAGGGGATCGCGACGTTGAGGACGGTGTTGTCGAGCAGCACGGTGAGCTGGGCGAGACAGATGACGCCGAGGATCAGCCAGCGCTGCGGGTGGCTCGGTGGCGTGAGGCGGTTCTGCTCGGCGGCGGTCGCCGTCATGCGGACTCCTGGTGCCTTATACGGTGTACGAGAACGAGATGTACACCGTATAACCAATCCCCATACGCTGTACAACTCATTTCCGCGCGGTACCGTGCTCGCCGCTGATCCGACAAGGACTGGAGTGGTATGTCACTGCGTCGTCGTACGGTGGAAGTGCTCATCGCAGCGGGCCTGTTGGGCACCGCCTTCGCGCCCCCGGCATCGGCCGCCGGGCAGGGGCACGCGGTGCCGCTGCGTGTGGCCACGTACAACATCCATGCAGGCGCCGGCATGGACAATGTCTTCGATCTCGACCGGCAGACCGCCGAGCTCCGCTCACTGGACGCCGATGTGATCGGGCTCCAGGAGGTCGACGTCCACTGGGGCACCCGCAGCGAGTGGCGCGATCTGGCGGCCGAGCTGGCCGAGCGGCTGCACATGCAGGTCTCGTTCGCCCCGATCTACAGCCTCGCCCCCGAAACTCCGGGTGCGCCCCGGCGTGAGTTCGGTGTCGCGGTGCTGTCCAGGTACCGGATCGTGAGCGCCGAGAACCACGAGATCACCCGGCTCTCCACCCAGGACCCGAACCCGGTTCCGGCCCCCGCGCCCGGCTTCGGCGAGGTGGTCCTGCGGGTGAAGGGGCTGCCCGTGCATGTGTATGTGACGCACCTCGACTACCGCGGCAACCCGTCCGTACGGACCGCCCAGGTCGCCGACACCCGCCGGGTCATGGCCGAGGACGAGGCACCGGGGCGGCAGAAGGTGCGGCAGATCCTGCTCGGCGACTTCAACGCGGCACCGGCCGCTCCCGAACTCGCCCCGCTGTGGGAGGAGCTGACGGACATCGAGCCCGGTGGGCCGACCTACCCGGCGCAGGATCCGGTGCAGCGGATCGATTACGTGGCGGTGTCGAAGGATTCCGTACGAGTACGCGACGCGACGGTGGCCGAGACGCTTGCCTCGGACCACCGCCCGGTTGTCGCGGATCTGCTGCTGCGGCGCTGAGCCTCTACTCGCCGCTCTTCGGCTGGGTCAGGTCGTAGAAGGTGGCACTGTGGACCGTGACCTCCTCGAAGTTCTCCTCCACCCAGGAGGAAATCCGGGACGAGATGCCGCTGTTGCCGCCACCCCCGCCCATCCCGCCCGCGATGAAGTAGTGGATCCTGCCGTCCTCGACGTACCTCTTGAACTGGGAGAGCGTCGGGGACGGGTCACTGCCGTTGAAGCCACCGATCGCCATCACCGGGTCGCCGGTGGCGAGTTGGTAGCTCGCTGCGTTCTGTGAGCCGATGGCGGCGGCGGCCCAGGTGTAGTCGCCGGCGTTCTTCTCCAGGAGCTTCTCGGCCTCGGCGCTGACGGACGAGCCGTTGAGCAGACCTCCGATGCCGCCGCCTCCTGGGGTGCCGTCTTCGCCCGTGCCGCCGGGTGCGGTGCCGGTGCCGGGTGCGGTGCCTGTACCGGGCATGGCTCCCGGCTGCCGGCCGTTCTGCTGGTTGCCGCCCTGGCCGCCAGTCGGGGGCTGACCCATACCGCCGTCCTGCTGGTTGCCCTGGCCGGGGGGCCGCATTCCACCGCCCATGCCACCTGGGCCGCCCCGGCCGCCGCCACCGGGACCGCCCATGGAACTGGCGCCGGACGGACCTGCCGTGACGATCGAGCCCCGATGTCCGGTGTTCAGCGTGCTGAGGGTGTACGCCGTCGGCCCGGCCAGCGACGCGACAAGGCTCACCCCCACCGCTGCGAGCGCCAGTTGGCGTCCGAGACGTGCAGCGAGCAGCAGGCCCGCCGCTGCGGCCGGACCGCCGATGAGGACGGCCCAGCGCAGCCACGGCAGATAGTCCGCAGTCCGGCCCAGCAGGACGTACGACCAGAGCGCGGTCACCGCGACCGTCACGCAGAGCGCTCCACGCGCCCACCACCTGGTCCGCTCCTCCCACAGAACCGTGGTGCCCATACCGACGAGCGCCGCGATGTACGGAGCCAGGGCGACCGTGTAGTACTGGTGGAAGATGCCGGCCATGAAGCTGAAGACGACCGCCGTCATCAGCAGCGAGCCGCCCCAGGCGAGGAACGCCGCCCGGGCGGTATCGGTGCGCCTGGCCTTCCAGGTGAGCCAGACACCCGCGGCGAGCAGAATCAGGGCGGCGGGCAGCAGCCAGGAGATCTGGCCGCCGACCTCGGCGTTGAACATCCGGCCGATGCCGGTCTCCCCCCACTGACCGCCGCCACCCCCGCCCCCTCCGACACTGCCGGTCTCATCGCCGTTGATCCGGCCGAGGCCGTTGTAGCCGAAGGTCAGTTCCAGGAAGGAGTTGTTCTGCGAGCCGCCGATGTACGGACGCGACGAGGCGGGCCACAGTTCGACGATCGCCACCCACCAGCCGCCCGCGACGACCATCGCGAGCGCCGAGAGCCCGAGTTGGCCGAACCGCTTGCGTACGGAGACCGGCGCGAACACCGCGTACAGCACGGCCAGCGGCGGCAGGATCAAGAACGCCTGCAGGGTCTTGGACAGGAACGCGAAACCGACCGCGACACCCGCCCACACCAGCCACTTGGTACGGCCGTTCTCCATCGCGCGCAGCACGCAGTAGACGGTGACGGTCATCAGCAACGCCAGCAGAGCATCCGGGTTGTTGAAGCGGAACATCAGCGCGGCGACGGGCGTGAGCGCGAACACCGCCATCGCGATCAGCCCGGCAGGGGCGTTGAAACGGCGGCGTACGGCCGCGTACAGCACCCCGGCCGTGGCCACCCCCATCAGCACCTGCGGAACCAGAACCGCCCACGAACCGAGGCCGAAGATCCGCACCGACAGGGCCATCGGCCAGAGTGTGGCCGGGGGCTTGTCGACAGTGATCGCGTTGGCAGCGTCCAACGAGCCGAAGAAGAAGGCCTTCCAGCTCTGACTGCCGGCCTGGACGGCTGCGGAGTAGAAGGAGTTGGCGTACCCGGAGGCGCTGAGGTTCCACAGGTACGCGAGCGCGATGACCAGCAGCATGGCCAGGAAGGCGGGCCGCGCCCAGCACGGGTCCTCGGGCCTGCCCCGCCACACGCGGCGCGCCAAGGACTTGTCCGGGCGCGCGTGGCCGGCCCCGGCGGCCGGTGGCGGGGACGTCGGCGCATCCGGCGAGGCCGGAAGGCGGTCGGGACGCAGCGTGGTCATCGGACGTTCCCCAGTTCGTGGTGAGTGTCATCGGCGCGCCCGGCCGAGGCGGGAGCCGCAGAGGCCGCGGAAGCCACGGGCCCCCCGGAGGCCCGCTCCGGGAAGACCCAGGCGCGGAAGAGCAGGAACCGCAGCACCGTCGCCGCGAGGTTGGCCGCGATCAGAACGGCGAGTTCCGTGCCGTGGGACGGCGATCCGGACGCGGCTCCCAGTGCGGCCAGCGAGCCGCTGGTCAGCGCGAGACCGATGGCGAAGACGACCAGGCCCTGCGCCTGATGGCGTACGGCTCCGCCCCGGCCGCGCACGCCGAAGGTGAGCCTGCGGTTGCCCGCCGTATTGGCGACGGCGGACACCAGCAGCGCGCCGCCGTTGGCGACCTGCGGGCCGACACACAGCCGGAAGAGCGAGTACAGGGCGAGATGGAAGAGCGTGGAAAGCGCGCCGACGACGCAGAATCCGACGAGCTGCCGGGCCAGGCCGCGCGGCACCCCGCTCAGAGCGCGGTCGCGCGGATCGTCCCCGAAGGGCCTCGCCAGCCGGTCCAGCGGCAGTGCGCCGACCGCCAGCGCCCGCCCCACCCGCCACACCCCTTTCAGATCCTCGGTCGCGGTCCGCACGATGTGGACGGTGGAGTCGGGATCGTCGACCCAGTCGACCGGCACCTCGTGGATACGCAGCCCGGCGCGCTCGGCGAGCACCAGCATCTCGGTGTCGAAGAACCAACCCGTGTCCTCGACCATCGGCAGCAGCCGCTGCGCGACCTCACGTCGGACAGCCTTGAATCCGCACTGCGCATCGCTGAACCGCGCGGCCAGCGACGAGCGGAGAATGAGGTTGTAGGCGCGCGAGATGAACTCCCGCTTCGATCCGCGCACCACCCGCGAGCTACGGGCCAGCCGTGAGCCGACAGCCAGGTCCGAGTGGCCCGAGATCAGTGGCGCCACCAGCGGCAGCAGCGCGTTGAGGTCGGTGGAGAGATCGACGTCCATGTACGCCAGGACCGGGGCGTCCGAGTGCGACCAGACGGTGCGCAGCGCCCGCCCGCGGCCTTTCTCCGCCAGCCGGTACGACCGCACCCGGGGCAGCGCCGCCGCGAGCCGGGCCGCCACCTGCGGTGTCCGGTCGGTGCTCGCGTTGTCCGCGACGGTGATCCGGAAGGCGTACGGGAAGGTGCGCGCCAGATGGTCGTGCAGGCGCAGCACACACGGCTCGAGGTCCTTCTCCTCGTTGAAGACGGGTACCACCACATCGAGTACGGGTACACCTGCCGCATCGACCGCTCCGGCGAGGAGGTGGTCCCGGGCCGGCAGGGTGCTCCAAGGAGTGTCGGTTCGCATGCCATCGACACTCGCCGGCCCCGCTGTCACGCCGATGTGCTGAGCCTGTCCCCCTGCTGTGAGTGCGGAGCAACCACGGGAAGCGCCGGCAGATGGACGGCGAACACCGTGTGTCCCGGGACCGAGGCCACCCCCACCCGGCCGCCGTGCGCGGCGATGACGGCGTGCACGATGGCGAGACCGAGCCCGGTGGAACCCGCGTGGCGGGAGCGCGAGGCATCGCCGCGCGCGAACCGTTCGAAGACATGCGGCAGCAGCCGAGGCGGAATGCCGGGCCCGTCGTCCTGGACCTCCAGCGTCACCCAGGGGTGGCCGGTGGTGGCACGCACTCGCACGGTGACGGTGGTGCCGGGCGGGGTGTGCGTACGGGCGTTCGCCAGCAGATTGACCAGCACCTGATGGAGCCGGGTCGGATCGCCGTACACGGTCGCGGGCTCGTCCGGCAGTTCGAGGCGCCAGTGGTGATCCCCCTGCCCGGCGGCGCGGGCATCGCTCACCGCGTCGACGACGACCGGCGAGAGATCGGTGCTCTCGTGACTCAGCGGGCGCCCGGCATCCAGCCGGGCGAGCAGCAGCAGATCCTCCACCATGCCCGTCATCCGCTCCGCCTCGGACTCGATCCGCCCCAGGGCATGCCGGGTGTCGGGGCCGGTCTCCTCGCCGCCGCGCCGGGTCAGTTCGGCGTATCCGCGGATCGAGGCCAGCGGGGTGCGCAGCTCATGGCTGGCGTCCGCGACGAACTGACGTACCCGCATCTCGCTCTCCTGCCGCACCTCCAGCGCCGAACCGACATGGCCCAGCATCCGGTTGAGCGCCGCGCCCACCTGCCCGACCTCGGTCCGCGGATCGGCCTCGGCCTCCGGGACCCGCTCCAGGAGGGCCACCTCACCGCTGTGCAGCGGGAGTTCGGAGACCCGGGTCGCGGTCGCGGCGACCCGGCGCAGCGGCCGCAGCGCGACACCGACCATGGCGGCGCCCGCGATGCCGGCCGCGATCAGACCGGCTCCGGTGACACAGACCTCGACGAGGATCAGGATGGTGAGGGCAGAGCTCACCTCGGCGGCGGGGATGCCGACGAGGATCGTCGTCCCCTGCGGGCCCGTGACGGCCTCCACCCGGTTGGAGCCGAGTCCGGGCAGGTCGATGCTTTGCGCCCCGCCATCGACAGGGGTGTCCGCCGCTTCCAGGGCGCTCTGCTGGGCGCCGGTCATCGGCTTCCCGCCGTCCTCGGTCCCCAGCCCCGGCGTGCTGCTGCTCTCCGCGACCACCCTCGACTCGGTGACCGAGCCGTCGTCCGCCAGAACGGCCCCGAAGGCGCCGACGGGCAGCCCCCGCGCGTCGACGAAGGCCAGCGGGTCGTCGCCCTGCGGTGCACCGCCGGGCATCGGCCCCCCTGCGCCGAGGGGCGGCTTGGAGGCCCGCACGGTGATGGAATGCAGCTGATCGTCGAGCTTGCCGTACATATAGCTGCGGAAGGCGATGGTGGTGACCGAGCCGATGACCGCGGCGACCACGGCGATCAGCGCCACCGCCGAGACCACGAGCCGGGTCCGCAGCGTCCACGGCCCCCGCCGCCGGTTCACACGCCTACTCACCTGGCTTGATGAGGTATCCCGCCCCGCGCCGGGTGTGAATCATCGGCGACCGCCCGGCGTCGATCTTCTTGCGCAGATACGAGATGTACAGCTCGACGACGTTCGCCTGCCCGCCGAAGTCGTAGTTCCATACCCGGTCCAGGATCTGTGCCTTGCTCAGCACCCGCCGCGGATTGCGCATCAGGAAGCGCAGCAGCTCGAACTCGGTCGCCGTGAGGTGGATGGACGTTTCGCCCCGGCTCACCTCATGGCTGTCCTCGTCGAGCATCAGATCGCCGACGACGAGCGTCGACTCGCTGCGTACGGCCGCCGTACCGGACCGCCGGATCAGCCCACGCAGCCGCGCCACGACCTCCTCCAGGCTGAACGGCTTGGTGACGTAGTCGTCGCCGCCCGCCGTGAGCCCGGCGATCCGGTCCTCCACCGCGTCGCGCGCGGTCAGGAACAGCACGGGGACCTCGGAGAGCTCCCTGCGCAGTCTGCCGAGCACGGCGAACCCGTCCGTGTCGGGCAGCATCACATCGAGGATCACCGCATCGGGACGGAAATCGCGCGCCATCCGTACGGCACCGGCACCGTCCCCGGCGCTGCGCACCTCCCAGCCCTCGTAACGCAGGGCCATGGAGAGCAGCTCGGCGAGCGGAGCCTCGTCGTCCACCACCAGCACACGGACGGGGCTGCGGTCCGCCCTCAGCAGTTCGGTACGCCCCTGCGGCGAGGTCGTCGTCGTCATGCCTCAACCCTGTGAGGCTCCTCTGAGAGGGCCCTTTCCCGATTCTGTGAATTCCCTGAGAAAGCGGCCCTCATGGGCCGTCAGTCCACGGTGAACAACACGCTCGCGTTCCCGTGACAGACCGCGCGCAGCCAGTCGTCCCCCAGCTCCAGCCGTTCCAGCGCGTCCAGCTGATGCGCGTACGGATACGGGATGTTCGGGAAGTCCGTCCCCAGCAGGATCCGGTCCCCGAGCGCCGCGAGCCGCCCCCGCTCGGCCACCGGGAACGGCGTGAAGTCCTCCGTGAAGTCCGTGAACGCCATCGTCGTATCGAGCCGTACCTCCGGGTACGTCTCCGCCAGCGCCAGGAACTCCGTGTACTCCGGCATCCCCATGTGCGCCACGATCAGCCGCAGCCGCGGATGCCGGGCGAGCAGCCGGCCGACCGGTTCGGGCCCCGTGTACTTGCCGGGCGCCGGCCCGGAGCCGCAGTGCATCACCACCGGAACCCCGGCCTCCGCGAGCAGCCCCCACACCGGCTCCAGCAGCGCGTCGTTGGCGTCGTACGCGCCGACCTGAAGGTGCGACTTGAAGACCCGGGCCCCCGCCTCCACGGCCTCTCGTACGTACCGCTCCACGCCCTCCTCCGGGAAGAACGTCGCGGTGTGCAGACAGTCCGGCACCCGGCGCGCGAAGTCGGCCGCCCAGCCGTTCAGCCAGGCCGCCATGCCGGCCTTGTGCGGGTAGAGCATCGAGGTGAACCGGAGCACGCCGAACGAACGCAGCAGCGCGAGGCGTTCGTCCTCGTCGTGCCGGTACTCGATCGGCCATTCCATCCCGGTCAGCGGCCCCGCGGAGTCGAAGTACGCCCAGACCTTGCGGAGCACCCGCTCCGGCATGAAGTGCGTATGGACATCGATGATCCCGGGCAGCCCCAGCCGCTCCCGGAACCGCACGACGTCGTCGGCGTCACCACTCATTGCCACCCCTTTCACCGTCCGGCCCCGACGATCTCAGAACAGCCCGCCCTGCACGCCACCGCCCCCGATGTCGGTCACCGGCACGCCCACCCCCGCCCGCGCGTCGGCGCCCGCCAGCTCCCACCCGGTCATCAGCCGGGTGTCCAGCACCACGACCCCGTCCTTCACCGTCTCCAGATGCAGATCGGGCCCCGCAGCCGCCACCAGCCGCCCCGCCACCACGCCCCCGTCGACCAACTCGGTGACCGCCCACGCCACCTCGACCGCGCCGTCGAGACCGAACAGCCCGGCATGATCGACCGCCTCGAACGGCAACCGCTCCAGCGAGTCCGGCCACCCGGCCCCCTCCAGCGCCGCGGCCCGCGCGTAGAGCTGCGCCACCTCGGCCCGCCGTTCCGCCACCCCCGGCAGCACCGCGCGCACGGCCCGTTTCCTGGCGTACGGAATCCGGTCCGGCACCCCGAGCGCCGACCGCAGCAGCTCCTCGGTCCGCCGCGCCGCCATCAACGGCCCCCGCCCCAGCCAGCTGAACACCACGGCCCCCTGCTCCCGCAGCCTCGCCGCCTCCCGCTCCTCGGCGGTGATCCCGACCTTCACCATCCCCGGCCCGAACCAGGCGAGATACACGCGGTACGTCCGGGGGTCATCGGCGATCGTGTCGGCGGCCACCGAGTGCGCCCGGTCCAGCCGCGCGCACTCAGGACATCGCGCCCCCGCGCTCCGCCCCGACACCACGGCCTTCACCGGACACGCGTTCCCGCGCGCCCCGACGCAGCATCGCTCCCCCACGGCCCGGAAGCCGAGCTCCGTCCCGTAGGACAGCGCACTCACCCGAACGGCCCCGCCCCGCCGCCACCCCAGCACGGGCGACCCCTGCGCGTCGGGCCATCGCAGCCCGGTGCACTGCCACCCCATGCGCGAACTCCCGGATTCCGATTCAGGCGGGGGAAATACCAAGAGGCCCCCGGATGAATCCGGGGGCCTCTTGCGACTGTGCACTCGGCAGGATTCGAACCTGCAACCTTCTGATCCGTAGTCAGATGCTCTATCCGTTAAGCTACGAGTGCTTGCCTGCGGTGTTAACCGCTGGTTTTACCTCCCGGGCTTTTCTGCCTGGTCGGCGTTGCGGGAACAACATTACATGACCTGCGCCGTAGCGCGAAATCCATTAGCCGCACCGCCTCTGACCTGCGAAAACGCCCCGTTTGAGGCTGCCGCGGGCGACTGGCCGACCGGACACCCGAGCGAGCCGCGGGCCACCGCGGGGCCACATCCGGACCACCCGGGTCCGGATACGACCGAAGCCCCGTGTCAGTGACACGGGGCTTCGGTGATGAAGCGGAGGCGGAGGGATTTGAACCCTCGATGGGCTTTAAGACCCAAACCGCATTAGCAGTGCGGCGCCATAGACCGGACTAGGCGACGCCTCCAGCACACCCCGCGCGAGCGCAAGTGGTGCGTGCAGATGATGACACAGCTGAGCACTGCCTCACCAATCGCTGCCTACGGTACTAGGCAGTCGGGCACGAGGGCAAAGCGCCTGCGGTTGCGCAACGCCGTGGCGTGCGGAGCGTTAGTGAGATGAGGGAGGCGCCGCCTTCCTGTTCTTCCATTCGTTCCACCCGCTGTCCCGTCCCTCTCGTCGAAGTGCACGAGCACAGGAGCCCGCATGTTGCGTCGCCTCGCCCTCACCGCCATCGCGTCTCTCGCCGCGCTGTCCGCCGCCGCGCCGGCCGCGACCGCGGCCACCGGCCCCCTTCCGCTGCCCCTGCCGCTGCCTCTGCCCCTGCTGCACGCCGACGACGCCGGTACCCGGTTGACGGTGACGGTCTCGGGCACGGGGGATCCCGCGGCCGAGGGCGTCTTCGAGCTGAAGTGCGGACCGGCGGGCGGCAGCCACCCGGCGGCGCAGCAGGCCTGTGACCGGCTGGAGGAGCTGGCGGGCGAGGGCGCGGACCCGTTCGCCCCGGTGCCCGGGGACGCGATGTGCACCCAGCAGTTCGGGGGTCCGGCCACCGCCCGGGTCACCGGAACCTGGCGGGGGAGGGGCATCGACACGGTCTTCGACCGGACCGACGGCTGCGCGATCTCGCGCTGGAACGGGCTGCGGCCGGTGCTCCCCAACGTCCGATGAGCAGGGGTCCGCATCCCTGTCCAGGGCCCATCGAACGTCACGTGACGGGCTGGAGTCGTACACCGTATGCACAGAACCTTGGTGAGAGCTCCCCCCATCCGCCGCCCCACGCCCCTCCCCTGCCTTTAGACTCCTTCCGTGACAGCCTGCGGCCCGAGGGGCAAGATGGGGCCCGCTGTCGGCAAGGTGCGGTAATCAGGGAGGAAGCGTCGTCGTGAGCAGCAGGCCATCCCGAGGCACTGCTCGCCTCGCAGCCATACTCGATGCACTCCCTGACGGGCTGCTGCTCGTCAACTGCAACGGCACGGTCGTCAACGCCAACACCATCGCGCTGGAAATGTTCGAGACGCCGGGCACCGCGCTCGTCGGGCGCGGGCTCCTCGACCTGCTGCCGGAGTTCGACTCCAAGCTGATTCCGGGGTCGATGCGCCGGCCCGAGTCCGCCGACGACCGCGGCCGCACGAAGCCGACCCGGATGACCGCACGCCGGACCGACGGCAACGAGTACCCGGTCGAGGTCACCAGCGCCAGCCTGGAGGACGGGCAGGCCGCGTACAACGACTTCCAGAGCAGTTACAGCGGCAGCTATACGGGTGACGAGCTTCTGATGCTCGTCGTACGGGATCTGTCGGGCACCGTCGACACCGAGGCCGAGCTGGCCCGTTCGCAGCGGCAGACCGAGATGATCCTGCGGGCCGCGGCCGAGGGCGTCGTCGGCACGGACACGGACGGCCGGGTCGTCCTGGTCAACCCCGCCGCCGCACAGATCCTCGGCTTCCGCGCCAGCGATCTGGGTGGCCAGGAACTGCATCCGCTGATCCTGCACTCGCGGGCGGAGGGCGAGCCGTTCCCGTACGAGGAGTCGCCGCTCGCCGACACCCTCAGGTCCGGCCGCAAGCACCGGGTGCGCGGGCAGGTCCTGTGGTCCAAGAGCGGTGCGCAGGTGCCGGTCGATCTGACCACCGCGCCGGTCCGGGACGGGGACCAGCTGGTCGGTGCGGTCATGACGTTCACCGACCGCAGGCCGTACGAGGAGCTCAGCGAGCAGCACAAGGCCGAGGTCGCCGAACTGGGCGCGGGCCACACCGCGGAGGTCACCGGGCTGACGGAACGGCACAGCGCGGAGCTGGCCGACCGGGCCGAGCGCTACACGGCCGAACTGGAAGCGCAGGCCGAACAGCTGGCGGCGCTGACCGCCCGGCACACCCAGCTCACCGCCGTACTCGGCGAGTCGCTGCGCGGGCCGCTGGAGGAACTGCGCGGCGAACTCTCCACGCTCGCCGCCGACCCGGCCGGCCAGCTGTGGCCGGAGGCCAACCAGATCCTCCACCACCTGGCCGCGGGCTACGCCCGGATGACGACGCTCGTCGACAATGTGCTCGGCTACCAGCGTCTGGACGCCGGCTCGGAGGAGCTGGTCAGGGCGAACGTGCTGCTCGACTCGGTCGTGACGGCCGGTATCGACGCGGCCGTCGAGCTGATCGGTCCCGGGCGCGCCCAGTTCGCGGTGCACGCGCCGCCGATCGAGGCCGAGGTGGACGCGGCCCGGCTGGTGACCGCGCTCGCCCATCTGGTCGCGGATGTCGCCGGGGTCGACTCGACCGGCAAGACCCGCGTGGTACCGGGCGGTGGCTACGTCGACTCGACGGTCGTCGTCGCGGCGGCGCAGCGCGGTGAGGTCGTACGGATCGAGGTGCGCGGGCCGTTCGCCGGGGGAGACCCGGTGCATGAGCCGATCGTGCGCGGGATCGTACGGGCGCACGGCGGCGTGCTCCAGACGCACGAGGTGCCGGGGATGAGCGGCAGCGCGTATGTGCTCGAAGTGCCGTTGGGCGCGGGCTCGGGAACGATGACGTCACCGGAGCCCGAGCCGGAGCCCGAACCCGGGCCGGAGCCGACGGCCGGTCAGGCCGCGCCGGGCGGCGGACGGCGGCGGGCGCGGCGGGCGTCCACGGACGCGTTCCTGGAGAGCCCCGTGGGCGGTTCCGGGGCGGGGGCCGGGTCCGGGGACGGAGACACCGCTGCGGCCGAGCCGACGGGGCGCCGACGGGCACGTCGTGAGCCCGCGGTGCAGGGCTCGCAGGAGACACAGGGTGCGCAGAGCGCGCACGGCCCGCACGAGATCGTTCCGGCCCAGCAGAGCGAGGGGTCGGGGCGCAGGCGTGGGCGGCCGAGTCCGGCCGAGACCGGTGCTCAGCATTCACTTCCGGCTCAGCTGTCCCAGTTGCCCGAGCAGGCGCAGGGGCAGAGGCCTGGGCAGCCTGCTGTCGAGCAGCAGGGGCCGGGCCAGGCATTGGCGCTGCCCGCGGCCCCGGCACCGTCCGAGGGGGCGGTGGTGACGGCGGCCGAGGGCGCGCAGGGTGGCGGTGGCCGTCCGCAGCGTGGGCAGACCGTGCCTCCGCAGGGCGTTCCGGCCGAGACGCCGATGCCGGTGCCTGTGGGTGGACACCAGGCGCGCCAGGGCGGCGAGAACCAGCTGGCCCTGCCGTCTTCCGCTTCAGCTTCTGCTTCCGCACCTGCCGCCGAAGGCCTCCCGCAGGCCGGTGACGGTTCGGCGCCTCAGCCGACCGGGCGGCGAGCGCGACGTGCATTGGCGGCCGTGCAGGAGCGCTCGGCTCAGGCCGAGCCGACCGGGCCTCGTACCGCGTTCGCACTCCCGCCCGCGGATGCCGACCGGACCCCGCCCACGGCCACCGAAGCGGACGCCTCGCTGCCCGGACGCCACGACGCCGTACGCCTCGCGCCGGACGACAACCACACACCGCCGCAGGCGCACTCCGCAGCGACCGGGCAGCGCCGGGCGCATCGCGCCGACGCTCCCCAGCAGACCGGACCGGCCGTCGGGCAGCCTGCGGAGCAGCAGCCCGTGCGGTCCGGCGACCGGGCGGAGAACGGCTCCTCGGGGCAGGGCCCGGCCGCGCCGGCCACGCCCGGCGAACAGGCCGACGACCGGGTCGACGGCCACCCCGGCGATCACCCCGGCGATCACCCCGGCAGCCGGTCCGGCGGCGATCCGGAATGGCCCGCGGCCGGCCACACCACGCACACCACCGGCACCACAGCCGTCGCAGGCACCGCCGATGCCACCGGCATCGCGGAGAGCCGTCCGCGGAACATCGCGCCCGCGGCGGACGCGCGCAGGCAGCCGCTGCCCGCGGAGGCACCGATGCCCGGCGGCTCGTCGGACTCGACGCAGGGACGCGCGTTCAGCGTGCGGACACTCGGGCAGGGTGTGCCGTTCGCCCAGCACATCGCGCACCAGCAGAACCAGACGCTCGGCGGTGCCGGCCGGCGCCGTAAGCTCGCCGCCCCGCCGGAGGGAGAGCGCACCCAGCAGTCCGCGTCTGCACAGTCCGCCGCCGCGCAGGGCCAGGGCCCGGGTTCGGGGCAGTTGCTCTCCGCTCCCGAGGCCGAAGGACGCGCGTACGCCATAGGGGCACCCGATGAGGGAGCCGAGGGGCCCGAGCCGCTGGATGGTCCGGGTGGCGCGGTCGAGGTCGCCAACCGTCCGTCGCCGCAGCCGGTCGACGACGAGCTGCCCCCGGAGCCGCTGGACAACCCGCGTCGGCTGCTCGTCTGGCCCGCGCCCGATGTCTCCACCCAGCAGGCACTGAGCGACCGCGGCTACCGGCCGGTGGTCGTGCACTCGCGCGAGGAGGTCGACGCCCAGATCGCGGCGTTCCCCGCCGCGCTCTTCGTCGACCCGCTCACCGGCCCCATCACCCGCAAGGCGCTGCAGTCGCTGCGTCAGGCGGCGGTGGCGGCCGAGGTCCCGGTGCTGGTGACGGCCGGTCTGGGGCAGGCCTCGCGGGAGGCCGCGTACGGTGCCGACCCGGCCGTGCTCCTCAAGGCGCTCGCCCCGCGCGACAGCGAACAGCATCCGCCGCGTGTGCTGTTGATCGAGGAGCACGAGGAGATCGCGCTGGCGCTGACGGAGACGTTGGAACGCCGTGGCATGCAGGTCGCGCGGGCCTCCACCGACAACGAGGCGGTGGCGCTCGCCACCCGGATGCGGCCCAACCTGGTGGTGATGGACCTGATGCAGGTACGCCGCCGCCGGGCCGGAATCGTCGACTGGCTGCGTGCCAACGGCCAGTTGAACCGGACCCCGCTGGTCGTCTACACCTCCGCCGACATGACCGGGTCGGAGCTGCCGAAGCTCAGCTCGGGCGAGACCGTCCTCTTCCTGGCCGAGCGCTCCACCAGCGACGAGGTGCAGTCGCGCATCGTCGACCTGCTCGCGAAGATCGGCACGAACTGACGCGTACGGACACGCAGTACGGCCACGGACGCGAACGGCCGGGCGAACGCCCGGAGATGACGACGAGGGCGGTACGGGAGATCCCGTACCGCCCTCGTCGTACTCCCCGACCGGGTCGGGTCAGAGCCGGGTGATGTCCAGCTCGCCCTCCGCGTACTGCTTGCGGATCACTTTTTTGTCGAATTTTCCGACGCTCGTCTTCGGCACCGCCGGAATGAGCGTCCAGCGCTCCGGCAGCTGCCACTTGGCGATGCCGGACTCGGCGAGGAAGTTCCTCAGCACCTCGTACTCGGTGGTGGCACCGTCCTTGAGGACGACGGTCGCGAGCGGGCGCTCGCCCCACTTCTCGTCCGGGACGGCGACGACCGCCGCCTCGGCCACGTCCGGGTGCGCCATGAGCGCGTTCTCCAGCTCGACGCTGGAGATCCATTCGCCGCCGGACTTGATGACGTCCTTGGCCCGGTCGGTGAGGGTGAGGAAGCCGTCCTCGCTGATCACGCCGACGTCACCGGTCTTCAGCCAGCCGTCCTCGCTGAACTTGTCCTCGGGGCGCAGGGCCTCGCCGTCCGCGCCCCCGTAATAGGCACCGGCGATCCAGGCGCCGCGCACCTCCAGCTCACCGGCCGACTCGTTGTCCCACGGCAGATGCTCGCCGCCGGGGCCGACCAGGCGCGCCTCGACGCCGGCCGGGAAGCGGCCCTGGGTGACGCGGTAGGGCCACTCCTGCTCCTCGGTCAGCCCGGCAGGCGGGTTGGCCATGGTGCCGAGCGGCGAGGTCTCCGTCATGCCCCAGGCGTGGCAGAGGCGGACGCCGAGCTTGTCGTACGCCTCCATGAGGGAGGGCGGACAGGCTGCGCCGCCGATGGTGACGCGGGCCATGGAGGTGAGATCGCGCGGGTTGGCGGTGACCTCGGCGAGCAGCCCCTGCCAGATGGTGGGGACGGCGGCGGCATGGGTCGGCTTCTCGCGCTCGATCATGTCGGCGAGCGGGGCGGGCTGCAGGAACCGGTCCGGCATGAGCATGTTGACGCCGGACATGAACGTGGCGTGCGGCAGACCCCACGCGTTCACATGGAACTGGGGGACGACCACCAGCGTGGTGTCCTTGTCGGTCAGGCCCATCGACTCGGCCATGTTGACCTGCATGGAGTGCAGGTAGATGGAGCGGTGGGAGTAGACCACGCCCTTGGGGTCACCGGTGGTGCCGGAGGTGTAGCACATGGCGGCGGCCTGGCGTTCGTCGAGCTCGGGCCAGTCGTAGCCGGTCGGGCGGCCGGCGATCAGCTCCTCGTACTCGTGCACCCGGGGCGCCGCGCCGTCGAGGACGGAACGGTCTCCCGGCCCCGTGACGATCACATGCTCGATCGACGGCAGGTGGGGGAGGAGCGGCACGAGGAGTGGCAGCAGGGAGCCGTTGACGATGACGACCTTGTCGTCGGCGTGCTTGACGATCCAGATCAGCTGCTCGGCGGGGAGCCGGAGGTTGAGCGTGTGCAGGACCGCGCCCATCGAAGGGATCGCGAGATACGCCTCGACATGCTCGGCGTTGTTCCACATGAGGGTGCTTACCCGCTGGTCGCCGTCGACACCGAGCTCGTCGCGCAGCGCGTTCGCGAGCTGCGTGGCCCGCCGGCCTATCTCGGCAAAGCTGCGCCGCTGGGGCTCGGGCTCACCGGTCCAGGTCGTGACCTGGGACTTCCCGTGAATGGTCATCCCGTGTTCGAGGATGCGGGTGACAGTCAGCGGTACGTCCTGCATGGTGCTCAGCACGGCGTCCTCCCGGTGGGCGCTACGCGGCAGTAAGGTTCCGCTGATTCTGCTCACATACCATGCGGTATGTCACTAGTCCCGAGAGTACGAATCGGTGTCGTTCGGCAAAATCAGGCCTGCCCGGCACGCTGCCGCCACCCGGGTCACCGCACCGGAGCCAGCTCCGGGTCCTCCCTGAGTTTGCCGAGCGCCCGCGACACCGCGCTCTTCACCGTGCCGATGGACACCCCGAGCACCTCGGCCGTCTGGGCCTCGCTCAGGTCCTCGTAGTACCGCAGGACCACCATCGCCCGCTGCCGGTCCGGAAGCTTCAGCACGGCACGCCACATCGCGTCGTGGAGCGTCTGGTGCTCGGCCGGGTCGGGGGTCGGCGATGCCTCCTGCTCGGGCAGTTCGTCGCAGGCGAACTCGTCGACCTTGCGCTTGCGCCACTGCGAGGTCCGGGTGTTCAGCAGTGCCCGGCGGACATAGCCGTCGAGCGCCCGGTGGTCCTCGATCCGTTCCCAGGCGACATACGTCTTGGTGAGCGCGGTCTGCAGCAGATCCTCGGCATCGCTCGGGTTCGCGGTGAGCGAGCGCGCGGCACGCAGCAGCACGGGCCCTCGTGCCCGTACGAACGAGGAGAACGACGGATACGGAGCGTGCGGAGCCCGTGAGGCGTACGGAGTGCGCGCGGCATACGGAGTGCGCGCGGCGTACGGGCCGTGCGGGACGTGTCCGATGGCGGCAGCTCCCCCGGAGGTGCCCGTGCAGACTGGCGTGGTCATGGCTCCACGCTAGGAGCGGGCGCCGTCCCGGGGATCGGCCCCAGGTCCCGAACCCGCGTCCGCCTCAGGGTGTAGGGGTAGGGCCTGCTCCACCTCCTGTAGGTGGAGTCGTCGTCATCAGGGCTCAGGGTCGCCCTCCGGCGTCCTGCCCGGACCCGGACGGCACCCCCCTCGGGCAGCTGACCCGCACTCAGCCGTCCGCGCCCAGGATCAGTCCCGAGGTGGGCACGCCGGTGCCTGCCGTGACCAGGGCCCTGGCCGCCCCGGACAGCTGGTTCACCGACGAGCCACGGATCTGCCGGACCGCCTCCGCGATGCCGTTCATCCCGTGCAGATACGCCTCCCCCAGCTGGCCGCCGTGCGTGTTCAGGGGCAGCGCGTCGGCCGCGACGAAGTCGGCGGCCTCGCCCGGTGCGCAGAAGCCGAACTCCTCCAGCTGCATCAGGACGAACGGTGTGAAGTGGTCGTAGAGGATGCCCACATCGATGTCGGAGGGGGAGAGGCCGGAGTTCCGCCAGAGCTGCCGGGCGACCACCCCCATCTCCGGCAGGCCCGTCAGATCGTCGCGATAGAAGCTGGTCATCTGCTCCTGCGCCCGCCCGGCCCCCTGGGCGGCGGCGACGATCACGGCGGGCGGTTGCGGAAGATCCCGGGCCCGCTCCGCGCTGGTGACGACGATCGCCTGGCCGCCGTCGGTCTCCTGACAGCAGTCGAGCAGCCGCAGGGGTTCGACGATCCACCGCGAGGCGGCATGGTCGGCCAGGGTGATCGGCTTCCCGTAGAAGTACGCCGCGGGGTTCCGGGCGGCATGGCGGCGGTCGGTGACCGCGACATGACCGAAGACATCCGGCGTCAGCCCGTAGGTGTGCAGATAGCGCTGGGCGGCCATGGCGACCCAGGAGGCCGGCGTGAGCAGCCCGAAGGGGAGGTTCCAGCCGAGCGCCGCGCCCTCCGCGGTGGGCTCCCGCTGTTGCACCCCGGAACCGAACCTGCGTCCGGAGCGCTCGTTGAACGCGCGGTAGCAGACCACGACGTCGGCCACTTTGCTCGCCACGGCCAGGGCCGCCTGCTGGACGGTGGCGCAGGCCGCCCCGCCCCCGTAGTGGACGCGGGAGAAGAACGACAGCTCCCCGATGCCGGCCGCCTGGGCGACGGTGATCTCGGGGCTGGTGTCCATGGTGAAGGTGACCAGGCCGTCGACGTCGCCGGGGGTCAGCCCGGCGTCGTCGAGGGCGGCCCGCACCGCCTCGACGGCCAGTTTGAGTTCGCTGCGCCCGGAGTCCTTGGAGAACTCTGTCGCCCCGATCCCCACGACCGCCGCCCTGCCGCCGAGCGAGTCGGCCCTGCGCACGCTCATGCCGCCCCCTCCGGAACGCTGATGGTCACCGTGCCGGTGACATGCCTGCCGAGACCGTTGGCTCCGACGACCGACACCTCGGCCGTCCCGTCGTCGCAGAGGGCGGTGACCGTGCCGCTCAGGACCATGGTGTCCCCCGGATAGTTGGGCACGCCCAGCCTGATGGCGACCTTGCGGAGCACTGCGGACGGACCGAAGCGGTCGGTGACGTACCTGCCGACCAGGCCGTTGGTCGTCAGGATGTTCATGAAGATGTCCGGGGAGCCCTTCTCCCGGGCGAGTTCCGCGTCATGGTGCACGTCCTGGTAGTCGCGGGAGGCGATGGCGCCCGCCACGATCAGCGTGCGGGTCACCGCGATCTCCAGCGGCGCCAGCTCCTCACCGACCTTCACTCCGGTCCCTCCTTCACCAGCGACTGGCCGATCTCCTGCAGTACTTCGCTGCCGCATCCCAGATAGGCGTCGAGCTGACGGCCCCAGAGGAAGTGGCGGTGTACGGGATGGTCGAGGTCGGCGCCCGTTCCGCCGTGCAGATGCTGTCCGGCGTGCACCACCCGCTTTCCGGCCTCCGATGCCCACCAGGCGGCGGTCAGCGCCTGCGGTCCGTACGGCAGCCCCGTGTCATACCGCCAGGCCGCCTCGTACGCGGTGACGCGTATCGCCTCGGTGTCCATGTGGGCGTCGGCGGCGCGCAGCAGCACTGCCTGCTTGGTGGAGAGCGGGCGCCCGAACTGCTCCCGCGTGTTCGTGTGGGCGACGGCCCTGGCCAGCGAACCGGCGCACACCCCGGCCTGCAATCCGGCGAACGCAGTCCGGCTCGCGGCCAGCACCGCCTCGTACGCCCCGGCGCCACCGAGCCGCTCCCCGGGCGCCCCGTCCAGGACGAGCCGCGCCGCCGACCACGGCGCCGTGGTCTCCACCGGCTCCGTCGCCACACCCGGATCGGCGGACCGTACGATCCACAGCCCCCGGTCCGAGTCCGCGACGAGGACGAGACCCGCGTCCCGCAGCCACGGCACGTACGGCACTCTGCCGCTCAGCCGCCCCTCGCCGTCCGCGCGTATCCCACCGCGAGCCGGGAACGCCCCGGTGGCGACAGCCGTGCCGTCCCGCAGCGGAGGCAGCAGTCGCTCCCGCTGTTCGTCCGTGCCGTGGCCGACGACGGCGAGCAGCCCGTACACACAGCTCGCCGCGAACGGCACCTGCGCCGTCGTCCGGCCCTGCTCCTCCAGCAGGAGCACCAGGCCCAGCAGCCCGATCTCCTCCACGGCTGCGGTCAGCCCGGCCGCGCAGAGCTCCTTCCACAGCTCGGCGTCCGTCCCCGTGCCGGCTCCGGCCAGGCGCTCGTGCGTCGACAGATCCCCGAAGATCTGCGCCGCCAGACCCTGTGCCGCGGTCTGCTCCTCGGTGGGTGCGAAGTCCATGTCAGCCCTCGCCTCCCCGGAAGACCGGAAGCTCCAACTCCGGGTCCGTGCGGAGGAATTCCAGCCGCACCGGCATTCCCGTCCGCACCTTGTCGTACGGCACGCCGACCACATTGCCGACCATCCGCACGCCCTCCGCCAGCTCTATCAGCGCCACCGCGTACGGCCCGCCCTCCGCGGAGGTGCTGAAGGCGGGGAAGGGCGGGTGATGCATCACGACGTAACTGAAGACGGTGCCCTCGCCGCTCGCCTCGACCGTGTCCCATTCCTGGCAGCCGCACCCGTTGCAGCCGGGCAGCCAGGGGAAACGCAGCGTCGCGCACTCGCCGCACCGCTGGATCAGCAGCCTGTGCTCGGCGACGCCCTGCCAGAACCCGGCGTTGTCCCGGTTGATCACCGGCCTCGGGCGCAGGCTCCGGCCGCCGCGGGGCGCCGTGCGCTTCACCGCTGCCGGTGTGTACTTGAGGATCCGGAAGCGGTGCGTCCCGGCGGGCTCCCCTTCCGCGCGGACGTCCATCCGCGTCGTCACGAAGTAGCCCGTCCCCAGCTTGGTCGTCTTCCGCTCCGAGACCGACTCGATCACCGCGTCGAACGTGATCCGGTCGCCGGGCCGCAGCGGCCGCAGATATTCCTGCTCGCAGTCGGTCGCGACCACCGAGGTGTACCCCGCGCCGTCGAGCAGGCCGAACAGGTCCTCGTACGCCTGGGAGCGGTCGGTGTGCCCCGAGAGGCCGCCCATCGTCCACGCCTGCAGCATCGTCGGCGGGGCGATCGCCTCCGGCCCCGTGTAGGCGGGGTTGGCGTCCCCCATCGCCTCGCACCAGTGCCTGATCATCGGCTCGTTGACGAGGTCCTTGCCGATGCCCTCGGTCGCGGCGGCACGTCCCTCGAACTCCTTGAGCCGCCCGTACAACTGGTCCGACCCGCCCGGTTCCTCCCGCCCTTCCCGCGCGCCCGTCACCGCTTGCCCCTCTTCATGCCGAGCCGCATCGTCGCGACGATCTCCCGCTGCACCTCGCTCACTCCGCCCCCAAAGGTGTTGATCTGCGCCGCCCTGTTCATCCGCTCCAGCTCCCCGTCCCCGAAGGAGCCGGGCGAACCGCCCCGGATCGTCCCGGCCTCGCCCGTGATTTCCTGGCAGATCCGATACACCTCGACAGCGTTCTCGGTACCCACGAACTTCACGCCGCTCGCCTCCCCCGGGGCCAGCGAACCCGCCCCGACATCCCCCACCAGCCGCCAGTTGAGCAGGCGCGTCGCCGCCAGCCGGGCGTACGCCTCGGCCAGCCGGGTCCGCACCCACGGCTCGTCCACCGGACGCCGGCCCGTCAGCGGGTCGGGGGTGCGAGCGAAGGTGAGTGCCGCCTCGTAGAAGTCCTCGGCCTGCATTCCGATGGCGGCGAGAGCCACCCGTTCATGGTTCAGCTGGTTGGTGATCAGCCCCCAGCCGCCGTTCTCCGCACCGACCAGATGAGTGGCGGGCACCCGTATCGCGTCGTAGTAGGTGGATGTCGTGGTCAGCCCGCCCACGGTCTCGATCGGCGTCCAGGCGAACCCCGGGGCGTCCGTGGGGACCAGAATGATCGAGATGCCCTGGTGCTTGGGTGCATCCGGGTCCGTGCGGCAGGCGAGCCAGATCCAGTCGGCGTTCTGCGCATTGCTGGTGAAGATCTTCTGCCCGTCGATCACCCAGGAGTCGCCGTCCCGCACGGCCCTGGTGCGCAGCGCGGCGAGGTCCGTACCGGCCTCCGGCTCGCTGTAGCCGATGGCGAAGACGATGTCGCCGCTGAGGATCCTGGGCAGGAAGTACGCCTTCTGCTCCTCGGTCCCGTATTTCATCAGCGTCGGCCCGACGGTGTTGAGGGTGACCATCGAAACGGGCGCCCCTGCCCGGTAGGCCTCGTCGAAGAAGACGAACTGCTCGTCGGGGCCGCGCCCCCGGCCGCCGTACTCGACGGGCCAGCCGAGTCCGAGCATCCCGTCCGCGCCGATCCGGCGCAGCAGTCGGCGTTGCCCGGCCGGGTCCTCGACCCCGGGCCTCGTCCTCGCGTCCCTCCCGGGCATCACCTTGCGGAAGTACGTGCGGAGTTCGGCGCGCAGCTGTTGCTGACGCTCCGTCTGGGCGAGGTGCACGGCGGCTGCCTCCCGGACACGGGCGTACGGATCAGGGTTTCTGACTGTCCGTCAGATCCGTACTCGCTGTCAAGGTCACCGACACTCCGACACGGTCGCCGGGCAACGCGAAGCGGCCTGCGCAAGGACACCGAAGTACCCTCGCGCAGGCCGCTGTTCAACCAGCCGCGACCGGCCCCCCGACCGGCCCATGGCCGGCCTCGGGTCACCAGAGATTGGTGAAGTTCACCACGACGTTCTCGTTGTGCTGGTGGATCGCCGTGAACGCCGATCCGTTCACCTGCGCGGAGTTGCTCTGGTTCGACGCTCCGGAGCCGACGGCCTGCTGCTGCGACGTGGACGAATTACCGGAGTTGTTGCCACCGACGCCGCTGCCGACGACCGTCGCAACGGCCGCGTTCGATCCGTCGTTCGCGAACGAGCCGCTGTCGGCCTGGGCCACGCCGCTGAAAAGCGCGGCGGCGAGGGGAAGAGCTGCAACAGCGGCGAGGGCGCGAGCGGTACGGATGCTTGCCATGTCAATTCCTCCAGGAAGCGGAAGTACGGCTTGTCCCGAGGCAGTTGGCCGACCGCCCCGGTGTTGGTCACGACGTCGCGAGACCAGAGTTGCCCACCGAATCCCCGGCGAACCACCCATGTGATCCGATTCCCTCGCAAGCATGATGAACACCCGATAAACCTTCTCGCGCCCCCAAAGCCCCGGCTCACGCCCCTCCTGCGCCCCTTTCCGCCCGATCCCGCACGCCCCGAAGAGCCCGATCCCGCACGCCCCGAAGAAGCGTTTCGGCACCCGACCCGCCAGGCCCCGCCCCTCTTCCGTTCTTCGAACACCTGTACGAAAATAAAGTCATGGCCATCACCGACCGGCAGACCGCCACCCTGGCCCTCGCCCACGCACTCTCCGCAGCCGAGCGCGGGCTCCCCGTCATCCCGCTCTCCGCCGGCAAGCTCCCCGCCCTGCCTTCTCCGCACCGGAACGAAGACCGGCCGGTCACCTGCCGGGGCACCTGCGGCCTTCCCGGACACGGTGTCCACGACGCCACCACCGACCCCGCCGCCATACGCGCCCTCTTCGCCGCCGCCCCCTGGGCCACCGGATACGGCATCGCCTGCGGCCGGCCCCCGCACCACCTCATCGGCATCGACCTGGACATCGACACCACCGGTCGCAACGACTCCGCCGTCTCGCTCCAACAGCTGGCACTGCACCACCTGTTCACCATCCCGCCGACCGTCACGGTCCTCACCCCCAGCGGCGGCCGTCACATCTGGCTGACCGGCCCGCCCGGCGTTTGCGTACCGAACTCCGCGAGCCGGCTCGCCCCCGGCATCGACATCCGCGGCGCCGGCGGCTACCTGGTGGGCCCCGGCTCGGTCACCACCCGTGGCACCTACCGGCTCGCCCCGGGCACCGCCGACCTCCCGCCGGCCCCCTGCCCCCGCGCACTCCTCCGCCTGCTCACACCCCCCGCACGCCCTCACCACCCCAGTCCCCGGACCGACCAGGGCCGGGGACTGGTCCGGTTCGTCCTGGCAGCACGCGAGGGTCAGCGCAACACACGGCTCTTCTGGGCAGCCTGCCGCGCCTACGAGCACGGCTTCGGCGACGCCCTGGCGGACGCCCTCACCCACGCCGCCGTCCGCACCGGCCTCACCGAACGCGAAGCCCGCGCCACCATCGCCTCGGCGGCCCGCCTCACCACGGGCTGACGGATCAGGGACGACGCAAATCGGGACGCCTCCGTAAATCTGTAGGCAGCCGCGGACCCGCAACCCGCTGCAACGTTCCTCCGTGGCCCCTGCCGGACCGCCGGACCCCTGCGGTGCGGCACAGGTCCGGATCTTGAGAATCCCGGTCGGCGCCGGCTCTCGCCCAGCGCGCCATGGCCGCCCGGTCGGTCGCCTACTTGTTGCTGTCCTCTGCGAGAGTGTGGGCGACGAGAGCATTGGCGTGGCCATGCCCCAGCCCGTGTTCGGCCTTGAGCCAGGAGACGATCTCCATGTGCTTGCTCAGGTGGGAGGAGCGGATGAGCTCCTTCCACTCCGCAATGGGGCGCCCGTACTTCTTCTCGATCGAGGGGAAGTAGCTGGCGGGGCCCTTCACGGTTTCAGTCATGTCGGCAGTGTCCCATCCGTTGATATGAAGTGATGCTGATACGACTGAGCGAGGGAGGAAAACTCATCGCTCGGCAGTCGAAGTGGGACGGGAAAGGACGTCCAACCGGGCGCGCCAGCCAGGAGGGCGCTCTCTCCCCCGACCGCTCGGGAAACCACAGGGGACGACGTGACCTTGCGGACAGCGCGCACGACAACGGCCCCCGGCCGATTCACCAGGTCAAGGGCCGTTCATCTGCGTGGGTGTGGGATTTGAACCCACGGTGACTCGCGCCACGACGGTTTTCAAGAGAGCCCTGCGGGACGCCTCTCCCACGTGGCCGGCCTGCTCATTCCCCGCCCTCCGGGCCCAGCGCCGCCTCCGGCGGCCCACACCTGCTCCACTGGGTCGGCTCAGTCGCCGGAGAAGCCCCAGAAGTAGATCTCCTGCGGCTCCCCCTGGTCGTCATGGAGCACGGCGCATCGCCCGTACCAACGCCAGTGGTCGAACTCCTCGAACCTCGGCACGTGCGCCCGAGTGAGCTTCCGCGTGCCCAGGACACGCAGCGCCTCCTCCCCGGTCACCTGCTTCATCGTGGAGTAGTCCGGCTCCTCGTCCGGCCCGATGATCCGGAAGATGTCGAGGATCGAGTGCGTACCTTCGTGCTGGACGAGCTCGTGCTCCCACAGCTCCTCCTCGGTCTCGGGCCACGGCAGCCGTTCCTCCTCCGGCCCCCAGTCGCCACCCGGACCCCAGTAGTACTCCCGCTCCTCGAAGACCTTCCGCCTCAGCGCATCGAACGCCCCGACGAGATCCTCCTGATACGGCACCGAGTAGTCCCACCCCGACGCGCCCATACGTCCCTCCCACCCAGCTCAGCCAGAACGGACCGGACGTTAACAGCGGCCACTGACATTGATACTCGTACGCGGCCCCCGCATCACGTTGCGATCTCGTGGGTGCATACGCACCAGATACTGACGTGAATCCTGGTCGAACCCAGCCTTGGTCAGCCGGAGTCAGTTGCTGCTCTGCGATCGATCGAGAGGGGCCGCGTACGTTGCAGTGGAAGATCCACGGGCAACGTCCGATCTACGAGAACAGCTGGGTGAACGTGTGGCTCACCGACGTCGAGACGCCGGACGGGAACCGCTGGGAGCACCACGTCGTCAAGCTCCGGCACCTGGCCGTGGCCGCCGTCGTCAACGAGCGGCGCGAGGTTCTGATGATGTGGCGGCACCGCTTCATCACGAACGCCTGGGCGTGGGAGCTGCCCATGGGTCTGGTCGAGGAGGGCGAGACGCCGGCTGAAGCTGCTGCCCGTGGGGTACTGGAGGAGACCGGCTGACGGCCCGGCCCGATCAAGCCGCTGATCTGAGCCGAGCCGGCCAACGGCATCACCGACTCCCGGCGCCACGCCTTCCGGGCCGACGGAGCCACGTACGAAGGTCCGCCGACCGAGAAGAGGAAGTCTCGTGCATCAGCTGATCGCGAGCCCGCACAACGGCACGTTCCTCGTTGCCCGCCCCGACTCCCGGGGCGGAATGCGGAATACAGACCCGGCGCCCTCGCACTCCTCACAACGAGAGGTGCGGGAACTGCGGTGGCAGCGCGGATCAAAGTGAGACAGGCAGCATGCGAAAGGGGCGCCCCAGTCAGGGGCACCCCTTGTGACCAGCGCAGACGCTGACCTGCTGCGGTGGGTGTGGGATTTGAACCCACGGTGACGTCGCCGCCACGACGGTTTTCAAGACCGTTCCCTTAGGCCGCTCGGGCAACCCACCCCGCGCCCTCGGCCCATGGACCGAGGTTGACGCGAGGACAGCCTAGCCGGTCAGCTGTCGCCCTTGCGCTCCCCCAGGGTGACTTCGGCCGTTGCCGTCTTGCCGTCGCGCTTGTAGGTCAGTGTCACCCGATCGCCGGGCTTGTGGGTCCAGATCTCGCCGATCAGGGTCGGGCCGCTGTCGATCACGGTGTCGTTGAACTTCGTGATGACATCGCCCCCCTTGAGGCCGGCCCTGTCGGCGGGGCCGCCCTTCGCCACGGCTGCCGTACCGCCCGTGCCCTGGTCGGGAATGGCGGCGCCGCCGGTCCTCTCGTCCATCGTGACCGTGGCGCCGATCACCGGGTAGACCGGCTGACCGGTCTTGATCAGCTGCTGGGCGACGTTCGCCGCCTGGTTGATCGGGATTGCGAAGCCGAGGCCGATGGAGCCCGCCTGCGTCTGACCGACACTGCTGCCGGTCGACTGGATGGCCGAGTTGATGCCGATGACCGCGCCGCGCGCGTCGAGCAGCGGGCCGCCGGAGTTGCCCGGGTTGATCGAGGCGTCGGTCTGCAGGGCGCTCATGTACGAGTTGCTGCCACCGGAACCGTCTCCGGAGGCGACCGGGCGGTTCTTGGCGCTGATGATGCCCGTGGTCACCGTGTTGGACAGACCGAACGGGGCGCCGATCGCGATCGTCGAATCACCGACCGCGACCTGGTCCGAGTTGCCGAGGGACAGCGGGGTGAGCCCCGCCGGCGGGTTCTTCAGCTTCAGCACGGCGACGTCGTAGCCCTGCGCCCGGCCGACCACCTCGGCGTCGTACTTCTTGCCGTTGGAGAACGTCGCCGTGAGCTGGCCACTGTCCGCGGCGGAGGCCACCACGTGGTTGTTCGTGAGGATGTGGCCTTCCCTGTCGTACACGAAGCCGGTGCCCGTGCCGCCCTCGCCGTCACCGCCCTGCGCATCGATGGTGACCACGCTCGGCAGCGCCTTGGCGGCCACTCCCGCTACCGTGCCGGGTTCGCGCTTGAGGTCCTGCGGGTTGGCCGACGCCGCGACCGTGGTCGAGCCGTCGTTCCGGTCGGCCGCCCAGTAGCCGAGGGCGCCACCGATACCGCCCGCGATCAGCGCCGCCGCCACCACCGCGGCCACCAGACCGCCCATGCCCCGCTTGCGGGGGCCTTCGGGGGAGGCGAGCTGGGCCGGGGCGCCCCAGACCGGACCGGCACCGCCGCCGTCCGCGCCGTGGTGCGCGTACGCGGGGACGGCGGGAGGGGGCGGGGGCCAGTTGGCTGCGGCGGCCGACTGGAGCCCGGGGGGAGGCGTACCCGGCACGGAAGCCATGGGGGTGGTCGCGGTGGCCGGTCCCTCCGTCGGGGGGTACGGCTGCTGCGCCCGGGGCGACTGCTGCGCGGCTGCCGCGTCCGGCGTCTGCGGGTACGCCGGGGCGTCAGGCGTGGACGCGGGCGTGCTCTCAGGTGACCCCTGAGGAGCATCGGCCGGCACTGGAGGTGCGGACGGAACGGACGGAACGGCCTCGGCCGCAGTGCCCTCGTTGCCCTCGTTCTCTGTGCTCACAGCTCTTTAACTCCTCGGTTCCACATCATTTTCGGCAAGAGATCCGCTGTGCACGTGTCCCGGGACAGCTTTTCCCAAGGCACGTCAGGCCACTGTAAGCAGGACCTGTGCATCCGCACGCCAATCTTTACATCCGGCAAAACGGTCTCCCGGTACGAGGCCCCCACAGCCACGTCGCAAGGTGCGGACGCCCGTGGCGCAAGCTGTACGCAGCAGTCGCTTCTCGGTGACACGATGACGCAGTGACCCACGCACGGCAGCAATCCACGCACCATTCCATCCAGGTCATTGCCCACCGAGGCGCGTCCGACGACGCCCCCGAGCACACCCTGGCCGCATACCGGAAGGCGATCGAGGACGGCGCCGACGCGCTGGAGTGCGATGTACGGCTCACCGCCGACGGCCATCTCGTCTGCGTACACGACCGCCGGGTGAATCGCACATCCAACGGCCGCGGCGCCGTCTCCGCGCTGGAGCTCTCCGACCTCGCCGCCCTCGACTTCGGCTCCTGGAAGGACCGCGAGGAGTCGGAGTCCCCGGACTGGGATCCGGTACCGGGGGAACTCACCTCAGTGCTGACTCTGGAGCGACTGCTCGAACTGGTCGCCGAGACACGGGCAGCCGGGCGCCCGCTCCAGCTGGCCATCGAGACCAAGCACCCCACCCGCTGGGCGGGCCAGGTCGAGGAGCGGCTGCTGCATCTGCTGAAGCGCTTCGAACTCGACGTCCCGCCGGCCGAAGGCCCTTCGCCGGTACGGATCATGAGCTTCTCGGCACGCTCCCTGCACCGCATCCAGGCCGCGTCCCCCACCCTGCCCACCGTCTATCTGATGCAGTTCGTCTCGCCGCGCCTGCGTGACGGGCGGCTGCCGGCCGGGGCACGGATCGCCGGCCCGGGAATGCGGATCGTACGCAGTCACCCCGGCTACATCGAGCGGCTGCACCGTGCGGGCCACCGCGCTCATGTCTGGACGGTCAACGAACCCGAGGACGTCGAGCTCTGCATCGATCTCGGCGTCGAGGCAATCATCACGAACCGCCCGAAGCAGGTTCTGTCACAACTGGGACGCTCTTAACATCAGTTACACGGAGTACACCGGCGCATTCGAACCGTATTCGATCGTTACGAGTGCGTCACTGGCAGGCGATTGGCCGGTTTCCGGTCCAGTCCAGGGGGGCATCCACTCCGTGGCGTGGGGCAAAGGAGGTCTCGGGGGTGGCGTTGGTGGTGGCACAGGAAGTGCCCACGTCGTCGAGCATGGCCGTACCCCATGGCCCTGCGGGCGTGGGTCAGGCGCGGCACCGGATGCGTGAGCAATTGCGCGGCTACGGGGTGCCGGATTCGGTCGTCGACGATGCTGTATTGATCCTTTCCGAACTGCTCAGCAATGCCTGTCGGCACGGCAGGCCGCTGGGACGGCACACAGATGTGGGTGACGGCGACATCCGCGCCGCATGGCGCGTGGACAGAACAGGTGGCCTGACCGTCGAAGTGACGGACGGAGGCGGTCCGACCCGACCGATTCCGGCCACACCGTCGGTGACGGCGCGCGGCGGCCGCGGGCTCAACATCATCAGCGCGCTCGCCGAGGAGTGGGGCGTACGCGACAGCTCGTCCGGCGAGGTCACCGTCTGGGTCCTCGTCAGCGAGGGGCCCGGGCGGGTGTCCGGAGTACAGGGTGTGTCGGGGCTCGACGGGCTGGGCTTCGCGGACGCCTTCGACGACATGGGCTGACGTTCCCGCACGGGTACGGATGCCTGCGGTGACGGCCGCGATACGAGCGCCCGTACCGGCACATGTGTCGATGGACAGGCGTACGCGCGGGCGTTCCGCACTCCCGTACCGCCGGGCGCGCAGGCGGATGTGTCCCGGACGCGACACGGGCAGCTAGGCTCGCGGCCCAGACCGCACTGTCGCAATCGGGAGAAAGCCCACCATGGCCAAGAAGCGCCCTCAGACCAAGGCCGGGAAGCAGCAACTCAAGGACGGCGAGATCCCTGTGGTCGGGGCTCGCGAGCCCTGCCCGTGCGGTTCGGGCCGCCGCTACAAGGCGTGTCACGGCCGCGCCGCCGCCCAGGCGGTGACCGAGCTCGTCCACCGCCCCTTCGAGGGCCTGGCCGGCGAGTGCGACTGGGTCGCCCTGCGCGAGCTGGTACCCGCGGCAACGGTCGAGCTGACGCTGAGGGGCGGGCTGCCCGAGGGGGTGCCCTCCGTGACTCTCGCGACCGTCCTGCCCATGGCGTGGCCGGCGCTCCGCCGCGACGACGGCTCGGTGCTGCTCGCCCTGCAGAACGACACCCCGTCCGGTGACCTCAGCCGTGACCTCGCCGACACGCTGCAGCGGGCGCTGGCCGCCGAGCCGGGTTCGCCCGTGGCCGCCCGGCGCGCACCGGCCGACGGTCCGCGACTGCAGGACGTACTCGACCCCGATGCGGCGTTCGAGCCCGTTGTCCACTCCGGCTTCGAGTTCTGGGTCCCGGACGCGGAGAACGCCACGCCCGAGGTCTCCGCGTCACTGGAGCGCGCGAACGAGGCGGCGATCCCGACGACCCTGCTCTCCGGCGTGGACGCCGCGTACTGGTGCGAGACCCCGGAGAAGAACCACCTGCGCTGGGTCATGCCGCACCCCGAGGAGCAGCTCCTCGACGCGCTCGCCCGACTGCACGCCGCAGGCACCTCCTCGCTGGGCGAGGGGACGCGGCTGGTCGGCTCCTTCCGGGCGCACGGGCTGATGGTCCCGGTCTGGGATCTGCCGAGCGCGATGGGGGCCGCGGAGTGCGAGAAGCCCGCGGCCGAGCTCGCGGAGCGGCTGACGGCGGCGCTCGCCTCGGACGCGCCGCTCACCGCCGAGGAGCGGCGGGCCCGTGGCGGGCTCACCAACCGCCAAGTGACGCTCAGCTGACAGTGACGATTCCCGGCCCCGTTCGGTGATGCATGTCACAACTCGCCGTACTCACAGGTAAATCGCTGTCCTAATACGCGAGATCGAATTTGCGAACGGCAGATCTCTTGTTACCGTTCTAGAAGCCCGGTCGCTGGTGCATCCCCCGTCGCCAGCGATCGGGCATTCTCATTTCCGGGTACGGCGCACAGCGCGCGACGCGGCGCACGAACCCGCGCACGACCCCCTCGCCGGTGCAGCGCCACACTCGCCTCCACGTCGGGCCCCGACAGCCCAGCACCTGCGCACCGGCGTCAACCCGGCGCTACAGAACCCGGATTGACGACGGGTCGTCATCGACAGCGGAGCCTCCTCCACCGACGCACCGCCGGTTCCGCCGGACCGACCGGCCTCGGACAGAAGCCGGAACCCCCTTATGGATACCCCTCCCCAGAGCAACTCGAATAAATCTTCGAGGAATGCTTCGAGAGGGTTCCGGAAGCTCCATCAGAAATCCCCGCGCCGAAGCATTTTGCAGCGGCAGGCTTTGCATTGACCGGCATGAGACCGGAGCTGATGGAGCGGCCGGGAGCGGAACCGGAGCCGTGAACGCTGTCACACCCGCGATACCGATCACGCGGAGAATCACGCGAGCTCGCCTGTCGGCATCCGTCGATGCCTGTCGGATTCGCCCGGACTCCTGACGGCCCGCCGGAGATATCAGCGGAATATGAACACCCCGGTGCCGCACACCCTTTTGCGCCGGGAACCCGCGGTCGGCTCACTCGTTCGGATGTGAGCCGACCGCGGGTTCCGCCCCCACAGGGGCGCGGCGCACCCGCCAACCGCCCGCCGACCACGCGTCAGTAGGCGAGCCGACTTCCGCCGTCCGGTGCACTGTTGCTCGCCTCGACCAGCGCGTCGAGTACCGCCTCCACATCCGGCAGCCACGGCGCGGCGGATCCGGGGACAGGCTCTCCCTTGTCCGGGCGCGGCCGGGAGATCGCGGAAGGAGCCCGTTCCCAGCGCACCTGCCCTGCCCCCACCTCGGACGGCGGAAGGACGAGATAGCCGCCCTCGCCGTGGAAACGCAGCGAGCTGGGCACCCGGTCCTTGGCGTGCAGCAGCTCGCCGAGCCGTTCGAGGGTGTACGGAGCAACCAGCAGCGACCACCGGGTCGGCGTCGCCACTACGGGGCCGAGCCGTGCGCCCATCCGGTCCAGCTCGGCCAGCGCCCGGGCGGCCGCCACGGCCGGCAGGCTCAACGCGCACGGGGCGCGTCCGCCGGTGGCCAGCACGATCGGGGCGGTGGGCCGGTTGGCCCACCACCAGCGCACCATGCGCTCGTCGGTGGTCGCCGCGAGGAGACCGGGATCGAAGGGGTGTGCGCCGGGTACGGCGCACTCGGGATCGGGACAGGCACAGCCACGGCCACGGTCACCGCGGCCACCGGCCGCCTCGAGTCCCACTCCGGGGAGCACGGGCCACTGCCATGCGGTGGCACAGGTCAGGACCGCGTCCAGTTGGGCGGGCCTCACCCTGCGCCGGAGCCGGAGCCTGCGTCGCCTTCCGAGGATCTCGCGCATGAGCGCTCGTTCCTTTCCGTTGAACGCCGAGGGTCCACATCACACACGCGCGCATCACGGCACGCGTTCATCACTTCACTGTGCGTACATGCTCTTCAAATCTGCGGTACGGGTGGGTCGTCGGTACCGAGCATGCGCTGAGCCGGGTCGAGCAGGAGCGAGACGGGTCCGGACACAAGCATGGCGAGGAGCAGCGCACGTATCGCGCCTGCCGTCCCAAGGTGCAAACCCCGCCACTCGGGGGTGGGGGCGTGGCCGTCACAGATGAGGACGTCCGGGCCCGCTGCCAGGTTCCGGGGCGATCAGAACTGCCCCTGGTCGTCATCGATTACGTACCCAGCATGCCCGAAATGACGCTCCCTCTGGAGACTTCACCCCGAGAACACCCCCTGTCGAGCACACCCAGTCGACCGCAAACAGCCGCCATAGGGTGCATTTTTTGGCCAACTTATGAGTCACTTGGACACCACGGATCCCGCAGGGACAATGCTGGACATGGCCTTACTTGTGCGTGTACATGTGGACGCTACGTGTACATGTGGATGCACTGATAGCGGCGCAGAATGACATGGGGGTTTGCGATGCTATTCGACGAAACGCACCGGTTGGAAAGCCGACTTCCATGAGCGCCCCGCACCTGCCGAAAGTGGCTGGAATCGATCCCATGGTTCCTGTTTCAGCGCACACTGCCGGTTCTCTGTCCGAAGTACCGGCCGCCCCCGGAGCATTCACCCAGGACCGGCTGGCAGGCCGGGTCTCCGACCTCACCACGCTGCACGAACTCACCGAGCGACTGGCCAGAACCAGCACGCTCGACGATGCTCTGCACGAACTGCTGGACGCCGGTGCCGCCCTGGTCGGTGCCCGCCGCGGTCTGGTCGTCTTCGAACCGTCCGACCACCGCGGCCCCGTAAGCACCATCGGCCTCGGACTCGCCCATGCCGAGCTCGGGCACATCGAGACGGTGCCGCGCAGCGCCACCTCCTACGGCCGGATCCTGGAAGGGCTCCCGGACGCCGAAGGAGCGCAGACGACCCCCGATCTGCTCGGCGACACCAGCCTTGATTCCCGCCGCCGCGAGGTCGCCGCCCGGCTCGGATACGCCGCCAGCTACGCCCTGCCGCTCACCGCCGAGGCGACCGGCAGACTCGGTGCCGCCGTCTGGCTGTACGACGAACCCGCCGAACCACTGGAACGCCAGCGCCATCTCATCGGCCTCTACGCCGGATACGCCGGCGAGCATCTGGCCAGGCTGCTGGAGCTGGAGCGGGCCAGGGCAGATGTCGCCACCGTCACGGAGGAGTTGCTGCCCAGCCGACTGCCCCGGGTCGCCGGCGTACAGCTGGCCGCACGCCATCGCACAGCACCGCAGGGCGGCGGCGACTGGTACGACGCGCTGGCCCTGCCGGAAGGTGCACTCGGTCTCGCTGTGGGCTCGGTGAACGGCTCCGGCCCGAGCGCCCTGGCCGCCATGGGCAGGCTGCGTGCCGGTCTGCGGGCGTACGCGGTGATGGAGGGCGAGGATCCGGTCGCCGTGCTCTCGGATCTGGAACTGCTGCTGCGGCTGACCGAACCCGCCCGTTCCGCAACCGCCCTGTTCGCCTACTGCGAGCCCGCCCGCCGCAAGATCCTGCTGGCCGGCGCCGGCCACACCCCGCCGCTCGTGATCGGCGACCGGCGCACCGAGTTCATCGAGACCTCGGTCTCCGCACCGCTGGGCATGCTCGCCTGCTGGGAGGCACCCAGCGTGGAGATCACTCCCGCGCCCGGCGAGACCGTGCTCCTCTACACCGACGGGCTGCTGCGCCGCACCGGCGACTCGATGGACCGGGCGTTCGCACGGCTCCACACGGCGGCGGCGTGCGTACCGAAGGCGCTGCGTGACGACGCCGGGTCCGTTGCCGACCATGTGCTGCGGACCGTGCTGCCGAACGGGCTCGACCAGGGCAACAGCACGGAGGACGTGGTCATTCTGGCCGCGCGCTTCGACTGAGCCGGCCGACCCGCCCCGACTGCGCTGTGCAACCCGCCGCGGCCAAGCTGTGTAACAGGTCTTCCGGCCCTGTGCCCCCTTCCGTACGCCCGTACGATGGACGGGGTCCAGTGTCGTATCAAGGAGAGACAAATCGTGGCTGAGGAGCTCAACCCGGAGAACCCGGAGACCGAAGAAGAAGAGACGGTCAAGCAGCGGAAGAACGGCCTGTACCCGGGCGTCTCCGATGAACTCGCCGCGAACATGAAGTCCGGATGGGCCGATACCGAGCTGCACGGCCTCGAACCCATCGCCCAGGCCGAGCACACCGCCGCCCGCCGCGCCGCGCTCTCCGCGCGTTTCCCCGGTGAGCGTCTGGTCATCCCCGCGGGCAGGCTGAAGACCCGCTCCAATGACACCGAGTACGCCTTCCGCGCCTCCACCGAGTACGCGTACCTCACCGGCGACCAGACCCAGGACGGCGTCCTCGTACTGGAGCCGACCCAGGACGGGCATGAGGCGACCATCCACCTGCTGCCGCGCTCCAACCGCGAGAACGGCGAGTTCTGGCTCGACGGCCAGGGCGAACTGTGGGTCGGCCGCCGCCACTCCCTCGCGGAGGCCGAGCAGCTGCTGGGCATCCCGGCGAAGGACGTGCGCGAGCTCCCGGCCACGCTGGTCGAGGCCACCGGCCCGGTCCGTAACGTCCGCGGCCACGACGCCGGCATCGAGGCCGCGCTGACCGACAAGGTCACCGCGGAGCGCGACGAGGAACTGCGCGTCTTCCTCTCCGAGGCCCGACTGGTCAAGGACGCCTTCGAGATCGCGGAACTGCAGAAGGCCTGCGACGCCACCGCACGCGGCTTCGAGGACGTCGTCAAGGTTCTCGACAAGGCCGAGGCGACGAGCGAGCGCTACATCGAGGGCACCTTCTTCCTGCGCGCCCGCATCGAGGGCAACGACATCGGCTACGGCTCGATCTGCGCGGCCGGCCCGCACGCCACCACCCTGCACTGGGTGCGCAACGACGGCGCGGTGCGCGCCGGCGAGCTGCTGCTGCTCGACGCCGGAGTGGAGACCAACGACCTCTACACCGCCGACGTGACCCGCACCCTTCCGATCAACGGCACGTTCACGCCGCTGCAGCGGAAGATCTATGACGCCGTGTACGAGGCCCAGGAAGCGGGCATCTCGGCCGTCAAGCCCGGTGCCGACTACCGCGACTTCCATGACGCCGCGCAGCGCGTGCTCGCCGAGAAGCTCGTCGAGTGGGGCCTGCTGGGCGACCTGTCCGTGGACAAGGTCCTGGAGCTGGGCCTCCAGCGCCGCTGGACGCTGCACGGCACCGGCCACATGCTCGGCATGGACGTCCACGACTGCGCCGCCGCGCGCACCGAGACGTACGTCAACGGAACGCTTGAGCCCGGCGTGTGCCTCACGGTCGAGCCCGGTCTGTACTTCCAGACCGACGACCTGACCGTCCCCGAGGAGTACCGGGGCATCGGCGTCCGGATCGAGGACGACATCCTCGTCACCGAGGACGGCAACCGGAACCTCTCCGACAAGCTGCCGCGCCGGTCCGACGAGGTCGAGGCGTGGATGGCTCAGCTCAAGGGCTGATCCGGCAGGTCCGGCGACGGACTTCCACGCGTCGAAGGGCGCCCCGCTCAGGACACCATGAGCAGGGCGCCCTTCCGCCATTTCAGGACCTTGTCGAAACTCACCAGGGCGCCACGGCCGGGACGGTTGCCGAAGTGGACGTGATCGGCGAGCTGCTCGATCAGGCAGAGACCCCGGCCGTCCTCCGCACTGAGCGACGGGTACAGCTGGGGATCGTGCTGCTGCGCGGAAGTACGCAGCATGCGCCGGGCGGGGAAACCTGGCCCCGAATCGGCGACTTCGATACGGCACTTCTCGCCGTCCAGATAAGCGGTGACCCGGTACTGCCCACAGGCCGTCCCCGCGGGCTCGTCCCATACGTCCCACGGATCCCGGCCGACGCTCTGTTCTCTCTGGACCCTGCGGTCACCGCCGTGCTCAACGGCGTTTGCACAGGCCTCGCTGAGCGCGACCGAGAGGTCGAAGGAGATCTCCGGATCCACGCCCGCGGTCTCCATCGCGCCCAACAGGAAACGACGGGCGAGCGGAACGCTCGCAGCGTCGCGCCGCAAATGGAGGGACCACCAGATGCTCATGCTCCAGCCTCCTGGCTGCGGCTCGACATACCGATACGTATTGCCGCGCAGCACCGTTCGTAAGCACAGACCGGATGTGAGACCGCTCATTCGGCGGATACCAGCACTCCGTACACCCGTGTATGCCAGGCCCTGCCGATGGCCCCGACCGGTCCAAACCTGTCACAGCGGCCCCGGCCCGCATCCAATCGGACGGAAAGTGACCTTCCGGACCTGCCGTATCGAGGCCCGGGGCACGGTGCGATGATGACCCCGCCATGTCTATGCCTGTCGCACGCGCCGGAGCCGGTCTGCGGCTCCTGAGGGCCGCGGTGTTCACCGCGGTCTGTGTCGCGCTGTCCGCGGCAGGTCACTCCCTGGCTTCCTGCGCGGCCGTCCCCTGGTGGACCCTGCTCGCCGGATTCCTGGGGATCTTCGCGGTGACGGCACCGCTCGCCGGACGCGAGCGCTCACTGCCGTCCATCGCCGCCGCGCTGGCCGGCGGACAGATCGCCCTGCACACCCTCTTCGGCGTGGGTACGCACACCGCCTCGACGGACACCGCGGCGGGCGACGACTCACTGATCCGGTTCGCGGCAAGCCTCGTGTGTGGCATGGGACCCGCGCAGTTGAACGCCGCCGAAGCGCACCGCATCGTCACCACCGCGGGCATCGACCCGGCGTCGGTGACGGCCGGCGGACACCAGCACATGGCCTCCGCGACCGGCTCGGACCCGGCCGCCCTCGCCGGTCTGCTGCCCAGCCTGCCCATGCTGCTCGGCCACCTGCTGGCCGCCGTTGCCACCGGCTGGCTGCTGCGACGCGGCGAGATCGCCCTGTTCCGGCTGGCCCGGCTCTCCACGCACGGCGCCCAGCAGATCGCGGCCGGAGCCCGGTTGCGTGCACTGCGCGCCGCGCTCGCGCTCGTGAACGCCCTGCGCGCCGGACTTCCCGGGGGCCCGGCAACCGGGCCGCGCGCCCCCCGTACCGCAGTCGACGCCCCGACCCCGGCCACCGGGGACCCGTTGCAGCACATGGTGATCAGGCGCGGGCCGCCACCCGTATACGCGCTCGCAGCCTGACGCGACACCCTCCACTCGATGCACGCACGACTCGGCTCACGCACCCACCCGGTGCCGTACGAGTCGGCGTACGCATGCCGCACGTGAGGTAGAGGTGTCGCAATGCCGTCGCGCACCCGCGCGCCGGACCACCTTTTCTTCGTGCTTCTGTGGAGAGATTCCTGTCATGAACGTTTCCCGCATCGCCCTCGCCGGCGGCATCGCCGCGTCCACCGTGCTGATCCTCGCCGGTACGGCCTCCGCGCACGTCAGCGTGCAGCCCCAGGGCGAGGCCGCCAAGGGTGGTTACGCCACCGTCAACTTCAAGATCCCCAACGAGCGCGACAACGCCTCGACGACCAAGGTCGAGGTCAACTTCCCGACCGACCACCCGCTGGCCTCCGTCATGCCGCAGGCCGTGCCCGGCTGGGACATCGAGGTCACCAAGAGCAAGCTGGCCAAGCCGCTCGAGATGCACGGCCAGAAGATCAACGAGGCCGTCTCCAAGGTCACCTGGACGGCCAAGGGCGACAAGGACGAGCGCGGCATCCGCCCGGGCGACTTCCAGCAGTTCCCGCTCTCCATCGGCCAGCTTCCCGAGGACGCCGACCAGCTGGTGTTCAAGGCCATCCAGACGTACGACAACAAGGAAGTCGTCCGCTGGATCGAGGAGCAGAAGGACGGTGCCGCCGAGCCCGAGAGCCCGGCACCGGTCCTCAAGCTGACCGCGGCGACCGCCGACGAGCACAGCGCAGCCGCCGGCGCCACCGCGAAGGCAGCCGACAAGCAGACGACGGCCGCGTCGGACGAGTCCTCCAGTGACACCACGGCCCGCGTCCTCGGCATCGTCGGCATCGTCATCGGCGCCGCAGGGGTGACCTTCGGCATCCTCGCCGGCCGCCGCCGAACCGCCTGACCCACAGCCCCATCAGTCCCACCGACCCACCAGGAATCAGTGCTCCATGCGTAAGAAAACGGTGCTGGCCGCGGCGTTCGTCGCCGCGGCGGCGCTCACCCTGTCCGCCTGCGGCAGCAGCGACGACGGCGCCAAGAAGCCCGTCGCCGATGTGTCCGTCCAGGCCAAGACCAAGGCCGCGACGGTACTCGACCAGCCGTTCACCAAACCCGACCTCGTCCTCACCGACACCCACGGCAAGAAGTACGACCTCCGTGAGCAGACCAAGGGCAAGCCGACGCTGATCTACTTCGGCTACACCAACTGCCCCGACGTCTGCCCGCTCATCATGAGCAACATCGCCATCGCCAAGAAGTCCCTCCCCAAGGCCGACCAGGACAAGCTCCAGGTCGTCTTCGTGACCACCGACCCCGAGCGGGACACCCCGGCGTCACTGGGCAGCTGGCTCAAGGCACAGGACACCTCCTTCATCGGCCTCACCGGCGACTTCCCGACCATTCAGGCGGGCGCGCGCCAGATCGGCATCGGCATCGACGCCCCGAAGAAGGAGAAGGACGGCACGATCACCTCGATGCACGGCTCCCAGGTCATCGCGTTCTCCCCGAAGACCGACAAGGGGTACCTCGTATACAGCGAGGACACCTCGCCCGACGACTACACCAAGGACCTCCCCGAGATCATCAAGGGAGAGACTCCGTGAACCGCCGCACCACTCTCGCCGGCGTCATCGCCCTCACCACCGGGCTGACGCTGGCGGGGTGCTCGTCCTCGGACAGCAAGCCCGAGCTGAAGGTGACCGGAGCGTTCATGCCGCAGCCCGTCAGCGACATGGCGGCCGGTTTCCTCGTCGTCAAGAACAGCGGCGGCACGTCCGACCGGCTCACCTCGGTCACCAGCCCGCTCTCGGACGACGTCACGATCCACGAGACGAAGAACCAGACGATGCGCATGGTGACGTCCTTCGAGGTGCCCGCGGGCGGCGAGCTGGATCTGGAACGCGGCGGGAGCCACATCATGTTCATGAAGCTCAAGCAGCAGCCCAAGCAGGGCGAGAAAGTGTCCGTGGAACTGCACTTCGAGAAGGCCGACTCGATAAAGGTCGATCTTCCCGTGAAGGAGACCACCCACAACCCGAAAAAGCAGTGAGGGACTGACTCGCCATGACAGCCACCGCCCCACACTTCGGACCGTCCCCGTCCACTCACGCGCCACGCCGCCCACTCGCCGCGGCCGCACTCCTCGCCGCCCTTGTCGGCATGGTGTTCGGCCTGCTGCTGGGCGGCGCGGGCCCCGCGTCCGCGCATGCCGCGCTCACCGGGAGCGATCCGCAGGACGGGGCGGTGGTCGACACCGCTCCCAAGGAAGTCACTCTCACCTTCTCCGAGCAGGTCGCCATGGGCGACGACTCCATCAGGGTCCTGGACCCGGACGGCAAGCGCGCCGACACCGGCGCCGCACCACGTGATCTGCAGAGCGGCTCCGCCGTGAAGTACGGCGTCTCACTGCACACCGGGCTGCCCGACGGTACGTACACCGTCGCCTGGCAGGCCGTCTCAGCGGACAGCCACCCCGTCTCGGGCGCCTTCACCTTCTCCGTCGGAGCCCCCTCCAAGACCACCGTCGCCCTCCCGTCGAACGAGGCCGGGGGCGGCCTCGTCGGCGCCCTCTACGGCATCGCGCGCTACGCCGCGTACGCCGGTTTCATCCTGCTGGCCGGCGGCGCCGCCTTCGTCCTGGCCTGCTGGCAGCGCGGGGCGGGTGCACGCCCCCTGCAACGCCTGGTCGTACACGGCTGGATGACCCTCACCGCGGCCACCCTGGCCATGCTGCTCCTGCGCAACCCGTACACCGGCTCCGGGAAGCTCGCGGATGCCTTCGACCTCGACGGTCTGAAGGCCGTGCTCGACACCAAGCCCGGGGCGGCACTCGTATCCCGGCTGCTGCTGCTCGGCGCCTCCGCACTCTTCGTCGCCGTGCTGTTCGGGGCGTACGCGAAGCGCGAGGACGAGCGCGAGAAGAAGGACCTCACCTTCGGTCTGGCCATCGGCGGCACGGTGATCGCCGCCGGGATCGCCGGGACCTGGGCACTCGCCGAACACGCCTCGACCGGGATCCAGCCGGGCATCGCCATGCCGGTCGACGTGCTGCATCTGCTGGCCGTCGCGGCCTGGCTGGGCGGGCTGGCGGCCCTGCTGGTCGCGCTGTACCGGACACCGGACATCGAAGCCGCAGCCGTACGGCGCTTCTCCCGCATCGCGTTCGGCAGCGTGCTCGTGCTCACCGCAACCGGGATCTACCAGTCCTGGCGCCAGGTCGGCACCTGGTCCGCGCTCACCGGCACCGCGTACGGGCAATTGCTGATCGTGAAGGTGGGGCTCGTTGCCCTCCTGGTCGGGATCGCCTGGATCTCGCGCCGCTGGACCGCACGGCTGGTCACGAGCGGAGCCGGCGGAAAGGGAGCAGAGCCCCGGGCCGACGCCAGGGACGAGGTCGAAGTCGAGGAGTCCCGGACCCCGGGTACATCGGACGCCATGGCCGAGGACCCCGCGCGGGCGGCCCAGCTCGCCCGGCAGAGGGCCGCCGTGGCCACCGCCGAGAAGAAGCGGATCCGCGATGCCGACCCCGACCGGTCCGGGCTCCGCCGTTCGGTGCTGGCGGAGGCAGGGGTCGCCGTGGCGCTGTTGGCCGTGGCGACCGTACTGACCTCGACCGAGCCGGGACGTACCGAGGAAGAGGCGGCCCGCAGCTCGTCGGCGGCAGCCGCCCCCGCGGCCGAAGGCCCGGTCAATCTGACGCTTCCCTTCGACACAGGCGGCAAGAACGGCAAGGGAACGGTGCGGATGGATATCGACCCCGCCCGTACCGGTGCCAATGAACTCCACATCTGGATCGACAGCATCGACGGCAAGGCCATGGACGTCCCCGAGCTGAAGCTCGCCTTCACTCTGGGGTCCAAGGACATCGGCCCGCTCCCCGTCGTCCCTGTCCGGCTCACCGAGGGCCACTGGACGGCGAGCGACGTCCAGATCCCGATGGCGGGCAACTGGAAGGTCGCGGTGACCGTGCGTACATCGGACATCGATCAGACGACCATCGACAAGAACGTGAAGATCGGCTGAGCAGGATCGTGAGCGGAAACAGCAACAGGAATACCTCCGCAGGCAGCGGGGACGACAAAGCCCGTGGCAGTGGCGCCATCTCCCGGAGGCGGCTGCTCGGCAGTGCGGGCGCGGCCGGTGCGACCGGGCTGGTACTGGGTGCGGCGGGCGGCGCGACCGGCTATGCAGCGACCAGGACCGACGAGCCGACCGCTCTGACCGCGGTCGGCTCCACCCAGGTGATGTTTCACGGGAAACATCAACCGGGGATCACCACTCCGCTTCAGGCCCGCGGCCATCTCGTCGCCTTCGATCTGGCGCCCGGTGCGGGACGGAAGGAAGCGGCTGCCCTGATGCGCCGATGGTCGGCCGTGGCCCGGCGCCTGATGGCCGGCGAAGCCGCCGACAGCGGCGCGGCGGACGGCGCCACCCATGACACCGGGATCGCGCTGGATGCCGGACCGTCCTCGCTGACCGTCACCTTCGGCTTCGGCCACACCTTCTTCGAGCGCACCGGCCTGGTCGGCCACCGGCCACCGGGACTCGACCCGCTGCCGCCGTTCTCCTCCGACCACATCGACGCCAAGCGCTCCAACGGTGACCTCTGGGTACAGATCGGCGCCGACGACGCGCTCGTCGCCTTCCACGCGCTGCGTGCCGTGCAGAAGGAGGCCGCCCCGGCTGCCGGGGTCCGCTGGCAGATGAACGGCTTCAACCGATCCCCCGGCGCCACCGCGCAGCCGATGACCGCCCGCAATCTGATGGGCCAGATAGACGGCACCGGTAACCCGAAGCCCGCCGAGAGCGACTTCGACCGGCGCGTCTTCGTCCCGGCCGGGACCGATACGAAGTACGACTGGCTGGCAGGCGGCTCGTATGCGGTCGTCCGGCGGATCAGGATGCTGCTCGACGACTGGGAGAAGCTCCCGGTGGAACGGCAGGAGCAGGTCATAGGGCGCCGCAAGAAGGACGGCGCTCCGCTGAGTGGCGGTGCCGAGACCACCGCGATGGACCTCGACAAGGCAGGCCCCGACGGCAAGCTCCTGATCCCGGACAACGCCCACGCCCGGATCTCCTCCCCCGAGAAGAACAGCGGCGCGGCCATGCTGCGCCGCCCCTTCTCGTACCACGACGGCATCTCGGCGGACGGCACTCCGGACGCCGGGCTGCTGTTCATCTGCTGGCAGGCGGATCCGCTGCGGGGGTTCGTTCCGGTGCAGCGCAAACTGGACCGCGGCGATGCCCTGTCGCCGTTCATCCGGCACGAGGCCAGCGGCCTGTTCGCGGTGCCGGGCGGTGCGGCGGACGGCGAATACGTGGGTCAGCGGCTACTGGAGTCCTGAGAGACCGGGGCGCATTAGGGTGACGGTATGTCCGCCACGCGCTACGCATATCTCGGCCCTGAAGGCACCTTCACCGAGGTCGCCCTCCGTACGCTCCCGGAAGCCGCCACCCGCGAACTCGTCCCGATGGTCTCCGTACCGGTGGCTCTGGACGCGGTACGCAGCGGGGCCGCCGCGGCAGCGCTCGTACCGATCGAGAACTCCGTCGAGGGCGGCATCACCGCGACGCTCGACGAGCTGACCACCGGCGAACCGCTGATGATCTACCGCGAGGTGCTGCTCTCCATCACCTTCGCGCTGCTGGTGCGGCCGGGTACCAAGCTGTCCGACATCAAATCGGTCACCGCGCACCCGGCCGCGCAGCCGCAGGTGCGCAACTGGATGGCCGCCCATCTCCCGGACGCCGTATGGGAGTCGGCGGCCTCCAACGCCGACGGCGCCCGGCTGGTGCAGGAAGGACGGTACGACGCCGCCTTCGCCGGTGAGTTCGCGGCGGCGACCTACGGTCTCGAACCGCTGGTGACCGATATCCATGACGCGGTGAACGCGCAGACCCGCTTCGTCCTGGTGGGCCGCCCGGCCCGGCCGGCGGCGCCGACGGGAGCGGACAAGACGTCGGTGGTCATCTGGCTGGGCGAGGACCACCCCGGTGCACTGCTCGAACTGCTCCAGGAGTTCGCGGTGCGCGGGGTGAACCTGATGCTGATCCAATCGCGGCCGACCGGGGCCGGTATCGGGAACTACTGCTTCGCGGTGGACGCCGAGGGACACATTGCGGACCGCCGGGTCGGCGAGGCGTTGATGGGGCTGAAGCGGATCTGCCCGAAGGTACGGTTCCTCGGCTCGTACCCGCGGGCCGGGGTGGCGTTGCAGGATGTACGGCCACTGCGGGCGGGGACGTCGGACGCGGAGTTCACGGAGGCCTCCGACTGGCTGGCCCGCAATCTGGACGGCCGGGGCTGACGGCGGTCCGGGACCGTCGGTCCCGGGGAACGGTGCGCCCGGGTGCCGGTGCACCTGAAGGACCCGTGCTATCTACCGCTTTTCATCATCCACAGAGTTATCCACAGGGGTGGTTCTCGACCTGGGGACAAGTCGACACTCCAATGCGACATGGTCGACATATCGCTCCAGTCGGCTCAGATGCACCCACAGGCCGACAGGTCACCCGGGTGCCCCGTGTCACCTGAATTCCATTGATCAACTCTTTTGGGCGGCGAATTCCCACCCGAACGAGCGTCTGGAGTGGGTTTGAACGGGGAATCCATGAGCCCCCACGCGACTTTCGGAATGATCCCTTCCGATGTCCACAGATCTTCCCCACAGCCTGTGGATAACTTTGAGGAGCACCAGCACCTGTGGACAAGTGACACCCAACTCCCCTGCCAGGCAAGGCGGATGCGTCAAGACGGTCGATACCTTCTGCCCCATTTAGGGGAATAAACTCTTTCTATTGACGATCGAGATCAACCCCAGCCACGTAATACCCTTCAGAATTACCAATTCAGGCAATTCGGGCAAAGTGACACGCTTGGCAATATCGGTTCGAGCTGGAGAAGCGCACACCGGTAGCCTGGAGGAGTGATTGACCTTCGCCTGCTCCGTGAGGACCCCGACCGTGTTCGCGCCTCCCAGCGCGCCCGTGGAGAGGACGTCGCGCTCGTCGACGCCCTTCTCTCCGCCGACGAGCGGCGCAGGTCGTCCGGCGTCCGCTTCGACGAACTCCGCTCCGAGCAGAAATCGCTCGGCAAACTCATCCCCAAGGCTTCGCCCGAGGAGCGTGCCGAGCTCCTCAAGAAGGCCGAGCAGCTGAAGGCCGACGTCAAGGCGGCCGACGCGGCACAGGGCGAGGCCGACGCCCAGGCCAGGAGCCTGATGCTCCAGCTCGGCAACATCGTCCACGAGGACGTGCCGGTCGGTGGCGAGGAGGACTTCGTCGTCCTGGAGACACACGGCACGATCCGTGACTTCGGGGCAGAGGGCTTCGAGCCCAAGGACCACCTGGAGCTCGGCGAGAAGCTCGGCGCCATCGATATGGAGCGTGGCGCCAAGGTCTCCGGTTCGCGCTTCTACTACCTGACGGGTGTCGGCGCGCTGCTGGAGCTCGCCCTCGTCAACGCGGCGATCGCGCAGGCCACCGAGGCCGGCTTCGTCCCGATGCTGACGCCTGCGCTGGTCCGCCCGCGCGCCATGGAGGGCACCGGCTTCCTCGGCCAGGCCGCGGAGAACGTGTACCACCTGGAGAAGGACGACTTCTACCTGGTCGGCACCTCCGAGGTCCCGCTCGCCGCTTACCACATGGACGAGATCATCGAGGCCGACAAGCTGCCACTGCGGTACGCGGGCTTCTCACCGTGCTTCCGCCGCGAGGCCGGTACATACGGCAAGGACACCCGGGGCATCTTCCGTGTCCACCAGTTCGACAAGGTCGAGATGTTCTCGTACGTCGACCCGGCGGACGCCGAGGCCGAGCACCGCAGGCTCCTGGACTGGGAGAAGCAGTGGCTCACCGCTCTTGAGCTGCCGTTCCAGGTGATCGATGTCGCCACCGGCGATCTGGGGGCCTCGGCCTCCCGCAAGTTCGACTGCGAGGCGTGGATCCCGACGCAGGGCAAGTACCGCGAGCTGACATCCGCTTCGAACTGCGACGGTTTCCAGGCGCGCCGTCTTTCCGTCCGGATGCGCGACGGTAAGAAGGTCCAGCCGCTGGCCACGCTGAACGGCACGCTGTGCGCCGTACCGCGCACGATCGTGGCGATCCTGGAGAACCACCAGCTGGCCGACGGCTCCGTACGGGTGCCCGAGGTACTCCGGCCGTACCTGGGCGGGCGCGAGGTTCTGGAGCCGGTCGCCAAGTGACCTTTCCGTACAAGCTCGTCGCGACCGATCTCGACGGCACTCTGCTGCGTGACGACGACACGGTCTCCGAGCGCACCCGTGAGGCACTGGCCGCGGTCACCGCGGCCGGTGCCGCGCACATCATCGTCACCGGTCGCGCTGTCCCGTGGACCCGGCACATTCTGGACGACCTGGGTTACGAGGGGCTCGCGGTCTGCGGCCAGGGCGCGCAGGTATACCACGCGGGTGAGCACAAGCTGCTGACCTCGCTGACGCTGGACCGGCAGCTCGCCGGTCTCGCGCTGTCCAAGGTCGAGGCCGAGGTCGGCCCGCTGGCGCTGGCGGCGAGCCGCGACGGGCTCGACGGCGAAGTGCTGGTCGGCCCCGGCTACCGCGTGCAGGAAGGGCCGCTTCCGGCTGTCTTCGCGGAGGACCCGGCCGAGTTGTGGTCGGCCCCTCTGAACAAGGTCTACATCCAGCATCCCGATCTCGACGACGACGCACTGGCGAAGGCCGCGCGATCGGCCGTCGGCAACCTGGTCGACGTCGTCATGGCCGGTCCTGGTGTGGTGGAGATCCTGCCGCTGGGGCTGACCAAGGCGACCGGACTCTCGCTGGCCGCGCGCCGGCTGGGTCTGAAGGCCGCTGACACTCTGGCCTTCGGTGACATGCCGAACGACATCCCGATGTTCGCCTGGGCACAGCGGGGTGTGGCAATGGCCAATGCGCATGAGGATCTGAAGGCCGTGGCACAGGAGATCACCACGTCCAACGAGGATGACGGCATCGCTGTGGTGCTGGAGCGGCTGCTCCAGTCGTACGGTTAAAGGCAGAGGTAGGGGCGGGCGGCTGGATCGGCTGCCCCACTCGTACTGGTACCCGACACTGTTGCTGCGGAGGATGCGCGGATCGAACGCGCGCGGGGTTCACGACCCCGACGACGGCTTAGCAAGCCGCTGCCTTACCACTCGGCCAATCCTCCGGGTGGGCGGCCGCACGATGCGCAGAAACCGCCCTGGGCGTCCTGCTCCGATCGGCACGGCGGAGTCGTCGGTGACTACTCCGGTGCCGGCTCGGACCCGCCCTGCTGGGAACTCGACGGACTCGGACTCTCGGTCATCGTCGCGCTCCTCTCCCGGCCTGTGACGTGCTTGTCGGCGTGCGGCTGTTGATGTCGGGGCGTGCTGCGCCGGTTTCGGCGTGTGCTGCACCAACTACTCTGACCGGGGCGGCCTTTCGGCGCCACCCATTTTCCGGGCAATACCGAAAGGCCGTGAACGGCCTTCGGATCAGCGCTGCTTGTTGCGGCGGCTCAGATCCTTCAGGTGGCGGGCGAGATCGTCCATCCTTCCGTCGATACGGGCGATGTCCTCGGAGAGGTGGCCCAGCCGCACGCTCATGGCGCCGACGACCTGGTGCGTGATGTCCATCCTCCGGTCGAGGCTGTCGAGCCGGTGCGACATCCGGTTGAGGACGGGCCCGAGCTCCTGAAGCGCGCTGCCCACTCCTGCGAGGCAGCTCTCGATCCGGGTGACGCGGTGTTCGAGCGAGGCATAGCCCGCGCGCAGGTCCTGCTCGGCGTCGAGCAGATACGTACGGACGCATCGGGCGATGTCGCTGTCGCGAAGAAGCATCGCGACGTTGAGCACGGTCCTGCGGGTGTACAGGGTGAGCTGAGTGGCGGCCTGTGGATAACTGCCGTCCTCGTCACCGCCCCATAGGGACAACATGTCCCTATGGAATTCCCGCAGCTCAGGGCCGCGAAGCAGCCTGAGCCCGTTCTCCGTGACCTCGGCTCGATGCCGCTGGATGACCTTTTTGATGACCTCTGTGGATACTTCGAAGTAACGAGCCACATCCTCTGTGCGAAGGTGAATTCCGTCCGGGAGCACGACAAGGCTCTTGACCTTGTCGAGGACGTCGACGCGCCCCATCTGTTCGACGCGCAGCGCACGCGATTCGAGCAGGGCAACTTCCGTGGGCATGGACATGCCTTCCGATCGTGAAACCGACGGCGGACAGCCCTGTCCCGGGCTTGAGGGGCGGAGGACGCTCACGGTTGCCACTCACTCAATGACCGACCCGGCGGGTGCTCCCTCACCGGCATCGACAATCCCTGATTTCACGAAAGCTACGACGCCACAGATTCCAGTTGCCTCCACGCGCCCTGCACAACGAACCGATAACCGTACAGTTACGCGTAATACTGTCCGAAATATGTCAACCCCCGCCCAGGGGCGAGGGTTGACGAAGATCGAAATGATCGTAGACGCAGCACGACAGAGGTACCCGGGGGAAGCCCCCCGATCACTCCTCGCCGGCCAGCTTCAGTGTGCGCAGCTTCTGACCCGCGTACCAGGTCGCCGCCACCGTGACCGCCACCAGCAGGACCGTCGCGACCGGCAGCCCGACGTCGGAGGTGATCGCGCCGGCCCCGCCGACCTTCTCTGCAACCGCGAGGGACCACTGCTGAACGCTGAGCGTGCGCGCCCCCGGCACCAGGGTGCCGAAGAGGGCCTCCCACACCAGCGCGTAGACGAGGCCGAAGACGACCGCGTGCCGGCTGACGGTGCCCAGCAGCAGGAACAGCGAGCTGTACGCGATCGAGGCGACCAGCGCAGCGATGGTGTAGGCCACCGCGATCTGCTGGCCGTTTCCGTTGAGGATCAGCCCCGCGATCAGCGTGGGCAGTGCGGAGAAGACCATCGTGACGGCGATGGCCACGATCAGCTTGGTGAAGATGATCGTCGGCCGTTTCACCGGCTTGGCCAGCAGATAGACGATCGATCCGTCGTCGATCTCGGGACCGATGGCTCCGGTTCCGGCGATCACGCCGATCAGCGGCACCATCGTGGCGATGGCGAAGCCGCCCAGCACATCCGAGGCGACCTGGTCATCGGCTCCGGCGAACGCCCGTACCGCCACGGCGATGACCACCAGCAGCGCCGGCAGGACGAAGAGGATGGCGGCCCGGCGCCGGCCGAGCAGGGCCCGGTAGGTGAGCCGGGCGACTGTGGGGTCGTACATGACGCTTCACAGCTCCTTTCAGGCCACTACTCAGGCCGCTACGAGATAGGAAAAGACCGATTCGAGGGACTCGTCGGACGGCGAAACGGTCAGAAGGCGAATTCCGTGGTCACGTGCGACCTTCGGCAGCAACTCTGTGAAGCGTCCGAAGTCGACCGCCTGGATACGCAGGGCCTGTTCGCCCAGGTCCACCTCGATACCGGCCGTCGACGGGTCGGCGATGAGCGCGGCAGCGAGGGCTCGGTCATCGCTGGAACGTACGAGATAGCGGTGCGGGCGATCCGTCATCAGCCGGCGGATCTTCCGGAAGTCACCGGATGCCGCGTGCCGTCCCGCCACGATCACCTCGATGTGCGAGGCGAGTTGTTCGACCTCTTCGAGGATGTGGGAGGAGAAGAGCACGCTACGGCCCTCCGCCCCCATCCGCCGCAGCAGCGCCATCAGCTGCATCCGCTGGCGCGGGTCCATCCCGTTGAACGGCTCGTCGAGCAGCAGCACCGACGGTTCGTGGACCAGGGCGGACGCCATCTTCACGCGCTGGCGCATGCCCTTGCTGTACGTCGAGATCTTGCGGTCCTGCGCGTACTCCATCTCGACCGTGGCCAGCGCCTTCTGCGCCGCCGCATCGCCGAGCCCCTGCAGTTCCGCATTGGCGACGACGAATTCGCGGCCGGTCAGGAAGTCGTACATCCCTTCCCGTTCCGGCACGATCCCGATCTCCTTGTACACCGCTTCATTGCGCCAGATCGGCCGGCCGTCGAGCGTGACCGTGCCAGTCGACGGAGCGAGGAAACCGGCCATCATGTTGATCAGCGTGGACTTTCCCGCGCCGTTGGGGCCGAGCAGCCCGGTGACGCCCTGGCCGACCGTCATGCTCACGTCGTTGACGGCGACCACATTGCCGAACCAGCGCGAGGTGTGGTCGATCTCGATGGTGGTCACAGCCCGACCCTCCGGTAGCGGCGCATCAGTACGGCGTACGAGCCGGCGACGAGCGCGAGAACAACGATCAGATAGACCACGCCGGCCCCAACCCCCGGACCTTCCCCTCCGGGGAAGGCCGAAGTGGCCCCGAGGAACGCGGTCTGTACACCACCGATCAGCGTGATGGGGGAGAAGAGCCCCAGCCACTCGATGGCCCCCGTCGAACCCGTCTGCCAGGCAATGGCCTGGACCGTCGAGACCGCGCCGAAGGAGATGGTCAGTACGGCGATCACCGCGGCAACACCGAAACCGCGGCGCGGTGTCAGCGCGGCCATCACCAGGCCCAGTCCGGCGAAGAGCACGGACAGCAGCGCCACCGAAACCAGCCCCTGTCCGAACCCCTTGGTCTGCTCGGCGAAGTCGAACTTCCCCAGCAGCGCGCCCACATAGAGGATGACGAGCGGCGCCCCGGTGAGGATGAAGAGCGCGGACGCCATGGCCGCCAGCTTCGCGACGACATAGTCGGCCCGCTCGATCGGCCGCGAGAAGTACAGCGGCACACTCTTGAAGCGCAGGTCACGGGAGACCGACTGCGGTGCCTGCGCGGCGAGGAAGAGTCCGATGACGGCCTGCAGATAGATCGCGAACGCCGTGTACTTGATCGGCAGAGCCGTGGTCCCCGGGGCGGCGATGGCAACCGCGACGATGATCGCTGCGACCATGCACATCACACCGAACAGCAGCATCGGCAGCACCTTGGACTTCGCGGAACGCCCCAGTCCGAAGGAACCCCGCAGGGACTGCGAGTAGAGCGAGCGCCGCGCATAGCTGCGTCCCAGCCGCTTGCCGTCGTAGGAGCGGTACCCGATGTTGTGGATCCGGGAGGTCTCGCTCCCGCTCACGGCTCCGGTCTCAGTGCTCATCACGACCGCTCCCCTTCTGCTGTACGGCCCCGACAACCGCGGACACGGTCTGCGTGACGGCTGCGGCGCGCGGTGCCTCTTCGGTACGGAAGACCTCGGCGATGTGATGGCGCCGCTGCTCCATCCGCACGAGACCGAGCCCGAGCCCGGCCACGCTGTCGCGCACGATGTCGTACGTCTCCTCGCCGGTCGCCTCGACCAGCAGGATGTGACCCGCACCGGGCAGCCCCTGCCCGTCGAGACCGTCGTGGCCCACGAGGTTGACGCCGGCCCGGGTGAGGACCTGACGCAGTGCGTCGGTGCCGTCCGGGTGGGTGTCGCTGTCGGTGACCTCGACCGCGAGGGTCGTGGTGGTCTGCGTGAAGTCGCTGGTGGAGCTGGAGCGCAGAAGTGTGCCGCCATCGATGACGACGACATGGTCGCAGGTGCGTTCCAGCTCGCCCAGGAGGTGCGAGGTGACCAGGACCGAGATGCCGAAGTCCGTGTGTACGCGGCGGATCAGCCCGAGCATCTCGTCGCGGCCGACCGGGTCGAGGCCGTTCGTCGGCTCGTCGAGCAGGACCAGCTGCGGGTCGTGGACCAGTGCCTGGGCCAGTTTCACGCGCTGCTTCATGCCGGTCGAGTAGCCGCCGATGGGGCGGTAGCGCTCCTCGTACAGACCGACGTGGCGCAGTGTGTCGGCGGTGCGCTCGCGCGCTGCCGTCGGCGGCAGTCCGGACATCCGCGCCATGTGGACGACGAACTCGGTGGCCGAGACGTCCGGCGGCAGACAGTCGTGCTCGGGCATGTAGCCGACCCGTTCCCGGATGGCGGCGCCACTGGTGGCGACGTCGAGTCCGAGCACCGCGGCCCGGCCTTCGGTGGCAGGGGACAGACCCAGCAGGATCTTGATCAATGTGGACTTGCCGGCTCCATTGGAACCCACCAGGCCGGTCACACCGGGTCCGATGTCCAGGGAGAGCCGGTCAAGCGCGGTCACCCGGGGGAACCGCTTGCTCAGGCTTTCGGTCGCGATCACAGTCACGTCTTCGAAGATAGTGGCGCAGACCACACCGGTCGTCAGCCCTGGCGGCTGGATCCGCATCAGACTCCAGGCGTACGGACCCGTAGGGGGCCACCACGGGGAAGGAGCCAGGAGGTCGGGGGAAAGGCCTGCCCGGGTTGTCCACAGGTCTCCGCACACCTCTTGACGCAGTCGCCGGACATTGTCACATTCATCAGTGTCACGTTACGGGCACGTACCGCACACTGCAGGGAACGGACGGTGGCATGACCTCGGCAGTCAAGGACGAACAGGCCCCGGAGCTGCGGGGGTTCAGAGAAGTACAACGTCTCGCGTACGACTGCGCCGAGGCGGTCGCCGCCCGGCTCACGCCGGGGGTGACCGAGCGCGAGGCTGCCCGCATGCAGCGCGACTGGCTGCGCGAGCGCGGGGTGCGGGACTGGTTCCACCTCCCCTTCGCCTGGTTCGGGGACCGCACGGCGTTCGCCGGCTTCAAGGTGCCCCTGCAGTTCTTCCCGACCAACCGGAAACTGGAGCCGGGGATGCCGTTCATCCTCGACATGGCCCCGGTGCACAAGGGCTTCACAGCGGACATCGGCTACTCCGGCTGCCTCGGGCTCAGTCCCCTGCACGACAAGCTCCTGGCCGATCTGGAAGTCCACCGTGAGCTGATTCTGCGCGAGGTGCGGGAGCGGCGTTCGCTGCGCGAGATCTACGAGGACGTCGAACGCCTGATGATCAAGCAGGGGTACGTCAACAGACATCGTGCCTACCCCTTCGGCGTCATCGCCCACAAGATCGACCGCGTGGCCGAGCACCGCTGGTCCCCCCATGTGTTCGGCTTCGGCACCCAGTCGCTCAAGGGTCTGATGAGCGACGCACTGCACGGACACCGGGACGGCTGGTCGCCGCTGTGGAGTCCATACCGCTTCTCCGACCATCCGCCGCAGCCCGGGCTGTGGGCGGTCGAACCCCACCTCGGATTCCGGGGTACGGGTGCCAAGTTCGAGGAGATCCTGGTGGTCACCGACTCCAGGGACCCCGAACAGAGCGCCTTCTGGCTGGACGACGATCTGCCGCATGTGCGGCGCTGGGCCGAGGAGAGGGTGGCGGCATGAGCCTGCCGGGAGCGCGCGAGCGCCGGGTGCGTACGGGCGGAATCGAGCTGTGTGTCGCCGAATTGGGCGACGAGGGACGGCCGACGATCGTCCTCGTGCACGGCTACCCGGACAGCAAGGAAGTCTGGACGGATGTCGCCAGGCAACTGGCCGACCATTGGCACGTCGTACTGTACGACGTGCGCGGGCACGGCCGTTCCACAGCGCCGGCACCGCTGCGCGGCGGCTTCACCCTGGAGAAGCTCACCGATGACTTTCTGGCCGTCGCCAACGCTGTGAGCCCGGACCGGCCGGTGCATCTGGTCGGGCACGACTGGGGGTCTGTCCAGTCCTGGGAGTTCGTCACGGTCAAGCGGACCGAGGGCCGGATCGCCTCGTTCACCTCGATGTCCGGGCCTTCCCTGGACCATTTCGGGCACTGGATCAAGCAGCGGATGACCCGGCCCACCCCGCGCCGGGTCGGCCAGTTGCTCGGCCAGGGCGCCAAGTCCTGGTACGTCTACATGCTGCATACGCCGGTCCTGCCCGAGCTCGCCTGGCGCGGCCCGCTCGGCAAGCAGTGGCCGCGAATTCTCCAGCGACTGGAGAAGGTGCCCGCGGGTGACTATCCGACGCCCTCCCTTCCCGACGATGCGGCGCATGGCGCCTGGCTCTACCGCGACAACGTCCGGGCCCGGCTGCGCAGACCCCGTACCGACGCCTATGCGCATGTACCGGTCCAGCTGATCACGCCTACCGGAGACATCTTCCTGTCGGAGAAGCTGTACGACCAACTGGAGCTGTGGGCGCCCCAGTTGGTGCGCCGCTCCTTGCCGGGCAAGCACTGGGTGCCGCGCACCAGGCCGGACCGGATCGCCTCCTGGATCAGTGAGTTCGTGGCGGCCAACGAGGCGGCACGGGAGGACGGCAGGCCGGTGCAGGACACCGCGCCGACCGGGGCGTACGCGGACCGGTTCGGCGGACAGCTGGTCCTTGTGACGGGCGCGGCGGGCGGCATCGGGCGGGCCACTGCTTTCGCCTTCGCCGAGGCGGGCGCACGAGTGGTGGCCGTGGACCGGGACGCGGAGGGAGCGGCCAGGACGGCGGAGATGGCCCGGCTGATCGGCTCCCCGGCAGCCTGGGGCGAAGCGGTCGACGTCAGTGACGAACAGGCGATGGAGAAGCTCGCCGAGAAGGTCGCCACCGAGTACGGCATCGTCGACGTCCTGGTCAACAACGCAGGGATCGGCCTGTCCGGCTCCTTCCTGGAGACCACGAGCGAGGACTGGAAGAATGTCCTCGACGTCAATCTGTGGGGTGTCATCCATGGCTGCCGGATCTTCGGCAAGCAGATGGCCGAACGCGGCCAGGGCGGCCATATCGTCAACACGGCTTCCGCCGCCGCCTATCAGCCTTCCCGGGCGCTGCCCGCATACAGCACTTCCAAGGCGGCCGTGCTGATGCTCAGCGAGTGTCTGCGGGCCGAACTCGCCGACCGGTCGATCGGGGTCAGCGCGATCTGCCCCGGCATCGTCAACACGAACATCACCGCTACGACGCACTTTGCGGGTGCCGGCGCCGCGGAGGAGAAGCGTCTGCAGAAGCGGACCAGCCGGCTGTACGGGCTGCGTAACTATCCGCCGGAGAGAGTCGCCGATGCGATCCTCAAGGCAGTGGTGCGCAACCAGGCCGTCGTGCCGGTGACACCGGAGGCCCGCGGCGCCCGGTTCCTGTCCCGGTTCAGTCCCGGTGCGCTGCGCGGGATCGCCCGGCTGAAGCCACCGCTGTGAGTGGCCCCGGGCAGTCGTCGGCGGTGGCCGGCCGGTCCGCCGCCGAGTACCGGATCGAGGACCTGGCGCATGCGAGCGGCGCCACGGTCCGTACGATCCGCGCCTACCAGGACCGCGGCCTGTTGCCGACGCCGGAACGGCGCGGCCGGGCCAATGTGTACCGGGACACCCACCTCGCCCGGCTCCGGCAGATCGCCGATCTGCTGGATCGCGGGTACACCCTGGCCAGTATCAAGGAACTCCTGGAGGCGTGGGACACGGGCCGCGGTCTGGGCGGGATCCTCGGGCTCGTCGCCGAGGTGCACGGCCCCTGGACGGACGAGCAGGCCGACCGGATCACCCGGGCCGAGCTGAACACCAGGTTCGGTGGCAGTCCGGACGACGAGGCGGTCACCGAGGCGGTGGAGCTCGGCGTACTCGAACGCATCCCAGGACGGGACGACGAGTTCCTGGTTCCGAGTCCTCAAGAGCTGGCAGTGGCAGTCGAGTTGTACGCAGCCGGCGTACCACTCAGTGCAATCTCGGGCCATCTGAGGGAACTTCGCGGCCAGGTCGAGCAGATCGCCTCGCGCTTCCTGGAGTTCACCACGGAGCACGTCTTTGCGCGCTATCTCGGTCATCGTCCGCCGACGGACTCGGACGCGGCAGAAGCGGCGGCTATGGTGCGCAGGCTGCGTCCGCTCGCTCAGCAGACGGTGGACGCCGAACTGGCGCGTGCGATGCGGACGTTCGCCACCAGACATCTGCAGCACCATCTCGGCTCGGATACCCCGCTCACCTCGGATGCCTCGATCCCCATGACGCGCCAAGTGGATCTGCCACCGGAGACGATCCGCTCCGTAGAAGGACTGGTTGGTCCGGAGAACGTGTCGGCCTTCGTGGCGGCAGCGGCAGAACGCGAGGTGCAGTCAAGGACATTGGATGTGCTTGTCTCATCTACCGGCGAAGTAGAGCATATTACCCAAAGTGGTTGATTCCTCAGGCCCTTGTCCACAGAATCGCCAATTAGCCTGTGGATAACTCAAGTTGCTTGTGGATCAAACCTGTGGACGAAAATTGCTACAGCGAATAAAATTGCTGTAGTGAATCGGGGTGAAATCCGGATGCGAGTGCGCGACCGCCGCGGGCACTCTGACGGGATGGACGACAGACGCACCATCAAGGTGTCCAAGTACCTCTCGAAACACCTGCGGCACCAGCCGGAGCGGATCGGAATCACGCTCGATGCCAACGGCTGGGTGACGATCGACGAACTGCTGCGCGCCACGGCCCGCAACAACTTCCCCATCACCCGGGCCGAACTCGAACATGTCGTCGCCGTCAACGACAAGCAGCGCTTCGCCGTCGAGGACGGCCGCATTCGTGCGAGCCAGGGCCACACCGTCCCGGTCGATCTGGCTCTCCCGCCGGCCGAGCCGCCCGCGTACCTCTACCACGGCACGGTGGGCCGCGTGCTGGACGCGATTCGCAGCGAGGGTCTGCGTCCCATGGCCCGCACACACGTCCATCTCTCGCCCGACCGCGAGACGGCGACCAGGGTAGGCGCCCGGCGCGGCCGCCCCGTCGTCCTGTCGGTGGACGCGGCCGCGATGCACCGCGCGGGCCACACCTTCTATGTCAGCGCCAACGGAGTCTGGCTCACCGCTGCCGTACCGCCCGCATTTCTGCGTTTCCGCGACTGACCGCGGCGGCTGATCCCACGACCGGTCCCGCCGAGGGCCGGTGCGCTTCCACGAAGACGCCCACCGGTTATCGGCCCCGTAAGGTCGTAGTCATGCGTCTGAGCACTGTGATTCTGCCCATCCACCGCTGGAGCAAGGGCCAGAAGGTCTGGCAGCACGCCGAGGAACTGGGGTTCCACGCTGCCTACACCTACGACCATCTGACCTGGCGGACCTTCCGCGACGGGCCGTGGTTCGGCGCGGTACCGACCCTCACCGCCGCGGCCGCCGCCACCCAGCGGCTGCGCCTGGGCACCCTCGTCACCTCCCCCAACTTCCGGCACCCCGTCACGCTCGCCAAGGACCTCATCACGCTGGACGACGTCTCCGACGGACGCGTCACTCTCGGTATCGGCGCGGGCGGCAACGGCTTCGATGCCACAACGCTGCGCCGGAGCGACGAGGAGCCGTGGACGCCGCGCGAACGGGCCGACCACTTCGATGAGTTCGTACCGCTGCTCGACCAGCTGCTGCGTGAGCCCTCGGTGACGTACGAAGGCCGGTTCTACGCGGCGAACGAGGCCCGGAACATCCCCGGCTGTGTGCAGCGGCCCCGGCTGCCGTTCGCAGTGGCCGCGACCGGGCCGCGCGGGATGAAGCTTGCCGCGCAGTACGGGCAGGCCTGGGTCACCACGGGCGACCCGAAGCTGTACGAAGCGGGGACCCCGGAGCAGTCCGTTGAGGCCATCCGCGGGCAGCTCACCAAGCTGGGCACGGCCTGCGAGTCCATCGGCCGGGATGTCGGCGAGCTGGACAAGATCCTTCTCACCGGTTTCACGCCGGACCGCCCGCTGCAGTCCTTCGACGCCTTCGTGGATTTCGCGGGCACCCACTTCGCACTGGGCTTCACGGAGATCGTCATTCACTCGCCGATCCCGGACTCCGACTTCGCGGCGGACGAGAAGGTCTTCGAGCGCATCGCCACCGAGGGCCTGGCCCAGCTCGGCCACTGACAGATCCGGCTCTGCCACTGCGGACCCGGCTCGACCGCCGACCGGACGGCCACGAGCACCGATCGGCCCGGCACTACCGCTCAGGGACCTCTGGCATATGCGCCAGGCATGTTCCGCTGGTCAGGGGGCGTGCATCCTCATATGTGCGCCCCTCTGCACGCCCGTGCGCCTTCATACGCGAGAATGGGCGCGTGACCTCAGCTACCGACTCGCCTTCTCCTGCCGCTCCCCGGCTGATCGCCACCGACCTGGACGGCACCCTGCTGCGCGACGACAAGACGGTCTCGGACCGTACGATCGCCGCGCTCGCCGCCGCCGAGGAGGCCGGTATCGAGGTGTTCTTCGTCACCGGACGTCCGGCCCGCTGGATGGATGTCGTCAGCGATCACGTCCACGGACACGGCCTGGCGATCTGCGCGAACGGCGCCGCGGTCGCGGATCTGCATGCGGACGGCAAGCTGGTCAAGGTCCGCCCGCTGGGGCGCGACATCGCCCTCGACATCGTGCACACACTGCGCGCCGCCACCCCCGGCGTCTCCTTCGCCGTCGAACTGACCACCGGCATCCACTACGAACCGGCCTACCCACCCTTCCACCTGGACCCGGGTGCCACCGTCGCCGCCGCCGAGAAGCTGCTCCACGAGGAGACGCCGGGTACCGGCGCCCCCGTGCTGAAGCTCCTCGCCCACCACGCCGAACTGGCCCCGGACGACTTCCTCGCCCTGGCCCGTACGGCAGCCGGCCACGAGGCCTCCTTCACCCGGTCCAGCCCCACGGCCCTGCTGGAAATCAGCGGCCCAGGAGTCTCCAAAGCCAGCACCCTGGCGCTCTGCTGCGCCGAGCGCGGCATCTCGCCCGCCGAGGTCGTCGCCTTCGGCGACATGCCCAACGACGTGGAGATGCTGCGCTGGGCTGGCACGTCGTACGCGATGGGCAACGCCCACCCGGCCGCAATCGCCGCCGCCTCCGGCCGGACCGCCACCAACGGCGACGACGGCGTCGCGGTAGTCATCGAGCGGATCCTCGCCGAGCGCCGGTCGGCCGACGCGGCACGCTGAGGCCCGCGCCCGGCAGCGTCCCCGCCGGGCGGACCCCTGAGCGCCCGACCGCCCTCAGATCGGTGCCTCCCACACCACCGTCGTGCCGCCCCCGTCCTCCCCGATGCCGGGCCCGAACCAGCTCGCACCGCCGAGGGATTCCGCCCGGCGCGCCAGATTCCGCAGCCCGCTGCGCCGACCGCCCTGCGAGATGCCCACTCCGTCGTCGGCAACCGACAGTCGCACCGCGTCCCTCCCGTCGGGCAGCGTGGCGGTCGCATCGACGACCACGTCGATCAACGACGCCTCGGCATGCCGGAAGGCATTGGACAGCGCCTCCCGCAGCGCAGCGATCAGATTCTTGCCGGTCAGCTCGCCGACCAGCGAGTCGACCGGGCCGAGGAAGCGGTGCGAGGGCTTGAATCCCAGCGGGACCGCCGCCATGTTGATCTCGCGCAGGACGCGGGTGCGCAGCCCGGACGGCGCCTCGGCCGGCTCCTGCTGCAGTGCGAAGATCGCGGTACGGATCTCCTGGATGGTCACGTCCAGTTCATCGACCGCCCGGCCGACACCCGTCTGCACCTCGGGCACGACCGACCGGCGCTGGGCGCTCTCCAGCATCATCCCGGTGGCGAACAGTCGCTGAATGACCAGGTCGTGCAGATCGCGGGCGATCCGGTCGCGGTCCTCGTACACCGCGAGCCGCTCCCGGTCCCGCTGTGCCTCGGCCATCATCAGCGCGAGTGCGGCCTGCGAGGCGAACTGGGTGGCAAGGGTCCGTTCCGTCTCCGTGAACGGCCTTTCGCCTCGGGCACGAGGGGTGGCGAGCGCACCCAGCACCCGTCCACCGCTGTGCAGGGGCAGCAGCATGCTGGGGCCGAACTGGTGGGCCAGCATGGTGACCATGCGGGGATCGGTGGCCGAGTCGTCCACGAAGACCGCCTCGCCGTCCAGCAGCTTCGTAACCACCGGGCTCTCCTGCCCGATGATCACCCCCAGCTGGGCAGAGGGGTTGTCCGCGGAGACAGCGACGATCTCCAGACCGCCCTCCTCTGCCGGCAGCAGCACGATCCCGGCGGCGGACGCGGCAAGATGGCGGGCCTGTTCGGCGACGACGGAGAGCGCGTCATCGGCGTCACCGCCGGACAGCAGGGCGGTGGTCACGGCCACCGAGCCGTCGATCCACCGTTCGCGCTGGCGTGCCGCCTCGTACAGCCGGGCGTTACCGATGGCGATCCCGGCCTCCGTGGCGAGCACCCGCACCATGTGCAGGTCGTAGTCGTTGAACTCACCCCCGTCGTCCTTCTCGGCCAGATAGAGATTTCCGAAGATCTCTCCCTGTACCCGGATCGGAACGCCGAGGAAGGTCCGCATCGGGGGATGGCCGGGCGGGAATCCGGCGAACCTCGGATCGGCCGTCAGATCGGCGAGCCTCACCGGTACCGGGTCGTGGATCAGTGCACCGAGCAGCCCCCGGTGCCCGTCGGGGCGGTGGCCGATCTCGTGCGCCACCTCGTCCGAAACCCCGTACGTGACGAAATCGGACAGCCCCGCACCCTCCTCGTCGACGACGCCGATGGCGGCGTAGCGGGAGTGGGCGAGTTCCGCCGCCGTCTCACAGATCCGGTCGAGGGTGGAGTGCAGTTCGAGGCCCGTGCCGACGGAACGCATGGCTTCCAGCAGCTGCGGTACACGGGCGGTGAGCTCTGTGGACAGGCCCTGCAGGCTGCGTGTCGCCTGTGTCGCGGCTTCGAGTGAGTCCTTCGGGTCCTGCTCAGGCATACCTCGAGACTAGTTAGCCCCCATTCGGGAGGAAAGTCGGCTATCGCGTCGCCCGGCTCATGCCCGTACGCCCACGGCTTTCTCGGGCACCCGTACGGCCTCCCGCTCGCGCTCCAGCATCCGGCGCAGCGGCCCCTCCTCAGCCGCGAGACCGGCGTACGGCCCCCGCTGCACCACCCGGCCGGCATCCAGCACCACCACCTCGTCGACGGCTTCGAGCCCTTGGAGGCGGTGGGTGATCAGTACCGTCGTACGCCCCCGGGTGGCGGCCAGCAGGTCCGCGGTCAGGGCGTCCGCGGTCGCCAGGTCGAGATGTTCCGCGGGCTCGTCCAGAACGAGTACGGGAAAGTCGGCGAGGATCGCCCGGGCCAGGGCGAGGCGCTGGCGCTGGCCGCCGGAGAGGCGTGCGCCGTGTTCGCCGACAAGGGTGTCGAGCCCGTCGGGCAGCGCCTCGGCCCAGTCGAGCAGCCGTGCCCGGTCGAGAGCGGCCCGCAGTTCCTCGTCCGTCGCACCGGTACGGGCCAGCCGCAGGTTCTCCCGGATGGAACTGTCAAAGATATGGGCGTCCTGGGCGCACAGCCCGACGAACTGCCGGACCGTGTCCCCCTCCAGTGCGGAGGCATCGACACCGCCGATCCGGTACGTCCCCGCCCGTGCGTCCAGGAAACGGAGCAGGACCTGCGCGAGAGTCGTCTTCCCGGAGCCGGAGGGACCGACGACGGCGATGCGTCGGCCGGCCGTCAGCCTCAGGTCGACGGAGTCCAGGGCGTCCCGCTCCGCTTGCGCGTACCGGGCCGACAGCCCCCGTACCTCCAGCGGGAAGGGCGATCCGGGTGTCTCGGCCGGGCTGCCGGGTTCGTGCACGGGCAGTGGGGCGTCCAGCACCTCGTACACCCGCTCCGCACTCCGCTTGACCCGCTGCCGGTACTGCACGGCGAGCGGCAGACCGGTCACGGCCTCGAAGGCGGCCAGCGGTGTGAGCACCACCACCGCGAGCTCCACGCCCGTGAGCCGCCCGTCGTACACGGCGGGGAGGGCGACGAGTGCGGTGGCGACGACGGTGAGGCCGCTGATCAGAGCGATGAGGCCGCCGCCGAGCGCGGTGGCGGTGGCCGCGCGGGCGGCGATGCGGGTCAGGACGCCGTCGGCCTCCCGGGTCCGCTCCGAGCGGGCGGGCAGGGCGCCCGCAACGGTCAGTTCGGCGGTCCCGCCGAGCAGGTCCGTGATCCGAGTGGCCAGATCGGCACGTGCGGGGGCCAGTTGGCGTTCCGCGTGACGGGAGCAGGCGCCGCTGACCAGCGGTACTCCCGCTCCGGCCAGCAGCAGTCCGGCGGCCAGCACGACGCCTGCCGCAGGCAGTAGCCAGCCGATGAATCCGGCGGCCGCCGCCCCCACGACGACGGCGGTCCCGACGGGCAGCAGCCAGCGCAGCCAGTAGTCCTGCAAGGCGTCGACGTCGGCGACGAGCCGGGAGAGCAGGTCCCCGCGCCGGGTGCGGCGCAGACCGGCCGGCGCGATGCGCTCCAGCCCTCGATAGACCGCGACGCGCAGCTCGGCGAGCATCTTGAGCACGGCGTCGTGCGACACCAGGCGCTCGGCATAGCGGAAGACGGCCCGTCCGAGACCGAAGGCGCGGGTCGCGGTCACGGCGACCATCAGATAGAGCACCGGGGGCTGCTCGGAGGCGCGGGAGATCAGCCAGCCGGAGACGGCCATGAGCCCGACCGCCGAGGCCAGGGCGAGGCTTCCCAGCAGCAGCGCGAGCGCCAGCTGTCCGCGCCGTGCCCCTGCGGCCTCCCTGACCCGGGCCAGGACCTGACCCGAGCGGGCCGCGGTGTCCCGCAGCACCCCTGGCTCCGGCACAGCGTCACTCTCGCCGATGGGTGCGTTCGTCGGCCGTGGCACCGCAGCGAACACCTCGGGCTTCTCCGGCCGAAGTGTCAGGCCCGGTTCCAGTGTCACCACCCGGTCGGCCACCGAGAGCAGCGCCGGGCGGTGCACGACCAGCAGCACGGTCCGCCCCACCGCCAGCCTCCGTACCGCCTCGACGACGCCCGCTTCCGTCTCGCCGTCCAGACTCGCGGTCGGTTCGTCGAGCAGCAGCAGCGGCCGGTCGGCGAGGAAGGCCCGCGCGAGCGCGAGTCGCTGGCGCTGGCCGGCGGAGAGGCCCGCACCGTCCTCGCCGAGGAGCGTCTGCGCGCCGTCCGGCAGTTCCGCCACGAAGTCGTACGCCCCCGCGTCCCGCAGCGCTGCCGTCACGGCGCCGTCGTCCGCGTCCGGCCGGGCCAGCCGTACGTTCTCCGCGATCGTGCCTGCGAAGAGATACGGGCGCTGCGGCACCCAGGCGATCCGTTCCCGCCAGCGCTCGGGGGCCAGCGTCGCCAGATCGACGCCGCCGATCCGCACCCGCCCCTCGTCGGGTGCCGTGAATCCCAGCACCACATCGAGCAAGGTGGACTTCCCGACACCGCTCGGGCCGACCAGAGCAACGGTCTCCCCCTCGTCCACCACCAACGAGGCCCCGTCCAGCGAAGCTTCGGTACGGCCTTCGTGGCGTACGGTCACCCCCTCCAGCTCCAGCCGCAGCGACTCCGGAGTGTCCTCCGTACCGCGCGGCCGGGGCTCGGTCTCCAGGACCGAGAAGATCTCCTCCGCGGCCGAGAGCCCCTCGGCGGCCGCGTGGTACTGCGCGCCGACCTGGCGGATCGGCAGATAAGCCTCGGGCGCCAGGATCAGCACCACCAGGCCCGTGTAGAGGTCGAGTTCGCCGTGCACGAGCCTCATGCCGATGGTGACGGCGACGAGGGCCACCGACAGGGTCGCCAACAGCTCCAGGGCGAAGGACGACAGGAACGCGATCCGCAGCGTCCGCAGCGTGGCCCGCCGGTACTGCGAGGTGATGGTGCGGATGGATTCGGCCTGGGCCTTGGCCCGGCCGAAGACCTTCAGCGTCGGCAGTCCGGCGACCACGTCGAGGAAGTGCCCGGAGAGCCGGGACAACAGCTGCCACTGGCGGTCCATCCGCGACTGGGTGGCCCAGCCGATCAAAATCATGAAGAGCGGGATGAGAGGCAGCGTGACCACGATGATCGCTGCCGAGACCCAGTCCTCGGTGACGATCCTGGCAAGGACCGCTACCGGGACGACCACCGCGAGTCCGAGCTGCGGCAGATAACGCGCGAAGTAATCGTCGAGGGCGTCGACCCCACGGGTGGCAAGCGCCACCAGGGAGCCGGTGCGCTGCCCGCTCAGCCAGCCGGGCCCGAGCGCCGCGGCCCGCTCCAGCAGCCGGCCGCGGAGTTCGGACTTGACCGCTGCGCTGGCCCGGTACGCGGCCAGTTCGGTCAGCCACGAGACCAGCCCCCGGCCGAGCGCGATGGCCGCGAGCGTGATCAGCGGAGTCCGCAGCCCGGAGACGGCCAGTCCGTTCTCGAACCCGCCCACCACCACTTCGGCGATGAGCATGGCCTGGGCGATGACCAGCGCCGCCCCGACAACTCCGAGTGCCACCACGGCTGCCAGGAAGAGGCGGGTGGCGCGAGCGTAGCGGAGCAGGCGCGGGTCGATCGGTTTCACGTGAAACAGCCCCCAGTGAGCTCGGTCGGCGGGCCGGGGCCTGTCCGGCGGATCAGGATCGGACAGGCCCCAGGTGCGTTCAGTGCGCTTCGGCGATGTGCTGCGTACCGATGCGCTTACGGAAGACCCAGTACGTCCAGCCCTGGTAGAGCAGGACGACAGGGGTGGCGATCCCCGCGCACCAGGTCATGATCTTCAGCGTGTACGGGGTGGACGAGGCGTTGGTGACCGTGAGGCTCCAGGCGTCGTTCAGCGAGGACGGCATGACGTTCGGGAAGAGCGTCAGGAAGAGCATCGCGACCGCGGCCACGATGGTCACGCCGGAGAGCGCGAACGACCAGCCCTCACGTCCCGCCGCGATCGCGCCGATCGCACCGACCAGTGCCACCACGGTGATGATCAACGCCATCAGGCTCCAGCCGTCGCCGTTGTCGATCTGGGTCCAGATGAGGAAGCAGAGTGCGAGCACCGCGGTGACCGGCCCGAGCTTCAGCGCCAGCTTGCGCGCCCGTTCCCGGATGTCCCCGACGGTCTTGAGCCCCGCGAACACGGCACCGTGGAAGGTGAAGAGGGTGAGCGTGACCAGTCCGCCGAGGATGGCGTACGGATTGAGCAGGTCCCAGAAGGTGCCCGCGTACTCCATGTCGGCATCGATCTTCACGCCGCGCACGATGTTCCCGAAGGCCACGCCCCAGAGCAGGGCCGGGATCAGTGAGGTCCAGAAGATCGCGTGTTCCCAGTTGGTCTGCCACTTCTCCTCGGGACGCTTCGACCGGTACTCGAAGGCGACACCTCGCACGATCAGGCAGACCAGGATGATCAGCAGCGGCAGGTAGAAGCCGGAGAACAGGGTGGCGTACCACTCGGGGAAGGCGGCGAAGGTCGCACCGCCCGCGGTGAGCAGCCACACTTCGTTTCCGTCCCAGACGGGCCCGATCGTATTGATCAGAACCCGCCGCTCCTTGCGGTCGCGGGCCAGCAGCTTGGTGAGGACACCGATCCCGAAGTCGAATCCCTCCAGGAAGAAGTAGCCGGTCCAGAGGACGGCGATGAGTACGAACCAGACGTCGTGGAGTTCCATCTCTCAGCTCCTCTGCTCTCAGTAGGAGAAGGCCATCGGCCGGTCGGCGTCGTCATGGTCGTCGCCGCCGATCTTGGTGGGCGGGTTGAGGTCGGCCTCCGTGAGCTCCGGCGGTCCGGCCTTGATGTACTTCACGAGCAGCTTGACCTCGATCACCGCGAGCGCGGCGTACAGCAGGGTGAAGCCGATCATCGAAGTGAGTACCTCGCCCTGCGAGGTGCCGGGGGAGACCGCGTCGCGGGTCTGGAGCACGCCGTAGACGACCCAGGGCTGGCGACCCATCTCGGTGAAGATCCAGCCCCAGGAGTTGGCGATCAGCGGGAAGAGCAGCGTCCAGAGCGCGACGATCCAGTAGCACTTGGCGAGCTTCGGGCTGAGGGCCTTGTTCTTGAAGAGGACCAGATGGGGCACTTCGTCCTCACCGGTCCTCATCCCCGGCGGCAGCATGAACTTCCTTCGTGTCAGCCACAGTCCGAGGATGCCGAGGGCGAAGGACGCCATTCCGAAGCCGATCATCCAGCGGAAGCTCCAGAACGCGACCGGGATGTTGGGCCGGTAGTCACCGGGACCGAACTTCTCCTGCTCGGCCTTGTTGATGTCATTGATGCCGGGGACGTACGAAGTGAAGCTGTCGTCCGCGAGGAAGGACAGTACCCCCGGGATGGAGATCTCCACGGTGTTGTGCCCCTTGGCCACATCGCCGACCGCGAAGATCGAGAAGGGTGCCGAGTTCTGCCCCTCCCAGAGCGCCTCGGCGGCGGCCATCTTCATCGGCTGCTGCTTGAACATGACCTTGCCGAGCTGGTCACCGCTGATGGCAGTGAGAAGTCCGGCGATCACCACGGTGACCAGTCCGAGCCGCAGCGAGGTCCGCATCACCGGGATGTGCTTCTTGCGCGCCAGATGGAAGGCGGCGATGCCGACCATGAACGCGCCTCCGACCAGGAAGGCGGCGGTGATGGTGTGGAAGAACTGGGCAAGCGCGGTGTTCTGAGTGAGCACATGCCAGAAGTCGGTGAGCTCGGCCCGGCCGCGTTCCTTGTTGATGCGGTAGCCGACCGGGTGCTGCATCCAGGAGTTGGCCGCCAGGATGAAGTAGGCGGACAGGATGGTTCCGATGGAGACTATCCAGATGCAGGCGAGGTGGATCTTCTTCGGCAGCTTGTCCCAGCCGAAGATCCACAGCCCGATGAACGTGGACTCGAAGAAGAAGGCGATCAGTGCCTCGAACGCGAGCGGGGCACCGAAGATGTCACCGACGAACCGCGAGTAGTCGGACCAGTTCATACCGAACTGGAACTCCTGGACGATGCCGGTGACGACACCCATGGCGATGTTGATCAGGAAGAGCTTGCCCCAGAATTTCGTCGCTCTGAGGTACTTCTCGTTGTTCGTCCGCACCCAGGCGGTCTGCAGGCCGGCGGTGAGCGCAGCGAGAGAGATCGTCAGTGGGACGAACAGGAAGTGGTAGACGGTGGTGATACCGAACTGCCATCGCGCCAGCGTTTCCGGCGCCAGAGCTAGCTCCACGTCGTCTTCTCCTTAAGTCGCCGTAGTGACACCGGCAGTTTGCCCTTTTAATCCGACTAATCATGGGAGGAAGCAGGACATGCTTGTGAACGCGTTCACATTCACAAGCAATTATGACGCACGGACTTTCGGGACGTTCGGGCGGGGTACCCCTCTTGGGATGTTCCGATCAATCCACCCGAAGCAGACACACGGAAGCATCGCGTTCCGGGCCCCTTCAGGCCTCGAACGCAAAGGCCCCGTACCTCGGCGATCGAGGTACGGGGCCCTGGGCCCTCCGGTGTGCGCAGGCGGCCTGCGCCGCTCTACAGCCCCTTGCGGTACGACTCCGTCACCTTCAAGAACAGATCGTTGGCCTCGTCCTCCCCGATCGAGACCCGCACACCCTCGCCCGCGAACGGCCTGACCACCACACCGGCCCGCTCGCACACCGCGGCGAAGTCGGCAGTACGGTCCCCGAGCCGCAGCCAGACGAAGTTCGCCTGGGACTCCGGCACGGTCCACCCCTGGTCCACCAGCGTCCGCTGCACCCGCTCGCGCTCGCACACCAAGGAGCCGACCCTCCCCAGGAGTTCGTCCTCGGCGCGCAGCGAGGCCACCGCCGCGTCCTGTGCGAGCTGGCTGACCCCGAAGGGCACCGCCGTCTTGCGCAGTGCGGCCGCCACCGGCTCGTGAGCCACGGCGAAACCGACCCGCAGACCGGCCAGGCCGTACGCCTTGGAGAACGTCCGCAGCACCGCCACATTGGGCCGGTCCCGGTAGATCTCGATGCCGTCCGGCACCTCGGCGTCGCGGATGAACTCCCTGTACGCCTCGTCGAGCACCACCAGGACATCGCCCGGCACCCGGTCCAGGAACCGCTCCAGCTCAGCCCGGCGCACAACGGTGCCGGTCGGGTTGTTCGGGTTGCAGACGAAGATCATCCGGGTGCGGTCCGTGATCGCGTCCGCCATCGCGTCGAGGTCGTGCACGTCACCATCGGTCAGCGGAACCTTCACCGAGGTCGCACCGCTGACCTGCGTGATGATCGGATACGCCTCGAAGGAGCGCCAGGCGTAGATGACCTCGTCACCCGGACCCGAGGTGGCCTGGAGCAGTTGCTGCGCCACACCGACCGAGCCGGTTCCGGTGGCGAGGTGCGAGACGGGCACACCGAAACGGTCAGCGAGCTCATTCATCAGACCGGTGCAGGCCATGTCCGGATAGCGGTTGAAGTTCGCAGCCGCGGCCAGGGCGGACTCCATCACCCCGGGCAGCGGCGGATACGGGTTCTCGTTGGAGGACAGCTTGAACGCAACCGGTCCGCCGGCGGCAGCCGGCTTGCCCGGTACATAGGCGGGAACGCCGTCCAGCTCGGCGCGCAGCTTGGGGCTCGTCTCGCTCACCGCAGGTCCTCCTCGACCGTCTGTACACATCAATACTGCTCACCTTATGAGGATTGGGCACTGCTGCGAATGGCCGGAACGTCCAATCGTCCGGTGCGACCGGGAATGGGGGGAGCGTTTCCCTCCCCGACGTGCGCCGGTGGCTCACTCCGTGGCGCGCGTCCCTCGAAGAGGTGAGATGAGACCTCTTCGAGACATCAGCCATTTAGTAGGCCCATCGGTTTCGATACATGACACATTGCGATCAACCCATCCAACGCCCTTGATTTGCCAGGCATTTGGCACCTAATGATCATGCAGAAACGTGCCTGTCAACAAGTAAATGTGCGACCGGGCCAACCTCCCGTCCGCGCCCTACTATCGGCTCGCCATGACAGCAGCAGGGAAGCACCAGGTGAGCCGGGCGGAGACACCCCGGCGCGGCGGTCGGCAAGGACGAGCGGGAATCCGGGATGTGGCCGCCGCCGCCGGGGTCTCCATCACGACCGTCTCCGACGCGCTCAACGGCAAGGGCAGGCTCCCGGACGCCACCCGCCGCCATGTCCGCGAGGTCGCAGAGCGCCTGGGCTACCGCCCTTCCGCCGCGGCCCGAACCCTCCGTACCGGCAAGTCCGGCCTCATCGGCCTGACCGTGACGACCTACGGGGACGAACCTTTCACCTTCACCGAATTCGCCTACTTCGCCGAGATGGCCAGAGCGGCCACCTCCGCCGCGCTCGCCCGCGGCTACGCCCTCGTCATCCTGCCCGCCACCTCACGCCATGACGTCTGGTCGAACGTCGCTCTCGACGGCACCGTCGTGATCGACCCCTCCGACCAGGACCCGGTCGTCACGGAGCTCGTGCGCCAGGGGCTGCCCGTCGTCTCGGACGGCCGGCCGGCCGGAACCCTCCCGGTCACCGCCTGGGTCGACAACGACCACCGGGCCGCCGTGCTCGACCTCCTCGACCATCTGGCCGCCGCCGGGGCCCGCCGCATCGGCCTGCTCACCGGCACCACCACCGACACGTACACCCGTCTCTCCACCACCGCGTACCTCCATTGGTGCGAGCGCGTGGGACAGGCCCCGGTGTACGAGTCCTACCCCGCCCACGACCCGTGCGCGGGTGCGGTCGCCGCCGACCGGCTGCTCGCCCGCCCGGACCGGCCCGACGCCGTCTACGGGCTCTTCGACCCCAATGGCACCGACCTGCTGGCGGCCGCCCGCCGCTACGGTCTGCGCGTCCCCGAGGACCTTCTGCTGGTCTGCTGCAGCGAGTCCACCGTGTACGCGACAACCGAGCCCCCCATCACCACGCTCTCGCTCAAGCCGCGCAGAATCGGCACGGCGGTCGTCCAGCTCCTGATCGACGCCATCGAAGGTGTGAAGCACGACGGACCGGTGGAGCAGGTCATACCGACAGAGCTCATCGTCCGGACGTCCTCGCAACGCCGTCCGCCCCGCACCACGGTCAGCCCACCGCGCTCTCCCACCGGGGATTGATCGGGCGATTTCGGACCAAACGGCCGGTGAACCTGATGTGCGCCCGGATTCACCACCCCTGGTGCGTCACACAGCACGATCCGCATTCCTATGATGGGCGCACGACACCGCGGACCGCCCCGACCAGCAGGGCCCGTCAGGTGTACGGCGGCGCGACGGTGGTGGAGGGGTCGATGACACAGGGGGCCGGTCAGGAACCCGTGGTGCGGACTGCGACGTTGCGTGACTTCCGCGTACCGCCCTATGCGCAGACTCCGGTGCCGTCTGCACCACCGCACCCGGGCAATGCCGTTCCGGGAGACGAGCCGCCGGAGGGGTACACACCCACCGCGCGCGACCTTCCCGTGATCAACCGTGGTGACACGGTCCAGGTGCGGGCCGTCCCCGACCCGCGGCCGGTACCGGAGCCGGGACTCGGGCCGCTGTACGTCGTCGGCGATGTCCACGGCTATTTGGACGAGCTCCACGCCGCCCTCGCCGAACAGGGCCTCATCGACGCCGAGGGCAACTGGTCCGCGGGCAATGCCCGCCTCTGGTTCCTCGGTGACTTCACCGACCGGGGCCCCGACGGCATCGGCGTCATCGACCTCGTGATGCGCCTCTCCGCCGAGGCTGCGGCCGCGGGCGGCTACTGCAAGGCCCTGATGGGCAATCACGAACTGCTGCTCATCGGCGCCAAGCGGTTCGGCGACACCCCGGTGAACTCCGGCGCGGGTACAGCCACCTTCCAGGCCGCCTGGCTGCTCAACGGCGGCCAGAAGAACGACATGGAGCGTCTTCAGGACGTCCACCTCCAGTGGATGTCCCGGCTCGACGCAATCGTCGAAGAGGACGGGCATCTACTGATGCACTCCGACACGACGGCGTACCTCGACTACGGCGCCACCATCGAGGACGTCAACGACACCGTGCACGCCATTCTCACGCGTAACGACGCCGATGAGTGCTGGGACCTCTTCCGGAAGCTCACCAAGCGGTTCGCCTTCCGCGACGAAGCGGGGCCGCAGGCCGTCCGGGAGCTGATGTCTGCCTACGGTGGTCAGCGCATCGTCCATGGTCACAGCCCCATTCCGTACCTTCTCGGCGAGGTCGGCTCGGAGGACGGCGAGGACGGCTCCGGCCCCGTTGTCGAAGGCCCGCACGTGTACGCGGACGGGCTCGCCATCGCCATGGACGGTGGAGTGACCATGGCCGGAAAGCTACTGGTCGTCCAACTGCCCCTGCATGACTGACGTTCTTCTGGGAAGACGCATCCACGACCTGACCGCGCAGACCGCTGGGCCGATTTCCGGAAACCCCCTGTCACCCCGTGCCGTGGGCGCTCTACCATCGGCGTATCAGTAGCAGGCTCTCCTCCGTTTCCGCCCAACTGCCCGGTCCGAGCGGGTACTCAGGCCCTACGGAGCATCGGGGGATGCACATGAACAGCGCTCCGCACCTGCTGGCCGAGGACCGCCCCGAGTACGAGCGGATCCTCGACGACGCACTGCGTCACGCCCATGAACGACCGGATCTGGCCGCGGTCGGCGAGCGGCTCAACGCCGTGCAGCTGCGCACCATGGCGCTGGACGCCACGGCGCTGATCACCGCGACGGCCGCCACCGAGTACGAGCACTATGTGAAGGCCCGCAAAGAGCTGCGCGGACCGGCCGAAGGAGCAGGCCAGGATTCGGGCCACGGGTCCGGCACTGACGACCCGAACCAGTCGGGCGCCGGCATAGGAGCCGTCGTCACGGTCCTGGCGCCCGTGCTGGCCGGCACCGCCGCGTTCATATTCCTGCTCTCCGGCTATCTGCTGAGGCTGCTCAATCCGCCGCCGTCCTTCGCCTCCACCATGGTCGCCGCAGGATGGTTCTTCGCAGCGGTCATGGCCGCCGCCATCCTGGCCGCCGCCGTCGGACTGCTCATCACCGCGCTGCGCAACGGGTCGACGTCGCAGCCCGCCGAGGATGCCGAGAACGAGTTGCCGGAGGATGTGGCGCGCGCCAGAGAGGCATGGCGCCACGCACTGCTGGAGCGCGGCATACTGCCGTTCCTGCGGGACGCGCTCGCCGACCCCGACGCCGGCCCCGCGTCGCGCACACCGCATCGTTCGGCGAACCGCATCCCGAAGATCGGCTACAGCCGGCCGGACTTCACCAGCCCGGACGACGGCCCGGCGTCGGGCCCCCGCCCTACATTCACCAGCCCGGACTTCACCAGCCCCGACTTCGGCGGCCCCGAGCACGAGCTGGACTGACCGGGTCCGGGCACCGGGCCGACGGGACGCCGTCCCGAGAGGCCAGGGCTTCTCGGGACGGCGTCCCGTTGTGCGCGTCCCGCGTCAGTCCGCGATCGGCAGATAGACCCGGTTGCCGGCCGCCGCGAACTCCTTGGACTTCTCGGCCATGCCCGCGTCGATCTCCGCCTGGGAACCGCCGTGTTCACGACGGATGTCCTGTGAGATCTTCATCGAGCAGAACTTCGGGCCGCACATCGAGCAGAAGTGCGCTGTCTTCGCCGGCTCGGCCGGCAGCGTCTCGTCGTGGAACTCCCGAGCCGTGACCGGGTCGAGAGCCAGATTGAACTGGTCCTCCCAGCGGAATTCGAAACGGGCGTCGGAGAGCGCGTCGTCCCAGTCCTGAGCCCCCGGGTGCCCCTTGGCGAGGTCCGCCGCATGCGCCGCGATCTTGTACGTGATGACGCCGGTCTTCACATCGTCCCGGTTGGGCAGGCCGAGGTGCTCCTTGGGCGTGACGTAGCAGAGCATCGCCGTGCCCCACCATGCGATCATCGCCGCGCCGATGCCCGAGGTGATGTGGTCGTACGCCGGGGCGACATCGGTGGTCAGCGGGCCGAGCGTATAGAAGGGGGCCTCCTCGCAGATCTCCTGCTGGAGGTCGATGTTCTCCTTGATCTTGTGCATCGGGACATGGCCCGGGCCCTCGATCATGGTCTGGACGCCGAATCGCTTGGCGACCGTGTTCAGCTCACCGAGCGTGCGCAGTTCGGCGAACTGGGCCTCGTCGTTGGCGTCGGCGATCGAGCCGGGGCGCAGCCCGTCGCCCAGCGAGTACGTCACGTCGTACGTGGCAAGGATCTCGCAGAGCTCCTCGAAGTGCTCGTACAGGAACGACTCCTTGTGGTGCGCGAGGCACCACGCCGCCATGATCGAGCCGCCGCGGGAGACGATGCCGGTCTTGCGGCGGGCGGTCAGCGGGACGTAGGGCAGGCGCACGCCGGCGTGGACCGTCATGTAGTCGACGCCCTGCTCGGCCTGCTCGATGACGGTGTCCTTGTAGATCTCCCAGGTCAGCTCCTCGGCCCGGCCGTCAACCTTTTCGAGGGCCTGGTAGAGGGGAACGGTGCCGATCGGCACGGGGGAGTTGCGCAGAACCCACTCACGGGTGGTGTGAATGTTACGGCCGGTGGAAAGGTCCATGACCGTGTCGGCGCCCCAGCGCGTCGCCCATGTCATCTTCTCCACCTCCTCCTCGATGGAAGACGTCACCGCGGAGTTGCCGATGTTGGCATTGACCTTCACCAGGAACCGCTTGCCGATGATCATCGGCTCGATCTCGGGGTGGTTGACGTTGGCCGGCAGCACGGCCCGGCCCGCGGCGATCTCCTCGCGCACCACCTCGGGTTCGACGTTCTCCCGGATCGCCACGTACTCCATCTCCGGGGTGATCTCGCCCCGGCGGGCGTACGCGAGCTGGGTCACCGGCTGCCCGTCCCGGCTGCGGCGGGGCAGGCGCGGGCGGCCGGGGAAGACCGCGTCGAGGTTGCGCAGCCCTTCCCCAAGCTCTCGGCTTCGCTCGAGCAGGGGAGACCCCATTCGCGGCGAGGTGTGCTTGAGCCCGTCGTCCTCGGGGCGCGCGGGGCGGCCCGGGTACTCCTCGGTGTCGCCGCGCGCGGTGATCCAGTTCTCCCGCAGCGGTGCGAGCCCGCGACGGACATCGGTCTCGGTGGTGGGATCGGTGTACGGGCCCGACGTGTCGTACAGCGTCACGTCCTTGCCATTGGTGAGGTGCACCTGACGGACCGGCACCCGGAGCTCCGGGCGTGAGCCCTGGACGTACCCCTTGTGCCAGCCGATGGACTTCCTGGCCTCGTCGCTCTGGTTCGAGGCAGGCGTGCGTGCGTCCGCTGTGGTCATGAGACCTACTCCCTACGCCGGCATTACCCGGTAACAGGTTCGGCGGTCGGCGCAGCCTCTCCCGTACGGATGTACGGATATCAGCGCCCTCTCAGCCCGGTGCTCCGAGCTCCCGCGTGTGCAAAGGTTCCTCCACGCTAGCGCCCTGTCCGGCGTACTGAACAGAGGGCCCTTCTCTTCTTGCGATGATCGGCCGGTGACGTCCCCCCACACCGACCCCGAACCGCACGGCCACTCGCACAGCCATGGCCCTGCCGCGCCCGTCTCCAAACATCTGCGCAAGGTCATCGCGGCCGTGCTGATCCCGTTCGCCGGCGCGGTCGTCGTCGGTCTGGTGGTGCTCTGGCCGGGCGGCGCGCCCCCGCACGAGCGGACCGGTGTCGGCTTCGACCGGCAGACCCAGCAGGGAAAGGTGGTGAACATCGACAAGGTGGACTGCAAGGACGTGAACGCCGCCCAGACACCCATCAGCGGCGAGACCACCCCGCCGTCGGGGAGCGGGCCCGGGCTGTGCGAGAAGGCCACCGTCGAGGTGACGACCGGTCACGACAAGGGCCGGACCTTCGTCGAGATCGTCCAGCCGGACGCACCCCGTCAGTTGCACGAAGGACAGGGCGTGGTCGTGGCGTACGCCCCCGACGCACCCCGTGATCTGCAGTACTCGGTGACGGATGTGAACCGGAAGTTCCCGATGACGCTGCTGGCCGGGATCTTCGCCCTGGTCGTGATCGCGGTGGGCAGGATGCGTGGGGTGATGGCACTGGTCGCACTCGCCGTTTCGTTCGCCGTGCTGACCCTGTTCATCCTCCCGGCCATCCTCCAAGGCTCGAATCCACTGCTCGTCGCGGTGGTCGGGGCCAGTGCAATCATGCTGATCGCGCTGTACATGTGCCACGGCCTGACCGCCCGCACATCGGTCGCGGTGATCGGCACGCTGATCTCATTGCTGCTGATCGGGCTGCTCGGCTCGCTCTTCATCGGCTGGGCGAGCCTGACCGGCAACACCGACGACAACACCGGCCTCATCCACGGCCTGTACCCGCACATCGACATGAGCGGTCTGCTGCTGGCCGGTGTCATCATCGGCTCGCTCGGGGTGCTCGACGATGTGACGGTCACCCAGACATCGGCGGTCTGGGAGCTGCACCAGGCGAACCCGACGATGGGTGCTCGGGGGCTCTACCGGGCAGGGATCAGGATCGGGCGCGATCACATCGCCTCGGTCGTCAATACGCTGGTGCTCGCCTACGCGGGCGCCGCACTGCCGCTGCTGCTGCTGTTCTCGATCGCCCAGAGCAGCGTGGGGACAGTGACCAACAGCGAGCTGGTGGCGGAGGAGATCGTACGAACGCTGGTCGGTTCGATCGGACTGGTCGCCTCGGTGCCGGTGACGACGGTGCTCGCGGCGCTGGTCGTCTCCGCGGACCGCACAGGGGTCGGCGCGGAAGCCGGAGCTTCGGCACCCGTACGGACCGGGAAAGGCCGTCGTCGTAGGACGAAGCCTTGAACGCCTCCTCACGGAGAGCGATTCACCCATTCGGCAGGTGTTGCGTTCGACCGGCGGGCCGGTCGGCGGCGCCGTCCTCCTCAGCCGGCGTTCTGTTCCTCGGCGAGGATCCGGCCCAGGGCCTCTTCCAGGTTGCCCTCGAAGTCACCCAGCGTGCACTCCTGCCCGAGCGGCACGAGTTTGTCCGTCCGGTCGAGGAAGGCCACAAGCGGCGCCGTACCGGCCCTGAAGAGGGCGCGATCCGCGCCCACCTGAAGTCGGATATGTACGTCGGACAGCCCCTCGGGCTCCGTGGGCCCGATATGCACATCACCGTCGCCACTGGGGCTGTTGAGGCCGTCGAGCAGCAGCTCACGGCCGAATGCCCAGGTGACGGGGGCGTCGCCGGGCAGATGGAAGGTCATCCGGATCGCATACGGATCGCACACTTCGTACCGGAGCTCCACCGGGATCCGGAAAGAGAGTTCCTCGGAGACGAGGAAGCTCATCATGACCTCAGCTTGAACCGACTCGCGCATCGTCCAACCCCGCAGTAGATGAATCTGGCCAGGAATGATCCCCCATGGCCCTATTGACGCCATCGTGGTGCACGCGATAGCAGATCACAAGGAGTGATTTTTCAGATACTGATAGAGAACACGAATGAGCGCAAGAGGCTGGCAACTTCGCCACGTAGTTGTTCGACTGCGGGGAGCAATCGATCTTCCTGCTCCAGGGGAACCGAAATCGCCATCGCGGCGGCAGTGAATCCGGCCGTGATCGGGATGGCTGCGCAGACCGTCCCCAAGGCGTACTCCTGTCGTTCGATGACAGGTTCCATTCGTTCCAACGACCGCAAGCGTTCAAGGAACGCCGAGCGGTCCCTCACCGAGTAGCGGGTCAGCGGCCGCACAGGGTGCCGGTCCAGATGGTCCTCGCGGGCCTTCTCGTCGAGCTGGCTCAGCAGACACTGACCGATCGCATGGGCGTGCCCGGTCTCCCGGAAGGACGCCCACTCGTCCACCGCGGGTGTGGCGGGGTTGTCGGCGACCGCGATGAGTTCGATCTCACCCTCGCGGTAGACGGCGCAGTACACCGGTGCGCCGATGGTGTCGCGCCAGCGGCTCAGCAACTCGGTCATTCTGCTGCGACGATTCTGCAGCGAACCCTCGTCGACCAGGCGCTCAGCGGCGGTCCCGAAGAGGAACACGCCGTTCTCCCGGCGCAGATAGCCCTCATGGGTCAGGGTGCGCAGCAGATGGTAGGCGGTGGGAAGGGGAAGGCCCGCTTCCCTGGCCAACTGTTTCGCCGGCGCCCCGTCTCGATGGGCGCCCACAGCTTCCAGCAGCCTCAGCGCTCGCTGGACCGAACCGATCAGCGTCGGGACAGCGGTGCTCGATGCCGTGGTCAAGGGTCACCCCCAGGCATGGTGACGGGCGGTCAGCCCGCCTGTGGGGGCCGCCCCCACAGACCGCCGCATGACTGGGGTCCGGAGGCCCAACGCCGTACAAACCACTGGTCAGGGTGGTAACGGACAGTAAATTCCCAGGTGGTGGCAGCGGACTGCCACCATATCGGCCGCATCCGCAAAGGGCGTCGTTTCGTCTTGCACTTAGCTCAGCTGGGCTAATCCCCCGGCCGGCTTCCGATCGTCCTACCAGTCGCCGCGCGAGGAAGAGGACGACATGAACTTGCGTACGACGAAGACGAGTCCGCCGACCAGGATTACGAAGACCAGAACCTTGAAGAGCAGACCGATCACGAACCCGACCACGCTGGCGATCAGACCGCCGAACACGACGATCGCGATGACCGGCACCGCGATCCACTTCACCCACCAGGGCATCCCCGCGAATATCTCCCGCACGGCCATCGTCCTTGCCTCGTCTCTGTGAGTTTCTGTTTCGATACCTCGATGCTAGAGGCGCAAAGGGGCCCGGCGGGGGTTCCGCAGCCCTTGAAGTCCCCTGATCGACCCCTGAGGGATCCCTGAGACCGGAGCCCGGTCCTCCGTAGGAGCGGCTCAGCTCTCCGGCGGGGAGAAGACCACCATGACCCGCAGGTCCTCGGTGATGTGGTGGAACTTGTGGGCAACACCGGCGGGTACGTACACCACGCTCCCTCTGCCCACCTGCGTCGTTTCCATGCCGACCGTGATCGAGGCGCGGCCGCTGACAATGAAGTAGACCTCGTCCTCCTTGTGCGGCTGCTGCGGGTCGAGTTCGCCGGCATCCAGTGCATACAGGCCGACGGACATGTTCCGTTCCTTCACGAACTGCAGATACGCACCGTCGTTGGCTGCCCGTTCCGCTTCCAGTTCGTCCAGTCTGAATGCCTTCATGGCCCGTCCGCCCCTTACCTCTGTTCTGCCGGTGTCCGCCACCGATCATGTCTGCCACGATCAGACACATGAAGAATTTCGTAGTCAAGACGATCGCCAATGCAGGTGCGCTGGCCGTGGCCATCTGGCTGCTCCAGGACATCACGCTGAACGGCGGCAGCACCGGGCGCAAGGCGCTCACGCTGATCGTGGTCGCCCTGCTCTTCGGCCTGGTGAACTTTGTGGTCAAGCCGATCGTGAAGCTGCTCACCCTGCCGCTCTTCATCCTCACGCTGGGGCTTATCACCCTGGTCGTCAACGCGCTCATGCTGATGCTGACCTCCTGGCTGGCCGGTCAGTTCAACCTGAGCTTCCATGTCGACGGCTTCTGGACCGCCGTGCTCGGCGGTCTGATCATCTCGATCGTGTCGTGGGCGCTGAACGTAGTCCTGCCCGACGAGGACTGACCCGACATCTACTGAAACAGTGCGGGTCGGACCGGTGGCACACCAGGGAGAGAAGTGAGGAAGCGGTATGAGCACCATGGGTGACGGAACCCGGGCGGTACGGGCCGGGCTGCCCGAACCGGAGCAGTTCGAGCCCCCTCTGCCCGGGCCGGTCTTCGCCGCGCACTTCCATCTCTCCGGTGAACCGACCGGTCCGTACACCTACGGCCGGGACACCAATCCGACCTGGACGCATCTGGAACGCGCCATCGGCGAGCTGGAAGCGCCGGGGGAGCCGGTGGAGACCACGGTCTTCGCCTCCGGGATGGCGGCGATCTCGGCCGTGCTGCTGTCCCAGGCGCGCACCGGCGATGTGGTCGTGCTGCCGGATGACGGATATCAGGCGCTGCCGCTGGTGCGTGAACAGCTGGAGGCGTACGGCGTCGAGGTCCGGACCGCGCCGACCGGCGGCGATGCCCAGCTGGCGGTCCTCGAAGGCGCCAAGCTGCTGTGGATCGAGACCCCGTCCAATCCTGGGCTCGATGTCTGCGATGTACGCCGGCTCGTCGAGGCGGCACACGCGGCCGGCACTCTGGTGGCTGTCGACAACACCCTCGCCACACCGCTCGGCCAGCGCCCGCTGGAACTGGGGGCCGACTTCTCTGTGGCCAGCGACACCAAGGGCATGACCGGGCACGGGGACATTGTGCTCGGCCATGTGACCTGCCGCGATTCCGAGCTGGCAGCGGGTGTACGGCGCTGGCGCAAGGTCGTCGGCGCGATTCCGGGACCGATGGAGGCCTGGCTCGCGCACCGTTCGCTGGCCACGCTGGAGCTGCGGATCGACCGGCAGTGCGCCACCGCCGTGACGCTGGCCGAGGCACTGGGCAAGCGTCAGGAGGTGACCGGGCTGCGGTACCCCGGCCTGCCCACCGATCCTTCGTATCCGAATGCCGTGCGTCAGATGAGGCGCTTCGGCTCCGTGGTGTCGTTCGTACTGCCCGACCGCGAGCGGGCCGAGCGCTTCCTGACCGAGCTGCGGCTGGTCGACGACGCGACGAGTTTCGGCGGCGTGCGCTCCACCGCCGAGCGGCGGGCCCGCTGGGGCGGTGACGCCGTGCCGGAAGGTTTCATCCGATTCTCGGTCGGCGCCGAGAACCCGGACGACCTGGTGGCCGACGTGGAGCGGGCACTGGACGCGGCGCTGAGCGAGAGCTGATCCAACCGGTGGTACGGACGGTCCGAGCCTCCCCCCTCGTGGCTCGGACCGTCCCGGTTCCAGACCTGAAGAACCGCTTGAACAAGGCTAATTGACTCTCCGTCAGTGTCCAATCACGATAGCGGCAGCGACCTATCGACATATTTATAGTTGTACGGGTCCGAAGCGGCGCGAGGGTGGGAGGGGCAGGACATGGACCTGGCCCTGTTGCGCACGTTCGTCACGGTGCACCGGGCCGGTTCCTTCACCAGGGCTGCTGCCCTGCTCGGCCTCTCTCAGCCCGCGGTCACCTCGCAGATCCGCACCCTGGAGCGGCAGCTGGGCCGCCCGCTCTTCCTGCGCAGGGCCCGCGGCGTGACCCCGACGACCATCGGCGACGAACTCGCGCACCGGGCGGCGCCCCATCTGGACGCGCTGATCGAGATCGCCGAGACCGAGCTCGACGAGGAGTCGGGCATACGGACACTGCATCTGGCCGGGCCACCAGAGTTCACTTCGATGCGTGCCCTGCCGGCGCTCACGCCTCTCATCGCCCAGGGCCTGGCTCTGCGCAGTTCGTTCTTCACCAGCGCCGAGGAGACGCTGGAGGGACTGGCCGCAGGACATCATGATCTGGCCATTGCGACGGCCCGTCCGCGTGGTGGGCTGCTCACAGCGACTCCACTCTGCGACGAAGAACATGTGCTGATCGCCGCGCCGCGCTGGGCCGGGCGCCTGGGGCCCGGGACCTTGCGGCACAAGGGGCCCGTGGTGCTGGACCGGCTGCCGGTCGTGGAGGTGCACGAGAGCCTGCCGCTCGTCTCCCGCTACTGGGCCGCCGTCTTCGACAGTCGGCCCGCCGCTGCGGGAGCCGTCATCGCGCCGGATCTCCGGGCGGTCCTGGAGTGCACGGCAGCGGGCGCCGGACTCGCCGTACTGCCGCGCTATCTGTGCGAGGGGGCGCTGGAACGGGGTGAGGTGGTGGCGCTGCTCGACCCTCCCGTGCCTCCGCTGCGCACCTATTTCGTGGCCGTGCGGACCGGCACGCTCGCGCTGCCGCACATCGCGCGGGCGCACGAGTGGCTGCTGCGCGCTGCCGCCGACTGGTGAGCGCAGGGCGGTCCGGCGCGGGTCAGGTGTTTCAGAACCGGTTCCGTGGGCCACTCTCTTGCCATGACCGAACGTCCTGTGGTCAAGCGCACCGCACGCGCCATCCTGCTCGACGGCAACGACCTCATCCTCATCAAGCGCACCAAGCCCGGGGTGGATCCGTACTGGCTCACGCCGGGCGGCGGGGTCGAACCCGAGGACGCAACCGTCGTCGACGCCCTGCACCGTGAGGTGGACGAGGAGCTCGGCGCCAAGATCAGCGACGTGGTCCCCTGCTTCGTCGACACCGTGGAGCACATCGAGGGCGGCGGAGTGAAGGGCGTCAAAGTGCAGCACTTCTTCGTCTGCCGACTGGAGTCGATGGACCTGTCCCGGCGCCATGGCCCCGAGATCGAGGACCCTTGCGGAGAGTACGACGTCGTACGGGTGCCGTTCAGCCGGATGGGAATCGCTGCCGTTCATCTCGTGCCGCTGTCGCTGCGGCACTACCTGGACGGCAATATCGAGGGCGTACGGGCGATGCACGCGCCCGACCTGGGCTGACCGGCCGCCGCTTCCGGATCGGGGCCGACAGCCACCTCCTCCTCCTGGGACAGCGCGACGGCTGCCGCTCCCGGGTTCAGGTCTGACGGCTGCCGCTCTCGGGTTCAGTCGGGGCCGGCGGTCGCCAGTTCCTCGACGCGGTCGTGCCGGATGCGCTCGGCCGGCATGCCGATGCCCCTGAGCACGTCCACACTCCTGCGGATCATGCCGGGCGGGCCCGAGAGATAGGCGTCGTACTCGTGCCACGGGCCGCACTGGCGTACGGCCTCGGGCAACAGCCCCTTCAGACCCCCCTCCGTTCCCGGGCCGGTGGAGACCACCGGCCGCACCTCGAGCCAGGGATAGACCTTCTGGAGCCGCATCATCGTGTCGATGTCGTACAGGTCGTGACCGCTGCGTGCCCCGTAGAAGACCTCCACAGGACGCCGGTCGCCATGCTCCGCAACGTCCTCGACAAGCGCCTTGATGGGCCCGATGCCCGTGCCGCCGCCCAGGCAGAGCAGACCGGTGTGGGTGGAGTGGTCGACCGTCATCGAGCCCGTCGGCGGGCCGAGGCGCAGTATGTCGCCGGGCCGGGCCCGGTGCACCAGGGCGTTGGAGACCCATCCGGCCGGTACCGCCTTGATGTGGAAGGTGAGCAGACCGTCCGGGCGGGGCGCCGAGGCGAAGGAATAGTGCCGCCAGTTCCGGGGCCACCACGGGGTCTCCATCGCCGCGTACTGGCCTGCGAGGAAGGGGTAGGCCTGGTCGGGACGGACCGTGAGGATCGCTATGTCGCGGGTTCTGAGGTCATGGGAGACGACCTCGGCATGCCACCGGGCGGGAGCCCACTGCTCATCCTCGGCGGCCGCATCGATCATGATCTGCGATATCGCGGTGTAGGCACGGACCCACGCCGCTTCGGTCTCCGCGTCCCAGGTGGTGGTCGCGTAGCGGCTCAGCGCGCCGAGCAGCGCCTCGCCCACAGCGGGATAGTGCGCAGGCAGTGTGCCGTACTTGCGGTGCCCCCGGCCCAGTTCGCCGAGATACTCGGCCAGCGCATCGGGGTCGTCCAGCCGGTCCGCCGCGGTGAGGATCGCGCGGAGAAGACGGTCGCGCTGGACATCCATCGCAACCGGAAAAAGAGCGCGCAGATCGGGGTGCCGGATGAAGAGCAGGGCGTAGAAGTACGAGGTTGCCTGATCCGCGACGGGCGAGATCTCAGTCAGGGTGCGGTGGATCAGGGTCGCGTCGGGAGATCTGTCCGTTCCGTCTTCGGTCCACCCGGTGGCCGGAGCATCCATACTGTGCCTCGCCTCGAACGTCTTCTGGTCGCCTTACTCACCCGCACACGGCCCGCGGCCCTTGTTTGCGGGCATAGTCGGGTCCTGCTTGCGGTCGCCGGCGGGCTCCTGCCCGCAGTCCTTCACCCCAGCATGCCTTGCCATGAACGCAGACCGGACAAATAGCGGGAAGTCCGGGTATCCGGACCGGTTTTCCCGTTACGCTCCTCTGCCTCATGACCGAGCCGTGAGTCCACGACAGTCGCTCATATCCGCATCAGCGCGGCACTTTGCACCAACCGACCCTGCAGAGAAGGCCGCAGAGGTGTGCGCACCAACCCGCCTCACCGGCGAGGCTGCAGAAGGGTAGGCACTGTACGCCGAGACGAGTACGCGCGGTTACTCCCTCTGTCAGACGCCTGATTACCCCATTCCCGGCACCGTGTTTCACGTGAAACCACTCAAACGCTCCGCTCGCCGCAGCCTTCTCGTCGCGCATGTCGCGGTATCCGTGAGCTGGCTGGGACTGACCGTCGGACTGCTGACGCTCGGAATCACGGCCTTCCTCACCGGCGACCCCACCGCCGCGCAGGCCGCCACCCGCGCCATGAAGATCTTCGGGGACTGGCTGGTCGTCCCGGTCGCCCTGCTCTCCCTGCTCAGCGGCCTCGTCCTGGCTCTCGGTACGCCTTGGGGACTGGCCAGGCACCGGTGGGTCTGGACAAAGTTCTGGCTCACCCTGATCACTGCGGCACTGTCGATCTTCTCGTTGCGCCCCGGCATCAACGAGGCGGCGACGCGTGGCGCTGTCGATATCGACCTGGTGGTCGCTCCGTCGGTGGCGACGGCAACGTATCTGTTCATCACCGCGGTATCAGTGCTGAAGCCCTGGGGATTGACCCGGCACGGCCGACGGCTGCGCATCCAGGCCGGAGCCGGTAAAGGAGTGGACGAGCGATCACCGCGTCGGACAGCCTGACCTTCATGCTGACCCCTCTGCCCCGTCCGCTCGTCGACATGCCTGTCCGGCGTCTCACCCTGGGTGACCTGGTCGCCTGCGCCGATCTCTGCGAGGACCGCGGATGGCCACGTGATGAGCACAGATGGGGTCTGCTCCTCGCCGCAGGAACCGGCTATGGCATGGACGATCCCGGAGGCAGAGGCCTGATGGCCGCTTGTGTGGTGACCTCATACGGCCCACGACTGGCTGCCATCGGCATGCTGCTCGTCGCCGAGCGATATGCGCGGCAGGGAGTCGCCCGCCACCTGATGCGCCATGTGATCGACGAGGCCGCAGGCACCCCCCTCAGCCTGTACGCGACATCCGCGGGACAACCACTTTACGAACAGCTCGGCTTCACGGTTGTGGGCCGCGTCGAGCGGGTCACCGGGTTCTTCCGGCCGACCGGCGCCAGAGCGTCCACTGTGACCGTCCGCCCGGCCACGGCGGAGGACCTGCAAGCCATGGTCCGGCTGGACACAGACGTCTTCGGCTCCGACCGGACGCATGTCCTCGCCCGGCTGCCCGCGTATGCCGACCACATCCGGGTCGCGGAGGACAGCGGAAAGCTCGTCGGTTACGCAGCGACCTGGCCGAGCGCTCATACGCATGTGGTCGGCCCGCTCATCGCGCCCGACACCGACACCGCTCAGGCACTCGCCGCGTCGCTCGCAGAGACGACGGATCTACCGTTGCGCGCGGACATCGACGCGCGCCATGTGGAGCTGCTCGACTGGTTCAAGGAGTGCGGTCTGCAAAGAGGCTCCAAAACCACGATGATGACTTATGGAACCTCGGACCTGCCGGGCGACTGGACCCGTCGCTACGCTCCGCTGACCGTAGCGACGGGCTGACTCACGCGGCTTTGAACTCATCGAGCGTGGGCGGCGCGAGCGTCGGGCGAGAGCCTTCACGGCGCCTGTCGCGAAGCCGTGGTCCTGATCGGGGGCACCTCCGCCGACGCCGATGGCGCCGATGAGCCGGCCGTCGCGGTGGACCGGGACACCACCGGCGATGAAGAGCAGCGGCCGTTCGAGGGCGGTCGGCAGGGTGTGGAAGAGCCCACCCGACTGGACCGCATCGACGAGGTCGGCGGTGGAGGCATTGAGCTGAAGGACCGTGTATGCCTTGCGGGTGCTGATCTCACCCGCGATGAGAACGGCCCGGTCGTCCCGCCGAAAGGCCAGCAGGTGGCCACCCGCGTCAAGGATCGTGACGGCAACGGCGACACCGGCGGCTTCGGCGGCGCTGCGGGCCGCTTCGGGTTTCACCTTCCCTGAAGATTGCATCTGCGCCTTAGCGTCCACAACAATTGCAGACGCTGACTATGCAAACGCGGGCTATTGCGGGCGTCGCCTATCCTGGACGCAAGCAGCTCCGAGACGGGGGAGAGACCCATGACAGCTACAGACCCCGCACTGACCGCCCTCTCCCAGGGCTGGTGCGCCCTCTCCTTGCTTCACGGAAAGATTGAGGCCCGTATCGAGCGAGCGCTGCAGGCCGGGCACGGTCTCAGCGTGCGGGAGTACTCCCTGCTCGACGTCCTGAGCAGGCAGCACAATGGTCCCGGCGGCCATCTCCAGATGAAGCAGGTCGCGGACGCCGTCGTGCTCAGCCAGAGCGCCACCACCCGCCTGGTCACGCGCCTCGAGAACCGCGGACTGCTGATCCGGTATCTCTGCGACACCGATCGCCGCGGCATCTACACCGATGTCACCGAGGCGGGCCTCACCCTGCTCGCCGAAGCCCGGCCGACCAATGACACCGCGCTGCGCGCCGCACTCGACGAAGCCGCCAAGAATCCCGAGTTGGCCCCACTCGTCAGGGCGGTCGAAGAGCTGAAGGCCCCCGCACAGGTCGCGTGAGCCGCTGCGCAGCCGCTGAGAGTTCCCCGAGCAGGCCGGGTGATTCCCCGCACCGTCCACGTGATCTGCGTACTCTGCCGATCATGAGCGATCTGGAAATACGCCCCGCGGCCCTCGCCGACATCCCCGCGATCGTGGCCATGCTCGCCAACGATCCGCTGGGTGCACAGCGTGAGTCGCCGGACGACCTCACCCCTTACCGCGCCGCATTCCGGCGGCTGGCCGACGACCCGAACCAGCACGTGGTCGTCGCCGTGCGCGAGGGCCGCGTCGTCGGAACCCTGCAACTGACGGTGATCCCTGGACTCTCCCGGCGCGGCTCGACCCGCTCGGTCATTGAAGGCGTCCGTATCCACGCCGACGAGCGCGGCAGCGGCCTCGGCACCCAGCTGATCGAATGGGCAGTGGACGAATCCCGGCGCCAGGACTGCCAGTTGGTCCAGTTGACGTCCGATGCGAGCCGGACCGATGCTCATCGTTTCTACGAGCGGCTGGGTTTCACCGCCAGCCACCTGGGCTTCAAGCTCGCGCTCTGATCGCAGTCCGGAGTCCGAGAGGTTGTCCGTGCACCACATCAGTGACGAACAGCGCAGGATCAGGCTCGGGCGGCGACATCTCCTGGCCCCGTCCGTACGGACCGCGTCCCCGGTATCCGTGACTGATGCGCTCGTCGCTCTGCACGCCACCGACGCCGCCACCGTCTTTCTTTCCGCGTGCGCACGGATGTCCGAGGCAAGCGTCGTCGCGGTGGAGCGGGCTCTCTACGAAGACGTCTCTCTGGTCCGGCAACTCTCCATGCGCAACACCCTCTTCGTCGTATCACAGGAACTCGCCCCGTACGTCGACGCGTCCAACGCCCGGGCCGTGGCCGCCAAGGAACGCCGCACCTTCCTCAAGCATTTGGCGGACGACGGCAATGGACTGGACGAGCGCTGGCTCGCCGGCACCGAACGGAAGATCCTTGCCGCCCTGGCGGCCCACGGTCCCCTCACCGGCAGCGAGCTCTCCGCCGCCGTGGCCGGCCTGCGTACCAAGATCACAGTCTTTCCCGGCAAGAAGTACGAGGGAGTGCAGGGCGTCGCCTCCCGTGTCATCCGGATACTGGCAGCCGAAGGCCGCATCCGCCGGGACCGTCCACGCGGTTCCTGGACCTCCAGCCAGTTCCGCTGGACCACGTCCGAGCCATTGCCGTTCGAGGAACCCGCACAGGCGCAGGCGGAGCTGGCCCGACGCTGGCTCCGCTCCTACGGCCCGGCGACCGAGGCCGATCTCAAGTGGTGGACGGGCTGGGCGCTGGGCCCGGTCCGCAAGTCACTGGCAGCCGTTGGAGCCGAGGAGGTTCGGCTCGACGGCGGCGCCGTGGGATGGATCCTGCCAAAGGACCTGGAGCCGGAACCGGCCCTGGAACCCTGGGCCGCGCTGCTTCCGGCACTCGACCCCAGCGCGATGGGCTGGGCCGATCGGAGCTTCCACCTCCCTGCCGGGCATCGGAAGGCGCTCTTCGACCGGTCCGGCAATATCGGCCCGACGGTGTGGTGGAACGGCGAGATCGTGGGCGGCTGGGCGCAGCGAGCCGATGGTGAGCCGGTCTGGCGGCTGCTGTCCGACATCGGCAGGGATGCCACGGCCGTGGTCGAGGCGGAAGCATCCCGACTGTCGCAATGGGTGGGCCAAGCACGGATCACTCCACGCTTCCGTACCCCCCTGGAACGGGAGCTGACGGCCTGATCCGGCCGCCCCCTCCCGTTTCACGTGAAACGTGGTGCTCAGGCCCCGAGGCCCCGCCACCTGCCCTCGTCCACACCGCCGGGAATGGCCGCTGTGGCGTCGTACGGCTCCCGTGTGAAGACGAAGGAACCCAGGTCGAGATGGTTCACGCTGCCGTCGCCGTTCCGGACGATACGCAGCGTCTCCCCCGCGTAATAGCCGTTGAGACCGACCCAGGTGCCGTCGGGCTGTGCGGTGAATCGGGCGCCGCGGCCATTGCCGCGCAGGGGCTGAAGTTCCAGCCCACCGTCCGGAGTCAGTCGCAGGATGTTCGTGCTTGTGCCCCAGTACCAGGGACCGGTCAGCGCGAGCAGCTCCGCGTCCGCCTCGGGCAGCGGGCGCCAGGGCTGCGGAATGCGTGGCTCGGCCTCGGCTACGGTCTTTACGAGGTCGGCGGCAACACCGCCGACAATCAGCCCCGACGTGGTGTTGGTGAGAACGACGGCCGCCACATCGTCCTCGACGCTGACCCACAGGGCGGCCAGGAAGCCGGGCAGCGAGCCTGTGTGCCCGAAGAGCGTGCGGCCGTCCCTCCGTACGAACTGGAGACCCAGGCCGTAATGGGACTCCCAGTCACCGGACTCGGTCGGCGCGGACGGTTCGCGCATTTGCTTCACGGAGGCGGCACAGAGCACCCGGTCGTCCCCCTCTGCGAGAAAGGCCGCGAAGCGGAGGAGGTCGCCTGTGGTGGACCAGAGTTGGCCGGCCGGGGCCATCAGTCCGAGATCCTCGGTCGGCTCGGGCAGCATGACATCCGCCCAGGGATGCACGGCCCAGCCGCCTGCGTGCGGCGCCTGCGGCTGGGGGCTCGTGCGGTGCATGCCCAGCGGTTCCAGGATCTCGCGCCGCAGCACCTCGGCCCAGCTCGCCCCGCGCACCTTCTCGACCAGCGCTCCCAGCAGTGTGTAGCCAGGGTTCGAGTAGTGGTGTCGGCGGCCCGGAGTGTGCATCCGCGTCTGCTCACCCAGTACATCGGCAAGTTCGGGCCGCAGCGTTCCCGGCGTCCTCTCCCACCAGGGTGCGGGCGCCTCGGCTCCCAGTCCCGCGCTGTGGCCCAGGAGTTGGTGGACAGTGACTCCACCGACGCCCGTGCCGGGCAGATGCTTTTCCAGCGGGTCGTCCAGATCCAGAAGTCCCTCGTCGCGCAGCCGCAGAACCAGCACTGCCGTGAAGGTTTTGGTGATTGAGCCGATCCTGAACTGGGTGTCTGCGTCAGGGGCATGGCCGTCCACGCAGCTGCGGGAGCCGCTCCAGACGATCTGTCCCTGTCTCTGCACTGCGGCGACGAGCGAGGGCGCCCGGCCTTCCGACTGTGCGGTGGCGATGCGGTGCAGCAGAGCGCGCTGCGTACCGGGGAGCAACTGTTCAGATGCGGAGGTCATGCTCAACAACTACCCGCCGAACCCGAACTGTGGCGAGCGCATTTCACGGCACCTGGACCGCATGCGGCCGGTCAGCGCGTCCGGCTGTACGCCCTGACCAGGGCGCCGTTGTCGAAGACACGTACCGAGTCCAGCGCGAACGCGGTGGGCGCGAAATCCGATCCGAACATCGGCATGCCCGATCCGTAGACCAGCGGATACGTCTTGATCACCAGCTCGTCGATCTCGTCGATCAGCTCTCCGGCGAGCTGGGAGCCACCGCAGAGCCAGATCCCGAGCCGGCTGTTCTCCGCCTTGAGTTCCCGAACCCTTGCGACCACGTCGTCGGAGACGAGCTCGACATTCGGGTCGGGTGACTCCTTGAGGGTCCGCGAAGCGACGATCTCGCGCAGCTGGGCGTACGGGCTGGTGATGTTGACGTCCAGCGCCACTTGATAGCTGGCCCGCCCCTGGATCACGGTGTCAAACTGCTGGTTCTCGACGCCGTGAAAGCCGAGGAGCTTGCGGCCCTCGGTCGAAATCGTCTCCGGGTACTGCGTTTTCAGGAACTCAAGGAACTCCTCGTTCACGAACTGATACATGGACGATGCGTCACCGCTCGGGTCTCCGATGAAACCGTCGATGGAGCAGGCGATGAAGTAGGTCAGCTTGCGCACAGGATCCCCGTTCCGTTGCGGCGTATCCGAGCCACAACCACTTCACCTAGAGTGCTTCATGTGTAGTGGTTACGCAATCCCTTTCCGCGAAAGAGCCGAAGAAGAAGACCAAGGAAGGCATACGCATGGCCAGGAACCCGGAGCGCAGAACAGCGCTCGTCGATGCCGCCATCGAAGTACTGGCGGACGAGGGCGCGCGAGGGCTCACGTTCCGCGCGGTCGATGCACGCGCCGGCGTCCCGGTGGGCACGTCATCCAACTACTTCGCCAACCGTGACGACCTGTTCATGCAGGCGGCCGCCCGTATCACCGTTCGGATGACACCGGACCCGGCCAAGGTCGAGGAGGCCATGCGCCCGACGCCCTCGCGTGAACTGGTCGCCGACCTGATGCGATGGCTGGTGCAGCGCATGGAGGACGACCGCACCGGCTACCTCGCCATGCTGGAACTCCGCCTGGAGGCCACTCGCCGACCGGCGCTCCGCAACCGACTGACACAGCCCGTCCGTGCCAACTTCGACGAGAGCGCCCGGTTCCACCAGGAGGCGGGCCTGCCGGGCGACGCGGACGCCTTCCTGGTGCTCTACCTGGCCATGACGGGCCTGCTGCTGGAGCACTTCACGCTGCCCGGCGTTCTCATCGGCCCCGAGAACGATCTCCAGGCCGAAGCCACCTTGAACCGGCTGGTGGGGACGGTGGTCACGCGCGTGATTCCGCCGTCCTGAACCCTTCCCGCACCGGTCGTCCGAGGCCGGGAAACTCCGCAGTACGGCCGGCCTGCGGTTCTCCGCTCTGTCTCACGTGGGCATGGTGGGTTCGACATCCTTACGGCATCGGCCGTGAGATCGCGACAAGGTGCGTGAGACCCCGCAGGACCGTGTAGGAACTCGCCGCCTGTGGCATAGCCCGATGCTTCTACCTGCGGATTTTCGCGGTGTCTCACGACCGTTGGCATGCCCTCTGTCTCACGGGCATGTCATTTCGTCGGGCACTGACCACGGTTCCGCAACTAGCGCCCCGGGGTGGCTTGTCGATTCTCAGGTGAAGCTTGACGATTCGGCGTCGGGTGATGCTTGACGTCTGACCTAGGCGATTTCATCCCGCAGGGCGGCTTCGTCTCGCTGTTCGAAAGTCCCGGCCCCGTTCGGCGCTCCTCGAAGTGACAGTAGAGTTCCCGCATGGCAGAGGCGGAGATGGCCCGACGGGCGCCCAGACAGCTCACCGAGATGCGCGACGTGTACGACCTCCTGGAGGAGGTGCGACTGCGCCCGGGGATGTGGGTGCGAGGTAGTTCGCTGCAGCATCTGGATTCCATGCTGTTCGGCTATCACGTGGCTTTGAGGGTTCACGGCGCCAAGGAAGAGCTTGACTTCCGGCAGGGCGGCCCGTTCGCCGACTGGCTGTGGCCGCGGCTGGGGTATGAGTACGAAAGCTCGCTGGGCTGGGCGGTGGAGATCGAGCGGGCGGCCGAGGCCACGGACCGACCCGCGATCGAGCTGTTCTTTGAGCTGCTCGATGAGTTCCGTGCCGAACAGGGCCAGCCGGGGGCCTAGTCAGTGGCCGGCCAGTCTCAGAATCGTGTCCTATTGGACTTCACTTGGGCAGGGGTGACTGGCAGGAGCTTTTCATGTGGAACAACATCGGCTTGCAGTTCGAAGCCGGAGAGGCTCCGCAGCTCGGCTGATCAGGTCACCCTTCCGGGAGCCGCTCGCCCTTCGCTCGGATCCACTCACGGATGGTCTCGATGGCGTCGAGAAGCTCCTCGAAGGTGCGGAGATCACGTGATCGCGCATCGTCGCCGACCAGTAGGTGCCTGAGTAGTGCTTCTGGCCCTTGTGCCAGCGGAACGTCCGCCAGGACATGGCCGAAGCCAAAGATTCAATTGACTCCGTGCCCCAGGAACGATCTTCGAGGACCTGACCGTTCTGACGACGCACGCTCACAGTCGCAGCGATGTCCACCGCACCCCCAGCCCACGAGTCACTGCCCGTGTAGCAAGGTGCCAGCAACCGCTCCTCGCGTGGAGCGGTCGCTCCTTACGCCACCCGGAAGAGTGAACACTCCGAGCTGCGAGTCTCACGATGGCTGCATAAATGCCATCCATATGCAGCCGACCCTGAGATTATGAAGCTGGATTTGAGGCCCCACACAGGTGTGGGGTCTCGCCGCTCGTGACATGTCGATCTTGCGTGACCTGGGCGTTCTTGGCTGTCTCACGGCCTTGTCACCCATGATCAGTCTCAAATCCGTGGCATTTCCTCGCGAGAGCGAGGTCGAGGTCGGGCGGCTTGCCCTTGTCGGCCGAGTACACCACGCTGAGCCCCGAGCATGAGGACTACCGGCGAGCCCGGATCGCGCACCGATGCGTTTCCCGCGCCGCGCTGGTCTATACGCCGGACACCCACGGACGGAAGGCTGGGCCATGCGGAAACTGATCTACGGCATGAACCTGACTCTGGACGGCTACATCGCCGCGGCCGGCGACGACATCGGCTGGAGCGGACCGCCGAACCACGAGCTGTTCCAGTGGTGGCTCGACCACGAGCAGGCGAGTGGCCTGTCGCTGTATGGGCGCAAGCTATGGGAGACGATGAGCTCCTACTGGCCGACCGGCGACCAGCAGCCCAACGCCACCCCGGCGGAGATCGAGTTCGCGCGGAACTGGCGGGACACGCCGAAGGTGGTGTTCTCCTCGACGATCGACAAGGTCGACTGGAACACCCGCCTGGTCACCGGCGACGCGATCGCCGAGATCACCCGGCTCAAGGCCGAGGACGGCGGCCCGATGAACATCGGCGGCGCAACGCTCGCCGGGGCGGCCATGCGCGCCGGGCTGATCGACGAGTACGCGATCGCCGCCCATCCGGTCCTGGTGGGCGGCGGCACGCCGTTCTTCACCGCGCTGGACAGCTGGGTGAACCTGAACCTGGTGGAGACGCGGACGTTTCCCGGTGGCGTGGTCCTGACCAGGTACGAGACGAGGCGCTGAGCAGCTTCCCGCTGTCTCACGGCTTGGATGGGTGTTTCCTCTCACCGTCGTGGCATTTCCTCAGCCGGGATCGTCTGGGCGGCTGCGGCGACGCGTTTCCCGAATCGGGTCAGCTTCATGGCCCTGGCGCGCTCTGCCCGCTCGAAGAGGGGCTGTCCGAGGTCCTCTTCGAGACGGTTGATCTGGGTCACCAGAGCGGACTGGCGGATGCCGAGGTCTCGGGCTGCTTCGGTGAGCGTGGGGTAGGACCGGGCGGCCAGGAACCGCGAGAGCCGCTGCCGTGCGAATGAACCGGTGAGGGCTTTGCGAAGGACTGCGGGAAGTGCCTCGGCTTCGTCGGCGGTGCGGAGGGCGGTGTGGTGGCTGGCTCCGCCCCGTGGCCGGAGGGGGATGTTGTGGGTGTGGGCCCAGCGGCCCATGTTCGCGGTGCTCATGCCGGTTTCGCGGGCGAGGTCCGGCAGGGTTCGGCGGCGGTGGACGTACTGCTCGATGAGCCAGTCCCGATCGACACTGCCGCGACGCTTGTAGTCCTGAGGGCCCTCGCGGAGCGGGATGCCGTACTCCTTGGCGAGGTCGGTCAGCACTCTGCGGGAGAAGCCGGTGAGGGTGGCGATCTGCTGGAGGGATCGATGTTCGTCGCGGTAGAGCTGCGTGAAGCGTTCCGCCGTGATGGCTTGCCGGGCTTGCTGCCGGATGCGGCCGGTGGCTCTGGCGGTGTTCTGCGTCAGCGGGGGTGCGGGGGCTGGGGGCTCGTCGAGGACATGCCGGATGGCATCGACGGTCGTGCCCAGGATCTGTGCTGCGTGCTGAACGGGGTGGTGGCGTTCTCGGACGATCTGGTGCAGGTGGGGCAGGTCGATGTGCGCCGGGTCGGGTCCGGGAAGGGACAGTCCGGCCAGCAGGGCGGTGGGAGGCTGCCAGGTCACGGGCTCGTCGTGGATGTGGTGCGACGCCAGGAAGTTGAGGGCTTCCTGCTGAAGGGCGTGTGTGAGTTCGGGTGTCTGGAGTGCAGCGAACCGCAGGGACGTCGCCCGGAACTCTGCGCTGTCGAGCCCGCCCAGGTCATCGGGGACGGACTCGGCAGGCAGGCCGCTGAGGCGTCGGAAGAGCTGGCTGCGGGCGATGCGTTTGCGTCGGCCGGTTCCCGGCGGGGTTCCGGTGCGGCGGCAAATCGTCAGCCCGCGAGTGGATGTCGGGTCCCTTGTAGCCAGGCAGCACCTGCAGCAGCCCCTCCCACAGGGTCCGGAAAAAGCGCTCCACCGGACCCTTGTCCCGGCCTGTCCGTAGCCGGGCCGGCTGGATGGAGATGCCCATCCGGCGGCAGACACTGGTCAGATGCTCGGAGACGTAGACCTTGCCGTGGTCGACCACCAGCGTCTCGGGGACCAGGGGCGGCGAGGCCAGGCCCGGCCCGGTGGCGCCCTCGACGTCGACCAGGACAGTGCGGGGGATACCGTGCTCGGGCCAGACCGCGTGCCGCGGCCAATCCCGCCCCGCCGGCCTCGGCCGAAACGACTGGAAGAGCACCGCGCTGACATCCACCGCCTTCGTCGAGACCGGCGTGAGCCGGATCCCCGTCGTAGTGGAAGGACGTACCGACTCCGACTCGGACTCCCGCCCTGCTCATGCCGCCCTCCTCAACACGTGCGAAGGGCCGAGCGGTCGATCAAGATCAGTGACAAAAGTCTGATTCCAGAGCAAATGATGGACAGCGGAACGAACTTGGGGCTCCGGACGGCCCGGCAGGCAGCCCGCAACCTGCCCCAGGACGACCCCGTCGAGGTCCACCTCCCGGAGCTCCTCCAAGACTTCAGGGCTGAACAGCCAGTCCCTGCGGTAACCCGCCAGGAACCGGATGTTCTCCAGTTCCACGGCCGGAGGCTCGCTCCAGACCTCGTACTTCCATCCCCGCGACTCCACCGTCTGCCGGGTCCAGTCGAAGGTGAACTCCACCTCGGCCTTGGACAACCGGTGCAACGGCTTGCCGTCGACAACCACCGGAACCTGCCCGGTGAGCAGGAGATAGTCCGGAATGTGACGGCGTACCTTCCCCTTCATCACCGTCTTCAGCAGGAAGGGCTGGGCCACGATGCCGCATGCGGTCGGATCGAAGTCGGCGAAGAGCAAGCGCGACAGTTCCAGGCGCGACTCGTAGATCACGTGGTCGCGCATCGTCGCCGACCAGTAGGTACCCGAGTAGTGCTTCTGGCCCTTGTACCAACGGAACGTCCGCCACGGACAAGCTGACCGCAGAAGATCAACGGGGGCCGTACCCGATCCCGATCTTCGACAACAGCGCCGCGCTGCCGCCGAACGCTCACCGTCGCGGCGATCTCCCCCACCGCACACCCCCAAGCCCACGAGCGATGCCCCGTGAGCCCACGGTGTCAGCGGGCTTCTACAGGGCACCAGCATCAGAGCCCAATCACCCATACGAGTGGGCGGCTTGACCTGCCAGTCTCAGATTCGTGTCAGATATGCCATCGCTTGGCCATCGCTCGTGAGATTTGGCCACGAAATCTGAGACCCTACAGACCACCCACTCAGGTCTGTGCCATGTCCACGAAACGCGAGTAGTGGCCCTGGAAGGCCACGGTGATCGTCGCCGTCGGGCCGTTACGGTGCTTGGCGACGATCAGGTCGGCCTCGCCGGCGCGGGGGGACTCCTTCTCGTAGGCATCCTCGCGGTGCAGCAGGATCACCATGTCGGCGTCCTGCTCGATGGATCCGGATTCACGCAGGTCGGAGACCATCGGTTTCTTGTCCGTGCGCTGCTCGGGGCCACGGTTCAGCTGGGAGAGCGCGATGACCGGGAGCTGCAGCTCCTTCGCGAGCAGCTTGAGGTTTCGGGACATGTCCGAGACCTCCTGCTGGCGGCTCTCGGCACGCTTCGAGCCGCCGGACTGCATCAGCTGCAGATAGTCGATGACGACGAGCTTGAGGTCATTGCGCTGCTTGAGCCGACGGCACTTCGCCCGGATCTCCATCATGGACAGGTTCGGGGAGTCGTCGATGTAGAGAGGGGCGGCCGAGACATCCGGCATCCGGCGGGCCAGGCGCGTCCAGTCCTCGTCGGTCATGGTGCCGGAACGCATGTGGTGCAGCGCCACTCGCGCCTCGGCCGAGAGCAGTCGCATCGCGATCTCGTTGCGCCCCATTTCGAGGGAGAAGATCACGCTGGGCAGGTTGCTCTTGATCGAACAGGCCCGCGCGAAATCCAGCGCCAGAGTGGACTTACCCATGGCCGGACGGGCCGCGATGACGACCATCTGGCCCGGGTGCAGGCCGTTCGTCAGGGCGTCGAGGTCGGTGAAGCCGGTCGGCACCCCGGTCATCTCACCGCTGCGCGAACCGATCGCCTCGATCTCGTCGAGAGCGCCTTCCATGATGTCGCCGAGCGGCAGGTAGTCCTCGCTGGTGCGCTGCTCGGTGACGGCGTAGATCTCGGCCTGCGCGGAGTTCACGATGTCGTCCACATCGCCGTCGGCCGCGTATCCCATCTGCGTGATCTTCGTCCCGGCTTCGACGAGCCGCCTGAGGACCGCCCGTTCGTGGACGATCTCCGCGTAGTACGAAGCATTGGCCGCGGTCGGCACGGACTGGACGAGGGTGTGCAGATACGGAGCTCCGCCCACCTTGGTGATCTCGCCGCGCTTGACCAGTTCGGCCGCCACCGTGATCGGGTCGGCCGGCTCCCCCTTGGCATAGAGGTCGAGGATCGCCTGATAGACGGTCTCGTGGGCGGGGCGGTAGAAGTCGTGTCCCTTGATGATCTCCACGACGTCGGCGATGGCGTCCTTGGACAGGAGCATGCCGCCGAGGACCGACTGCTCGGCATCGAGGTCCTGGGGCGGCACCCGCTCGAAACCGGGGGAACCGCCCTCCCATCCGCTGCTCTCCCTGCCGCGTTCGTGCTGCTCGCCGCGGTCCCGGCCCTCGCCGCGGCGCTGGCGGGAAACGGGCAGACGGTCACTGGGACCGGCGTCGGCCCAGGGGTCGTCCAAAGGCTCGGGAATGCTCACCGGGCCACCTCCTCCCGTCCGCTCCGCGGACCTCGCCGTGCCACTCTTTCTTACGGCACAGCACCGACAAACAAGACGCCCGACTCCGGTTCCGGCACGTCGAGTTCTGCGGGGTTCCAGGGCCGGAACGGGGTGCGGGCGCCGGACCACGGTAGGCCGCTCAGCACCGTCAGCCAATCTGGTTATCCACAGGGCATGTGGACGACGGACCAGATGCTGTGGAGAACTCTGCAGAACCTGTGCACGGAGCGGGGGACAGCACTGTGGACAAACTCATAGCAGCCACACCATCAAGGCCCTGACCTGGAGTTTCTCCGTCCACGGGCTGTGGGGGAGAAAAACTTTCCGAGTCAGCACAAGATCACGACAAACGGCACACAGGAGAATGTCGAGTGGCAACAAATGTAAGGACTGCATGAGGATTGCATCCATTACCTGTGGAAGATTAGATTGGCCCTCGTGATCCAGGCCCCGGCACCTCTGCCGCCCAGTCGTCGACGGCACGACCGCGAGATCATCTCGCTGGCCGTCCCTGCCTTCGGCGCGCTCGTCGCCGAGCCGCTCTTCGTGATGGTCGACAGTGCCGTCGTCGGCCATCTCGGCACATCGCAGCTGGCCGGCCTGGCCGTCGCCGCAGCCCTGTTGACCACCGCCGTCAGCGTCTTCGTCTTTCTCGCGTACGCCACCACCGCGGCAGTAGCGAGGCAGGTCGGAGCGGGCGATCTGGCCTCCGCGATCCGGCAGGGCATGGACGGCCTCTGGCTGGCCCTACTGCTCGGCATCTTCGTCGTCGCCATCATGCTCCCCACAGCGCCTTGGCTCGTGGACGTCTTCGGTGCCTCCGACACCGCAGCCCCCTACGCCACCACATACCTGAGGATCTCCAGCCTCGGCATCCCGGCCATGCTCGTGGTGATGGCCGCGACCGGTGTACTCCGTGGCCTGCAGGACACCCGAACCCCGCTCTATGTCGCCATCGGAGGCTTCGCGGCCAACGGAGCCCTCAATGCAGGACTCGTCTACGGCGCCGGGCTCGGCATCGCCGGATCGGCCTGGGGCACTGTGATCGCACAGATTGCCATGGCCGCCGCTTATCTCGTCGTGGTGGTACGGGGAGCACGTCGGCACGGCGCCTCGCTGCGGCCCGACGCCGAAGGCATCAAGGCCAGCGCCCAGGCAGGCGTTCCGCTGCTGGTCCGCACACTGTCGCTCCGTGCCGTGCTGATGACCGCCACAGCCGTCGCCGCCCGCCTCGGCGACACCGAGATCGCCGCGCACCAGATCATCCTCTCGCTCTGGAACCTGATGGCCTTCGCCCTCGATGCCATCGCCATTGCAGGGCAGGCCATCATCGGCCGCTACCTGGGAGCCGATGACGCCAAGGGCGCACGCGAGGCATGCCGCCGCATGGTGCAGTGGGGCATCGCTTCCGGGGTGGCGTTCGGGGCACTGATCGTCCTCGCCCGGCCGTTGTTCGTGCCCCTGTTCACCGGCGACCAGTCCGTTCAGGACACGCTGTTCCCGGCGCTGCTGGTGGTGGCGCTGTCCCAGCCGATCGCCGGCGTGGTCTTCGTCCTGGACGGAGTGCTGATGGGCGCCGGAGACGGGCGGTATTTGGCCTGGGCCATGCTCGTCACTCTGGCCCTCTTCGCACCGGTCGCCCTGCTGGTGCCGACGTTCGGCGGCGGCCTGACCGCACTGTGGTGGGCGATGGCCCTGATGATGACCGTCCGCATGGTGACGCTCTGGCTGCGCACCCGATCGGGCAAGTGGATCGTCACCGGAGCCACCCGCTGAACCACCGGCCGACGCCCCGTTTCACGTGAAACAGCAAAGGGCCGTACCCCGTGGGGTACGGCCCTTCACCTGCTCTGGTGAGCTGTGCCCTTAGGCAGCAACGACCTCGATGCCGAGCTTCGCAGCGACCTCGGGGTGCAGACGCACGGACACCTGGTGTCCGCCCAGCGTCTTGATCGGCGAGCCGAGCTCGACGCGACGCTTGTCGACGTCGGGACCACCGGCAGCCTTGATCGCCGAGGCGATGTCGGCCGGGGTCACGGAGCCGAAGAGACGGCCGGCGTCGCCGGAGCGAACGGCCAGACGGACCTTCACGGCCTCGAGCTTGGTCTTGATCTCGTTGGCCTGCTCGATCGTGGCGATCTCGTGGATCTTGCGGGCGCGGCGGATCTGCGCCACGTCCTTCTCGCCACCCTTGGTCCAGCGGATGGCAAAGCCACGCGGAACCAGGTAGTTACGGGCGTACCCGTCCTTGACGTCGACGACGTCGCCCGCAGCACCGAGGCCGGAGACCTCGTGGGTGAGGATGATCTTCATGATTCGGTCACCCTTCCCTTATCGCGCGGTGGACGTGTAGGGCAGCAGCGCCATCTCACGGCTGTTCTTGACTGCCGTGGCGACGTCACGCTGGTGCTGCGTGCAGTTGCCGGTCACGCGGCGGGCACGGATCTTGCCGCGGTCGGAAATGAACTTCCGCAGCATGTTCGTGTCCTTGTAGTCCACGTACTGGGTCTTGTCCTTGCAGAACGCGCAGACCTTCTTCTTAGGCTTGCGCACAGGCGGCTTCGCCATGGTGTTTCTCCTGTGTGATCAAGAAGTGGGAGTACGAGCTGCCCTAGAAGGGAGGCTCGTCCGAGTAGCCGCCGCCGGAACCGCCGGAGCCGCCGGAGCTTCCGCCCCAACCGCCTCCGCCGCCCTGCTGACCCCCGCCCTGCTGGCCGCCGGCAGGCGCGCTCGTGGCCCACGGGTCGTCGGCGGGAGCGCCGCCGCCACCCTGCTGGCCACCGCCACCGGGACCGCCGCCCCAGTTGCCGCCGCCCTGCTGGCCGCCGCCGTATCCACCCTGGCCGCCCTGACCACCGCGACCGGTGGTCTTGGTGACCTTGGCCGTGGCGTTCTTGAGGCTGGGGCCGACTTCCTCGACGTCCAGCTCGTAGACCGTGCGCTTGACGCCCTCGCGGTCTTCGTACGACCGCTGCTTGAGCCGGCCCTGCACGACTACGCGCATGCCTCGCTGAAGCGACTCGGCGACGTTCTCCGCCGCCTGCCGCCAGACCGAGCAGGTGAGGAACAGGCCTTCGCCGTCCTTCCACTCATTGGTCTGCCGGTCGAAGATGCGGGGAGTGGACGCGACACGGAACTTCGCGACCGCCGCACCGGACGGGGTGAAGCGCAGCTCGGGGTCGTCGACGAGATTGCCGACGACCGTGATGACGGTCTCGCCTGCCATGGGTGAACCTCTCGGCGGGGATTGCTTCTGGCTGCTTGCTGCTACTCGAACCCGATGACCGCTGAGCTAGATGCTCAGTGGATCTCGGGACGGAGGACCTTGGTCCGGAGGACCGACTCGTTCAGGTTCATCTGGCGGTCGAGCTCCTTGACGACCGCAGGCTCGGCCTGCAGGTCGATGACCGAGTAGATGCCCTCGGGCTTCTTCTTGATCTCGTAAGCGAGACGACGACGGCCCCAGGTGTCGACCTTCTCAACCTTTCCGTTGCCCTCACGGACGACGGAGAGGAAGTTCTCGATCAGCGGGGAGACAGCGCGCTCCTCGAGATCGGGGTCGAGGATGACCATCACTTCGTAGTGACGCATGTGGAACCCACCTCCTTTGGACTCAGCGGCCACGGTCGTTCCGTGGCAGGAGGGTCGTGATGCGTAAGCAACAGTGTCTCCGAGTAAAACAGCCGCCACTGACAGCACCCTCTGTCGAGAGGGGCTGACGTGCTGGCCTGGGCAGACACCGGTGCAGACGTTACAGACTACCCGCACACCGGCTTCCGGTTGAAATCCGGTGCTCAGGAGACGCAATCTGTACACATCGGGTGTGAGCGGCGCCACGATGCGCCGCCTTTCGGCCAGGAGGTACTCCATGGCACAGGCAATTCGACCCCGTCCTCCCGTCTCCCTTCTCGCCACGGACGGCAAGCCCCATCCACTCCAGCAAGCCCTGGTGGTGGTGACTCTGGTCCTCGGTGCGCTCGCCTTCGTGACGGCGATGTTCGACAGCCTGCATCTGATCAGTTCGTGGGCCGGACTCATCGGGATCCTCACGGCTGCGTACGGGCAGTACGTCTCGGTGACCACGCGCGAGAGGTTCCCGCTGATCATCGGCCTGGGCGCATCCGCCATCGGGTTCTTCCTCGGCATGGCCCACGGTGGCCTCTTCGGCGGCGTGGTGGGCTGATTCGAGACAGACGCAACCAAGCACAACCAGACACAGCCGAACGCACGGGCCCGGCGCGAGGACCCCCGTTCAGGGGCTTGGCGCCGCGCCACGTACAAGGGCGGGGCCATCCGGGTCCCGGCGGGACGGACCGGCAAGGTCCCATAGGGCCAGACGGCGCGCTCCCCGGTCGCAGTAGGCTTCGGCGCGAGAGCCGGAGCCCCTGACCGATGGGGACACACCTGCCGAGGAGCGCCCCGCATGAGCCTGACCCTGAGGACCATCAGCCGAGAGCAGCATCTGGCGTACATCCAGAATCTGCCTGCGGCGAGCCACTGCCAGGTCCCGGCGTGGGCTGATGTGAAGACCGAATGGCGCTCCGAGAATCTGGGATGGTTCGACAGGAGCGGCGAGTTGGTCGGTGCCGGTCTGGTGCTGTACCGCCAACTGCCCAAGATCAAGCGGTACCTCGCGTACCTTCCCGAGGGCCCGGTCATCAACTGGCACGCCCCCAACCTGGACGACTGGCTGCAGCCGATGCTGGCGCATCTCAAGCAGCAGGGCGCCTTCTCCGTGAAGATGGGCCCGCCGGTCGTCATCCGCCGCTGGGACGCGGCCGCCATCAAGTCCGGTATCCAGGACCCCGATGTGAAGCGCCTGCGCGATGTCGAGGCCACCCACATCGAGCCACGCGCCTTCGAAGTCTCGGACCGGCTGCGGAAGATGGGCTGGCAGCAGGGCGAGGACGGCGGCGCCGGATTCGGTGACGTACAGCCGCGCTATGTCTTCCAGGTCCCGCTGGCCAACCGGTCGCTCGAAGATGTCCTCAAGGGCTTCAACCAGCTGTGGCGACGCAACATCAAGAAGGCCGAGAAGGCCGGCGTCGAGGTCGTCCAGGGCAGTTACGAGGACCTCGCCGAATGGCAGCGGCTGTACGAGATCACCGCGGTCCGCGACCACTTCCGGCCGCGCCCGCTCTCTTATTTCCAGCGCATGTGGACGGTGCTCAATTCCGAGGACCCCAACCGCATGCGGCTCTATTTCGCGCGGCACAACGGCGTGAACCTGTCCGCGGCGACGATGCTCGTCGTCGGTGGCCACGTCTGGTACTCGTACGGCGCGTCCGACAACATCGGGCGCGAGGTCCGGCCCTCGAACGCGATGCAGTGGCGCATGCTGCGCGACTCGTACGCGATGGGCGCGACCGTCTACGACCTGCGCGGTATCAGCGACTCGCTCGACGAGACGGACCACCTCTTCGGTCTGATCCAGTTCAAGGTCGGTACCGGCGGCGAAGCCGTCGAGTACATCGGCGAGTGGGACTTCCCGCTCAACAAGCTGCTGCACAAGGCGCTCGACATCTACATGTCGCGCCGCTGATACGCGTCGTCCCGCTGACGAAACCGGCTTCATTCGTTTCAATGGGGACTTCGACTCCGCACACCTCCCACACACCGCAACCACCAGAAGGGTTCCGGACCGGCCATGGCGCTCTCCCTCTACGTCGACACCGCGCGCTGGCGGGCGCACCAGAAATCCGTCCTCGACCAGTTCCCCGGCCTCGTCCCGGTCTGCAAAGGCAACGGATACGGCTTCGGTCACGAGCGGCTCGCCGACGAGGCCATCCGCTTCGGTTCCGACACGCTCGCCGTCGGCACCACCTATGAGGCGGCCCGCATAAAGGACTGGTTCAGCGGCGATCTGCTGGTCCTCACCCCGTTCCGCCGGGGCGAGGAGCCGGTGCCGCTGCCCGACCGTGTCATCCGGTCCGTCTCCTCCGTGGACGGCGTGCACGCCCTGGTGGGCGCGCGGGTCGTCATCGAGTGCATGAGCTCGATGAAGCGCCACGGTGTCAAGGAGGAGGAGCTCGGGCAGCTGCACGCCGCCATCGAGGACGTACGCCTCGAAGGCTTCGCCCTGCACCTGCCGCTGGACCGCACGGACGGCTCGGACGCGGTCGAGGAAGTCATCGGCTGGATGGACCGGCTGCGCGCGGCCCGGCTGCCGCTGCACACCATGTTCGTCAGCCATCTGCGCGCCGAGGAGCTGGGCCGGCTCCAGCAGCAGTTCCCGCAGACCCGTTTCCGCGCCCGCATCGGCACCCGGCTGTGGCTCGGCGACCACGAGGCGACGGAGTACCGGGGCGCCGTTCTGGACGTCACACGCGTCGTCAAGGGTGACCGTTTCGGTTACCGCCAGCAGAAGGCCGCCTCGGACGGCTGGCTGGTGGTCGTCGCCGGCGGTACTTCGCACGGTGTGGGCCTGGAGGCCCCGAAGGCCCTGCACGGTGTGATGCCGCGTGCCAAGGGTGTCGCCCGCGCGGGCCTGGCCACCGTCAACCGCAACCTGTCGCCGTTCGTCTGGGCCGGCAAGCAGCGCTGGTTCGCCGAACCGCCGCACATGCAGGTGTCGATCCTGTTCGTCCCCTCGGACGCGCAGGAGCCGAAGGTCGGCGACGAGCTGGTGGCCCATCTGCGCCACACGACCACCCAGTTCGACCGCCTCGTCGACCGGTAGGAGCCGCCGAGACGCTCTTCAGGGGGCCTTGGCCCCCTGAAGAGACCCGTCTCAGTCGGCGGCCGGTCCGTGCCCCGCTCCCCATTCCACCCGCGGCCCCTCGACGGCGGGAACGGCATGCCGCGGCGGATGCGCCGCCCGCCCCAGCACGAATGCGTCCTCGGCCCCGTCGAGCACCCCGCCGGACGGATCGTCCGACCCGTCGCGTCGTACGACGTCCCGCTCCGGCATGAGAATGTCCCGTACGACAACGGCGCAGAGGTACAGCGTGCCCAGCAGGTGCAGGATGATCGCCAGCTGATACCCCTCCGTGGGCAACCCCTGGTGCTTGTCCCCGCTCGTCGTGTACGCGAGGTACATCCAGATGCCCAGGAAGTACATGACCTCGCACGTCTGCCAGATCAGGAAGTCGCGCCAGCGCGGCCTGGCCAGGGCGGCCAGGGGGATCAGCCACAGCACGTACTGCGGCGAATAGACCTTGTTGACGAGGATGAACGCTGCGACGACGAGAAAGGCGAGCTGCGCGAAGCGCGGCCTGCGCGGTGCCGCCAGCGTCAGCACGGCGATGGCCGCGCACAGCAGGGCCATCAACAGCTCCGAGACGTGGTTGACGGTCGGGGTCTCGATGGTCATGCCGGTGCGCTGGGTGATGATCAGCCAGAAGGAGCCGAAGTCGATGCCCCGTTCCTCGCTGAAACCGTAGAACTTGCTCCATCCCTCGGGCGCGAAGATCATCACCGGCAGATTCACCACCAGCCAGGAACCCGCCGCCCCGAGCGTCGCCAGCCCGAACTCCCGCCATTTGCCCGCCCGCCAGCACAGCACGAAGACAGGTCCCAGCAGGAGCACGGGATAGAGCTTGGCGGCCGTGGCAAGCCCGATGAGGACGCCGAACGCCAGCGCCCGCCCCCGGGACCACATGAGCATCGCGGCAGCCGTCAGCGCGACCGCCAGCAGGTCCCAGTTGATCGTCGCGGTGAGCGCGAAGGCGGGCGCGAGAGCGACCAGCAGTCCGTCCCAGGGGCGGCGCCGGTGTGTACGGGCGACACAGACGGCGATGATCACGGCGCAGATCATCAGCATGCCGGCGTTGACCATCCAGTACATCTGCTCGCGGTGCTGAATGGATCCGCCCGGTGTCAGCCAGGACGCGATCTGCATGAACACGCCCGTCAGGACGGGGTACTCCAGGTACTGCATGTCGCCGGGCAGCCGGTCGAAGTACGGCACGAGACCGTCGGAGAAGCCACGTCCGACATAGAGATGCGGAATGTCCGAGTAGCAGGCGTGCGTGTACTGCGAACCGGCGCCCCTGAACCACGCCCAGTTGTAGCAGGGCAGCTTCTGCACCATGCCCAGCGCGAACATCCCGAGGGCTACCAGCGCGATGACGCCCACGGGCGTGAGTGCCGTGCTGCCGAGCCGTGTCCAGCGCCCCGACCGGCCGCCGATCAGCTCACTGCCTGCCTCGGCGATCTCGTCCTGGTGTGTGGGCCGTACGACGGGCCGTTCCTGGTGCACACTCGTGTCTTCTGCGCTTGGCATGCCGCTCATCCTGCCGTACGGGACTGTGGAAACGACGAGGGCCGCCACACCATGTGGTGCGGCGGCCCTCGTCGCCAGGTCCGGTCGGCCGGATCGCCGGTCTACCCGGCCGGAGGGACGTTAACCGGCCGGGCCCCCGAAGATTCCGCCGTTCCCGTTCCCGTTCCCGTTGCCATTGCCGTTGCCGCCGCCCGGTAGCGAGGAGGTCGGCGACGGGCTGGTGCTGGGACCGCCGGCGGCTCCGCCATTGCCGGCGCCGTTGTTGGTCCCGCCGTTGTTGTTCTGGCAGTTCCAGTCCCATGCGCTACAGGTGTCGCTGGGGTCGGGCGTCGGCGGGGACGGGCTCATCGAGGGCGACTTGGTCGCCGACGCGGACGGCGAAGGCGACTCCACCGTGGTGGGCAACGGCTTGGGGCTCTGCGCGCCGCCACCGTAGACCTTCTCACCGATCGGCATCGGCTTCGGGAATGTCTCGACCTTCTGGCCCTGCATCGCCTCCGCCATGTAGTCGTGCCAGATCTGGGCCGGGAACGAGGCACCGTGGATCGTCTGCTCACCACCCGTGCCGTACATCTTCTCGAACTTGCGGTTCGTGTTCTTCTCGTCGTCGTCCAGCCGGTACATGCTGATGGCCGTGGACAGCTGCGGTGTGTAGCCGACGAACCAGGCCGACTTGTTGTCGTCCGTCGTACCCGTCTTGCCCGCCACGTCACGGCCGGGGAGCTGCGCGGGGGTACCGGTTCCCTTCTCGACGACGTTCTTCAGGACGTCGGTGACGTTGTCGGCGATCTCGGGACGGAAGGCGCGCTTGCGGACCTCCTTGTGCCGGTAGATGGTTTCGCCCTCGTGCTTCACCTCCGTGACCGAGTAGGGCTCGCGCTGCTGTCCGCTGGCGGCGAAGGTCGCGTACGAACCGGCCATACGGATCGCACTGGGCGAGGACGTACCGATGGAGAACGACGGCACATTCGAATCCGCCATGCTGTCGTCGTCCTTGAGGCCGGCGGCAATGGCGACGTCCTTCACCTTGTCGGTGCCGACGTCCATGCCGAGCTGGACGTACGGGGAGTTGGCGGACCACTGCATCGCCTCACGAAGGGTGATGTTGCCCCTCGACTCATGGCCGTCGTTGGCCTGCAGCCACTCCTTGCCGTTCTCGTCGGTCCAGATCTGACCGTTGTACTCCTTGATCTTCAGCTTGTCGTCGGCGTTGTAGATGCTCAGCGGCGAGACCTGCTCACGCTGCGAAAAGTCCTGGTCCTCGCCGAGCGAGGGGTCGCGCTTGCCGTACTCCATCGCTGCCGCCAGCACGAACGGCTTGAAGGTCGAACCGACCTGCGCACCCGTGGGGTTGGCGTTGTTGGTGTAGTGCTTGGTCGCGTCCTGACCGCCGTAGATCGCCACGATGGCACCGGTCTTGGGATCCACCGACCCGCCGCCGAACTGAACGTGGGTGTCCGTCTCAGGACGCTGCTTCGGCTTGATCTTTTTGTCGTAGACCTTCTGGACCGCAGCGTTGAGCTCTTCGACCTTCTTCTTGTTGAAGGTGGTGTGGATCTCGTAGCCGCCCTGGGCCAGCTTGTCAGCCGTCATACCCTCGACGTTGTTCAGGGCGTACGACTTGGCGAGGTCGACCAGGTAGCCGGTCTGACCGCCCAGCTGGGCGCTCTTCCTCGGCGGAAGGGGCATCGGGAACTTGGTGTACTTGTCGCGCTCCGCCTGCGAGAGACGCTTGTCCTTCACCTCTTCGTCGAGGATCCACTCCCACCGCTCCTTGGCACGCGCGGTGTTCTTCTCCTTGGTGGCCTGCTTCGCATCCTCCTCAGGGACGCCCGCCGGGTCGAAGTAGGTAGGACCCTTGAGCAGCGTGGCCAGGAACGCACACTGACTCGGGTTCAGGTCCTCGGCGTCCTTGTTGTAGTACGTACGGGCCGCCGCCTGGATCCCTGAGGCACCTCGCCCGTAGTAGGAGATGTTCAGGTAGTCACGGATGATGACCTTCTTGTCCGTCTCATTGGTGACCTTGAGCGTGATGAAGAGTTCCTGGAACTTCCGGCTCAGGGTCTGATCCTGGGACAGGTAGGAGTTCTTCACGTACTGCTGGGTGATCGTCGATCCACCCTGGGTCTGGCCGCCGGTCGCCATGTTGTACAGAGCACGGGCGATGCCCATGGGGTCGATGCCGCTGTCATGCTCGAAGGACTTGTTCTCAGCCGAGATGACCGCGTTGCGCATGGCTTCGGGGATCTGCGCGTAACCGATCATCTGACGGTTGACCTCACCGCCCGTGGCGACCATCTGCGAGCCGTCGTCCCAGAAATAGACGTTGTTCTGCGCTTTCGCGGTGTGTTTCACATTGGGCTTGTCGACCATCGCGTACGCGAGACCGGCCAGGCCCATGAGCAGGCCGAGGAAGCCGATACAGAGGCTGGAGACCTGCTTCCACGACGGCACCCAGCGCCGCACGCCGTACTTCCCCGCGCGCGGGTAGTCGATGAAGCGCTTCTTGACAGGACGCTGATTACCACGGCCACGCCCCCTGCCCGGGCCCTCGTGTCCGCTGTCGCCACCACCACCGCGACGACGGCCACCGCCGCCGCCACGGCTCCCTCCGCCGCGCTGGGCGGCTCGTCTCGCCTCGGCGCGTCCGCCGTACGGGCTGTCCCCGCCGTGCGAACCGGAAGGTGACTCGGAAGTTACTCCGCGTGATGGAGCGGCGCGGCGTCCTGAGGACTGCTGGGCGGCTCGTCTGGCCGCTGCGCGCCCACCACCTTGCGGTTGCGGCGTTTTGCGACGGTGCTCGCTCATGGAACGACTACTCCTCGGGCAGGCGAGAACGCCTGGAAGCGGCAGTTGAGATCCGGTCCCCCCGAATTACGGACCAGCCCTGCGGCAGGCTCATCCGCAGTGCATCCGATTGGTCCGCGAAGACTGACGCGCACAGGCGTCTCACGGTTCCCGGTGGTCTGCATGCCGCACAGACTACGCACGGTCAAAACCCTCCTAGGGCCGAACTTCACCCCAAACGACGCAAGTCGGTGCCTACGAATTCACGATGTGACGCCGTTCACGATGACCCCTCTTGTCGCAGCGCGACGACCGATCTATCGTCTTGATGTATCGAGTCGATACATCAGCTCGGTACATCGACTCGGTAGATCAGCTCGGCACAGGGCTCCGCAGGAGCACTCGGAGAAGGAGGAGGCGAAATTGAGCAGGCGCTCAGGCATCCTCGAATTCGCCGTTCTCGGTCTGCTCCGCGAATCCCCGATGCACGGGTACGAGCTGCGCAAACGTCTCAACACCTCGTTGGGGATCTTCCGCGCCTTCAGCTACGGAACCCTCTACCCCTGCCTCAAGACGCTGGTCGCCAATGGCTGGTTGATCGAGGAGCCGGGAAACTCCCCGGCCGACCTTCCGCCTGCTGGCGGCCGTGCGGTCACCCCCGCCTCCTCGCTGGCCGGGCGCCGCGCCAAGATCGTCTACCGCCTGACGGCAGAAGGTAAGGAGCACTTCGAGGAGCTGCTCTCCCACACCGGACCCGACTCCTGGGAGGACGAGCACTTCGCAGCCCGTTTCGCCTTCTTCGGGCAGACGGAGCACGAGGTGCGGATGCGGGTCCTGGAAGGCCGGCGCAGTCGGCTGGAGGAGCGCCTGGAGAAGATGCGGGCCTCTCTGGCCCGCACCCGCGAGCGCCTCGACGACTACACACTTGAGCTGCAGCGACACGGCATGGAGTCCGTGGAGCGCGAAGTGCGCTGGCTGAACGAGCTCATCGAGAGCGAGCGGTCGGGACGGGATCAGCGACGGTCCTCGCCCGGGAGCGAAGCTCCGCAGAACACAGCAGGAGAGACGGACGGCCTGCCCCGGCACCGGGGTGACACCCCGCCGGATCCGTCCGACGACACCTCAAAGTGAGGTCCCCGCAGATCCGCGGGGCTTCATCGGGAACATCCATTACACACAGGGAGCAACCGGAATGGGTTCGGTTCGCGTAGCCATCGTCGGCGTGGGCAACTGCGCCGCCTCGCTGGTCCAGGGCGTCGAGTACTACAAGGATGCCGATCCGGCCGGCAAGGTGCCCGGTCTGATGCACGTCCAGTTCGGCGACTACCACGTGCGGGACGTCGAGTTCGTCGCCGCCTTCGATGTCGACGCGAAGAAGGTCGGTCTCGACCTCGCGGACGCCATCGGTGCCAGCGAGAACAACACCATCAAGCTCTGCGACGTGCCGAACGCCGGCGTCACCGTCCAGCGCGGCCACACCCACGACGGCCTGGGCAAGTACTACCGTCAGACCATCGAGGAGTCGACCGAGGCCCCGGTCGACATCGTCCAGGTCCTCAAGGACCGCAAGGTCGACGTCCTCGTCTGCTACCTGCCGGTCGGATCCGAGGTCGCTGCGAAGTTCTACGCGCAGTGCGCCATCGACGCCAAGGTCGCGTTCGTCAACGCTCTCCCGGTCTTCATCGCCGGCACCAAGGAGTGGGCGGACAAGTTCACCGAGGCCGGTGTCCCGATCGTCGGCGACGACATCAAGTCGCAGGTCGGCGCCACCATCACGCACCGCGTGATGGCGAAGCTCTTCGAGGACCGGGGCGTCATCCTGGACCGCACGATGCAGCTGAACGTCGGCGGCAACATGGACTTCAAGAACATGCTCGAGCGTGAGCGCCTGGAGTCCAAGAAGATCTCCAAGACGCAGGCCGTCACCTCCCAGATCCGTGACCGCGAGCTCGGCGCGGACAACGTCCACATCGGTCCGTCGGACTACGTGGCCTGGCTGGACGACCGCAAGTGGGCGTACGTGCGCCTCGAGGGCCGCGCCTTCGGTGACGTTCCGCTGAACCTGGAGTACAAGCTCGAGGTCTGGGACTCCCCGAACTCCGCCGGTGTCATCATCGACGCCGTCCGCGCCGCGAAGATCGCCAAGGACCGCGGCATCGGTGGCCCGATCCTCTCCGCGTCCTCGTACTTCATGAAGTCCCCGCCGGTCCAGTACTTCGACGACGAGGCCCGCGAGAACGTCGAGAAGTTCATCAGGGGCGAGGTCGACAACTGACGCGACCGGACACGGTGCGTCGGCGCGGCTCGGTGATGAGCGGCAACGCTCCTTCCCTTCCGCACCTTGAGGGTCCCCGGGTAATCCGCCCGGGGACCCTCAACGTATGTGACCCTTGATCACATGCCTGTCGTAGGTGATCTGCGCGTACTTCTGCGCCTTCGGAACTTCCGTCGTCTGCTCGCCGTGCGACTTCTCTCCCAGTCGGCCGACGGCGTCTACCAGGTGGCGCTGGCGGCTCATGTCGTCTTCTCCCCGGAGAAACAGGCGTCGGCGGCGGCCATCGCCTCCGCAATGGCCGTGCTGCTGCTGCCGTACTCGCTCATCGGCCCCTTCGCCGGCGTCCTGCTGGACCGCTGGCCACGCCGTCAGGTCTTTCTGTACGGCAACCTGCTGCGCGCCGCACTCGCCTGCTGCACCGCACTCCTGATCCTCGGCTCCGCACCCGACTGGCTCTTCTACGCCTCGGCGCTGTGCGTCACCGCGGTCAACCGCTTTGTGCTGGCCGGGCTCTCGGCCGCGCTGCCGCGTGTCGTCGACAGGGAACGACTGGTGGTGGCGAACTCGCTTTCACCGACCGCGGGCACCCTCGCCGCCACAGCCGGTGGTGGCCTCGCCTTCGTCGTGCGGCTGCTACTCGCCGACTCCGACGCGGCAGTGGTGCTGCTGGGCGCGGCTCTCTACCTTGCTTCGGCGCTGGCATCCCTGAGCCTTGCCACCGGGCTCCTCGGACCGGATCAGGACAGGGCCCGCATCCGGCTGCGGGAAGCTCTGGTCATCACCGCACGGGGGCTCGCCGACGGACTGCGCCATCTCGCGGGACGGAAGCAAGCTACCCGGGCGCTGGCCGCCATGACCGTGATCCGCTTCTGCTACGGGGCACTGACCGTGATGGTGCTGATGTTGTGCCGGTACGCCTGGTCCGACAGCGAATCCGAAGGCCTGGCCCTCCTCGGACTGGCTGTGGCGATTTCCGGTGCGGGGTTCTTCGCGGCAGCCGTGGTGACACCTTGGGCAGTGGGGCGGCTCGGCCGATTCCGCTGGATGGCGGTGTGCGCGGCGGCGGCGGCCGTCCTCGAACCCGCACTGGGGCTGTGGTTCATCCCCGTACCGATACTCGTCGCAGCTTTTATCCTCGGACTCGTCACCCAGGGGTCGAAGATCGCGACGGACACGGTGGTGCAGACCTCGGTGGACGATGCCTTCCGCGGCCGGATCTTCTCCCTCTACGACGTGCTGTTCAACGTGGCATTCGTGGGCGCTGCCGCAGCCTCCGCTCTCATGCTGCCCCCTAATGGTCAGTCGTTCGTGGTGGTGATCGGGGTAGCCACGCTCTATGTGGTCATCGCCGTACTGCTGTTCCGGTGGAGCCGCGCCGACAGGCCGCTCTAGCGGACCTGATGCGGCGAGGGGCTCTGTTTCACGTGAAACAGAGCCCCTCGCCGCATCAGGTCGCGGTCATGTTTCACGTGAAACATGACCGCGACCCGTTCCTCACCTCTGCCGGTCGAACCTCCAGCGCTCTCAGGTCTGCGCCGCCCACCACTTCTTGAGCTTCTCGACCGCCACGTCATGCTCCATCGGCCCGTGCTCCAGCCGCAGCTCCAGCAGGAACGCGTAGGCCTTGCCGATAACCGGCCCAGGACCGACACCCAGGGTCTTCATGATCTCGTTGCCGTCGAGGTCGGGCCGGATGGCATCCAGCTCCTCCTGCTCCTGCAACTGTGCAATGCGCTCCTCAAGCCCGTCATAGGTCCGCGAGAGGGCAGCAGCCTTGCGCTTGTTCCGCGTGGTGCAGTCCGAGCGGGTCAGCTTGTGCAGCCGCTCCAGCAGAGGCCCCGCATCACGCACATACCGGCGCACCGCGGAGTCGGTCCACTCGCCGTCGCCATAGCCATGGAAGCGCAGATGAAGCTCCACAAGCTTCGAGACGTCCTTGACCATCTCGTTGGAGTACTTGAGCGCAGCCATGCGCTTCTTGACCATCTTGGCGCCCACCACCTCGTGGTGATGGAACGAGACGCGCCCATCCTTCTCGAAGCGCCGCGTCCTCGGCTTGCCGATGTCATGGAGGAGAGCGGCAAGGCGCAGAACCAGATCAGGGCCGTCCTCCTCCAAGTCGATCGCCTGCTCCAGGACGGTCAGCGAGTGCTCGTAGACATCTTTGTGACGGTGATGCTCGTCACTTTCCAGACGCAGAGCGGGGAGCTCCGGCAGCACCTGCTGAGCCAGCCCCGTATCGACAAGCTGCGCCAGACCCTTGCGGGGGTTGGCGGAGAGCAGCAGCTTGTTGAGCTCCTCCCTGACCCGCTCGGCGGAGACGATCTCGATACGCCCGGCCATTTCCGTCATCGCCGTGACCACATCGGGGGCGACATCGAAGTCCAGCTGCGCGGCGAAGCGAGCAGCACGCAGCATGCGCAGCGGATCATCGGAGAACGACTCCTCGGGGGTGCCGGGAGTGCGCAGTACACGCTCGGCCAGGTCCTCACGACCGCCGTAGGGATCGATGAAGTCCTTCTGCGGAAGCGCTACCGCCATCGCGTTGACCGTGAAGTCACGACGGACGAGGTCTTCCTCGATGGAATCGCCGTAGGACACCTCGGGCTTGCGCGAGGTCCTGTCGTACGCCTCCGACCTGTATGTGGTGATCTCGATCTGGTAGCCGTCCTTCTGGACACCCACGGTGCCGAAGGCGATCCCGACCTCCCATACCGAGTCGGCCCACGGCCGGACGATCTTCAGTACGGCCTCGGGGCGGGCATCGGTCGTGAAGTCCAGGTCGTTCCCGAGCCTGCCGAGAAGCGCATCCCGGACCGAGCCACCGACCAGGGCGAGGCTGAATCCGGCATCCTGGAAACGGCGAGCAAGGTCGTCGGCGACCGGCGACACCCGCAGCAGTTCACTGACTGCGCGGTGCTGCACCTGGGTCAGGGCACGGGAGCTGTCTTCATTGGCGTTCGACACAACAGAAAAGGGTACGTGCCCGGACCGGCCCGGTCGTCCTGGTTTTGTCCCGCCCTGCGAGACTCTTCCGATCATGTAGCGGACTCCCCAGCACTTGGCACCCACGCACATCGTTACCATGCGGGGACGCAGCAACCGACAACCATCGACACCAGCTGACAACGACGAGGGACGGGTAGGCGCGTGGCCGAGGCGGCAGACATCCAGGGGATCGGTCCCTCTCCTGCCCGCCGGTGGCTGCGGCGCACAGCCTCCTTGATCATCGGGGCGCCGCTCGTCGCAGCTCTGCTGGTCGGACCGGCCGCACCCGCCGCACCCGCCGCACAGGCCGGCGGGACCGCCAAGGCCCCGACCGGCTCCGAAACAGTCAGTGTGTCCCTGGACACCGTCGCCCCGAGCGCGCCGGTGAAGGGGGACACCCTGACCGTCTCCGGCACCGTGACCAACAGAGGCAAGAGCACGATCACGCAGGCGGAGGTCGACCTGCGAGTGGGTCCGCGGCTCTTCGACAGGACATCGATCGACACCGCCGCCAAGCGCACCGAGTACGTCCCCGGCAGCGACCCGGCCCCACTCGGCGGCAAGTACACGGTGAAGTTCGCAAAGCTCCCTTCCGGAATAAGCCAGGACTTCACGCTGTCCGTCCCGGTCGGCAAACTGGGTCTCGGCGACGACGGCGTCTACCAGCTCGGCGTCTCGCTGTCGGGGCAGACCGCCCGGGCCCCGTACGGGGTTCTGGGAATCCAGCGCACCTTCCTGCCGTGGCAGGAAGCGGAGCGTGGCTCCAAGACGAAGGTCACCTATCTCTGGCCGCTCATCGCATCGCCACATGTCACTGCCGAGACCGGCTCCGACGATCAGCAGACGCCTGTGTTCGCGGACGACGACCTGGCCGCCGAACTCGCTCCGGGCGGACGCCTCGAACAGCTGGTCTCGCTGGGCAGTCAGCTGCCCGTGACGTGGGTCATCGACCCGGATCTGCTGGCCAGCGTCGATGCGATGGCGAGGAACTACCGCGTCAAGTCCGGCGACACGACCGTCGCCGGGAAGAACCAGGCCGTCGCCAAGCAGTGGCTCACCTCGCTGGAGGCCGCGGTCTCGGACAGCAAGGTCATCGCGCTGCCGTTCGCCGACCCCGATCTGGCGTCCATCGCACACCGCGGCAAGAACGTGTCGGGCACCCTCAGCCACCTGCAGACCGCCACGGAGGTGGCCGGGACAACGGTGCAGACCATCCTTCATGTGAAGCCGTCGACCGACTTCGCCTGGCCCGTCGACGGAGCGATCGACCCGTCGATCGTCGACGTCGCCACCTCGGCCGGCGCCCACAACGTGATCGCCCGCAGCGACAGCCTTCAGGAGACCGGCGGCCTGTCGTACACGCCCACGGCGGCCCGGCCGATCGGCGGCGGCACGACTGCGGTGGTCTCCGACGCCCGGCTCTCCACGGCTTTCCAGGGAGACATGTCGAAGGCGGGGAACTCCACCCTCGCCGTGCAGAAATTCCTCGCTCTGACCCTCGCTCTGACCCAGCAGGACACCGACACGGAACGGAGCATCGTCGTCGCACCGCAGCGGATGCCGACTGTCGCCCAGGCCCAGTCGATGGCCGACGCCCTGCACGCCCTCGACGACGAACGCTGGACAGAACCCCTCGGGCTCGTGGACGCGGCCGAGGCGAAGCCCGACACGGACGCGACGACCAGCGTCCCCGGATCGTCCCAGTACCCGAAGAAGCTCCGCAGCCAGGAGCTGCCCACCCAGGCGTTCCAGGACATCAAGTCCACCCAGGTCTCGCTCAACAACTTCCAGGTCATCCTCGCCCGTCCCGAGCGGGTGGTGACTCCCTTCGGCAACGCGGTCAACCGCTCCATGTCGACGTCATGGCGTGGCAAGCCGCTGGAGGCCCAGCAGTACCGGGACTCGGTACGCACCTATCTGCAGGGCCTCATCAACGAGGTCCAGCTCATCTCGAAGTCGGACGTCACCCTGTCCGGCCGCAGCGCCACAATCCCGGTGACCGTGCAGAACAGACTGTTGCAGGGCGTGGACCATCTGGTCCTCCGGCTCAAGTCGGAGAACGCGACCCGGCTCAAGCTGAACGGCGGCGGGGCCGTGGCGGAGCAGCCGATCCGGATCGCCGGCGGCCACAGCCAGTCCGTGAAATTCGACGCCGCGGCCAACGTCAATGGCCAGGTGCAGATGACCGCACAGCTCTACACCGAGGACGGCACACCGTACGGCGGAGAGATGACCTTCACCGTGAAGGTCTCCGAGGTCACCCCGACCGTGCTGCTCGTGATCGCTGGTGGGCTGCTCCTTCTGGTCCTCGCAGGCATCAGGATGTACACCCACCGCAAGCGCGCCAACGCGGGCGGGGACAACGGCGGCGAACCCGAGCAGCCGAGTGACCCGACCCCGGACACCGGTCCGGAAAACGGGGAGCCGTCGGGCTCGGGTGAGAAAGTGGAACGTTGAGCGATGTCTGTCGTGGCCTGTCGGCCGGGGACGATGAGGTGGGGTTTCGATGAACGCGCCGTACGACGGTGACCGCGGTCAAGGTGCGGACGGAGCCGGGTCTTCCGGCGGGCCCCCGATGCCGCCCGGACCGGGCCAGGTTCCGCCGACGCCCGATCCGTACCTCCAGACCGCGTACGACCACGATCCCTACCGGTCCCAGGATCTGTCCGTCCAGGACCCGGTGACCGAGGCGCTGTACGACCGCGCCGCGCACCCGCCGCCACCCCCTGGCACCTACCAGCAGCCCCAGCCGCTCTACCAGCAGCCGCCCGTGGCGCAGTACGCACCCGATCCGCGTATCTGGGCGCAGACCCCGCCGCCCGAGCCCGACGGCCCGTCGCGATACCTGCCATACGGCGATGACCCGGTGACCACCCAGTTCGTCGGGGTGGACGATCTCGTCAGCCAGGCGTCCCAGGACCGCGACCAGCCGGACGCCTTCGCGCATCTGTTCCGGGACCAGGAGGGCCCGACAGGTTCCTCTCCCGTTCCCGCGGAGCCCGAACCGGCCCCGGCTCCCGCACCGCCCAAGTCCGGCGGCCGGGCCTCCGGCCTGCTGAAGTCCAGTGCGGTGATGGCGGCCGGCACGCTCGTGTCCCGGCTCACCGGATTCGTCCGCAGCCTCGTGATCACCGCCGCGCTCGGTGCGGCACTGCTCGGCGACAGCTTCACCATCGCGTACACACTGCCGACGATGATCTATATCCTCACCGTCGGTGGCGGGCTGAACTCGGTCTTCGTTCCCCAGCTCGTGCGATCCATGAAGGACGACGAGGACGGCGGCGAGGCCTACGCCAACCGGCTGCTGACTCTCGTGATGGTCGCGCTCGGTGTGATCGTCGCGATCGCGGTATTCGCCGCTCCGTGGCTGATCCACATGATGTCGCCGACGATCGCCGGGGACGCGGCCGCCAACAGCGTCGCCGTGACGTTCGCCCGGTACTGCCTGCCGACCATCTTCTTCATGGGCGTGCATGTCGTGATGGGCCAGATCCTCAACGCCCGCGGCAGGTTCGGCGCGATGATGTGGACCCCGGTCCTCAACAACATCGTCATGATCTTCACGTTCGGCATGTTCATCTGGGTCTACGGCACCTCCGCCGAATCCCAGATGGGCGTCCAGACGATCCCGCCGGAGGGCGTCCGGCTCCTGGGCATCGGCACGCTGCTCGGTCTGGTCGTCCAGGCCCTGGCCATGGTCCCGTATCTGCGTGAGGCCGGCTTCCGTTTCCGGCCGCGCTTCGACTGGAAGGGGCACGGGCTCGGCAAGACGATCAAGCTGGCCAAGTGGACCGTCCTGTTCGTCCTGGCCAACCAGGCAGGCGTACTCGTCGTCACCCAGCTCGCGACCTCGGCGGGCAAACTGTCCGGCAAGGACGGCACCGGCATCCTCGCGTACTCCAACGCCCAGCTCATCTGGGGCATGCCGCAGGCCATCATCACCGTGTCGGTCATGGCGGCCCTGCTGCCCCGCATCTCTCGAGCCGCCCACGACAACGACCCGGGCGCCGTCCGCGACGACATCTCTCAGGGACTGCGGAACTCGGCCGTGGCGATCGTGCCGGTAGCCTTCATGTTCCTCGCCCTCGGCCTGCCGATGTGCACGCTCCTGTACGCCTCCGCAGGCACCGAAGCCGCCCGCTCCATGGGCTTCATCCTCATGGCATTCGGTCTCGGCCTGATCCCGTACTCCGTGCAGTACGTGGTGCTGCGCGGCTTCTACGCCTACGAGGACACCCGGACGCCCTTCTACAACACGGTCATCGTCGCCGCGGTCAACGCGGCCGCCTCGGCCCTCTGCTACGTGGTTCTGCCGGCCCAGTGGGCCGTAGTCGGCATGGCTGCCTCGTACGGACTCGCCTACGCCGTCGGCGTGGGCATCGCCTGGCGACGGCTGCGCAACCGGCTGGGCGGTGATCTGGACGGCGCCCACGTCGTACGCACCTACGCCCGTCTGTGCCTCGCTGCCATCCCGGCAGCGGTGCTCGGCGGCGGCGTCGGCTTCGCTGTTCTCCTGGGCCTCGGCGAAGGCGCCTTCGGGTCGCTCGTCGCGCTGATCTGTGGTGGGGCCGTTCTGCTGGGCGTCTTCTTCATCGCCGCCAAGCGGATGCGGATCGAAGAGATCAACGGCATGGTCGGCATGGTCCGCGGGCGGCTCGGGCGCTGAGAATCACCGGCCGCACAACCATCACCGCCCTTTGCGTGTCGTGCATAGCGCCGGAGTGTGGGCACAATTGGCGTGACTGTGCAGAGCTGGCTGGCATCGCGCAACGGATGGGGAGGCAGGAACGACGGTGGCGGAACGTAGCACGGCTGCCGTCGACGTGGCCGACAACAGCGGTGATGAACCGCTGGCCGCCAAGGCGGACGAGGCCACGACCGACGGGACGGCAGAAGCTCAGGACACAACGGGCACAAAGCCGCAGAAAACGGACGGTGAGCACATCAACACCGAGGCGACCCTGCCGACCCCGGATCTGCACAGCGGGCACAAACTCGCCAGACGCTACCGGCTCGAAGAGTGCGTCACCCGTCTGGACGGATTCAGCAGCTGGCGCGCTGTCGACGAGAAGCTGCGCCGCGCGGTGGGCGTGCATCTGCTCCCCGCCGACCACCCCCGAGCCCGCTCCGTGCTGGCCGCAGCCCGCTCCTCCGCTCTGCTCGGCGACCCGCGCTTCGTGCAGGTACTCGACGCGGTGGAGGAGGACGACCTCGTCTATGTCGTCCATGAATGGCTCCCCGACGCCACCGAGCTCACTTCTCTACTGGCCGCGGGGCCGATGGACGCACACGACGCGTACCAGCTCGTCAGCCAGGTCTCCCAGGCCATGGCAGCCGCACATCGAGAAGGTCTCGCACATCTGAGGCTGACCCCGGGTGCCGTGCTGCGAAGCTCGACCGGGCAGTACCGGATCCGCGGCCTCGCGGTGAACGCTGCCCTGCGGGGCATCACCAGCGACGGCCCGCAACGCGCGGACACCGAGGCTATCGGCGCCCTGCTCTACGCCGCCCTGACCCAGCGCTGGCCGTACGAGACCGATGCCTACGGCCTGTCCGGGCTACCCAAGGGAGTGGGGCTGATCGCCCCCGACCAGGTACGGGCCGGTGTTCACCGCGGTCTTTCCGAGCTCGCCATGCGCGCACTCGCCAATGACGGCGCAACTGCCTCCCGGCAGGAGCAGCCGTGCACCACCCCGGACGAGCTGGCCAAAGCCGTTGCCGCGATGCCCCGCATCCGCCCTCCGGAGCCCACTTTCACGGCGCCCCCGGAGTACCAGCGCACGACCTACCAGCGAGGCACCTACGGACGTCCGCCCGCAGGCCCCGGCGCCACTCCACAGCCCGTGATCGCCGTGCCTCCGGCCCCGCTCCAGAGCCGCACCGGCAAGGTCCTCAAGTGGGCGGTGTCCGCACTGCTCATTGCCGCCCTGGGCCTCGGCAGCTGGCAGCTCGCGGAGACACTCCTCCACGGAAAAGACTCCGGGACTGAGGACACCACACAGACCACCCCGGAGAGCGGCGACAACAAACCGCGCCCCGCGGCCAAACCGCTGCGGATCGCCGATGCGACAGAGTTCATGCCCAGCGGCACCGGAATAAGCGAGAAGGACGTACCCAAGGCGATCGACGGAAACCCCGACTCAGCCTGGGTCACCAAGCGGTACCGGGGCTACGCGAACTTCGGCAACCTGGCGCCCCGCAGAGACGGCAGCGGCATAGTCATCGATCTGGGTAGCGTTCAGGACGTCGCCGGCATCAAGATCGAGATGTACCGCAGCGGACAGAAGGCCGAGGTACTCGCGGCCGAAGCGAGCGCCTCCGCCCCGTCGTCTCTCTCGGACTTCTCTCAGCGCCTCACGAAGCTGGAAACCGTGGGGAGCGATCTGAAGAAGACCTTGGACAAGCCCGTGCGGACCCGCTACGTCCTGGTCCACCTCACCGAACTGCCGTCGGACGGAACAGCCGATGGCTACCGGGGCGGGATCTCGGAGATCTCGGTACTCGGCTGACGGAACAGGCCGGTGGGAGAAACTCCCACCGGCCTTTCTCGCAATCGGACCGGCCGACGTAGACGATCACAACCCCACGGCGGGCTGTGCAGCTTCCGCCCCCTGCCCCTGCTCACTCGAATCGTGATAGACAGACGCACCTTGACGCAGAGAAAGGGAGGGAGGGGGAGGTGGCCGCCGAGCCGTCAGAACCACTCAGCGACTCAGACCTCCTCGCTCGCCATGTGGCCGGTGAACCCGAAGCCTTCGGCGAGCTCGTACGGCGCCACCGCGACCGGCTGTGGGCTGTGGCGCTCCGGACTCTGGGCGACCGCGAAGAAGCCGCCGACGCCGTCCAGGACGCCCTGGTCTCCGCTTTCCGGGCCGCCCACACCTTCCGCGGCCAGTCCGCCGTCACCACTTGGCTGCACCGCATCACCGTCAATGCCTGCCTCGACCGGGTCCGCAAGGCGGCCACCCGCAAGACCGCGCCGATCGATGACGCCGAACGGTTCGAGCAACTCCTTGAGCCGCACGAGTCGGCAGAGGCACCGGCAGAGCGCCAGGACCTGCACCGCGAGCTCTTGGCCGCACTCGCCACTCTCCCCGCCGAGCAGCGTGCCGCACTTGTCCTTGTGGATATGCAGGGCTACCCCGTGGCCGAGGCGGCACGCATCCTCGATGTACCGACAGGCACCGTGAAGAGCCGCTGTGCACGGGGCAGAGCCCGGCTCGCTCCGCTACTCACTCACCTCCGCAGTGAGGGCGCAGAAGCCGATGAACCCACCGCGGGAAGGAACCGGACGCCACGCGCATCCGTCCCACCCGCATCGGGGCCGAAGGACGCAGGGACAAACAATCCTGCTGCAGTGAAGGGCGGAGGTGGCCGCACATGACATCAACGTCCGACACGACCCAGCACCCGGATGTCTCGGAGATCTCTGATCTCACGGAAGGACTGCTCCCGCCATCACATGCGGCAGACGTACAAGGCCATGTGAATGGCTGCGAACTCTGCGGTGATGTCCTTACCTCCCTCATGGAGATCCGCGAGCTTCTCGGCACTGTGCCTGCACCGCAGCACATGCCCGACGATGTCGCAGGACGCATCGACGCCGCGCTCGCCGCCGAAGCTCTCAGCGCCACGGCACCCGATGGCACGGTGCATGTTTCACGTGAAACAAAGCTCTCTGTGGCACAGACGCCGGACGCAGAACCCGGTCTCCCAGACCGCCCCGCAGGGCATCCCAGGGCAACCACGGGCCCCGGCCGCCGAACGGTCCGGCGCCGACGCCGCACAGCTGTACTGGGCGCCGCTCTCGGCGCAGCCGTGGTCGGTGTGAGCGTCTTCATCATGCAGAACGTCCAGCCGTCCCAGGAGGACTCCGCCGCCCTCAAGGCGGCGGACCGCGGCTCCAGCTCAGCGGCAAGCGGCACCGCAGCCTTCTCGGAGTCCACCCTCGAAGGCCGGGTGCAAACGCTCCTTCTGAGTGCCGGCACGAAGCCGTCGGGTTCAGACGGTGTCGGCGCTGAGAAGCAGGCGCCATCCGTCGAGGCGCAATCGACGCCCAAGAGCGGCTCTCCCGCGTCCGAGTCATCTCAAGCACCCTTGCGCGCACCCGTCGTGTCAGTCCCGAGTTGCGTGGAGCTGGGCATCGGGCGGAAAACTGCGGCCCTCGCCGTGGAAGAAGGCACCTACGAAGGCTCGGATGCCTTCCTCGTCGTCCTGCCCCACCCCTCCGACGCGACCCGCGTCCAGGCATATGTCGTCGACGCGGCCTGCGTCCGGGAAAAGCCCGCTGCCAAGGGGAAGCTACTGCTGACTCACGCCTACGCGCGCCCCTGAGAATCGCGCCCGCCGCCGCCCCGGCACGTCGGGAATGCATCCCCCGTAGGATCCGTTGGGTGGGGTGAGAGTCGTTGAACCGACCCCAGTAGGCGTGGACAGTAGGCAGTCTGCAGAGACGAGGAAGAAACCCGTGAGCGACGTCCGTAATGTGATCATCATCGGCTCCGGCCCTGCGGGCTACACGGCCGCTCTTTACACCGCACGCGCCTCACTGAAGCCGCTGGTGTTCGAAGGCGCCGTCACCGCGGGCGGCGCGCTGATGAACACCACCGACGTGGAGAACTTCCCGGGCTTCCAGGACGGGATCATGGGCCCCGAGCTCATGGACAACATGCGCGCCCAGGCCGAACGCTTCGGCGCCGAGCTCGTCCCCGACGATGTCGTCTCCGTTGACCTCACCGGAGACATCAAGACAGTCACCGACACGGCCGGCACGGTGCACCGCGCCAAGGCCGTCATCGTGACGACCGGCTCCCAGCACCGCAAGCTCGGTCTGCCCAACGAGGACGCCCTCTCCGGGCGTGGCGTCTCCTGGTGCGCCACCTGTGACGGCTTCTTCTTCAAGGACCAGGACATCGCCGTGATCGGCGGCGGCGACACCGCGATGGAGGAGGCAACCTTCCTCTCCCGCTTCGCGAGGTCGGTCACCATCGTCCACCGCCGCGACTCGCTGCGAGCTTCCAAGGCCATGCAGGACCGCGCCTTCGCCGACCCGAAGATCAAGTTCGCCTGGGACAGCGAGGTTGCCGGAGTGCACGGGGAGCAGAAGCTGTCCGGCCTGACCCTTCGGAACACCAAGACCGGCGAGACGTCCGAGCTCGCGGTTACCGGCCTGTTCATCGCGGTGGGCCACGACCCGCGCACAGAGCTCTTCAAGGGCCAGCTCGACCTCGACGAGGAGGGCTACCTCAAGGTCGAAGCTCCCTCGACGCGCACCAACCTCACCGGTGTCTTCGGCGCCGGTGACGTCGTCGACCACACCTACCGGCAGGCCATCACTGCTGCCGGCACGGGTTGCTCGGCCGCTCTCGACGCAGAGCGCTTCCTCGCTGCGCTCGCTGACGACGAGAAGGCCGCTGCGGCCACCGTCTGATCCACGCCTCACCCCACACCCCAAGTAGTTAAGGAGGTCGCCGTGGCCGGCGCCCTGAAGAACGTGACCGACGACTCCTTCGACGAGGTCGTCCTGAAGAGCGACAAGCCCGTGCTGGTGGACTTCTGGGCCGCGTGGTGCGGTCCGTGCCGCCAGATCGCGCCGTCTTTGGAGGCCATCGCTGCGGAGCACGGCGACCAGATCGAGATCGTCAAGCTCAATATCGACGAGAACCCGGACACGGCCGCCAAGTACGGCGTCATGTCCATCCCGACCCTGAACGTCTACCAGGGCGGCGAGGTCGCCAAGACCATCGTCGGCGCCAAGCCGAAGGCTGCCATCCTTCGCGACCTCGAAGGCTTCATCGGCGAGTAGGACCGTGGTCCGCTGTTTCACGTGAAACGGGTCCATCCCCCCGGGGGGGGATGGACCCGTTTCACGTTGTCATGGACTCTCGGATCAAAGAGGCCGCAGCGCCGGCTCCTTCTGGACGGCACCCAGCAACCGGTCCAGCGCCAGCTCGACGTCCTCCTTCCAGGAGAGCGTCGTACGCAGTTCCAGTCTCAGCCGCGGATGAACGGGATGCGGCCGTACAGTCTTGAAGCCGACCGCGAGGAGATGATCCGCGGGAAGCACGCAGGCAGGCTCCTTCCATCGGGCGTCGCCGAAAGCCTCGATCGCCCTGAATCCCCGACGCAGCAAGTCCTTGGCGACGGTCTGCACCATGACTCGGCCCAGCCCCTGCCCCTGGTACCCCGGCACGATCCAGCCAGTCATCAACTGCACGGCATCGGGGGAGACGGGGCTCGTCGGAAAAGCCGTCGAGCGCGGCACGTAGGCAGGCGGTGCATAGAGAACGAAGCCCGCCGGCGCATCGTCGACATAGACAACGCGGCCGCACGATCCCCACTCCAGCAGAACGGCCGAGATCCATGCCTCTTTCTCCAGCTCGGGCGTTCCCGCCTTTACTGCAGCTTCCCCACTGACCGGATCAAGCTCCCAGAAGACACACGAGCGGCAACGCCTGGGGAGATCGGAAAGGTTGTCCAGTGTGAGCGGTACGAGCCGACGCCCCATGAAGGCTGTTCCTCACTTCCTTCGCCCGCCGCATCGCGTACGGCAGTCAGTGCACTCCGTTCAAGGAGCAGGCTGCCGACGAACCCTCCGACAGCCCCCAGGCCCAGCCCCACTGTCACCAGTCGGCTGCGGCTCACTGATCGCATGGCCCTCCCTCCGCCGAGGTGGCTCAAGCCGGATGTGCCATACCAGAACGCATCGTATCCACCCAGCGGCGAAGCCGACACCGAGAGAAAGCAAAGGGCGGGCCGTATTCCGGTATCCCCGGAACACAGCCCGCCCCAGTCCATCGGGGAGAGGTCAGCCCTCGTCGCCCTCGGCAGAACCCTCAGAGGAGGCCTGATCCAGCACGCGCCCCTCACCCGGTGCCAGGCTGCCGAGAATGCGGTCCAGATCCTCCATCGATGCGAACTCGACGACGATCTTTCCCTTCTTCTGGCCGAGGTCGACCTTCACCCTGGTCTCGAAGCGGTCCGAGAGCCGGGAAGCAAGATCGGACAGCGCAGGCGACACCCGGCCACCGGCCCGCGGCCCCTTGGCCTTGGCAGTGCTCGTGGGACTGGATCCCATCAGGGTCACAATCTCTTCGACCGCACGCACCGACAGCCCCTCGGCCACAATGCGATGTGCCAGCCTGTCTTGCTCCTCCGAGTCGTCCACGGACAGCAGCGCCCGTGCATGACCGGCCGACAGCACCCCGGCCGCGACCCTCCGTTGGACCGGAGGCGACAGCCTCAGCAGTCGCAGCGTGTTGGACACCTGCGGGCGGGAACGCCCGATCCGGTCGGCCAGCTGGTCATGCGTGCACTTGAAGTCCTTGAGCAGCTGGTCGTACGCGGCTGCCTCCTCCAACGGGTTCAACTGAGCCCGGTGCAGGTTCTCCAAGAGCGCGTCCAGGAGAAGCTTTTCGTCGTCCGTGGCCCGGACAATGGCGGGGATCCGCTCCAGACCGGCCTCACGGCAGGCCCTCCAGCGCCGCTCGCCCATGATGAGCTCGTAGCGCTCCGGCCCCATCTTCCGCACCACGACGGGCTGGAGAAGGCCCACCTCCTTGATGGAGGTCACCAACTCGGCAAGCGCGTCCTCGTCGAATACCTCACGGGGCTGACGAGGATTCGGGGTGATGGAGCCGAGAAGAACCTCGGCAAAGTACGCTCCCGCGGCTCCCACAGATTCCGCGCCTGCCTCGGGCTCCGAAACCGGCGCACTCGGCTCCGGCACAACCGGAACGGGCGCAAGCGTGGCCACTTTCGCAGCGGCCACTCCCCGCTCTGCCGTCATGACAGGACCCGCCCCAGGAGAGGTCGAGCCCACCCCCGTGGACGGCACCTGCTTCTCCTGCGGAGCGGCGGGGATCAAGGCACCTAGCCCACGCCCCAACCCTCTTCGACGCTCACTCACTGGATCCCCTCCGAAATGCTCTGCTGACTGTTCCCACTGCCCGTGTGGGCATGCTGGGCCTCGTACTGCACCCCGACGCCCCGCAGGGCGATCTCACGCGCCGCTTCGAGGTACGACAGCGATCCACTCGAACCCGGGTCGTAGGTCAGTACGGTCTGCCCATAACTCGGTGCCTCTGAAATCCGCACCGACCGCGGAATGCTCGTCCGCAGCACCTCCTTGCCGAAGTGGCTGCGTACCTCCTCCGCGACCTGCGAAGCGAGCCTGGTCCTGCCGTCATACATGGTGAGCAGAATCGTCGACACATGAAGATCGGGGTTGAGATGCCCCCGCACCAGATCCACATTGCGCAACAGCTGCCCCAGCCCTTCCAGTGCGTAGTACTCGCACTGGATAGGAATCAGCACCTCGGCACCGGCGACCAGAGCATTGACCGTCAGCAGACCGAGCGAAGGCGGGCAGTCGATGAGGATGTAGTCCAACGGCTGCTCATATGCCTGGATCGCCCGCTGCAGTCGACTCTCCCGCGCCACCAGCGACACCAACTCGATCTCCGCACCGGCGAGATCGATAGTGGCGGGGGCGCAGAAGAGGCCTTCGACGTCCGGAACAGGCTGAACCACCTCGGAGAGCGGCCTGCTCTCCACCAGGACGTCATAGATGGAGGGGACTTCGGCATGGTGATCGATACCCAGAGCCGTAGAGGCGTTCCCCTGCGGGTCAAGGTCGACTACCAGAACACGTGCGCCGTGAAGCGCGAGCGAGGCGGCAAGATTGACCGTCGTGGTCGTCTTGCCCACACCACCCTTCTGGTTGGCCACCACCATGACGCGCGTCCGGTCAGGACGGGGCAGGCCCTCACCGGCGCGGCCAAGGGCCTCGACCGCCAGCTGGGCCGCGCGACCGATGGGTGTGTCATCCATCGGCGGCGGTGTTTCACGTGAAACACCCTCCCCCGCCGATTCGGTTCGGGGACCGGGGACCGGATCGGTCATCGGTCCCGCGATGTTGGCGTCGGACCGCAAGGATTCACTCTCCTCGACTTCAGGCTCGCAATGAACAGAGCCTGCCATGCTTTCGGGGTCGTGAACCAGCGAGGCCCGCTCTTCTGTGGATGAATCCACTTCTGTGGACAACTCCGTAGCCCTAACGGGCCTGCGGTGCCGCGGCGCGGCAGCCGCACGGCCGCGACTGATGATCCCATGCAGCAGAGAGCGACGTTTCACGTGAAACACGATGCCCCTGCAGCCTAGCTACAGGGGCACGACACTCCGCGTGGGGTATGTATGACCGCTTGCCGGGAGCGTCACCGACAGACAACACAAACTGTATGTAACGGATGAATTCGCACCGTGACCAGGCGTTCAGCGACGACGTCTCGTACGGCTCGTCCTCGCGGCCTTGGCCCTCTTTGCGGCGAACCTCACACCGCCCGGACTCTCCCCGACCACCACACGCACCACCGTGGTCATCGGATCGACAACGCCCTCCCCGACGTGCAACACCTCGGTCTCCACCACACCGAGCTTGCTCAAGGCCGCACGGGCGCCGACGATCTCCTCCTCGGCCGCATCCCCCTTGAGCGCCAGCATCTCTCCGTACGGACGCAGCAGCGGAACTCCCCAGCCGGCCAGCCGATCGAGCGGAGCCACAGCCCGAGCCGTCACAACGTGAACCGGCTGAAGCGTCCCAAGAACCTCCTCGGCCCGACCACGCACAACCGTCACATGGTCCAGGCCCAGCAACTCGACGACTTCCTGGAGGAAATTCGTCCGCCGAAGCAAGGGCTCCAGCAAGGTGATCTTGAGATCCGGACGCACCAGCGCCAGCGGGATACCCGGAAGCCCGGCACCGGAGCCCACATCGCAGACCGTGACGCCCTCAGGCACGACCTCGGAGAGCACCGCACAGTTCAGCAAATGCCGCTCCCACAGCCGCGGCACTTCACGCGGACCGATCAGTCCCCGCTTCACCCCGGCATCCGCCAGCAGTTCCGCGTACCGGACAGCCTCCGGAAAGAACTCACCGAAAACCGCCCGCGCCCCTTCGGGCGCCTGGGGAAGCTCTACTTCCGCCGTCACGGGAACCGTCCTTCCATACCGCACTACCGCACTGTGGGTGGCTGACTATCAGGCTGACAAAGATCGGCCCCGCCTGCGAACAGACGGGGCCGACAGAACAAGGGTCCGGTCAGGCCGGGAGAACGACGACGAAGCGCTGCGGCTCCTCGCCCTCGGACTCGCTACGCAGACCAGCGGCCGCGACCGCATCGTGCACAACCTTGCGCTCGAACGGCGTCATCGGGTCCAGCTTCACCGGCTCACCAGTGCTCTTGACCTCGTCCGCGGCCTTGGCACCCAGCTCGGCGAGCTCAGCCCGCTTCTTGGCCCGGAAGCCTGCGATATCCAGCATCAGCCGACTCCGGTCACCGGTCTCCCGGTGCACAGCAAGCCGCGTCAGCTCCTGGAGCGCCTCCAGCACCTCACCGTCGCGGCCCACGAGCTTCTGCAGATCACGTGCCGAGTCGCTGATGATCGAGACCGCGGCCCGGTCCGCCTCGACGTCCATGTCGATGTCGCCGTCGAGATCAGCGATGTCGAGCAGGCCCTCGAGGTAGTCCGCTGCGATCTCACCCTCCTGCTCAAGGCGGGTCAAGGTGTCGCTGCCCTCAGCGGCCGTGGAGGTGGTGCCTTCCGTCACGGATGGACTCCTTCTTACTTCTTGGACGGGTGCTTGGGCCGCTGCGGGCCCTTGCGCTGTCCGGACTTGGCTTGGCGTGAGGAGCCGGACGCGGGCTTGCCCGCCGGCTTGGGCTTGTCGTCCTGCGATGCGTCCGGCTTCTGCAGAGAGGTCTTGGATCCCGACTCGGTCGAGTCGGTGTCCTTGGCCCCCGCCTGCTGGGCAGCACCTGTCTGACGCTGGGCCTTGGTCTGGCGCTTGGGCTGCTGGCGCCGCTGCGCGGCTCCGCTCTCGGACTCGGCAAGAGCCGTATCGCTCTTGATCAGCGTGCCGTCCTCCTGGGCGGCGAAGCCCAGCTTCGCCAGCCCAGTGATGAACTTCCGCTCGATGTCATTGCGATCCGAACCCTTGGACACGATCCGCTTGACCGTATTGCGCTTGGTCCTGCCACGAACCTCACCGTGAGCAGTGACGCTCTTCAGCAGACGTCCCAGGTACTGGTCCTGCGCCTTGCTGCCCGGGGTCGGGTTCTGGTTGATCACGTACATCTGCTGACCCATGGTCCAGACGTTGGTGGTCAGCCAGTAGACGAGGACACCGACGGGGAAGTTGATGCCCATGACGGCGAAGATCACCGGGAAGATGTACATCAGCATCTTCTGCTGCTGCATGTACGGCGTCTTGACCGTCAGGTCGACGTTCTTCGTCATCAGCTGGCGCTGGGTGAAGAACTGCGACGCCGACATCATCACGATCATGATCGCGGTGACGACCCGGACGTCCAGCAGAGAGGCACCGAGCGCCTGGACCTTCGCTTCGCTGTCCATGAACTTGGCAGCGAGCGGAGCACCGAAGATGTGTGCCTGACGGGCGCTGTCGAGCAGGGGCTGGTCGATGACACCGATCGTCTTGCCCGAGGCGATGGCCGAGAGCACGTGATACAGGGCGAAGAAGAACGGCGACTGCGCCAGGATGGGAAGGCACGAGGAGAGCGGGTTGGTGCCCGTCTCCTTGTACAGCTTCATCATCTCTTCGGACTGACGCTGCTTGTCGCTCTTGTAGCGCTCCTGGATCGCCTTCATCTTCGGCTGGAGCACCTGCATGTTCCGGGTCGACTTGATCTGCTTGACGAAAAGCGGGATCAGGCAGATCCGGATCAACACCACCAGGGACACGATGGACAGGCCCCAGGCCCAGCCCGTGTCATCGCCGAAGATCGCTCCGTACAACGTGTGGAACTGGACGATGACCCATGAAACAGGCCAGGTGATAAAGCTGAACAGACTGGCAATCGTGTCCACTAATCAGGCTCCTTGAGCTTTGGGCGAGGTCTCTGAGGCCGGGCTAGGGGGTTCGGAGACCGTCCCCCCAGGAGGCACATCAGCGGCGGAGTCCCCGCCCTTGCTGCCACGTATTGCATTACGCAGCAGTTCGTGCCAACGCGGGCGTTTGCGTGGCGGGACGTGATCCACGCCGCCGGGTGACCACGGATTGCACCGCAGGATGCGCCAGGCCGTCAGCGCAGTTCCCTTGATCGCTCCGTGCCGGTCGATCGCCGTATATCCATAGTGGGAACACGACGGGTAGTAACGGCAGACAGGCCCGAGAAGCGGGCTGATCGTCCACTGATACAGCTTGATAAGAGCCAGCAGCGGGTACTTCATCGCGCGCCCCCTCCCAGCAGCCGCTGCAGAGCGGCGTCCAGGTCTCGGGCCAGCTGTTCATGGTCGGCGTTGCCCGCTCCGGGCAACGCTCGTACGACAACCAGGCTACCGGGGGGCAGCAGGGCCAGTCGCTCGCGGACCAGATGGCGAAGCCTGCGCTTCACCGCTGTGCGCACAACCGCTCCACCCACAGCTTTGCTGACAACGAAACCCGCACGCGGCGGGGGAGCGTTCTCCCCAGTCACGTGCGGGTCCGTTGCACCGCTGCGTAGATGCACGACGAGAAGCGGGCGGCCGGCCCGGCGTCCTCGACGTACTGCGGTCGCGAAGTCCTCGCGCCGCCTCAGCCGATTCTCGGTAGGCAGCACGTCATGACCTGTAAGCGATCAGGCGGACAGGTTGGCGCGACCCTTGCCACGGCGGGACGCGAGGATCGCGCGGCCGGCACGGGTGCGCATACGCAGCCGGAAGCCGTGGGTCTTCGCGCGACGACGGTTGTTCGGCTGGAAGGTGCGCTTGCTCACTCGGGGGCTCCAGAAATGACTCGTGTGTTGGCGGGACATCGCCTGGCTGTCACCGTGCGCCCACGAGAGACTCGCGTAAACGCCATAGTGCACCGCTTCACAATCACAGATCGTGATCTTTGCCCATCGGAGGCAGGCGGCAGCAGCCATCGACAACTCGACCTGGTCACGGTACGCGCGGCTACGCCATCCGGTCAAACCGGCTCCCCAGCACCCCCCACTGTGCACAGCCTGTGGACAACAACTTGAACCACGCGGGTCGGCCTGACTACCGTGGCTGAACTCCGGTTCTTTTTCTTCCTGCGTGCCGGTCCTCACCCATCCCGACCCATCCCGTCCCGAGAACCACACATTCGTGGGACCAGCGAGAGAGCGTGCCTTGTGGCTGATGTACCTGCCGATCTTGCCGCAGTGTGGCCACGAGTGCTGGAGCAACTCCTCGGGGAGGGCCAGCAGGGCATCGAGCCGAAGGACAAGCAGTGGATCGAGCGCTGCCAGCCCCTCGCACTGGTCGCCGACACGGCGCTGCTCGCCGTCCCCAATGAATGGGGCAAGCGAGTCCTGGAAGGCCGGCTCGCGCCGCTCATCAGCGAGACGCTGAGCCGCGAGTGCGGCCGCCCGATCCGCATCGCGATCACTGTCGACGACTCCGCGGGCGAACCTCCGAGCCCGCCCGCGCCCCCGATGCATCAGTCCCAGCAGCACCGCTACCAGGGACCGCAGCACGATGAGCGCCAGCACAACGACGCATACGACGGATACGGACACCGGCCCTCCGACGACGGCATGCCGACGGCCCGGCCCGCCTACCCCGACTACCAGCAGCAGCGGCCCGACCCCGGCGCGTGGCCGCGCACCCAGGAGGACCTCTCCTGGCAGCAGCCCCGGCTCGGCGGATTCCAGGACCGCGACACCTCGGCGGAACAGTGGCGCGAGCCGTACGCCGGCGGCCGCCCCCAGCAGCCGCAGCACGACTACCGGTCGCAGCCGCCCGAGCGTCAGAGTTACGAGCAACAGCGCTCCGAGCGCCACGACATGCAGGACCCCCAGCACCGCCAGGGCGGCGCCGGCACCGGACGGCCCGGCGGCGCCACCGGGCCGATGGGCGCACAGCCCGCTCCCACGCCCGGCCCCGGCGAGCCGGCGGCCCGGCTGAATCCGAAGTACCTCTTCGACACCTTCGTCATCGGTGCGTCCAACCGATTCGCGCACGCCGCAGCGGTCGCCGTCGCCGAAGCACCCGCCAAGGCGTACAACCCGCTCTTCATCTATGGGGAGTCCGGACTCGGCAAGACCCACCTGCTGCACGCCATCGGGCACTACGCCCGCAGTCTCTACCCGGGCACCAGGGTGCGGTACGTGAGCTCCGAGGAGTTCACCAACGAGTTCATCAACTCGATCCGCGACGGCAAGGGCGACACCTTCCGCAAGCGCTACCGCGATGTGGACATCCTGCTGGTCGACGACATCCAGTTCCTGGCGAGCAAGGAGTCGACGCAGGAGGAGTTCTTCCACACCTTCAATACGCTCCACAACGCCAACAAGCAGATCGTGCTTTCCTCGGACCGGCCGCCCAAGCAGCTGGTGACCCTGGAAGACCGGTTGCGGAACCGTTTCGAGTGGGGTCTGACCACCGATGTGCAGCCGCCGGAGCTGGAGACGCGGATCGCGATCCTCCGCAAGAAGGCGGTGCAGGAGCAGCTCAACGCCCCGCCGGAGGTACTGGAGTTCATCGCCTCCCGCATCTCCCGGAACATCAGGGAGCTGGAGGGGGCGCTGATCCGGGTCACGGCCTTCGCCAGTCTCAACCGCCAGCCGGTGGACCTCGGGCTGACCGAGCATGTGCTGAAGGATCTGATCCCGGGTGGCGAGGACTCGGCTCCGGAGATCACGGCGACGGCCATCATGGCGGCGACCGCGGACTACTTCGGTCTGACGGTCGACGATCTCTGTGGAACCTCGCGCAGTCGCGTGCTGGTGACGGCCCGCCAGATCGCCATGTATCTCTGCCGGGAGCTGACCGATCTCTCGCTGCCCAAGATCGGGGCGCAGTTCGGCGGCCGCGACCATACGACGGTGATGCACGCGGACCGGAAGATCCGTGCGCTGATGGCGGAGCGACGCTCCATCTACAACCAGGTCACCGAGCTCACCAACCGCATCAAGAACGGCTGACGGACCACCGGCACGCGCTCTCCGTACGCGCTGAAAGGGCGCCTGGGGAACCCTCACAGGGTTCCCCAGGCGCCCTTCTCCGTTGCCCAAGGCTTGCCCGAAGCCCTTCCAGAGGGGGCGTCCCGGAGGGCTTCCAGGTGTCGTTCGAAGTCCTCTTGAAGCTGTCCCGCCCCCTCCTGAAGCCTTCCCTGAGCCCCTCACCGAGCCCTTCCGGAGCCCTGGCGGGCCCTTCCGCCCCCGGCCTCTGAGGCTCCTCTGCAGTCGCGGTGTTCGAATACCTGGCGCCGGCCGTCCGTTCTCCACAGATCTGGAGAGATTTTCCCCTCCACAGCCTGGGGATCCGGAAGTTGTCCATATTGCTTCCACAGGGGCGACTGCCGATACTCCATCAGGCCAGGTCAAGGGCCTGGGGATTTGTGGTCAACAGTGATCCACAGCCTGTGGACAAAGTATTCGTCCACAGAGAGCCGATGATGTTGTCCACCGGCGGCCCACAGCCCGGGCCACGTTGTCCCCAGCTTTCTTGAGCTTCTCCACACCCCTGTCCACTGTTCGGCAACGCAACACCGCCTTTCACTGCGCCGAGTGAAAGGCGTCACATCAAGAGGGCGGGTTGGGCTGTGGGGAACATGGGTAAAGCTGGGGACAGCCCTGGGGAGAACCCCCCCTGTCCTGTGCATCGGGTGTGCAGAACTTTCGTGTGTCCACAGAATCACCGGGTTGTCCACCGGTGCCACCCACAGGGGCGGTGGACAAAAAACTGGGCCTGACCTGCGGAAACGACGTTATCCACGGTTTCCACAGGCCCTACTACTACTGCCACCTAGAGTTAGCCCGGAATCCGCTTCGAAGTGGGGCCTGTGCACAACTCGGCGCCGGAGCTCTCCGAACCTCTTGTCGCGACTTGACCCCGAGCAGCACCGAGTGTCGGTGCCGTACGTCAGACTGGTCCCCGGCGTCCTCCCGCTGTCATCGGCGGGAGACCCGATCAGACGACGAAGGCCAGCAGGGCGAGCGAGCAACAGCAGGAGGCGGTTCCGGTGAAGATCCGGGTGGAGCGCGATGTACTCGCGGAGGCTGTGGCCTGGGTGGCCCGTAGCCTCCCGGCCCGTCCGCCGGCGCCCGTTCTTGCGGGCCTTCTGCTGAAGGCTGAGGACGGCGTCCTCAGCTTCTCCAGCTTCGACTACGAGGTCTCGGCCCGGGTCTCGGTGGATGCCGAGGTCGAGGAGGACGGCACGGTGCTGGTCTCCGGCCGGCTGCTCGCCGACATCTGCCGCGCCCTTCCCAACCGCCCGGTGGAGATTTCCACAGACGGTGTACGGGCCACCGTGGTCTGCGGCTCCTCGCGATTCACACTCCACACCCTTCCTGTGGAGGAATACCCGGCGCTGCCGGAGATGCCGACCGCGACCGGCACGGTCCCGGGTGAGGTCTTCGCCTCGGCCGCCGCCCAGGTCGCCATCGCCGCGGGCCGTGACGACACGCTGCCGGTCCTGACCGGTGTGCGGATCGAGATCGAGGGCGAGACCGTCACCCTGGCCTCCACCGACCGTTACCGCTTCGCGGTCCGCGAGTTCCTCTGGAAGCCGGAGAACCCGGATGCCTCGGCTGTCGCCCTGGTGCCCGCCAAGACGCTGCTGGACACAGCCAAGGCGCTGACCAGCGGTGACACGGTGACTCTGGCGCTGTCCGGCTCGGGTGCAGGTGAGGGCCTGATCGGTTTCGAGGGCGCGGGCCGGCGTACGACCACGCGACTGCTCGAAGGCGATCTGCCGAAGTACCGGACGCTGTTCCCCACCGAGTTCAACTCGGTCGCGGTCATCGAGACGGCTCCGTTCGTCGAGGCCGTCAAGCGTGTGGCTCTCGTCGCCGAACGGAACACTCCGGTGCGGCTCAGTTTCGAGCAGGGTGTGCTGATCCTGGAAGCGGGTTCCAGTGACGATGCACAGGCTGTGGAGCGGGTCGACGCGGTGCTGGAGGGTGACGACATCTCGATCGCCTTCAACCCGACCTTCCTGCTGGACGGTCTGAGCGCGATCGACTCGCCGGTGGCCCAGCTCTCGTTCACGACGTCCACCAAGCCTGCGCTGCTCAGCGGCCGTCCGGCCGTGGATGCCGAGGCGGATGACGCATACAAGTACCTGATCATGCCGGTCCGCCTTTCCGGCTGATCCGGCCATCGGTCCTGCAACAGCAGCTCCCGGCGGGCACGCTCAGTGCCGAGCATGCCCGTCGGCCTGTCCCCTGCCGGGCGTAGGCTCGGCCTTGGGTACGAATCGGCACAACGCTTAAGGAATCTCTGATGGAGCTCGGTCTCGTCGGCCTCGGCAAGATGGGCGGCAACATGCGCGAGCGCATCCGCCGCGCAGGCCACACCGTCATCGGTTACGACCGCAACCCGGACGTCTCCGATGTCCACAGCCTCGAAGAGCTTGTGGGCAAGCTGAAGGGTCCCCGAGTCGTCTGGGTGATGGTGCCGGCCGGTGCGCCGACCCAGGCCACCATCGACGAGCTGGCCGGGCTCCTCTCGCCCGGTGACATCGTCGTGGACGGCGGAAACTCCCGCTGGACGGACGACGAGAAGCACGCGGTCGAGCTGGGCATCAAGGGCATCGGCTTCGTGGACTGCGGCGTCTCCGGCGGCGTCTGGGGCCTGGAGAACGGCTACGCGCTGATGTACGGCGGCGACGCCGAGAACGTGGCGAAGGTCCAGCCGGTCTTCGACGCGCTGAAGCCCGAGGGCGACTTCGGTTCCGTCCACGCGGGCAAGGTCGGCGCCGGCCACTTCGCGAAGATGGTCCACAACGGCATCGAGTACGCCATGATGCAGGCCTACGCCGAGGGCTGGGAGCTGCTGGAGAAGGTCGACTCCGTCACCGATGTGCGCGAGGTCTTCCGCTCCTGGCAGGAGGGCACGGTCATCCGTTCCTGGCTGCTCGACCTGGCGGTCAACGCGCTGGACGACGACGAGCACCTCGACAAGCTCCGTGGTTTCGCCGCCGACTCCGGTGAGGGCCGCTGGACGGTGGAGGCGGCGATCGACAACGCGGTGCCGCTGCCCGCGATCACGGCGTCACTCTTCGCGCGTTTCGCCTCGCGTCAGGACGACTCCCCGCAGATGAAGATGATCGCCGCGCTGCGCAACCAGTTCGGTGGCCACGCGGTCGAGAACAAGAAGTAACCGCAACGAGGAGCGGGCCGGGCCGAGGTGTCCGACCCGTAACTACGGAGCACGGAGCAGGAAGCCGGGAAGGTCGGCGTACACCCATGCATGTCACGCATCTCTCGCTGGCCGACTTCCGCTCGTACGCCCGGGTCGAGGTACCTCTCGATCCGGGCGTCACCGCTTTCGTGGGGGCCAACGGCCAGGGCAAGACCAATCTGGTGGAGGCCGTCGGCTACCTTGCGACGCTCGGCAGCCATCGGGTCTCCTCCGATGCACCGCTGGTGCGGATGGGCGCGGACCGGGCTGTCATCCGGGCTGCCGTGACGCAGGGCGAGCGCTCGCAGCTGGTCGAGCTGGAGCTCAATCCGGGCAAGGCCAATCGGGCCCGGATCAATAGATCGTCGCAGGTCAGGCCGCGTGACGTGCTGGGGATCGTACGTACGGTGCTGTTCGCACCGGAGGATCTGGCACTGGTCAAGGGGGACCCCGGGGAACGTCGGCGCTTTCTCGACGAGCTGATCACGGCGCGTTCGCCGCGGATGGCGGGGGTGCGTTCGGACTACGAGCGGGTGCTGAAGCAGCGCAACACCTTGCTGAAGTCGGCGGCGATGGCGCGCAGGCACGGTGGCCGGTCGATGGATCTGTCCACGCTCGATGTGTGGGACCAGCATCTGGGCCGGGTGGGTGCGGAGCTGCTGGCGCAGCGGCTGGATCTGATCGCTGCGTTGCAGCCACTGGCCGACAAGGCGTATGGGGATGTGGCGCCGGGTGGTGGTCCTGTGGTGTTGGAGTACCGCAGTTCGGTCGGTGCGGGTGTGGATTCGGTGCGTACGCGTGAGGAGCTGTACGAGCTGCTGATCGCGGGCCTGGTGGATGTGCGCAAACAGGAGATCGAGCGGGGTGTGACGTTGGTCGGTCCGCACCGTGATGATCTGTTGCTGGGGTTGCGGGGGATGCCGGCCAAGGGGTACGCGAGCCACGGTGAGTCCTGGTCGTATGCGTTGGCGCTGCGGCTGGCTTCGTACGATCTGCTGCGCGGCGAGGGCAATGAGCCGGTGCTGGTGCTGGACGATGTCTTTGCCGAGCTGGATGCGCGTCGTCGTGAGCGGTTGGCGGAGCTGGTGGCTCCGGGCGAGCAGGTGCTGGTGACGGCTGCGGTGGACGATGACGTTCCGGGTGTGCTGGCGGGGACGCGGTATGCGGTGTCCGCGGGTGAGGTGGAGCGGCTGTGAGCGTCCGTGGCGAGGTGTCCGGGGCTTCTGGGGAGCAGTCGCAGGAGCGGCCGGTGGAAGGGAAGCAGCCGGAGCCGTCGGGTGTCGATCTGGCGCGGGTGGCGTTGCGTGCGGCGAAGGAGCAGGCGCGGGCGCGTGGTGCTGCGGCGCAGCAGAAGAAGCAGGCCAGGCGGGGTGGTGGGCTGCGTTCGGGGGCGCGCGCGGATGGGCGTGACCCGTTGCCGTTGGGTGCTGCGATCAATCGTCTGATCACCGAGCGTGGCTGGGAGACGCCTGCGGCGGTGGGTGGGGTGATGGGGCGCTGGCCGCAGATCGTCGGTGAGGATCTGGCCAATCACTGCGCGCCGCTGCGGTACGACGAGGATCCGGACGAGCGGGTGCTGACGGTGCAGTGCGATTCGACGGCGTGGGCGACGCAGCTGCGGTTGCTGGCGCCTCAGCTGGTGGCCCGGCTGAATGCGGATCTGGGGCATGGCACGGTGAGGCTGATCAAGGTGTTGGGGCCGGGGGGTCCGCAGCGCAGGTTCGGTCCACTGCGGGCGCCGGGGAGCACCGGTCCTGGCGATACGTACGGATGAGGCCTCTGAGCTGCGCTTTTCTTTGTTTCTGAGCCCTTTGGGGCGCTGTTCCGATTCGAGTCATGGCCTTGTGCTGTCTTCTCGGCGGTGCTGTCCGTCGCGTCCGTGTGGTTCCGGTGTGCGGTGGTTTAAACCATGCGGTGGGAGTGGGGCGTCCCTCACGGTAGTGAGAGGTTGACAGGCCGAAGCGCTCAAGGCCCGCGTGAGCCTCTTGGGGGGCCGTCCTGAATATGGGGAGTCGTCAGGCGCTCATTCAGGGCGGCACATGCGTACTCAGGTACCGGCAAACCCCCATTCATGTCGGTGCTACCGGTAGACTGGTGGAGAATCCCGCATCTTCGCGGGAGTCGTCGATTACAAGCCGAACGACGCAGCCGCTCCCGACTGTCCGGAGAACGGCCTGTGCTGTGCCAGAAAGGGCGCTTCGTGGCCGATTCCGGCAACCCCAACGAGAACATTCCGTCCACACCCGGTGAGAGCGGCGGGGCAACTGCCCCGGGCGATGTCGCATCCTTGTACGACGCGAGTGCGATCACCGTCCTCGAGGGCCTGGACGCGGTCCGCAAGCGACCTGGCATGTACATCGGCTCGACCGGTGAGCGTGGCCTGCATCACCTGGTGCAGGAAGTGGTCGACAACTCGGTCGACGAAGCTCTGGCCGGGCACGCGGACACGATCGACGTCACGATCCTCGCCGACGGCGGGGTCCGTGTGATCGACAACGGCCGTGGCATCCCGGTCGACATCGTGCCGTCGGAGAAGAAGCCGGCGGTCGAGGTCGTGCTGACCGTGCTGCACGCCGGCGGTAAGTTCGGAGGTGGCGGTTATGCCGTCTCCGGCGGTCTGCACGGTGTCGGTGTCTCCGTGGTGAACGCGCTGTCGTCGCGCGTCTCCGTCGAGGTCAAGCGGGACGGTTTCCGCTGGACCCAGGACTACAAGCTCGGTGTGCCCACCGCTCCGCTGGCCCGTAACGAGGCCACCGAGGAGTCGGGGACGTCGGTCACCTTCTGGGCCGACGGGGACATCTTCGAGACCACCGAGTACTCCTTCGAGACCCTGGCACGCCGCTTCCAGGAGATGGCGTTCCTCAACAAGGGTCTGACGATCAACCTCACCGACGAGCGTGAGTCGGCGAAGGCGACGGCGGGTGCGGATGTCGCCGAGGTGGCCGAGGTCGCCGAGGAGGAGCAGGCCCGTACGGTCACGTACCACTACGAGGGCGGCATCGTCGACTTCGTGAAGTACCTCAACTCCCGCAAGGGCGATGTCATCCACCAGTCGGTGATCGACATCGAGGCCGAGGACAAGGAGCGTCTCCTCTCGGCCGAGATCGCGATGCAGTGGAACACGCAGTACAGCGAGGGTGTGTACTCCTTCGCCAATACGATCCACACACACGAGGGCGGTACGCACGAGGAGGGTTTCCGTGCGGCTCTGACGACGTTGGTCAACAAGTACGCGCGGGACAAGAAGCTGCTGCGCGAGAAGGACGACAACCTCACCGGTGACGACATCCGTGAGGGCCTGACGGCGATCATCTCGGTGAAGCTGGGTGAGCCGCAGTTCGAGGGTCAGACGAAGACCAAGCTGGGCAACACGGAGGCGAAGACCTTCGTCCAGAAGGTGGTCCACGAGCACCTCACGGACTGGTTCGACCGCAATCCGAACGAGGCGGCCGACATCATCCGCAAGGGCATCGCGGCGGCCACGGCCCGTGTCGCGGCCCGCAAGGCGCGTGATCTGACCCGTCGTAAGGGGCTTCTGGAGAGCGCCTCGCTGCCGGGCAAGCTGAGCGACTGCCAGTCCAACGACCCGACGAAGTGCGAGATCTTCATCGTCGAGGGTGACTCCGCCGGTGGTTCGGCGAAGTCCGGCCGTAACCCGATGTACCAGGCGATCCTGCCGATCCGCGGCAAGATCCTGAACGTCGAGAAGGCCCGGGTCGACAAGATCCTGCAGAACACCGAGGTCCAGGCGCTGATTTCGGCCTTCGGTACCGGGGTCCACGAGGACTTCGACATCGAGAAGCTCCGCTATCACAAGATCATCTTGATGGCGGACGCAGATGTCGACGGTCAGCACATCAATACCCTGCTGCTGACGTTCCTCTTCCGCTTCATGCGTCCGCTGGTCGAGGCCGGGCACGTGTACCTCTCCCGCCCGCCGCTCTACAAGATCAAGTGGGGCCGGGACGACTTCGAGTACGCGTACTCGGACCGGGAGCGCGACGCCCTGGTCGAGCTGGGCAAGCAGAACGGCAAGCGGATCAAGGAAGACTCGATCCAGCGCTTCAAGGGTCTCGGCGAGATGAACGCCGAGGAGCTGCGCGTCACCACGATGGACGTCGACCACCGGGTCCTCGGCCAGGTCACGCTGGACGACGCGGCGCAGGCCGACGACCTCTTCTCGGTACTGATGGGCGAGGACGTCGAGGCGCGGCGCTCGTTCATCCAGCGCAACGCCAAGGACGTCCGCTTCCTCGACATCTGAGTCGGCCGTACCAGCAAGCCGCCGCTCGAAAGGACTTTGACCAGCAATGGCCGACGAGAACACCCCTGTGACACCTGAAGAGGAGCCCGCCGCCGCCGGCGTGGGCATGCGTGTCGAGCCCGTGGGGCTCGAGACGGAGATGCAGCGCTCCTACCTCGACTACGCGATGTCCGTGATCGTCTCGCGTGCGCTGCCTGACGTACGGGACGGTCTCAAGCCCGTCCACCGCCGGGTGCTCTACGCGATGTACGACGGCGGTTACCGGCCCGAGAAGGGCTTCTACAAGTGTGCCCGTGTCGTCGGTGACGTCATGGGTACGTACCACCCGCACGGTGACTCGTCGATCTACGACGCACTGGTGCGACTGGCACAGCCGTGGTCGATGCGCATGCCGCTGGTGGACTCCAACGGCAACTTCGGTTCTCCGGGCAACGACCCGGCCGCCGCGATGCGGTACACCGAGTGCAAGATGATGCCGCTGTCCATGGAGATGGTCCGGGACATCGACGAGGAGACCGTCGACTTCCAGGACAACTACGACGGCCGCAACCAGGAGCCGACGGTTCTGCCGGCGCGCTTCCCGAATCTGCTGGTCAACGGCTCCGCGGGCATCGCGGTCGGTATGGCGACCAACATCCCGCCGCACAACCTGCGTGAGGTCGCGGAGGGTGCGCAGTGGTACCTGGAGCACCCGGAGGCCTCGCAGGAGGAGCTCCTGGAGGCGCTGATCGAACGGATCAAGGGCCCGGACTTCCCGACGGGTGCGCTCGTCGTGGGCCGCAAGGGCATCGAGGAGGCGTACCGCACCGGCCGTGGTTCGATCACGATGCGTGCGGTCGTCGCGGTCGAGGAGATCCAGAACCGGCAGTGCCTGGTCGTCACGGAGCTTCCGTACCAGACCAACCCCGACAACCTGGCGCAGAAGATCGCCGACCTGGTGAAGGACGGCAAGGTCGGTGGGATCGCGGACGTCCGTGACGAGACCTCGTCGCGTACGGGGCAGCGTCTGGTCGTCGTGCTGAAGCGGGACGCGGTCGCCAAGGTCGTTCTGAACAACCTGTACAAGCACACCGATCTGCAGACCAACTTCGGCGCCAACATGCTGGCGCTGGTCGACGGTGTGCCGCGCACCCTGTCGATCGACGCGTTCATCCGCCACTGGGTGACGCACCAGATCGAGGTCATTGTCCGGCGTACGAAGTTCCGTCTGCGCAAGGCGGAGGAGCGGGCGCACATTCTGCGTGGTCTGCTCAAGGCGCTGGACGCGATCGACGAGGTCATCGCCCTCATCCGGCGCAGCCAGACGGTCGAGGTGGCCCGCGAGGGCCTGATGGGCCTGCTGGAGATCGACGAGATCCAGGCGAACGCGATCCTGGAGATGCAGCTGCGCCGGCTGGCCGCGCTGGAGCACCAGAAGATCACGGCCGAGCACGACGAGCTCCAGGCGAAGATCAACGAGTACAACGCGATCCTGGTGTCGACGGAGCGGCAGCGTCAGATCGTCAGTGAGGAGCTGGCGGCGATCGTCGAGAAGTTCGGCGACGACCGGCGTTCCAAGCTGGTGCCCTTCGACGGCGACATGTCCATCGAGGACCTGATCGCCGAGGAGGACATCGTCGTCACGATCTCGCGCGGCGGCTATGTGAAGCGTACGAAGACGGACGACTACCGCTCGCAGAAGCGCGGCGGCAAGGGCGTGCGTGGTACGAAGCTGAAGGAAGACGACATCGTCGACCACTTCTTCGTGTCGACGACGCACCACTGGCTGCTGTTCTTCACGAACAAGGGCCGGGTGTACCGGGCGAAGGCGTACGAGCTTCCCGACGCCGGCCGTGATGCCCGTGGTCAGCATGTCGCCAACCTGCTGGCTTTCCAGCCGGACGAGCAGATCGCCCAGATCCTGGCGATCCGTGACTACGAGGCCGCGCCCTATCTGATCCTGGCCACGAAGGGCGGTCTCGTGAAGAAGACCGCGCTGAAGGACTATGACTCGCCGCGTTCCGGCGGTGTCATCGCCATCAACCTCCGGGAGACGGCGGATGGCGCCGAAGGCACTGCCGACGAGCTGATCGGTGCGGAGCTGGTGTCGGCCGAGGACGATCTGCTGCTCATCAGCAAGAAGGCCCAGTCGATCAGGTTCACCGCGACGGACGATGCGCTGCGCCCGATGGGCCGTGCCACTTCGGGCGTCAAGGGCATGAGTTTCCGCGAAGGCGACGAACTGCTCTCGATGAATGTTGTCCGGCCGGGTACGTTCGTGTTCACTGCCACCGATGGTGGGTACGCGAAGCGGACTCCCGTCGACGAGTACCGCGTTCAGGGTCGTGGTGGCCTGGGCATCAAGGCTGCCAAGATCGTGGAGGACAGGGGCTCGCTGGTCGGTGCGCTGGTGGTCGAGGAGACGGATGAGATCCTCGCCATCACGCTCGGCGGTGGTGTGATTCGTACGCGAGTCAATGAAGTCAGGGAGACGGGCCGTGACACCATGGGCGTCCAACTGATCAATCTGGGCAAGCGCGATGCCGTCGTCGGCATCGCTCGTAACGCCGAAGCCGGCCGCGAGGCCGAAGAGGTCGAGGGGTCCGAGGACGCCGAGGCCGCGACGGCAGAGGCTGCCGAGAGCACAGTCGAGGGCAATGTCGAAGGCACGTCGCCTTCGGCCGGGGAGCACGAGGAGTAAAGCGTGAGTGGAGCCACGGGCGCCGGTTCGGCCGCTTCCGGAGCTGGAGCGAACGGTGCCCGTGGCCCTGCCACGGACTCCCAAGGGGGCACTGTGACGGACACTCGGGGGCCTAAGCCCCAGTACGAGGGCTACGCGACCGGGCCGTTGCCCGGTGAGCGCGAGCCCGCACCGGGGCAGGCGAGCGGGCCGTATCACCCGCCGCAGGCGTACCCTTCGCCCGCGGGCGGGACACAGGGCGGTGCGCAGGGTGTGGCTGCCGCGCAGGCGGCCCGGCGGCCGCGGACAGGGGCGCGGACCACTCCGCGTACCCGCAAGGCGCGCCTGCGGGTGGCCAAGGCCGACCCGTGGTCGGTGATGAAGGTCAGCTTCCTGCTCTCCATCGCGCTCGGTATCTGCACGGTGGTGGCGGCCGCGGTGCTGTGGATGGTCATGGACGCGATGGGCGTCTTCTCCACCGTGGGCGGCACGATCAGCGAGGCCACCGGCTCGAACGAGAACAACGGCTTCGATCTTCAGTCGTTCCTGTCGCTGCCGCGGGTCCTCATCTTCACCTCGGTCATCGCTGTGATCGATGTGGTTCTGGCGACCGCCCTGGCGACGCTGGGCTCCTTCATCTACAACTTGTCGGCGGGCTTCGTGGGCGGTATCGAGCTCACGCTGGCCGAGGACGAGTAGGGCGCCGCGTTATCGATTTTGGGACTGGCCCCGACGTGCGCTAATCTTCAGAAGTCAGCGCACAGCGCGGCGGGGCTATAGCTCAGTTGGTTAGAGCGCATCCCTGATAAGGATGAGGCCACAGGTTCAAATCCTGTTAGCCCCACCAGCTCAAAGACCCCCAACCGATCATGGTTGGGGGTCTTTGACATCTCCGGCCGACATCAGCCGATGAGTAGATCTTTCAGCAACCTCGAGTGCACTGGCTCCGGCCGTTGTGCCGAGGCGCACGTCTTCAGGGTCACAGCGGGGGTGCCATGACTGATCACGGGTGGTCCGACAGCAGCGATGACGAAGATCCCTTCGAACGCGGGAAGCCGGACCGGGCCTTTGTGGGTTGGATCCTTCTCGCGGGGTTCGTGATCTGCGTGATCGGCGTGGCGTGGTTCACTTGGGCCTTCGCTCATCGGAACCCCTAACCCTCTCGCCGATCACGGGTGGGCGCTTGTGATCGGCGGCTGATATCAGCGGATCTTCCAGGAGTTCGGCGAGCATCGTCACGGCCTCCCGCTCTTCGTCGCCCACCACATGGGGGTAGACGTGCATGGTCATGCTGATCCGGCTCTGCCGCAGGATCGCCTGGGCGAGCTTGGGGTGCACCTTCAGGAAGGCCGGCAGGGTGCCGCAGGTGTGCCGAGCGAGCCGTACCGTGATCCGGCGCACTCCGTACCGCTTCACCAGGGCGTTGAAACTGCGGGAGAAGCCGACAGGATCGATCGGGCAGCCTCTCTCGGGGGAGAAGGCCAGATCCTTGCCCGGTTCCTGGCTCCGGCCCACTCCCGTGATCCTTCGCTCCAGGTCTTGCGGCGTCCGGCGTTCCCTCCCGGGCCCCGGGCCCCGGGCCTGGGCGCGCACAGGGAGATCTTTCCGGGGCCCGGTGCGGCACGGAGGTGTGCCGTGTTCCTGCGCTGACAGGGGCAGCGCAGGAACTGAGCACATGAAGAAGCCCCCGTCCGGCGTGAACCGGACCAGGGGCTCTGTGTGTCGGTTGCGCGGCTCTCACGGTGGGAGGAGGGATGCGTCCCCCGCGGGGGCTCCGTGGGCGGCGCGGGCGGTGTTCCTGGTCTCCATGGCGTCCGTCGTGTCTGCGGACAGATGCCGGGTGGCGGGTGAGGAGCCGTGTGCCTCGGCGCGGATGCGCTGCTTCATCGTGGGTGGCAGCGCCCTGTCACGCGGAAGGGTCCATCGCACCGACGGTGTGGTCGCGGTTGCCGCGGTCGCACCCGCGTGCTCCTGGTTCGTGCTGATCGGCTCCAGGGTGCTCGACTCCGTGGCCGCCGCCGGGGTGCTCATGAGCCCCAGTGCGGCGAGGAGTGCGAAGAAGGCGGTGACGAAGGCGGTCCAGATGTTCTTGGCCTTGACGGTGCTCATGGCCCCTCGCTTTCGGGTGGTCCGGTTTGCTTACCTTCCTGATGATGTGTATGTGGCCCGCGATTTCGTGGACCGACGCCACCGATCCGCAGATCTTCAGATGAACACCACTCGTATGGTTCAACTGGCCTTGACGGGCTTGTGCGGGGCGATCGGCGTGGCCGGGTCATCCTGCCGGGACGATCCGCGGAGCGATCCTTGGATGATCGCTTTTCCCTGGACGCCAGTTGGGCCGCAGGTAGGTCACCGATCGATATCGGCCGGTGTGTATAGTCGGGCGGCAGAAGTCCCCTACGTCAAGGAAAGACGAGGTCGCGCGGTGAAGAAGCTTCTCCTGGTCGCACTGGCCGCCATCGGCGGGCTCCTCGTGTACCGCCAGATCCAGGCGGATCGCGCCGAGCAGGATCTGTGGACGGAGGCGACTGACTCCGTGCCCGCAGGTTCGGGTGTGTGAGACAGAACAGCCTGATTGCGGGCCCCGGTCGCTGAGCGGCCGGGGCTTCGTGCTGTTGCGGGACCGTGACGCCTGTGCCCTTGAATTCACTTAAGCAAATCAATAGGTTGCGGTAGCAAAACGGCTGGGTTTTTCGGTCGAGGGGGCACAGGTGAAGGCACGGTACGACCACCGCCGTACTGCAGCTGCGGGGGCACGGATCGGCGGGGCGCTGCTCGCCCTGGTGGCGGGCGCGATGCCGGCCGTTGCGGCGGCACCGGGCGGTGCACCCGCCGGTCCCGAGACACCCCTGCCCGGCTCGGGCGGCAGCCTGGTCATGGTGCTCGACTCGTCCGGATCCATGGGGGACGACGACGGCACGGGGCGTACCCGGATGGAGAGCGCCCGTACGGCCGTCGGCACCGTCGTCGGCGGCCTTCCCGACGGATATCCGACCGGACTGCGGGTGTACGGCGCGGACCGTCCCCGAGGCTGCACGGACACCAGGCTCTTACAGCCGGTGCAGAGGCTCGACCGGGAAGCCGTGAAGCGGGCTGTGGCGGCCGTACAGCCCAAGGGTGACACTCCCATCGGGCTGTCGTTGCAGAAGGCCGCCGAGGACCTTCCGCAGCCCGCGGGCGGTGCCATCGGTACGCGCACGATCCTGCTGATCTCCGACGGCGAGGACAACTGCAGGTACGCCGCAGCCCTGCGAGGTCGCCGAGCAGCTCGGCAAGGAGGGGGTCGGGCTGCGGATCGACACGGTCGGCTTCCAGGTGAAGGGCGCGGCCCGCGAACAGCTCGAATGCATCGCGGCGGCCGGCAACGGCCGCTACTACGACGCACCGGATGCCGAGGCGCTGGCCCGGCAACTGCAACGGGCGTCGCAACTCTCCGCGGACGGCTACCGGTTCCGGGGCGAGCGGGTCGAGGGTACGGCGACGGGTGCGGCGGCACCCGTGCTCGTACCAGGGCAGTATCTGGACACCATCGGACCCGGTGAGAAGCGGTACTACGCCGTCGGCCTGGATGCCGTTTCGACGGTGGACTTCTCGGCGACGGCGGTGCCGCAGCCCGGGGCGGCCGTCGACACCTTCGACGCACTGCGCACCGGCATCGTGTACGGCACCGGAAGTTCCTGCGTGACGGACACCGCGCACTTCTACCAGAAGGAGGGCGCGACCCCGCTGACCTCGGCGGTCGCCCGTATCCCAGCAGAGGAGGGCAACCACGCCTGCGACCGGGCGGGCCGGTACTGGCTGGTGGTGGAGCGGGAGAGCAAGAAGGGCTCCGACGCCGCACGTTGGCCGCTCGAGCTCCTTTACGGGGTGGAGGCGGTGCTGGGGAAGGGCATCACGCCCGCCCAGTCGCAGCCGGGGTACGGCAAGGGCGGCAAGGACGCCGTGCTGCCCACCGGCGACCCCCGCGACGTGCGGGGCGGTACCGGCTTCAACGACGCCAAGGAGCTCGGCGGGGGCGTGTGGCGCGACCGGATCCTTCCGTCGCAGACCCTCTGGTACAAGGTCCCGGCCGGCTGGGGCCAGCAGGTGCGCTACGACGTGGAGTTCGCGAACGAGCCCACGGTGGAGCGCGGGACCTCCACGTACTCGTACGGGGCGACCCAGCTGTTCACCCCCGCTCGTTTCCCGCTCACCGGAGGTGGCGAGTTCACCTCGACGGCCATGTACAACGGTCGTCCGTCGGCGATCAGGATGGGCGGGGTGCCGGTCGCCTGGACCAACCGCTACGAGTACCGCTCCGACGTCCAGCCCGTACGCGCCGGGGGTGACTTCTACATCTCGGTGACGCTGGGGGCGAGGTCCGCCGATATCGCGGAGACCCCGCAGATCGGTGTGGTGCTGCGGGTGTCGGTGCTCGGCGACGAGCTGGCCGGCCCCGAGCACCATGCTCCTGTCGTAGCCAAGAAGGCGGACAAGAACGGCAATTCGAGCGGTGCCGAAGACAGCGGTGGTACGGGCGGGGCAGGATGGACCGGCATTGCGGCCGCTGCCGGTGCGGGCGCCGTGGTGGTGATCGCGGGGCTCGTGTCCGTACGCGGGCGTCGCAGACGGGCCACACAGACGACGAGGGGAAGCGCGTGATGAGGCAGCGCAACAGGGGCCGGGTGGCGCTGGCCATGGTCGCGGCGATGTGCGTGGCGGCGGCGCTGCCGGGGCAGGCGTACGCGGACGGGGAGAGTGCTGCGTACACCTTCGATCCCAGGGCGAAGAACGTCAGCGGTGCGGAGGTCAGCACCGAGGCGTCGGCGCTCACGCCCGGATCGGTCTACAAGAGCTCGATCAAGCGCGGCGAGAAGCTCTACTACCGTCTGGACCTCGACGACAAGACGAACGCGTACGTCTCGGCGGTGGCCGTGCCCAAGGGGGGCGGCCAGGTCGCCTACGGGGACGGCATCACGGTCAGCATCAGGGACAACGCCGACATGCAGTGCAGTTCGCAGGACGCACGGTTCGAGTCGGCGGAATTTCCGCGTCCGATCGCGGCGTACGCCTACCGGATCACGCAGAAGGACAGCAGCACCTGTCAGAAAGCCGGAACGTACAACGTCCTGATCGAGCGGGAGAGCAAGGCCACCTCGGCATCCGATGAGTGGGACCTGGAACTGCGGTACGAGTCGGAGCCGCAGCTGGAAGCGGGCGGTTCGATGCCGACCCAGGCGCCGGAGAGCTGGCCGTCGGCGTCGCCCGCGCCGCCCACCGCAGCCCCGCAGAAGCGGTCGGGCGGCACCAGCTACTCCGACGCGACCAGCCTGGAAACCGGCGAGTGGCACGACAGCATCGCACCCGGGCAGACCCGCTTCTACCGGGTGCCGGTGGACTGGGACCAGCAGATCTTCGCCACCGCCGACCTGAGCAACAACAACGCCTCGGACGAATACATCGGCAGCGCGCTCGCGATGTCCCTGGACAACCCGGCGCACGGCCATGTCGACGACGCGTCGCCGCTGTCGTACTCCGGCAAGCCCGCGTCCGTGTCGATGGATCCGCTGCCTCCGGTGGCATACGAGAACCGCTACGACTCCACCAGCAGCGACAGCGCCATGCGGTTCGCCGGCTGGTACTACCTGTCGGTGTCCCTCAGCCCGAAGGTCGCGAAGTCGTACGGCGACAAGGCGATTCCGCTGACCCTCAGGATCAAGGTCGAGGGGACGGCGAGGAAGTCGCCGTACACGGGGGATGCCGGGATCTTCTCCGTCACGGAGAAAGACAAGGACATGGCGAGGAGCGGCCAGAGCGGTCCCGAGGCGGCCGAGAGCGACACCATGAGGATGGTCGGCGTGGCCGGGATCGGCGTGGGTGCGGTACTGGTGCTCGGGCTGGGTGTGTGGACGCTGCTGGCACGGCGCCGTGCGGCCGCCGCCCAGGCGGCACCGATCGGTTCGAACAGTCCGATTGCGGGAGGCCCGGCCGGGGGCCGGCAATCGCCGCACGGAGGGCCGCCGCAGGCCTGGTAGCCGGGGGCCGGAGCCGTTGCCGCGTACGGCAGGGGCTCCGGCCCGGCCGTGCTCAGCTCTGGGTCAGCGCCCAGATGCCCACGGCGAAACAGATCAGCGCCACCAGCAGGACCGGGACCGCCACCTTCGGAGGCGGCCCCGGACGCGTCCGCGGTGCGTGCGCGGGAACAGCGGCTGAGAGGTGCGGGGAAACCCCTGATCCGGGAGCGGGAACCTGCGGCTGACCGGCGGTGTACGCACGGGTGAGAGCCGCTTCGTGCTGCACCGCGGCCGTGGGGGCCTGCGAAGGATCCGGCGCGGGGAAGGGGGAAGCCGCGTGCGCCGGGACGGGTGTGGGGGGCGCGGCCGGCTGCGCCGGATGGGGCAGCGGTGTGGGCTGCCGCGGCGGCGGTGGGAGGTGGAAGCTGCCCGTTTCTGACATCGGGACCGGCGGCTGGGTGTACGGCTGCTGGGCGGACTGGTCCGTCTGTACGGGCTGCGCGTCCTGTGACGCTGTCCGGGGGGCCGCGATCGGTCCGGCGGGGCCGAAGCCTGCGGGCAGCGGCCCGAGTTGGTCGAAGACCTCCACCGGCTCGTCGTCGACGCCGGGCTCCGGCAACATCTCGACCGCGGCCGTCAGAGCCTTGCGCGCGCCCGTGGCCGTACGGAACCTGACCTGGGGATCCGGCTGCAGCAGCCCCGCGAGCACCTGCCACAACGGCTCGGGAATCCCCTCCGGGGCGCTGGGAGTGCCGTGCGAGGCGAAGTGCTCGACGAGGGCCCGCGCGTCCGGCTTCTTCCCCTGGAGCAGATACAGCGCGACCAGTCCGACCGCGAAGAGGTCCGCGGGGAAATCGGGTTCCGCGCCCATCATCTGTTCGGGCGCGAAGTAACCGGGCGTGCCCACCACGTAGTTGGTCTCGGTGAGCCGCGGCTCACCCTTGCGCATGGAGATACCGAAGTCGGACAGCCGCAGATGCGGCCGTCCGGTGCCGGTGGCCTCCATCAGGATGTTCGCGGGTTTGATGTCCCGGTGCACGACGCCCTCCGCATGCACCGTCGACAGTCCGGACAGCAGTTGGTCGAGCAGCGTGCAGACGAAACGAGGAGGCAGCGGTCCGTAGTCGCCGATGACATGCGCCAGCGAACCACCGCTCACCAGATCCATGGTGAACAGGACCTTGTCGTCGTCCGCGGCCCAGCTGGCCGGGGCGAGCACATGCGGATGCTCGATCCGCAGCGCCTGCTCGCGGACGAAGCGCAGCAGCGTGTGTGCGTCGCTCTGCTGGAGGACCTTGGCCGCCACATAACGGCGGCGCCGGTGGTCCCAGGCGCGCCAGACGGCGCCGACCCCACCACGTCCGATCGGATCGATCAGTTCGTACCGACCGGCGAAGACCTCACCCATTGCGCTGCGCCCGCTCCCAGTTCCTGTTTCGGCTCGTGCCCGGCTCTCGGGGTAGTGCACCAGGGCATGAAAGGACAGGCCCTAGCTCTGGTGTCCCTCGTAGTGCGCCACCGCGTCCGCGGTGCGCCCTGCGCCGTACACCTTGAGGAACTCTGCCAGTTCCGGGTGGGTCGGGGCGAGGGAGTCGGCGGCATCGATGATGTCACCGGCGGCCGCGACCGACCGCAGCAGCGACTGGATCTCACGCACCACGCGCCGGACGGTCGGAGCGCCGCCGGTGTTGGAGGTCTGGCTGGTGCCGGTGAGGACGGAGCCGCCCTGGGACTTCTTGATCTCTTCCATGCGGTCGGTGGCCTCTCCCGCGCTGACGCTGCCGTCGGCGACCTGGCCGGCCAGCTCCTGGAGCGCCTGGACACGCTGGACGACCGCGGGGTTGCCGATCTTCGCCCGCTGACCGCTCATCAGCTGGGAAAGCATGGGGGCGGACAGCCCGAGGACCGCGGCGAGCCGGGCCTGGTTCAGGCCGAGATCATCGATCAGCCGGCGGAAGAGCGCCCCGAGAGGTTCTCCGTACCAGCTGCGCTGAAGCTCCCTGGCTCTTGCTGTTGCCTCTTGCTGAGCTGCATCCATGGCGTCTCCCCTTCGCTGCGGCTTCGCTGCTGCGAACCTCGTCGAGCATCTTACGGAGAGTGGTCGCCGACCGGGAGTCCCCATCTTTTTGCAAGATTCCGGGGGGTACCCGGTACTCTGGTCTGCGGCGGTCGCCGAGACGCAGAAGCGTCCGGTACTGTCCGTTTTTCGGGGCCTTAGCTCAGTTGGTAGAGCGCTGCCTTTGCAAGGCAGATGTCAGGAGTTCGAATCTCCTAGGCTCCACAGGTGACGGAACGGGCGCCGGAAGACCTCAGGTCTTCCGGCGCCCGTTCCTCGTGCAGGGGCTGTTCAGCGGCGGTCGTCGAGATCGGTGCCGTCCACACCTTCCGGGCCGTCCGTGCCCTTGGTTTCCGTGTCGGCCTGGACCTCCGGGCCGAGCGAGCTCGGACCACTGCCGTCGACCGAGGACAGGGGCGCGCGGTCGGAGACCTCCGTGGGAGCGGGCGGTTCGACCAGCCAGTCCGGGTTGGCCTGCTTGTCCCACCACCTCCAGGCGGCGTAGGCAGCGCCCGCCCCGATGCCGACCACGACGAACCCCTTGAGCAGCCGCCCGGCCTTCGCCCGCCGCTCGTGTTTCCTGGCCAGTTGCTTGATCTCCTTCGCGGTCACCTGACTGCGCAGCGCGGCCAGCGCGGCGGCGCTGCGGGCCGAGGCCTCCTCGGCCATGGGCTGGGCGACGGCCATGGCGTGCCCGACGCGCGGCACGGTGTAGTCCGCGGCGGTACGGGCGGCCCGGCGGGTGCGGTGCGCGGCGCGCTGGGCGGCCTCGTCGACCTTGGGGGGTACGTGAGCACGGGCCAGTTCGATACGTGGAGCGAGATGCGCGTCGTATTGGACGCGGGCCTGCTGGGCTGCCTTCGACACCTTCGGTGCGAGCCGCGTGCGGGCCTCGTACGCAAGATGTGCGGCCTGGTCCTTGGCCGTGTCGGCGTAGGGCGCCACCACTTCCGCGGCGTGCTGCACGCTGTCCTTCGCCGAGTCGGTTGCGGCGCGCACGCTGTCGATGCGGGTCACGGGATCCTCCTCCTTGGTGGCGGGTAGATACTCCGCCTTTCCACCCATTTCGAGATCATGCCTGCTGGAGGCCTGTATGGCATGTGGGGCAGGCATCCGGGTTATTCAGGTCATCGGTGTCGCCTTCGGGCAATGCGGTGCAAGGGGAGCTTTCCGATGACAATGCCACGGTTCGGTTCAGCCCGCGCCGGTTCGTCACGCACTTGGCCGCATTTGTTCCTGCGGGGAGCGGCACGTGAGGGTTTCGGGGAAGCCGCAGGCGAGCGGGGCGAGAACGGCCTCGACGCACGGGGCGCGGAATCGGGCAAGAAGGTGAGCGAAGTGCGTCGGTGGTGGCGGCCGGGCGCCGGAGCGGACGGTCCGTGCGAGGATCGGTGAACGTCACTGAAGACTTACGGAAGGCAGATCGTGGCTGAGCAGCTTTACGCCACCTTGAAGACCAATCAGGGCGACATCGAGATCCGGCTTCTGCCGAACCACGCGCCCAAGACGGTCAAGAACTTCGTCGAGCTCGCCAAGGGTGAGCGTGAGTGGACGCATCCCGAGACCGGCAAGAAGTCCACGGACAGGCTGTACGACGGCACCGTCTTCCACCGCGTCATCAGCGGCTTCATGATCCAGGGCGGTGACCCGCTGGGCAACGGCACCGGTGGCCCGGGGTATGAGTTCGGTGACGAGTTCCACCCCGACCTCAGCTTCAACAAGCCGTACCTGCTGGCCATGGCCAACGCCGGCCCGGGCACCAACGGCTCGCAGTTCTTCGTGACCGTCTCGCCGACAGCCTGGCTGACCGGCAAGCACACCATCTTCGGCGAGGTCGTCGACCCCGCCAGCCAGAAGGTCGTGGACGCCATCGCGGCCACCAAGACCAACTCCCGCACCGACCGTCCGCTGCAGGACGTCGTGATCGAGTCGGTCGTCATCGAGAACCGATGATCACCAGTGGTCATCGGATGATCACGCTCTGATTCTCTTTTCGGGAACCAACCGCCCTGCTCGTCCGTACTTGTTACATAACGGACGAGCAGGGCTGCGTTGTGCGTGCTGCCGCCACGACGAGCACCGAGGGGACCGGGAAGCGATGGGACCGATGGACCAGCAGCCGCCGGGGGACCAGGACCGGTCCGCCGCCACGGACGGCTCGCACAGCTGCTACCGCCACCCCGGTCGTGGGACGCACATCCGCTGCACCCGCTGCGACCGCCCGATCTGCCCCGAGTGCATGGTCAACGCCTCGGTCGGCTTCCAGTGCCCGGACTGCGCCCGCCAGGGAGCCGGTACGGGACACGGCCCGGGCGCCGCCCGGCCGCGCACGGTCGTCGGTGCCCCCATCACGGCCGACCCCCGGCTCATCACCAAGATCCTGCTCGCTCTCAATGTCGCCGTGTTCATCGTGGTGCACGTGAAGGGGTCGCTGCTCCAGGACCTGACGCTCTTCGGCCGGGCCCCCCTCTACTACGGCGGCCCGCCGGAGGGTGTTGCGGAGGGCCAGTGGTACCGGCTGGTGACGTCGATGTTCCTGCACCAGGAGGTGTGGCACATCGCGTTCAACATGCTGGGACTGTGGTGGCTCGGCGGCCCCTTGGAGGCGGCGCTCGGCCGCGCCCGCTATCTCGCGCTCTATCTGCTCTCCGGCCTGGCGGGCGGTGCTCTCACCTACTGGCTCGCCGCACCTAATCAGCCCTCGCTCGGCGCCTCCGGCGCCATCTTCGGCCTGCTGGGCGCCACCGCCGTGCTCATGCGCCGCCTGAACTACGACATGCGCCCGGTCTTCGTGCTTCTCGCGGTGAACCTGGTCATCACCTTCAACCCCTGGGGCGGAATCGCCTGGCAGGCACATGTCGGCGGTCTGATCGCGGGCACGCTGATCGCGATCGGCATGGTGCACGCACCGCGCGAGCGGCGCGCGCTGGTGCAGTACGGCACCTGCGCCCTGGTCCTGGTGGCTGTGGTCGCCATCGTCGTCGCCAGAACAGCCGCGCTGACCTGAGCGGACGCCGTTGTCTGGCATTCCCCGGGCGTTTCCCCGGTCAGTTGTCCACAGCGCGTGCCGGATCTTGTGCATTCTGTGGGAACAACTGTGCCCCTTGTCGCTGAGCTGGGTTTTTCCAGCAGGGACAAGGGGCGTGCCATCCCCCGATGGGGGAGGCTGCAGTCACATCGGCGTCAACAGCCAGTGAGTTATCCACAGATCGTCTGACCTTTTCCCCCGCCTGTGGATAACGCTGTGGGTAACTCGGGGCAAGGGTTGCAGGGCCGTGCCCTGCTGTGGGGTCACATGCCCTGCGGCGCTACTTCCACTGCGTGGAGACACCGAAGCCGCCGGCGATGAAGCCGAAGCCGACGACGATGTTCCAGTTCCCCAGCGACTGGATCGGCAGATCGCCGTCGGTCACATAGAAAACGACGATCCAGGCCAGACCGATCAGGAAGAGCGCCAGCATCACCGGCGCCACCCAGCTCCGGCTGGTCAGCTTTATGTTGGTTGCCTGCTTCGCCGGAGGGGGCGTGAAGTCGGCCTTCTTGCGGATACGTGACTTCGGCACGAGGAACTCTCCTGTCGATGCGCTGCGTGACCGCGCAGGGAACTGTGGCTGGCGCCGGGCAGGGCGCGAGGGGGAATGCTGTCTCCCCCAGGCGTCCGTTAGCGTAGTGCTTCCGCGGCTCCGAAGGAGATAAGGGTACGTTGAGCAATTCTGCCGACTCCCCCCAAGGACCGGTCCGGCGCACCCTCCGGCACCCGGTCAGGGTGCTCACCGCTGCAGTCTTCGCCCTCGCCGGACTGATCTTCGTCACCAGCGCCAACACGGCCAAGGGCACCAATATCCGCACCGACTCCTCGCTGCTGAAGCTCTCCGACCTCATCCAGCAGCGCAGCGGCAAGAACGCCCAGCTGGACGAGACCAACGCATCCGTGCGCGAGGACATCGACACCCTCGTCCGGCGCGATGACGGCAGCACCAAGGCGGAGGACGCCCGGCTCAAGGAGCTGGAGCGGGCCGCGGGCACCACAAAGCTCACCGGCCGGTCCGTGGCTGTCACGCTCGACGACGCCCCGCCCAACGCCACCGCCAACCCCGGCTACCCCGACCCGCAACCCAATGACCTGGTCATTCACCAGCAGGACCTGCAGGCGGTCGTCAACGCCCTCTGGCAGGGCGGCGCACAGGGCATCCAGGTCATGGACCAGCGGCTGATCTCCACCAGCGCCGTGCGCTGCGTCGGCAACACCCTGATCCTCCAGGGCCGGGTCTACTCCCCGCCGTACAAGATCACCGCAGTCGGTGACCCGGCCGAGCTCAAGCAGGCTCTCGACAACTCCCCGGCAATCAGCAACTACCTGCTGTATGTGAAGGCGTACGGACTCGGCTGGAAAGTCGACGAGCACAAGGCGGTGACTCTTCCCGGCTACTCGGGCACAGTGGATCTCCACTATGCGCAGCCGGTGAAGTAGCGAGCAGCTGTGGGGAGGCCGACGAGGTGTCGGTGCGACTGATCGTGAGGATGTTCAGCGAACTCTGCATCACCGTCGGCGCCCTGATCGTGCTCTTTGTGGTGTACGTGCTGTTCTGGACCGGAGTGAAGGCCGCCGACGCGACCGAGGGACAGATCGACACCCTGCGCGACCGGTGGGCGCAGGGAACGGTGTCCGCACCCGTGCCGCACACATCCCCGACGGCTGCGCCCCCCGCCCCCGAGGCGTACCGGGACGGCAAGCCGTTCGCGATGCTGTACATACCCCGCTTCGGGAAGGGCTGGGAGTGGCCTGTCCTGGAGAACACCGAGGTCAGGACCTTACAGAAGGGGCTCGGCCACTACGCCGGGACCGCCCGCCTCGGCGCGAGGGGTAATTTCGCGGTGGCCGGGCACCGTCGCACATACGGGGACCCGTTCAAGGACTTCCCGAAGCTGCGCCCGGGAGACGCGTTGGTGCTGACGGACGGAGCGACGTGGTTCACGTACCGCATCGACAAGAAGCCCTACCGGACGGTACCGAGCGACATCGGGGTCATCGACCCCGTCCCCCGCAAGTCCGGCTTCGACGGGCCGGGCCGTTATCTGACGCTGACCACCTGCGATCCCGAATGGGGCAGCAGTCACCGGCTGATCGCCTGGGCGCACCTCGATGCGACCCAGCCTGTGACCGACGGCAAGCCGGCGGCTTTTCACAGCTGACCCACGCTCCTGCCCCGGCCCTTTAGTCTGGTCCCGTACCGAATGGAGGGGACAGCATGTACGGCTGGATCTGGCGGCATCTGCCGGGCAACGCATGGGTGCGTGCGCTCATCTCGCTCGTGCTGGCGCTGGCTGTCGTCTACGCGCTTTTCCAGTACGTCTTCCCGTGGGCGGAGCCGCTGCTTCCGTTCGGTGACGTGACGGTCGACGGCTCGACCGGATCGGGGGCCGGCCAGTGAGTGCCCGCATCCTTGTCGTGGACAACTACGACAGCTTTGTCTTCAACCTCGTCCAGTACCTCTACCAGCTCGGCGCCGAGTGCGAAGTGCTGCGCAACGACGAGGTGACCACGGCACACGCCCAGGACGGCTTCGACGGCGTGCTGCTGTCGCCCGGCCCCGGCACCCCGGAGCAGGCAGGTGTCTGCGTCGAGATGGTGCGCCACTGCGCGGCCACGGGTGTTCCGGTCTTCGGGGTCTGCCTCGGGATGCAGTCGATGGCGGTGGCGTACGGCGGTGTGGTGGACCGGGCCCCGGAGCTGCTGCACGGCAAGACCTCGCTGGTGACCCATGAGGGCACCGGGGTCTTCACCGGTCTGCCGTCCCCCTTCACCGCGACCCGCTACCACTCGCTCGCCGCCGAACCCGACACGGTTCCGCCGGAGCTGGAGGTGACCGCGCGCACCGCCGACGGCATCATCATGGGGCTGCGCCACCGCGAACTGGCGGTGGAAGGCGTGCAGTTCCACCCGGAGTCGGTGCTGACCGAGCACGGCCATCTGATGCTGGCCAACTGGCTGGCACAGTGCGGTGACACAGGAGCTGTCGCGAGGTCGGCGGGGCTAGCGCCGGTGGTGGGCAAGGCCGTCGCGTGACCGCACTCCGCCCCGAACACGACGCCGGACAGGACGGCCCGTACGAGCCAGAAGCGTACGAGGCCGAAGGCGCGTTCGAGGCGGCGGTCGACCAGCTGGCGGATCCGCTGAACGATCCGCTGCCGGGGCAGCATGCCTCGCCGTGGTTCCGGGCGGACAACGTCCCGTCCGAGGAGCCGGGGGCGCGGCAGGAGCAGAAGCCGGGGCGGGGGCTGCACCGGGCGCCGGACCAGCCGCCGCAGATGCAGGCACAGCCGCCACAAGGGGCGCAGAAGCCCGAGGAGACTCCGCGGGAGTGGTACGACCCCGAGGGGTTCGAACGGGACTGGTACGGGCAGCAGACGCCCGCGCCGACGCCCGCGCCGACGCACCGGGAGCAACCCGTCGCCCGTCCCTTCCCGCTCGACGACGAGACGGTCGGTCTGCGGACGGCGGACACCCGGCGTCTGGTCGACCGGGCGATGACGACCCGGCAGCCGAATTCCGGGCCGGAGCCGGAACTGGGGTCGGCAAGCGATGCGGAGAGCTTCGCGGAACCGGGCACGGGGCCCGAGACGGCCGATCCGGAACCACGTACCGGAGGCCGCGCCGAGCGTCGGCGCGCTGCCAAGGGGCGCGGCCGCCGACGTACCGAACCGCAGCCGGAGACAACGACGCCGGCCGCGAAGCCGATGTCACGCGTCGAGGCACGGCGTGCGGCGCGTGCGGCCAAGGACAGCCCGGCCGTTGTCGCCAGCCGGGTCGTCGGGGAGCTGTTCATCACCCTCGGCGTGCTGATGCTGCTGTTCGTCACGTACCAGCTGTGGTGGACGAATGTGCGTGCCAACCAGTACGCCGGCAAGGAGACGCACAAGATCCAGGACGACTGGGCGAAGGGCGACCGCAATCCCGGTGTGTTCGAAGCGGGGCAGGGATTCGCCATCATCCACATCCCCAAACTGGATGTCGTCGCTCCGATCGCCGAGGGCATCAGCAAGGAGAAGGTCCTCGACCGGGGCATGGTCGGCCACTACGACGAGGGCGCGCTCCGCACCGCGATGCCGTCGGCCAAGAAGGGCAACTTCGCGCTGGCGGGCCACCGCAACACGCACGGCGAACCGTTCCGCTACATCAACCGGCTGCGCCCCGGTGACCTGATCGTGGTCGAGACGCAGGATGCGTACTACACATACGAGGCGACGAAGACCCTTCCGCAGACATCGCCGTCCAATGTCTCGGTGATCGGCCCGGTGCCGCCCGGTTCGGGGTTCACCGGGCCGGGCCGGTACATCACTCTGACGACCTGTACGCCGGAATTCACGAGTACGTACCGTTTGATCGTCTGGGGCAAGATGGTCGACGAACGACCGCGCAGCAAAGGGAAACCCGACGCGCTCGTCGGCTGAGACATCATCACGACAGGGACGGGTGCGGTGACAGCGAGGACCGAGCACGAAGAGCGAACCGGTGAGTCCGCGGCTCCGCCGCGGCGCAGCGGCCGCCATCCCGTCGCGACCGCGGTCAGTGTTTTCGGCGAACTGCTGATCACCGCAGGCCTGGTGCTGGGGCTCTTCGTCGTCTACTCCCTCTGGTGGACAAATGTGCTCGCCGATCGCGAGGCCACCAAACAGGGCCACACCGTCCGCGACCGCTGGGCGGGCGGACCGGGCGCGCTGGACACCAAGGACGGCATCGGCTTCCTGCACGTCCCGTCGATGAAGAACGGCGAGGTGCTGGTCAAGAAAGGCACCGACACCGAGAACCTCAACGACGGCATCGCGGGCTACTACACGGACCCGGTGAAGTCTGCTCTCCCCTGGGACAAGAAGGGCAACTTCACCCTGGCGGCACACCGCGACGGGCACGGTGCCAAGTTCCACAACATCGACAAGGTGAAGAAGGGTGACGCGGTCGTCTTCGAGACCAAGGACACCTGGTACGTCTACAAGGTCTTCAAGGAGCTTCCCGAGACGTCGAAGTACAACGTCGATGTGCTGCAGGCGGTGCCGAAGGGATCGGGAGCGAAGAAGCCCGGACGCTACATCACGTTGACGACCTGCACGCCCGTCTACACGTCGAAGTACCGCTACATCGTGTGGGGCGAGCTGGTGCGTACGGAGAAGGTGGACAAGGACCGTACGAAGCCGGCGGAGCTGCGGTCACCGGTACGCTGAGCCGGGCCCGAAGTCGCAACCATTCTTTGCGACTTCGGGCCTTCTGCCGTCCTGGTCTACTTGCTTACTTGAGTACCTGCAGCTTCGCGCCTGCGCTCCAGGCCTCCAGCAGGCCGCGGTGAACGGCGGTGACGCCGACCTGCATCGCGATATCGAGCGACTCGCGGGAGAACGGACAGGTCGCCACGTACACGGCAACGTCCGCCCGGTGCAGCGTCTTTGTGCCGACGAACTTCTGCATCTCGCCGCTCCACACCGAGCGGTACGGGGCGAAGTTCTTGCACTGGACGACCACCCGCCGCCCGTTGGCGGTGTACGCAGTGACGTCGGCCCCGCGGTCGCCGCTACCACCGTGGATCTCGACGTCGATGCAGCCGTCCCGGCGCAGCAGCCCTGCGATGTGCTGCTCGAACTCCCGCCAGTTCATGGCGTCGATGGAGGCCATGACCCCGGTGAGGGGGCGCTGTTCCTGCGCGCGCTGAAGGCGGCGCAGCTGGATGTCGTGGCGGACGAGCCTCCGCTCGATCTGCTGGACGTTCTCGCGGAGGCTGATGAGTTCTCGCTGCTGCTCGCCGGAGGTCTCGATGAGGGCGTTGAGTATAGGGACGACGGTGGCGCCGAGGAGGCGGGTGAAGCTCTTCTCGCTGAGTCGCGTGATGTGGGCGTCGAGGGATTCGACGTCGCTGTCACGCCGAGGGGTATCCGTGATCACCGGATGCACCCGGGAGGTGTGTTCGACGTCGAGCAGATATGTACGGACACGGCGCGCGATCTCGCTGTCTCGGAGCAGCATGGCGACGTTGAGGACGGTCCGCTGCGGCCAGACGGCCATGCTCGAACGGGGCTGTGGATAACTCTCCGGATAGGAACTCAGGGTGAGTTCCTTAAATTTCTGCAGCTCAGCGCCCCGGATCACCCTGAGGCCATTCGATTCGAGCTCTTCTCGATGACGGCTGAGGAGGTTGTTGATGACGGTTTCCGCCACCTCGAAGTAGGCGGCGACCATGGCGGTGGTCACGTGCATGCCGTCCGGCAGCAAGGACAGCGTCTTGACTCGGTCGAGTGCCTCCGTCCGCTCGGTGAAGCTCTGACGCAGCGCCTGTGATTCCACCAGAGCGACTTCGTTGATCACGCTCTTGACCCTTCGCGTATCCAGCGATGCGGACGGAGTCCGATGCCCCGCCTCACCCGGTCAACGAATCGGCACATATGAAGACACGATCGAGTTACGGCTGCATGTGCGGTATGTCAGAGCAGAGGGCATCGCTGCGGACACCGCAAAGGGCCCCGGTCACCGTTGCGGTGACTGGGGCCCGATGGCAGTCGCGATTCGGGGTCAGTGCCGACGTGAGCCGGACGGGCCGCCGAAGATGTTGCCGTCTCCACCGCCCGGCATGGTCTGGACGTTGACCGCGCTGTTCTTGTCGACCTGCTGGCCCACATTGGGCTGGTAGGTGACAACGATCGCGTTGTCGTCATTCGGTCCCTGCACCTGGCCGATCTGCAGACCCACCTGGGCCAGCAGGGCCTTCGCCTCCCCGAGGGTCTTGCCCTGAAGGTCGGGAACCGTTGCCTTCTCCGGCTGCGGCGGACCCTTCGAGACCTTCAGGACGATCGGGGCGTTCTTGGCCTGCTTGCCGACTCCGGGGGACTGCTCAACCACGGTGTCCACCGGCTGGGGCGAGTCGACGTCGACACGCGAGATGGTTGTGAACCCGATGCCCCTGAGCTGGGCCTCTGCATCCTGGTACGTACGGGTGCGAACGTCGGGGAGGTCCAGCAGGGCCTGCTTGGCAACCGTGATCGTGACCTCGGAGTTCTTCTCGGCCTTCGTGCCGCCGTCGGGGTCCTGCTTGATGACCGTATTCGCGGTCTTCTCGGACTCGACCGTGGTGACGTTCACCGTGAAGCCCTTGGCCTCAAGCTCCTTGCGGGCGGTCTCCTCTGTCTTCTCCACGACGCTCGGGACCTCGACCTTCGGCGCGCCGGTGGAGACGACGACCGTGACGGTGTCCTTCTCCGCCATCGTGCCATCGGCGTCCGGGGTCTGGCTGCAGATCTTGCCCTTGGGCTGTTCCTCGCAGGGTTCGCGCGAGCCGACCTTGAGAATGACGTCGGAGGTTTCCGCGAGTTTCTGTGCTTCCTTCACGGTCGAGCCGACCATGTTCGGCACATCGACCTTGCCGCTGTTGCCGTTGTCGTTGCTGAATACCGACCGGCCGATCAGGATCGCGCCGATGAGCACCAGGATGCCCGCGACGATCAGCAGGATCGTCGAGGTGTTGCTCTTCTTCTGGCGGCGACGGTCCGGGCGGTCGTCGTAGCCGTAGCCGCCGTCGTCCGGGTTGACCGGGGGCAGCATGGACGTGGGCGCGCCGTTCTGGTCCGCGGCGCGCAGCGCGGTGGTGGGCTGGTCGTTGCCGTAACCGTCGTAGCCGCCGTAACCCGGCACACCCATCGCCGCGGTGGCGGCGACCGGTCGGCCGTCGAGGCAGGCCTCGATGTCGGCGCGCATCTCGTCGGCCGACTGGTAGCGGTAGTCGGGGTCCTTGACCAGGGCCTTCAACACGATCGCGTCCATCTCGGGCGTGATCTCGGGGTCGAAGTTGCTGGGCTTCTGCGGCTCTTCCCGTACGTGCTGGTAGGCAACCGCGACGGGTGAGTCCCCAATGAACGGCGGCCGGACCGTCAGCAGCTCGTAGAGCAGGCAACCGGTCGAGTACAGGTCGGAGCGCGCGTCGACCTGCTCGCCCTTGGCCTGTTCCGGGGAGAGGTACTGGGCGGTGCCGATGACGGCCGCGGTCTGGGTCATCGTCATACCGGAGTCGCCCATGGCGCGGGCGATACCGAAGTCCATGACCTTGACCTGGCCGGTGCGCGTCAGCATGACGTTCGCCGGTTTGATGTCGCGGTGGACGATGCCTGCGCGGTGCGAGTACTCCAGCGCCTGGAGGATGCCGACGGTCATCTCGAGGGTGCGCTCGGGCAGCAGCTTGCGGCCGGAGTGCAGAAGTTCCCTGAGCGTCGACCCGTCGACGTACTCCATCACGATGTACGGGATGGAGACCCCGTCGACGTAATCCTCACCGGTGTCGTAGACAGCGACGATCGCCGGGTGATTGAGCGAGGCGGCGGACTGGGCCTCACGGCGGAACCGGGCCTGGAAGGACGGGTCGCGGGCCAGATCGGCCCGCAGCGTCTTCACAGCTACGGTGCGGCCGAGCCGGGTGTCGTGTGCGAGGTAGACCTCGGCCATGCCACCACGGCCGAGCACCGAGCCCAGCTCGTACCGGCCGCCGAGGCGACGCGGCTCTTCCATAACTGTTCCAGCCCTCTCCGTCAGTCCCGACCGCACCGGTGTGCGGTCCGGCGGTGTGCTGCTCGCGCATACGCTACCGGCCGCGCACTACCTGATCGGCCCGGAGTCCGGACCTGATATCTGACCGGTATCCCAATGTGCAGGTATGGCACCCGATGTGACAGGCATCACTTCTTGCTGTCGATGACCGCCTTCATTACAGCCTGTGCGATCGGGGCGGCCAGACCGCCACCGGAGATGTCGTCGCGGTTGGCCTGGCCGTCCTCGACGACCACGGCGACGGCGACCGGGGAGCCGCTGTCGGTCTTGGCGTACGAGATGAACCAGGCGTACGGCTTCTCGCTGTTGTTGAGACCGTGCTGGGCCGTACCGGTCTTGCCGCCGATGGTGACGCCGGGGATCTTGGCCCGCTGCCCCGTGCCGTTCTTGACGACGGTCTCCATCATCTGCTGGAGTTTCTGGGCGTTCTCACCCGAAAGGGGCTGGCTGAGCTGCTCCTTCTCGTGGGTGTAGATCACGTCCAGGTTGGGGGCCTTGCGCTCGGCGACCATGTACGGCTGCATCAGCTTGCCGTCGTTGGCGACCGCGGCGGCGACCATCGCCATCTGCAGCGGGGTGGCGCGGTTGGATGCCTGGCCGATGCCGGCCATGGCGTTCTGCGGGCGGTTGTCCTTGGGGTAGACGCTGGCGTCGGCCCGTACCGGAGTGAAGATCTCCTTGTTGAAGCCGAACTTGTTGGCCTGGTCGATCATCTTCTGGTTGCCGAGGTCATCGCTGATCTTGCCGAAGACGGTGTTGCAGGACACCCGCAGCGCCTCCCGGAGCGAGGCGTTCTCGCACGGGATGTTGCCCTCGTTCTCCAGGTTGCCGGTGGTCAGCGGGAGCCGGTAGGGCAGCGGCGACTTGGTGGGCTCGTCGATGCCGGTGTACAGCCCGTTCTCCAGCGCAGCCGCGGCGGTGACGACCTTGAAGGTCGAGCCCGGAGGGTAGGTCTCGCGCAATGCCCGGTTGAGCATCGGCTTGTCCTTGTCCTTCAGGAGCTGCTGCCGAGCATCCGCGTCCTTGAGGGAATTGCCCGCGAAGACCGAGGGGTCGTACGAGGGGGTGCTGACGAGGGCCAGGATGGCGCCGGTCTGCGGGTCGATCGCGGCTACTGCACCCTTCTTGTCACCAAGCCCTTTGAAGGCGGCCTTCTGGGCGGCGCCGTTGAGGGTCGTGACGATGTTGCCGCCGGTCTTCTTTTCGCCGGTGAAGAGAGACAGCGTGCGGTTGAAGAACAACTGATCGCTGTTGCCGGTGAGGATTCCGTCCTCGATGCTCTCCAACTGCGATGCGTCGAACGCCTGCGAGGAGTAGCCGGTCACGGGGGCCCACATGGGGCCGTTCTTCCAGACCCTCTTGTACTTGAAGTCGCTGCCCTTGGTCTCGACGGACCCGGTGACGGGCTCTCCGTCGACGATGATGTTGCCGCGCTCGTGTGCGTACCGTTCGATCTGGACGCGGCGGTTGTGCTCATTCGCATTCAGTTCGTCGGCACGTACGTACTGAAGCCAGTTGACCCGGACCAGGAGAGCGAGGACGAGCAGCCCGCAGAAGATCGCGATCCTGCGAAGGGGCTTGTTCACGGTCGGACCACCTGGGTCATCTCGGCATCGGGTGATGGGGCTGGGGCCGGCGCGGGGCGGCGCGCGGTGTCGCTGATACGGAGCAGGATGCCGATCAGGGCCCAGTTGGCGATCACTGACGATCCGCCCGCCGCGACGAACGGCATGGTCATACCGGTCAGCGGAATGAGTCCCATGACACCGCCGGCAACGACGAAGACCTGAATGGCGAAGGAGCTGGAGAGCCCGATCGCGAGAAGCTTGCCGAAGGGGTCGCGGGCAGCGAGCGCGGTACGGACACCGCGCTCGACGATCAGACCGTAGACGAGAAGGATGGCCATCATCCCGGCGAGGCCGAGCTCCTCGCCGACGGTGGCGAGGATGAAGTCGGAGTTGGCGGCGAAGCCGATCAGGTCGGAATTGCCCTGGCCGAGCCCGGTGCCGAGGGTGCCGCCGGAGCCGAAGGCCATCAGGGACTTGGCCATCTGCTCGCTGGCGGCTTCCTTGCCCCAGCCCGCGAAGGGGTCGAGCCAGGCAGTGACGCGCTGCTGGACGTGCGGTTCGAACGAGGCGACACCGACGGCGCCGACCGCGGACATCAGCAGACCGAAGACGATCCAGCTGGTGCGCTCGGTGGCCACATACAGCATGACGACGAACATGCCGAAGAACAGAAGGGAAGAGCCCAGATCCGTCTCGAAGACCAGGATCAGGATCGAGAAGGCCCAGACCATGAGGATGGGCCCGAGGTCACGGCCCCGCGGCAGGTACAGCCCCATGAAGCGACGGCTGGCCAGAGCGAGTGCGTCGCGCTTGACCATCAGATAGCCCGCGAAGAAGACCGTGATGATGATCTTGGCGAATTCACCGGGCTGGATGGTGCCTACACCCGGGATCCGGATCCAGATCTTGGCGCCGTTCACGGCGGGGAAGAACACCGGAAGGATCAGCAGGAACAGCGCGACGACCATGGAGATGTAGGTGTAGCGCTGCAGGATGCGGTGGTCCTTGAGGGCCACCAGTACGACGACGAGCAGCCCGACGCCGACAGCGGAGAACATCAGCTGTTTGGACGCAGCGGGTGCGAAGGTCTTCAGCGCCTGGAATCTTTCCGACTGGTCCAGGCGCCAGATGATCGCCAGCCCCAGGCCGTTGAGCAAGGTGGCCAGCGGCAGCAGAAGCGGGTCCGCGTAGGGGGCAAATCTGCGGACCGCGAGATGTGCGACGCCTGCGAGCAGCGCGAGCCCGAGTCCGTATCCGAGCATGCCGGAGGGCAGTTCGCCACTGAGGGCGAGGCCCACGTTGGCGTAAGCGAACACCGAGATGAAGACGGCGAAGAGAAGCAGAAACAGTTCGGTGTTGCGGCGGCTCGGTGCGTCGATCGCGCCGATCGTGGTCGTGTTGGTGACAACGCTCATGGTGCTGAAGGCCCCCTACGGCTTTACTGCTTACCGCACTGCGGGACCAGCTTTTTCTCTTCCTCCGAGAGGCTGGGACCAGGAGTGGGAGTTGCGGTCGGCTTGGTCTTGGTGGCGCCGGAAGCGACGGATGTCTTGTTGACGTCCGAGCCCGTACCACCGGCTTGGCCCTCGTCGGAGCGGGCTTTCTCGGCCGCGCGTCGCTGGGCGTCCTTCTCGCAGGCGGATGCCTGGACAGCGAGTTCGCCGATCTTCTCGCGTGCGGCGGTGAGGTTGCCCTCGGCGATGGTCGCCTCGACCTGCTTGCGCTGGTAGGGCGGCAGGTACTTGAGTTCGATCTCGGGGTGGTCCTTCTCGACCTTCGAGAGCGAGACCCAGGCCAGGTCCTGGCTGATGCCACGGAACAGCGCTACATGTTCGTTCTTCGCGCCGACATAGAACTGGTTCTGGGTCCAGCGGTAGCCGCCGTAGAGACCGCCGCCGATGACAGCGAGCGCGAGCACGACGTAGAAGGATCTCTTGAGCCACTTGCGGCCGCCGCCGGGCTTGATGAAGTCGTCGTCGGTGTACGCGTCGAAGGAGCCGTCCGGCATTCCGCCGTAGCCGACGTCGTCACCGCTTCCGGGCGGACCGAAGCCGCCTGCCGGCGGCTGGACGGGACGGCCGAGGCCGGCCGCTCGTCCGGCGGGGGTCTGCATGGCGCCGCCATCGTTCAGCTGGGCGGCCTGGTTCTCGGCGACCGCGCCGACGATGACCGGGGTGTCGTTGAGCTGCCCGGCCAGGGTGTCATTGCTGTCGACGTCGAGGACGTCGGCGACGATGCAGGTGATGTTGTCCGGGCCGCCGCCGCGCAGGGCGAGCTGGATCAGTTCCTGGATGGTCTCCTGGGGGCCCTGGTAACTGGCGAGGGTCTCTTCCATCGTCTGGTGGGAGACGACGCCGGACAGCCCGTCGGAGCAGATCAGATAGCGGTCGCCGACCCGGACCTCACGAATGGAGAGATCGGGTTCGACGTGGTCGCCACTGCCCAGGGCACGCATCAGAAGAGCGCGCTGCGGGTGGGTGGTGGCCTCTTCCTCGGTGATCCGGCCCTCGTCGACCAGCCGCTGCACCCAGGTGTGGTCCTGGGTGATCTGGGTGAGCACGCCGTCGCGCAGCAGGTACGCGCGGGAGTCGCCGACGTGGACGAGGCCGAGGCGCTGGCCGGTCCAGAGCAGGGCGGTGAGCGTGGTGCCCATGCCCTCCAGCTGGGGGTCCTCCTCGACCATCATGCGCAGTTGGTCGTTGGCCCGCTGGACCGCCGTGCCGAGCGAGGTGAGGATGTCCGAGCCCGGGACGTCGTCGTCGAGCTGGACGAGCGTGGAGATCACCTCGGAGCTGGCGACCTCGCCGGCTGCCTGGCCGCCCATGCCGTCGGCGATGGCGAGAAGGCGCGGACCGGCGTAGCCGGAGTCCTCGTTGCCTTCCCGGATCATGCCCTTGTGCGATCCGGCGGCGAAGCGCAGGGAAAGACTCATGCGCACCTCTCCCGTCGGCTCGGGGTACAGCCGGTCTCGAGCCACACTGCCCACCCTCCGGTCGGGAGCCGGGCCGGGTCCGTTGCCCGGACCGCCGCGGCTTGCTCGCTCCGCTCGCTCATTGTCGTACTACTTCCGCAGCTCGATGACGGTCTTGCCGATCCGGATCGGCGCGCCCAGCGGAACAGGTGTCGGGGTGGTGAGTCGGGTCCGGTCGAGATACGTGCCGTTGGTGGACCCGAGATCCTCGACGATCCACTGGCCGTCACGGTCGGGGTAGATCCTGGCATGCCTGCTGGACGCGTAGTCGTCGTCCAGGACGATCGTTGAGTCGTGGGCACGGCCCAGCGTGATGGTCTGCCCCTGGAGCGCCACCGTGGTGCCGGTGAGTGTGCCCTCGGAGACGACCAGCTTTGTGGGTGCCCCCCGGCGCTGACGGCCGGGCTGTTGACGTTGCTGCGGCGGTGCCGCGGCATTCTGGCGTGCCTGTGGCGGCCGCGCGTCGGTCGCAGTGCGGCGTGAGCCGCGCTGCGTGACGCGCGTTCCGAACAGGTCGCTGCGGATGACCTGGACGGCCACGATCACGAACAGCCACAGAACAGCCAGGAAACCTAGCCGCATGACCGTCAGGGTCAGCTCTGACATTGCCCCCGCTTCACCCTTCGGCTTGCCGGTAAACGATGGTGGTGCTGCCCACGACGATCCGCGAGCCGTCGCGGAGCGTAGCGCGGGTTGTGTGCTGCCCGTCTACCACGATGCCGTTGGTAGACCCGAGATCCTGGATCGTCGAGGGCGTTCCGGTCCGGATCTCACAGTGCCGGCGCGATACGCCGGGGTCGTCGATCCGCACGTCGGCGTCGGTGCTGCGTCCCAGCACCAGCGTCGGGCGGGAGATCTGATGGCGGGTGCCGTTGATCTCGATCCAGCGCCGCACCTGCGCGTTCGGCAGGGGGCTGGGCCCGGCCGGCGGGTGCCGGTCGGTACTGGGCGCCCCGGGCCTGCCCGTGCCCGGCGGCGGCGCCGCGGGCATGGGCGGGGCGGAGCTGGGCGGGTAGCCGTAACCTCCGGTGGGCTGTGCAGGCCGCCCCGGGCCCGGGTGGGGGGGCTGGCCGTGCTGTCCCGGGTGGCTCTGCTGTCCTTGCCGGCCCTGGGGGTCCTGCTGCTGTGACGAACTCGACGCCAGGGTACGGCTGCGCACCCGGTAGAGCCCGGTGTCGAGGTCGTCGGCCTTCTCCAGATGGACCTTGATGGGGCCCATGAAGGTGTACCGCTGCTGCTTGGCGTAGTCGCGGACCAGGCCGGAGAGTTCGTCGCCCAACTGGCCGGAGTACGGGCTGAGTCGCTCGTAGTCCGGGGTGCTGAGCTCGACGATGAAGTCGTTGGGGACGACGGTCCGCTCACGGTTCCAGATTGTTGCGTTGTTGTCGCACTCGCGCTGGAGGGCTCCCGCGATCTCGACCGGCTGGACCTCGGACTTGAAGACCTTGGCGAAGGTGCCATTGACCAGACCTTCGAGACGCTGCTCGAAACGCTTCATGACTCCCATGGGGCACCTCCTCCGTTGTAGTCGTCCCTGTACTGCTTACTGATCGTATCCACGCGTGGGGAAATCGGCTGGTTCCCCTTGTCTGCCCTGTGGATGAGTGTCACCTCTCACACGGATCGTAGAGGCGGCCTCCTGACAGTGTCCCGCACCCGGGGTGTACTGAGGAGGAGTGGGGGCGGCCGCACGGCGTTCCCGGTTCCCGCCAGGCGTTCGGTGAAACAACGGATGTGAATCCACCCTGTCCAGCGTGCTAATCTTCCGGATGTCGCCAGGCGCTCGCACCAAACGGTGAGAGAGTCCGGAAACATCACTCTTGCGCGAGTGGCGGAACGGCAGACGCGCTGGCTTCAGGTGCCAGTGTCCTTAGGGACGTGGGGGTTCAAATCCCCCCTCGCGCACAAGAGAGAAGCCCCACAGGCCAACGGTCTGTGGGGCTTCTTCGTTCCCGGGTTTGGTTTCACGTGAAACGCCGGATTCGGGGCGTCCTGTGATGGCATGAGGCTTTCAGGGTTTGTGGGCTTAGCGGGGCTTGTGGGGGCGTCGCAGCCCGCGGAGCCTTGACCTCCGCGGGCTGCTGTTCGGGTCCCGGCTCCTGCGGGCCCTGCTCGGCTCTGTGCCGTACGAATCAGGCTGCGAGGCGGGCGGCGAGGGCCTTGGCCTTCTCTGTGGCCGCAGTGAACGCCTGGGTGCGGGAGGCGTCGGCGAGCGGAATGAGCTCGGCCATGGAGGGCTTGGACCGGGCCAGCGTCAGTTCCGGGACGATGAAATCGACCTCGGCGCCGAACATGCTCGTCAGCAGCTTCTCCAGGTAGTTCTGGACAAACTCGGCGTCCTCGCGCGGGGTGCCGGCGGCGTACGAGCCGCCGCGGCTGGCGACGACGGTGATCGGGGTGCCCGTCACGGGGCTGTCCGGGCCCGCGTTGTGGCCGACGATGATCACATGGTCGAGCCAGGCCTTCAGTGTGGACGAAATGCTGAAGTTGTACATCGGGGCGCCGATCAGAACGGCGTCCGCCGCTGTCAGCTCGTCTGCGAGCTCGCGGCGCAGCGGGTCCTCGGCGCCGGCGGCGACGGCTGCGGCGTCCAGGTGGGGCAGCGGGGCGGCGGCGAGATCACGGTAGACAACCTGCCCGTCGGGGTGCTGCTCACGCCAGGCCTGCACGAAGGCGGCACTGACATCGCGCGACGCGGAGCCCTCGGGGAAGACGGCGGAATCGAGGTGCAGAAGTGTGGCCACGGGGGTCTCCACGGATATCTAGGGATGACGGCGGGCGGATGAGCAGGCCTTATTGTTCGTACCTAGTAATAACATAGGTACTTACTATTCGTAAGTCCAGTACGGCGGCGCAGTACCCTGGGCGTATGGCGGAGCACAGCGAGCAGGCGTGTCAGCGCGTCGACGTGGGCATCACCCGCGTCTTCGAGCTGTTCGGCAAGCGTTGGACGGGGCCGATCGTCTCGGTGCTGATGCGGCAGCCGGTGCACTTCGCGGACCTGCGGCGGGCGATTCCGGGCATCAGTGAGCGCATGCTCTCGGACCGGCTTTCCGAGCTGGGTGCGGCCGGGCTGGTTGTCCGCGAGGTCGATGAGGGGCCACCCCTGCGGGTTTCGTACCGCTTGACCCGGGCCGGCGCCGCGATGGAGCCCGCGCTCAAGGAGCTGGCTCACTGGTCGAAGACGTACCTGACCTCCGACGGCCCCTGCTGACGCGTGCCGGATACCGCGGGCGGGTGGGGGTCTGAGGATGCGTCCTGGCCGTCGCGCCGGTTGTAGCGGGCCGGAGGATGTTCTGCCGGGTCAGGCCTTCGGCGTCTGCGGGGAGGTCGTGCTCGTGTCGCCCGCCGCGTTGTAGCGCAGCAGGTACTCCGCGAAGCCGGCGAGGTCGTCCGCCGTCCAGTCCGCGAGGCGCTCCTGGTAGGCGGAGCGGCGGCTGGCTTGTGTTGATGCGAGCGCTTGGGTTCCGGCCTCGGTGGGGTGCAGCACCTGGATGCGGTGGTCGTTCGGGTCCGGGTGTCGCTCGACCAGTCCCAGTTTCTCCAGGGCGCCGATCTGTCGGCTGACTGTCGATTTGTCCAGCATGTAGTGCGCGGCCAGATCCGTTGCGCGGCAGCCGTGCCGGTCGTCGATGTGCGCCAGCAGCGTGTACGAGACCAGGGGTAGCTCTGGATGGAGGCGGGCCGCCGCGGCGCGCGCGCGGCGCGCGAAGGCGGTCAGTTCGCGCTGGATGACATCCAGTGATTCTTGGCGTTCTCCGGGGGTGCCTGGCACTGCTCCGCCTTCCTCTTCGCCTTCCTCGGGATTTCAGTTGTATAGTACAACGAGTTAGGAGTTGTAAAAGCCAACTATTTGGAGTGTTCCGTATGTCGTCAGGCCCGAGCGCCGCCGCCGGCTCCACCGCCGCCGCTCTGCGTCATGTGCTGAGCCATCTCGTCACGCCGCTGCTGATGTGCATCGGCATGGGGCTTGCCTACCTCGGGGCGTTCCACGCTCCTGAGCCGCACGATCTGCGGGTGGACGTGGTCGGGTCGGGGCCGAGAGCGCAGGTGCTCGCGCAGACGCTGCAGGACAAGGGTGACGGGGCGCTGAGTGTGCGCACGGTCCCCGATCGCGCGACGGCCGTGAACCACCTCAGGACGCAGGCGAGTTACGGTGCCTACCTGCCGGGGAAGCACCCCGAGCTGCTGGTGGCCGGCGCGTCATCGGACACCAGCGCCACGGTGGTCGAAAAGGTCTTCACCAAGGTTGCGGCCGCGGAGGGGGACCCGCTGAAGGTGACGGACACGGCACCGACCGCTGACGGCGATCCGACCGGTCAGGGCATCTTCTTCCTGCTGGTCGCGGTGAGTATCGGCTCGTACGCATCGGTCGCGGTGATCGGTGGTGCGGGCGCGGTGCTGGCGCTGCGGATCCGGGCCGTTCTGACGGTTGCCGCGTCCCTGGCAGTGAGCCTGATCGGAGCGGTCCTCGCCGGTCCGCTGTTCGGTCTCGTGGACCACGGGCTCGGCGGTCTCTGGGCGATGGCCTGGCTCTACTCGCTGGGCATTCTGCTGATCGGCGTCGGGCTGCACACCTTCCTCAAGCGGTGGACGACGCTCTGCGTGATGGTGCTCTTCGTGATGCTCAACTTCACCAGCTCCGGCGGCATCTTCCGGCCCGAGCTGCAGCCCGGCTTCTTCGGTGCGCTGCACTCCTTCTGGAACGGTGCAGGCTTCGTCGAGGGTGTACGCAGCCATGTGTACTTCGGCGGACACGCGCTCGGCCGGCATGTGCTGGTGCTCGCGCTCTGGTTCGTGGTGGGCCTGGCAGTGATGGGTGCGGCAGGGCTGGCCGAGGCGAAGCGGCGGAGGGCCGCCGTGGAGGCGGCTCAGGCCGGCGCCGTCGTCGGGTCCGCCGAGGCCGGGGGAGCACAGGGCCGGGGGCGGCACGTCAAGGCCGAAGCCCGGACCGAGGCGGACGACGAGGAAGACCTGGAGGAAGAACTGGAGGAGGCGGCCGTCGGCGTCTGACCAGGACAGAGTGTTGTCCACAGGCCGTGAGGTCGGTTTTCCACAGGGGCAGACGGCTTTCGGCGGACGGCGGTACCTTCGTCGCAATTGATCTGCGACAGGGCATGGGGCCGGGAGCGCAGGGCGAAGGTGGGGGAGGCTGCGCGCCATGGGCGAAATCGAAGCGACAGTGCCGGTTCAGCGGGCTGTGACAGATGATCCGCGCATTCCGGTCGTGCCCGGATTCGCGCGTCGGGCGACTGTGATGGGCAAGGGTGCGCCGCAGTCGCCCAGGGGGGCGGGCAAGGCGCTGCGGGAGAGGGTGCCCAGGGCCTCTCACTCCGCCCTTGATCTTCCGGCCGGGCGGCCCGATGCCGTGCAGGCGGTCGAGGAGTCGAGCCGGGGCAGGGTGCCCGGTCTCGCCCCGATCCGGGTGGGGCGGATGGCGGCCACACCGTTCGCGTTTCTGCGTGGCTCGGCCGGGCTGATGGCCCATGACCTGGTGGGCACGCCGCTCAGCGGGGTGGGCGCCCAACTCTGCGGCGATGCGCACGCGGCCAATTTCGGGCTGTACGGCGATGCGCGGGGCAGCCTGGTCATCGATCTGAACGATTTCGACGAGACCGTGTTCGGCCCCTGGGAATGGGACCTCAAGCGTCTCGCCACTTCTCTCGTGCTCGCCGGACGCGAGGCAGGAGCGGACGAGGACACCTGCCGCCAGGGCGCATACGACACGGTGGGCGCATACCGGCGGACGATGCGGCTGCTGGCCAGACTGCCCGCGCTCGATGCCTGGAACGCCATCGCGGACGAGGAGCTGGTCTCGCACGCGGATGCGCGGGATCTGCTCGGCACCCTGGAGCGGGTCTCGGAGAAGGCCCGTAACAACACCAGCGCCCGCTTCGCTGCCAAGTCCACCGAGGATTCCGGGGACGGTGGACGCCGCTTCATAGACGCGCCGCCGGTGCTGCGGCGGGTGCCGGACGAGGAGGCCGCGGCCGTGGCGGCAGGACTCGGCGACTATCTGGGCACGATCTCGGAGGACCGGGTACCGCTCCTCGCCAGATACGCGATCCACGACGTGGCGTTCCGGGTGGTCGGCACGGGGAGCGTCGGCACCCGGTCGTACGTGGTGCTCTTGCTCGATCACCGTGGCGAGCCTTTGGTACTGCAGGTGAAGGAGGCACGGCCGTCCGTGCTGGCGCCCTACCTCCCGGCTGTCGGGTTCGATGTGGCGGCGGTGGCGCACGAGGGGCGCCGTGTGGTGCTCGGGCAGAAGCGGATGCAGGTTGTCAGCGACATTCTTTTGGGTTGGGCCACCGTCGACGGGCGCCCGTTCCAGGTGCGGCAGTTCAGGAACCGCAAGGGCAGTGTGGACCCGGCAGCACTGGCAGCCGACCAGGTCGACGACTACGGCCGGATGACCGGGGCGCTGTTGGCCAGGGCCCATGCGCACAGCGCCGACCCGCGGCTGATCGCGGGCTACTGCGGCAAGAACGAGGAGCTGGACGAGGCGGTGGCGGCGTTCGCGGTGACGTACGCGGACCGTACTGAGGCGGACCACGCGGAGCTGGTGCGGGCCATCGGTTCGGGGCGGATAGCCGCCGAACCGGGCGTGTGAGGGGGCATTGGGCCGACCGCGCGTCCGCGGGGCGTGGACGGTGGCCATACGCTGGACGGGTGACCCACGAAGCCGCCGGGGTGTCGACCACCCGGAACGACGATGACCGGCAGGAAAACGACCGGCAGCACGAGCAGCACGGAGGGCCGGCCGGTGCCGATGCTGGTGCCGGTTCGGAAGCCGACGCTGCCGCTGGGACTGACGACAGTACTGGCGGCGCTGCCGATGGAACTGCTGAGGGAGCCCGGCCCGAGGCTCGGCTCGCCAAGGCTGTGCGGGTGGCGGAGCAGGCGCTGATCGAGTTCGAGATCGCGGTGGAGACCTTCCGGGTCGAGGTCGAGAACTTCTCCAGGTTGCACCACCAGAGGCTCGGGCCGATGTACACCCGCCTCGATGAGCTCGATGCGCAGATCGCGGAGGCCCGGGCCGCCAGGACCGGTGACCCCGAAGACCTCCGCAAGGCGCAGGAGGCCCGGGCGATCGTGATGCCGATGCCGGGCATCGACGAGCTGTTCCACGACTGGATCGACTCCGACGGGCTGTCCCCCGAGGCGGCGGCGATGCTGACCGAGCAGCCGGTCCGGCCGCCCAAGCGGGTCCGGCCGACCGAGGAGGCACGCAAGCTGTACCGCGAGCTGGCGCGCAAGGCCCACCCGGACCTGGCGCAGGACGAGACGGAGCGGGCACGCCGGGAGGAATTCATCACCCGCGTCAACGCTGCTTATGGGCGAGGGGACGAGGCGCTGCTGATGGAGCTGGCGCAGGAGTGGGCGGCGGGGCCGGAGGTGCCGGAGGCGGAGCTCAGCGAGAGCGAGGAGCTCTATGCCCGGCTGAACTGGCTGACCCAGCGCAAGGAACTCCTGACGGTGCTCGCCCAGGAGCTCGAGGAGAGCGCGATCGGGGCCATGCTGCGGATGGCGCCCGACGATCCGGACCGGCTGCTCGACGAGATCGCCGATCAGCTGCTGGGCGAGGTCGCTCAGCGTGAGGCGGAGCTGGCGGGTCTGGTGCAGTAGCGTTCCCGGTGACTCTGGAGCGTACGTACGAGAGAAGGCATGACCCATGAATTTCGCCCCGCTGCCCTCGGTGGATGTCGCGGCGGTTCCGTCGGACGGCTTTGTGCTGGACGTCCGGGAGAACGACGAATGGGCGGCCGGGCATGTCGCAGGCGCCCTGCACATTCCGATGAGTGACTTCGTGGGCCGTTTCGGTGAGCTGACCGAAGCTGCCGAGGACGGTCGGCGCGTGCATGTGATGTGCCGGGTCGGTGGCCGGTCCGCCCAGGTCACCCAGTATCTGGTGCAGCAGGGCATCGATGCTGTGAACATCGATGGCGGGTTGCTCGCCTGGGACGGTGCCGGACGCCCGATGGTCACCGACAACGGCAACCCGGCTTTCGTGCTCTGAGATCGGGACCGCTCGGCTGCCGGAGTGCCGGGCTGCTGGAGTGCCGAGCGGACGCTCGACCTGTGTTGTCCGAGGCCTGGCCGGTGTCAGCTGAGGAGGTGCGCGGCCAGTAGGTCGCCCAGCGCCTCCTCGTGTGCCGCCGCCGGGCCGAGGGAGAGCTCGACCTGCTTCGCCCAGGCATGAAAGCGGTGCAGCGGGTAGTCGGTGTCCGCGCCGAAGCCGCCGTGCAGATGCTGTGCCGTCTGCACGACCCGGCGGACACCGTCGGACGCCCAGATCTTCGCTACGGCAATGTCGCCCTCAGCGGGAAGCGCACCGCCGGCCCCGGTGGAGATCCGCCAGGCCGCCTGCCAGAGCGTCACTTCCATGGCCCTCAGGTCGATGTAACGGTCCGCGGCCTGTACGGCGACGGACTGGAAGGTCGCGACGGGAAAGCCGAACTGCTCGCGCTTGCCGGTGTATTCGCTCGTCATGGTCAGCACAGCCTCGCCCAGGCCCAGCGCGAGCGCGCACGTCCCGGTGATGAGCAGGGCGCGCAACCACTCCCAGGCCCCGACGGTGTCGATCAGCGCACGGCTGTCGATCCGTACCGAATCCAGCCGGACCTCGGCGAACAGCTCACCGTTGGTGGAGACCTGTTCGGCGAGAGTGACGCCGTCGTGGGTGGACCGGATCAGGGCCACAACGGCCCGGCCCTCGCCCGTGTGGGCAGGGACCGCGATCCAGTCCGCGGCCTGTGCCCACGGCACCCCTGACTGCACCCCGTCGAGTACCCAGCCCGCAGCATCACCGTCGGCGTCGTCGGGGGCGTTGCCAGGCCCCTCGCCAGGCCGGTTGCCCGCGGGGGCTTCCCGGCGGGCGGTGACAGCGAGCTCGGCCGGATCGTGGCCGGTGCGGCCGTTGGCCCCGACGGTGAGTACCAGCTCGCCCCGGCCGACCCGGGGCAGCAGCTCGACGGCCAGCCCCGCGTCGCCGTAGCGCTGGAGCGCCATCGCGACCACGCACGTCTCCAGCAGCGGCACCCGCGCAAGTACCTTGGCGGACTCACGCAGCACCAGACAGAGCGCGACGAGATCGAGCCCGGCCCCGCCATGCTCCGGCGACAGCGTCAGACTCAATAGGTCGCCTGCGGCGAGCCCTGCCCACAGAGGCCGGTCGATGTCCTCGGCCACCGCTCCCGGTACGAGAGCGGGGCTGGGCACCCCGTCGGGCGCAGCGCCCGAGAAGACTGCTCTCGCTGCCTCAATGGCTGCCTGCTGTTCCTCGGTGAAGGTGAAGTCCACTGTCCCTGGCCTCCCGTGAACCGCTGCTCCCGTACCCAGATCTGACGGATCGTCAAGATAGAACAGGTTCTACGAGAAGGGAACAGGGGGAAGGAGACGGAGAGCGGGCGCGGTCAGCGGTCGAAGTCGAGCTCCACCTCCGGAGTGACGGGATGCGACTGGCACGCCAGCACATAGCCGGCGCCCGTCTCTTCGGGCTCCAGCGCGAAATTGCGGTCCATCCGTACATCGCCCGAGACCAGGAACGCCCGGCAGGTCCCGCACACACCGCCCTTGCAGGCGTACGGCGCGTCGGAGCGGCTGCGAAGCACGGTCTCCAGCAGCGATTCGCCCTCCTGTACCGGCCATGTGCCGGATCGGCCGTCCAGAGTCGCGGTGAGGCTGCTGTGCGCAGGCGTTTCGGCCCGGGTACGGGCAGGTGCGTTCGGGCCGTCGTCCACATGGAAGATTTCCTGGTGGATACGGGTCCGGTCGACGCCCAGGCCGTGCAGCGCGCGTTCGGCGGCCTGTACCAGTCCGAACGGCCCGCACAGATACCAGCCGTCCACCTCCGGCACGGGCAGCAGCGCGGGCAGCAGCGCGGTGAGCCGGTCCCCGTCCAGCCGGCCGGAAGGGAGACCTGCCTGCTGCTCCTCCCGGGAGAGCACCGTGACCAGCTGAAACCGGTCCGGATAGCGGTCCTTGAGGTCGGCGACCTCGTCCAGGAACATCGTCGAGACCGCCGTCCGGTCGCTGCGGATCAGACAGAAACTGGCGTCGGGCTCCCGCGCCAGCAGTGTCGCCGCGATCGACAGCACCGGGGTGATCCCGCTGCCCCCGACGATCGCCGCGAAATGTCCGGCGCGGGGCGTGAGCACGAAGCGGCCCATCGGGGGCATCGACTCGATCAGGTCACCGACGGCGAGTTCCTTGAGCGCGTACGTGGAGAACACGCCTCCGTCGACGAGCCGAATGCCCACCCGTAGCGCCGGATCCGATGGTTCCTCGGTGGCCGGGGAACAGATCGAGTACGAGCGGCGGATCTCCTCGCCGTCGACGTTGTAGCGCACATTGAGGTGTTGGCCGGGCTTGTGGCGGAAGGTCTCGCGCAGCTCGGGCGGCACGGCGAAGGTGAGGGCCACCGAATCGTCCGTGAGCCGTTCGATCGCGCGGACCCGGAGCGGATGGAACATCTACAACTCCTTGAAGTGGTCGAACGGTTCGCGGCACGTCACACAGCGGCGCAGTGCCTTGCATGCGGTGGAGGAGAACCGGCTCAGCAGCTCCGTATCGGTCGAGCCGCAGTGCGGGCAGCGGACCGAGAGCGTGAGCGGCACCGGGCCGCCCGCGGGGGCCGTCGCATTGTGCGGGCGCGGGGGCGCGATGCCGAACTCGGCCAGCTTGCGCCGCCCTTCCGCGCTGATGTCGTTCGTGGACCAGGCAGGCGAGAGCACGGTGACCACGGAGACTTCCGGTATGCCGTGGTCGTGCAGCACCCGCTCGATGTCGACGGACATGGCCTCGATCGCCGGGCAGCCGGTGTAGGTCGGGGTGAGGCGCACCGTGACCTTGCCGGGTGCCACCACGTCCACGCCCCGGAGCACCCCCAGCTCGTCCAGGGTCAGCACGGGCAGTTCGGGATCGGGTACGGAGCCTGCCAGCCGGTGCAGCTCCTCCTCCAGGAGCGTTTCGGTCACCATGACGCCCCCGGGTGGCTGCGGTGCAGGTGCTGCATCTCGGCGATCATCCGGCCGAAGGGTTCGGTGTGGATGCCCTGGCGTCCCGCGCCCGCCGTCCACGCTCCGAACTGCGGGCCGGCCGGTACGGTCAGCGTGGCCTGCTGCAGCACTGCGGTGACGGACTCCAGCCAGCCGCTGTTCAGCGACCGCCAGTCGATCTCCACGCCCTCGACGGGCTGGAACAGCTCGCCGGTGAACCGCCACAGGGCGACGACCCCGCGCTGCATCCGCTCATGACTCTCGGCCGTGCCGTCGCCGAGCCGCAGCGTCCAGCGCTCCGCATGGTCCTGGTGGTAGGCGACCTCCTTGACCGCCTTCGCCGCCAGCCCGGCGAACGGACTCTCGCCGGTCGCCAGCTGCTCGTAGAGCAGTCGCTGGTACGTGGAGAAGTAGAGCTGGCGGGCGATGGTGTGGGCGAAGTCGCCGTTCGGCTGCTCGACCAGTTGGACGTTGCGGAAGGCGCGCTCCTCGCGCAGATACGCCAGCTCGTCCTCGTCCCCGACAAGGGAGAGCAGCACCCGGGCCTGTCCCAACAGGTCCAGGGCGATGTTGGCCAGGGCCACTTCCTCTTCCAGTACGGGGGCGTGGCCCGCCCACTCCCCCAGCCGGTGCGAGAGCACCAGCGCGTCGTCGCCCAGGGCGAGGGCCGCGGTCACAGGTGCTTCACCCCTTCCGGGATCTCGTAGAACGTCGGGTGCCGGTACGGCTTGTCACCGGCCGGCTCGAAGAAGGAGTCCTTCTCGTCGGGCGAGGAGGCCGTGACCTGTGCGGACGGGACCACCCAGATGGAGACGCCCTCGGAGCGGCGCGTGTACAGATCGCGCGCGTTGCGCAGGGCCATTTCCGCGTCCGGGGCGTGCAGGCTGCCCGCGTGGGTGTGGGACAGCCCGCGGCGCGAACGCACGAACACCTCCCAAAGCGGCCATTCGGTCGAGCTGCTCATGCTGTTGCCTCCCCGTTCCGTACTGCTGTGTGCTTCTCGGCGTACGCAACCGCCGCGTCCCGGACCCAGGAGCCCTCCTCGTGCGCCCGGCGGCGCTGAGTGAGGCGCTGCTCGTTGCACGGGCCGTTGCCCTTGAGGACCTCCTGGAACTCCTGCCAGTCGATCGCCCCGAAGTCGTGCTGTCCACGCTCCTCGTTCCACCGGAGGTCCGGGTCCGGGAGGGTGAGCCCCAGCGCCTCGGCCTGTGGGACACAGATGTCCACGAAGCGCTGCCGCAGCTCGTCGTTGGAGTGCCGCTTGATCTTCCAGGCCATTGACTGTGCCGAGTGGGCCGATGCGTCATCCGGCGGGCCGAACATCATCAGGGACGGCCACCACCAGCGGTTCACCGCGTCCTGCGCCATCTCGTGCTGTGCCGGGGTGCCGCGGCTGAGGGTGAGCAGCAGTTCGTAACCCTGACGCTGGTGAAAAGACTCCTCCTTGCAGATACGGACCATCGCTCGGGCGTACGGGCCGTAGGAGCAGCGACAGAGCGGAACCTGGTTGGTGATCGCGGCGCCGTCCACGAGCCAGCCGATCGCGCCGACGTCCGCCCAGGTCAGCGTCGGGTAATTGAAGATCGATGAATACCTTTGGCGGCCTGCGTGGAGCTTGTCGAGCAGCTCCTCGCGGCCGGTGCCGAGGGTTTCCGCGGCGCTGTACAGATAGAGCCCGTGTCCGGCTTCGTCCTGCACCTTGGCCATGAGGATCGCCTTGCGGCGCAGCGAGGGCGCTCGCGAGATCCAGTTTGCCTCCGGCTGCATTCCGATGATTTCGGAGTGGGCATGCTGGGCCATTTGCCTGACCAGTGAGGCACGGTAGGCATCCGGCATCCAGTCGCGCGGCTCGATGCGCTCGTCCGCCGCCACCGCACGATCGAAGGCCGCCTCCAGGGCCTCGTCCGCCCCTTCGGGCCTGCCTGCTCCTGCCTGCGCTGTCTGGTCCGCAGTCACTGCCGTCATCCCGGACTCCCTACCGACCGACCGATCGTTCGGTTCAATTTCTTCAATGGTGAGTCGGCGGCCCGTAGGGTGTCAACCCTGTGGATAACTCACCGGGGATCGACGGGGATCGGGGCGGGATGGATTCGTACGACGACAGGGGTGTCGGGAGCGGGAACGGGAGCGCCGGGCCAGGGCCGGGGCAGAGCGAGGACGCGTCGTCCGGCGCCGGTCGGGGGGCGGGTCAAGGTCCCCGTGTCGGCATGGCTGCACTCTCACTTCCGTACCAGATCGTTGCCGCGATCGCACTGTCGGTCATCGGGCTGGTCGCCTGCGCTCAGCTGGCCATGGTGTTCCTGCACGTCGCACCCTCCAACACCCTGACCAAGCAGCACGGCGAAGCGGTCGACGACTGGGTCTATCCCGAGTTCGAGCAGAACTGGAAGCTCTTCGCCCCGAACCCGCTTCAGCAGAATGTGGCCATTCATGTACGAGCCGAGATAGCCGGCGCCGACGGCCGCCGCACCACCCCCTGGATGAGTCTCTCCGGTGAGGACGGCAAGGCGATACGCGGCAATCCGCTCCCCAGCCACATCCATCAGAACGAGCTCCGTCGTGCCTGGGACTTCTATCTCGGTTCCCATGACAACGAGAACCGGGCGAACGGCCTGCGCGGAGAGTTCTCCGAGCGTTACATCCGCCGCATCGCGATGTTGCGCCTCGGCGAACACGACTACGGCGGCACCGTCGAGCGCATCCAGATCCGTTCCGAGGTGCGGTCCGTCGCGGCACCCGGATGGAGCGAGGAGAAGATCAGCACGGAGCCGTCCTACCGGGTGCTGCCGTGGTGGACCGTAACCCCCGCCGACCTTCCCGAGAACGCCAAGGGGGCGGACAAGTGAGTAAGTTCACCTTCGACCGCAAGCTCGCCCGCGGTATCCAGCGCATCACTTCCTCGGCTCTGGGCCCGTACCAGACCGCCGTCATCCGGATCGGTTTCTCCGCCACCTATCTGCTGTTCCTGCTGCGCGAACTGCCGCACCGCCACGAGATGTACGGACCCGACGCGCCGTGGAGCTGGGACATGGCGCAGCAACTCATATCGGGCAATCAGGCCTTCACCACACTCATGTGGTCGGACAGCACGGTCTGGTTCGAGATCGTGTACGCGGTTGCTCTGCTCTCCGCCGCGCTGCTGATGGTCGGCTGGCGCACCCGCGCCATGTCGGTCCTCTTCATGGCCGGTGTGCTCTCCCTGCAGAACCGCAGCATTTTCATGGGAGACGGCGGCGACAACGTCATCCATCTGATGGCGATCTACCTCGTGCTGACGCGCTGCGGGCAGGTCTGGTCGTTGGATGCGCGGCGTGCTGCGCGTGCGGTCCGTGTGGCGGATGTGGATGCGGAGGACAATGGTCCGCGACGTTCGGTGCGGCGGGATGTGGCCGGTCCGGTTCTCTGGGTGGTACTCGGTCTGGTTCTGACCGTGGCCACCGTGACAGATGGCCTCGGCGGTACCTGGTGGCTGCCGGTTCTTTTCTGGATCCTCTGGGTCGGCCAGGGTGCCTGGTGGGCCGTGAATCGCTACGCGCCGCACAACGAAGCGCGCACCCTGCTGGATGTCGTCGCCAATCTCGCCCACAACGCGACCCTCGTCGTCATCATGGCCGAGGTCTGCCTGATCTATGCGACAGCAGGGTGGTACAAGATCCAGGGTTCGCGGTGGCAGGACGGCACGGCGTTGTACTACCCGCTCAAGCTCGACTACTTCACGCCTTGGCCCGGGCTGTCGGACATCCTCGCGTCCAGCGGTGTCATGGTGATGCTGCTGACGTACGGCACGGTCATCGTCCAGGTTGCCTTCCCCTTCACCCTGCTCAACCGCCGGGTCAAGAACGTCCTGCTCGTCGTCATGATGTGTGAGCACGCCGGAATCGCCCTGCTGCTCGGGCTGCCGTTCTTCTCGATGGCGATGATCGCCGCCGACTCCGTCTTCCTGCCGACCGTCTTCCTGGTGTGGCTCGGCGGCCGGGTGACCCACGGGCGGGAGCTGCTGTTCTCGCGCAGGGGCAAGGTGCCGGGGCAGCGGCGTGCCGTCGACGACCAGGAGACTCTGCAGCACAGCGGCGACGGGGGCCATACGCTCGTCGGGTGAGTAGTGAGAGCGGCAGCAGTAGCAGCACCGGTAATACAGGCAGTAACGGCGGGGATTCGTCGACCGAAGCGTCCGGAGGGCTCGGACGTGAACCGTCCGTCGGATCCGAGCCGGCGACGGAACCCATGCAGTACGACGACGGATTCGTGACGGAGATCGGCGTCGGGCCGCATCCGCTGCCTTGGCCCGTGGACGAGCGGTACGACCCCGAGCTGCTTGCCCACGGCGACCGGCGCAACGTGGGCGACGCCTACCGGTACTGGACACGGGAGGCGATCGTCGCCGATTTGGATCTGCGGCGGCATGACTTCCATGTGGCGGTCGAGAACTGGGGCCACGATTTCAATATCGGCTCCGTGGTGCGCACCGCGAACGCCTTCCTCGCCAAGGAGATCCACATCGTGGGGCGGCGGCGCTGGAACCGGCGCGGTGCGATGGTCACCGACCGGTACCAGCATGTGCGGCACCACCCCGACACAGAATCGCTGACCGCGTGGGCGGTGGCGGAGGGGTTGCCGATCATCGGGATCGACAATCTGCCGGGGGCGGTGCCACTGGAGCGGACCGAGCTGCCGCGGCGGTGTGTGCTGCTCTTCGGACAGGAAGGGCCCGGACTGACCGAGGAGGCCCGAAAGCATGCGGCGATGGTGTGCTCCATTGCGCAGTTCGGGTCGACGCGGTCGATCAATGCGGGGGCTGCGGCTGCGATTGCCATGCATGCGTGGGTGCAGCGGTATGCGGAGATTCAGGGGGCGGGGCGGGAGTAGAGGGCCGGGCGCCCGGAGGGAGGGCCGGGGTTTTGAGGTAGGTGGGTGTGGGCACGGGTGGACGCCTGCGGCGGGTCTTTTCCCCTGCCCGCCTCTTCCCGTAACCGGGGGCTCCGCCCCCTCCCGGACCCCCGCTCCTCAAACGTCGGAGAGGCTGATTGGGGAGCCCGGAAGATCACGGGGGCGGAGGAGCGGAGGATTACGCCTGGCGGCGGACTTCCACCATGCGGAAGCGGCTTGCTACGAAGGCTCCGTCACACAGGGCCGCGTTCGCTGCGGGGTTGCCGCCCGAACCGTGAAAGTCGGAGAACGCCGCGGTCTGGTTGACGTACACCCCGCCAGTCAGGTTCAGCGAGAGCTGGGCCGACTCTTCCAGACAGGCGTCCTCCACCGCGCGTTCCACCTCCGGTGAGGTGGTGTACGCGCCTACCGTCATCGCGCCCTTGTCGCGGATCGTGCGGCGGAGCAGTTCCACGGCGTCGGCTGTCGAGTCGACCGCTACTGCGAAGGAGACCGGTCCGAAGCACTCGGACAGGTAGTGCTCCTCGTCGTCGGGCTTGGTGCCGTCCAGTTTGACGACGACGGGGGTGCGGACCACGGCGCCTGGGAATTCCGGGTTGGCCACCTCGCGGGAGGGCAGGGCGACTTCGCCCAGGTCCGCGGCTGCCTCCAGGCGGGCCTTCACGTCGGGGTTGACCAGGGCGCCGAGCAGTGCGTTCGCCCGGGCGTCGTCGCCCAGCAGTCCGTTGACCGCGGCGGCGATGTCGTCGACGACTTCGTCGTACGTCTTGTCGCCGGCATCGGTCGTGATGCCGTCCCGGGGGATCAGCAGGTTCTGCGGAGTGGTGCACATCTGGCCGCTGTACAGCGACAGGGAGAACGCCAGGTTGGCGAGCATGCCCTGGTAGTTGTCGGTGGAGTCGAGGACGATCGTGTTGACTCCGGCCTTCTCCGTGTAGACCTGGGCCTGGCGGGCGTTGGTCTCCAGCCAGTCGCCGAAGGCGGTGGATCCGGTGTAGTCGATGATCTTGATTTCGGGGCGGACCGCGAGGGTCTTCGCGATGCCTTCGCCCGGCCGCTCGGCCGCAAGAGCTACCAGGTTGGGGTCGAAGCCCGCCTCGCCGAGCACCTCGCGGGCCAGCTGCACCGTGAGCGCGAGCGGAAGCACGGCGCGCGGGTGCGGCTTGACCAGGACGGGGTTGCCGGTGGCCAGGGAGGCGAAGAGGCCGGGATAGCCGTTCCACGTGGGGAACGTGTTGCAGCCGATCAGGAGCGAGATGCCGCGGGGTGCCGGGGTGAACGACTTGTGCAGTTGGAGCGGGTCGCGCTTGCCCTGCGGCTTGGACCAGTCGGCGCTCTGCGGGGTACGGACCTGCTCCTCGTACGCGTATGCCACCGCTTCCAGGCCGCGGTCCTGGGCGTGCGGGCCGCCCGCCTGGAACGCCATCATGAAGGCCTGGCCGCTGGTGTGCATCACGGCGTGGCCGAACTCATGGGTCCTGGCACTGATCCGCGCCAGGATTTCCAGACAGACCAGGGCCCTGGTCTCGGGGCCTGCCGCACGCCAGGCAGCCATTCCCGTGCGCATCGCCGGCAGCAGGACGTCCAGGTCGGCGTGCGGATATTCGACGCCGAGCTCCGGTCCGTAAGGAGAGGTCTCTTGGCCCGTCCAGCCGTCGGTGCCCGGCTGGCCGAGGTCGAGCCGGGTGTGCAGCACGGCGTCGAAGGCCGCTTTGCCCTCGGTGGCGCTCAGGCTGCCGGGGACGCCGCCCTCGCCGTATGCCTTCGGGTGCTCGGGATGCGGGGACCAGTAGGCGCGCGTACGGATCGCGTCGAGGGCCTGGTCGAGCGTGGGGCGGTGCTTCTCGGACAGCAGGTGCGGGGAGAGCTCGGCGGCCATGACGGACCAACTCCTCATCGAGCTGGGCAGGGACGGGCGGACAGAGTTAGAGTAACCGAACGATCGGTCGGGACAAGGGGGCCCGCCAAACCTGTGGACAACTCGTAGGGGAGGATCGCGGACATGACCACGGCCAAGCGGGACACGTACACCCCGGAGACTCTGCTCACCGTCGCCGTCCGTGTCTTCAACGAGCGCGGCTACGACGGCACGTCCATGGAGCATCTCTCCAAGGCGGCGGGCATCTCCAAGTCGTCCATCTATCACCATGTCGCGGGCAAGGAGGAACTGCTCCGCCGTGCGGTCAGCCGGGCGCTGGACGGGCTCTTCGGGATCCTCGACGAGCCGGGAGCGATGCAGGGACGTGCGATCGAGCGGGTCGAGTACGTCACCCGTCGTACCGTCGATGTGCTGATAGCCGAACTGCCCTACGTCACGCTGCTGCTGCGCGTACGGGGCAATACGAAGACCGAGCGCTGGGCCATGGAGCGGCGGCGCGAGTTCGACCATCGGGTGACCGATCTGCTCAGGGCGGCGGTCGCGGACGGCGATCTCCGCTCCGACGTGGACATACGGCTGGTGACACGGCTGCTGTTCGGGATGGTCAACTCCCTGGTGGAGTGGTATCGGCCGCAACCGGACGGCGGCGTCGACGGGGAGCGGCTGGCGGACACGCTCGTCCGGGTGGCCTTCGAGGGGATGCGGTCCAGCCGCTGAGCCGTTGACGGCCGGACAGGCCCGGACCACCATCCTTCGGCATGACCGCTGTCTTGCGTGCTCCTGTTCTGCGGGTTCCCGGGATCCTGTCCGCTGCCGCGCTGCTTGCGGCCGTGTCGCTGACCGGATGCGGTGGGGGCGACGGTGACGGAGGGGGCGACGCGGACGGACACGGCGGCCGGAGCGCGACCGGGGCCGTGGCGCCGGACGATTTCGGCTGTCTGACGTCGGAGGAGGCGAAGGCTGCTTCCCTCCCCTTCAAGTCCGCGGACGGGACCGAGACCGGCGCCTATGTACCGGGCGGTGAGAGCGGCGGCGGGACCGGCGCGGGGATCGTGCTCGCGCACCAGTCCGACGGCACCGCCTGCCAGTGGAAGGACAAGGCCGACGAGCTGTACCGGGGCGGCTATCGGGTGCTCGCGGTCAATTCGGCGGGCCAGGAGGTCTCCGAGATCGTCGGGGCGGCCGGGTACCTGCGCGGCAAGGGCGCGAAGAAGCTGCTGCTGATGGGGGCGTCCAAGGGAGGTACCGCCGTACTCACCGCTGCGCCTGCCGTACGGCCGCAGCCGGACGCGGTGATCGCGCTCTCCGCGCCGACGGTGTACTCCGCGATGAACGCTTTGGACGCCGTCCCGAAGCTGACCGCGCCGGTGCTCTACATGGCCGCCGAGTACGACGAGTCCTTCGGGGAGGATGCGAAGGCGCTGAACAAGGCCAGCACCAAGGCGTCGGAGCACAAGTTGATCTACATCAGGGGTGCGGGCGAGCACGGGGTGGCGCTGCTCGACAGCGTGGAGAACTGGGCCACGGTCCAGGCATTCCTGAAGAAGTACGGTTCCTGAAGAAGTTCCGGTCCCGATTCGGATTGCTGGTTCCCGGCGTTCACCGGTCCCGTCAGGTCAGCTCGGTGGGTCTGGCCGGGCCCGGGGCCAGGTCCGTCTCCTCGAACACCAGAAGTGTGCGGGTGGAGAGCACCTCCGGGATGGCCTGGATCCTGGTCAGGACCAGCTCGCGCAGCGACCGGTTGTCCGGGGTGTGCACCAGCAGCAGGACATCGAAGTCGCCGCTGACCAGTGCGATGTGCGTGGCCCCCGGCAGCGCCTGGAGCTGCTCGCGCACGGTGCGCCAGGAATTCTGGACGATCTTGAGGGTGATGTAGGCGGAGGCGCCCTGCCCCGCCCGCTCGTGGTTCACACGCGCGCTGAAACCGCGGATCACGCCGTCGTCGATGAGCCGATTGATCCGGGCATACGCGTTGGCCCGGGACACATGGACGCGATCGGCCACCGACCGTATCGAGGCACGTCCGTCCGTCTGGAGCAGTCGCAGGATGTCGCGGTCGATGGCGTCGAGCGGGCGCGCGGGCGGAGCCTGGCCGGGGTCCTCGCCCCCGTCGGCCATTTGTTCAGCTGACATGTGCCCCCGCCTCCCTGTCCTGGACGACCTGCCCCTATCCCAAGCTGTGGAGAACCGTTTGTCCACAGGCTGAAGGTGCCTGTAGCCAAAATGCGCTCGCGACCGAACAATCGGTAGGTGAGGCACGCCACATCAGCGCCTCGGACAGTGCTCGACATTTCGATGTATTTCGACACCCCTCGACATCGGACGATCCCCCGATGTCGCCAGACGCCGCTCGAAAACCCCTCGATGCCAGGAGGTGCTTGTCATGACGGTCCAAGAGCTGCCCGGCGCGGCCGCTTACCGGCCCACGCCGCCCCCGGCCTGGAAGCCGCTCACCGATCCCGCGCCGCTGCTCCCGGACCCCGAGCCGTACCGCGTGCTCGGTACGGATGCCGTGGCCGATGCCGACCCCGAACTGCTGCTGCGGCTCTATGCGGAGCTGGTGCGCGGACGTCGATACAACGCGCAGGCCACCGCTCTCACCAAGCAGGGCCGGCTCGCTGTCTACCCGTCGAGCACGGGGCAGGAGGCCTGCGAGATAGCGGCCGCGCTGGTGCTGGAGGAGCGGGACTGGCTCTTTCCCAGCTATCGCGACACGCTGGCGGCCGTGGCGCGCGGTCTGGACCCGGTCGAGGCACTGACGCTGTTGCGCGGCGACCGGCACACCGGTTACGACCCGCGCGAGCACCGCATCGCCCCGCTCTGCACCCCCCTCGCCACCCAGCTGCCGCACGCGGTGGGCCTGGCACACGCGGCGCGCCTCAAGGGCGACGACGTGGTGGCGCTTGCCATGGTCGGTGACGGCGGGACCAGCGAGGGTGATTTCCACGAGGCGCTGAACTTCGCGGCCGTCTGGCGGGCCCCGGTGGTCTTCCTCGTACAGAACAACGGCTTCGCGATCTCCGTACCGCTGGCCAAGCAGACCGCTGCTCCGTCCCTGGCGCACAAGGCCGTGGGATACGGGATGCCGGGCCGGCTGGTGGACGGCAATGACGCGGCCGCCGTGCACCAAGTCCTCGGTGAGGCGGTCGCGCGGGCCCGGAGCGGTGGCGGTCCTACGCTCGTCGAGGCGGTGACGTACCGCATGGACGCCCATACGAACGCCGACGACGCCACGCGCTACCGCGTCGACAGCGAAGTGGAGGCGTGGCGTGCGCACGATCCCATCCAGCTCCTGGAGCGGGAGCTGACCGGACGAGGGTTGCTCGGCGACGACGGGATCGAGGAGGCGCGCGCGGCCGCGGAGCAGATGGCTGCCGCTCTGCGCGAGCGGATGAACGCCGATCCGGTGCTCGACCCGATGGATCTCTTCGCTCATGTCTACGCGGAGCAGACCACGCAGCTGCGGGAGCAGGCCGCCCGATTGCGTGTCGAGCTGGAGGCCGAGCAGGACCGGCACGGCCACAACGACCTGGAGGAAGGGCGATGACCACCGCAGCGGCGCCGACCGGAGAGCGGACGGCGAAGGCCAAACCTGCCACCATGGCGCAGGCGCTCGGGCGAGCGCTGCGCGACTCGATGGCCGAGGATCCGACGGTGCATGTCCTCGGCGAGGACGTCGGCACGCTCGGTGGGGTCTTCCGGATCACCGACGGTCTGGCGAAGGAGTTCGGCGAGGACCGTTGCACGGACACCCCGCTGGCCGAGGCGGGCATCCTCGGCACGGCCGTCGGCATGGCCATGTACGGGCTGCGGCCCGTGGTGGAGATGCAGTTCGATGCCTTTGCCTATCCAGCGTTCGAGCAGCTCATCAGCCATGTCGCAAAGATGCGGAACCGGACGGCCGGTGCCATGCCGTTGCCGATCACGGTCCGGGTGCCCTACGGCGGCGGGATCGGCGGGGTCGAGCATCACAGCGACTCCTCGGAGGCGTACTACATGGCGACGCCCGGCCTCCATGTCGTCACGCCCGCCACGGTCGAGGACGCGTACGGGCTGCTGAGGGCCTCGATCGCCTCCGACGATCCTGTGGTCTTCCTGGAGCCGAAGCGGCTCTACTGGTCGAAGGCGGACTGGTCGCCCGAGGCGCCGGTGGCCGTGGAACCGATCGGACGGGCTGTCGTACGCCGGCCCGGGCGCAGCGCGACGCTGATCACGTACGGGCCGTCGCTGCCGGTCTGTATGGAGGCTGCGGAAGCGGCCGTCGAAGAGGGCTGGGATCTCGAAGTCGTCGACCTGCGCTCACTGGTGCCGTTCGATGACGAGACCGTCGCCGCTTCCGTGCGGCGTACGGGGCGCGCCGTCGTCGTCCATGAGTCCTCCGGTTTCGGCGGTCCGGGTGGCGAGATCGCGGCCCGGGTCACCGAGCGCTGTTTCCACCATCTGGAGGCGCCGGTGCTGCGGGTCTCCGGGTTCGACATTCCGTATCCGCCGCCGATGCAGGAGCGGCACCATCTGCCGGGCGTGGACCGGGTGCTCGACGCGGTCGCCCGCCTGCAGTGGGAGGCGGAGAGCTGATGCCCCAGGTATTCGAGTTCAAGCTGCCGGACCTCGGCGAGGGGCTCACCGAGGCGGAGATCGTGCGCTGGCTGGTGGAGGTCGGCGATGTCGTTGCCATCGACCAGCCGGTCGTCGAGGTCGAGACGGCCAAGGCGATGGTGGAGGTGCCGTGCCCTTACGGGGGCGTGGTGACCGCGCGGTTCGGCGAGGAGGGAACGGAACTTCCGGTCGGGGCGCCGCTGTTGACGGTGGCGGTGGGGTCCGAGGGGGCCTTGGGGCCGGTGGGACTGGTGGACTCGGGCTCGGGCTCGGGCTCCGGCTCGGGGGCTGAGGCTGGGTCGGTGGTATCGGCTGTGGGGTCGGGAGCCGGTTCAGGCGGGGCCGGTTCCGGTTCCGGTTCCGGTGAGGCGGAGGCGTCCGGCAATGTGCTGGTCGGGTACGGGACGGGCGCACCGGTGGCGCGCCGTCGACGGGTCCGTCCCGAGGCGATGGCGGTGCCTGCTGCCGCACATGTGACGGCTGCGGCTGCGGCTGCGGTTTCTGCGGCTGTTCCGGACGCGGTGCAGGGGCCGGTGGCCGTCGTCTCCCCGCTGGTGCGGAAGCTGGCGCGGCAGCATGATCTCGATCTGCGGCAGCTGGCAGGTTCCGGGCCCGATGGGCTGATCCTGCGGGCCGATGTCGAATCCGCCATCAGGGCACTCACAGAGGGGGCGGCCGCTGCCACACCGACCTCGGCCTCGGCCTCGGTGCCGGAGTCGGTCTCGGCGGTACAGCCGTCGAGGCCGTCGGTGGCGCAGCCGGCTGCGAGTTCGGCCGTGGAGCGGATTCCGTTGCGCGGTGTACGGGGTGCGGTCGCCGACAAGTTGGCGCGCAGCAGACGGGAGATCCCCGATGCCACGTGCTGGGTCGACGCCGACGCCACCGAGCTGATGGCAGCCAGATCCGCGATGAACAGTGCCGGTGGTCCGGCAGCCGGGCCCAAGGTGTCGGTGCTCGCCCTGCTGGCGCGTATCTGCACCGCTGCGCTGGCCCGGTTCCCCGAGCTCAACTCCACGGTGGACCTGGAGGCGCGGGAGATTGTGCGGCTGCCGGAGGTCCATCTCGGGTTCGCGGCCCAGACCGAGCGGGGCCTGGTCGTCCCCGTCGTACGGGACGCGCAGGCCCGGAACGCGGAGTCGATCGGGGCCGAGATCGCCAGGCTGACCGAGGCGGCCCGGACCGGGAGGCTGACCCCGGCGGAGCTGACCGGCGGCACATTCACGCTGAACAACTACGGGGTGTTCGGAGTCGACGGTTCGACCCCGATCATCAACCACCCGGAGGCGGCGATGCTGGGCGTCGGCCGGATCGTGCCCAAGCCATGGGTGCACGAGGGCGAGCTGGCCGTGCGCCAGGTCGTTCAGCTCTCGCTGACCTTCGACCACCGGGTCTGCGACGGCGGTACGGCGGGTGGCTTCCTGCGCTACGTGGCCGACTGCGTGGAACAACCGGCGGTGCTGCTGCGCACGTTGTAGGCGTAAAGGGGCGCGGGCTCCCGTTTCCTCCCTTCGCTGATCCACTGGATTGCGGACGGGGAGGATCAACGGGAGGCTGCGGCCCGCATACTCGGATGCATGACCGCGTATGACGCCATCGTCCTTGCCGGAGGGGCCGCCAAGCGGCTCGGCGGCGCCGACAAGCCCGGAATCCGGGTCGGTGGCCGCGCGCTGCTCGACCGGGTGCTGGTGGCCTGTGCCGGTGCTTCGACCACCGTGGTGGTGGGCGGGCGGCGGCCCACCGTGCGCGCAGTGACCTGGACGCGGGAAGAACCGCAGGGCAGCGGCCCGTTGGCCGCGCTCGACGCCGGGGTCCGGCGCACCGCCGCGGACTGGGTTCTCGTACTCTCCGCCGATCTGCCGTTCCTCGGGGAGAGCACGGTCGGAGCGCTGCTGGCCGCCGCCGGTGAGGGGCGGCAGGAGGGGGCCCTGTGCACCGACCAGGACGGTCGTGACCAGCCCCTCGTCGCCGTGTACCGTGCCGAACCGCTGCGCCGCGAGCTCGCCCTGCTCGCCACCGAGCACGGCAGTCTGTCCGGACTCCCCTTGCGGTTGCTGACGAATGAACTCGACCTTGCCCGGGTGGAGGCCGGCCCCCTCGCCTCCTTCGACTGCGACACCTGGGAGGACATCGCGTCGGCCCGGTCCCGCATCAGAGAGCATGGGACCGTGCTGGACGAATGGATCAACGCAGTCAAGAACGAACTGGGCATCGAACTCGACGTCGACACCGCCGCTCTGCTCGATCTCGCCCGTGACGCCGCCCACGGCGTCGCCCGCCCGGCCGCGCCCCTGACGACCTTCCTGGTCGGGTACGCGGCGGCGAAGGCGAGCAGCGACGACGACGGACCGGCGGCGGTGGCCGAGGCCGCCCGCAAGGCTGCCGCGCTCGCTCTTCGCTGGGCGGACGAGAACGAGACGCAATGACAGCCCGTAACGGCAGGTCCGACCCATCTCCGGCGGCCGACGTGGCATCGATGGACATCGGGCCCTCGGCGGGCGTGGGGCCCTCGGCAGGTGTCGAGCCTTCGGCCCGTGACCGTCCGGCGCCGGCCGACAGAGGGCTGGATACGGGCGATCGGTCGTCGGCCACCGACTCATCCTCGACGGTCAGTTCGTCTTCGGCGGCGGACCCGTCGTCAGGGGGCAACTTGTCCTCGGCGAGCGACCGTCCTGCGACGGCGGGTCGGGGCCCGACTCCGCAGGAGCTGCGGGCTGCCGAGGAGGACCGGGCTGTTGAACAGGCCCTCGCTCTGGTCGGGCGCCAGTCGTCAGGTGAGCCCCACCCCGCACGTCGACCTCAGTCCGCGGATCAGCCCCACTTCCTGGACCCCGGCTCCTCGGGGCAGCCGAACGCCACGGACCGGTCCCACCCCACGGAAAGATCTGCGCCCGCACCCCAGTCCCCGCACCCGCTGCCGAACCAGAGCGCCGACCGGCCCCACGGGCGTGACCGGCACAGGCGGGCTGCACCCTGGCGTGAGGCGCGCGCCCTCGCCGCACGGTCGGGCCGGAACACTCCCGCGCGCGTCCGGCGACTCCCTCTCGACCAGGCGCTCGGACACGTACTCGCCGAGCCGCTCGTCGCGCTCACCGACCTGCCGTCCTTCGACACCTCCGCCATGGACGGCTGGGTCGTCACGGGACCGGGTCCGTGGACCATCCGCGAGGCCGAAGGAGCAGGAAAGGAGAAGGGTTCCGGGCACACGGGTGTGGGTCCGCGCCCAGACCAGGATCTGGGCATCCTTGCCGGGCGCAGCACCCCCGCCACGCTCCCCGACGGCGATGCCGTACGGATCGCCACCGGCGCCCGCATCCCGGCGGATGCCAACGCCGTGATCCGTAGTGAGCACGCTCGCGTGGACGAGGCCAAGGGCCTGCTCCACGCGAAGCAGCGGGTGCTCCCAGGACAGGACATCAGGCCCCGTGGTCAGGAATGCCGTTCCGGCGATCAGCTCCTGCCCGCAGGAGCCCTGGTGACGCCCGCTGTCCTCGGTCTGGCCGCCGCCGCCGGGTATGACGAGCTCGTCACTGTCCCCCGCCCTCGCGTCGATGTGCTCGTCCTCGGTGACGAACTGCTGACCAGCGGTCTGCCGCACGACGGGCTGATCCGTGACGCGCTGGGCCCGATGATCGGCGCCTGGGTGCGAGCGCTGGGCGCCGAGGTCTTTGCCCCACAGCGCCTCGGTGACGACGCGGCGGCCCTCCGGCGCGCCCTCACCACCTCGGACGCCGATCTGGTCATCACCACCGGCGGTACCGCCTCGGGCCCTGCCGACCACGTCCACCCGGTCCTTGCCGAGATCGGGGCCGAGTTGCTGGTCGACGGCGTCGCGGTCCGCCCCGGTCACCCGATGCTGCTGGCCAGGCTCAAGACGGAGGGGTCAGAGGTGGGCCCGTATCTCGTCGGACTGCCCGGCAATCCCCTGGCCGCCGTCTCCGGGCTCCTCACGCTCGCCGAACCGCTGCTCCGCGGGCTGGCCGGCCTTGCGCCGGAGACGCCGTACCAGGTCGTCGTACGCGACGAGGTGCACGGGCACCCGCACGACACCCGTCTGGTGCCTGTCGTCCACCGCGCAGGCAGTACCGGCGACAGTGCCGGCTACCTCGGCGACGCGGGAACCGGCAGTGGCGCCGAGCACGTCGTACCGCTGCATTACAACGGTCCTGCGATGCTCCGAGGAATTGCCGTGGCGGACGGGCTGGCCGTCGTACCACCGGGCGGGGTACGGTCCGGCACCGAGGTGGAGATCCTCGACTTGCCATGGGCCTCGGCGACGCCGTGGACGGAAGGGTGTTTCACGTGAAACTTCCCGGCCACGATGCGATGGCCAGGCGCGCCGACGAGCATGTCGCGCCCACGCGGGTGGAGCTCCCGCGCAGGGTCGTCCAAGGACCGGCGCGGCAGGTCGCCAAACGGCTGATGATGGCGCTGATAGTGCTTGCTGTCACCGTGCTGATCGTCTGGCTCGACCGCGGTGGATATCACGACGCCGCCGATGGCAAGGTCGACCTGCTGGACGCGGTGTACTACGCGACGGTCACCCTCTCCACCACCGGCTACGGCGACATCACCCCGTACGGGGACAGCGCGCGGCTCACCAATGTGCTGCTCGTGACACCCCTGCGGGTGCTCTTCCTGATCATCCTGGTCGGCACCACTCTCGAGGTCCTTACGGAACGGACCCGGGAGGACTTTCGGCTGAAGCGTTGGAGAACCAACTTGCGTGACCACACCGTTGTCGTCGGCTTCGGTACGAAGGGCCGTTCGGCCATCCAGACCCTGCGGGCCACCGGCCTGAAGAAGGAACAGATCGTCATCGTCGACCCGGCGACCAAGGTGATCGAGATCGCCAACGCCGAAGGGTTCGTGGGCGTGGTCGGCGACGCGACGCGCAGCGAGGTGCTGTTGCGGGCCGAACTCCAGAAGGCGCGTCAGATCATCATCGCCACCCAGCGCGACGACACGGCGGTGCTGGTGGCGTTGACGGCGCGGCAGCTCAACCGCGGCGCGAAGATCGTGGCCGCGGTGCGCGAGGAGGAGAACGCCCCGCTGCTCCGGCAGTCCGGCGCCGATGCTGTGATCACCAGCGCCAGCGCGGCGGGCCGACTGCTCGGCCTCTCCGTCCTCAGCCCCAGCGCGGGCACGGTGATGGAGGACCTGATCCAGCAGGGAAGCGGTCTCGATCTCGTCGAACGGCCGGTGATAAAGGCCGAGGTGGGCAAGAGCGTCCGGGAGACCGACGATCTCGTGGTCAGCGTGTTGCGGGGGCACCGGCTGATCGGATACGACGATCCGGCTGCCAGTCCGCTGCAGTTGACGGACCGGTTGATCACCATTGTGCGTGCCTCGAACGAACCACCGCTGAGCAACCCGGCTCCGGGCACGCCGCGCCCGTAGCCGGACATCGCGCCGCGCCCGCAGCCCAGGCGTCGCGTCGGCACGGTTTGCTTCCGTCGGCCCGGCCCGTCGGCCGCGGTGTCGTCCGGCCCGCCGCCCAAGGTGTCGTCCGGCCAGTCCACATGGCGTCGCCCGGCCTCCCGGCGCCATGGCGTCGCCCGGCCCGCGCCGCGGAGTAGCCTCGCCGCCATGTATGCGATCACGATCCCCGAACCCGGTGGCCCCGAAGCGCTCGTATGGGCCGAGGTGCCAGATCCGGTAGCCGGCGAGGGCGAGGTTCTCGTCGATGTCGTGTCCAGCGCGGTCAATCGCGCCGATGTGCTGCAGCGGCAGGGGTTCTACAACCCGCCGCCCGGCGCCTCCCCGTACCCGGGCCTGGAGTGCGCGGGCCGCATCTCGGCCATCGGCCCCGGTGTCACCGGCTGGTCGGTCGGCGACGAGGTCTGTGCGCTGCTCGCAGGCGGCGGCTACGCGGAGAAGGTCGCCGTACCCGCCGGGCAGCTGCTGCCCGTACCGGACGGAGTCGACCTGACTCTGGCCGCGGCGCTGCCCGAGGTGACGGCCACGGTCTGGTCGAACGTGTTCATGGTGGCCCATCTGCGCCCCGGCGAGACGCTGTTGGTGCACGGCGGGTCCAGCGGCATCGGCACGATGGCGATCCAGCTCGCCAAGGCCGTGGGCGCAACCGTCGCGGTGACCGCGGGCGGACCGGAGAAGCTCGCGCGCTGTGCGGAGCTCGGGGCAGACATCCTGATCGACTACCGGGAGCAGGACTTCGTCGAGGAGCTGCGCAAGGCGACGGACGGGGCCGGTGCGGATGTCATCCTGGACATCGTCGGTGCGAAGTACCTGGACCGGAACGTGAAGGCACTCGCCGTCAACGGCCGGCTTGCCATCATCGGCCTCCAGGGCGGCGCCAAGGGCGAGCTGAATCTGAGCGCCCTCCTGAACAAGCGGGCCGCCATCACCGCTACCTCGCTGCGTGGCCGTCCGCTCGCCGAGAAGGCCGCCATCGTCGCTGCCGTACGCGAGCACGTCTGGCCGCTGATCGCCGACGGCGTCGCCCGGCCGATCGTGGACCGCACGCTGCCGATGCCCGATGCCGCCGAGGCTCACCGGGTGCTGGAGTCCAGCACACACATCGGGAAGGTGCTTCTGCAGACCCCCGCAGGCTGACGCGCGCCCCCACCGAGCACACGCAACGGGCCCGGCACACAGGTCGTCGACCATGTGCGCCGGGCCTCGGTGTTGCTACGTGATCGAGGTGTACGAACCAATTGCGATGTACGGACTAGAGATACGGGCCCGACCGGATGGCCCCGTGGTGGTCCCCACTGCCGTCCTCGTCCTCGTGCCCGCTCCCCGGCGGGAGGGCGCGGCGCATCTGCTCCAGCTGGGCCCGCGCCGCCATCTGCTGGGCGAACAGCGCCGTCTGGATGCCGTGGAAGAGGCCCTCCAGCCAGCCCACCAACTGGGCCTGTGCAATCCGGAGTTCCGCCTCGGAGGGCACCGACTCCTCGGTGAACGGCAGGGAGAGCCGCTCCAGCTCCTCCACCAACTCCGGTGCGAGGCCGTCCTCCAGCTCCTTCACGGAGCTTGCGTGGATCTCCTTGAGCCTGACCCGGCTCGCCTCGTCGAGAGGAGCCGCCCTGACCTCCTCCAGGAGCTGCTTGATCATGCTGCCGATGCGCATGACCTTCGCGGGCTGTTCGACCATCTCCGTCACCGGGACCTCACGCGATTCGTCGTCAGTGCCACCGCCGCCGATCGCCATGCCGTCCTGCCCCACCACGAGGACTTGGGGGTGCTCCTGCGACCGTTCATTCCTCGGCATCTCCATGGCGTCATTGTCTCGCACACCTGCGGTACAACACGGTGGTGCCCCCGCAAACGGTTGATCCACCGTTTTCGAGGGCACCGAATCAGCCGGTCAGGCCACTGACCGCACCGCCCGCGTCATCATCCGGCCCGCCGTGCCAGCGCGAGGCGCGAGCGCGTGAACGCCGCCGCGAGCACCCCGGCCAGCAGCGGAATGCACACGACGAGCAGGCCGATGGTCGCCCAGGGCAGCACGATCGGCGTGTACGCCGACTGCATGGGCTCGAGCCGCATCTGCTGCAACGCGTCGCGAAGGTCGACGAGCCGCAGCGCCACCGCAGGCACCAGACCCGCCAGTGTGCCCAGCACCACACCCGTGAGCGCCACCACCACGCACTGGAAACCGGACAGTGAACGCCGCACCCGCGGGGGCGCGCCCACCGCGCTGAGCGTATTGAGGTCGGCCTCCGCGTCGGCCTTGGCGAGACCGGTCGTGATCGCCGCCGCGCCCAGGGTCACCACTCCGGCGAACAGGGTCAGGATCAGCAGGATGGTGTCGTCGCGCGAGCCGGGGCCGTGATCGGACTGGACCCAGATGCCGCCGCCGGCCTGCTCGATCGCGGCTGAGACCCGCTGGTCCTCGGCCTCCGTCGGCGGGCGGGAGACGGCATACACGCTGCCGGACGGCTCGGTGTGCAGGCCGAGCCGCTCCGCGGTCCGCTGCGGAAGGATCATGCGGATCCCTGGGGTGGTGGCGTACTTCGCGGGGGCCACGTACACCTTCAGCCGGTCCGTGGTGGTCCGTGCCTTGCCCGGGTGGAGCTTCCGGTTCTTCTTGTCGCGGTCGTTGTACTTGTGGAAGGCCTTGAGGGTGACCTCTCCGTTCTTCGCGTACGCCGGGTTGAGCAGCACCGGTGTGCCCGCGGCCAGGGCCTTGGCGGCTGCCGGGTCGTCGAGCTTCACGTACGTGCTGAGCATGGCCGCGTCCGCCACGAGGATGTTGTTGGTATCGGTGCCGAAGGAGGTGAAGCTCATGTACTCGTCCAGGCAGGCGGGGGAGCGCATCAGCTTCTTGTGCTCGTCGGAGGAGAGCCGCGCCGCGAGTTCCTTGGCGCCCTTGCCCTTGAGCGGGCAGCTGTGGCCCTTGCCGGCGGGCTTGATCATCTCCAGGGTGCCGCAGCCGTTCTCCTCCGAGTAGTAGACGCTGCAGTCGCTGCCTGCCCAGGTCCGTCCGTAGTCGGCGGGCCCGCCGGTGACGGCCATGTTCCGCTCGACGGCGGTCCGGGCCAGTGGGAGCCGCTCGACCGTCTTGGCGTCGGAGGACGTGATGACGACGGTCCCCTTCGTGAGTGCGGGGGTGTAGTCGTAGTCGGCCTCGGCCAGGTTGCTGGCCATGTACGTGGCGATGGCCACTGAACCCGCGACGGCCGCCATCACCGCGGCGACCGCGGGAGCGGTACGGCCGCGGTTGCGGGCCGCGTCGCGCAGCGCCATCCGTGGCGAGAGCGGCAGCCTGCGGCCGAGTCGTCCGAGGAAGCCGACGATCACCGGGATGCAGGCGAGCAGTCCGAGCTCGGCGACGACCGATCCGCCGGCGACCAGCGTCTTGTTCCCGCTGGTGCCGCCATAGACGGCGACGGCGCAACCGCTGGCCAGTACGCAGACGCCGACGACGGGCAGCACCCGGGAGGAGCGGCGGACGCCGCGGCGGCCGGTGAGCGACTCCAGTACGGACTGCCGGCTCGCCACGATCGCCGGGGCGAACGCCGCCAGGAGACCGGTGATCAGGCCGATCGCGGCGATGACCAGCAGTTCCGTCGGCCTCAGGGAGAGAGAACCGAAACGCTGTCCGGACCACTCCTCGATCACGGGGCGGAACGCCGCGGTGAGCCCGAGTCCGGCCGCCACACCGGCCACGGCTCCGATGCCGCCGAGCACGAGACCGCCGCCGAGCACCACCGCCCGGACATGGCGCCGGTCCCCGCCGCAGGTGCCGAGAAGGCCGAGCTGGCGGCGGGAGCGGCGCGCACCGACCGCGAAGGCCGGTCCGGCGAGCAGCACGATCTCCAGGACCGCCATGGAGATCACGGTGACGAGGGCCGCACTCAGCTCGCCGGAACTGCCCGGGTCCGAGTAACTGTCGGGGTTCTTCCTGGCCAGCGGGACCTCGGAGTCCGGCGGCGGATCGAGGACGACCTGACGGGACTTGACGAGAACGCCCGACTTATTTGCCTCCATGACCTGCGGCCAGGTCACGCCTGCCCCTTCGGGTCCCTTGACCAGCCACTCCTTGGAGCCGGTGTTCGGTGGCAGCACCTTCTTGTCGTGGGCGGCCCTGGCCTTCCACGGGGCGATGACCGCTCCCGGGTCGGCGTACAGCGCCTTGGCCTTCAGGTTGTCCGGCAGCTCGACCACACCGGTGATCCTGTACTTCTGACCGGAGTTGCGCACGGTGGTGGTCGAACCGACGTGCAGTCCGGTCGACTTCAGGAACGGCTCGGTGGCGGCCATCTCGCCCTTACCGTGCGGGTAGGCACCGCGCACCAGGTCGATCTTGCCGCGGGCCAGCTTGTCCGACGTCCGGAACTCGTAGATGTCGGTGTTGGCGATGCCGTACCCGGTGGTGACGCTCGCCGGGACGGACTGGATGCTGATCGCCCGTGAGCCCTTGGGGAATGTGGTCCTGACGTCGATCGAGGGCCTGGTGTCGTCCCACGGCGCGCTCTCGTCGGCCTGTTGGTACATGGTCCCGTCGGGCATCTGCTCGATGGGGCCGATCCGCTGGTCGCTGAAGAGGGCGTCGGCGGAGCCCATCTCGCCCGTCAGCTGCTCGGCGGTGCTCGGTGTGATGCTGCGGTACGTCACATCGAGGGCCGTGACGCCGAGCACCGGTATCGCGATCATCGCGACCACCAGTGCGCTGCGGCCCTTGGCACGCATCGCGTCGCGCCTGGCTATGCGGAGGGAGGCGCGCCAGCCCGTGAAGACGCTCACTTGGCGCCCTCGGCGGCCAGCAGCGAGTCGGCGTCGGCGGTGAGCGTCTGGTCGACGATCGAACCGTCCCGGAGGAACACGACCCGGTCCGCCCAGGCGGCGTACCGCGGCTCGTGCGTCACCATCACACCGGCCGCGCCCCGGTCACAGCGGTTGCGCAGCAGCGCGAGCACGGCCTCGCCGGTCTCGGAGTCGAGTGCCCCGGTCGGTTCGTCGGCGAGCACGAGGCGCCGGTCCCCCACCAGCGCACGGGCGATCGCGACGCGCTGCTGCTGACCGCCCGACATCTCGTCCGGGAACCGGTCGGCGATCTCCAGGAGCTTCATCTCCTCCAGCGCCGCCCGCGCCTCCTTGCGGGCCTTGCGCACGGAGACCCCGTCGAGCTCGCGCGGCAGGGCGATGTTCTCGGCGGCGGTCAGCGCCGGGATCAGGTTGTAGTCCTGGAAGACGTAGCCGACGCTGCGGCGGCGCAGGGCGGCGACGCCCTTGCGGCCGAGGCCGGCGATGTCCTGGCCCTCGATGATGACCTGGCCGCTGGTCGCGGTGTCGAGACCGCCCGCGATGGTCAGCAGGGTGGACTTGCCGGAGCCGGAGGGGCCCATCACGGCGACGAGTTCACCGGCGTGCACGGAGAGGTCGATGCCACGCAGGGCGTGCACCTCGGCGATGCCGGTGCCGTGGGTGCGGGTGAGCGCTCGGAGTTCGAGCACCGGTGCGTCGACCGACAGCGGCGAACCGGACGAGGACGCGGATCGGGACGGGGCGCGCGAGGACATGGTGGGTGGTTCCCCCTTGGAACGGGTCTGTGGGATCGGCGCCGGACACCGATGCGGTTCGTGGCCGGTGCCGGGTGTGTACCTGGCAGTCCGTCGTCGGCGCCCGGTGCGTACGTGATGGCCTGAGGGCAGTGCCGGTTTCCGGGTGGCCGGTGGTCAGCGCCGGGTGCGTGGGCGCGCGGTACGGGCCGGGGCGCGGTTGGCCGTACGTACCTCCGGCTCCGGATCCGTGGCGGCGGCCTCGGCGAGGCGGACCAGCCGGGACTCGCAGTGATCCAGCCAGCGGGCCTCGGCCTCCGCCTGGAAGATCAGCTGCTCGAGTACGAGCAGCCAGGCGACCTCGTCGCGGTTGGCCGGGACATCGGCGAGGGCCTGTGCCTTGAGGCGGGTGTAGTCCTGCATCGCCTTCACGGTGTGGTGGCGCTGGGACTGGATGACGGCCCGGATGTCGACACCGGGCGCGCCGACCGCCATGGCGAGCTTGATGGCCAGCTCGTCGCGGGGCGGGTTGCTGCGGTCGACGGGCGTCTCGAACCAGCTCCGCAGCTCGGTGCGTCCGCTGTCGGTGATCGAGTAGAGGGCGTGCCCCTGGTCGTCCTCACCGTCCTGGGCGACCAGGCCGTCGCGCTCCAGCCGGCTCAGCGTCGTGTACACCTGGCCGACGTTGAGCGGCCAGGTGGAGCCGGTGCGCGACTCGAATTCGGTACGGAGCTGGGAGCCGTATCGGGGCCCCCGCTCCAGCAGGGCCAGCAGCCCGTGGCGGATCGACATACTGAGTATGTATACCGAGTATGACGCTCGACGCAAGCCTCAGCCGGAGTGTGTGGGAGCTGGTGGGAGGCCTGCGGGTCGTCTCAGTTCGGGCGGCGCAAACGGAATGCCAGGAAGCCCAGCCCCAGTCCTATCAGTGCGATTCCCGCGCCCAGCGACACCCGCTGCACCCGCTGCACGGACGGCCCGTCGCCGGCCTGCGGAGCGAGCCGGCCGGCCTCGGGGGGCGTGCTCGCCGCCGGTGTCACGGCGATCACCGGCGCCGGGTCGGTCGCCGCGGGCCGCGCGTCGGGCTCGTCGAACGCGCTGTCCGCAGGCACGAGCTCCTGTGGCGGGAGGTGTCGCCCGGGGCGCTGTCGCCCCTCCCCGGCCTCACGCCCGGCGAGCGGGGGCTGCGCTTCGGGAGGCGGCGACCCCGCGTTCGCGGCGGGGGAGGGGGGTGAGGTCGAGGGGGAGCCGGAGGCCGGGGAGGGGGGCGAAGGGGGTGCCGGAGGTGCGGGGGCGGCCGAGACGCCCCCCGGGGGAGTGGTCATCGGCGTGGCCGAGGGTGCGGCCGACAGAGTGACTGAACCCTTGCCTGACGGTTCGGCACCGGGGGTGGCGGAAGGCTGGGCGGAAGGTCCGTCCGACGCGGTCGTGGGCGGCGTCACCGCGGTGTCGGCTGCCCCCGGCGTCCCACCAGGGGTGCGCCGGTCCGCGTGCGCCAGGCCAGTTGCACCCCCCAGTGCCGCGCCCGCCGAGAATATGAGACAGACCACGCACCTCGTGGACCGTGAAGGGAGAAGTCCTGGAGCCATGAGGGCAGCGTCACACGTGATGGTATGTCCGGCATCTCGGACATATGACGTTCTCTGGGGGTGCCGTCACGTGTATGCGGCCCGGAAAGTCCCCTCACAGGTACCGGGCCGTCACCTCCGTGTACCCGCGTACGCGTCCGGTCAGGCCGGGTCGCCCGTCGCGATGCGCAGCTCGAAGTGGGCGCCCGTCTTGGGCACGGCCGTTCCGGAGGTGGGGAACTGGTCGATGACCTGGTCCTCCGCGTATGTGTTCCCCGGCACCTTGATCTGCTTGATGGTCCAGCCCGCCGCGTCCGCGCATGCCTTCGCGGAGAGGATGTCCTTGTAAAGGAACTTTGGCGCGTTCACCTTTTCGGGGTCTTCGCTGTCCTCCATCGCGTCCGTGCAGTCCTCGGTCTTCATCGTCCGGTTCCGCTCCGGATCCTTGTGCTCGCTCGCGGCCGGCGACTCATTCGCGGAGTTGTTGCCGCCCGAACCCTCGCCGCCCTTCAGTGAGAGCACCGTGATCAGCCCACCTATGGCGATCAGCGCGACCACGATCGAGCCCACGATCACCGGCATGTTCCGCTTGGAGCTGCCGGCGCCGGAGTGCGTCTGCGGCGCGATCGTGTAGGGCGGCGGGGTCTGCTGCTGCATCGGGGACATCGGCGCCTGGCTCTGGTACGCCGGAGCCGACTGCGGATAGCCGTACGACGGAGCCGGAGCGGGTGCCGGGGTCGGCGCACCGTACGGCCCCGACTGGGTACCGGACTGGTACGGGCCCGGCTGGTACGGCGTCTGGACGTTCTGCGGCGCCGGGGTGGACTGGTCGACCGGCGGGAAGACCGCCGAGCCGACGCCCGATCCGCTGTTCGACGGCGCGCCGCCACCCGCGACGATCACCGGGGCGCCCGTCTGCCCGCTCGCGTTCAGCACGCGCGCGATCTCGTCCTGCATCGCCGCGGCGCTCGGGAAGCGCTCGTTCGGGTTCTTCTTCAGTGCGCGGGCGACGAGCGCGTCCATCGCCGGGGTGATCGACCGGTTGATGGTGGAGGGCGCGACAGGCTCCTCCTGGACATGCGCGTACGCGATGGCGAGCGGCGAGTCCGCGTCGAACGGGATGCGTCCGGTCAGCAGCTGGAACAGCATGATGCCGACCGAGTACAGGTCGGAGCGCGCGTCCACCCCGCGGCCCAGGGCCTGCTCGGGGGAGAGGTACTGCGGGGTGCCGACGACCATGCCGGTCTGCGTCATCGATGTGACGCCCGACTGCATGGCGCGGGCGATGCCGAAGTCCATGACCTTCACGACACCGCGCTTGGTCATCATCACGTTGCCGGGCTTGATGTCGCGGTGGACCAGGCCCATCTCGTGGCTGGTGTCCAGTGCGGCCAGTACGTCGGCCGTCACCTTGAGCGCCCTGTCGGCCGGCATCGCACCGTAATTCCGGATGTCCGCCTGGAGCACGGAGCCGAGCGGCTGCCCCTCCACGTACTCCATGACGATGTACGGCATCAGCGCGCCGCCGAGCTCGTCCTCGCCGGTGTCGAAGACCGAGACGATGTTGGTGTGCTGCAGTTTGGCAACGGCCTGCGCCTCGCGCCGGAACCGCTCACGGAAGGACTGCTCGCGGCCCAGCTCCGTGTGCAGCGTCTTGATCGCGACCTGGCGGTCCAGTGCGGAGTCGTACGCCAGGTATACGGACGCCATCCCGCCCTCGCCGAGCAGGTCGCGAAGCTGGTACCGGCCGCCGGCGACCGAACCGCCCGCATAGCGCCCCTGAGCGCCGTGTGCGCCGTCCTGGCTCATGACTTGCTTCCCCCTCGGCGCGCGACTGACGCGATGATCCCTATTTACGCGCCAAGTCTGCCCGAGGGGTACGACACGTCAAGCCAGGTGCCCGTTCCGTGACCCTACGCACAAGAAGCGTCTCGGAAGCGTTACAGGAACCGCATGGAATTTGCGCGTGCGGCACACCGGCCGGTTGGATGACCCGTCCCTCTCGGAAACGGTGTGTCCGGCGGAGGCTGTAGCGTGACGTGGCAATGCAGCTAGACACCGTGAGAACCCGCGGACGCGCGGACAGATACGACGGCGAGGACTGATGGCACCCGAACCCGAAGCAAACGGCGGCGGAGTTTCGGATGGCACCGACTCCTGGGGCATCGACGGCGTCGTCGGTGACGGACGTTATCGGATGACCCACCGGCTCGGCCGGGGCGGCATGGCGGAGGTCTTCGCGGCCGAGGACGTCAGGCTGGGACGGACGGTCGCGGTCAAGCTCCTGCGTTCCGATCTCGCCGAGGACCCGGTCTCCAAGGCCCGGTTCACGCGCGAGGCACAGTCGGTCGCCGGCCTCAACCACCATGCGATCGTCGCCGTGTACGACTCCGGCGAGGACGTCGTGGGCGGCCAGACCGTCCCCTACATCGTGATGGAGCTCGTCGAGGGCCGCACCATCCGCGATCTCCTGCTCAATGCCGAGGCCCCGCCGCCCGAGCAGGCGCTGATCATCGTCTCGGGGGTGCTGGAAGCCCTCGCGTACTCGCACCAGCACGGCATCGTGCACCGTGACATCAAGCCGGCCAACGTGATCATCACGGACTCCGGCGCGGTCAAGGTGATGGACTTCGGCATCGCCCGTGCGCTGCACGGTGCGCAGTCGACGATGACCCAGACCGGCATGGTCATGGGCACGCCGCAGTACCTCTCCCCCGAGCAGGCGCTGGGCAAGGCCGTCGACCACCGCTCCGACCTGTACGCCACCGGCTGTCTGCTGTACGAACTCCTCGCGCTGCGGCCCCCGTTCACGGGTGAGACGCCGCTCTCCGTGGTGTACCAGCACGTTCAGGACATTCCGGTCCCGCCGTCCGAGATCATGAACGCGGTGCCGCCCGAGCTGGACGGGCTCGTCATGCGGTCGCTCGCGAAGGACCCGGATGACCGGTTCCAGAGCGCCGAGGAGATGCGCGGCCTCGTCCAGTACGGACTGCAGATGCTTCAGGTGCAGGGCGGCCACACGGGTGCGTGGAACACTGGCCCGGTCGCGATGCACGAAGGCGGACACACCCCGGCCATGGGTATCGCCGGGGGCACGATGGCGATGAGCCACCCGCAGCACGGGGACACCTCGCAGGGCCCGATCCTGCCGCCGATGAACCCCGACGACGGCGGCTACGAGGGCGGACACCACGGCGGAGGCGGCCGCGGCAAGCTGTGGCTGTTCGTCGTGCTCGCGCTGATCGCGATCGGGGCCGGTGTCGCCATCGCCGTCAACGCGGCGAACAGCAGCGGCAACCAGCAGGAGAGGACGCCCACGAAGACCTCCAGCTCGCCGGATCCCTCGAAGAGTCCGTCCGCGCCGAGCGACGAGCAGAGCGAGGAGAGCCGACAGCCGGAGAACTCCACCGGCAACCAGCAGGACACGCGGCCGCAGCAGCCCTACACCCCGCCGGTCACCCCGAGCGAGTCGTCCGAGCCGCCGTCGACCAAGCCGTCCGCACCGGCCACAGGTGGCAGCACCGACGCCGGTACGGGCACGGCCGACGGTGGTAGCGGGACAGCTGACGGCGGTACGGGTGCGGCCGACGGTGGTAGCGGGACAGCTGACGGTGGTACGGGTGCGGCCGACGGCGGTACGGGTGCGGCCGACGGTGGCGCCGCCAGTGGCGCGGCCACCGGGGCCACCACCGGCACGTCTGCGGCGGCCGGCAGCACGGCCGGCACCACCCCTTAGCCCGGACGGGCGTTCACGGGGCGGCCTCACCCCGTGAACGCCTCGCACACCGCCTCGTACTCACGCGTCCACCAGACCGCCAGGGCCGACACCGCAGGGAACTGCGGGTCGGCCCTTCGGTCGTGCAGGCAGTACCGCCAGCGCAGTATCCAGAAGTCGTTGAGCCGCTCCCACCACACCCGGTGCACCGCCGCGGCCAGCTCCGCCGCCCCCGCCCCTGCCGCCCGCCGGTAGGCCCCCGCGTACGCCCGTACCTTTTCCAGCTCCAGCTTCCCGGCCGGCTGGACGAAGAAGATCGCCGCGGCCCGTACCGCCTCCTCCGCGCGCGGCTGGACCCCCAGCCGGTCCCAGTCGAGGATCGCGACCGGGTCCGTGCCCCGGTAGAGGACGTTCAGCGGGTGGAAGTCGCCGTGCACCCAGCCGGTGGCCGGGATGTCGGGGGTGGGCGGCCTGCGGTCGGCGTGCTGTTCCAGCAGGGTGCGCCGCTCCAGGAGGCGGTGCTCGGCCAGTTCGTCGAAGGAGTCCCGGGGGCGGCGCCCGCGCGCGGCCGCCAGCAGGTCGTCGATCAGCGCGAAGGTGTCGGCGGGGTCGGGGCTCCGGTAGCCGCCGGGCCGCCCCGCGAGCCCGGTGCCCGCCTCCATGACCTGTTCGAGCCCGGTGTGCACGGCCCCGAGCAGCGCTCCGAGCCGTTGCGACTGGGCAGTGGTGAGCTGGGCGCCGGCCCGGTGCAGTCCGTCGACCCAGGGGTGCAGGGCGTAGCACCGGCCGTCGATCTCCGTGACCGTGTCGCCCTCGGTGTCCTGCACGGGCGGCGCGACGGGCACGCCGAGTGACTGCAGCCGCTGGGTGGCGCGGTGCTGGCGGACGATCGTGGCGCGGTCGCCGGTGGAGTCGTCGAGGTGGTGCTTGAGGAAGTAGGAGCCGCGGGTGGTGGAGACGCGGTAGCCGTGGTTGAGCAGGCCCTGGGTGACGGGCTTGCAGGTGAGCGGCTCACCGGCATCCGGGTAATGGCGCAGCACCTCGTCCACCGGAGGAACGGGCGGACGGGGCACAGCCGAACGGGGCACGGACGAGCACAGCACCTCGCCGGCCGACGGAGCAGACGGAAGGGTTACAGATGAGCGCGGCACTCGCCAGATGTTAGATCACGCTGCGTTGCGGATCGGTTGACTTGCGTGGAAGCCCAGAGTGTGCGCAGAGACGAAGTGCGGGTCGACCCCCAGATAGGCCGGGGCGAACGGCTCCCCGTTCACCTGGACGGGGGCGGCGCCGAAGCGCTCCCGCTGTTCGGGGGTCGGGTGCACGATCTCGGCGGGGCCGGTGAACTGCACGGACCACAGCTCGCCGTCGCCCCCCGAGGGCGCGGCGTTGAAGTTGTCCGCTCCGTACGCCACGACCGTGCCGTCGCAGGCCTCGTGGTAGCCGAGGCCGCTGTGCATCCGCAGGACGACGCGGCCGTCGACCACGATGTGGCGGGCGACCGCCAGTATCGGGAGGGCCCGCATGCTCGTCGCCAGCCGGCCGTAGCGGACGCGGCCGAGCAGTTCGATCGCGTGGAGTTCCTCAGAGGGCATGCTCTCCACTCTCCGCCACCGGGGAGGCCGTAAAAAGAGGCCGCGGCCCCAGGTGGGCCGGGACCAAAGTCCCGAAAGATCACCGAGGGCCGCGGCCGCCCCGTGCACGTTCCGGCCCTGTCGCCACGCGGCGCTCAGCCCCTCCCAGCACTGTCACCACACAGCGCTCAGCCCTTCTCCGCCTGCAGCCTGGCCACGTACGCGGCGGCCTGCGAGCGTCGTTCCATGCCCAGCTTGGAGAGCAGACTGGAGACATAATTCTTGATCGTCTTCTCGGCGAGGTGCAGCCGCTCGCCGATCACCCGGTTCGTCAGCCCCTCCCCGATCAGATCGAGGATCTTGCGCTCCTGATCGGTGAGACCGGCGAGCTTGTCCTCACCCCGGCCCTTCTTGCCGTCGCGCAGCCGCTCCAGCACCCGGGCGGTCGCCACCGGGTCCAGCAGCGACTTCCCGGCCGCCACGTCCCGTACCGCGTTCAGCAGTTCGTTGCCGCGGATCGCCTTCAGTACGTATCCCGACGCGCCCGCCATGATCGCGTCGAAGAGCGCCTCGTCATCGGCGTACGAGGTCAGCATCAGGCATTTGATGTTCTCGTCCCGGGAACGGACCTCCCGGCAGACCTCCACCCCGCTCCCGTCCGGCAGCCGCACATCGAGCACCGCCACATCGGGCCGGGTCGCGGGGATACGGACCAGTGCGTCCGCCGCCGTGGCGGCCTCGCCCACGACCTCGATGTCGTCCTCGACCGAGAGCAATTCATGGACTCCGCGCCGGACGACTTCGTGGTCGTCCAGCAGAAAAACGGTGATTTTTCCTTGTTCGCGCACAAAACGCAGTCTCACACACTCGCCTCTTCCCTGCCGCCGAACGGCGGGATAACGTGCCGTTGTTCCGGCGGCCTGCGAGGCTGTTCCCGGTGCTGTGACCAGCGAGAGTTCCCGACTTTTTCGATTTACTTGGAAATCCAAGCAAAATCGCAGGTCAGATAGGGTTTCGCAGTTATGCGGCGTACTGGGTAACGTGCTTTTGGCAGGGCGCTCGCCGGGGCACCTGTCACGCCTGTTCCCGGACCGAGCGGCACCCACCCCGTGCACGGGTACGGACACAGGCGAGCCGCACTGGCTTCCCGGCAGACCCCGGGGGCCGGACCGACGGAGGAGCACGTACGTGACCGTGGAGAGCACTGCCGCGCGCAAACCGCGACGCAGCAGCAAGCGGACCAGCGCCGTGAAAACACCCGCTAAGACGCCCGCCAAGACGCGACAGAGTTCCGAGCCCGAGCTCGTGCAACTGCTGACGCCCGAGGGCGAGCGGGTGGAGCATCCGGACTACCAGATCGACCTGACCGCCGAAGAGCTGCGCGGTCTGTACCGGGACATGGTCCTGACCCGCCGCTTCGACGCCGAGGCCACCGCCCTGCAGCGTCAGGGCGAGCTGGGCCTGTGGGCCTCGCTGCTCGGCCAGGAGGCCGCCCAGATCGGCTCCGGCCGGGCCCTGCGCGACGACGACTACGTCTTCCCGACCTACCGCGAGCACGGCGTCGCCTGGTGCCGGGGCGTCGACCCGACCAATCTGCTCGGGATGTTCCGCGGTGTGAACCACGGCGGTTGGGACCCGAACACCAACAATTTCCACCTGTACACGATCGTCATCGGCTCGCAGACCCTGCACGCCACCGGCTACGCCATGGGCGTCGCCAAGGACGGCGCGGACTCGGCCGTGATCGCGTACTTCGGCGACGGTGCCTCCAGCCAGGGAGACGTCGCCGAGTCCTTCACGTTCTCCGCGGTCTACAACGCCCCGGTCGTCTTCTTCTGCCAGAACAACCAGTGGGCGATCTCCGAGCCGACCGAGAAGCAGACCCGCGTCCCGCTCTACCAGCGCGCGCAGGGCTTCGGCTTCCCCGGCGTCCGGGTCGACGGCAACGACGTACTGGCCTGTCTGGCCGTCACCAGGTCGGCGCTGGAGCGGGCCCGCCGGGGTGAAGGACCCACCCTCGTCGAGGCGTTCACCTACCGGATGGGCGCGCACACCACCTCCGACGACCCGACGAAGTACCGGGCGGACGAGGAGCGGGCCGCCTGGGAGGCCAAGGACCCGATCCTGCGGCTGCGCACGTACCTGGAGAAGGAGGGCGCCGCCGACGAGGCGTTCTTCACCGCGCTGGACGAGGAGAGCGAGGCCCTCGGCAAGCGGGTGCGCGAGGTGGTGCGGGCGATGCCCGATCCGGACCCGATGGCGATCTTCGACAACGTCTACGCGGACGGGAACCCGCTCGTCGACGAGGAGCGCGCCCAGTTCGCCGCCTACCAGGCATCGTTCGCAGACACCGCCGAGGAGGGCAAGTAGCCATGGCCATGGAAAAGATGTCCATTGCGAAGGCTCTCAACGAGTCGCTGCGCAAGGCCCTCGACACCGACCCCAAGGTCCTCATCATGGGTGAGGACGTCGGCAAGCTGGGCGGGGTCTTCCGGATCACCGACGGACTCCAGAAGGACTTCGGCGAGGACCGGGTCATCGACACCCCGCTCGCCGAGTCCGGCATCGTCGGTACGGCGATCGGCCTGGCCCTGCGCGGCTACCGGCCCATCGTGGAGATCCAGTTCGACGGCTTCGTCTTCCCCGCGTACGACCAGATCGTCACGCAGCTCGCGAAGATGCACGCCCGGGCGCTCGGCAAGATCAAGCTGCCGGTCGTCGTGCGGATTCCGTACGGCGGCGGCATCGGCGCCGTCGAGCACCACAGCGAGTCCCCCGAGGCCCTGTTCGCGCACGTCGCGGGCCTGAAGGTGGTCTCGCCCTCGAACGCGAGCGACGCCTACTGGATGATGCAGCAGGCCGTCCAGAGCGACGACCCGATCATCTTCTTCGAGCCGAAGCGCCGCTACTGGGACAAGGGTGAGGTCGAGACCGACTCCATCCCCGGCCCGCTGCACCGTGCCTCGGTGGCGCGTACGGGCTCCGACCTCACGCTCGTCGCGTACGGCCCGATGGTGAAGGTCTGCCTGGAAGCGGCCGCGGCTGCCCAGGAGGAGGGCAAGTCGATCGAGGTCCTGGACCTGCGTTCGATGTCTCCGATCGACTTCGACACCATCCAGACCTCGGTCGAGAAGACCGGCCGGCTGGTCGTGGTCCACGAGGCGCCGGTGTTCTACGGCTCCGGGGCCGAGATCGCCGCCCGGATCACCGAGCGCTGCTTCTACCACCTGGAAGCACCGGTGCTGAGGGTCGGCGGCTATCACGCCCCGTACCCGCCGGCGCGGCTGGAGGACGAGTACCTGCCGGGTCTCGACCGTGTGCTCGACGCCGTCGACCGCTCGCTGGCGTACTGAGGACTGGGGCGTGACAACGATGAACGACACTTCCAACGCTGCTCGCTTCCGTGAGTTCAAGATGCCCGACGTGGGCGAGGGACTGACCGAGGCCGAGATCCTCAAGTGGTACGTCCAGCCCGGCGACACCGTCACCGACGGCCAGGTCGTGTGCGAGGTCGAGACGGCGAAGGCGGCCGTGGAGCTGCCGATCCCGTTCGACGGCGTGGTGCACGAGCTGCGCTTCCCCGAGGGCACGACGGTCGACGTCGGCCAGGTGATCATCGCGGTGGACGTGGCCCCGGGCAGCGGTGACGCGGTGCCGGCCCCGGCGGCCGAACCCGCCCCGGTTGCTCAGCCCGAACCGGAGCCCGAGGCCCCGAAGGGCCGCCAGCCGGTCCTGGTCGGCTACGGCGTCTCCGAGAGCTCGACCAAGCGACGGGCCCGCAAGGGCACGGCCGCTGCCGCGACGGCTGCCGCGACGGCGATCCAGAGCGAGATGAACGGCCACGCCACCGTCGTCCCGGAGAGCCGGCCGCTGGCCAAGCCGCCGGTCCGCAAGCTGGCCAAGGACCTGGGCATCGACCTGGCGACGGTCGTCCCGACCGGCGAGGGCGGCATCATCACCCGCGAGGACGTGCACGCGGCGGCCAAGCCCGTACCGGCACAGGCCCCCGCGCCGATCGCCGCTCCGGTGGCGACCGCCCCCGCTCCCGAGGCCCCGGCTCCGGCCGTGGTCACCACGGTGGGCGCCCGCGAGACCCGCATCCCGGTCAAGGGTGTACGGAAGGCCATCGCCCAGGCGATGGTCGGCAGCGCGTTCACGGCTCCGCACGTCACCGAGTTCGTCACCGTCGACGTGACGCGCACGATGAAGCTGGTGGCGGAGCTCAAGGAGGACAAGGACATGGCGGGGGTGCGGGTCAACCCGCTCCTGATCATCGCCAAGGCCCTCCTCGTCGCGATCAAGCGGAACCCGGAGGTCAACGCCGCCTGGGACGAGGCGAACCAGGAGATCGTGCAGAAGCACTACGTCAACCTGGGCATCGCCGCCGCCACCCCGCGCGGACTGATCGTCCCGAACATCAAGGACGCGCACGAGCAGACGCTCCCGCAACTGGCCGCGTCCCTGGGCGAGCTGGTCTCCACGGCCCGCGAGGGCAAGACCTCCCCGGCCGCGATGGCGGGCGGCACGGTGACCATCACCAACGTCGGCGTCTTCGGCGTCGACACGGGCACGCCGATCCTGAACCCGGGCGAGTCCGCGATCCTCGCGGTCGGTGCGATCAAGCTCCAGCCGTGGGTCCACAAGGGCAAGGTGAAGCCCCGCCAGGTGACCACGCTGGCCCTGTCGTTCGACCACCGCCTGGTCGACGGCGAGCTCGGCTCCAAGGTCCTGGCGGACGTCGCCGCGATCCTGGAACAGCCGAAGCGCCTGATCACCTGGGCGTAGCTGTACGAGATGGGCCCGCGCGAACGGCTTCGCGCGGGCCCATCGGCATGTCCGGCTTCCGCTGCAGGGCGAGTTCGGCGAACACGGTCTTCCCGACGTTGCGCGGCTCGACGCCCCAGTGGTCCGCGATCCCCGCGACGATGACGAGCCCCCGCCCGTAGCACTCGTCGTCCCCGGCCGCGCGCAGACCGGGCAGCCGCTCGCCGCGCGGGTCACTGACCGCGATACGCAGCATGGCCGCGCTGAGCGTGAGGTGGACGCGGAAGAGCCGCCCCCGGATGGCGCCGTGCAGTAACGCGTTGGTCGCCAACTCACTGACCAGCAAGGCAGCGTCGCCGACCAGGCCCGGATACCCCCACTCCCGAACGAGCCGCGCGGTGCGGCGCCGGGCGAAGGAGACGCTGCGGGCGGTGGGGGCGAAGTCGAGCCGGTCCTCGCGGAGGACGGGTTCGGGGGCGGGGGGCTTCTCCTGGGCTGAGGTCATGGTCGCGTACCTCTCGGTGAGGGGGCGGTGGCGATGCCGCGCCTGCGGGGCGCCGGTTTTGGCGCGGGGCAGGGCGGTGCACTTCCGCCGGTTTCGGCTCCGCTGTGCGAGCGGTTGTGCGCCGAACGTAGCGATTCGAGCTATGCCACACAACATCTCGGAGATAATTTTCCCCGTCAGGGTGATTGTGAGGTGCCGCCTGCCGGTTGGAGACTGTCTCCGACAACAGGAGGTGTCGAGCTGTGCCGAAGCCGCGCGCAGACATGGGGAACCGTGTGTCCACGGTCCTTGCACGTCAGTTGGGCAGTCAGCTGCTGAGCTTCAGAGAAGCCGCCGGACTGAACCAGACGCAAGCCGCGCAGGCACTCAGTGCTCAGGCGGCCAAGATCGCCAAGATGGAACATGGCTGGGTTCCGTTCCGGGACCCGGACGTCGTGGCGCTGTGCGCGGCGTACGGAGTTGACAGTCCGGACACGGTGGACGCTCTGCTTCGGCTGGCCAAGCTGGACCGGGAACGGCGGAGGGCAAAGGGCTGGTGGGCCACCTCGTTGACGCAAGGGAGTCTGCGCGAGTACATCGCCATGGAGGATGTGGCTCTCAGGTTGCGTACGTGGCAACTCGCTCTGATCCCAGGCTTGTTTCAGACGCCCGAGTACATGAGGGCCCTCTCCGTCGCAGCCGTCTCGCCTGACCGGATCGACGAGGTCGAGCGTCTGGTCGACGTGCGAGTACGCCGCCAGCGGCGCCTGTATGGCGACAACCCTCTACGAGTTCACGCGGTGATCTGGGAGGCGGCACTGCGACAGATGATCGGCGGCCCGCAGGTCATGAGGCAACAACTTGAGCATCTGTGTTCACTGGCCGAGATGCCCAATGTCGACGTGCAGGTACTCCCGTTCAGGGCGGGGGTGCACTTGTGCGGTGGAGGGCCCTTCAACATCCTGTCGTTCGTCGAGTCCGGTGCTCTGGATGTGGTGCACATGGACGGACTGCGCTCCACCAACTGGGTCGAAGGGGCCGAAGAGAGCGCCGCCTACACTGAGTTGTTCGCGCGCACCTGCGCCACGAGCCTCTCACCGTACGACTCGCTGCGGGTCATGGAGAGCATTGCCAAGGGGATGAACGAGTGACCGAGTTCCGCTTCAGGAAGTCCAGTTACAGCGAGCCGAACGGCGAGTGCGTCGAGGTCGCGCGCAACATACCCCGCACCGTCGCCGTCCGCGACTCCAAGCGCCCCGACGGCCCGCTCCTCGTCCTCGCTCCCACCGCGTGGGACAGCTTCACGGCGGGCCTGCGCCGGCAACCGTAGGCGCGGCGGTGGAACGGCGAGGGCGAGGAGGTCGCCTGCGATTTCCCCCGCGCCGCCGCCGTCCGTGACTTCGAGATGTCTATTCGACCCACACTGCCGTGTTCTGGCAGGCGTGCAGCAGCCACCTTCCGTCATCCTGCTTCGTCATGACGTAGAGCGGAGCGCCTTCCGTTTTGCCCTCCGGTGAGTGGTAGACCTGCCGAACCTTGACGGCCGCCACGTCGGGCCGCAGGAATTGCGTGTGCACTGCCTCGTAGGTGATCTCTCCTCCCAGTTGGCCGCAGGCAGCACGGTGCGGGTGAACTCGGCGATCGCGTCGAAGCCGATCAGGACCTTGCCGTGGCCGGTCGTCCAGAGGGCGTCGGGGTGGAAGAGTGTGAGGAAGCCCTCGACGTCCTTGGCGCGCTGAGCGCGCTCGACAGTGGCGACGACCTGTTCGATGGCTTTGATGTCTGCGGTTTCGGTGTTCATGCAGATCACTCTGGGATCTCAAGCGGACTTGAGGTCAGGATCGCCCCAGAACCTCAGCCGAACGCGAGAAGCGCGGTCTTCGCTGAGCGGGGAGACGCCGGCGCCCCGGGTGCGCGGACGTCCCACCGGCCCGCGCACTCGCACCCCGGCCGACACGGCGAACACGTTCTGGCAGCCAGTACGCGACCGCTCCCACGATGGTGCCCGCGACGGGCACCGTCGTGAAGACCAACCACCACCCGTGGCCGCCCATATCGCTCATGACTCCTCCTTGTTGACGACGACACCGGTTGCTCCCTCGATAGAGCGTTGAGGTGCCGTCAGCGACTGGAAGGTCGCTCAGAATCTCGGGCTCAAAAAAGGGGAACTGGCTGGCGGAGGCCCGCTGTTAGGGTGACCGGATGGCATCGGTCAAGAAGATCCAGATCACTTTCGACTGCGCGGATCCCGAGCGCGTCGCCCGTTTCTGGTGCGAGGTGCTGGGGTACGTCGCACCGCCCCCGCCGGAGGGGTTCGACACCTGGGACGCCTACAACGACTCGCTGCCGCCCGAGGAGCGGGGTGCGTGGTTCGCGTGCTCCGATCCCACGGGTGAGGGCCCGCGCATGTACTTCCAGCGCGTTCCCGAAGGCAAGGTCGCCAAGAACCGGGTGCACGTCGACGTCCGGGCCGGCACCGGGCTCGTGGGTGCGGAGCGGCTGGCCGTGCTCGAGGCCGAACGCGATCGGCTGGTGGCGCTCGGCGCGGTGTGCACGAAGGTGCTGTATGCCGACGAGGAGAACGAGTCGTGCATCAACATGCAGGACGTCGAGGGCAACGAGTTCTGTCTCGACTGAGCATTCTCCGGTACGGCGAGAGGGGGCCCGCTTGGTGCGGGCCCCCTCTTTGCGTGTGGTGCTGTGGATCGAGTGGGCTACTTCTTGAAGGAGTAGTCCATGATCTTCTTCATGTCCGCGGAACGGTTGGCCGCCGACGTCGAGGCGAGCACCGTGCCGATGACCGTCTTGCCGTTACGGGTCGCGGCGAAGACCAGGCAGTACTTGGCCGTCGGGCCGGAACCGGTCTTCACGCCGATGCCGCCGCTGTAGCTGCTGAGCATCGCGTTGGTGTTGGACCACGACATGTAGCGATAGCCACCGCTCTTCGTGGTGACCTTCTGCTTGGTCGACTTGGTCTTCACGACCGTGCGGAACGTGGAGCTCTTCATCGCGCTGCTGGCGATCTTCGTCAGGTCGCGCGGCGTCGAGTAGTTCGAGCCGTTCCCTATGCCGTCGAACGAGTCGAAGTGGGTGTTCTTCAGGCCGAGGGACTTGGCCTGGGCGTTCATCTTCCCGATGAACGACTTCACGCGGGCCGCGCGGGTGGTGCCGGAGCCGAACTTGTCGGCCAGCGCGTACGCGGCGTCGCAGCCGGACGGCAGCATCAGGCCGTACAGCAGCTGGCGGACGGTGACCTTGTCGCCCACGATCAGGCGGGCCGACGAGGCGCCCTTGGAGACGATGTAGTCGCTGTACGCCTTCTGGATCGTGACCTTGGAATCCAGGTTGAGGTTCTTCTGCGACAGGACGACCTTGGCGGTCATGATCTTGGTGGTGGATCCGGTGGAGCGACGGGTGTCCGCGGCCTTGGCGTACAGGGTCTTCGCGGTGCCGTTGTTCATCACGTAACCGCCCTTGGCGGTGATCGTGGGAGTGGGCGGCGTCGCGGCCTGTGCCGTGGAGGCGAACACGCTGCCCGCGATGACGGCACCCGCGGTGAGGGCCACGGTGGCAGTGGCGGAAACGCGGTTTATGCCCTTAATGCCGATTTTCAACTTGAACGCTCCAAATGCCCCTGGAATGCGGCCACATGAGGGTGCCGCTCGGTGGTGAGACTCATGGGGCCGGGGGAAGGATGTGCTGATTCCTGAGGCAATTTCGGAGGTAAGGGTGGTTCGGGCCGTGGGGTGGCGCCCATCCTGAACCTGTCCGGATCCCGGACGGGTCTCATCATGCACGCATGTTGTATCTATGCTGTGTACATGCCTGCCGCACCCCCAGCTGTGAAGTCCCCTGCGAAGTCCGCCGCGCAGTCGACCGTGAAGTCTTCCGTCAAGCAGCCCCCCGCCGCCGAGCGCGTCTACGCCCATATCAAGGAGGCGGTCCTGGACCGCCGCTACGAAGGCGGCACGCTCCTCACCGAAGGTGATCTCGCGACGGCCGTCGGTGTCTCCCGTACGCCCGTGCGTGAGGCGCTGCTGCGGCTGGAGGTCGAGGGGCTGATCAAGCTGTATCCGAAGAAGGGCGCTCTCGTTCTCGCCGTCTCCGCGCAGGAGATCGCGGATGTGGTGGAGACCCGGCTGCTCGTCGAGGAGTTCGCGGCCCGCAAGGCCGTTCCCGCCTCGGCGCAGTTGATCGGACGGCTCGAGAAACTTCTTCAGGAGCAGCGGCAGTTGGCCGAGGCCGGGGACCTGGCCGCCGTGTCCGTGAAGGACCGCTGCTTCCACGCGGAGATCGTGCGCAACGCGGGCAACGACATTCTCTCGCGCCTCTACGACCAGCTGCGCGACCGGCAGTTGCGGATGGGCGTCGCCGTGATGGAGGCGCACCCGGGCAGGATCGCCGACAACATCACCGAGCACGGTGAGCTGCTGGAAGCGATCAGGTCCGGTGACGCGGACGGTGCCGCACAAGTCGTGCGGCGTCATGTCAGCCGGGTCAAGGTGCTGGTCAGGGGTGAGGACCGGTGAGTTCTGCTGCCGCTCCCACCCTGTCCCTGCCCGGAGATCCACCCGGCGGCCGGCGTGCCGCGTGGGTCTGGGGCATCGGCGTCGCCGTCTACTTCGTCGCCATCATCTTCCGCACCAGCCTGGGTGTTGCCGGACTGGACGCCGCCGACCGGTTCCACGTCAACGCCTCCGCACTCTCCACGTTCTCCATCCTTCAGCTGCTCGTCTACGCGGGCATGCAGATACCCGTCGGCCTGATGGTCGACCGGCTCGGCACCAAGAAGGTCCTCACCCTCGGGGCCGTTCTGTTCACCCTGGGGCAGCTCGGCTTCGCGCTCTCCCCCTCGTACGGCATGGCGCTGGCGTCCAGGGCGCTGCTCGGCTGCGGCGACGCGATGACCTTCATCAGCGTGCTGCGGCTCGGTGCCCGCTGGTTCCCGGCCCGGCGCGGTCCGCTGATCGGGCAGGTCGCCGCGCTCTTCGGGATGGCGGGCAACCTCGTCTCGACGCTCTTCATCGCGAGGGCCCTGCACGGATTCGGCTGGACCACCACCTTCGTGGGCACTTCCGCCGCCGGGGTTCTCGTCCTCGTGCCTCTCCTGCTGTTCCTGAAGGACCACCCCGAGGGCCACGAGCCGCCGCCCGTCGAGCACGCGGGCGCCGCCTACGTACGCAAGCAGATCGCCGCCTCCTGGCGGGAGCCCGGCACCCGGCTCGGGATGTGGGTGCACTTCACCACGCAGTTCCCGGCCATGGTGTTCCTGCTGCTGTGGGGGCTGCCGTTCCTGGTGGAGGCACAGGGGCTGAGCCGGTCCACCGCCGGTGAGCTGCTCACCCTGGTGGTGCTCTCCAACATGGCGTTCGGGCTGGTCTACGGGCAGATCATCGCCCGCCACCATGAGGCCCGCGCCCCGCTGGCCCTCGGGACGGTCACCGTGACGGCCCTGCTCTGGGCGTCGACCATCTTCTACCCGGGCGACCGTGCGCCGATGTGGCTGCTGATCGTCCTGTGCGTGGTGCTCGGCGTGTGTGGTCCCGCCTCGATGATCGGCTTCGACTTCGCACGGCCCGCCAACCCGCCGGAGCGTCAGGGCACCGCCTCGGGCATCGTGAACATGGGCGGCTTCATCGCTTCGATGACCACGCTGTTCGCCGTCGGCGTGCTGCTGGACGCGACCGGCGACAACTACCGGATCGCGTTCGCCTCGGTCTTCGTGCTGGAGGCGCTCGGCGTCGTACAGATTCTGCGGCTGCACTCCCGGGCCACGCACCGCGAGCGGGAGCACCATGTGATCAGCCGCGTGGAAGCCGTGCACGTACCCGTGTAACGCGCCTGTCGCACCTGATCGGCGGCGCGCCCGTCCTCGCACGACGGGCGCCGCCGACCACGGTGGGGCGGCGCCGTGGCGCTATGGCGTCACGGCGAAGTTCTGCAGGATCGCCTCCGCCAGATCCTGGTCGCCCTCGACCTTGATCCGGTCCGCGACCGCACCCGCCCGTACCCGCCCGCAGGCGAGGCGGGAGTACGTCTCCCAGTCCATCGCCAGCGTCACCGCGGGCCCGAGCGACGGCGAACCGTCCACCGAACCGCGGCCCTCCGCATCGACCCTGACCGTGCGCAGGAACTCCATCGGCCCGTGCACATCGATCACGACCGCCGAATTGGCCGGTGCGCCCGCGTCCTTGGCGACCACCTTCGGCAGCGCGGCGAGCAGGGTGTCCCGGACGACAGAAGCGCCGGGGGAGTCCAGATTGCCGGGCTTCCCCAGCGTCGCCCGCAGATCCTGCTCATGCACCCAGACGTCGAAGGCCCGCATCCGCAGTGCCAGTTCGAGGGTCTGCTCGGCGCCGAGCGGCGCCCGGACCATGGTCTCGGGGTCACGTGTCTCGTTGCGCAGCTGACGTGCGCGGCGAATGATCGTGTACTCCAGCTCGGAGGTCATCTCCGGCGCGGTGTGGTGGCGCCGCACATCGACCTGCATCTCCATGTAGCGAGCGAAGTCGTTCTGTACATGGTAGAGATCGCGCGGCAGCGTGTGGATCGGACGCGGGTCGCCGAGCTGCTCGCACTCCATGCCGATGACGTGCGAGACGATGTCACGCACCGACCAGGCGGGGCACGGCGTACGGCGGTTCCACTCTCCCTCGGCGAGCGGCTTCACCAGCTCGGCTATCGACTCGATGGAATGGGTCCAGGCATCGGCGTAGGTCTGGAGGCTGGGATGGACGGTCACGGGACCCCTCGTGCGGTTCTGCGGTGCATGGGCTGGAGTGCTGGGCGCGGGCGGCGGGCTGCGTGGGAGGTTCGATCGCTAAGTTACGCTGCGAGCAGGCACCCCGGCAGTGCTTTCGTGTGACGATCGTAGGCCCGTGTTGACGGCTCGAATGCCAGGACGGTGGTAGTGTGCGCGCCTCCCTCATCCAGATCGCAGTAGACCCGGACGAATCCGTCAATTCCCGTAGGCAACGCGCGGCTTCGCTGATCGCGGCCCAGCGCGGTGCGGATCTGGTGGTTCTTCCTGAACTCTGGCCGGTCGGCGCGTTCGCGTACACCGCCTTCGCGGACGAGGCCGAGCCGCTCCAGGGGCCCACCCACGACATCATGGCGAAGGCCGCTGCCGACGCCGGGGTCTGGCTGCACGCGGGCTCCTTCGTCGAGCGCGCGGCCGACGGCACCCTCTACAACACCACGCTCGCCTTCACACCCGAGGGCGAGCGGGCCGCCGCGTACCGCAAGATCCACCGCTTCGGCTTCGACAAGGGCGAGGCGGTCATGATGGGCGCCGGCGAGGAGCTGGTCACGGTTGCCCTGCCGCAGACCACCCTTGGCCTCGCCACCTGCTACGACCTGCGCTTCCCGGAAATGTTCCGCGGCCTGGTCGACGCGGGCGCCGAGACGCTGATCGTCGCGGCGGGCTGGCCGGAGCGCCGTCGCGCCCACTGGACGCTCCTGGCCCGGGCCCGCGCCGTCGAGAACCAGTCGTACGTCCTGGCCGTCGGCACCGCGGGCACCCATGCCGGAATCCAGCAGGCCGGACACAGCATCGTCGTCGACCCCTGGGGCGAGGTGCTTGCCGAGGCGGGCGCGGACGAGGAGGTGCTCACCGTGGAGTTCGACCCGTCGAAGGTTGCCGCCACGCGCGAGCAGTTCCCGGCGCTCAAGGACCGCCGCCTGGGGCTGGCCCGGCCGGAGACGGGCAAGTAGACGTTTCACGTGAAACGCGCCGAGGTCAGCCCTCGTGCTCCTTGTCCGCGAGCACGATGACGCACACCGATACGGCGACGAGCAGTGCCGCGTCGGCGTCCTCCCGTACGACATCGATCCCGTACGTGTCCCGGACGGTCAGCCACCGCCGTGAGATCTGGGCCAGCAGTTCCCCGTCGTAGTCGATGGCGAACTCGCGGTCCAGGATCTTGCCGCTGACGTCGAGTTCGGTGCCGTCGACCAGCGTGACCCGGTAGTGGTTGCGCAGCAGCGACAGCCGCTTGCGCTTGATCCTGGCGAGCTGCTCGCCGTCCCGCTCGATGAGCATCGTGTCGCGCAGGCTGAGCAGCTTCTGCCGGATCTCGACCAGGATCCGGCCCTGCGCGTCCTTCAGCTCGAAGGTGTCCCGCACCCGCATGGCCTTGCCGTCGACGAGGAACACCTTGCGTCCGTCCGCGTCCTCGATCCAGTAGTCGTCACCGACGGCGAAGAGCCGTTCACGCACCAGGAATTTCATGGCTCACAGGTTCCCCGAGGTACCTGCGGAATGCGTGGACGCCACGGTGATGTTGACTGTTCACATGGCAACACGTGCGCGCGTCAGGGCCCCCGAGCTGGTCGGCAGGGGCGGCTGGCTCAATACGGGCGACCAGCAGTACACCCTCGCTGACCTGCGAGGACGCATTGTCATTCTGGATTTTTGGACGTTCTGCTGTGTGAACTGTCTGCATGTCCTCGATGAGCTGCGCGAGCTGGAGGAGAAGCACCGCGACACCGTCGTGATCATCGGTGTGCACTCGCCGAAGTTCGTCCACGAGGCCGAGCACCAGGCCGTCGTCGACGCCGTCGAGCGGTACGAGGTCCACCACCCGGTCCTCGACGACCCGGAACTGGCGACGTGGAAGCAGTACGCCGTACGGGCCTGGCCCACGCTCGTCGTCATCGACCCCGAGGGCTATGTCGTCGCCCAGCACGCGGGCGAGGGCCATGCGCACGCCATCGCGAAGCTGGTCGAGGAGCTGGAGGCCGAGCACGGCGCGAAGGGCACGCTGCGCCGCGGCGACGGCCCCTACGTCGCGCCCGAGCCGGTCGCCACGCATCTGCGCTTCCCGGGCAAGGCCCTGCTCCTGCCCGACGGCGGGTTCCTCGTCTCCGACACCACCCGCCACCGCCTGGTCGAGATCGAACGTGACGGTGAAACGGTTCGCCGTCACATCGGTACGGGGGACAGGGGGATCGCCGACGGCGGGCCCGAGGGGGTCCGGTTCTCCGAGCCGCAGGGGCTGGCCGTGCTGCCCGACGGCCGGATCGCGGTCGCCGACACCGTCAACCACGCCATCCGCGCCCTCGACCTCACCACCGGGTTGACGACGACCCTCGCCGGTACCGGCCGCCAGTGGTGGCAGGGTTCGCCGACGACCGGCCCGGCCCGCGAGGTCGACCTCTCCTCTCCCTGGGACGTCGCCTGGTTCGCGGACCGGCTGTGGATCGCCATGGCGGGCGTGCACCAGCTGTGGACGTACGATCCCGCGACGGAGACCGTGCAGGTCGCGGCGGGCACGACCAACGAGGGCCTGGTCGACGGGCCGGCGGACGAGGCCTGGTTCGCCCAGCCGTCGGGGCTCGCCACGTCGGCCGACGGGGAGCGGCTGTGGGTCGCCGACTCGGAGACGTCCGCCCTGCGGTACGTCGAGCGCGACGGCACTGGCTTTGCCGTCCGTACGGCCGTCGGCACCGGCCTCTTCGACTTCGGACACCGCGACGGTGCCGCGGATCAGGCCCTGTTCCAGCATCCGCTGGGCGTGACCGCGCTGCCCGACGGGTCCGTCGCCGTGTGCGACACGTACAACCACGCGCTGCGGCGCTACGACCCCGCGAGCGGTGAGGTCACCACCCTGGCCACGGATCTGCGCGAGCCCAGCGACGCCGTGCTGGTCGAAGGCGATCTCGTCGTCGTCGAGTCCGCCCGGCACCGGCTGACCCGGCTGCGGCTCCCGGAGGAGGCCGTACGCGTCGCCGGCCAGGCACACCACACGCAGCGCGCGGCCACCGAGATCACCCCTGGCACGCTCCGGCTCGATGTGGTCTTCCAGGCCCCCGCCGGGCAGAAGCTGGACACCCAGTACGGTCCCTCGACCCGGCTGCTGGTCTCGGCGACCCCGCCCGAGCTGCTGGCGGAGGGCTCCGGTCCCGGTACCGATCTGTTCCGCGACCTGGTCCTGGCCGATGGCGTCACCGAGGGCGTCCTGCATGTGTCCGCGATGGCGGCGTCCTGCGACGACGACCCGGAGAACGAGTACCCGGCCTGCCATGTCCACCAGCAGGACTGGGGCGTCCCCGTCCGCGTGACCGCGGAAGGAACGCCCCGGCTGCCGCTGGTGCTGGCAGGGATGGACGAGCAGGCCTGACGGCGCCCGGAGCTCCGGACACGGAGGGTCTTCTGCGCCGGGTGAGGTGCGTGCGGCGGGGTAGGGGCCGCGTCCCGCGGGGCTCGTCGTACGGCCCGGCTCAGCGGGTCAGGAGGTGCCCGCCTGCTTCATGGAGCTCACCGCTTCGGCGACCGTGCTCCGGTACAGGCCGAGCTTCGGGTCGCGCACCTTCACATCGGGGCCGAGCTCGAAGTTCTGCGTCTCCGCGTTGGGCATGTGGTCGCCGTCGGCGAGCACGTTCATCTCGTCGATCCAGGTCAGGCCGTTCGCACCGCTCGGGTTGAGGTCGATCACGGCGATGGCGGCCGTCTTGGGCTTGACCGGGTACGCGGGTGCGCCGCCCAGGCCGCCGGGAACGGTCGGCTGGATGTCGGAGCTGTGGTCCGAGGCCTTCGCGGCGCCCAGGCTGACCCGCGGGAAGTAGCTCAGGCCGCAGGAGTTCGCGCCGACGTTGTTGACCTCGATCACCTGCTGGGTGGCCGAGCCCTGGCGGGGGTACACGCGCACCGACAGGTCCGCGCTCTTGCACGGGTGCTTGTAGGCGTAGCTGTCGCTGGTGTCGCCGCCCGTCTTGGCGCTGCCGTTGGACGTGCCAGTCTTCGAGGTGCCGGTCTTCGAGGTGCCCGTCTTCGTGGCTCCGGTGTTCTGCCCGGCACCGCCGGTCTTCGCGGTGCCCGTGGTCTTCGCGTCGGTGGCGTCCGTCGAGGCGGCAGCCGCTGCGGCGTCGCTCGCCGGGCCGGCGGACTTCGTGCCGGAATCGTCGCCACCGCAGGCGGTGAGGGCCAGGGCGAGCACGGCGGTGGTCGCGGCGGCAAGGATGGTGGTGCGGTTGCGGAGCGTACTCATGGAAATTCCCCCGAATGTGACGGTGAGGTGAACGCCGGGTCATGTGGCGAGCGCCTCTGACCTGCTGACATGTATGAGTCTGGGGTCCGCCGCTCATGTTCTGCTGCCGTCCCGCTAACGTCCCGCTGACGCCCCGTCCCTCCCCCTCACGTCGCTGCGCGGGGGCGCGGCTCACCCGTCTTCGGCGAGCCGCCGGACCGCCTGTTCGTACCGTTTGCGGTACTCCGACTGTGCCGTCACCCGCAACAACGCTTCGAGGGCCCGTACCGCTCCCTCGTCGTAACCGGTGCGCTCCGCCTCCTCGGCCGCCCGGTCCAGCAGCCGGACGCCTTCGCTCTCCTCGCCGAGCGCCAGACGGGCCTCGCCGCTGGTGGTCAGCAGCAGCACCCGGCGTGCGGCCTCCTCGTGCTCGGGCCCGAGGTCGAGCGCCGTCCGGGCGGAGACGAGGGCGTCCTGCGGCCGGTTCGCGGCGAGCTGCATCCGGGCGAGGTGCTGCAGCGCGAGCATCTCGGTGTGTGCGTCGCGTTCTTCACGGGCCAGGCCCACGGCCTGGCCGCAGCCCTCCAGCGCCATGTCGAGCGCGCCCTCCTCGGCCTGCACGACGGCCAGGTTGATCAGCGCGGTCGCCTCGCCGAGCCGGTCACCGGCCTGCCGGGCGAGGCCGGGCGAGCGTTCCAGCAGGGTGACGGCCTCGGCGGTCCTGCCCTCCGCGGTCAGCACCCAGCCCAGCAGATTGATCACCCGCGACTCGGCGTACGGATCGTTCTCGGTGCGGGCGGAGTCCAGCGCCAGTTCCAGCAGCGGGGCCCAGCTGTCCCGTACCCGCCAGACCACCTGCGGCCACTGGAGCAGGATGATCCGCCAGGCCCGGTCGTCGAGCCCGGCGGCCCTGGCCGCGACGGCGGCCAGGGCCAGGTCGTCGCGTTCGGTGGCCAGCCAGTGCATCGCCGCCGCCCGGTCGGTGAAGTCCCTTGTCGCGGTGGGGCGGTGGTAGTCGTCCGGCAGGACGAAACAGGGCTCACCGCCGGGTTCGGCCGTGTCGGCGGCGGCGAGCGCGGTGGCGATGTAGTGGTCGAGGACACCGACGAGGGCCTCGGACCCGGACGCGGGGTCCAGACCGCGGGCGTAGAGGCGTACCAGATCGTGCAGCACCCAGCGCCCGGGCGTCGTCTCGGTGACGAGGTGGGCGGTGGCGAGCCGTTCCAGCGCCGCTGCCGCGACCACCGGGTCCGTGCCGGCGAGTGCGGCGGCCGTGTACGGGTCGAAGTGGCCGCCGGGGTGGTGGCCGAGCCGGGCGAACTGGTGGATGGCGTCCGGCGGCAACTGCTGCACGGTCAGCCGCAGCGCGGCCGAGACACCGGTGTCGTCCACGTCGAGGTACGTCAGCCGACTCCGCTCGTCGGCCAGTTCGTCGGCCAGTCCTGCCAGCGTCCACTGCGGACGCCCCGCCAGCCGGGCCGCGGTGACACGCAGGGCGAGCGGCAGGCCTCCGCAGAGCCCGGCGAGCCGGCGGGCCGCCACCGGTTCGGCGAGGACCCGGTCCTCGCCGAGGACACCGGCCAGCAGGGCCGTGCTGTCCTGCGGTTCGAGTATGTCGAGCGGGACGGGACGGGCCGCGTCCGAGGCGATGAGGCCTTCCAGCCGGTGCCGGCTGGTGACCAGCGTGACGCAGTCGATGCCGCCCGGCAGCAGTGGCCTGACCGTGGCGGAGTCGCGGGCGTTGTCGAGGACGACGAGCAGCCGGCGCCGGTCGGTCAGGGAACGGAAGAGCGCCGCCGCGGCGGGGACCGACTCGGGGACGCGGCGCGGCGCGACGCCGAGCGCCAGCAGGAACTCACGCAGAACTTCGATGAGCGCGGGCTCACCGGTGTCACTGAATCCGCGCAGATCGGCGAAGAGCCGTCCGTCCGGGGAGGCGGCGGGGTTGCGGTGCGCCCACTGGAGGGCCAGCGCGGTCTTTCCCACGCCGGCCGGCCCGGTGACCAGACAGACGGGCGCCTCGCCGGCCGCGGCCCGGGTGAGCGCGGCCAGTTCGGCGCCCCGCCCGTGGAAGCCGCGGGGTGCGCGGGGCAGCAGATCGGTGGGGTGCGGCTCGCCGACGAGGGGCGGCGGCGGGGGGAGGAAACGGGGAGACGGCAGGCCGGGGGCCAAGTGCCTACCGGCTCCCGCCCTGTCCCCCGTACCGCTGGTGGAGCCGCCCGGGTGGTCGGCCGGTTCGGCTTCCGCCCTGTCCCGTGTACCGCTGGTGGAGCTGCCCGGGTGGTCGGCCGGTTCGGTCTCCGTGTCCGGCCCGACCCGACGCTCGGCCACCGGACGGGCCACGGACAAAGCCCCGTTGCTGTTGGCGATGCCCGTGCCGTTGCCGTGACCGCTCCCGCCGCCGTGGCCTCTCTCGATGCCCGTGCCACTGCCGGAGCCGTTGCGTGGCCGACCCGGACCGCGCATCGGCGCTGCCGGGCCGTCGGCCGTGTTCCTTCGGGCGTCCGGTGCGGTGTCCCGCGCGGCGTCCGGCCCGGGGTCGCCGCGCAGGATCAGCGCGTACGCATCGGCGAGCTCGTGCCCCGGGTCGACCCCCAGCTCATCGGCGAGAAGCCGCCTCGTGCGGTGGAACCAGTCCAGTGCCTCCGACTGACGTCCCGCCCGGTACAGCGCCGTCATCAAGGCCGCCGCCAGCGACTCCCGCATCGGATGCGCAACCGCTTCCGCCCGTAGCACCGACGCGGCCCGGTTGTGCTCCCCCAACGTCGCATAGGCGAGCGCCAGTTGCTCGACCGTCGCCAGCCGTGACTCCTCCAGCGAGTGCGCGGCCGCCTGGAGCGGCGGACCAGCGAACGCGCCGTTGAGCGCCGGTCCCTCCCACAGCGACAGGGCATCCTTGAGCATCAGTACGGAGTCGACGGGGCTGCGCTGCTCCCGCGCCAGCATCAGCAGTTCCTCGAACCGCTGGGAGTCCAGCAGGGTTTCCGGCACCCGCAGCAGATACGCGTCGCCGAGGGTGACCAGCTCCACCCCGTACGCCTCCGCGTCCGCGCCCACCAGGAGGGCGCGCAGCCGGGACACATGCCCCTGGATGACGCCACGGGCGTGCAGCGGCGGTGTGTCGTCCCACAGGCAGTCCGTCAGCCGGGCGATGGAGACCGGTGTGTTGGCGGACAGCAGGAGCGCGGCGAGCAGGCTGCGGCGTTTGGCGGGGCCGAGTGGCAGCGGCCCGGTGAGTGTGTCGACGGAGACGGTGCCGAGCAACCGGAACTCCACGAGTTTCTCCCCTTCCGGGCGGGATACGCCCGAGGTGGGGCCCGGGACAAGTCCCAGAATATCGGGGGCTCCGAGGGGCCGACGACGGGTCGCCCCGGTCGGCGGGGCGCGACCTGACCGGCGCCGTGGGTCAGGGGTGGCGGCGCTCGTCCTCGGACACGACAGTCGTGCGGGGCGGCACGACCATCCGGCGGCGCCGCGCGATGCTCGCGTGGACGAAGACCCCGATGATGCCGACGATCATCATGATCCAGCCGACCAGGTCGACGTTGACGGTGTCCATCTTCCAGTCGGTGGCGAAGGCCGGTATCGCCCCGGCGCCGATGAGGATGATGCATCCTCCGAGGCCCATGGATCCCGCCTCCTCGACGGCCCGGCGGTTCCGGGCCGGTGTACGGATCGCGTACCCGGCCCGGCAACGACCATGCCCGGGGCTGCGGTCGGTCTCAGCCCGCCAGGAACGCCGTCATCGCGTTGGCCAGCAGATACGGATCGTCCGCGCCGCACAGTTCACGGGCGCTGTGCATCGACAGGATCGCGACGCCGATGTCCACGGTCTGAATGCCGTGCCGGGCGGCGGTGATCGGGCCGATCGTGGTGCCGCACGGCATCGAGTTGTTGGAGACGAACGTCTGCCACGGCACGTCCGCCTTCTGGCACGCCGCCGCGAACACGGCCCGGCCGCTGCCGTCGGTCGCGTAGCGCATATTGACGTTGACCTTGAGGATCGGTCCGCCGTTGACCACCGGGTGGTGGGTCGGGTCGTGGCGCTCGGCGTAGTTGGGGTGGATCGCGTGACCGGTGTCCGAGGAGAGACAGACGGTCCCGGCGAAGGCGCGGGCCCGGTCCTCGTACGTACCGCCACGGGCGAACACCGAGCGTTCCAGGACCGTGCCGAGCAGCGGTCCGTCGGCGCCGGTGTCGGACTGCGAGCCGTTCTCCTCGTGGTCGAAGGCGGCCATGACCGGGATGTACGGAAGTTCGGTGTCCGGCTGCCCGGCGACGGCGGCGAGCGCGGCGGTCGCGGAGTGCACGGAGAGCAGGTTGTCCATCCTGGGCCCGGCCAGCAGCTCACGGTCCCGGCCCAGGTAGGCGGGCGGCTCGACGGGGTGCGGCATCAGGTCCCAGCCGGTCACGTCCTCGGCGTCGACGCCCGCCTCCTCGGCGACGAAGCGGATCAGGTCGCCCTCCTCGACGTCCCCGAGACCCCAGATCGGCTGCATGTGCTTCTGCCGGTCGAGCTTCAGGCCGTCGGGGTTGGCGGAACGGTCCAGGTGTACGGCCAGCTGCGGTACGCGCAGGAGCGGCCGGTCGATGTTCACCAGCCGGTGCGTGCCGTCGCGCAGCGAGATCCGGCCGGCGAGACCGAGGTCCCGGTCGAGCCAGGTGTTGAGGAGCGTCCCGCCGTAGATCTCCACGGCGATCTGCCGCCAGCCGTACGCCCCGGTGTCGGGCAGCGGCTTGACCCGCAGATTCGGCGAGTCGGTGTGCGCTCCGACGATCCGGTACGGAGTGTGCGCCGCGGCGCCCTCCGGCACGTACCAGGCCACGATCGCACCGCCGCGCAGGACGTACTTCCCCCCGCTGGTGCCGTCCCAGGCCGCGGTCTCCTCGACCTGTCGGAACCCGGCCTTCTCCAGCCGCTCGGCCGCGGTGGCCACGGCGTGGTAGGGGGAAGGGGAGGCCATCAGGAAGGCCATCAGATCGTCGGTGTGACCGCGGTCGAAGCGGAGGGAGGAACTCATGTTCTTCACTGTAACGAGGCAGGACCGAGAGGTTTCACGGTCGCCCCGCGGCCGGCGCCCGCTCAATGTCCGGGGAGCGTCGCGGGGGCTTCTCGCCGTTCCGGGGCCACCGGGACTACAGCTTGTCGATGGCGGTCAGGTCGATGTCGATGTCGTACGGGGCGGAGAGCTTCAGCCGGTCGTGGTGGACGCCGGTGGAGACGTATGTCTTGTTGACCGGGTCCAGCTGATACGTCCAGACCACGGGCCGGTCGTTCTCGGCCATCTCGACGAGCCAGAAGTTCGGGATGCCCGCCCCCGCGTACTTGTGCGGCTTGGTGTCGCGGTCCCTGGCCTCGGAATCGGGCGAGACGACCTCCACGGCGAGCAGGACATCGGCGGCCTGGTAGCGGGTCTGGCGCTGGTCCCCGTCCGCTTCGGCCGTCACCACGACGAGGTCGGGTTCCGGGGCGTTGCGTTTGCCGAGCACGACGGCCATTTCGCGGCGAACGCGAAGATCTTCCGGAACGTGGCTGCGCAGCCCCTGTTCCAACAGATACATCGCCAGCGTGTGGAACTTCCGCTGCGGACTCACGAAAACAAGACTCCCGTCGATCAGCTCTGTGTGCGGCGGGAGGTCGTGAAGCGTGAACAGGTCGTCCACGGTGTAGCCGTCCGGCGGCGGGACCGGCCACTTGGAATCGTCGCGCCGCAGCTGCGACGCCTTGGGCAGTGCCTCGGCGGTCATGGTTCCTCCCATGGACGGGATTCTGGGCCCTGCAGTCAGCCTACCCAGCTGATACGACAGCACCGCCACCCGAAAGCGTGTCCGGGTGACGGTGCGTGTTGACGTCTGGGGCGGAGAAGGCTTAGAACGCGGCCTCGTCCAGCTCCATCAGCGAGTTGTCGACGGACTCGGCGAGCGCGCGCTCGGCGGAGACGCCCGGCAGGACGTTCGCGGCGAAGAACTTCGCGGCGGCGATCTTGCCCTGGTAGAAGGCGACATCCTTCGCGGAGGCGGCCGGCAGCTTCTCGGCCGCCACGGCCGCGCCCTTGAGCAGCAGGTAGCCGACGACGACATCGCCGGAGGCCATCAGCAGGCGGGTGGTGTTGAGGCCCACCTTGTAGATGTTCTTGACGTCCTTGCCGGTCGCCGTGAGGTCGGTGATCATCGTGCCGACGATCGCCTCCAGGTCCACGGCCGCCTTGGCGAGCGAGTCCAGCGCACCGGACAGCTCCTCGTTGCCCTGGGCGCCCGCGAGGAACTTCTTGATCTCCTCGGACAGTGCGTTGAGCGAGGCGCCCTGGTCGCGGACGATCTTCCGGAAGAAGAAGTCCTGGCCCTGGATCGCCGTCGTGCCCTCGTACAGCGTGTCGATCTTGGCGTCACGGATGTACTGCTCGATCGGGTACTCCTGGAGGTACCCGGAGCCGCCGAACGTCTGGAGCGACTGCGCCAGCTGCTCGTACGACTTCTCCGAGCCGTAGCCCTTCACGATCGGGAGCAGCAGGTCGTTGAGGCCGTGCAGCGCCTTGGCGTCCTCGCCCGCGGCCTCCTTCTCCTGGATCGCGTCCTGGACGGAGGCGGTGTACAGCACGAGGGAGCGCATGCCCTCCGCGTACGCCTTCTGCGTCATGAGCGAGCGGCGCACGTCGGGGTGGTGCGTGATGGTGACCTTGGGGGCGGTCTTGTCCATGAACTGCGACAGGTCCGTGCCCTGGACGCGCTCCTTGGCGTACTCCAGCGCGTTGAGGTAGCCGGTCGACAGGGTCGCGATGGCCTTCGTGCCGACCATCATGCGGGCGAACTCGATGATGCGGAACATCTGGCGGATGCCGTCGTGCTTGTCACCGATCAGCCAGCCCTTGGCGGGGTGCTGGTCGCCGAACGTCATCTCGCAGGTGTTGGACGCCTTGAGGCCCATCTTGTGCTCGACGTTCGTCGCATACACGCCGTTGCGCTCGCCCAGCTCGCCGGTGGTCCAGTCGAAGTGGAACTTCGGGACCATGAAGAGCGAGAGGCCCTTCGTGCCCGGACCTGCGCCCTCGGGGCGGGCCAGCACGTAGTGGATGATGTTCTCGGACATGTCGTGCTCGCCCGAGGTGATGAAGCGCTTCACACCCTCGATGTGCCAGGAGCCGTCCTCCTGCGCGACGGCCTTCGTGCGGCCCGCGCCGACGTCCGAACCGGCGTCCGGCTCGGTCAGCACCATCGTCGAGCCCCACTGCCTCTCGACGGCGATCTCGGCGATCTTCTTCTGCGCCTCGTTGCCCTCGTCGAAGAGGATGCCGGCGAACGCCGGGCCCGAGGAGTACATCCAGACGGCCGGGTTCGAGCCGAGCAGCAGCTCCGCGTAGGACCAGATCAGGGAGCGCGGGGAGGTGGTGCCGCCGATCTCCTCGGGCAGGCCCAGACGCCAGTACTCGGAGTCCATGAACGCCTGGTACGACTTCTTGAAGGTCTCCGGGACCGGCGCGGTGTTGGTCTCCGGGTCGAAGACCGGCGGGTTGCGGTCGGCGTCGGCGAAGGATGCGGCCAGCTCGTTCTCCGCGAGGCGGGCGACCTCGTCGAGGATGCTCTTCGCCGTCTCGACGTCCATCTCGGCGAACGGGCCGGTGCCGTACGTCTTGTCGCGCCCGAGCACCTCGAAGAGGTTGAACTCGATGTCGCGGAGATTCGACTTGTAGTGCCCCATGTGAAGGCTCCGTAATCAATAGCAGTGGCGTGCAGCACCCCGGGAAGGGGCGTGGGCCGGGCGGGCGACGAGCTGGCGGTGCGCATATCAGCTGACCTCTCCGATGATGCTACCCGTCAGTAATAAGACGCAACCCCTCAAGGGTCCGATGTGGCCGATTACTCTTTGCGGTATGTACGGCTACGACCAGAACCCGGGCGCACAGCAGCAGATGGGTGGCGGCTACGGCGAGCAGCCGCTGTATCCCGAGCCCTCGCCGCCGTCCCTGGGGGACGCGGTACGGGCCTTCACCACCGGCTCGCTGTCCGCCGAGGACTTCCAGCAGATCTTCGCGACGTCGAAGGTCTACTGCCCGCGCGGCGACAACCCCGGATTCCTCGCGCTGCACAACACCCAGCAGCCGGTGATCCCGATGTTCACCACGCTCAAGGAGCTGCGGCTGTACGCGGGCAAGGAGTCCAAGTACTTCGTGATCACCGGGGCCGAGGTGATCGACCTGCTGCCGACCGGCTACGGCTTCGTCCTCGACATGGAGGGTGAGCACCGCATGGTCTTCGACGCCAAGGCCGTGGAGCAGATGGTCGACTTCGCGATGCGCCGTATGTACGGCTGACGTCAGAGCCTTCCGGAAGGGGCCCGTACCGATCGGTACGGGCCCCTTCGCGTTGTCGTGGGCGGTGCGGGAATGAATGACGCCTTGCGGGATGTTCACCATTCAACTAAATTGGGCTCAGGACAATCCCGGAGGTGGCTCCCATGCCCGCAGTGACCGTCGAAAACCCACTGACCCTGCCCAAGGTCGCCGCCTCGGGCGACGCCACGGCCCACGTACCTGATCGACGGAACCTTCGTCCACCAGGACTCCAACGGCGGCGGCGGAACCATCCGCAACGGCGACACCCAGTGGATGACCGCAGGGTCCGGCCTCCTCCACATCGAGGCCCCGCCGGAGTCCCTCGTGATGTCGGGCGGTCTCTTCCACGGCCTCCAGCTCTGGGTGAACCTGCCCAAGGCCGACAAGATGATGGACCCCCGCTACCAGGACATCCGCGGCGGCCAGGTCCAGCTCCTCGCCTCCCCGGACGGCGGCGCGCTGCTCCGCGTCATCGCCGGTGAGCTCGACGGGCACGAGGGCCCCGGCATCACCCACACCCCGATCACGATGATCCACGCCACCGTCCGCCCCGGCGCCGAGGTGACCCTGCCGTGGCGCGAGGACTTCAACGGACTCGCGTACGTGCTCGCCGGGCGCGGCACCGTCGGTGCGGAGCGCCGCCCCGTCCACATGGGGCAGACAGCAGTCTTCGGCGCCGGTTCCTCGCTGACCGTCCGCGCGGACGAGAAGCAGGACGGCAACGCCCCGGACCTTGAGGTCGTCCTGCTCGGCGGCCGTCCGATCCGCGAGCCGATGGCGCACTACGGGCCGTTCGTGATGAACAGTCAGGCCGAACTGAAGCAGGCCTTCGAGGACTTCCAGGCCGGTCGCCTCGGTACGGTGCCCGCCGTCCACGGAATGTGACACCCGCGGACGGAGTGGACATCACACCTGCACCGTGATCGGGTGGGAGGGTGCAGACCCCAAAACCCCTCCTGCCCGACGGTGCGCGGCGCACAGCCGCCTGGTGCGGTGTCGTTCTCCTCGTCACCGGGGTTGCCGCGGTCGCGGTCTGGCTGTGCATCATCTTCAAGACCGCGGTCACCCCCGTTCTGCTCGCGCTGCTCGGCACGGCGCTGCTCGGCCCGGTCCACCGCCGGCTGACCGCCCGCGGAATGAACCGCTCGCTGGCCGCGGGGCTCACCTGCGCCCTGCTCGTCGCGGTGGTCGGCGGCGCCGGATACATCGTCGTCACCGCGCTCGTCGACACCGGCGACCAGATCGTCCGGTCGCTGAAGGACGCCGGGCAGTGGATCATCGACCACTTCGGGATCGGCAAGAACACCAATGTGGACGACCTCGTCGCCAATGCCCGCAAACTCGTCGAGAAGTTCGGCGCGAGCGCCGCGGGCGGAATCCTCTCCGGGATCAGCCTGATCGGCTCGCTGCTCGCGACCAGCGTCCTCGCCCTCCTGCTGACCTTTTTCTTCCTGCGCGACTCCGACAAGGCCGTGTCCCTCGCACACTCGGTCGCCCCGCGCGGTACCGGGGACCTGGTCGAGGCCATGGGGCGGCGGGCCTTCGAAGCCGTCCAGGGCTTCATGCGCGGCACCACGTTCATCGCGCTGATCGACGCCGTCTGCATCACGGCCGGACTGCTGATCCTGCGGGTGCCGGGCGCGGTGGGGCTCGGTGCGCTGGTCTTCGTCGGCGCCTACATCCCTTACCTCGGGGCGTTCCTCTCCGGTGCGGTCGCGATCCTGGTCGCGCTCGCCGACCGGGGACTCGTGATCGCACTGTGGGTGCTGGGGGTCGTGCTCGCCGTACAGGTCCTGGAGGGCCATGTGCTGCAGCCGATGATCCAGAGCCGTACGGTCCAGATGCACCCCGCCACCATCATGATCGCGATCACCGCGGGCGCCAGCGTGGCGGGCCTGCTGGGCATGCTGCTCGCGGTACCGGCCTGCGCGGCGGCCTTCGGCATCCTCGGCGAACTGCGCGGAGAGCGTTCCAGCCCGTCCGGCGCCTGAGGACGGAACCGTCCACGCGCAAGGCGCGAGCGCGACGACCCGGTTCAGTCCCCTGCCTCCGACTCGTACAGCTCGAACCAGATCGACTTCCCCGCCCCCTGCGGATCCACGCCCCACGCCGGGCCGCCTCCGCATCGAGCGTGACGGTCCCGGCTCCGTTGTCCCAGCGCCACAGGCCGGTCGCGGTCGCGGCCAGGACGTCCGCGGTGCGCATTGCCCCAATTTAAGAAGATCTGCTCCATGGATGCCACCGAGGAATGCTGTCCGGGGCCCGCCCGGGCGCGGTCCGACGCCCGCCGTCGCGCCCCGGATGATCTTGAAATGTCAATGTCAATGATTCCGTGCCGGTGCGGGCGGTAGCCTGGGGAGGCTGAATCCACCCCGAACCGCGAAGACTGGATGAACGAGAATGCATCGGTACAGGTCCCACACCTGCGGCGAGCTCCGCGCCTCTGACGTCGGCACCGACGTCCGGCTGAGCGGCTGGCTGCACAATCGCCGAGACCTGGGTGGCATCCTCTTCATCGATCTGCGCGACCACTACGGTCTGGTGCAGCTCGTCGCCCGTCCCGGCACCCCCGGCAACGAGGCCCTGGCGAAGCTCACCAAGGAGACCGTCGTACGGATCGACGGCAAGGTCTCCGCGCGCGGTGCCGACAACGTCAACCCGGAGCTCCCGACCGGCGAGATCGAGATCGAGGTCACCGAGGTCGAGGTGCTGGGCGAGGCCGCCCCGCTGCCCTTCACGATCAACACCGAGGACGGGGTCAACGAGGAGCGGCGCCTGGAGTACCGCTTCCTCGACCTGCGCCGCGAGCGCATGCACCGCAACATCATGCTGCGCTCGGCGGTCATCGCCTCGATCCGCGCCAAGATGGTGGCCCTCGGTTTCAACGAGATGGCGACCCCGATCCTCACCGCGACCTCCCCCGAGGGCGCCCGTGACTTCGTCGTCCCGTCCCGTCTGAACCCGGGCAAGTTCTACGCCCTGCCGCAGGCCCCGCAGCAGTTCAAGCAGCTGCTGATGATCTCCGGCTTCGACCGCTACTTCCAGATCGCGCCGTGCTTCCGCGACGAGGACGCCCGCGCGGACCGTTCGCCCGGCGAGTTCTACCAGCTCGATGTCGAGATGTCGTTCGTCGAGCAGGAGGACGTCTTCCGGCCGATCGAGAAGCTGATGACCGAGCTCTTCGAGGAGTTCGGCAACGGCCGCCACGTCACCTCGCCGTTCCCGCGCATCCCGTTCCGCGAGGCGATGCTGAAGTACGGCAACGACAAGCCGGACCTGCGCGCCCAGCTGGAACTGGTCGACATCTCCGACATCTTCGCCGACTCGGAGTTCAAGGCGTTCGCCGGCAAGCACGTCCGTGCCCTCCCGGTCCCGGACACCGCGGGCCAGTCCCGGAAGTTCTTCGACGGCCTCGGCGACTACGCCGTCCAGCACGGTGCCAAGGGCCTGGCCTGGGTCCGCGTCGGCGAGGACGGCACCCTTGCCGGTCCGATCGCCAAGTTCCTGACCGAGACCGACATCAAGACCCTCACCGAGCGTCTGTCCCTCGTCCCCGGCCATGCGGTCTTCTTCGGCGCGGGCGAGTTCGACGAGGTCTCCAAGATCATGTCCGTTGTTCGCGTCGAGGCCGCCAAGCGCGCCGGCCACTTCGAGGAGGGCGTCTTCCGGTTCTGCTGGGTCGTCGACTTCCCGATGTACGAGAAGGACGAGGACACCGGCAAGATCGACTTCTCGCACAACCCCTTCTCGATGCCCCAGGGCGGCATGAAGGACCTGGAGGAGAAGGACCCGCTGGACATCCTCGCCTGGCAGTACGACATCGTCTGCAACGGCATCGAGCTGTCCTCCGGCGCCATCCGCAACCACGAGCCCGACGTGATGCTCAAGGCCTTCGAGATCGCCGGCTACGACCGCGAGACCGTCGAGCACGAGTTCGCGGGCATGCTCCGCGCCTTCCGTCTCGGCGCCCCGCCGCACGGCGGCATCGCCCCGGGCGTCGACCGCATCGTGATGCTCCTGGCCGACGAGCCCAACATCCGCGAGACGATCGCGTTCCCGCTCAACGGCAACGCCCAGGACCTGATGATGGGCGCGCCGACCGTGCTGGACGAGGCACGGCTGCGCGAGCTGAACATCCAGCTCCGCAAGCCCGCCGCGACGGCGAAGGAGAAGGCCGAGGACTTGGTAGTGAGGGACACCGGCGCGAAGTAAGCGTCAGCGGTTCCGCTTCTGTTCCACGTGAAACAGCCCCCGGCCGGACGGCCGGGGGCTGTTCGCTGAGTGCGCCCGCGCCCCGCCTCGCACGGCGCCGTCCGCCCGGAGCGCTCAGCTGGTGACGCGCGTGTAGGTGAGGAACGCCGCGCCGCTCTTGAGGGCGGTGTGGTCGGTGAGCGTCCAGGTGCGCGGGTCGAAGGCGGCCTTGCGGGAGAACAGAGGGATTCCGTCGCCGATGGTCAGCGGGCCGACCTTGAGGATCCTCCGCAGAGATGAAGGGCCCTACACCCACGAAACGGTTCCGGGCCTTTCCGCGGGCGTGTCCGGCGGGCGGTACAGCCGTATGGCCCTCGTGCGGATTCGCGCGCGCGTGTCGCGGCGTTAACTGGGTTCAGCGGGACGAGGCGTGACGGGGAGCTCACCCGCGCTGCCTTCGACCACGATCGCTGAGGAGTACCCGTGTCCGTGTTCCGTCCGTCGGCTGCCCGGCGTCCCCCGTACGCCGTCTGCGCCGGAACGTGTGCCGCCACGATCCTGCTGCTCACCGCCTGCGGCAGCAGCTCCGACTCTGTCACCGGTGCCCGCGAGGTCCGGGGGGCCGCCACGGCTTCCGCCGGTGTCGCGGGACCGCAGGCTGACGGGGCACGGGGGCGGGCCGCCCCCGGTCCGTACGCGCCGCGCATCATCCCCCGCGAGATCCCCGCGCTGGGGCCGAAGACCAGGTTCGCGATCCCGGCGGATTCGCGGCAGGCACTCGTCGTCACCGGCGACGCCTACGACTCCAGCCTGTCCACCGCGGTCCTGTACACCCGCGACGACCCCGCCCAGGGCTGGCGCGCGGCCACGGAACGCTGGCCGGCCCGCAACGCCCTGAACGGCTGGACGGACGAGCACTGGGAGGACGACCTCCGCACCCCGACGGGGGTCTACGGACTGACGTCCGCGGGCGGCCTGCTCGACCCCCCGGGGACCATGCTCCCGTACAACCAGAGCCCGGCGTTCGCGTTGAGCGGCGAGGGGTTCGACGGGGAGTCGCTGGAGGGTTCTTTCGACTATGTCATCGCCATCGACTACAACCGGATCCCCGGCGCCTCACCCCTGGACCAGAAGCGTCCGCTCGGCCAGGAGCGGGGCGGCGGCATCTGGATCCATGTGGACCACGACGGCCCGACCCAGGGCTGTATCTCGCTCCCCGAGGACCGGATGAGGGAACTGCTGCGACTCCTCGACCCGGCGAAGAAGCCGGTCGTCGTGATGGGGGACGCACAGGGGCTGGAGCGGTGAATCCCCGGTACGGGCCCGGCGCCGGGCCCGTACGCCGATGGCACCGGCCCCCGTGGCGGGGCCGGTGCCATCGTCCGGATGGTGCGCTCAGGCACCGTCAGCGCGGGACGTGGACCCCGGGCGTCAGCCCTGGCGCGCGTCCGTGACCTTCCCCGTGAGAAGGGGGCCCTCCAGCCACTCGTCCTCCTTGAGGATGTACACCTGCATCCGCAGGGACTCCTCCGACTCGGTCAGCGCGTCGGTGACCGTGGGCACGGACACTTCGGTGCTCGTCCCGCCCTTGGGGACGGACACCCAGAGGGAGGGACTGTCCGTGGACAGGGGCCGCTCCGGGTCGGCGGCCTGGCCGATTTCGGAGAGCCACTCCTCGTCGACGTCCTTCGTGGACAGCTCCGTGCCCTCGCGCACCGGCAGGAGGTCGAGTCGCGTCTCGAAGGCGGTGTCGGCGGGCTGGGAGAGCTCCACCTTCCAGGTGAGCTTCTGGCCCTCGGTGACCGAGTCGGCGACCGGGGTCACGTCGACGGTGGGCACGGGGTCGTCGTTCTCGACCAGCAAGCCCCCGAAGGCGCCGCCGACCGCCGTGCCGCGCACGGCCTTGGCCGCGACCTCGTGGCGGAGGTCGTAGTTGTAGCGGGAGTTGCCCTTGACCGTGATCGACACGTCCACGGAGCCACCGGCCTTCACCGACACGGTGCGGACGGTGGACTTGTAGGTCTCCGGGTCGCGGACGGCGAGCTTGATCACGCCGGTGCCCTTGCCGGTGACTTGGACGGGTACGCGGTAGGTGCGGGTGCCGGAGTCGCCCTCCTTGACCGTCAGCCGGCCGATGTCGACACGTGGGAGCGCGACGGGGCGTACCGCCGGGGTGCCGGGGCGCCAGCCCCAGGCGTCCATCAGCCAGAGCTCGCCGGAGCCGCTGCGCGGGGTGAGCTCCAGCGACTGCGTCCGCTTCAGGTCGACACCGGCGCTGACGGCGGCCTTCAGCGGGACGCGGACCTCACGCGCCCAGTGCGCTGCCGTCGATGCGGAGCCGGGAAGGCCGTCGACGGTGACCTGACCGAGCCTCACCCGCTTGCCGGAGGTGTCGGTGAGGGCGACGTCGAGCCGGGTGCCCCGAGTGTTCGGCGGCGTTATCACCCGCAGGGCGAGCGCGTCGGAGCCCGCCAGCGAGAAGGCACGCTCCGGCGTCAGCCGGACCGGGGTGCCCGGCTTGGTCCAGCGGGCCGTGACCGCGTTGCGGCCCGGCTCACTGGTGGTGTCCGCCCAGGACACGAAGTGCGGCGACCTACCGGGGTCGGAGTCCGGCCTGCAGGCCCGGGTGGTGCTCGTCGTGATCTGCCGGCACACGCGCCCGTTCGTCACCGAGAGCGGGTCGTCGGGCCGGATCGCCGGGGTGCGGTTGCCGCCGACGGCGTGGGTCAGCACCCGGGCGGGGCCGGCCGAGGGCGCGCGCCGGTCGGAGCCGTCGAGCAGCGGGCGGACCCGGTCGTCGCCCGCGAGGAAGAGCCGCGCGGCGGCGGCGATGTAGGTGGTGCCCGCCGTCTGCTGCTGCTTGGCGCTCAGCCGGGTCTTGGCCTGTGCCGAGCAGACCGGGTCCGGGTTGTCCTCGTCGTCCCAGAAGTCGTCGGCGGCCGGGGCCTCGGCCTGGCCGGGCGTCCACTCCGTGTTGAAGAAGTTGTGGTTGGCGCCGACCATGTACACCGCGCTGTGCAGCGCAGTGCCCCGGCCGATGCCCCGGGTGCCGTCGAGGTAGATCTGGCCCTGGAGATCGCTCACATCGCCGTCGCAGCCCGGCAGGATGGTCATGGAGGGCACGTCGGGCGTGGGGTTCTGGCCGAAGATGGTGGGGCCGATCAGGACGGTGCCGCGGATCCGCCAGCCCACCGGTCCCCGGTAGCCGTCCTCGGCGGGCGGCGGCGGGGAGATGCTGTCGAGAGCCGCCCGGTTGACGCCCTCGCCGCCCCGGGAGTGGCCGACCAGGAGCACCTTCGAGAGGTCCGCGGGCTCCGTCGCGCGCACGGCCTCGGGGGCCTTCGAGGGGTTCGCGCCCCACTCCGCCCAGCGGGCGAGGTGCCGGCGCACCAGGGACGATCGGGCCTGCGCCCCGAAGTCGGCTGCGCGGCCGTCCTGAGCGTTGACACCGTTCGCGGAGATGGAGACCGTCACATAGCCCTGGGACGCCAGGCGCTTCTGGTCGTGCAGAAAGCCGCGGTAGCTCGGGACCGCCTTGTCGCCCGGCTTGCACGGCCACTGCATGCCCGCGCTGTTCTTGCCGGGCTCGTAGCAGGTGGCGCTGCGGCCGTGGAGGAAGAGCGCCAGCGGTCGCTTCCCCGGCGCGTTTGTCGGGCCGACGACCGTGGCGCGCATCTCCACGGGCTCGGCGTAGCCCGGCAGCCTCACCGACTTCAGGACGTACTCACCGCTGATGGTGCCGTACTTACCGGCGACACCGGGGTCGACCGGGTTGGCGGGGAACGGGTCCTGGGGCGCCGCCGCGGCCGACAAGCGCCGCTGACCGGGTGCCTGGTCAGCCCCTGCGGCGTCCAGCCGCCGCGAACCGGCGACCACCTGGAGTTCGCTCACCGGTCCGACCCTCGCCCCGTCGAGGCGGAGCCGGAAGGTGCGTTGGTCGGGGGAGGGCTTCGGGACGCCGAGGGTCCGCTCCCCCGAGCGGAACTCGACCAGGGCGCCGCCCATGCCCACGGGCTCGGGCGAACTCCAGATCAGCTCCCCGCCCTCGACACGCCACCCCTGCGGCAGCCGCTCCCCGGAGGCGCCCGGCGGCGCGCCGGGTATGGACTCGGCGGCCGGCTGCGCGTGCGCCGGCCCTGGCGCACCCGCCGACAGCGCCATGGCCGCCAAGGCAGCCGTCAGCGCGCGTGAGACCTGTCTCACGTTGGTGTCTCCTCGTTGTTGGTCGTGCTTCAGCGCCCCAGGAATCCCAGGAGCACCCCCCGCACCGGGGAGAGGGTGACGTGTCGTCACCGGTTGTCCACCTCGGGAAATCTGACAGGAATCTGACAGGAACCGAACAGGAGCCGAATAGGAGCCGATCAGGAGCCGGACGGGAGCCGGACGGGAGTCATGGGACCGGTCCGCTGATCGAGGGATCCTGGCCCGGAGCAGCGGTACGACGTCCGTGCGGCGAACCGTGACCTGCCCGCTGCGACGCGAATCGCCTGGTTCTTCATGGCTGCACCGGCTTCCGTAGTCGTCGCCCTGCCGGCCTTCATGCTGAAAAGGTGCTCAGGGACAGGACAACCCGAGGCTGTCTTCGTAGCCGGCACGGCGTTCACCGGCTGCATGGTCCTTTGCCCCGGAGTGCTGATCGCGGCCTTCGGTACCTGACTGGACAGCGAGCAGAACGCCAAAGGCCCGGACAGGCAGCGCTGTCCGGGCCACAAATGGTTCGAATCCGTCACCCACGACTACGAACGTCGAAGGGCCCCACTGCAAGGGTGGTTTCCAGCGGTCTCGGCCCTTGCCCGTGCGTACATCCGGTTACGCCGGCTTCTCCTCCAGGCGGGGGAACAGCACCGCGCCCTTCGTCACCGTTGCGCCCACCGGGAGCCGGCCCCAGGTGCCCGCGTCCTGCACGCGCTGGTCGGCCAGCGCACCCAGGGACTCCTCGGCGCCCAGCGACTCCCACAGCTTCTGCGAGGTCTCCGGCATCACGGCGTTCAGCAGCACCGCGACACCGCGCAGCGACTCGGCGGCCGTGTAGAGGATCGTCGCGAGGCGGGCCTGGCCCTCGGGGGAGGTGTCCTTGGCGACCTTCCAGGGCTCCTGCTCCGTGATGTAGCCGTTGACCTGCTTCACGAAGTCGAAGACCGCCAGGATGCCGGCCTGGAAGTCCAGCTCTTCGCCGATCTTCTGGTCGGCCGTGGCGACGGCCTTCGCCAGCCCCTCCTGGACCGCCTTCTCGGCGTCACCCGCGGCGGTGGCCTCCGGGAGCGCCCCGCCGAAGTACTTGCCGACCATGGCGGCGACACGCGAGGCGAGGTTGCCGTAGTCGTTGGCGAGCTCGGAGGTGTAGCGGGCGGAGAAGTCCTCCCAGGAGAACGAGCCGTCGCTGCCGAACGCGATGGCGCGCAGGAAGTACCAGCGGTACGCGTCCACGCCGAAGTGCGAGGTCAGGTCCTGCGGCTTGATGCCCGTCAGGTTCGACTTCGACATCTTCTCGCCGCCGACCATCAGCCAGCCGTTGGCCGCGACCCGGCCCGGCAGCGGCAGACCCTGCGCCATCAGCATCGCGGGCCAGATCACCGCGTGGAACCGGAGGATGTCCTTGCCGACCAGGTGGACGTCGGCGGGGAAGGTCGCGTCGAACTTCTCCTGGTTGGCGCCGTAGCCGACCGCCGTGGCGTAGTTGAGCAGGGCGTCGACCCACACGTAGATGACGTGCTTCTCGTCCCACGGCACCGGGACGCCCCAGTCGAAGGTCGAGCGGGAGATGGAGAGGTCCTGCAGGCCCTGCTTGACGAAGTTCACGACCTCGTTGCGGGCGGACTCGGGCTGGATGAAGCCCGGGTTGTTCGCGTAGAACTCCATCAGCTTCGGGCCGTAGGCGCTCAGCTTGAAGAAGTAGTTCTCCTCCTTGAGGATCTCCACCGGCTTCTTGTGGATCGGGCACAGCTTGACGCCGTTCTCGTCCTCGATGAGGTCGCCGGGGAGCTTGTACTCCTCGCAGCCCACGCAGTACGGGCCCTCGTACCCGCCCTTGTAGATCTCGCCCTTGTCGTACAGGTCCTGCACGAACTCCTGCACCCGGTCGGTGTGCCGCTTCTCCGTCGTACGGATGAAGTCGTCGTGCCTGATGTTCAGGTGCTCCCAGAGGGGCTTCCATGCCTCCTCGACGAGCTTGTCGCACCACTCCTGCGGAGTGACGTTGTTCGCCTCGGCAGTGCGCATGATCTTCTGACCGTGCTCGTCCGTGCCGGTGAGGTACCACACCTTCTCGCCGCGCTGGCGGTGCCAGCGCGAGAGCACGTCGCCTGCGACGGTCGTGTAGGCGTGGCCCAGGTGAGGAGCGTCGTTGACGTAGTAGATGGGGGTCGAGACGTAGTACGCCTTCGCCCCCTGCTTCTCGGATCCAGTGGCCGCCATGGTCGAAATCCTAACGGCCTGCGGAAGATCAACTCACACCGATAAACCGGGCCCAGTGCGCGGAGACCTTTGCGAAACATTCCTTCCCGTAACAAAGACGCATCCTGGGAGGGAGTGGACACGCATGCACGAGGCAAGGGACATCACGATGCGGGTACTGGTCGCCGAGGACGAGGAGATCCTGGCGGAGCTGGTCGCCACCGGGCTGCGGCGGGCAGGGTTCGCCGTCGACACGGTGTACAGCGGCGACGCCGCCCTCGCCTACCTGGGGCTGCACGACTACGACGTCGTCGTCCTCGACCGCGACCTGCCGCGGGTGCACGGCGACGACGTGGCACGGGGGCTGGTCGCCTCCGGCTCGCGGACCAGGATCCTGATGCTCACCGCCGCCGGTTCCATGGAGGACCGGGTCGCCGGCCTCGACCTCGGCGCCGACGACTATCTGGGCAAGCCGTTCGAGTTCCCCGAGCTGGTGTCGCGGGTTCGGGCGCTGCGGCGGCGCAGTGCCCGCCCCGTACCACCGCAGCTGGAGCGGCACGGCATCCGGCTCGACACCGTACGGCGCACCGCTTCCCGCGAGGGGCGGGAGCTGGACCTCTCGCCGAAGGAGTTCTCGGTGCTGCAATTGCTGCTGGAGGCCGACGGCGGGACCGTCAGCGCGGAGGAGCTGCTGGAGCGTGCCTGGGACGCCAACGCCGATCCGTTCACCGGCGCGGTCCGCGTCTGCATGAGCAAGCTGCGCGGGAAGCTCGGGGAACCGGCCCTGATCCGTACGGTGCAGGGCGTGGGGTACGCCCTGTGAAGCGCCTGTTGCGCGTTCCGCGTGTCCAGCACTCCACGATCCGGACGAGGATCGCGCTCGTGTACGGCGGGGTGTTCCTGGTGCTCGGGACGGCGATGCTCACCACCGTCAACCTTGCCGCCCGCGCGGGTACGGACTCCCAGGCGCGCGCCATCGCCCGCACGGCCGTGGTCGTCCAGCCCGGATATGCGGTGAACGGCCCTCTCATCACCCGGCGCAGCCTCGGGCCGCCCACCGTCTACGACCTCACCGACGACGTCAGCGACGCGGCCGGTCATCAGCTGCTCGTGTGGTCCGCGGCCTCGCTGCTCGTCATGACGGCCTGCGCGGTCGGCGTGGGGTGGTGGACCGCGGGGCGGGTCCTGCGGCCCGTCCACACCATGACCGCGAAGGCGCGCCGGCTCTCCGAGCACACCCTGCACGAACGGATCGCGTCCAGCGGCCCCGACGACGAACTGAAGGAGCTCGGCGACACGTTCGACGCGCTGCTGGCCCGGCTGGAGAAGGCGTTCGACAGCCAGCGGCGGTTCATCGCCAACGCCTCGCACGAGCTGCGGACACCGCTCGCCACCCAGCGGGCCGCGATCCAGATCGGCCTCGACGATCCGTCCCAGGAGGATCTCGTACGGACCCGGCAGACGCTGCTGGACAACAACCGGCGCAGCGAGCGCCTCATCGAGGGGCTGCTGGTCCTGGCGCGCAGCGAGCGCGGGCTCGCCGCGGGCGAGCGGGAAGCGGTGGACCTTGCCCAGGTGGTGGCGGAGGAGGTGGCCCGGCACCCGGGAGTGAAGGTCGATGCCGGGTCCTGTGCGGTACGGGGGAACCGGCTGCTGCTCGCTCAGCTGGTGGCGAATCTGCTGGCCAACGCCGTCACGTACAACGTGCCCGACGGGACGGTGGAGGTGTCCCTGGTGACGGCGGGCGACGGGGTGCTGCTGGAGGTGCGCAACACCGGACCGGTGGTGGATGCGGCGGACATCCCCGGGCTGTTCGAGCCGTTCCGGCGGGGCGAGGGCAAGGACCGGATGGGGCGCGGGTCGGGGCTCGGTCTCTCGATCGTTCGTTCCATCGCTGTGGCGCACGGCGGTACGGTCACGGCGGTGCCGGGCCCCGAGGGCGGGCTCGCCGTGACCGTACGCCTGCCGGTGGATCAGTTCTCGGCCGCAGCTTCGCGGGCCGTGATCCAGGCGGGGAGGGCGGCGAGGACCTCGCGGTAGAACGTGGTGTCCGCGACCTCGCTGGGGGCGGGGCCCGCGTGGAAGAACCCGGCGTTCGGGACGTCCAGCTTCCGCAGGAAGTCGAAGCCCTTCGCGTCCTCGTCGCCGAATGCGACGAACTGGAAGAACAGCGGCAGCCGCGCCGCCTCGGCCAGTGCCTGCTTGGCGGGCTGCTTGGCGTCCGGCGGGCCGTCCGTCTGGAAGATCACCAGGGCGGGGCCGGTGGCCTCCGACTTCTCGTAGTGCGCGACGACCTCTTCGACGGCGCGGTGGTAGTTCGTACGGCCGAGGCGGCCCAGGCCCGCGTTCAGCTCGTCGATCCGGCCCTCGTACGAGGTGAGGTCGACCGTGCCCGTGCCGTCGATGTCGGTCGAGAAGAAGACGACGGGGACGGTGGCGTTCTCGTCCAGGTGGGCGGCGAGGGCCAGGGTGCGGTCGCCCAGGTGCTGGGCGCTGCCGTCCTTGTAGAACGGCCGCATGGAGCCGGAGCGGTCGAGGACCAGGTAGACGGTGGCGCGCAGCCCGGTCAGCCCGTGCGCCTCCAGCCCGGCCCGGGCGGCCTTGTACGAGTCGACGAGCCCGGGCGCGTGGGACTTGACCCGGGCGAGGGGGAGGGCGGGTTCGGAGGTCGGGGTTGCTTCGGGGGCCGTGCCGGCCGCGGTTTCGGCCTTCGGTTCGGTCTCGGCGGGGGCCTTGAGCTCGGCCTCGGCGGCGACGGGCTGCGGCTCGGCGGGGGCCTCGACCTCGGCGGTGGCGGGCTCGGCCTTCGGCTCGGCGGGGGTCTCGGCCTCGGTGGCAGGCGCGGCCACCGGCTCCGGCTCGGCCTCGGCGGGTGCCTCGGCCTCGACGGGCTCCAGATCGGCGGCGGGCTCGGGCTCGGCCTCGACGGCCGCGGTTTCGGCCTTCGGTTCGGTCTCGACGGGGGCCTTGACCTCGGCGGTGGCGGGCTCGGCCTTCGGCTCGGCGGGGGTCTCGGCCTCGGTGGCAGGCGCGGCCACCGGCTCCGGCTCGGCCTCGGCGGGTGCCTCGGCCTCGACGGGCTCCAGATCGGCGGCGGGCTCGGCCTTCGGCTCGGCGGGGGTCTCGGCCTCGGCGGCAGCCTCGGCCTCGACGGGCTCCAGTTCGGCGGCGGGCTCGGGCTCGGGCTCGACGGCAGCGGGCTCGGCGTCCGGTTCGGTCTCGGCGGGGGCCTCGACCTCGGCCTCGGCGGCGACAACGGCGGGCTCCGGCTCGGCCTCGGTGGCAGGCGCGGCCACCGGCTCCGGCTCGGTCTCGGCGACGACGGGTGCGGGCTGCGGCTCGGCCTCGGCAGTGGGTGCAACCACAGGCTCGGCGGGCTGCGGCTCGGCGGGAGCCTCGACCTCGGCGGCAGCAGGCGCGGCCTCAGGCTTGACCTCGGCAGTGGGCGCAGCCTCCGGCTCCGTAGCCACCGGCTCGACCTCGACCTCGTCGGGCTTCGCAGCCACCGGCTCCGTAACCTCGGCCTCCGGCTCCGCCGGCTTCGGCTTCGGCCTCGGGGCCGAGCCCTGTGCCGGGACCGTGGCGATGGAGGCCTTGTCGAAGGCCGCCGCCACCAGGTCCGATGCCAGACCGCTGTCGCCGGTGGCGGACCGGTGAGAGGCGGGTGCCGGTACCGAGGCCTTGGTGGCCGAGGCGGTTTCGCGCACCGAGGCGGTCTCCGCAGCCGACTCGTTCACCGTTACCGTGACCGGCTCCGACTCCGCGGGTGCGGTGCGTTCGGTCTGGGGCGGAACCGTGGCCGTCGGCGCCGGCGCGTCCTGCTCCGCGCGGTCGCGGCCGAACACCTTGCGCAGCAAGCTCCGAATGCCCATGGGCGAGGCCTTTCGCGTGAGTTGGGTGCGATAAATGTCCGACCTGCGGGATTCATCCCTGGCCAGGGCGGATACGTAAGGTTAGCGGCCGGATCCGGCCGTTCGGCGGTGCGGCCCGCCCGTGGGACAACTGAGCCGCAACCGATCCCTGACCGAGTCCTGTGCGCATGCCGTGCGGGCCTGATGTGCGTCGTTCAAATGTGCCTATCCGGTCCCGAGTTGCCTTGTTGGCGTGAGCGGCCGGTGTGTCTGACAAATAGTCAGACACACCGTTGTCTGTTTTATCCGCATGCGTTGTCAAGAAGGGCTCTCACATGGGAAAACGATCCCGCAGAACACGTCTTGCGGCCTGTGCCGTGGCGGCGGGGGCGATGCTTTCCGGCCTCGCGCCGGCAGCCGGTGCCACCCCGCAGCAACGGCTACGACAACGGCCGGCTGCTCCAGGCCACGCCGGAGACGGTCGACGGAGCCAGCCGGCTCGTCGGCAACGCGAAGACCCTGGAGTCGGCGTTCGGGCCCGAGGACCTCTACCTCGCGCACGGGCGCGGTGACGGGTTCCCGCCACAGCTCTGGTCGCTGAGCGAGCATGCGCCGTGCAAGTGCGGGGCGTGCAAGCGTGAGATGTACAGCTACAACATGGCGGAGGTGATCAGCGACTTCGGCTGATCCGGATGACCTGATCCGCATGACCTGACCCGACGCGCGTGCCGCACTAGAGTCGGTTGCATGGTTTCCGGTGAGGCGCCTCAGGCGGAGGGAAGCGTTCGGGTCGACGTCTGGATCTGGTCGGTCAGGCTGACGAAGACCCGTTCGCAGGCCGCTGCCGCCTGCCGCGCGGGACATGTGAAGGTTGCCGGCGAGCGCGCCAAGCCCGCCCAGGCGTTGCACGTCGGCGACGAGGTACGGCTCCGGCACGCGGGCCGGGACCGGATCGTCGTCGTGTCGAAGATCGTGAAGAAGAGGGTCGGCCCTCCGGTGGCGGCGGATTGCTTCGTCGACAACAGCCCGCCTCCGCCGCCGCGCGAGGTGGCGATCCAGGTTCCGGTACGGGACCGTGGCGCGGGGCGGCCGACGAAGCGGGACCGGCGGGAGATGGAGCGGTTGCGGGGGGCCGGGCCCACGGGGTGACCGGGGCCGTCCGGTGGCCTCGGGAGCAGCAGCCCGGACACGGAGGCTCGTTCCGGAGAGCGGACCGTCGAGGACCGGTGCGGCGACGGCCGCCCAGCCGGTCTTGAGCACCAGCGTGCCGAGCATGCGTCGTGTGTTCAGCCCAAGTAGCCCTCGACCTCGTCGGCCGGCCGGACCTTCGCCGCGGACGGGTCCTCGCCGAACTCACTGAGGGCGCGGCGCCGGCGCAACAGGTCCCAGCACTGCTCGAGCCGGACCTCCACCGTACGCAGGCGGGACTTCTCGTCCTCGGTGAGGCCCATGTCCTCGGTGGAGCGGTTGCGCAGCTCCCGTTCCTCGGAAATCAGTCCGCCGATGTTGTCGATGATGTCGCGTTCCTGGTCGTCCATGACGCCTCCTTCGGTCTTGCCGCGCGGGGCGTGGGATCAGAGCACGATGACCGTCTTGCCGCGTGCGCCGCCCGTCCGGTTCCGGTCGAGGGCCTGCGGGGCCTTCTCCAGCGGGAGTTCGATCTCGATGGGCACGCGCAATACGCCCTCGGCGACTCCCTCGGCCAGGACGTCGAGCAGGACCGGGGTGGGTTCGAGCCGGAAGTCGATGCCGGTCACGTCCGCGGGGAGGGCGGCTTCGGCGGCGACGCCCTGCGTGGTGAGGGCGATCCCGCCGCCGCGTACCAGCGCGGCACGGGCGGCGAAGGCGTCCGGGGTGGTGGAGACCAGGTCGACGAGTGCGTCGACGCCGGCCGGGCAGGTCTCCCGTACCGCCGCTTCGAGGGGGCGGTTCGTGGTGTCGATCGTGACGGTGGCGCCCAGGGCTGCCATCCGCTTGCGTTCGTCGCCGCGCACGGCCGCGAGCACACGTACGTCGCGGGCCGACGCGAGCTGGGTCAGACAACTGCCGACGCCGCCCGCCGCCCCGATGACCAGCAGGCTCTCGTGGCCGCGGAGCACGGCGATCTCCAGGATCTCGGCGGCCGTCATCCCTGCGGACGGCAGCGCCGCCGCGGTCCGCAGGGGGAGACCGTCCGGGACGAGCGTGACGGCGGAGTCCTGCGGTACGGACACGTAGTCGCAGTACGTACCGGCTCCGGACGCAGGCCCGGCCACCCGGCCGAAGACCTGGTCGCCGACCCGGAAACGGTTCCCGCCGCTGCCGATCATGTCCACCCGGCCCGCGAAATCCACGCCGACGACCAGCGGGAACACACGCGGGGCGGGTTCATCGTCCAGGGAGCCCTGTGCGACCTGCCAGTCGCACGGGTTGAGTGCGGCGTACTCGATCCTGACCCGTACCTCACCGGCTTTCGGCTCGGGCTTGGGTATCTCGACCAGTGCGGGGTCGGCCCGGAACGCGCTGACGGCTATGGCTCGCATGTGGAAGACCTTTCAGTCGTCCCCGATCCGGCAGTCACGAGATCCACTCTTCCCCGGCCCGCCCGCCGCCGCACGTCGAACCAGGTCCGCTACGGACGCTGCCCGTCGGCGGGTGCTTTGCGCGCCGCCCACAGCCGCCCGCCCGCCGCGCACAGCGCCACCGCCAGCCCCGTGGCGAACACGATCCACACCGTCGTGCGCAGCGAACCCGTCAGCGCGTCGTACACCGCCGCCACACTGCCCGCCTCGCCGTCCGGCACCTCGGACAGCACCCGGTCGCGGGCGGCCGCGATCAACGCGCGCAGCACGAGTGCCCCCAGCGCGAAGCCGACCCCGGCCACCGCCACGGCCGAGAGCGCGGCGAGCGCGGAGCGCCCGCGCCCCGGTCCGCCGCGCACCCAGGCCACGACCACGGTCAGGGCGGCGAACACGACCGTGCCCACGGCGGGCCACACGCTGCCGGCCCGCAGCCACCGGAAGGTCTGGCGCAGCCGGTCGGCGCGGTCGGCGGAGACGATCGTGATGTCGGTGTGCTGGACCGGGATCCGGTCGGCGAACGGCACCCCGTTCGCTTCCAGGTTCTGTTTGACCTGCTCGGTCACGGGCGCCAGATCGATGGTCACGGCCTCGCCGGTGTTGCCGTTCAGCGCGGCGGTGACGGCCTTGTGGGCGGTGCGGTTGGCGGCGTTCCACACGGCCTGGAAGGCGTCGGTGGTGGTGAAGGACATCACCGCCTCGTGCAGGAAGTCCCGCACGGTGCTCTGCAGCGGCCCGGCGTCGACCTGCGTCATCGTCGCGTCGGTGATGAGGTCGCCGACAGTGTTCCGTACCTCGGGGTCGGAGGCGAGCGGGGCCACCGCGGCGACGTAACGGTCCGTGTTGTCGATCTCCAGATCCACCCAGGCGGCGAGTGCGCTCAGCGGGACGAGCACGGCGAGCAGCACCAGCACCACCACCGCCCGAGCCGCCGAGTGATACGTCCGCATCCCTCCAGGAAATCCCGTATGGGAGCGGCGCGCCCCGGGCCCTGCGCCATCCGAGTTGCCGGGTGGCGCGGCCGGGTGTGCTCTGGAGGGAAAAGGGGCGACGGAAGGAGTACTCCGCCATGGCCACTCATGCAGCAATGCCGACCCGTGGACGGACCGGGGCCGGGGCGAGTGAACGTCGGCACAGCACGCTCGCCTGGGCCATACCCGTCACGCTGGGCGCGGCGTACGGCCTCTACGCCTCGTTCATCCTCCGCAACAACGGCGCGAGCGGCGGCCGGCAGTTCTGGTACGGCCTGATCTGCGCGGTGGTGCTCGCCGTTCTCTGCTTCGGGCTGGGCCGGATCCAGCACACCATGATTCCCCTGGTGCGGGCGGTGGCGTACGGCGCGCTGACAGCTGCGGCGATCGGCCTGCTGGTCGGGCTGACCGATTCGAGCGTGCTGCGGTCCTCGGCGCTGGGACTTGCGGTCGGCCTAGGGATGTTCATCACGGCCTTCTACATCTTCTACACGCGAGAGAAGACGTGAGTGCGTCTCTCTTCGCATCCTTGACCTTCCCCTTCGGCATGAGCAGGTACGGGGGCGCGAGGCGGTACGGGGTGGACGGGGTGAACGGGTGGGGCCGCGCCGACATGAGGACGGGCCCGCGCGGGGCGCGGGCCCGTCCTCATCTGTCACGCGGTCGCGGTCAGTCGCGCACGACCGTCACCGGGCACGGTGCGTGCTGGGTGACATGGAGGCTGACCGAGCCGAGCAGGGTCGCCTTGAAGCCGCTGTAGCCACGAGCCCCGACGACCAGCAGGTTCGCGCCCTTGGCGCGTTCCAGCAGGGACTGGGCCGGGTTGCCGATCACCACGACCCTGCTGACCGCGGCCGCGCCCTCGGCGCCCAGGGCCTCCTCCAGCGTCTCGGTGAGGGCCACGGTTGCCACCGCCTGCGGATCGAAGTCCTCCGGCATGCCCGGCATCATGGACGCCCAGCTGGTCGCGGGGTACTCCCAGCTGTTGACGGCCTCCACCGTGTCACCGGTCAGTTCCGCCTGGCGTACGGCCCAGTGCAGTGCCTTGATCGACGACTCGGAGCCGTCAACGCCCACCACGATCCTGCCCATCTCTGCCTCCAGCTCGGTTCGGCTCAGTGCGCAGAGGCGTCGTGCGAGAAAATGTCGCACGACGCATCTTTCGGTCCAACTCTAATCAAACCGGGCGGTACTCCGAGTCGCGGGTCCCCTCAGTCCAGCCGGAGGTCGGCGAGTTGCTGCTCGAACGGCACGACCTCGTCGTCGAGCCCGAGCACCCTCGACGCCCCGGAGGCCGCCCGGCCACCCGTGATCAGGGTGGCGAGCTCGCCGCCCGCGCGCCGGATGCGGGACGGCAGGCCGTCGGTGTACTCGTCGCCGGACGAGCCCCAGTCCTCCGACGCCGCGTACACGGAGGTCGGTACGACGGTGGCCCGCAGGTAGGCGAAGAGCGGACGCATCGCGTGTTCCAGCACGAGGGAGTGGCGGGCGGTGCCGCCCGTCGCCGCGATGACGACGGGCTTGCCGGTCAGTGCCGTGTTGTCGATCAGGTCGAAGAACGACTTGAACAGTCCGCTGTACGACGCGGTGAAGACGGGCGAGACGGCGATCAATCCGTCCGCCTCCGTCACCTCCTTGATCGCCTCGTCCAGGGTGCTGGGCGGGAACCCGGTGACCAGGTGGTTGGCGATGTCGACGGCCAGGTCGCGCAGATCGATCACCCGGACCTCGACCGTGCGGTCCTGCTCGGCCGCCAGGCGCTCGCGGGCGGCGCCGGCCAGCCGCTCGGCCAGCAGCCGGGTCGAGGACGGCTGGCTGAGCCCGGCCGATACGGCGACGATCCTCAGGGGCTCGGTGGCGAACGCGGTGGACACGGTGGTCAGGCCTCCTTCGTGGCCGTGCGGGCGGCGACGGCCGGGTGTACGGGGGCGGAGTCCGGGACTCCGGCCGGCCGCAGGTTGGCGAATTCCTTGCGCAGCACCGGGACGACCTCCTCGCCGAGGATGTCGAGCTGCTCCAGGACCGTCTTCAGCGGCAGCCCCGCGTGGTCCATCAGGAACAGCTGGCGCTGGTAGTCGCCGACGGCATCCCGGAAGGACAGGGTGCGCTCGATGACCTCCTGCGGGGAGCCGACGGTCAGCGGGGTCTGCCGGGAGAAGTCCTCCAGGGAAGGGCCGTGCCCGTAGACCGGTGCGTTGTCGAAGTACGGGCGGAACTCCCGTACCGCGTCCTGCGAGTTCTTCCGCATGAACACCTGGCCGCCGAGGCCGACGATGGCCTGCTCGGCGGTGCCGTGCCCGTAGTGCGCGTACCGCTGCCGGTAGAGGTTCACCATCTTCTTGGTGTGCTCGATGGGCCAGAAGATGTTGTTGTGGAAGAACCCGTCGCCGTAGTACGCGGCCTGCTCGGCGATCTCCGGGGAGCGGATCGAGCCGTGCCAGACGAACGGCGGGACGCCGTCCAGCGGGCGCGGGGTCGCTGTGAAGGACTGCAGCGGCGTACGGAACTTGCCCTCCCAGTCGACGACGTCCTCGCGCCACAGCTTGTGCAGCAGTGCGTAGTTCTCGATGGCGAGCGGGATGCCCTGGCGGATGTCCTTGCCGAACCAGGGGTAGACCGGGCCGGTGTTGCCGCGGCCCATCATCAGGTCGACACGGCCGTCCGCGAGGTGCTGGAGCGTGGCGTAGTCCTCGGCGATCTTCACCGGGTCGTTGGTGGTGATCAGCGTCGTGGACGTGGACAGGATCAGGTTCTCGGTGCGGGCGGCGATGTAGCCGAGCGTGGTCGTCGGCGAGGACGGGACGAACGGCGGGTTGTGGTGCTCGCCGGTGGCGAAGACGTCCAGGCCGACCTCCTCCGCCTTCTGCGCGATGGCGAGCGTGGCCTTGATCCGCTCGTTCTCGCTCGGTGTCCTGCCGGTCGTCGGGTCGGTGGTGACGTCTCCGACGGTGAAGATGCCGAACTCCATGGCCCGCCTCCAGAAACCTAGATTGGTTGAAGATTGAACTATATGAACACACCCTACAACGGAGTGCCCCCCTGACCTATTCCACGGGGGGTTTCACGGGCGGTGCGTACCTTGGACAGGATGTGCCGGGCCGGGTGCGGGCCGCGCCCTGGCGGAGGCAGGGCTGTGGGCGGGGATGGCGGCGACGGCGACGAGAGCGGGCCGCGGTGGCGCACCAGGAATGATAGTCGCTTGGTATCATTGCATCATGCTCTACAAGATGCCACGCCTGGATTCGGCCGACTTTCAGGTCCTGGAGCAGATCAACGGTCTGCGCGAACAGTTGCGGCATGCGGTGCAGCAGGCTCCGATGAAGTGGACCCTTGATCTGCGTAAGGCCCTGACGGCCAGCGCCATTGCGGCGTCGAACACGATCGAGGGTTACAGGGTCGATGCCGTGGACGTCGCCGACCTGATGGACGGCGAGCGCGAGGTCGAGGCCAGTGACGAGAACAAGGCGGAGACGCTGGCCTACCAACAGGCCATGACGTACATCCAGTCACTGCATGATGTGACCGATTTCCGCTACAGCAAGGAACTCCTCAACAGTCTGCACTGGATGCTCCGGGGGCATCACCACCCCCGCAAGCTCGCCGGGCAGTGGCGCAGGACCTCGATCCGCATCACCGCACCGGGCGACGAGCTCGCCACTGATTACGAAGGCCCTGATCAGGGGCGGGTTCCCGGGCTCATGAGCGAGTTCGTGGAGTGGCTCAACGAAGGCGACCCGGACAGTCATGTCCTGCTCCGTGCTGCCATGGCCCACCTGAACCTGGTGAAGATCCACCCCTGGTCCGACGGCAACGGCCGCATGTCCCGCTCGCTGCAGACCCTTCTCATTGCGCGCGGCGGCGTTCTCGCCCCCGAGTTCTCCTCGATCGAGGAATGGCTGGGCATGCCGGGCAACACCTGGGAGTACTACAAGGTGCTGCGAGAGGTCGGAGGGCCGGTCTGGTCGCCGGAGCGCGACACCTTGCCCTGGATCAAATTCAACCTGCTCGCCTACCACCAGCAGACTCAGCGGGTGCAACGCCGTGTCGACCGTTCCAATGACTGCTGGATGCAACTGATGGAGGAGACAGGTACACACGGAGTCACGGAGCGGCAGGTCACCGCGCTGCACGAGGTGGCAATGGTCGGCCGGGTGCGGCGTAGCCGCTACGAGAAGGCCGAAGCGATCAACACGCAGCAGGCCACGCGGGATCTGCAGGCACTCACCAAGGCGCAGTTGCTGACGGCCGTGGGCCGGACGAAAGGCCGCCACTACGTCGCGGGGCCGCGGTTTCCGGAGCGGGTGCTGGCCACCGCGCGTCGACATCACACCATCAGCAACCCGTATGCCGCATGATCCCGCGGCGTCGCACAGCTTCTGGTGCCCCTCCCGGCAAGCTCTGCCCCGTCGCGTCGCCCAGCACGCACGCTCGCGACACTCCTTCCGGGCAAACATTGCCGGTCACGGCGCTGGTCAGTCCCACGGCTCGCCCGTGGACGGGTCCAGTCCGGCTTCCCAACGTCGTTTCTGCTCACGCCAGTTGATGAAGGAAGGCTCTTTCGGGAGGACGACGCTGATCGTCTCCTCCTGGAACTCTTCGTCGGTGAGCAGTCTGCGGAGGAATTCCGCCATCCCGAAGGAGTGGACCTGGAAGGCGGGACTCGTGTGCCGCCCGCACACCAGCACGGGCCAGCGGTCGGGGTCGTCGTCCGTGGTCAGCCAGCAGTAGATGTCCGAGCCGGTGGTGACGCCCCAGGCCAGGATGGAGCCGGGGTCCACGTCCAGGGCGGCCCTGCCGCCGAGCATCTCCCAGGTGCCGCGGGCGTTCTCGGTCTCGTCCCGCAGTCCGGACCCGTCGAAGTAGGCGTCGGTGCGCGGAACCGGCAGCAGAATGCCGACTTCCCCGCTGAGCTGCCCCGCCCCGTACACCTCCATGAAGGCGACGTAGTCGGCCGGAAACCGGGTCCCCCAGATCTCCTCGACCGTGCTCCAGTCGATCCGCTCGTCCACGCCGTGCCGCGCCGGTACGAGCTGTGCGAGTGCCGCTGTCCGAGGGTTTCCGTCCACTGCCACTCCTTCTCGCGCATCTTCGGAGGGCCACAACGTACGCGATCACGCTCGCCGCGGGCGGCGAACCGTCCTACTTGCCGTGCTTCCGGCGCACCAGCTCGTTGATCCAGACGGGCGCGTACGGAGAGGTGCAGCCGGGGGGAGTCGGGTAGTCCTTGAGCACCTCCAGACGCTCACCGATGGCGATCGCACGGGCGCGGTACTCGGTGTGCTCGATCCCGATCCGGGCCAGGCAGTGGTTCATCGCCCACTGCAGGCGGTCCGGGGCGTTCTTCATCTCCGCCTCGATGACATCGAGCAGTCCTGCGAGGTCGAGGCCCTCGGGCTTCTTCGCCACACGTTCGGTGGTCAGCGCCCAACCGGCACTCGCCACTACCGGATCCGGATCGGCGGACCAGGCCAGGCGCAGATCCTCGGCGTGCGGGCTCTTCTTCACCACGTAGTTCACGAGCCAGTCGTGCACCTTGGGGGTGCGCGCCCCGCGCAGCATGGCGTCCAGCTCGTCCCGCTCGAACGCCTTCGGGCGGCAGATCAGGATCGCCAGCAGCCTCGCCGCGGTGTCGTCCGTCTCCCAGAGCCCGCACGCGAGCTCCTGCTGCGTCTTCAACCGATTGGCGAGCGCGCGCAGTTTGCCGAGGGTCACGCCGTGATCGTCACCGTGCCTCTCGTTCACGGCGCGTGCCTTCGGGTCCTCCAGCCCTGCCAGCTCGGCCAGCACCTCGGCCGGCGTTGTTCCGGTCGGATTCGTTCCGGCCACCTCGGCCTCCTGTTCATCATGTGCGGGATCCAGCCCAGGAGAGGAGCCGGCCTCCTGTCGTGAACGCCGGTCCGGCGCCGCGGCCGTACGGCGTTGGAGCCGGTATCCACGTTGCGTATCGTCGGCTCGGGCGGAATTGCGCGCCGCGCTTGCGGGTCGGGGCTGTCGGAGCCGGAGGAGCCGGCGGTGCTCGTGCTGTCCGAGTTGCCGACCGATGCCGGGCAGCACGCCCAGGTCTCGCCGGGGCGGGAGATCGAGACCCGGTTCCGGCCCCTGGACGAAGTGCGCGGATCGAAGTGCACGATGCCTCGGACCTGCCGCCGCAGGTACGCGATCCGGAGCCCGGTGCGTGCGGCGGGCGGGGGCTGGTGCCGGTGGGCGCGCCGGGCGGACCGCTGGGGGTACGGGGCACGGTGAGGGCCGGGAAAGGCCGTGTGGGCGGAGTCCGGCTCCGTTAAGCTCGGCCCATGACCTTCGTACCGTGCCGGAACTGGTGGCGCTCCTCCTAGGAGCGGCCACCTCCCATCTGCACGGAATCAGGGCCGTTCGAGACGGACGGCCCTTTTCTCTGCCCTCGTACGGGTACGGATGCCGGTGATCACGGCGGGCCGTCCTCCAGGCAACCAGCACTCGCGAGGAGAGAAACCCCATGAGCACCGTCACCGCATCGCCCGAGGAGCGCACCGCCGAGCTGGAGGCGCGGATCAGGCAGGCCCCGGAGAAGTTCCGCGTGATGACCGGGGACCGGCCCACCGGTCCGCTGCACCTCGGGCACTACTTCGGCACCCTCCACAACCGCGTCCGGCTCCAGGACCTCGGTGTGGAGGTCTTCGTGATCATCGCCGACTACCAGGTGCTCACCGACCGGGACGTCGCCGAGCGGCTCGCCGAGCACATGGAGGCGATGCTGCTGGACTATCTGGCCGTCGGGATCGACCCGGCGCGCTCGACGGTCTTCAACCACAGCGCCGTGCCCGCGCTCAACCAGCTGATGCTGCCGTTCCTCAGCCTGGTCTCCGTCGCCGAGCTGAACCGCAATCCCACCGTCAAGGACGAGATCGCGCACTCCCGGCAGTCGGCCGTCAGCGGGCTGATGTTCACGTACCCCGTGCACCAGGCCGCCGACATCCTGTTCTGCAAGGGAAATCTGGTGCCCGTCGGTCAGGACCAGCTGCCGCACCTCGAAGTCACGCGGACCGTCGCCCGGCGCTTCAACGAGCGGTACGGGGCGGTCTTCCCGGAGCCGGACGCGCTGCTCTCCGCCGCGCCGCTCCTGCTCGGCACCGACGGCACCAAGATGAGCAAGAGCCGGGGCAACTCCATCGCGCTCGGTGCCACCGCGGACGAGACGGCCCGGCTGATCAAGGGGGCGAAGACGGATGCCGAGCGGCACATCACGTACGAACCGGAGACCCGGCCCGGGGTGGCCTCGCTCGTGCTGCTGGCGGCGCTCTGTCTGGACCGGGACCCGCACGCCGTGGCCGAGGAGATCGGTGGGGGCGGCGCGGCGGCACTCAAGCGGACGGTGACCGACGCCGTCAACAGCCGGATGGCGCCGATCCGGGCCCGACGGGCCGAATACGCGCAGGACATGGGGTACGTACGGTCGGTGCTCCGGGCCGGGAACGAGCGCGCCGACGCGGTCGCCGCGGCGACGCTGGACGAGGTGCGCGGGGTGATGGGCGGCGTGCTCTAGACGCTCTGTCCGGCGGGTGGTCAGGTGGTGGGTTCTGGCCAGGCGCCCCGGGCCGCCACCTCCAGGATCAGCGCCGCGATGTTCCAGGCGTCGTCCGCGCCGCTGTGGTGGCGGCCCTCCAGGGGGAGGCCCGCCACCTCCAGGGCCCGGGCCATGCCGGGGCGCTTGCGCAGGCCGTGGGCGGCGGTGAAGGGGAGCTTGGCGTTGGTGTGGCGGTGGCCGAAGGGGTACGGGGTGCCGGTCGCCCGGCACTGGCGGGTGAACTGGTTGCGGTCGTAGTCGCCCCAGCTCGCCCAGGGGCGTATCCCCGCCCGGTGCTCACAGGCCAGCAGACGGCAGGCGTCGGCGAAGGACATGCCCGTGTCCACCTCGGCCTGGGTGAGACCGGTCAGTTCGGTGCAGAACGCGCTGACGGCGGACCGGGCGGGCCGGACCAGGATCCGGTGGCGGGCGACCCTTCCCCGAGCTCTCCACTCCGTTCGAGCAGGGGAGACCCCATCGGCCGCGCGCAGGTCGACGACCGTCAGCCCGATCTCGATGATCTCGCTGACCGCGCCGGGCGGCGGCTGCCCGTCCCAGCAGGTCGCCTCGATGTCGATCACGTTCAGGAGTTCGGGGGCCGTGTCCATGGGCGGCACGGTAGGCGGCGGGGCGCGTACCCGGCATCCGGATTTCGGGCCGGCGGCCACGGCCCGCCACCGTCCCCGCTACGGCCTCGGTGCCACGATCCGCCGCCTGCGCAGCAGTTCGGCCAGGCCCCGGCGGGTCGCGGCGATCACCACGCGGTCCTCGGGGCGCAGTACGTACCCGGGGTGCAGGTCCCAGACCAGGCCCGACGGGCGGTCCGGGGAGGCCGGGGCGGGTGTGGCCAGGTCCGGGCGGCGGTGCTCCGGCGGGGTGGCGTCCAGGGCGAGGACCCGCCAGGCGCCCGCCCGGAACGCCTGCTCCACCGTGCGGCCCTCCAGTTGCGGGTGCCCCGCGACCTCGACCGCCGCGAACAGCATCACCTTCCGCTCGACCGGGATCGCGCCCAGGATCTGCCGGCCCATCATGGCGACCGCGAAGGCCGGAGCGGCCAGGTGGGAGACGGACCGGGAGCGGGTCAGGGCCTGCGGGTGGGCGGTGCGCAGGGTGCGGTAGACGGCGGTGGCGAACTCGTCGTCGAACAGGCGCAGGGCGACACGCAGGTCCGGCTTGACGGAGCGGGCGTACAGCGCGGCCTCCAGGTTGGTGGTGTCGATGCTGGTCAGGGCGAGCAGTGCGCGGGAGCGCTGGATCTTCGCCGCCTCCAGCACCCCCTCCTGCGTGACGTCACCGAGGACCACCGGTACGTGCAGCCGCCGGGCCACCGGGATTCCGCGCGCGTCCGGGTCGTCCTCCACGCACACCACGGGAATGCCGAGCTCACGCAGCCGGACGAGGACCCGCGTACCGATCTTGCCGAGGCCGAGCAGCACCACATGGCCGGACAGGCCCCGTGGCGGCCGGCGCAGGGACGAGGCCGTACGGAGCGACCCGAAGGCCTCCAGCACGCCCGCCACGAGCAGCGGCAGCAACATCAACCCGGCCACACCCGAAAGGAGTTGGATCACCTGACGGGCCAGGGGGTCGCCGATCGCCGGGTCACCCATCGCGAACAGGTCCAGCAGCGTCAGATACGCGGCGTGCAGCGGATCGTCGCCGGTGGTGAGTGTGGAGGCGACGGCGAGGCCCAGCACGGCCAGGCCGACACCCAGCGCCGACCAGCGCAGCCGCCGGGAGAAGAACTGGCTGAGCGGTGCGCCCCTGCCGCCCATCCGGGGCGGCGGACCGGCCGGTCCCGCCTGGCTGACCGCCTCCAGGACGACCGTGCCACGCCCCGTCGCGGCGGCCACCTGCCGTTCGTCGGGCAGGAGTTGAGGGCCCTCCTCGCCGCTGCTGTCGGAGCCCTCGGCGCCCGCCGGGTCATGGGTGGTGGAGGAGAGCAGCGCGAGGGTGCACAGGCCGGGGTCGGCGACCCGGCCGTCCTCGGGCGGGGTGCGTTCGGCGGCGCGCAGCAGCAGGCCCTCCGCCTCGATGACCTTGCTGGAGCCGGTGAGGGCGGTCGCCGCGAGGGCGGGCGCGGCGGTGTCGGCGTCGGAGAGGACGGTGGTCGACGCGTCCGGCGCGGTCGGGTCAAGACCGGGTGCGGCAACGGCGGCGGCCTGGTCGAGCAGGGTCTCCAGATACTGGCCCAGCTTGCGGTTGTAGAGCCGGATGACCAGCCGGACACGGGGGTTGAGACGGCGGGCGGTCAGCGCCGCGCGGATATTGCGCTCGTCGTCGTCATAGACCAGGGCCAGTGCGGCGGCCGATTCGACGCCCGCCTCCTCGAAGGCCTCGTCGGACGGCTCCGGCGCCTCCAGAATGCGTACCGCCTCGACCCCGGCATTGGTGTCGCCGTTCCCGGGAGCACCTGCGGAACCGTTTCCGCCGTTGCGGTTCATCGCCTGCGACATCCGGCCGAACAGCGCCGCCGCCCGGGCCCGCCCGGTCAGCGGCAGCTCCGGCCGGCGTGCGTCGCGCCCCGGCGGCAGAACGAGGGTGACCCGCTCCCCGTACACATAGCGCAGCTCCACGGCGAGCCGCTGGGCCAGTGCGTCGTCACCGCAGACGACCATGTGCCCGCCGAGCGGGGAGCGTTGGGGCTGCTGGGGAAGTGTGGACACGGAACCCAGCATGCCTTGCTCCTCTCCGTCGTACCCGGCCGGTCAGTGATCTTCCTGCGGAACGGCGGACGGCGGTGCCGCGTGCCGGGCCTGCGGGCGTGCGAGCAGCCGGCGCGGGTCCGCGACCCGGACGATCGCCGACTCGACCGCCGCGATCCGGTCCGCGAGCAGTCCCAGTGCGGCGACCGCCCTGGCGACGGGGTCGCCCTCCGGGGCGCCGAGCGCCTGGGTACGGACGTAGGAGGCGGTGATCGCGGACCAGCGCGCGGACTGCTCGGCGGTGAGCCGGCCGCGCAGCGCGGCGAGTTTCAGCAGGTTGGACTCCGCACCCGTGGTCAGCGTCTGGGCCTCGCCCGCGTAGTGGTCGTCGATGACGGCGAGGAGTTCCGCGTCGTTCATCACCGGCACGATGCGCTCCGCGATCTTGTTCATGTTGCGGTACGAGCCCTGCAGCCGGAACGGCGGCTCGGTGCGCGTCGCGTCCGTCTGCGCGGCCGAGGCGATGTACGCGGCGTTCACGGCCAGGACCGTGTCCCGGGCGGTCAGCAGATGACGCAGGACCGAGACGATCCGGTCCACCTCGGCAGGCGTGTACGGGTGGTCGAGCCGGTCCGCGCGGATTGCCCGGTCCGTGCCGGAGGCGAGCCGCACGAACAGGGCGAGATCGTCGCGGGAGCGACCGGCGAGCGGGGCCAGCACCGGGTTGGCGGTCAGCGCGTTCTCGACGAAGCTCAGCGCGAAGACGTCCTCGCGGCCGCTCAGCACCTCGCCGAGATTCCACACGTCGGCCCGGTTGGCGAGCATGTCGGGGATACGGAACCGGGCCCCCGACTCGGTGTACGGATTGCCCGCCATGCACACCGCGAACCGCTTGCCCCGCAGGTCGTAGCTGCGCGGCTCGCCGTCCCGTACGCCCTCGATACGGCGGGTGGCGTCGCAGAGCGGAATGAATTTCTGGAGCAGTTCGGGCGAGGTGTGCTGAATGTCGTCGAGGTAGAGAAGCGTGTTGTTGCCCGTCTCCAGAGCAAAGTTGATCTTCTCGATCTCCTGGCGGGCGGTCGCGGTGCGGGCCTGGGCCGGGTCGAGTGAGGTCACGTCGTGGCCGAGGTTCGGGCCGCTGATCTTGACGAGGACCAGGCCGAGCCGGTCGGCGACGTACTCCATCAGCGTCGTCTTGCCGTAGCCGGGCGGCGACACGAGCAGCAGCAGGCCCTGCGAGTCGGTGCGCCGGTCGGCGTCGGCGGTGCCGAGCTGCTTGGCGAGGCTGTCCCCGATCAGCGGCAGGTACACCTCGTCCAGCAGCCGGTTGCGGACGAACGCCGACATGACGCGCGGCCGGTGGTCGTCCAGCCGCAGCCGGGCCCGCTCGGCGTTCACGAGCGCGGTGCGCCGACGCTGGTAGGCGCGGAAGCCGGGGACGGCCGCGGTACGGAACTCGGCCGTACGGGCGAGGAGTTCGTCGATCCGGAGGGCCAGCGCGCCCCGGTCGACGCGCGGGTGCGTGCCGAGCAGGCCCTCTACCCGTGCGGTCAGCGGGGCCTCGCAGTCGTACCGGTCGAGCACCGGCTCCGGGCAGAGCTCCACGGCGACGGCCTCCGCGAGATCGCCCGCGTCGATCGCGGTGCCGCTCGCGGTGGCGTACGAGGCGAGCCAGCCCTCGACGAGCTGGCGGCGGGCCGGCAGGTCGTCGCCCAGCGCGGCGAGATCCTCGTCGTACGCCGAAGTCCCTGTCGTACGGCGGAACTTGTCCAGGAACGTGCGGACGGCGGCGCTGGTCACGAAGCCGGCCGGGCCGCTCGTCAGCTCCTCGAAGAGGTACGCGGCGACGGCGGACGGGGCCTCGCCGCCGATGACGGCCGCCCACTCCTCCTGAAGGGCGTCGACGGCCGGGGCGAGCCCGAAGGTCTCGCGGGCGCGGGCCAGCGAGCGGGCCCGCCGGGTCCATGAGGTGCGCCGCGCCTCGTCCGTGCCGTACGCCCAGAAAAGTTGAGCAGTTGCCCGGACGGCGGGCGGGCAGCGCAGCAGGCCGGCCCCGGCGTGCAGCCGCAGCAGGGTGGTGAGGATCGCGGTGGCGTCCTCGTCGTGGACACCGCGCTGATAGCCCTCGTCGTACGCGGCGGCGGCCGACTCCCGTACGAGAGAGGCGAGTTCGGCCGGGGGCAGGGCGGCGAGGGTGTCCGCGCCCCGCTCGTCGAGGAGCCGGGCGGCCAGGTGCTCGGCCCGGTAGACCTGTGGGGACTCGGAGGGGAGGGTCTGCTCCCAGTACGAGCGGGTCGCCTCGAACTCCGGGTCGGTGACCGGCGCCCGGTAGTCCGTGCCGGTGAGCGCGAAGGCGAGCCGGTCCCCGTGCGGGACGAGCGTCAGGTCGAAGGGCTGGGTGTTCACCGCGAACCGATGTCGGCCCAGCCGGATCACGGCGCCGCCGTCCGCGTACAGCTCACTGCGGTCGCGCAGCGCCCGCCCGGCCTCCTGGCGGGCGGCCAGCAGCTGCCCGTCGAGCTCCTCGGCCCGCACCGGATCGCCGAGTTCGCGCAGCTCGTCGGCGGTGCGGCGGATCTTGGCGGCCATCGGGTCGGAGGCCAGGAAGGTGTTCACGGCGTCCAGGTCCGGCAGCGCGGACAGCCGCCGGGAGACGGTCTCCAGGACCCGGGCCGCAGACTGCGCCAGCCGCTCGGCGCGCCGGGCGCGGGCGTCCTGAAGGTTCTGCTTGCGGGCCGAGAACGCCTCGTACACCTCCGTCCGGCGCTCGGCCAGCTCGGCGAGGAAGTCGTCGAACTCCGCGAACCGCGACTCCAGGTTTTCCAGCTGGAGCAACAACTTGGAAAGTTGATCGTCGCAGGCGTCCGGGGTGTCCGCGGCGGCGATCGCCCCGGTGACGGCCTGCCCGAGCAGCGCGAACTCGGCGGCGAACTCGGCGCGGCCCTCGTGGTCGAGGAGTTCGCGGCGGCGGGCTTCGAGCGTGGCGCGGGCCCGGTTGACCCCGCCGAGGACCTCGGCGATCCGCTCCAGGATCGAGGTGCGGACCGTCGTGTCCCCGATGTCGAGACCGGCGACGACGTCCGTGACGGTGCTCAGCCCGTCCGTCATGCCGTTCAGCCGCTCGCCGAGCGCCGCCGCGTCCGCGACGGTGGCGAGCCCGGACGCCTCGGCGGTGAGATCGGCGATGGACTCGTGGTAGCCGGTGAAGGCGTCGTCCCGGCCGAGGAAGGCGACGGCGCGCTGCCCGGCCGATTCGAGGTCGGCGGCGGTCGAGGCGGAGAGTTCGGCGATCCGCCCGGTGTCCGCGTACCGCATCTCGGCCAGCGTCGCCAAGTGGCCGTGGGCGCGGCGGAGTTCGGTGAGCCGGCCCACCCAGGCGGCGGCCGAGCGGGGGGCCTCGCCGCGGATGCGGCGGACGAGCGCGGTGAGCCGGTCGGCCGTCTCGTCGAGTGCGTCGGCTGCCTGCCGGGTCAGCTCCCGCACGGTCTCGAACTCGGTCAGGACCTGCTCGGCGGTGGCCTTCAGCTCCGCCAACGGGGCGGCGAGTGCGCCGAGTTCGGCGTCGGTGAGCCAGTGGTACCGGTCGGTGGCGCGGGTGCAGTCCGCGACCAGCTGTGCGTACACGGCGGCGGTCGGTGTGGTCTCGGCGGCGCTGTGCGCCAGCGCCAGGCAGTCGGAGATCCCGCGCACCAGATCGGCGTTGCCGACCCGGGCCAGCGGGCCGGTCCCTGCGGGGCGGGAGGCCGCGTGGGTGTCGGAGACGTACGGGGTCCGCCAGCGCTGCAAGGGGTGAACCCGAGCCGGTTCGTCGCCCGTGGCGGTGCCTCGCAGGAGGACGAGCGTGCCGTCGTCGAGCAGGGCGTGGCCGCGGCCCTGGAGGGGAGTGGCGACCTCCTGCCGGATCAGGTTGTAGGGCAGGAGCAGGCTGCGGCCGTCGTCGGGGGAGCGGAAGACGTACAGGACGTCCTCGCCGTTCGGCGAGCGGACCGCGCCCTCGAAGACCGGCTCGGTGAGCGGCTCGGCGATGTCGAAGGTCTTGGCGGTGCCGGTGGTGAGGTAGTAGCCGCCGGGGAAGATGATCCCCTGGTCCTCAGGGAGCCGGTGGCAGGCGGGCCCGATGAGGTCCAGACGCAGGACCGTACCGAGGAGTGTGTTGAAGACCAGATACCGCCAGGACTCCTCGTTGTACGGGCGGACGCGGAGCAGGACCAGCGGGCCGATCACGGCATGCTCGACATCCGCGTCGGCGAGTGACTGGAGGGGTTCGGTGACCGGTTCCTCGTAGATCCCTTCGGGGGTGTCGGTGTCGTTGACCGTCTTGACGGTGAGGGTGCCGCCGAGTGTGTCGACGAAGAGGACGGCGCCCGTGCCGTCCCCGTCCCCGCCCACGGCGATGTGCGGGTGCCGGCCGAGGACGTGGGCCTCGCGGCCCGCGACGGTCCAGGTGAAGTCGTGCGACGGCGGGAAGACGTGATCGCGGTCGCCGCGCGCGTCGAGGAACGCGCCGGGCGACCCGTCCGGGGCGAGCGCCCAGCGCAGCACGCGGATGCCGTCGGCACTCTCGCCGGTACGGAAGACGGCGAGCAGCCTGCCGTCCACGCGGCGCAGCCGCAGGAGGCGGGCGTCGCGGTAGTAACGGTGCAGGTCGGTGAATTCGCGTACGAAGGCTTCGTCCTCGAGCAGACCGCCCGCGCCGTGGGGTGCCTCCTCCAACGCGGGGCCGCACAGCACGAGTACGTCGCCGACCCCGGCGGGTTCCGCTGCCCCCGGGCCCCGTTCGAACCCGAACAGCAGCCGGCCGCCCACGGCCACCAGGTCGCGGGGTACGGATGGCTGCTCGGTACGGATCTGCTCGGTGCCGGTGAGCCGGAGCTCGGTCGACCCGAACTCCTCCGTGCGCCGCGCGTTGAGCGCCTCGGCGCGGCTCGCGAGATCGGCGGCCCGGGCGGTCAGCCTGCGGCGCAGCACGTCGTACGTCCCCGCGTCCACGGGGCCGCCGGCGGGCGGTGCGGTCGTGGTGTCGGTTTCCATACGTGCTGCTCTCCCTACGAGCTACGGGCTACGGGCTACGAGGTGTGTGGTGCGGGGGCGTCCCGCTGCCGGGCCGTGTCCTCGATCTCCCCCATAGCCTTAAGGGCATGGGGGGACCCCCTCGACGGGCTCGATCCGTCCTGCCCGTCCGGCGAGCGGGGTTCGCTCTATGCGACCGGCGACCCGTTTTGCGAAGCGGGTACGTCGGACGCCCCCGCCACCGCGGACACCGGGACATCCGCCAGCCCCAACTCCCGTGCCGCGGCGAGCAGCTGCTGCACCTGCCCCGGCGCAACCCCCGCCCCCGGCGCTCGCATCATCCGCATCAGCAGCGCCGACACCGTCAGGTTCTGCACGTCCCCCGTCGACACCGACCCCAGCACCCGCGTCAGATCGTCCGTGAACGACGACGTGCCGTTCAGCCACGGCCCCGCGAGCGCCTTCGCCGTGTCCGAGTTCTCGACGAACCCGTCGAAGCTCTTGCCCATCGCGATGGACGAGACGAGCCGGTCGAAGAAGACCGACTCCCCGCCGACGATGTCGATGTCGGCGTTCTCCAACCCCGTGGCCAGCACCGTCGCCTGCGCCTCGGCGACCTGCCGCTGCACATCGAGCCCGGCCAGCCGGATCTCCTTCTCCGCGGCGAGCCGCAGCCGGTACTCCTCGTGGCCGCGCGAGGCGTCGTCCAGCGCCGCCATGGCGGCCGCCTTCTCGGTGAGCCCCGCCGCCTCGGCCTTCAGCTTCTCGCCGATCACCGCCGCGTCGGCCGTCGCCTGGGCCTGCGTACCCTCCGCCGCCGCGAGCGCCTTGAGCCTGGCCCCCTCCGCCTCGGCCTTGAGACGGGCGGACGTTGCCTCGGCCTCGGCGAGACCGGCCTTCTCGATGACGTCGGCCTCCGCTTCACGTACCTGAATTTCGGCGAGTCCGGGCGCCGCGGACTCCGCCTGGATGCCCTCGGCCAGCCGCAGCTTCGCCTTGGCGTCCAGGTCCGCGGTCTTCAGCCGGGCCTCGGCGAGCGTCAGCTGCTCGGCGGCCAGGTGGGTGGCCGCGGCCTCCGCGGCCTCCGCGGCCTTGATGTCCTTGACCAGCTTCTCCTGGGCCTCCGCCTCGGCGGCGATGATGACCGACCTCCGGGTGCGCTCCGACTCCTCGACGGCCCGCAACGTCTTGATGGACTCCTCCTGCTCGGCGACCGTACGGTCCACGGCGATCCGCTCCCGGATCACATCGGCGACCTCGCGGCGCTCGGCCTCGACCTCCTTCGTCGCGGCGATCCGGTCGAGTTCGGTCTGCCGCTCGCGCCCGATGACCTCGATCAGCCGGTCCTTCTCGATGCGCTCGTTCTCCACGGCGATGACACGCTCGCGGTTCTTCTGCGCGACGGCGATCTCCCGGGCCTGGTTCTCGCGCTGGATGCCGAGCTGCTCCTCGGTGCGGATGAACGCGGTCTGGGCGCCGAGCCGTTCCTCCTCCTGGACCCGGGCGGTCGCGGCCTCCTCACGGGCCCGCAGCGTCTCGACCTCGCGGCGCTGCTTGATCTCGGCCTCGGCCTGCCGGCGTTCCAGCTCCAGAATGGTCTCGCGGGCGTCGACGTTCTGCCGGGTGATCTCCTTCTGCTCGGTGCGCTGGAACTCGTTGGTGCGTACGTGCTCGATCGCCGTCAGCTCGGTGATCTTGCGGATGCCCTGTGCGTCGAGGATGTTGGCGCCGTCGAGCTGCGTCATGGGCGTCTGCTCAAGGAAGTCGATCGCCGCGTCGTCGAGGTGGTAGCCGTTCAGGTCCGTACCGATGACCTGGATGATCCGGTCCCGGAACTCCTCGCGCTTGGTGTACAGATCGACGAAGTCCAGCTGCTTGCCCACGGTCTTGAGCGCCTCGGCGAACTTCGCGGCGAAGAAGTCCTGGATCGCGACCTTGTCGCTGGCCCGCTCCGTACCGATGGACTGGGCGACCTTGATGACGTCCTCGACGGTCTTGTTGACCCGTACGAAGAAGTTGATGTGGATGTCGGCGCGGATGTTGTCCTGGCAGATCAGGCCCTCGCGCCCGGTGCGCCGGATCTCGATGGTCTTCACCGAGATGTCCATGTACTCGGCCTTGTGCAGCACCGGCAGGACGACGGCCCCGGTGAAGGTGACATCGACCTTCTTGGTCTTGGAGATGATCAGAGCCTTGCCCTGTTCCACCTTGCGGAAGAGCCGGCTGATGACGAGAAGCAGGGCGACGGCGATGAGCAGGACAACGGCTACGAGCACACCGAAGCCCAGGGTGATGGCATCCATGACAGTCCTTGGCGGCTGGTGAGGAAGGTGGAGAGGTCGGAGGTTCCCGCCCGGATGGCCGGACGGCAGGGCGGATTCGGCGCTGCGGCCGCGACGGGCGGGACGGTCAGCCGGAGCGACGCGGAGTCCGGCGCGCATCCGGGCGGGAACCCGGGCGCGGCTTCGGTGGTCCCGGGTCCAGCGCCTTGTCGTACGGCGAGACCCAGAAGAACTCGCCCTCGTCGTCGTACGCGTACAGAAGCCCCGCACTGCCCGAGGTGAGAACCGCGTCGTCCGCCGGGCCGAGCAGCCTGACCTGGACGATCGCGGTGGAACCGTCGGCCGCCGCGACCTCGGCCTGGCCGAAGTCGGAGCTGACGGAACCGGTACGGATCGTGCAGATCCGGCCGAGGAAGTCCTGCCGCGACGGAGGAGGCTCGTCCGGGAAACGCCGGCGCACCAGGCGCACCAGCACCCGCATCACGGCCCAGGCGATCAGCAGCGCCCCGGCGAACACCGCACAGGCGAGCCACGCGCGGGTGATGCCGGTGACACCGCTGCGATGCAGCAGGACCGTACCGGTCAGGCTCGTGAACCAGCCGACGACGACCATCACGGACACCGAGACGGTGACCGGCACCCCGCCGATCCCGGCCATGCCGGTGTCGAGGTCTCCGTCGAAGGAATGGTGGTCGGCCGCACCGGCCAGCACGAGGAGCCAGAAGAAGACGACGACGCCCAGCGCGGCGCCGAACAGCACGGCGGGAAAGGCGGTTGCCGCACTCAGGAACTCCTGCATCGGTCCGCCCCCTGTTCCTTGCGGGCGGTCCGGTGGTGACCCCGGTGCTGCGGCACCGCACAGAGCGGTGCCGCAGCAGCCGGGCCTTCCCCCGTATCCCCCGTGTTCCCCCGGTTGGTGCTGATCGATCGTGTCACTCGGGGCCGTGTGAGGCACTGCCGGAGTCCGGCAATCTTTGTACGTCCTTGATGCCGGGCACAGGCACCGGCCGGTATGCGTTGGGTGAGTGTCAACGTTGCGTCAGGACTTGAGGAGTGCGCGTGCCGGAGCCGGAGATTCCCGACGAGTATCTGGGGGACTATGCCCGCATACTGGCCGATGTCGCCACCACCGGCCGCCGGTTGACCCGGGACGAGCTGGACACCCGCCGGCTCCTGGGCCGGGAGGCGGCCGAGGCCGGATTCCAGCTGCGCGCCCTGGTCGGCCTCCATCTCGCGGCGACCCGCACCTCCTGGCCGCAGGCCGCCGTCACCGACGAGGCGTCCACCGACTCCGTGCTGGCAGCGGTCGAGCAGGCCGTCGACGCCTTCGCCGCGGGCTTCGAGCGGGCCCAGCGGCTCACCGTTCGGCGCGAGGAGGCGGCGCGCCGCGAGTTCATCGACGATCTGCTGTACGGGCGCAGCGATCTGGGCCGGCTCGCCGAGCGGGCCACCCGGTTCGGGCTGCGCCTCTCGCGCGCCCACGCGGTCGCGGTGGCGACGGGCCCGGAGGCGTACACGGAGACCGACTCCGTGCCGCGCGCGGTCGAGGCGGCGCTGCTCGCGCGCTTCAGCGGCCGGAAGATCCTGATCACGACGAAGGACGGGCGGCTGGTCTGTATCGCCCCGGGCAGCCAGCCCGATGTCCTGCGGTATTTCGCCAAGCAGTCGCACGCGGCGACGGACGGCGGGCGGGTCGCCGTCGGCCGCCCGCACCCGGGCCCCGGAGGCGTCGTCCAGTCGTACGACGAGGCGCTCGACGCACTGGATCTCGCGGAACGGATGGATCTGGACGATCCGGTGCTGTACGCCGCCGACCTGCTGGTCTATCCGGTGCTGACCCGGGACCGGCAGGCGATGGCCGATCTGGTGCGCAGTCAGCTGGGTCCCCTTAAGCAGGCGCGCGGCGGCGCCGAACCCCTCCTGAAGACGCTCACCGTCTACTTCGACGCGGGCTGTGTGTCCGCCGAGACGGCCCGTCGGCTGTCGCTGAGCGTGCGGGCGCTCACGTACCGGCTGGAGCGGATCCATCAGCTGACCGGTTCCGATCCGTCCGACCCGGTGCACCGCTACACCCTGCAGACGGCGGTCATCGGCGCCCGGCTGCTGGACTGGCCGGCCAAGGAGGTGTGACCCGGTCCGCACCGATGCCGCACCTGCGGGATCCGTGACCTCATCCGCGGGGTCCGTGACTCTCCCGCCTCTTCTTCAACGCCCGCACCGGGTGGCGGCGGTGGTCCCGGACCTCGGATACGGGCTGCGCCGACGGGCCCCGGCCGCAGGGGCGTCGGCCCGTCCGGGAGCCTGCGCGGTCAGTTGGGGATCGACGGTGAGGGCGGTGACACCGAGCGGCATGCCGAGCGCGCGCAGGGCCGGTTCGGAGAGCCTGATCCAGGACTGACCGTCGCCCAGGGTGGCGGCGAGCCGGTGCGCGGAGGTGAAACCGACGGCTGTGCGGTCGCCCAGCGGTGTGCGGAAGAACCGCGCCGTCCATCCGGTGGGGCAACCGGCCGGTCCCGGCCGGACGGGGACGAAGAGAGGTCCGGCCGGGCCGGGTTCAAGAGGTTCGGGGTCGTCCGTTCCGCTGCTGTCGGACATGGTGTGCCTCCTCGACGGGCCCGGGTGCATGCGTGCTGCACCCCTCACGTTATGCCCGTACGTGAGGGGAGCCGGTACGGCCCTGACACGCACTTGACGCGAGACCCCGCACCCGTGACGCGACGCTGATGCGTGCTGCGGGGAGCGGGGTCTCGGAAGGAAGTGGCCGGAGGTGTGCATCGGGGGGTGGCACACCCCCGGCCTGCCGGACACGGGCCGGTGGTCGGTCGGCCCGTGGTTGATCCGGCGCTCTGGGGGTGGGACCGGCCGGAGCCGGTCCGTCGGGCAGGGGAAGGGTCAGAGGTCGAACTCGTGCGGCGGGAGGTCGAGCGCGAAGCACGCCTCCCGGACGACGGCCTGCTCCGTCTTGTCGAAGTCGCCGTCGGCGCCGCCGATGACGATGCCGATCTGGATGACGGCACGAGCCTCGGCAGGCTTCTTCTTCGCCTTGCCGATCTCCTGGAGCACGCTGACCTTGCCGAAGGCGAAGTCGGCGGTGAGCTTGTTCACGTAGTCGTTGAAGCGGCGCTGCAGATCGTCCGCCGGGAAGTTCTGCAGAACGTCGTTGGAGGCGATCAACGAGGCGACACGCTGGCGCTCGGACGGGTCGATGGAACCGTCGGCCGCCGCGACCAGGGCGCACATGGCCATGCTCGCGTCACGGAACGCGCCGCTCTTCAGGTCGTTCTTCTTCGCTTCCAGCTGCGACTGCATCGACGAAGCGGATTCCTTGATCCGATCCCACAGTGCCATGACGTCTCCATACGTTGCGTTGCGTTGTGTTGCCGGAATGAATTCCAACTCTACAGACGTGTAGAAGTTAGCAGGACGGGTGCCCGCTGTGTCCCGGGAACATCGGTAAGTAGGATGCTGCGACGCCGCGGCTGACGCGGTATCGCAGAAGGGCGGACCCCAGATGGACTCGGCCAGGCCCGGCCACCACCCGGACAACGAGCCGCCCCGCGAGGAAGTGCCCGACGCCGTGGGTCCCGATCCCGTACGCCCCGACAGCCGGCGGCTCCGCAGGCGCGGGCAGGGCGAACTGGAGGCCCAGGTCCTCGCCGTACTGCACTCGGCGAACGGCCCCGCGACGGCCGGCTGGGTGCAGGAACACCTCGACGGCGACCTCGCGTACACCACCGTCATCACGATCCTCTCCCGCCTCTATGCGAAGAACGCCGTGACCAGGTCCCGCGAGGGCCGCTCCTACACCTGGACGTCCGCCTCCGACGAGGCCGGTCTCGCGGCCCTGCGGATGCGCCGCGTACTGGACGGCGAACGGGACCGGGACGCCGTGCTCGCCCGCTTCATCTCGGCCCTGTCCCCCGGCGACGAGGAACGGCTGCGCGCGCTCCTGGCCCGCGCGGCTGCCCCGGACGACCCGGACAACCCCCTTGGCATGGAAGGCCGATAGCGGTCCGATGGGTGTCTTCGTCTGTCTGCCGCTCGTGCTGCCGTTGACCGCGCTGCCGATCGCGCGCCTCGCCGAACAGCATCTGCACCCCCGCAGCGCGACCCGGCTGCTCGCCGTCGTCGGCACGCTGCTCGCCCTGTGCAGCACGCTGTGTCTGGGCCTGCTGGTGGTGGTCGGTACGGCCCAGCTCCCGGGCAATCCACTGCCGGACAGCTGGTCGGACCCCCAGGTGCGGGACGCGGTGCCGTACGAGGTGAATGCGGGCATCGCCGCGATCGGCGTGCTGGCGGCGGTGATCGGGGCGTGCGGGTGGACGGTGTACCGCCATGTGCGGCTGCGCATCCGCGCCGGCCGCGCCCTGTCCGCCGCCCCTTCCGTCACCTCGGACGATGTCGCCGTGCTCCCGGACCCGGAGCCGTACGCCTATGCACTGCCCGGCAAGCCGGGCCGGGTCGTCGTCTCGACCGCGATGACCCGGTGCCTGGACGCCGGTGAGCGCCGGGCCTTGATCGCCCATGAGCGGGCCCATCTGGCCGCCCGGCACCACCGCTATCTGCTGGCCGCCCAACTCGCGGCGCGCGCCAACCCGTTCCTGCTGCCGTTGCGCACGGCGGTGGCGTTCAGTACCGAACGATGGGCGGACGAGGAGGCCGCACGTGTGGTCGGCGACCGGCGTGTGGTGGCGGTCGCGGTCGGGAAGGCGGCGCTCTTCTCGCACCGGGCCCCGGACGCCTCGGTCGGCTTCGCCGCCTTCGCGAGCTCCGCTCCGGCGGCGGGCCCCGTACCGCGCCGGGTGGCGGCGCTGCTCGCCCCGGTTCCGCAGGCCCGGCTGTGGCCCCCGTCGTCCGCCCATGCCGCCCTGGCGGCACTCGTCGCGACGGCGGGCACCGCGGTCTCGGCGCTTTCGTCGCTCAACGCGGCGGTGGCGCTGGTGCGGATCCTGCACGCGGCGACCCCGCTATGAGCCGTACGAAGGGGGCCGGCTCGCCGGTGCGCCGACAGCCGTCCGCGCTCGCGTCGACGCCGGAGCCCGTGCAACCGAGCCCCATGTACGCGCAGAGCCGGCGCGCGAGCCCGGAGCGCCGCGGCGCGTACCGGGCCATCAGCTCCGCGCTCTCCCCGGGCGGCACGGGTTGCGCGGTCACCACATGGAACCGGCGGCCGGCCTGCACGGTGGCCTGGGGAGTACGCATCAGATTCCGGTACCAGTCGGCGTCGGGCCCGGACCCGGACACGACCGTCCAGCAACGCCGACCGTCGACCACCGCGGTCTCGACCACCTCGACGACGGTGCGCCGGGCCGGGCCGGACACCCGCCCCGTGTGGACGAGGAGCAGCGCCCGCCCCCGGAACAGCGGCCCGAGCCCCATCCGGAAGAGCTGGGCCGGCAGCCGTTCGATCCTGCGCCGCCGGCCGGTCGACGGGGGCGGGCGGTGCGGCTCGGAGGGACCGGAAGGCTGATACGTCACTATGCAAACGTTGCACAGTCCAAATGTTTGTGCCAGTGCCCGGCGCGCGGGGCGCGTACCGATTCGAGTACCACCGGCCGGCACGGTACAAAGAGGCATGGCCGCGCACGAACAACCACGTGAGGACCGACCCCCGGACCGGGGCGGGGACGACGACGTCGATGAGGTGACGCGCGCCGTACTGACGGCTTCCAGGCTGCTCGTCGCCGTCTCCGCACGTTCACTGGCGGCGGTGGAGGACAGGGTGACGCTGCCCCAGTTCCGGCTCCTTGTCGTGCTGTCCACGAACAGCAACGCCAAGCTGGTGACGCTCGCCGATCGGCTCGGGGTGAACCCCTCGACCGCGATGCGCATGCTGGACCGGTTGATCGCCGCCGGTCTCGCGGAGCGGGAGGTGAACCCCGCCAACCGCCGTGAGACGGTGCTTCGGGTGACCCCTGAGGGCCGCCGGCTGGTCGACGACGTCACGGCGGGCCGCCGCCGGGAGATCGCCGCGATCGTCGAACGCCTCGCCCCGGAGCAGCGCACCGCCCTGATCGACGCGCTGACCGCGTTCACCGTCGCGGGCGGCGAACCTCCTGTGCCGGGGGACGGCTCGGACGGGTACCCGCTGGGCTGGACGTCCGACCTCCCCGCCCACCACGACGTCTGACCTCAGAGGTCACCCGACAGGCTCTCAGTCGGCCGAGGAGACGAACTCCTCCTGCGCGGCGGGCGCCGGACGGGTGGCGGGAACCTCGCCGGCCCCTGTCCCGTCCTTGCCGTTCCGGTCCCGCCACGCCTGGATCCGGGTCACGGCCGGCTGGGTCCAGCGGGCGGTGAGCGGTCCGACGATGACGAGGATGAGGACGTACGCGGTGGCGATGGGCCCGATGCGGGGCTCGGTCGCCACGGCCAGGCCGGCGATGACGATGGAGAACTCACCGCGCGCCACCAGCGTGCCACCGGCCCGCCACCGCCCGGGCGACCCGATCCCGGCCCGCCGGGCCGCGTACCACCCGGTGCCGATCTTGGTGAAGACGGTGACGACGGCCAGCAGTGCCGCCGGAAGCAGTACCGGCGGAATCTCGGCCGGATCGGTGGAGAGTCCGAAGAACACGAAGAAGACGGCGGCGAACAGATCGCGCAGCGGCGTCAGCAGCTTGCGGGCGCCCTCCGCCACCTCCCCCGAGAGCGCGATCCCGACGAGGAACGCCCCGACTGCCGCGGAGACCTGCAACTGCTGGGCCACCCCGGCCACCAGGACCGTCAGCCCGAGGACGACGAGGAGCAGCATCTCCGGATTGTCGGAGGACACGGCCCGGCTGATCAGCCGCCCGTGCCGCAGCGCCAGATAGAGCACGAACCCGACGGTGCCGAGCGCGACGAGCAGCGCGATGCTGCCCCCGGCGAAGCCCACGCCCGCGAGCATCGCGGTGAGCAGCGGCAGATAGACGGCCATCGACAGGTCCTCGATGACCAGAACCCCGAGAATGACGGGCGTCTCCCGGTTTCCCAGCCGCCCCAGATCGGTGAGCACCTTCGCGATGACGCCGGACGAGGAGATCCAGGTGACCCCGGCCAGTGCGACGGCCCCGACGGGCCCCCACCCGAGCAGCAGCGCAGCCACCGCGCCGGGCGTCGCGTTGAGCACGAAGTCGACGACCCCGGACGGATATTGCGTCTTCAGGCTGGTCACCAGCTCGGACGCGCTGTACTCCAGCCCCAGCAGGAGCAGCAGCAGAATGACGCCGATCTCGGCGCCGACGGCGGTGAACTCCTCGCTGGCCCCGAGGGGCAGCAGCCCCCCGTCCCCGAATGCCAGGCCGGCCAGCAGATAGAGCGGAATCGGCGAGAGCCCTATCCGCCCGGCGAACCGGCCGATGATCCCGAGCCCCAGGATGACGGAGCCGAGCTCCACCAGCAGTGCGGTCGTGTCGTGCACGGTCAGCCCTCCGCAATGATCTCGGAGAGCGCGTCGACGCCCTCACGTGTACCGACGACGACAAGCGTGTCCCCGATGGCCAGCCGGAAGTCCGGCCCCGGCGACGGGTGCGCACTGTGCGTCCGCAGCACGGCCACGATCGAGGCCCCCGTCCGCGTCCGCGCCCGGGTGTCCCCGAGCAGCCGCCCGCCGTACGGAGAGCGCGTCCCGAGCGGTATGTGCTCGGTGACGAGATCGATGCCCTCGGTCCGTACGGCGTCGATCGGCGCGGAGTCGATGAGGTGCGCGAGACCGGTGGCCTCCTGCGGTGTCAGGGGTACCGAGAGCCGGCACGAATCAGGATCGTCCTGGTCGTAGAAGCCGATGAACCGCCGCCCGTCGTGGTGGACGACGACGGAAATGTGCTGTCCCGACTCGGTCGTGTAGTCGTACTGCACACCGACTCCGGGCAGCGTGGTGCGGTGGGTTCCCATGGCTTCCTCCCGAGAGGTACGGCGGTTCATTGACGTACTTGGTGATTTCTTTAGCTGCGCATTACCTTATCCGGAGGCTCCCGCCGCCTCCGGCGTACGGGCGCGGGGCGGGGCCCATGACTAAACTCACCCGGGCCGGTGTGTGGCCGAGGCCGCCTTCCGGGCGACCGCAGGAACCGGCGGAAGGGCCGAGAATGTCGCGCAGCCGAGAGCTCAAGTTCCGGGCGGTCACGTCGTTCCAGCGGCATGTCGTCAACCCGCTCGCCAGACAGTCGCGGTCGCAGACCCTCCTGGAGACGACGGGCCGCACCTCCGGCCTCCCGCGCCGCACTCCGGTCGGCGGCAGCCGCGTCGGCCAGGAGTTCTGGCTGGTCTCGGAGTACGGCGAGAAGTCGCAGTACGTACGCAACATCCAGGCCGACCCCCGGGTCCGGGTCCGCATCAAGGGCCAGTGGCACACCGGCACCGCCCACCCCCTCCCCGAGGACGACGCCCGGGCCCGGCTCAAGAGGCTGCCGCGCTACAACAGCGCCGTGGTGCGGGCCCTGGGTACGAACCTGCTGACGGTGCGGGTGGATCTGGCGGACTGACGCCGGCCTCCACCGGTTTGGACGTGCGCGTGCCCGGCCGGTGCGGTGTCGGCCGGGCACGCGCGTGGTGCGGGTCGGATCAGTCGGTGATCTCGATCTTCCCGTTGGCGGATGCGGCGGGGGCCGCGTCCGGTGCCCGGTCCGGCAGATCGGCCGAAGTCGCGGAAGCCGAACCGCCCTTGAGGTTCTTCAGCAGGGCCGCCAGGTCGACTCCCGTGGTGGAGCTGAGAAGTTCCATGCCCTGGGCGACGTTGTCCGTGACCGTACGCGACAGTTGGCTCGCGCCGTCCGTCGAGATCACGGTCAACTTGTCGATGGCGCTCAGCGGCTCGGACGCCTTGGCGACGACGTGCGGCAGCACCTCGACCAGCATCTGGAGCACGGCCGCGTCGCCGTACTGCGCGAACGCGTCCGCCTTCTTCTGCATGGCCTCGGCCTCGGCGGCACCCTTCGCCGCGATGGCCGCGGCCTCCGCCTCGCCCTCGATGCGCACGGCGTCGGCGAGGGCCGAGCGGTGCAGTTTCTCGCCCTGACCGGTCAGCCGGGACCTCTCGGCGTCCGCCTCGGCCTCCTTGACCTGGGCGATCCGGCGGGCCTCGGCCTCCTGCTCGGCCTGGTAGCGGGCGGCGTCGGCGGGCTTGCGGACCTTGGTGTCGAGTTCGCGGTCGGTCAGTGCGGCCTGGCGCTGGGCGACCTTCTCCTGCTCCGCGAGGACTTCCTGCTGGCGGGCCGCCTCGGCGAGCGGGCCCGCCGCGTTGGCCTTGGCCGCGGCGGCTTCCGTCTCGGCCTTGATCTCGGCCTGCTTGAGATAGAAGGTCCGCTCGGCGATCGCGATCTCCTCGGCGGCCTTGAGCCTGGCCTGCTCGGAGGCGCGCTTGGCGATCGCCTCTGCGATGTCCGCCTCCTGCTTGGCGCGGGCGGCCTCGGGGCGGCCGAGGTCTTCGAGGTAGGAGCCCTCGGTGGTGATGTCCTGGATCTGGAAGGCGTCCAGGATCAGGCCCTGCCCGGAGAGGCTGGCCTCGGCCTCCTCCGCGACCTGGCCGGCGAACGCGGCACGGTCGCGGATGATGTCCTCGACCGACATCCGGCCCACGATGGCGCGCAGTGCGCCGGAGAGCACCTCCTGGGTGAAGCCGACGATGCCGTCCTGCTGCTGCAGGAATCGCTGGGCCGCGGCCCGGATCGCTTCCTCGCTGCCGCCGACCTTGACGATCGCGACGCCTTCGAGGTTGGACTTCACGCCGCGCAGGGTGACGGCTCCGCGCACGGCCACCGGGATGTGCCGGCTGGACAGGTCCAGGGTGAACTTCTGCTGGACGAACGGGACGACGAAGACTCCGCCGCCGACGACGACCTTCTGGCCGCTGTTGTCGATGCTGGTGCGGCCGGTCACCGGGTCGGTCGACTTCTTGCCGCGGCGTCCCGTGATGATGAACGCCTCGCTGGGCCCGGCGACCTTGTAGCGGGTGATGACGACGAGGGCGAGCAGTACCAGGAGTACGACGACTCCGATGACTGCGGTCACGACTGGGCTCATAAGGGTGTCCCCCCTGCCTCCCTGCGGGGACGGCAGCTTGATTTCGGGCGGTGTATCGGCTCGGGCGGTGGTCAGCGCTCGACGGGGCGGACCGCGACCGAGGTGGTCGACAGTGCGGCCTCCACCCAGATCTCGGTGCCGCGTTCGACCGGCACCGGGCTCTTCGCCGCCAACTTCACTGTCTGACCGGCGAGTTGCAGCAGCACCTCGCCGTAACCGTCGGCCGGGATGGCCGTGACGACCGACCCGGACGTGCCGACGAGATCGTCGCCGCGCGGTGTGACGCTGGTCTGGTCCCGCATCAGGGCCCGGCTGAACTTCCAGGTCAGCCAGGCCGCGACGATCCCGGCCAGCACTCCGGCGGCGGTGGCGGCGACCGTGCCGGCGCCGGTGGTGCCGAGCACGATCGCGCCGCCGAAGCCGAGCATCGAGAGGAATCCGGCGATGACGGGGAGGGACAGGAGGCCGTCGAAGAGGCCGTCCAGTACGCCTCCGAAGAGACCTTCGAGGATGCCGTCGAAGATCAGGGACAGGGCGAGCAGGGCGATTCCCGCAATGCCGAGACCGAGAAACAAGGTCATGTGATCGCCCTCCCCCATCTGCGAAATCCCCCGGACATGTCTCCCCCGAACATTTCCGTCGAACTGCCTGGATGATCCCATACGCACCCGGCAACGGATACTGCCGGGTTCCGGCAATCTTTTACGCGTTTTTGATGCCGGACAGGTGTTCGGTCAGTGTGTCCAGTGACTGGAACGTGGCTCCGAGCACGGCGACATGCTTCCAGCGCAGTACGCCGTCCGGCCCGATGAGGAAGACCGCGCGGCGCACCCCGATCCCGGGCGCCGCGACGCCGTACGCCCGGGCGATCTCCCGTCCGGTGTCCGCGAGCAGCGGCATCCGCAGCCCGTGGGCGCGGGCGAACGACTCATGGCTGTCCACACCCTGTGGACTGATTCCCCAGACCTCCGCGTCGAGCTCGCCGAAGGTCTCCATGCCCGAGGAGTACGAGCAGAGCTGCTTGGTGCACACGGCCGTGTTGTCGCCCGGGTAGAACGCGAGGACCACGGCACGGCCGCGTGCGGCGGAAAGGGTGTAGTCGCGGCGCTCGAACGTCTCGCCGGTCAGCGCGCCGCCCGGCAGTGTGAAGTCCTGGACGGTACTGCCGAGTTGTGGTGACGATCCCATGTCGTTTCCTCCGTGGTCCGGTGCTGCGGAAGTCTTCCGGTTCGTGTTCTACAGCATGCTCGTCACGGGTCCGGCTCTCGCACCAGGAGGCACGTATGACAGAACCGTCGTCCGCCGTCCGCCCGTCCGCGGCCGTGTTCCTGCTGCACGGCGGCGCGGAAACGGGCCTGGGTCCGCCCCCGCCCGGCCCGCTGAACCTGCCCGCCGTGCGGATGCGCCCGTTCGCGCGGGCCATCGCCACGGCGACGGGCGACGGCGCAACGGATGTTCTCGTACGCACCGCCCGCTACACCCGCCGCGGCTGGAACGGCCCCCGCGAGGACCCCTTCCACGACGTCGTGGCCTCCCTCGACGCCCTGCGCCGCGAGGCCGGCGAGATCCCGGTGGTCCTGGTCGGCCACTCGATGGGCGCCCGCGCCGCCTTCCGCGCCGCCGGTCATCCGCTGGTACGCGGGGTGGTCGGCCTCGCCCCATGGTGTCCGGCCGACGATCCGGTCACCCAACTCGACGGCCGCGATGTCGTCCTGCTGCACAGCACCCGCGACCGCATCACGAGCCCCCGGGCATCCCAGTCCTTCACCGGCCGCGCCCGCCGCGCCGGTGCCCACGCCTGTCTCGTCGCGATCCGGCGCAGCGACCACGCGATGCTCCGGCGCGCCCGGACCTGGCACGCGCTGACGACACGGGTCGCCACCGGCCTGCTGGGCCTGGCCCCGCTCCCCGAGGCGGTCGCGGCCGCACTCCGGCTCCCGTCAAACGCTCCGGCGACGCACGGAACCCTCGACCTCGACCGGCTGGACCTCGGCCGGCCGGACTACGACCGGACCGGGCGCAGCTCCGGGCCGTCCATCGGGAATCGGTAGACCGTCGACTCCCTCGCCCGGAAGCCCAGACGCTCGTACAGCCGGTTCGCGGCGGCGCGGTCCGGCCGGGAGGTGAGGTCGACGGTCCGCGCGCCCGCCTCCCGGGCCAGCGTCAGCGCCTCCTGTGTCAGCAGGGCCGCGATCCCTTGCCCACGCGCTTCGGTGTCGACCACGACGTCTTCGATACGGGCCCGCAGCCCGGTCGGCACGGGAAGCAGAAGCAGCGTCAGCGTTCCGACGATGCTGCCCGCGGCGCGAGCGACGAGCACTGTGTTCGTCTCGCACCGCACCAGCCGGTCGATCGCCTCGTGATCCAGTGGCCGGGCGGTCGAGGACAGTTGGGGCAACAGCCGGGCGAAGGCGGCCACGATCTCCCCGGTCGCTTCGTGGACGATCTCTACCTCGACGCTCATGACGCGGAGCCTATAGCGGGCGGTGGGGGAGGTGTCGTGGTGCAGGAGCGGGGGAACGGGCGCACCCTGGTAGGGAGGTGATCGTCATGATGCACACAACTGTCGGGTGGCATGTGGACCTGGAATTCGAGGAGGACACCCACCGCACCCGCGCGGCCGCCCTGGTGCGGCTTCCGGACGGGAACGAGGTGCGGGCTCATGGATATGCGAGCCGTCACCCCTCCGACAAGGATCAGCCGAGGGTCGGCGAGGAGATCGCGGGAGCCAGAGCACTCAATGAGCTGGCGATGAAGATGCTGACGAAGGCGCACGACGAGATCGACGAGGCGTCCGGCCGGACATCGCACCCGCTCACCTGAGGTCCCCGCCTGCGGGCCGCCGCCCCCCGGGGGCGTAGTGGCCCAGGAACATGTCGACGCCGCTCGTGATCAGACGGTCCGTGGTGGCGTCGTCGAGGGCTGTTCCGTACGAGCTGAAGACCATGTGAGGGAAGACCAGTAGCGCGTACAGCTGAATGATCGCCGTTTCGAGGTCGGGGATGTCCAGCCGGCCCCGTTCCGCGAGGCTGCGCAGGGCGTCGGCCACGGCCGGGTGGTGACCCGCGGGGCCATGGTGATGCCATGCCCCGGCGAGTTCAGGGAAGCGGTGGAGTTCGGCGGCCACGAGGTTGCGCAGGGCGATGACGTCGGCGTTGCCGCGTACGGCGGACACCCAGGCGCGGGCCGTGTCGAGGAAGGCCGTGCGGAGATCGGCGGCGTCGGGAAGACCGGCGAGCGCCTTGGTGGACGGGCCGCCGAGGGGCTCGTCGAGTGCGCCCGTGATGACGGCGGTGAACAGCGCCTCCTTGCTGCCGAAGTGGTTGTAGACGGTCACTTTCGACACGCCCGCCTCGGCGGCGATGGCGTCCACGCCGACGCCGAATCCCTCACGCAGGAAGGCCTCCCGTGCGGCCTTGACGATGGCCTGCCGCTTGGCCTCGGCGCGGGGGCCGGCGGGCGGGTCGATCGGGGTGGCGGTCGTGTCCACGGTGGCCGCGGCGGGCATCGAGGGGGCGGCGGGCTCGGTGAGCGGGTTCGCGGACGCGTTCACGGTGTGCGCGGCGGCAGCAGGGGCGTGCGCGGTCGTCGCCGGGCTGCTGGTGCCCCGCGGGAAGCCGGAGGGGACCGGCGGGCCGCACGCGCATTGAGGGGGGAGCCCGGGCCCGTCCGGCGAATGTGGACATGACGGGGCCCGGCTGCGGATGCGCGGCGGGGGCGGGCGGCCGACGATTGATTGCCGGGCAGCGGGACGTCCGTGTCCGTCCCAGGAGGTTGACGTGCAGGCCGATGCGTACGCCGACAGCGCGGTGCCGTTCGACCCCATGGCTCTGGCGGCCCTGGTCGACGGCACCATGGCGGGTGTGGGCGTGCTCGATACGGGGCTGCGCTATCTGTACGTCAACCCGGCCCTCGAACGGCTCAACGGCATTCCGGCCGCCGAACACCTCGGCCGCACCGTCTCCGAGGTCCTCCCGGGAGTCGACGCGGGCGAGGACATGATGCGGGCCGTGCTCGCCGACGGGAAGCCCCGCGAGATCACGTCCAGCGGAGTCACCGCCGCCGCGGCGGGCTCGGTCCGGCGCTACTGGCACGGGGCGTACCACCGGCTCGAGGTCGGCGGGCGGATCGTGGGCGTGGCCGGGATCGTGCTGGAGGTCATGGCTTCGGACAAGGGACGGCGCGAGCTGGAACAGGCCCGGCGGCATCTGACCATGCTCGACACAGCGGCCTCCCGGATCGGCACCACGCTCGACATGGACACCACCTGCGCGGAACTCGTCGGCCTCGTCGTGCCGGGGCTGGCGGACCTCGCCACGGTCGAGGTGTTCCCGCCCGACGTCGCCGCCCCGGTACGCCCCGCGCCCGCCGGTGTGCTGCGGCTGCGCAGGGCGGCGCTGACGGCGGTGGCCGGGCTGCGCGCCGAGCTGCCGGGATTCGGACTGACCGGTGAGTACGTCGACTACCAGGAGGGCGCGGCCGTACAGCGCTGTCTGGCGGCCGGCCGGCCGGTCGTGGAGAACCACACGAGTGACGAAGAGCTCGCCCGCTCCGCCCCGGCCCCCGAACGGGTCGCCGCCTACCGTGCCCTGGGGATGCATTCGGCGGTCATCGTGCCCCTCGCCGTACGCGGCCGTCCGCTCGGCGTCCTCGGCCTGATCCGGGCGGGGGACTCACCGGTCTTCACGGACGAGGACGTGGTGGTCGCCCGGGAGCTCGCCGGCCGGGCCGCCGTCGATCTCGACCACGCCCGCCGGTATGCCCACGAGCACACCATCGCCCTGGAGCTGCAGCGCTCCCTGCTGTCCGAGCCGCGCCCGCCGCACCCGCACATCGAGATCGCCACCCGCTATCTGCCGGCCGACCGGAGCGTGATGGTCGGCGGCGACTGGTTCGACGTCATCCCGCTGCGGGACGGGCGGCATCTGAAGGCGATGGGCGATGTGATGGGTCACGGGATGGAGGCGGCGGTCGCCATGAGCCACTACCGCTCGCTGCTGCGGATGCTCGCCGACGACGATCTGCCGCCGCACCGCATCCTGGAACAGCTGGACCGGATGGTCGAACGGTCCGGACCGGACCGGGCGGCGACCTGTCTGCTGGCCGTCGTCGACCGGTTCGGCGAGGCGTGCGATGTGGCGAGCGCCGGGCATCTGCCACCGGTGCTCATCGACCCGGGGCAGGCGGGAACCAGGGTGTGTGACGAAGTGCTGGTGGGCCCGCCGCTGGGCACCGGCTTCGGCGGGTACCGGACGACGCCGGTGGAGATCGGGCCGGGCACGGTGCTGTTCATGTACACCGACGGTCTGGTGGAGCGGCGCGGTGAGGACATAGACATCTCGATCGGCCGCCTCAGGGAACTGACCCTGCCCGCGGGCGGGAGCCTGGAGGACCTGCTGGACGAGGTCCTCGCACGGTTCGGGCCGGGTGCGGAGGACGACATCGCGGTACTGGCCTCGCGCACCCGCCCCCGCGCCACCTCCTGATCCGGGCAGTCGCCGGAAGGGACTGACAGGTCAGCCCAGCTCCAGGCTGGTGATGCCGAAGAGTCCGGTGTGGTCGACGTCCGGTGTCGGGCCCGTGTACATCCGGGCGGTCTCGAACGACGGGGTGAGGCCCAGCTGTTCCGCGAGGCGCACGGCGCCCGGGTTGATGTCGGGTACGTCGATCGCCACCGGGGTGCCGGGGTCGGTGGCCGCGAGTGCGCCGACCAGGGCGCCCGCCACTTCGGGCGATTCCGCGTACACGGGACCGATGCGGGACGACGTGCGGCAGGGGCGCATCACGGCAAGGCCCCGCAGCTCCCCGTCGCGGACGGCGGCGAGCGAGGTGCGCGCGGGCCCGGAGATCCACAGTGCGAGGAAGCTGTCGCGGTCGGCGGGGAAGAAGCGGCGGTCGTAGGAGGCCAGTCGACCGAAGGGGAGGGTGCGGGCATCGACGAGAGCGGTGCCGGGCGGGACGGTCGCAGCGGCGGGTGGCAGGCCCTCGTAACGCATGTTCGTCCATACGGAACGGAAGCCGGATTTGCGGTACTTGGGCTGCTGGGCCACCACGCCGTCCAGTCCGACGTTGCGCCCGTCCAGCCGTGCCATGCCGGCCCGCCACAGCCGGCTGCCGTAGCCCTGGCCGCGCAGCTCGGGACGGGTGAGGTAGAAGCCGAGGAACCCGAAGCCGGAGCCGTAGCGGACCACCGAGACGCAGGAGACCGGCTTGCCGTCGAGCCGGCCGGTCAGGAAGCCGCGCGGGTCGGCGGCGAAGAAGGCGTGGCGGTCGGTCAGGCCGGGATTCCAGCCCTCCGCGTGGGCCCATTCGGTCAGCATCGTGAGGTCGTCGGCGCTTGCGGTGGTGATCTCGAAGTTCGGCACGGGGCACCTGTACCCCGCGGGCGATCGGTTCAACGGTGGTTCTTCCGTCACCACCCGGTCCACAGGAGGTGGTTGACGAGCAGGGCGACGACGGCCTGCGCGGTCAGCCAGCCGCGCCGGGTGCCGGTGGGTAGAAGGGCGGCGGCGGGCAGCAGCCAGAGGATGAAGGGCTGCCAGATGCGTTCGGTCTCCGCCTTGCTCATCCCGGACAGGTCGGCGGCCAGGAGTGCCAGGAGCGCCATCAGCGTGAGCAGAATCAGCCGCTGGGACGCACAGGTGGTGCCGGTGCGCAGGGTGCGTACGGCACCGGGGGCGCCGGCCGCGGCGCGGCGGAGTCCGGCGACCGTGGCGAGGCCCGCGGCGATCGTGGTGCAGGCGGGATTCGCCCAGACCCAGTAGGAGTACGGACGCAGGCCACCCGCGCCCTGGTAGTAGCGCTCGACCAACAGGCGGTATCCCTCCCACCAGTTGTAGCCCGCCGGAGTGAAGGCGGCGGGGACGACCAGTGCTCCGAGGAGCACGAGCGGGAAGGGGCGGGCGGTGCGGGTGAGTACGAGGACGGTGAGGAGCAGGACCGCGATCAGCGTCAGACCGTAACTGAGGTAGCAGGTCAGCCCGTACAGCAGACCGGAGGCGAATGCGGTGGCGCGGGGGAGGCGGACCGAACGGGTCGCGGCCAGGGCGAGGAGGGCCACGGACCAGGCGGCGACGGCGGCGAAGTAGGCGTCCGCCGAGGTGCCGGTCCACACCGCGACCGGTGCGAGGACCAGGAACGGAGCGGCGCGGCGTGCGAGGCGCTCGTCGGCCAGGGCACGGAGCGTGACCAGGGCGGCCGGGACGGCGGAGCTGCCCACCACGATGCACCAGACCCCTGCCCAGGCGCCGCCGCCGAGCCCGATGCGGTCGAGCAGGACGAAGGTGAGCGTGGCTCCCGGCGGGTGTCCGGCGACATGGGCCGGCCAGTTGCCCTGGGAGCCGATCAGGATGTGGTCGTCGAAACCGCGCAGGGCCGCACCGATGTCCTGGAAACGGTCGATGACCTGCAGATATTCATGCTTGGTGGTGAGCCGTTCGGCGATGCCCCGGCCCCAGCCGTCGATCAGCGCCAGCGAGAGGACCCAGGCGAGCGACGCCGCCCAGGCGGTCGGCAGCAGCGCCCGCCGGCGGACGCGGTCGGCCAGCGGCGGCCCGTACGCGATGACGGCCGCTGCCACGACGACGGCGGCCGGGGTGCCGGGGCCGGTGTGCGGGTACCAGGACGCCAGCAGGGGTGGCCAGTGGACGTAGAGGCTTCCGTCGGCGTCCTGGATCGACCTGCCGACGAGCACGGCGGCGGTGACGAGCAGAACGCCCGCGGCGGCGGCGATCAGGTCGCGGCGGCGGCCGGTGCGGTGCCCGGTGTCGTCCTCGACGGGGCGCGCTGTGCGGTCCTCGGTCTTCACGCAGGCACGCTATGCACAGCAGGGTCGCCGTGTGTGCTGCCACCGGGGCGCGTCATCGAACCGTCAGATCTTGCGCCGCTCGCTCGCTCCGGAGTGTGACGTCATGGTCTCGTCAGGAGTCGTACGCGCCGCGGCCAGGTGTTCTGGGCATAGCTTCGGCGCATGGGCGACAAACGTCTGGACAGAGCCATCTCCTTCCCGTTCCGCCGCCCCGGCTGGTCCGCCGGCCGCGGCCCGGCCTTCCTGGAGCGGCTTCCCTCCTCGCCCGGGTTCTGGCGCAGCCCGGTGCGCGGCGTCAGGTTCACGGCGGTGCTCGGGCTGGTCCTGCTCGCCGGGCTCACCCTGCTGTTCGTGACAGGTCTGCTGTCGTACGCCGCGTACAACCCGGACCTTGCGCCGGTCAACGACAAGACGCCGGGCAAGGGCCTGCTGGGTTTCTATCTCTTCGCCTGGCCGACCGGTCCGCACTGGCTGTACCGGCTGACGCAGGGGTTGCACGTCACGGTGGGCATCGCCCTCGTCCCTGTGCTGCTGGCGAAGCTCTGGTCGGTGATCCCGAAGCTCTTCACGCTGCCGCCGGCCCGGTCGGTGGGCCATGCGCTGGAGCGGGTGTCGCTGCTGCTGCTCGTCGGCGGGGCACTGTTCGAGTTCATCACCGGACTGCTCAACATCCAGCTGGAGTACGTGTTTCCGGGGTCGTTCTATCCGCTGCACTTCTACGGGGCGTGGGTGTTCTTCGCCGCGTTCCTCGCCCACACCGGGCTGAAGCTGCCGCGGGCCGTACGGGTGCTGCGGGGCGGCCGGCTGGAGGGCTCTGCGCCGGGCGAGGCGGATGAACTGGCCTCGCCCGCCCCTGCCGTGCCGACCGTCTCCCGGCGCGGCGCGCTCGCCATGGTGGGCGGCGGGTCGCTGTTGCTGCTGATCACGTCGGCGGGCCGGAGTTTCGACGGGCCGCTGCGGCAGATGGCGCTCCTCACCCCGCACGGTGCAGCCGAACCGGGCTCGGGGCCGAACGGCTTCCAGATCAACAAGACGGCCGCGGCCGTCGGAGTGACGGCGGCCGATACGGGGAAGGGCTGGCGGCTCACCGTCGGCGGGCCCGCCGGGGAGATCCGGCTCAGCCGGGAACAGCTGCTGGCCATGGACCAGTACAGCGCGGCGCTGCCGATCGCGTGCGTGGAGGGCTGGGCGACGTCGGACCAGTGGTGGCGCGGAGTGCGGCTGAGTGATCTGGCGGCACTCGCGGGGTATCGGGACCGGCCGCCGGCAGTGCTGGTGGAGTCCGTCCAGCGCCGTGGGGCGTTCCGCGAGGTGGCGCTCCGCGACAACCAGGTGCGCGACCCGCGCTCGCTGCTGGCGTTGCAGGTCAACGGCGAGGAACTGTCGCTCGATCACGGATTTCCGGCGCGGATCATCGTCCCGGCGGCCCCAGGTGTGCTCAACACCAAATGGGTGTCCCGGCTGACGTTCGGGGCGCTGTGAGCGGGAAGGCGGGGAACCGGGTGAATCCTCGGGCGGTCCTCAGGCGTTGGTACGGGGAAGGGCCGCTGCATCTCCTTCTGCTGGCCGCGACATTCGCCCTCGCGGGCTGGGCGGGCGTACGGCTCCTGGCGGGTGACACGTTCGCAGTCGCGGTGTGGTTCATCGGCTCCGCCCTCCTGCACGATCTGGTGCTGCTGCCGTTGTACGCGTCGGCCGACCTGGTCGTACGGCGGTCGCTCGGACCCCGCTCCGGGCTGGTCAACCACATCCGTGTACCGGCCTTTCTCTCCGGCCTGCTCCTGCTGATGTGGTTTCCGCTGATCACCCGGCACGCAGTGCGGTACGAGCCCTACAGCGGGCTGTCCCCCGACGTGTTCCTGGGCAACTGGCTGCTGATCACGGCGGTGCTGTGCGCGGGCTCGGCGCTCGTCCTCGTGGTCAGGACCGTGCGGTCGCGGCGCGGGGAGGGCAGGGGTGTGCAGCCGACGGCGGTCCGGGGTGACCGCCCACGGCGGTGAGGGTTTTGTCCTCAAATGCCGGACGGGGCCTGCCCGGCGGACCGGCGTGGGTCAGACGAACAGGAACGCGCCCGCCGTCGTGGCCCCCAGCGACGCCCCGGCGACGGTCTGCGCCACCGAGTGGTACCCGAGCGCGACGCGCGACCAGCACACGGCGACCGTCATCGCGTACGCGAGCAGCCACCACGGCGAGTGGACCGGGGCGAGCAGTGCGATGACGGCCGAGGCGACCGCGGCGTCCACCGAGATCTTCCAGACCGTGTTGACGGCCAGGAGGATCACGGTCATCGCCCAGAGGGCGAGCATCGCCACGAGGATGCCGGTGGGGGCGTGGCCGAGGATCATCACCACCGAACCAGCGCCTATGGAACCGAGGATGACGAAGAAGATCGGGGCTCGCTTGGTGCGGTCGACGACATGACGGTCGCCCCAGGTACCGCGCCCGCGCTCCCATTCGATGTACCCGGCAGGAACGATCCCGGCACACAGGGCACCGAGGAACCCCCAGAGCAGACCGGTCCAGTGACCGGCGGCGGCCAGGCCGATGCCGAGCATGCCGACCAGCAGGACGTTGCGGGGCTGGAAGATGTCGGTGACGGTGCGCGCGGCGCCGGTGCTCGGCGATGCGGGGGCGTCGGTGGTCCCGGTGGGGGTCATGTTGTGGGAGGTCCGGTGTCAGGTGCGGCGGAACAGGCCGCGACGGCGGGTGGCGACGGGGCGGGAGAGGGGGATTTGCCAGGCGCTATTTCTCCGGCTCGCCATGCGGTGTGGCGCCGTTGTCGCCGGCCGGGCCCTGCCGGCCCCTGGCGTCCTCCAGCAGGGAGAGCGCGAACTGCAGCAGCTCCGGCGGGAGACCGTCCTCGTCGAGGCCGCGTCCGGCCGGTCCGCTGATCTCCCCCGTACGCCGCTTCGCGAGGAACTGCAGACCGGCGACGACATCGTCGACGACCTCGGACTCCGCCTTGAAGAACCGCCAGTCCACGCCGAAGCCCAGACCGAGCGCTTTGAGGATGTCCTCGGACGGCTGGGTGACCTTTCCGGCAAGGATGTTGGAGAAGTAGCTGTGCGAGAGGGATCCGCCGCGCTCCTTGACCAGGTCGGTGAAGACCCGCCCCGAGATCTTCTGACCGGGGAACGTCTTCTCCACCATGTACTCGACCTTCTGCTGCAACGTCCGCAGCTCCGGCGCGCGTTCCTCGCCGCTGTCCATCCGGCCCCCACGTATCCGCCACCGTCCGACCGGTGCGGCACGGTCTTCGATTCGGTCAACCGGCTCGTACTGTAACGAACCCTGACGTGGCGTCCTCGGTGTGGGAGGCGGTTCGCAACGCTGCACGGGAGCGGGCTTGCGCAAGAACTCTGCGTCACTGTTAACTCGAAAAAACACGGGCAGGGAACCACGAGGGGAGTCCCCTGCCCGTGAAGTCGTCCCGGGCAAAAGGGGCATGGTCCGCATATGGTGTAGCCCTTCACGACGGGGGATGCGCGAAGGGCTACACGTACATTATGGCTGCTGGTCAGGTCGTCATCAACTGACCGACCGGTCAGTGGGTGTTGGGGGTGCGGGGCCGCCGCGTCGGACCTGTCCCGCGCCGGAGCTGCGTCGTACCGGTCGACCGGACGGTGCGGCGTGCGCCGGAGGGGCGCGTCTGTGGGGTGTGCCGGCGGGGAGCGGGCCGGTTGCACGGCTTCGGGGCAGCTGATTTCCCCGCCCGGACCAGGGAAATCTGTCGCGGCTATGATAGAAGCGATGGCTCGCACAATGAGATTTTCTCTTTCGGTCAACGAAGTCAGCGATACGCGGTAGGTGCAAATGCCCACAGGAACTCCTCCGCACGCCACCGACCGGCTCGATGACGACGACTACCCCGCCTACACCATGGGCCGCGCCGCGGAGATGATCGGCGCGACGCCCGCTTTCCTCCGGGCGATCGGCGAGGCCCGTCTGATCACTCCTCTGCGGTCCGAGGGCGGCCACCGTCGCTACTCCCGCTACCAGCTGCGAATCGCGGCCAGGGCCCGTGAACTCGTCGACGGCGGCACGCCGATCGAGGCGGCCTGTCGCATCGTGATCCTGGAGGACCAGCTCGAAGAGGCCCTGCGGCTCAACGCGGAGCTGCGCCGGCCCGCGACGGAATCCGGCGGGGCTGCGGGCATCTGAGGAGGACGGACCCGGGCGTGCGTCCCGGCCGGGGACAGGTGGATGTGGTGCCGGGGGCGGGTGAATATCTATTGCCGACGACGCAGAATTTCATGCAATGCGCGGCAAGGGTTTATGGCGTATCCGGTGGAGTGTAATTACTTGCCGCGCCCGGACGCTTCCACCGTGCTACTGTGGATGCAGTTGCAGTTGTGGTTCCCAAAGACTCCAAGTGCTCTCTTCGGCTTAATGCGTCGATGAGTGCACTTTTGTATTTTCCGGCGCTTTGTTCCGGATGGGGTAATCATCGCGGCGACGCGGGATTCGCACAGTGTGAATCCCCGGGCACTGCCCCAGAAGGAGAAAAAACATGGCTACTGGCACCGTCAAGTGGTTCAACGCAGAAAAGGGCTTCGGCTTTATCGAGCAGGACGGCGGCGGCGCTGACGTCTTCGCCCACTACTCGAACATCGCCTCCAGCGGCTTCCGTGAGCTGCAGGAAGGCCAGAAGGTGAACTTCGACGTCACGCAGGGCCAGAAGGGCCCGCAGGCGGAGAACATCACCCCTGCCTGATCCCGCTGCTCCGGCGCTGACGCGCTGTGACGCATATGCGCAGCTGGGGTCCGCACCTTCGGGTGCGGGCCCCAGCTCGTTGTTTTTCCCGCGTCCGGTACGGCTCATTCTTCGCAGCCGGGCTCGGTACACGTATGTCAACGGCCCGTTCTTGCGATTCCTGCGCCGCTCGTCGCTCAGTGAATTCCTCGATACGCGCCATATCGAGGAAGGGTTCTGAATGAACCGCGAACGCACAGCTCGCCCGAACGACCGATACTCCCGCACCCGCTCCGGTGGCTCCACCGCTTCCGGCGGCGGGTTCCGCTCGCAGTCCCCGGGCCGCCAGGGCGGACAGGGCGGCGGCCGTTACGGCGCGCCCGACCGGCGCTCCGGCGGCTCCGGCCGCAGGCCCGCGGCCAAGCAGGGCGAGTTCGCGCTGCCGAAGACCATCACTCCGGCGCTGCCCGCCGTGGAGGCCTTCGCGGACCTGGACATGCCCGCGCCCCTGCTGGCGGCGCTCGCCGCCGAGGGCGTCACCACGCCGTTCCCGATCCAGGGGGCCACCCTGCCGAACTCCCTCGCGGGGCGCGATGTGCTGGGCCGCGGCCGGACCGGCTCCGGCAAGACGCTCGCCTTCGGCCTGGCCATGCTGGCCCGTACCGCGGGTAACCGGGCCGATGCCCGACGCCCGCTGGCCCTCGTGCTCGTCCCCACCCGGGAGCTGGCCCAGCAGGTCACCGACGCGCTCACCCCGTACGCCCGCTCGCTGGGGCTGCGCATGGCCACCGTCGTCGGCGGCATGTCGATCGGCCGGCAGGCCAGCGCGCTGCGCGGTGGGGCCGAGGTCGTCGTCGCCACGCCCGGCCGGCTCAAGGACCTCATCGAGCGCGGCGACTGCCGGCTCGACCGGGTCGCCATCACCGTCCTCGACGAGGCCGACCAGATGGCCGACATGGGCTTCATGCCGCAGGTCACCGAACTGCTCGACCAGGTGCTGCCGGAGGGCCAGCGGATGCTGTTCTCGGCGACCCTGGACCGCAACGTCGACCTGCTGGTCCGCCGCTATCTGCACGACCCGGTGGTCCACTCGGTCGACCCGGCGGCCGGCGCCGTGACGACGATGGAGCACCACGTGCTCTACGTGCAGGGTGCCGACAAGTACGCCACCACGACCGAGATCGCGGCCCGCGACGGCCGGGTGATCATGTTCCTGGACACCAAGCACGCAGTGGACAAGCTCACCGACCATCTGCTCAACAGCGGGGTGCGGGCCGCCGCGCTGCACGGCGGCAAGTCCCAGCCGCAGCGCACCCGCACCCTGGCCCGGTTCAAGACCGGGCACGTCACGGTGCTGGTCGCCACGAACGTCGCGGCGCGCGGCATCCACATCGACAACCTCGACCTGGTCGTCAACGTCGACCCGCCGAGCGACCACAAGGACTACCTGCACCGCGGCGGACGCACGGCCCGCGCCGGTGAGTCCGGCAGCGTCGTCACACTGGTGCTGCCGGGCCAGCGCCGTGAGATGACCCGTCTGATGGCCGACGCCGGGATCATTCCCAAGATCGCCCAGGTTCGCTCCGGCGAGGCCGAGCTGAGCCGGATCACCGGCGCGCAGACTCCCTCGGGGGTGCCCGTCACCATCACCGCACCGCTGACCGAGCGGCCCAGGAGCGGTGGCGCGCCCTCCCGGGGCCGGCGCAGCCGTCCCGTCCGGTCCGGGCAGTCGCGCCGCTCGGACCTGCCCACACCGGAGGCGCGCGCCGCCGCCAAGCAGCGCCGCACCAACCGGGCGGCGTGACCCCGGGGGCCGCGACCCTCAGGCGATCATGAAGTCCCTTACGGGCAGGGCGCGTTCGACGATCCTGATGTCGCCGAGCCAGCCGTGCATCAACTGGTCGAGCCTGCCTCCGTACTCGTAGGCGCCGAGCAGCCAGGGCAGGCCCAGGGTGGTGAGACCGGTGGTGCGGGTGGCGGGGTTGCGGGCGACCATGCAGCCTTCGACGTACATCGTCGTGTGCTTCTCGTCGTTGACGACGGCCACGTGCCACCACCGCTCACGCAGCAGCTCATGGCTCCAGTTGGTGACGGCCCCCGGCTGGTTCAGCGGCGCCGCCGCCCACTGGAGCCCGGGGCCGTCCGATACGGAGAGGGTGGTGACGGGCTCCTCCGGGTCGCCGGAGGTCTTGCCGGCTGCCCCGAGCGTGCCGCGGCGGCCGAGCACGGCGCCCCAGGCGTTGCGTCCGGCGTCCCAGTCGGCAGGAAGGCGGAGGAAGGCCTCGATGGTGTAACCGGACCTGAACGTCTTGGTGTTGAGCGGTGCGTTGTTCTCCGTACGCAGATATGCGCCCCGCAGCGGCGGCTTCGAGCCGTCGAAGTAGAGGCTGCCGTGGCCGGGCTGGTCGGGGTGGTGGGCGGTGGACCAGCGCAGCGCGTCGGGCGCACTGCCGGGGACGGCTTCGCGCACCAGGTCGTTGCGGTGCCCGGACAGGTCGGGGACGCGCAGGCCGGCGTCGGCGGCGGAACCGTCCTGGTGCGAAGGGGAGTCGAAGCGCCAGTAGGCGACGGTGCCCGGTATCAGCAGCTGCTTCGCCGGGCGGGGGCCGCGCACGGGCACGGGCGCGAAGCCCGCGAAACGCTTCTCGAAGTCGATGGGGACGGCGAAGCGGTCCTGCGGACCGGTCAGTTCGATCTCGCCGCGCTCCAGGTCGTTGAGCCTCTCGCCCGCGCGGCCGAGGATCCACGGCGAGATCGTCTCCACGTCGATGGTGTTCCTGGCCAGGTCGAAGCGGTAGAGGCGGATCATGGCGCTGCCGCCGTAGTAGCGGTTCTGGTAGTTGGTGATGTGCAGATGGACGTCGTTGCCCGCGGTGTTCTTGACGGTGGTGCGCCCGGCGGGCCAGTAGTGGCCGTTGAGGGTGAGGAAGATCTGGTCGTGCCCGGCTATCAGCTCGTCCCACAGATGCTTTCCGTGGTCGGAGAGTTCGGCCTCGTCGCCGTCCGCTTCCGCGTACACCAGCTCGTGGGTGGTGAGGATGACCGGCGTGTCCGGGTGCTGGGCGATGACGTCCCTCGCCCAGGCGAGCCCGGCCGCCGACGGCCGCCAGTCGAGCGCCAGCACCAGCCACTCGCGCCCGGCGGCGCGGAACAGGTGGTACGTGTTGTAGCCGTCCGGGGTCGCCCCGCCGAACGTCGGCAGGCGCCGCATCCGCTGCGGGCCGAAGGTGTCCAGGTACGGGGTGCGGCCGCGCCGGTCGTCGGTGGACGACTTGATGTCGTGGTTGCCCGCGACGACGCTGTAGCCGACCCGCCGCCGGTCGAGCAGCTCGAACGCCTCGCCTATCGCCGCGAATTCGCCTGCCTGGCCGCTCTCGGTGAGGTCGCCCAGATGGGACAGGAAGACGATGTTCTCGTCGCGCCCGTGATCGAGTACGTAACGCAACGACGCCTCGACCGGCGCCTTGTCGATGCTCGCCCCGTCGAAGAGGTACTGGGTGTCCGGCATGACGACGAGCGTGAACCTGGGGCTCTCGGGATCGGGTCGCCAACCGGCTGTGACGGCACCGGTGTTCTGCTGGGGAAGAGCCGCGGCGGGCGTGGCGGAAGCGAGCCCCGTGGCTGCGGTGGCGGCACCGGTGAGCGCGGTTGCCCGCAGGAACGTACGACGGCTCGCGCCGGGCAGAAGCGGTCCGTCGGGCTGGTGGAGGGGGCTGCACATGGATGTCTCCGCGGAGGACGAACGTCGGGGTGATCGTCTGCAAGCTAGCCGCGAAGTGGGTGAGGAACCGGCTCGTAACGGCGACAGCCGGGCGAAGACTCCATGAATTGCACAGCGCCGGGCGTGCGGGGTCGTGGTGGTGGGGGCGTTGCGGACACGGGATGGCGAGGGCCGGGTGATGGGCCCTGACCCGCCGCGCCCCGCTACCGTCCGCCCGCTACCCGCAGCACCGCTCCGGTCACATACGACGCCTCGCCCGACAGCAGCCACGCGATGGCGGACGCGATCTCCGGGGCAGCTCCCGGGCGGCCGAGCGGAATGCCGGCCGCGGCCGTGGCCGCGCGGTCGGGGTCGCCCGCGGTGGCGTGCATCTCGGTGTCGATCATGCCGGGGGCGACCGCGTTGACCCGGATTCCGTCGGGCCCCAGTTCCTTGGACAGCCCGATCGTCAGGGCGTCCGCCGCCGCCTTCGTGGCGGCGTAGTGGACGAAGTCCCCGGGGCTGCCGAGGGTGGCAGCGGCGGAGGAGATATTGACGATCGCGCCGGACCCACGGGCCGTCATGTCCTTCGCGGCCCGGCGGCAGCACAGCAGACAGCCGAGGAGATTCACGTCCAGGACCCGGCGCAGTGTCTCGGTGGAGGTGTCCACGAGACGGCCGAGAGGACCTGTCACTCCCGCGTTGTTGACCAGTCCGGTGACGGGACCGAGCTGCGCGGCAGCCGCGTCGAAGAGCCGTTCCACATCGGCCTCCACAGCGGTGTCCACCCGCACCGTGACACAGCGCGCCCCCGCGGCCCGCACAGCCGCCGCGGTCCGCTCGGCGGCCTCGGCGTTGCTCACGAAGCCCAGTGCGAGGTCATGCCCTTCGGATGCCAGACGGACACAGGTCGCGGCACCGATCCCGCGACTGCCGCCCGTGACGACGGTGACGGGGCGCGACGACGGAGTGGTGCTGCTGACTGCCACTGGAGGAACCTCGCGCTCTCTGGTCATGCCGGTCACGTCGTTCTCGGATTGTACGGAGAACGCCTCCCCCGGACGCCTTTTGGACCAAGGTCACAGGTGGATCGAGGCCCCCCGGTCGGGTGACGCCCGGGCTCCCGCGAGCATCCCGGGCGCCCGCTGTTGGAGTGGCGCCGGGCTGGCCGTTGGCGTGGTGTGCGGTCCGGGACGGGCCGGGTGCCTAGGGTCGGCGGCTGACGGACCGCTGTCGGCGTGGAACGGGTTGAATCGCCCGGCGCCGGTGACGGCTCCTCCTCAACGGCGTTCCCCTGCCATCGCCTCGCATTGCGGTGGCGGGGGACGCCGACCGTCTCTGCGACGATCTGCGCCGGCACGGTGGGGTGGAGACGGACGGCCGTGAGCCTCCACCTCCTACGACCACAGCGCCTCGGCGGCCGAGACACCGGCGAACGCCGCGCCCAGCCCCGCCACCACGCTCGCCACCACATTGGCCGCGGCGTAGGACTTCGCCCCGTCCTCGGCCAGCCGCAGCGTCTCGTAACCGAAGGTCGAGTACGTGGTGAGCGCCCCGCACAGTCCCGTACCGAGCAGCAGTTGCAGGTGCGAGGAGGCGGCGCCGGCCGCGACCGCGCCGGTCAGCAGGCCCAGGATCAGCGATCCGGTCACGTTCACCGCGAAGGTGCCCCACGGGAAGACGGTGTCGTGCCGGGACTGCACCGCCCGGTCGGTCAGATACCGCAGGGGTGCCCCGACCGCCGCACCGACGATCACCAGCAGCCAGTTCACCGGTTCCGCTCCCGGTCGTCGCCGTAGTGGACGACCTCGCAGCTGTCCAGGACGACCAGGCCGCCGTCCGCGACCAGCTCTTCGACGATCGGCAGGAACGCACGGATCCGCTCCTCCGCGTCCACGATCACGACCGCCACCGGCAGGTCCTCGCTCAGTGAGAGCAGCCGCTGGGTGTGGATCATCGACGAGGCGCCGAACCCCTCGATCCCGCGGAACACACTCGCGCCCGACAGTCCCGCCTTGTGCGCCCGGTGCACGATCTCCGTGTACACCGGCCTGTGGTGCCACCCGTCGGACTCGCCGACGAAGACCGTCAGGCGCAGTGCCCGTTCCGTGTTCGGCGTCGTCATGACTGCCTCCGCGCCAGCACGCGGCGGGTTGCCCACACCGCACTCCACACCGCCGCGAGGGCCGCGCACAGTGTCAGTCCCAGATACGCCAGGCCGGTACGGGCCCGGCCCGCGTCGACGAGGCGCTCGATGTCCACCGCGTATGTGGAGAACGTGGTGAACCCGCCCAGCACCCCCGTACCGAAGAACGGCCGCACCAGCCGGTGAGCCGTCCACACCTCGCTGATCACCACCATGAACACGCCGATCACCGCGCAGCCGACGACATTCACGATCAGTGTCGTCCAGGGGAAGCCGCCCGGGGCGGTGGGCCAGATCAGCGTGGCCCCGTAGCGGGCGCACGCTCCGAGTGCACCGCCGAGCGCGACCACCGCGACGACGGAACCTCGGGGATTCCGGGCTCCCATGCCTGCATGTCTCCTGCCTGCTACACGCACCAGGCTATCGCCGCCGCCCCGAGGGAGCGTGTCGGGCCCGTCACCCGCCACTCGGTACCGAAAAGGGAGACCGCCCGGAAGCCGTCGAGCCGACGGCCCCGGGCGGCGCCGGTCCCCGGTGCGGCCCGAGGGCCCGGACGCGGGCCTACCAGGTCTTGCCCGGGGGCTGCCTGGTGGTGACGTTGATGCGGTTGAAGAGGTTCGTCAGACCGATGGAGAGGACCAGGGCCGAGAGCTCCTTCTCGGTGAAGTGAGCGGCGGCCGCGTTCCAGATGTCGTCCGGCACCGGGTCGGAGCGGTCGCTGAGCCTCGTGGAGGCCTCCGCGAGCGCGAGCGCGGCCCGCTCCGCGTCCGTGAAGCAGGGCGCATCCCGCCAGGCCGACACCGCGAAGAGCCGCTCGTCGCTCTCACCTGCCTTCCTGGCGTTGCGTACGTGTCCCTCGACGCAGAAGGTGCAGCCGTTGATCTGGCTCACCCGCAGACCGACGAGTTCGAGCGTCGTCTCCGCCGGGCCGCCCTTGTTGATGGCCTTGACGAGCCCCAGCAGGGGCGGCAACGCCTCGGGGATGATCTCGGCCGGGTTCTGCATACGTGCCTGCATGTGATGACTCTCCTTCGATATCCGTCGCGGCCGCGTTCCCGCCGCGCCTTCACCACACTGACGGATGCCGGAGGGAAAGTGTGACGAGCGGCCCGGGAATCCGGCGCCACCTGCAGTTCTCGTGGTGAATTCGAGGTGCTTCGTTCGGCGGATACAGAGCAGAATGAAGCATTCCGCTTTCTGTCGGGTCAGGATGCCCGGATGCTAGGCTCGCGCGCGATCCTGCGCGGGGGACGAACCGGAGAACATCCGGGGATGACGCAGGGGGACGCAAAAGCACCTCAAGGGGGCACGAGGAAATGGCCGTGGAGAAGACCTCGCCGAAGATTGTGGTGGTCGTGCCCACCTACAACGAGCGGACGAACCTGCCCGTCCTCGTGAGTCTCCTTATGGATCTGGGCCTGCCCGACCTGCATATTCTCGTGGTGGACGACAATTCGCCGGACGGCACCGGCGAGGTCGCGGACAAGCTCTCGGCCGACACCGCCGAAACGGTCGGCGTGCTGCACCGCAAGGAGAAGGACGGGCTGGGACGCGCCTACGTGGCGGGCATCACCCGCGCACTCGCCGAGGGTGCGGACGTGGTGGTCCAGATGGACGCCGACCTCTCCCACCCGGCGTCGCGGCTCCCGGTCATGATCGAGACACTGTTCGCCGAGGACGCCGCCGTGGTGATCGGCTCCCGCTATGTGGCGGGCGGTTCGCTCGCCACGGAGTGGCCCTGGCACCGCAAGGCGCTCTCCGCATGGGCGAATTTCTATGTGAACGCGATCCTGCGGTTGCGGGTGAAGGACGCGACCGCCGGTTTCAAGGCCTGGCGGGCATCGACGCTGAAGGCGATCGATGTTTCCTCGGTCCGCAGCAACGGCTATTCGTTCCAGGTGGAGATGAACTACCGCACGGTCAGGCGTCATTTGAGGATCGTCGAGGTGCCGATCCGATTCGAGGAGCGGGTCGAGGGCGAATCGAAGCTCGGCCTGAGCGTGCAGATCGAGTCCGCGCTGGCGCCGTGGAAGCTGTTGTTCGGCAGGAACAACCACTGATTTCGGGACGGGAGTTCGGGGGCTAACCCCACCCCGTTCCGTCGTGCCTCCCGGATGGGCCGACGGCCTCGGTTCAACAAGGCTTGCGCCATGACGACTTACCGCAGATCCGCCGCGTTCATCGCCCTGTCCGTCACCGTGGCCACCACCGCTCTCACCGGAGCCGCGACCCCGCCGGCCCACGCCGCCGGCGCCTTACCCGCACTCGACTGGCGGCCCTGCGCCGAGTCCGGCGGCCCCGCCGCGCAGGAGTGCGCCGATCTGCCCGTACCGCTCGACTACCGGGCGCCGGACGGCCCGCAGCTCACCCTCGCCGTGACCCGACTGCGCAGCGACCGCCCCTCGGCCCGGCGCGGCACGCTGCTGGTGATTCCCGGTGGTCCCGGCTCGTCAGGGGTGCAGCGGGTGACACAGAAGGGGGAGCAGCTGCAGCGGGAGACGGCGGGGCAGTACGACATCGTCAGCCTCGACCCGCGCGGCGTCGGCGGCAGCACGAAGGCGAGCTGCGGGCTCGCCCCGGAGGACCGGGAGATGGTGAACCTGCGGTCCTGGCCCGCCGCGGACGGCTCGATCACCGAGAACGTGGAGCGGTCGCGGCGGGTCGCCGAGGCGTGTGCCCGCAACGGGGGAGCGGTGCTGCGGAGCCTGACCACGGCCAACGAGGTGCGGGACATCGACCGCTTCCGGCAGGCGCTGGGCGAGGAGAAGCTGTCGGCCTGGGGGAGCTCGTACGGCACCTATGTGGCTGCCGTGTACGCCCAGAAGTACGGGCGACACACGGACCGCCTGGTGCTGGACAGCAGCGGCGATCCCGACCCGTCCCGCGTCGAGCAGGGCTGGCTGGCGAACATGGCGGTGGGCGCGGACGACCGCTTCCCCGATTTCGCACGATGGGCCGCAGATCCGGCCCGGGAGGCGGAGGGGCTGCGGCTGGCCGAACGCGCCGAGGACGTAAGGCCGTTGGTCCTGGAGCTGGCGGCGCGGCTGGACCGTGAGCCGAAGGAGTCCACCACGGCGGGCGTCCCGCTGACCGGCAACCGGCTGCGGCAGGCGATCCAGCTCGCCCTGTACAGGGACAGTGCCTTCGGCCGGTTGGCCGGGCTCGTCCAGGAGGCCCGGGACGCGTCGGTGAAGCCCGTCCTGCCCGCCGAACTGGCCGGGCCGATGCCGGACCAGGACGCGGCGGTCACGGTCGGCGTGATCTGCAACGACGTGCGCTGGCCGGGCAATATCCCGTCGTACCGGCGCGCCGTCGCCGCCGACCGCGTGAAGCACCCGCTCACCGCCGGCATGACGGCGAACATCACACCGTGCGCCTTCTGGAAGGACGCCCCCGTGGACCGGCCGACCAGGATCACGGACGAGGGGCCGTCCAACATCCTGATGATCCAGGGCCTGCGCGACCCGGCGACCCCGTACTCCGGCGCCCTGAAGATGCGCGAGGCCTTCGGCGACCGGGCCCGCCTCGTCGCCGTCGACCACGGAGGACACGCCGTCTACCTGGGCAACGGCAACGCCTGCGGCGACAGCGCGGTCACCACGTTCCTGACGACGGGGAAGCGGCCGGAGCGGGACACGTACTGCGCGGACTGAACGGACTGCGCGGGGCAGCGCCCGCCGTGGGCCGGCGCCGCTCTGTCGCACAGATCCTCCGCCGCGCCTGCTTCACGGACGGCGGCCCGGCCGTCCGCCGTTCAGTCGCTGCCGGGCGGCACATGTCCGGTGTACCGGGCCTGTGCCAGCAGGGAGACGACCTCCTCGTCGGAGGTCTGCGAGAAGTCCCGGTACCACTCGCCGACGGCGAAGAACAGGCGAGGCGTGGACAGACACACCACCTCGTCCGCGCACTGCCGCAGCCGGGCTACCGCGTCCGGTGGCGCCACCGGTACGGCCGCCAGCAGACGCGCCGGGTTCTGCGCCCGTACCACCTGGCAGGCGGCCTCGGCCGTGGCGCCGGTCGCGACGCCGTCGTCCACGACGATGACGGTCCGGCCTTCGAGCTGCGTCCGTGGCCTGCCCGCGCGGTAGGCCTGCGCCCGGCGTACGAGTTCCGTCGCCTCGACCCGCTCGACCGCCGCGAGATCCTGCTTCCCGGCCCAGAGGTGGCTGACGACGTCCTCGTTGATGACCCGTACCCCGCCCTCGCCGATGGCGCCGAACGCCACTTCCTCGTGGTGCGGCACACCGAGTTTGCGGACCACGATCACATCGAGCTGGGCGCCGAGCATCCGCGCCACCTGGAAGGCCACCGGGACTCCGCCGCGGGGCAGGCCCAGCACGACGGGGTTCTCCCGCTCCAGATGCCGGAGCGCCTCGGCCAGCTGCTGTCCCGCGTCCTCGCGATCGGCGAACAACACGGTTGTTCACCCCCAACCAGGGGAGAGTCAGGGACCACGTGAGTACGCACCCCACCTGGTTCCCTACTTCGAAACAACTCCATGTGCGGTGGCCGCGCAACTCGGGCAGGGTCGGTTGCATGGAACGAATCGGAGCGGTCCTGATCGACATCGACGGTGTGCTCACGGTGTCCTGGAAGCCGCTGCCCGGCACCGTGGCGGCCATGGAACGGTTGCGCGAGGCGGGCATCCCGCTGGCGCTGGTCACCAACACCACCTCCCGCACCCGCGCCTCGATCGCCCGGAAACTGGTGGGCGAGGGCTTCCCCGTCTCCGCCGACGACATTCTCACCGCCCCCGCCGTCACCGCCGCTCACCTGCGACAACACCATCCCGGAGCTCGCTGCCTGCTGATCAACACCGGCGACATCCGGGACGATCTGACGGGCGTGACACTCGTCGACGAGGACGAGGAGGAATCGGCTGATGGCGGGGCGCCGGATGTCGTCGTCCTCGGCGGGGCCGGGGATGCCTTCACCTACGCGGCGCTCAACCGCGCCTTCCGCCATGTGCAGCGCGGTGCCCGGCTCGTCGCCATGCACCGGAGCATGTACTGGCGCACGGCCGCCGGGCTCGACCTCGACACCGGGGCCTTCCTCCTGGGACTGGAGCGAGCCGCCCGCGTCGAGGCGGAGATCACCGGAAAACCCGCCGGGTCGTTCTTCGCCACGGCCCTGGCACATCTCGGCGCCACCGCGCCCCACGCCCTGATGGTCGGCGACGACATCGAGTCCGACGTCCTGGCGGCCCAGCGCGCCGGGCTCACCGGCGTACTCGTCAGGACCGGCAAGTACCTCCCCGAGACACACCGGGCGGCCGACGGCACCCCGGACCATGTGATCGACTCCTTCGCCGATCTCCCCGCCCTGCTGGAGCGGCCGGGGACGTGAGGAAGCCGGGCAACCGCCCCTCACGCGTCCCGCAGCCGGAACATCGCCGCCCCCGCCAGCAGCGCCGCTCCCGCCCAGGCCGCGAGGACGCCGAGGCCCGGCCAGGGAGCGATCGGCAGGGTGTCCAGGTTCTGGGTGGCCTGGACCGCCAGGCCCGCCGACGAGGGGGCGAGCTCCTGCAGGCGCTCCCGCCAGGTCTCGTCGGCGACCATCAGCGCAACCACGGGAAAGGCGTACAGCAGGCCGAGCACGGCCGTGATCGCACCGGCCGTGTCCCGTACGACTGTCGCCGTCCCCAGGGAGAGCAGGGCGATCAGGGCCAGGTAGAGCACCGAGCCCGCGGCGGCGCGCAGGGTCGGGAGTTCGGTGAGGGAGAGCGCGGCCGTGCCGAAGCCGTTGCCGGGGAGGAGGAGACGGCCGGCCAGCAGTGAGCCGAGGACCGCGAGTGTGCCCGCCGCCACGACGGCCCCGGTGACGACCGTCGCCTTCGCGGCGAGGACCCGGGCGCGGCCGGGTACCGCCGCCAGCGTGACGCGGATGGTGCCCGTGCCGTACTCACTGCTCATCGCCAGCACCGCGAGAACGGCGACCGCCGCCTGGCCGAGCCAGACACCGGTCAGGCAGAGCTCGACCGTGTCCTCGTGGCACTCGGCCGGGGACGGGCACTGGTCGGTCGAGACGGAGCCGGTGGCCGTCGCGCCGAGCGCCACCGTGAGTGCGGCGACGGCCGGCAGCAGCCACCAAGTGCTGGGCAGAGTACGGAGCTTCGTCCACTCCGCGTGCAGGGCGCCCCTCATGCGTCCCGCCTGCGCAGCCGCCACATGGCGAGGCCCAGGGCGACAGCCGCGTACGCGCACAGCACCGCGAGTCCGGTCCACGGGCCCTGCGGGTAGCAGCTGTTCTCGGGCAGGCAGACGGTGTTCACGAAGTCGTATCGCGGTGTCGTCTGCTGCACGGCGAACCCGGCGAGCGGAGTCACCTTCATCACCCAGTGCGCCGCGTCGACGGGCAGTCCGGCGAGCAGGACCATCGGCAGTACGAACACCACCACGATCAGCGTCACCGCGGCGGCCGTGTTCCGCAGCAGTGCGCCCACGGCCAGCGCCAGCACGGCGACGGCGGCCAGCAGCAGGGCGGTGCCGAGGACGGCGCGCAGCACCGGGCCGTCGCTGAGCGCGGCTTCGGGGTACGACGCGGGGTTGGGTCTGTTGTCCCGCAGTGCCGGTTCGGCGAGCAGGAAGGAGAGCACGGCGGCGAGCAGCCCGGTCAGGAAGGCGATTCCGGCGAGTACGAGGGCCTTGGCGGCGAGCATCCGGCCCCGGCGCGGGCCCGCCGTCAGCGTCGTACGGATCATGCCCCTCCGGTATTCGGCGGTGATGAACAGCACCCCCAGCGCTGCCAGCGGGATCAGCCCGATCTGGGCCCCGCTGAGAGACCGTTGGGTGAGATCGGCGTCCGGGATCAGAGGGCCGATGTCGCCGGAGCCGGTCAGGGTCCAGGCGCTGGACGTCCGCGTCGAGCGGTCCGGGCTCCCGGCGGCCCTGGTGGGATCGGCACCGACCCGGTCCTGACGCCAGGTGCCGGTGCCCTGGTCGCCGTCGACCACCGTGCCCCGGTCGCCGTCGACCGTGATCCGGTCGAAGGAGGCGGTGACCTCGGACGGACCGCCGCCGACGGAGGTGGAGCCGAAGTGCCTCTGCACCGTGACGAGTTCGGGCGTGGCGGCGAACAGGCCCGCCTGGACGGTTCTTGGCAGTCCGGCCGGGGTGGCCCTGCCGACCTCGCTCCACTTCTTGCCGTCGGCCGACTCGGACGCGGTGAGTACGCTGCCGGAGCGGGTGAGCCGCAGCCAGCGCGGCTCGGCGCCGGAGGCGCTGCTGCCCGCCGTGTCGTGGGTGAAGTCCGACTGGAGCCGGACCCCGTGCGCCGGTGTGAGCATGACGGCCGCGTACGGCGCTCCCGCGTCGGTGCTCGCCTTGATGATGACCCCGGCCTTGGCCCAGGGTGCGATGTGCCCTTCGCGGCCGGTGAGCGGTGACACCCGGGCCGTGATGCTGCCGTCGCCGGTCAGCTGCTGGTGGACGAAGGGGAAGCTGTCGGTGACGGGGGCGCCGTCCGGGCCCTTCGTCGGTGGCGGCGGACTGCCGTTGACGTCGAAGCTGCCGCTGAGGGCGGAGAGCAGTGAGACGAAGACGGTGATCACGACGGCGGCGAGCAGGGTGACGCTCCACCGGCGCACGCTGCGGGCCTTGGTCCACTCGGAGCGCAGCAACTGCGGGAATCCGTCGCGTGCGGGTGGCAGTGGGGATCGGTAGGGGGTGACGGCGGGTGCGGTCATGAGGTCAGCTCCTGGCCGTCGCGGGCGGTGTCGGCCGGGAACCCCTCCGCGGCCCGGAACTCCGCCGCGTCCCGGGTCAGTTCCATGTACGCCTCCTCCAGCGTCGCCCGGTCCGAGCCGACTTCGGAGAACGGCACCCCGGCCGCGCCGAGCAGCGCGGTGATCCGTTCCGCGGGCAGGCCGGTGACGGTCAGCGAGTCCCGCCCGTTGGCGGCGACGGTCCCGCCCTCCCGGGCCAGCAGCGACATGGCATCCGTACGTGCGGAGGTGCGCAGCGCGACCCGGTCGCCGGAGGCGGCGGCCAGGAGTTCGGCCACGGGGGTGTCGGCGATGAGCCGGCCGCGGCCGATGACCACCAGATGGTCGGCGGAGTCCTGGAGCTCGCTCATCAGATGACTGGAGACCAGCACCGCACGGCCCTCGCGGGCCAGCGCCCGCAGAAAGCCGCGGATCCACCGGATGCCTTCCGGGTCGAGCCCGTTGACCGGTTCGTCGAGCAGCAGCACCGGCGGATCGCCGAGCAGTGCCGCCGCGATCCCCAGCCGCTGCCGCATGCCCAGCGAGTAGGTGCCCGCCCGCCGCCGTGCGGCCGTCGCGAGACCGACCTGCTCCAGCACCTGCTCCACCCGCCGGCCCGGCAGCCCGTGCGTGTGCGCCAGCCACAGCAGATGGTCGCGGCCGCGCCGGCTCGGGTGCACGGCCGCCGCGTCCAGCAGGGCCCCGACCTCGGTCAGCGGCCGACGCAGCGACGCGTAGGGCCGCCCGCCGATCAGGGCGCTGCCCGCGTCGGGTGCGTCCAGACCGAGGAGCATGCGCATGGTGGTGGACTTGCCCGCGCCGTTGGGTCCGACGAAGCCGGTGACCTGGCCGGGGTGCACGGTGAAGGAGAGGTCGTCGACGGCGACGGTCTGCCCGAACTGTTTGCGCAGTCCCCGGACTTGGATGGTTGCTGCCACGGTTGCTTCCATGGTGCAGAAGGCTAGGGAGACGGCAGGCCCGCGGTCGTCACGCGACGGAGGGCTCTTCAACGCCCCTTGCGCGGGGGACGGCGGCCTGTCGCCATCCCCCGCGCGGGGGACGGCGAGGACGGCTGGGCAGGGGGACGCCAATGGGCGCCGACGCCGTGACAATGGCGTGCATGAGCGAAGGAATCACGCGGAGGACGCGGAGGATCGCCGACTCGCCCGACGGCCCGGCGGTGGCCGCGGCCGCGCTGGGGCTGCTCGCGGCCGTGGAGAGCGCCGTCCGCGCCGCGGCCGGGCCGTCGGACCTTCCGCTCACGCTGCCGCTCGCCATACTGCTCGGCCTGTGCACCACGGTGCCGCTGGCGCTCCTGCGCGTCCACCCGGCCGCCGCGGCCACCGCCGTCACCGCGGCGAGTCTCCTGGCACTCGTCGGCTACCGGGACCTGACCCTCGCCGGACTGGTCGCCCAGCTGCTCGTACTGCACCACCTCGGCAGCCGGGGCTCCCGCCGCCTGGCCGTGCTGCTCGTGCTGCCGTACGTCGCGGTGGCGCTCACCGACCCCGACGACACGGGACTGCGCGGGTACGCCGTTCCGGCCGCCGTACTCGCGGCGGCAGCGGTCGCGGACGGCAACGGCCGTCGCACCCGGGCCGAGGCGGTGGCCCGCGACGCCACCGAACGGGCCATCGCGAACACGCTCCTCGAACACGCGGCACGCGGCGAGCGGGCCCGCATCGCCCGCGAGCTCCACGACGTCGTCGCCCACCACATCTCGATGATCTCCGTCCAGGCGGAGACCGCCCGCCTCACCACCCCGGACATGCCGGAGGCCGGGGCGAAACGGCTGCTGGACATCGGCGACACGGCACGCGCCGCGCTGACGGAGATGCGCCGGCTGCTCGGCGTACTGCGCGAGGACGCCGGCGCACCACCGGTCACCCGCAAGCCCCAGCCAGGCCTCACCCAGCTCAACGAACTGCTGGACGAGGCCCGCGCGGCCGGCGGCGCGAGCACCCGGCTGATCGTCAGCGGCCCCGTGGCCCCGCTCGACCCGGGCATCGAGCTCACCTCGTACCGGATCGTCCAGGAAGCCCTCACCAACGCCCGCAGACACGCTCCCGGCGCGGCCGTGGACGTCGAGCTGCGCTACGCCCCGCAGACCCTCGACCTGCGCATCAGGGACAACGGACCGGGACCGGACCGGTCCGGCGCCCGGGCCTCCGGTCACGGCCTGCTCGGCATGCGCGAGCGCGTCGCGGCGGTCGGCGGCGAACTGAGTGCGGGCCCGGCGCCGGGCGGCGGATTCCTTATCGAAGTACGGCTCCCCACCGGCACGAAGGAGGCTCTGCGATGACCGCGACGGCCACACGGATCGTCGTCGTGGACGACCACGAGGTGGTACGGGCCGGTTTCGCCGGACTCCTGGACACCCAGCCGGACTTCACGGTGGTCGGTACCGCCTCCGACGGAGCGGAGGCCGTACGTGTCTGCGCGCAACAGCGCCCCGACGTCGTGCTGATGGACGTCCGGATGCCGGGCACGGACGGCATCGAGGCCACCGCGCAGATCCGGGCCGCCGCCCCGGACGGCGGCGGCCCGCGCATCCTCATCCTCACCACGTTCGACCTCGACGAGCACGTCTACGACGCGCTGGCCGCCGGGGCGGGCGGCTTCCTGCTGAAGGATGTCACCGCGGAGCACCTGTTCGACGCGGTACGGGTGGTCGCCGCGGGCGAGGCCCTGCTCGCGCCCACCGTCACCCGCCGCCTCATCGGCGAATTCGCCCGCCTGCGCCGCAGGCCCCCCGCCGTGCCCACCGCCCCGCTCACCGCGCTCACGCCGCGTGAGACGGAGGTACTGCGCCTGCTCGCCGAGGGCCTGTCCAATCCGGAGATCGCCGCCCGGCTGAGCGTCAGCGAGGAGACGGTCAAGACCCATGTCAGCCGCATCCTGAACAAGCTCGGTCTGCGCGACCGCACCCAGGCGGTGGTCGCGGCGTACGAATCCGGTCTGGTGGTGCCGGGCGCCGGGGGGTGAGCCGGGGCAGGGACGCATGGTCCCGGACCGGTCAGGACACCGGGGACGTCCTGGGCACCTCGCCCTCGGTCGTGTCGACGTCGATCACGGAGAACGCCGCGCCCTGCGGGTCCGTCAGCGCGGCGAAGCGGCCGAAGGGCATGGTCATCGGGCCGAACCGCAGGACCGCGCCGCGCTCGGTCGCCTTCGCCACGGCCGCGTCGCAGTCCGCGACAGTGAAGTACACATTCATGTGGGGCGGCACCTCGGGCGGGAATTCGTCGCCCATCTTCATCCGTCCCATGACTGTCTTGTCGCCGAGGTTGAACATCCTGAAATCGACGGCGTCGTCCTCCATCTTCACCATGCTGTACGGGAAGACGGCGCAGAAGAAGGCGTCCGACTTCTCGGGCTCCCGGGTGAAGACCTCGGCCCAGCAGAACGCACCGGGCACGCCCTGGGACTCGAAGCCCTCATGGCTGCCCGCCTGCCACACGCCGAAGACGACACCGCTGGGGTCGCGGGCCAGCAGCATCGTGCCGAACTCGCCCACCTCCATGGGGTCCATCAGAGTCTCGCCGCCGTTCTCGCGGATCTTCGCGGCGGTGGCGGCGGCGTCCGGTGAGGCGAGGTACAGACACCAGGCCGACTGTCCCTCCTGGCCGGGCATCGGGGGCACGACGGCGGCGACCGCCTTGCCGTCGGCGTACGCCTGTGTGTAGTCGCCGAACTCGGACGAGGACTCGCCGAACGTCCAGCCCAGCACATCACCGTAGAAGCTCTTCGCGCCGTCGAGGTCGGGGAACATCGCGTCGGCCCAGCACGGCGTGCCCTCCGGGTGTACAGCCATGACTTCGACTCCTTCGTGCTCGGTGGGGTTGTCCGGCTTTTCACGCTAGCCAGCCGACCGCCCGCCCGCGCGCTGGAATCGGGGCCGCCGACCCGGTGGCGTACGCCGTACGCATGCGTGCGCATGCCGTCGGCGCCCAGAACGCAGCAGTGGGTCCAGGACCCACTCATGCACACTGGCTGGGAACGGTGTCTGCTGAGCGAGGCGCCTACTCGGCCGATTGCCTGTCGGGCTGTCCGAAGTCCTGGGTCCAGTAGTTGCCGGGCTGCGCGAGGCCCACGCCGATCTCCTTGAACGAGCAGTCGAGGATGTTGCGCTTGTGGCCGGGGCTGTTCATCCAGCCCGCCATGACGCTCTCGGGGGTGGTGTAGCCGTAGGCGACGTTCTCGCCGTACGCGCTCCGGTCGTATCCGGCGTGCGTGATCCGGTCGCCCGGGTCCGAGCCGTCGGAGCCGGTGTGGGACATGTTCCGGTGGGAAGCCATGTCCGCGCTGTGCTTCCGGGCGGCCTTCGTGAGTTTCGCGTTCAACGTCAGCGGCGAGCAACCGACCGCGCTGCGCGCGCTGTTGACAAGCTTCAGCAGGCGGGCGGCTTCCTTCGCATGAGCGCCGAATGCGGCCGAGGCGGCGGAGGCGGCGGGCATATCCGCGGCTTCTGCGGTTTCCGCGACGCCGAGGGTTCCCACGACTGCCAAGGCGACGACAGCAGTGACCGTCCCTCGGCGGGACCTCTTCGCGTGGTGCTTCCTCATGTGTGTGACCTCACTCGATACTCGATGTTCGCGTGGGAACGGCTTCAAGAGGGTGCTGCGGGAAGCGTCCGACTCGTGAACGACCTGCACGCAGCCTGGCCTCCGGTGTCCTCGCCGCCTCCGGCGGTCCGCACCTGGCCCACGCTGCGACGAGCAAACCCGCATCGGAACGTTCCCGGTTGTCAGTGACGGGTGTCAGACATTTCCCTGTAAGTGAAGACTTTTGATCGCTTGGTGCATTGCAGACTCGCAGGAGTGAGGTCGAGAATTCCGTACGCGTCTGAGCCCACTTCACCGCGACCGCGGTGAAGTGGGCTGATTATCGGACTGTTTCCGAAGTTCTATCGGGCCGTTCCGAAGTCCTGCGTCCAGTAGCTGCCGGGCTGCGCGAGGCCCACGCCGATCTCCTTGAACGAGCAGTCGAGGATGTTGCGCTTGTGGCCGGGGCTGTTCATCCAGCCCGCCATGACGCTCTCGGGGGTGGTGTAGCCGTAGGCGACGTTCTCGCCGTACGCACTCCACCGGTATCCGGCGCGCGTGATCCGGTCGCCCGGGGCCGAGCCGTCGGAGCCGGTGTGGGACATGTTCCGGTGGGAAGCCATGTCCGCGCTGTGGTCCTGGGCGGCCTTCGTCAGCTTCGCGTTCACGGTCAGCGGCGAGCAACCGGCCTTGGAGCGCTCGCTGTTGACGAGCGTCAATATGCGGGCGGCGGCACCTGACGCCGGAGCGGCGGGTTCCGGTGTGCTTGTGGATGCGGCGGGCTTCGGTGCGCTCGCGGGTGCGGCGGTCTTCGGTGCGCCCCAGTGTGCGGTGCGGTGTGCGGTGTGGGTCCGCGACGCCTCCGCAGCCGGCTTCTCGTGGGGGGCGAAACAGGCCATGGCGGCAGAGGGCACACCCACGGCTCCCACGGCGACGACAGCGACGGTGATCTTCCGGTAGGACGTCTTCCTGCGGTGCTTCCTCATGCGTGTGACCTCGCTCGATAGTCGCGGAGCAGTTCCGGCCGGCTCCGCGCGCTCCCGCGCCCTGGCTCGCAGGCGCCTTGCGGTCGTCATTCTTGGAACGGCATTCGGGGCGGGGCAACAAGCGGAAGTACTACCTCCGCTCGTAGATCCGGACGGCGCTTGAAACCGGCGCAGGGGCGTGCCGACGACGGCCTTCACGCTTCGGAAAGGCGCTGTCGCGCCGTCAGAAGCCTCTGGTCGCCCGCCGAACGGGCGGGAACGACGAGCGGACCGCATGCGGACGGAGCTCGCACGCGCATATCTGCGCCAAGACGGACAAACGGCACCATGCCGTCGAGGCGGCATCTACTAACCAATGCCCTGAGCCACGAAAAGCTCTGTGTCGGATGTCACTGGCAGGCTGTGCAACCATCCGCCACGTGGGCTGTGCAACCATCCGCCACGTACTCGACCGGCTCGTCGAGGCGACGGCCGATCCGCTGCCGTGCGCGTGAAACACGCGGGCCTCCGGTGGCGGGGGCTGCCACCGGAGGCCCATGGGCGAAGGCGGGAGACCTCAGCCGCCCTCGGTCGGGGTCTGCTTGATGTCGTCGACGATGGCCCGCTTCATGATGGCGCTGGTGTTCGTCACCGTGCCGCGCTTGATGACACCGCTGTCTCCGCCGTCCTCCCTCACCTGAACGCTGCGCTCGCCCAGGAAGACATGGGTTTTCTTGTCGAAGATCCACTCCATGCGCTCACCGCTCGTCTCGTCCAGCCGGGCCACCGCCACCCCGTGCCGGCCCGCCGCGTCCACCGCGTCCTCCACCACCACGACCCCGGGGATCTTCGCGGCGGTCTTGAACAGGGCGGAGTAGAGCCTGGCCGGCGGGTAGCTCTCGCCGAGCAGGTCGCCGATGGTTTCGAAGGCCTCCTGGTCGGGGCTGTTGCCCTGGCCCTCGGTCTCCTTGTAGATCTTCTGCAGCAGCTTGTCGGGGTCGGTGGTCAGCTTGGCCAGGTAGTCGTACGACGGCCCGTTCAACGTGGCCACCGGTACGTTGCCCTGCTCGTCGGGAAGGCTCAGCGTCTCGCCCTCGGGGCTCTCGTTGACGGCCGGGTCGATCAGCCACCCCTTGGTGCCGTCGAGGGACATCCAGATCTGACGCCGATGCAGTTTGTCGATGGCCAGGCTGGACCCGCCGGCGACGACCTTCTCGTAGCTGTTGGCCGTCTTCGACTCGATGTAGACGTACTGGCCCGCCTTCGGGTCGGGCACCTCGGCCGCCGCCAACGAGATCTGGTCGAGCAACTGGGGCACGCCCTTGGTGGTGGCCGCGCCGACCGACGTGGTCAGGACCGACCCGTCGGCCGCACCTGTGCCCTCGCCGTCCGAGGTGAACACCGAGGCTCCCACGACGACTGCCCCGGCCAGGGCGCATGCCATCGCGGGTACGGCGAAGGCGCGGCGCGGCATCGTGAAGCGCCGCGCCTTCGGCTCGGCGGCTGCTGTCGTCGCGGTACGTTCTTCCTGCTGGATCCGGGCCATCAGACGCTCCTTGTGGAACTGGTGGCGGCCCGACGGCAGTTCGCGAGTCGTCAGCGGGAGCAGCTGTGCGCTCTCCTCCCACTCGGCCGGACTCTGCCGGGACGGGTTCGCGGTCATCGGATTCCTTCCTGTGCGGGCCGGACCGCGGTTCCGCGATCGCCTCTTACCTGTCCGAGACCCGGCACGGGTTCCCGATTTCTCACCATCGGTCCGGTCGCCGTCGAGGCCAGTTCGGTGTCGGCGAGCCTGCGCAGCTTCGCGCGGGCCCGGGAGAGACGGGAACGGACCGTGCCGACCGGGATTCCGAGCGCCTCGGCGGCGGCCGTGTACTCCAGGCCCTCCCACAGGCAGAGGGTGAGGACCTCGCGCTCCGGTCTGCGCAGCGCCGCCAGTGCGGTGAGTGCGGCCGCGAGGCGCCGCCGGTCGTCGACCCGGCCCGCGACCTCCTCGGCGTGATCGGGCGCCGCCGTCTCGGCCCGGGCGGCGGCGGTGGCCGCGGCCCGGTAGCGGCGGTTGCTCCGGGTCTGGTTGCGCGCGGTGTTGGTGGCGATGCCCAGCAGCCAGAGCCGCAGCGAGCCGCCCTCGGGGTCGACCCTGTCGCGCAGCCGCCAGGCCTCCATGAACGTCGCGGCCATCACGTCCTCCGCCGTCGCCCAGTCGGCGGTCAGCCGGAACGCATGGTTGTAGACCGTGCGGGCGTAGCTGTCGAAAAGCTCCGCGAACGCGCTCGGCTCCCCGGCCCGTACCCGGGTACGCATATCTGTGCTCACCTCCCTCAGCTGTCCGGCACCCCGGGGAGGGTTCCCGTGACCCGCGTCACAGAAGGGGTGCGGTCGGAGCTCGTGAGCACCGGGCCTAGCGCACCGGTACGGTCCCCCCGGCATCGCGGGTCCGGCGGGTCGCGGCCGCGACGGTGGCCATCAGCTCCGCGTCCAGGACGGACGGATCGGCCAGCCGCGTCGGGGCGGCGTACGAGTTGAGCAGTGCCTTCGTGACGCGCAGGGCGGCCTCGGGGCGGCGCACGATGGGCTTGGTCCATGCGGTGACCGCCTCGTCGAGGGCGTCCGCGGGCACGATGCGCTGGAGGACCGACAGTTCGTACGCCTCGGCGGCGTCGAAGGCGCGTCCGGTCAGGATGAGTTCGCGCGCACGGGCGGCGCCGACCTCATGAATCAGTCGGGGCAGCACGCCGCCCCAGGCGGTGGGCAGCCCGAGCGCCAGCTCCGGCAGCCGGAAACCGGCGGTGTCGGCGCCGACGCGCAGATCGCAGGCGAGGGCCAGCGCCAGTCCCGCGCCGATCGCCTTGCCCTGGATCCTGGCGATGGTGACCGCCTGGCTGGTGGAGATCGCCTCGCAGACGCGGCGGGCCTTGTCGCCCGCGATCCGGATGCCCCGCCCGGTGGGATCCTGGTCGAGCCAGTCGGCGAACTCGTTCCGGTCCCCGCCCAGGCAGAAGTCGTCCCCGGCACCGCTGAGCACCAGCACCCGGACGTCGGGGTCCGGTACGGCCAGGACCGTCAGCAGATCGTCCAGCATCGCTTCGGTGACCGCGTTGCCGGTGTCGGGGCAGTTCAGCTCCACGCGCAGGACGGGGCCCTCGCGCACGGTGCGTACCGTGCGCGGCCGCCGGTAGGGGGAAAGGTAGTCGGGGAGCGCGAGCTTCATATCGCCACGCCCATGGAGGTCACACGCCTGAAGACCAGACGGGACGCGTAACTGGGCCCCGTGACGGCGCGCAGGGTGGGGAAACGTTTCAGTAGCTGGGTCAGGAGCGTACGTGCCTCAAGGCGGGCGAGGGCCGCGCCCAGGCAGTAGTGCACACCGCCCCCGAAGGTGAGGTGGGTGCCGGCGCGCTCGATGTCGAAGGAATCCGGGTCCTCGTTGCGCCGGGGGTCGTGGTTGGCGGCCCCGTACATGACGTGGACCATGCTGTCCTTCGCGATCGGCACGCCCGCCAGGACCGTGTCGTCGGCGGCGATCCGGGTGTTGATGTGGATGGGCGGGTCGTACCGGAGGGCCTCGTCGACGGCGGCGTCGATGTATCCGGGGTGCTCCGCGAGCCACGCCCACCGGCCGGGCTCCCTCAGCAGCAGCCCCACCATGGTCGACAGCAGGGTCGCGGTGGTCTCCAGTGAGGCGATGGTGACGAACATGGTGAGACGGTAGAGGATCTCGTCCGCCGCCTCGCGGTCGGGCTCCATGGCGTCCCAGGTGTGTATCCAGCCGGTCAGGATATCGTTGCCGGGGTTCGCACGGCGCTGCTTCACCATCTCGGTGAAGTACGCGCGCAGATGAACGGTCGCCTCGGCGGACACGGCGAGCTCGCTCTTGGTGGGCAACAGCTCCTGGGCGTGCACCTGGTTGTGGGTGATCTCCAGGATGTGGGCGTAGTCCTCGGGCGGGATGCCCAGCCAGGAGCCGATGGTGCTGATCGGGAGCTGCTCGCTGACCGTACTGACGAAGTCGGTCTCGCCCCAGCGCAGTTTGTCGGCCAGCTCGTCGAGAAGGCGGGTCACATGCTCCTCGACCTGAGGGGTAAGCCGCTGGATGGTGGAGCGGTCGAAGAGGTTGCCGAGGCTGCGGCGCTGGCATGTGTGCTCGGGCGCGTTGAGGCGAGAGAGCGTCTTGGTCATCTCCTGCGTGGCGACCGCGTCCCAGCGCTCGGTGTCCGCCTGGCGTTCCTGCCAGGCGAAGTCCGGTGCCAGCCAGTTGCGGCCGCGCAGCACCTCGCTGCAGGTGTCGAAGCCGGTGACGAAGTACGCGTCCCAGGGAGCGCGTACGACATCACCCATGGATCTCAGCTCGCCCAGGAGGGCGTAGGGATCACCCTGCCCCTCCGGTGATTTGAGACGCCGCAGGAGGGAAATGAGGGCACGGCGGTCGACGGTGGTGGGCCTGTCTGTGCCACATATTGCGCTCACGCAGAGTTCCTTGTCCTGGGCTCATGGTTACGGCCAGAACCTACCCCTCCGCATGTGTGTGCCATGCGTCGTTCTCTGTTGCCCGTGTCACAGGAAAACGGCTTGTTGACCCCTTGCCATATGTCGAACAGTCCCTGCCTCAAGCCTGTATGACGCGCAGTTATGCGCGCGAGTCGCCAGGATCCATGGGTCGCCCCTCCGTCACACGCGGAAGACGTCCAGGAAGGAACTCCACCAGCCCTTCGCCTTCTTCTGCGGTTCCACATGGTCGTAGCGCGCGGCGGGAACCTCCTCGGAGGCGGCGATCCGGGACGAAACGGGCGACTGTGCGGCCGTCGCCGCATGGCGCGCGGCACTCGGGCTGAACCGGACCGGCAGGGACACCAGCGCCCGGTGGAACGGACCCGGCCGCCATTCGACCGCCGAGGCCGGCACGGCGAGGGTGAGATCCGGCACGGTGTTGAGGATCTTCTCGATCGCGGTGAGGGCGATGAGCTGCGCAGGGGACTTCGCCGGGCAGACATGGGGGCCCGCACCCCAGGCCAGATGGGCGCCCTTGCTCAGGGTCTGGCGGGCATCGGTGAGCGCGGGATCGCTGTTCGCGGCGGCGAAACTGATCAGTACGGGGGTGTCCGCCTTCAGCGTCACGCCGCCCAGGTCGACGTCCTGGACCGGGTAGTGCGTCGCGTAGTTGGCGATCGGCGGGTTGTTCCACAGCACGTCGTCGAGGGCGTCCTCGACCAGCATCCCCGTACCTCGCCGCTGCGGACCCCCGGCGCTGTCGGACAGCAGGAGAAGCAGCGCGTTGGCTATGAGATTGCGTTCCGGCTCGATGCCCGCGCCCATCAGCATGACGAGCTGGTCCTTGAGCTCCTCGTCCCGCAGGCCCGCCGGGTGCTGGATGAGCCAGGACGTGATGTCGTCGCCGGGCTGCCGCCGCTTGAGCGCGACGAGCTCCATCAGGCACTCCGTCAGCTCGGCGTTGGCCCGCAGCACGTCCTCGCCGTCGAAGATCGCGGACATGCCACGGGTCAGCCGGTCGCCGATGTCACCGGGGCAGCCGAAGAGCTGGTTGAACAGCAGCAGCGGCAGAAGCTTGGCGTAGTCGCCCAGCAGGTCGGCGCTGCCGCGTTCGATGAACTGGTCGATGAGATAGTCGGCGATGCGCTCGACATCCCGGCTGAGCCGGGTGGTGTTGAGGCGGCCGAGGCTCTCGGTGACCGCCTTGCGCAGGCGAAGATGCTCGGTGCCGTCCGTGAACAGGCAGTTGGGCCGGTACGCCATCATGGGCAGCACCGGACTGTCGAGCGGTACGCGGCCCTCCCGCAGCGCCGCCCACCGTCGTGAGTCACGGGCGAAGAAGGAGGGGTTCTGCAGGACCCGGAGCGCGGCCTCGTGCTGCACGACCAGGGTGGCCTCCACTCCGGGAGCCAGCTCGATCGGAGCGGCGAGCCCGTGCGCCCGGAACTCGTCGTACACACGCTGCGGATCGGACGCGAACTCCGGCCCGTAGAGCGATGTCTGCCGCTCACCGCGCATCGGGCACCCGGTGGGGGCGCTGTACGGGGTGGCTCCCGGCTGAGAGTCCATGTGTGATTCCTCGGTGTGATCGCGGGCCTCGCAGGGCCCGGACGGTGGACGGAAAACGGGGTCAGGGACCCCGTGCCGGCGTACGGAGCAGAGGTCAGGCCACCCGTGCGAGAAGGTGCTGAACCAGATGGATCAGGGCCTGCGCGGACGACTTCTCGTCCCGGGCGTCGCAGTAGACGACCGGGGTGTCCGGCAGCAGATCGAGAGCCTCGCGCAACTCGTCCTCGGCATGCCGGGAGTACGGGTCGAAGCTGTTGACCGCGACCGCGTACTCCAGCCCGTACGTCTCGACGAGGTCGATCACCGGGAAGGTGTCGGCGAGACGAGCCGGGTCGACGAGGAGCAGCGCGCCGAGCGAGCCCCGCGCCATGTCCTCCCACAGCTCGACGAAGCGCTGCTGGCCCGGCGTGCCGAACAGGTACAGCACCAGCTCGTCGCTGAGCGTCAGACGGCCGAAGTCCAGCGCGACCGTTGTCGTCACCTTGTCGGGCGCGCCCCGCAGATCGTCGATGTGGGCACTGGCCTGCGTCATCCTCTCCTCGGTGCGCAGCGGAGTGATCTCGGAGAGGGTGCCGATGAGCGTCGTCTTGCCCACGGCGAAGTGTCCGACGACGAGGATCTTCGCCGCACGCTGTACCGCGTCCGGCACATAGATGTTCTCAGCCGAACCGGACGTGTAGTCCATGCAACACCTCTTCGAGGATCTTCCTGTCAACGAGCTGAGCCGGCGGGGGCGCCTTGCGGCGCATCAGATGACCCTGGTCCGCTAAATCGTTCAGCAGCAGCCGTGCCACTCCGACGGGCAGCTCCAGATGGCCCGCGACCTCGGCCACCGACAGATAGCCGCCGGAACACAGCTCCCAGATCGCCCGGACCTCGGGGCTCGGGTTCGGGGGCTGCTGCCGGTCGGGTGCGATGGTGACGAGAGTGACGAGGGAGAGACCCTCCGCATCGGGCAGGCCGCGCCCGCCGGTGATGACGTAGGACCGGATGAACCCGCTGCTGACCGCCTGCTCCTCGCCCGGCGTCGTCATGCGCCGCTGCTTCCGGCGTTCTGGCGCGGAGGTGTGGTCATTGCCTTCCCCAGCGCGGCGACCTGCTGCTGCATGCGGAAGGACATGGCCTCCATGTCCACGTCGGCCGCGGCGGCCGCCGCCAGATAGGCGCCGGTACCGGCAGCGATCAGGAAGATCCAGCCGTGCTCGTACTCAAGGAGCGTCTGGTGCCAGCGGCCGGGGGTCCGGGCGCCGATGAAGGGGGCGACGGCCCGGCTCAGCGACTGCATGGAACTCATCGCCGCCGCCACGGTCTCCGCATCGTCCCGGCCGATCTCACTGGAGTTGGCCAGCAGCAGACCGTCGGCGGAGACGAGGATCGCGTGCCGCGCGCCGGGTACCTGGAGCACATCGTTGAGCACCCAGGACAGATCGGGGTTCACTGGAACTCGGGTCCTTCCATCGTCGTCGTGTCACGCCCGGTCCGTGTTCCGCGCTGGAACGCGCCCAGGCGGGAAGCGGTCTCCTCGTTGCTGCGCACCGGCCCGGGCTCGGTCGACGGCACCACTGACACCGGGCTCTTGCGACGACGCTTGGGCAGGCCACCGGCGGTGGTGAAAGACCCCGTCGGCTGCGGGGCGGGGGCCGGATGTGCGGCCGGAGGGAACAGGGGAGTCGGAGGCGGCGTGGGTGCCTGGCGGCGGGGGAGCGCCGACACATCCGCATCGTGGCCACCGGGGGCCGCAAGGGGCGTCGGGGGTGCTGGTGCATCGCCGGTGAGAAGCTCGTCGGGCAGGAGAACCACCGCGCGTACGCCTCCATAGGGGGATACGGAGTCCACCGAGACCTGGAACCCGTAGCGGGCGGCCAGCACACCGGCGACGGCGAACCCGAACTGTGGGGGAATGCCCAGGCTGGAGACGCTGATCGCGGCCCGGGGCGCGAGGAGAGCCGCCGCGCGGTCCTTCTCCTCCTGGCCCATGCCGAGACCGGCGTCGTCGACGATGAGGCAGACGCCCTTCGGGACGGCCTGGATGTTGATCTCCACCGGAGCGCCGGGCGCGGAGTAGTTGGTGGCGTTGGCCAGCAGCTCGGCGAGGACCACCGCCACCGGTTCCACGGCCTTGCTGACGACGGAGAAGTTGACCTGCCCGTTGACCCGGACCCGGTCGAACTGCCGGATACGGCCCTGGGCGCTGCGGGCCACGTCGAAGACGGAGGCGACCGTCTCCCTGCGCCCGAGCCAGCCGCCGCACAGCACCGCGATGCCCTGCGCGCGGCGCCCGAACTGGCTGTTGGCGTGGTCGATGGCCATCAGGTCGGCGAGCATGTTGGGGTCGTCGCCGTACTTCTTCTGGGCGTTCTCGATGACCACCTGCTGCTCGTCCGCGAGCCCCTGAAGGGTGCGCACGGCCGCCTTGAGGACGGCCTTGGTCTCCTCCTCGGCGTCCTTGCGGACCTCGGCCAGCTCGGCGGCCTGACGGTGCAGCAGACCGTTGTGGGTGACGTGGAGGTCGTCCCGCTGCCGTTGCAGCGTGTCGCGCTCCCCACGGAGTTCGGCGTTCTGCCTGCGCAGTCCGATGTTGGTCTTGCGAGCCCGCAGGACGGCACCCACAGCGACCAGTGCTACGACAACCAGTGCCCAGAAGAGCGGGCCCTGTGCAAATGTCATGAGACTCACTTCAAGTGCCATGGCTACGGAAACGGCTTGACGCTCCCTCATGGGCGGTACAGCCCGGACTCTTTGAGCCACGGGTTGCGCCACACAGGGAAGGCCCCTCCGAAAGTGGGGCCGAGGAATTCATCCCTCCCGGAATGCCCCCATATGCCATCAGCCCACTGGAAGTAAGATGATCTTAGCATCGGCCTCTTGGGTAAATGTCAAGACCGACACGCCAGTTGCACTCTTGACGCGGAATGTTCACATCAGGGGCGGAACCGCCGCCCCTCGACACCCCTCCACCACCCGGGCCTCCGGTGAAGAGATGTGACGGATGTTCAGGGAGGTTAAGGGGCCTTACGGAGCTTCGAGGGCTGCGGCCGCTCGTTCGCGGAGTCCACGAACTGCGCGTACGGGCGGCGACCGGGGCCGCTCGCCCGGCGCGAGCAGCACGAGCCTTCTGCGGTGACGGGGAGCGATCGGTACGAGAACGAGATCTCCGGAATCAGCGGCCGCGACCGCCGGAGGGGGTGGGCGCCGCCCCGTTGCACCTGGGGGCGGTGCGCATCGAAGCCTTCGGTGGAGGCGAACTGATCGCCATGGACGGCGCACGGGCCGCATCACTCAGCCGCTCGCTCGGCGCCCGCAGGGCGATCCCGGTCCGCTACGACTCCTGGGACCACTTCACCGAGGGGCACGAACAGATCGCCGCCCGCCTCACCGAGGCGGTCCTTGCGAACCGCCTTCACCGGCTCACTCCGGGAATCGCCGGGCCTCTCGACTGACGCGGCGTCACCGTCCCGTTGTCCGGCCATCGGTCACCGCACGGCGTGTGCGGCCTCCTCCACCGCCACCTCGACCTGGCACTCGACGGCCGCACCACCGAATCCGCGACCACCCCGGCGCCGGGCACCCACCTGTCCTTCACCGACCTCATCACCGCCGCCGGCCGCCCGGCCACCACCGGCTGAGCAGGGTGCTGAACGGATTTCAGGCGGCACCCGGGAAGCCGGGGTCCGTTCCGTCGGACTGCAGGGAGGAGCCCCTGCCGACGCCCAGCAGCTCTGCCATGGCGACGGGGCGCCGACGGATCGTGGAGGGCTTCGGCGTACCACAGGGGAGGGTGGACGAGGTCGAGCCCTGACGAGGGGCTCCGAGCCCGGCGGACGCAGCCCGTTGGTCGGCCGCCACGCCGACGCCGGTGTTCCCGGCTGCAGGTCCTACGCGTCGGCTGCGCCGTCAACGGCGGCCGGGTCGAGGGAGTCGATGTTCTCCATGAAGCTCAGCATCCGGGCGTTGACCAGGTCGGGGTGGTCGATCTGCGGTCCGTGGCCAGTTGCCGCGACGATCTCGGCGCGGGCCCCGGGGATCAGGCGCGGCACGCGCTCCAGCTGCCGCTTCGGGTGCACGAGCAGGCTGCGCTTGCCCATGATGAGGTAGAACGGCGTCCGGATGGAGCCCAGCTCTTCGTCCGACAGAGGCAGCGGGGCGGGGCGGCGTATCCGGAAGGCGCGGACGCTTGCCCGGATCATCGCGCGCAGTTCGGGAACGACGAGTACCGGCTGTTCCAGCCAGGAGGCGAGGCGCGGGCGCAGCGCCTTGGGGGCGAAGGTCGCGAACAGGCTGGCGAAGATCCATACGAAGAAGCGCAGGCCCACCTTCTCCAGGCCGCCGGGGTCGAGGGCGGTGACGGAGGCGACCCGGCCGGGGCGGAGATGCACCTGGTTGATGACCAGCCAGCCTCCGTAGGAGGAGCCGACGAGGTGGACCCGGTCGAGGCCGAGCGCGTCGAGGGCCTCGTCCATCCACTGGGCCGCGCGCTCGGGCTGCCACATGGGCTCGCGCTGGACGCTGCGGCCCGGGTCACCGGGGGTATCGAGCGCGTAGACGGGGCGTTCGGCGCTGAGCGCGGGGGTGTTGGGGTACCACTGGGCCGAGCAGCCGCCCGAACCGTGGATCAGTACCACCGGTGTACGGGACTCGGCGGCGGGGTCCGCAGGGCCGTACCGGTAGACGTGCGTGGTGCCGAAGCTCGTCTCCACGTCCGTCTCGGAGCGGACGGGCGCGCCGATCGCGTAGAGCGCGTCGCAGGCGGCGAAGTACCGGTCGCGCAGGGTGTCGTTGACGTAGCGGCCGACGTCGCGGCGTACACGGGTCGGGTTGTCGGGCACGGTGGCACCTCCTGGAAGATCCGTTCTTCGTGATACGACCGTATCATGATATTGATACGGCGGTACCATGAAAAGAGGCCACTGATCCATCACCGACGGGCGGAGACGCGAGAACATGCCGAAGCGCGTGGACCACGAGGAGCGGCGCAACCAGATCGCCGAGGCGCTCATTCGGGTCGCCGGACGGCGCGGACTGCACGCTGTCGGCATGCGGGACGTGGCTGCCGAGGCCGGCGTGTCACTCCGGCTCGTGCAGTACTACTTCGAGACCAAGGAGAAACTGCTCTTCTACGGACTCCAGCACCTGACCGACCGCTTCACCGCACGAGTTGGTGCCCGTCTCCGCGCCGCCGGTACGGACCCGGGCCCGCGCGCGACGATCGAGGCACTCCTCCTGGCCTCCCTCCCCACCGACGAGGAGGGCCGCACCTTCCACCTCCTCTACAGCTCCTACTCGATCCTGTCCGTGACCGACGAGGCGCTGGCCGCCCAGCCCTTCATCGACAACCCTGACGCCGCAGAGAACGCCCTGACCGGGCTGCTCGAACGGGCCCAGGCGTCAGGCCTGGCCGATCCCGGAATCGCCGCGCGCACGGAGGCGATCAGCCTGCTCGCCATGACGGCGACCATGGGCACCAGCATCCTCGTGGGTCAGCGGAGTCCGGAGTCGGCCATCGCGGTTCTTCGTCACCATCTGGACCGGATCTTCTCGACCACCGAGACGTCGGCGAACGGGGCGGCGGGCCGGCTCTGACGTGCTGTCAGGGAACGTGTGGCATACGAATGGCGCGTGGGCTCCGAGAGGCCCGGACAAAGAAGAAGGCCCGGGTCTTCCTCCTGGGTGTCAGGCGTGGATGTCAGCCTGTCCCTCGATGCGCACTCCGACGGAGCGGTGGAGCGAGGTGGATGAGTCCGGACCTCGAGAGCTGCCGGGTGTCACATCGCAGGTCGGCGTGGCTGTTGTGCGAGCGCCTCGGTGGTCCCGACCACCGTGATCAACCGTCTGTGGCCGCCCGTAGCTCGTTCGGGTGCGTACCTCGTGCAGGCTTCAGCCCTGATGTCCAGGATTGACCTCGCGATCTGTTTCCTCGTGAAGGTGAAAAAAACATGCTGACGTACGTGGCATTGCTGAACTGGACCGATCAAGGGATCCGGAACTACAAGGACACCGCGAAGCGCTCCGAGGACTTCGGTGCAGCGGCACAGAAGCTCGGGGCGAAGCTGCTGAACATCTACTGGACCGTCGGTCCGTACGACCTCGTGGCCGTCGTCGAGGCGCCCGACGACGAAACCGCTACCGCAGTACTCCTACAGCTCGGCGGGGTGGGCAACGTCCGTACGACGACCCTGCGGGCCTTCGGCCGAGAAGAGATGGATCGCATCATCGGCGAGGCCGCCGGCTGACGACTTCCACTCAACTCACGCGAAGGCGTCCGGCGAACCGGCTGAGCAGCCCGCCTGACAAGTCTGTTGGGGGTCCTGAGTCGGCCACCTGCATACATGTCAGGTCCACCACCTGCTCGGTCACCGTCATCGGAGCGCCGTGGACGGCTGTGAACTGCGCTGAGTGAGACGGAGTCCGATACGGCCCGGCCCGGCTGATCCGCCTCGCCTTGCGCGTACTTCTTCCTGCCCCGGGTCTTGCTGCCGACAGCCGCCTTGACGTACTGCGCAGACCTGACTCCGTACACATGCGACCGGGACAACCGGGGTCCGTCACTCAGGAGCGGGACGGGTTTCCCCGCTGGGGCGAGGTGCTCAGGCCACGGCCCGTGGAGCGCCGGGCGGAAGCGGTCTCCAGGCACGTCGCCTGGCCACGTAGCCTGCGACGCCGATCAGAGTCAGCACAATCCCGAGGCTCCCGATCGTCGTCAACACGTTCGGCGCGGCGGAGTCCTCCAGCGCTCGTCCCTGCACTCCGGAGGCCGCGAAGCTGCCCGACTGCTCACTGAGGTGGTAGCGCGAGTCGTTGGCGTTCGTACGGTGGTCGCCCAGCACAAACAACCGCCCGTGCGGGACCTTCACGTCATACGCTCCGGCCATCACGTTCTCGTCGGCATCCGTCACATACGGCTCGTCGAGTGGCTTCCCGTTCACCGTGACCCGATTCCCGGCCCCCGACACGTGATCGCCGCCCATCCCGGTGATCCGCAGCAACACCGGTTCGGCTTGATAGCGCTCGGGTGCTTCGATGAGCACGACATCACCTCGGCGTATCGCGTTCGCGTCGATCTGCTCGATCAACAGTCGGTCACCCGGACGGTATGTGGGCCTCATCGAGTCGCCCGTGACGGTGACCATCTTGTAGTTCGCCAGGGTGTACACGGCGGTCCCTGCCAGGAGGGCCAACCCGAGTGGTGCCAGCACCCAGGCCGTATCTCTCAACCTGCCGATCGTTCTTCGCTGCCGTATGAGCATCCCACCCCTTGAACCGCCGGCGTGTGGGGTGGGGTGCCCGGTCGGCACCCCACCCCATGCGTCAGGCGTGGGAGCCGGTCTTGCGACGGCGTGCGAGGAACATCGCGCCCCCGCCGATCGCCACGGCCGCACCGCCCGCGAGGGCGAGCTGCGACGTCGCGGAGGACGAGCCCGTGGCAGCGAGGCTGCCGCTCACCGGACGGGCCGACGTTCCGCTCTGCGTCTTGAGGTCCGAGGTTTTCGGTTCGGTCTTGCTGGGCTTGGCGTCGTCGACCTTGCCGGGCTTGCTGCCCGCGGCGGCGATCAGGAACTCGTAGCCCTCGAGGTCCGGGTTCCCGCCGCAGGTGCCGTTGTCGTTGAAGTAGTCACCGGCGACGAAGGTGACACCGTTGCCCGCGGGGGCCGAGGCGTCGATCGTGAGGCGCATCTTGATGTCGGCGTGGGCGCCGGCCTTCAGCGGGCTGATGGCGTCCATGTAGTGCTCGTTGTCGACGGTTTTCCACTTCGAGGACGAGGCGGAGGACCACTGCAGGTGCACCAGGTCGTCGATGGTGTTGAGCCCGCTCCGGTCGGTCGCGTGCACGTAGGCGAACGGAAGCACCTCGTCCATCGTCTTGTCGGTGCCGTTGGTCACCCGGAGATTGAAGTTGACCTTCGTGCCGGCGACGACGGTGGACGGCAGACCCGTGACGACCGTGGTGAGCTTGGCCTCGGGGACGCAGTCCTCACCGTCGTCGCCGCCCTCCTCCTTCGCCTTGGCCAGCGCCTCGTCGGCGGCGGTCTTGTCAGCGAGCGCCTCCTTGGTGGCCTTCTGCGCCTGGCCCAGCTTCCGGAACGCGGCGACCTGTTCGTCGTCCCGCGCGTCCAGGGCCTCCACGGCCTCGGCGTCGGCGGCGGCCTTGGCCTTGGCGGCGGTCTCGGCGTCGGCCTTCGCTTCGGTGAGCTTGGTCGCGGCGGCGGTCTTCTCCTCCTCGGTGGCCGTCTCCGGGAGGGTGTCGACCGCGGCCTGGGCGTCGACGACCGCCTGGTCGGCGACCTTCTTCGCGGTGGCGGCCTCAGCCGCCGCGACCTCGGCGGCCTTGGCGGCCACGGCCAGAGGACTGGTGTCGGACAGGACCGTTTCCAAAGCCGCCTTGGCGGCCTTCTCGGTCTCTACGGCGTCGTCGTACACGGCCTTCGCGATGGCGGCGGCCTTTTCCAGCTCTGCGATGGACGGTTTGTTCTGCGTCTGCGCTGCCGGCTTGTCGGCGGCGAACGCGGGGGTGACCGACAGCAGGAGGGCAGGCATGGTCACTGCGGCGGCAACAGCTGTGGCAAGAATCGGGCGAATCTTCACAAGAGCCCTTCAGTGTCCGAAAAACAAAGGGGGTCGCAGCGGAATGAGGCACGCAGATGCGACTTGAAGTGATCGTATGGCCGGGGCAACGGTCGACCATCACGAGTTCTTCACCTGCTCCGGCCAATATCACAGCACCGTGACCGACAGAAAAGACGAAAGGGTGCAGTTGTATTCACTGCCTGTGCTTTCGCTGTGATCAATACCACAGGGTCCTGGACGCGGTGTTCTGCGTGTCTCCGGCGCCCGCCCCGCGAGCGCCTGCACCTCCGCCTGCGCGTAGCCTCCCCGCTCACCGGCCGCCCCGCGCGGACGTCCACCGCCGCGGCTACGGCAGCACCTGCGGCGCGCCGGCGCAGGCCGTCGGCATCGCGCAGTCCATGCCGAACCCGGACGGCTCGCGCTGCGACATGAAAGGCGACTTCCGCCTGCGGCTGTTCCTCGCGGACGTTCAGCCGCATGCTCTGCGGCCAACCGGGTCAGGCAGTCTCCGTCGAGCTTGGCGACCCAGGCGCTGTCGCGGATCTTGCCGCCGGGTTCGATGGGGCATCCAGGCGCAGCGCGGCACTACCGGCACGGACTGGTGAATCTGCTCGGTGATGGTCATACCGACCGAGTGGGAAGGTCATCGGCCCTGCTTCGCGAGCCATTCGCGAGCCATTCGACGCATGTGTGGGTGCCTTTGCCGGAATCCGTGCGCATGGGCGTCTGCCGCCCTCGCGGCACCTTTTCGATGCCGTTGCGCGCCCTCATCCGTCGCGGGGCTCCGGCGTTTGTCGCCGGTCTCCTGCGGATTCGTCTGCGCTTGGTAACAGAGGGATCTTGTACGGGCGTTCGTATGTCTTCATGGGTGCACGGCATCGGCGGAGACGGCAAAGGGGCGGGCGGACATGGCAAGGCACAAGGGAAGGGGATGGCACGGCCGGCTTCTCGCGGCGGCGCTCGGGGTGACAGCGGTGGCCGCTGCCACCTCGGTGTGGACCGCGCAGGCCGACACTGCCGGAGGGCAGCAGCCGCAAGCGCGTGTCTCGGCGCCGGACGCCCGGTCTCAGGACCGGACCGTGGCCAAGGTGGCGGCAGACATCGCGCATGCCTCGGACCGCGGTGCCCGGGGCGTCAACATCACCATCGACGACGGACCGGACCCGGTCTGGACGCCGCAGGTGCTGCAACTGCTGAAGGACAGCGGTGTGAAGGCTACGTTCTGCATGGTGGGCACGCAGGCCCAGGCGTACCCGAACCTGGTCAAGGCGGTCGTGGCAGACGGGCACCGGCTGTGCAATCACACTGTCTCGCACGACACCACCATGGACACCAAGTCCGAGGCATACCAGTCCCAGCAGATCCTGGATGCCGAACGCATGATCACCAAGGCGTCCGGAGGCGTCCGGCCGCAGTATTACCGGGCCCCGGGCGGTGCTTTCACCCCGTACAGCCGGCAGCTCGCCGCGTCCCGGGGGATGCGACCGTTGGGCTGGAACGTCGACTCCAAAGACTTCGAGCATCCCGGTGTGGACACCATGGTCGCCACGGTCAAGAGCGAGATCTCCAACGGGCCGACCGTCCTCTTCCACGACGCGGGAGGGGATCGCTCCCAGACCTTGGCCGCTCTGCGCGAGATCCTGCCCTGGCTGAAGCAGCAGGGGTACTCCTTCGGCTTCCCCGTGCGGTGAGTGAGGCTCGCCCGCACTGCCATCAGGACCCGCCCCCGGCACCGGCAGACAGGCATGAACAAGTTGGTCGTCGCAATTCCGACCAGCCCCGGACTGTGGTTCGGCCCCACGGTGAAGCCGTGGGGGCAGCGTGCCAGACGCAGGGAGGTTCAAGCCTGCCGAACGGCGTTGCGTGCGCCACTGATTGGCGCATCCGACATCCGGCGCAGCACTCGCTGACTTCGGTGTTCTCGACGTACTTGTCGGTCTTGCCGCCGTCGGCGTACTGCTCGGGGCCGCAGAAATGGTTCTGGTCACAGGTCATGGCCTGCGCGCTGAATGAGCAGTTCGAGTTCCGGACCGGGGGCAGAGCCGGAATTCGCCCGCGGTTCGTTCGCCGGGCAGCGGTGGCCGGGGTGTCCTGGGCATGCGGCATGGAACGGGCCCGGACGAATCACGTCGTCCGGGCCCGCGGGGCAGTGGCGAAGGCCGGTTCAGAACAGGCCCTTGTACCCCTGCCAACCGGTGGCGATCTTCGTACGGCCGCCGAAGGAGCCCTTGCCGTTGCCGTTGTTGCGCCAGACGGTGCCGGAGGTGTCGCGGGAGACGATGTCGGCTTTGCCGTCGCCGGTGATGTCGTCGACGCCCACGATCACGTTGTACGACGAGCCCCAGTCGTTGAAGACCTTCACGCGGCTCTTGAACGTGCCGGTCGCGGTGCCGTCGTAGCGCCACAGCTCGTTCGACCTGTCCTGCACCAGGAGGTCGCCGTAACCGTCGCCGTTGAGGTCACCCGCGCCCAGGATCTTCTTGTAACCCGTCCACTTGGACGCGATCTTCACCCTGGCGGAGAGCTTGCCCGTGCTCGTCGCCTTGTAGAGGTAGACGTCGCCGGTCGAGGACTGGCGGGCGATCAGGTCGGCCCGGCCGTCACCGCTGATGTCCCCGGGCGAGGTCAGCACGTCGTACTGGTTCCAGCCGGTGCCCAGCGAGGTGTACGCGGTGGAAGGCGTCACCGCCGCCCCGCACGCGGGCCGGTAGGCGCGCAACGCACCGCTGCTGAACCGGACGAGCACGTCGTTGCACCGGTCACCGCTCAGGTCGCCGAAGGGCACCGCCTTCACCGTGGTCGGCCACCCGGAGCCCGTTCGCTTCCCGGTGAACGTTCCCTTCCCCGTCCCGTACTGGTACGTCAGCCCGCCCGAGCCGTTCAGCGTCATCAGCTCGCCGAAGCCGTCCGATCCGACGAAGTCGCGGCGGGCCGCGGCGGCTCCGGTGACCTTGACCGTGCCCGTCTTCGTCAGCGCCGCGCCCTGCCCGTCCGCGGGGGTGACGGTCAGCTTCCAGGTGTAGGCGCCGTTGGGTACCAGCCGGCCGGAGCCGTCCTTGCCGTTCCAGGCCGGGGTCACCACACCGCGTGCCGGACCGCCGGAGAGCGTGCGCACGGCCGTACCGGCTCTGTTGGTGATCACGAGCTTCCAGGAGGCCGCGGGCTTGTTCAGCCACCACTTCGGGCTCCACTGCGCGGCGCCGCCCTTGACGTCCACTGAGGCGGCGACGGTGGCGTCGCGCTGGACGAGGGCGGAGACGGGGACGTCGCTGGAGGTCAGACGGATGGTGTTGTCGGAGCGGAGCTGGGCGATCACGCCGGTGTACGGGTCGACGTCCCAGGCGTCCCCCTCGAACTTCCCGGCGGTGTGCGACACGGGCGTCCCGCTGCGGACGTCGATCACCTTCAGCCGGCCGGCCTCGACCGTCGCGACGAAGCCGTCGCCGAGCTGCGCCTGCTCCCAGCCGGAGCCGGAGACGAGGGTCAGGTTCCGCTTGGTGACGGTGTCGTAGACGCCCTGGCCCTCCGAGTTGAGCACGCAGTTCCACAGCAGCCACCGACCGACCGCCTGGAAGTCGTTCAGCAGGCAGCCGCGCCCGAACCACACCGGCTCGCCCCGCTGTCCGGTCAGCAGGTCGACGGGGACCACGGTGTCGTTGCCGGACATCACCCACACGGTGGTGCCCCACATCGCCCGCACGGTCTCCGTCGTCGTGTACACCGTGCGCCCGGTGTCGAGGTCGACGATCCGGGTCTCCGCCGCGCCGGTGCTGTCGTGCGGCCTGGTCAGGGCGGCGAAGCGGCCGTCCGCGGCGGTCGCGGTCCGGTAGCTGCGGGAGCTGTCGATCCGGGTGCCGGGCAGCGACTGGGCGGCCCCGAGGAGTTGGGGCTGCTGAGCGGCGCTCGTGCCGTAGCCGGAGATGACCGTCCGGCCGTCGCCGGTGTCGATGAGACGCGGACGGCCCATCGAGTAGTTCTCCGGCACGATACGGCCGCGGGTGGTGCGCGCCCCCGCCGTGGGGGAGTCGGCCACTGCGGTCTCACGGGTGTGGAGATACGTCCAGTCACCCACGGGGTCCTGCTCCACGGTGGTCAACCGCCCCTGGGCGAGGGTCAGCTGGGAGACCGTGTGGGCGGTCTGCCGGGGGTACGCGTCCGCGATCCGGCGCACGGTGACCCCGCCGCCCCCGGCGGCCTCGATGAGGGAGACGCCCCAGTGGTCCGGGTCGGCGCCGCCCGCGACCAGCAGCCCGCCGTCCGGAGTCGGCATGGCCTGCCGCGACGTCCTGGCCAGCAGCGTCCGCGGCGCGGAGCCGTCGAGGGGGACGGCTTCCACCCGCGAGACCGCGCGGCTGATGTCGTAGCGGCCCAGGGAGGAGTCGTACCGGGACACGACGACGGTGTCCCCGACCAGGCCCAGCACCTGCGCGATGTCGCCGACCGGAACGGTCCGTACGGCGGCGGCCGGGTCCTGGCGGGAGGCGACGTGCAGGGTGCCGTCGTAGAACCACACCAGGTGGGTGGCGTTGAGCGCGACCAGGTAGTACCACGACTGCACGGTGTACGGCAGGGCGGTGAAGCGCCCCTGCTCGACGTCGAGCCACCCGGTGACCTGGTCGTCGCCCTTGCGGTACCGCACGACCTGTCCGTGCGCGTCACCCGGCCCCGCGGCGGACCACAGGTAGACGCCGGAGGGGACGCCTTCCACCGTGCGGTCGGTGACGGAGCCGTCGGCCCGGGCGTCCAGCAGATGCCACACGGAATCGGTGCCCGGGGTTCCCGCCGTCGTGACGACCGTCGACCCGAGGGTGCTGAAGTAGGAGTGTCCGTCGGGGAGTGCGACCGTACTGACCTGGCCGGACGTCACGTTCCGCAGCGTCACGGTCCTGGCGGAGTCGTCGTAGCGGGCGACCACGTCCGAGCCCGCGCCGGCACTCGTGACGCCGTACACGTCCGTGCCCGAGGCGTCGACGACCGTGTCGACACCGTCATACGTCGTCCACAGCTGGCCTCGCCCCTCCTCGTACCGGAGGAACCCCGAGGGCCCCGCGCTCAGCAGGCCCGTCCGGGGAACCATGGCCGTGGTGGCCGGCACGACCACCTCTCCGGTGACGGTCTCCCCATGCGCGCTGCCGGCCGGGCCGAGCCCGAGGGCGAGGGTGAAGGAAACAGCGGCGGCGGTGGCGCCTCGTACGAGCGCACGTCTGCCCATGCAGGACCTCTCCGGGGACGGTAGGCGAAGGTTTGGAGGGACTTGTGCGCACGCCGTTGAGCCGCAGGTCATGGACGCGCGGCACATATGACATTCAGACAGCCCCCCAGGCGAGTGGCCGGATTTTAATACTTTACCTGTGCATGACTTACGGGCCGTGGAGTGTGGTGATGACTGATCACCGCGCACTACAAGCAAGACCCAGGTCCCTGACCCGGGTCCCCATCATGGAGCGGGCGACGAGAATCGAACGGTTCGCGACAGGCCGCCCGCCTCTCAACGGCGGTGACGGCCGCGGAGACGTCGGACGTTGCCGCACTCCACGAAGGGAGAGCCGGCGGTGGGCTCCGCAATCCGCGGACGCGCGCTCCCGCGGGCAGGCAGAGGGGTCGACCGGTGCCGTTCCGCCAGGGGTGAAGCTGTCAAAGAGGAAGTCTCGGGACGTTGGCCCGGGGCCCTCTCGTGGAGCGGGTGACGCGAACCGAGCTCGTGCGCTGAGCTTGGGGTTCACCGGCGACACGATGCGCGCTCCTCCTGAGCCGGGTGAATAGTCCCCAGATGGCAAGGAGTGAGTGCCCTTCCTGCGCCGTAGGCCGTCGCAGCTGACGGTCGCGAACCCTGCGCCTTTCCCGCCAGCGCCGAATCAGTGATGAGGCGGCCGATCACCAGGCCTTCTTGATCAGGACACTGTGAGCGGCGTGGAATCTCTCTCGCCTGCGTCCCTGCCCGATGATTGCTGGGGCCCGGGGAGGGCGCTTGATCTGCGACGGTCTACATCTCCCAGCAGCCCCGGCAGGCTGCGCCCCCTATGTGTGTAAGGGCTTCTGTGTTTCTCGTCCGCACCTCTGCATGCCAGGGCCGAGATTCCGATCTCGAAACTGGCAGAGACCGCTGTTGACCTCCGTAATCGCAGAACTTTACATGGTGGTTCGCAGCCCCCGGCATGTCGCTGAAAATGGAAATCCCGCTCGATTTGGATTCGATAGGAGTTGTCGGTCGGTGCGCGCAGTTCGGTGTTTTGTCTTGATGTGGGCATAGAGCACTTTGAATGCGCAATTTGCTCGCTTTGTCCCTGGCTCGCACGGTCCTCGCGTCGGAAGTCCGACCGACTTCACCTCGGCGACTGACGTCGTTGCTGAAAACAGTGCCGAAGTAAGATGGCGCCCCTTGGGTGTCGCCGCATTTCTCTATGAGTGCTGCGCTTCTTCGGTGATGCAGGAGAAGTTGTCCGCTGCTCTCCCGGAAGGAATTTCTCGCAGGGTTGGCCGGTGCCACCGTGAGCGCGAAGACATGCGTAATGGGAAGTGGTTGATCCTTTTCGTGGTAGAGTCTTAATGAATTCACAGGACGCCGCGATTAAAAGGGGAATGGCGTGAATACCGAGAAGGTTACGGCTCGACGTCTTACGGCCGAGGAGATTTCAGGCTTGGGTCTCCAGGACGGTATCTTCGTCTCGGCAGGGATGGGTGGCCTTCCTCTCGACTGCTATGCCCCGGCTTTCCTTACGGAGCCGGGCAAAAATTTCGAGGGAGGGTCCTTCGCTGCGAGGACAGTTTTCGGTGAGGAGATTCACGTCCTCCCGGACAATGCTGAAGAGGGTGGGATCTGGATTGCTGACAAGGCGGGGGAGGAAATCGAGGTTCTCCGGAGTGCCGGCGTCCTCCTGAACCTTGCCCTCTTCGTGCCCAGCGGGAACAAGGAATCCCTGGAGTCGCTCTACTCCGCCGCGCGGGACGCGTTCGGTGCGGGGGTCGTTCAGCGCTGGAGCGAGGAAGTCGTCGCGGTGCCGGACGTCAAGGTCGACCTGTACGAGGAGCCGGCCCGGGTGCGGAAGAACACGAACGGCCAGAACCGCGACCGCCGCGCCCTGGACATCTACCCGACCCGAGTGCGGTTCCTGGAGCCCAGTGAGGGCTGGAAGTTCATTGTCGAACCGCACAAGGAGATCGTCGATGACACACCGACGATCTGACCTGATGGCAGCCTAGAGGCCACGCCGGAGGCACAAGCCCCCTCCCGGCGGCGGATTCAAGAGGGCGTAGCAACCCGCTGGTCAAGCGGCTGTTGTCAGCAGTTCAGTCAGACGCTCGGCTGGAGTTTCCCAGCCGAGCGTTCTGCGTGGGCGGGAGTTGGATTCCGCAGCGACAGCGCCCAGGTGGTCGCGGTCGCGGAAGGGAATGGGCCTGGGGCTGCTGAGGCCTCCCCCCAGAGCTCGCCGTGACGGCCAGAGGTGTCCACGATTCAAAGGCACCGGCAGTTGGGGGCTTTACGAACCGCAGGGCTCCAGACAACAAAGAAGCCCCCGGCCGCTGACCTGGGGCTTTTTCATGGAGCGGGTGACGAGAATCGAACCGTCGTCGCCCCCGCCCGAAGCCGTTGTGGTGCTGTCCCAGGCAACTGCAGCACCCGCGGTCCGGAACCCGTAGGACAACCGGGCTTTATCGCACGTTTGGCAGCGGCGGCCACTCGATCCGTGTTGCCAACGGCCCCGGCGTATACCCGCCGGGGCCGTCCTTTCAGGTCGTTGCACGTGAGAGTGCGCGGACCCGGTATTCGCAAGGAACTTTTACCGCACAAGGAGGCATTCCGTGTCGATGGGGTGCGTCGGCCCCCGGAGCCGTCTTTTGCGTGGCGTCAGCTCTGTTCCTCTTCTTCGCTTCCATGAGCCGGTTCCCTGGTGCTTCAGTGTGCCATCACGGGTGTGCTTCCTTGTGCCCAGTCGACGGTGACGAGCCCTTCGCCCACCAGATATGTGCAGGCTGCTGCCAGGTCCTACTCAGGGATTTGAAGACCGTCGCACAGCTTTGCCCCGGTAACGCCAAGGAAGCGATTGCCTTCCGTGGTTTTGTACAGGGCCTTCATGATCGCGTCGCGGTAGTGCTTCCGCTCTTGCGGTGTTGCCATGAGCACCGCCCACTCGTGCCGGGCACCGAATCGGAGCCTGTGGGACAGGCGCGACAGGTATGCCTGCCCCGCCGCCCGTTGCAGGCCCTCGCTTCAGATTTCGTCCGTCTGTGTGCGGGCGTCCTGGGAGGTTTGACTGGTTACCAGCCAGGGCCGTGCCGGCTGTGGCGTGTGAGTGGTGTCGACGGTGAGGTGGAGGCGGGTTCCGCCCGCGTCGTCGACGGGGTAGCTGCGCTGTTCGGTGGCGCCGAAGCAATGACGGAGAGCTTCTGCGACCTGACGGGCGACTTCGGGGGACTCGGCGACGATGCGCACGTCGGCATTGCCGGCCGAGGGGAGTTCTGGTGACTTCACGGTGACCTCGCTCATCAGGGACGACAGGGATGACGTGTCGGTGGGTGTGATGCCGTCGCGCCACACCCACCGCCCCCAGTCAGAGAGAAGGCCGGTGTCATCCATGGCCCCCCGGCGTGGTGCTCGCGGTGGATGGCTGCGGGCGGTTCAGAGGGCTCGGTCTGCTGCGCGGGGAGCCGATGGATCAGGAACCTTTCCGCGATGACCAAGTTGGTGATCACAGTCCCGGTGGTGATCGTCTCCACGCCCCTCACTTCCCTCGAGCTGAGGTCAGGAGCCCGGTTGGGTTCCCTGCCGCCGAGGCGGCTCCGCCTTCGGTCTCCCACCCTTCTTCCTGCCACAGCGCCTCCCGCGCTTCACGGGTGGCGTCCTCGCTCGCCATGAGAGCGCTGGCGCTCAGGAGGCCGCCGGGAGTGGCTGCGGCGGACATCAGCCGGGCGGCGGCGGCAGCGTCGGTCTCCGGTGGGATCACCAGCAGGTCCCAGCGTCCCGCGGTGTAGGAGAAGAGGATCAGTTTGTTCGGGTCCTGCTCTTCGGCGAACCAGCCCACGTGCACCGTGTGCCCGGTCACCGGCACCCTTCGCGGTACCACGGGCCAGTAGGTCGGGTTCACCGTGACATGAGTGATCCGGTCCCAGCGCGCGTCCAGCGCGTCCGTCAGAGCGGGGAGTTCGCGGGAAAGATCGCGAGAGCGAGGCCACCAGGCGCCGTCCAGGAGACCCGGAGGCGATCCTGCCGGAGTGAAGGAAAGGCGGGCCTGTGACGAAGGTACGCGCTCTCTGATGATCGTGCGGTCGATGGTCGCGGTCATGGCGCGGACCTGTCCCCGGGGTTCGTCTTCGACGTCCCGGTGCTGTTGCTCGCCGAGAACGGCACCGGCATGAGAGCCGGTGTGCGAAGTACTCCCGGTCTCTTCACTTTACTCCGGTCGGCGGTCCGTAAAGGCACGCGTGACCAGGAACCTTCCTGGCGAACACGGGTCCGGCTCCGCCGCCGCGCGGCGCGCCCGCCACCCTCCCCGGCAGGCGGAGTACGGTGAAGTGACGAGGTGACCTCGCCGGGCGGACGCACCGCCCCGGAAGGCGGGCGAACACACATGGCCGAATCCGACACTCCCAGCGTCCCGCAACTTCTGCCGGACGCGGCCCACCAGGCCGTCAGACCCGGGACGGCCCTCTTGAGGCTGGTGACCACGCACACCCGCGAGCAAGTTCTCGACGGCGCGTGGTGGCCGCGTTCTCACGACATCGGCGCTGAGCTCCCCGGTCTGATCGCCGCGCTGACCGAGCACCTCGGCCCCATCCTGCGCGTCGGCCTCGACGCCGGTGCCTGGGAAGAACTGCCGACCCGTCTGGTCATCGACGACCGGGTCGTCCACATCGACTCCTTCCCGGTCGGCGACGACACCATCCTGATCACCCGAGGCGACCAGGACCACTTCACCCTGCTGGTGGTCCCACCGCACGCGACACCTGAAGCAGCCCGCGCCGCGATGGGCAGGGCCGTCCAGGCCGGCAACGTCACGCAGGCCGAGCAGATCCTCATCGATACCGGCACCCGTCGCGCACACCCGGTTCCCGCGGAGGAACCGCAGACGGGCCGCGAACGCGGTGAGCAGTGAGGAAGCCGTCGAGGCTTCGGCGCTCCTTCGGTGAGAGGGATGCAGGTTGCCGCGAAGGTGCAGCTTGGACAGGCGCCCATAGGAGACACTGTGTTATGTGACGCATGCGCAGAGTGATGGTGGTGGTGAGGGTCTGTGTGGCGCGCTGAGCACGTCGGCCGTCCTGCCGGGGCTCGACAAGGAGCAGCTGCGGCTGCTGCGTCGGGTGGGGCGTGAGTGGGGGCGGGTGTCGGCTCCCGAGGCGTGGCACCGGGCATTGCCCGTGGATTCCGATCTGGGCAGATTTCCGTCCCCTGCGGAGATCCAGCCTGTCGGTTGGGGTCGTCTGGTCAGCGTCTCGCCTCTCGGCGGACAACCATTCGCCCCCGACGAGGCCGCGGGAGAGCGGCCCCCCGGCCGACTGGGCCGCTTGGGTTACCACGTGCGGCGCGTCGTCCTCGGGGCCGCTCTGAAAAGCACGGCGATCGCGCAGGAGCGGATGCGCAAGGCGGTGGCGTTGCCCGTCCTGTCCGCCGACGCCCTTTCCTCGGTTGCCTACGGGCCCGAGGCCATGCTCGCCGTCCTTGTGCTCGGCGGTGCCGCTGGACTCGCCTACTCCGTGCCGATCGCCGCAACGATTGCCTTCCTGATGCTGGCGGTGGGGGTGTCGTACCGTCAGACGATCCGCGCATATCCGCACGGCGGTGGCTCGTACATCGTCGCCAGCGACAATCTGGGCCGCGTTCCTGGGCTGATCGCCGCCGCCGGCCTGATGACCGATTACATCCTCACGGTCGCCGTGTCGATCGCCTCCGGGGTCGCGGCGATCGCCTCGGCGGTTCCCTCACTCGCCACCGATGCCGTCCCGATCGGCGTCGGCGTGATCGCCCTGCTGCTCGCCGGGAACCTGCGGGGCATCCGGCAGGCCGGCGCACTGTTCGCCGCGCCGACCTACGCCTTCATCATCGCGGTGTTCGCGCTCGTCGCTGTGGGCCTCGTGGACGCCGCAGGCCGTGGTTTCCACCCCACTGCGGCTCCGCACCTGAACGCCACGGAGAGCGTCGGCGTACTGCTGGTGATGCGCGCCTTCGCCTCCGGGGCCACGGCGATGACCGGCATCGAGGCTATCTCCAACGCGGTGCCGGCATTCAAGCCCGTGGAGTGGCGCAACGCCCGCACCACGCTGACTTGGATGGTCGGTCTGCTCATCGTGCTGTTCGCCGGCACGGTCGCCATGGTCCGACTCGACGGTGTCGTGCCCAGCACCCAGGAGACGGTCCTCTCCCAGCTCGCCCACCGCAGCTTCGGCTCTGGACCGCTGTACGTCCTCACGCAGGCCGCCACGGCCGCGGTCCTGCTGCTCGCGGCGAACACCGCTTACAACGACTTCCCCCGCGTGCTGTTCCTGCTTGCCCGTGACCGACACGCCCCACAGATCTTTCTGCGCCTGGGCGACCGCCTCGCCTTCAGCAACGGGATCATTCTGCTGTCGATCGCGGCGGCGCTGGTCTACGTGGCCTTCAGCGGCATGACGGCATCCCTGATCCCGCTGTACGCCGTCGGTGTCTTCCTGGCCTTCACACTGTCCCAGGCCGGAATGGTGGTCCACTGGTGGCGCCTGCGTGAACGCCACTGGCGCAAGAGCCTGTTCTTCAATGCCACTGGTGCCCTGCTGTCGGCCGTCGTCTTCCTCACCGCCGGCATCACCAAGTTCACCGAGGGCGCATGGGTCGCCGTGCTTGCCGTCGGACTGTTTCTCGTGGTGACGATGCGCATCCGGCGCCACTACGAGACCGTCGGCAAGGCGCTTCGTCTGCACCCGCACGCCATTGAGTTGCCCACCCCAACCATCCCCGCACACCCCAGTCGTGGCGCGGCACAGTCCCCGGCGACAACTTCGCAGCTGCCCGAGGCTCTCCCCGACGCCCGGACGGAAGAAGAGGACGAGGAGACACCCGAGGAGATCCGCCACCTATCGGTCGTCCCCATCGCGACCATGGACTTGGCCGGCATGCGCGCACTGGCCTATGCCGCCTCGCTCCACCAGCCCGTACTCGCACTTCACGTCAGCTCCGAAGAGGACGAGGCGGAACGCTTCCGCGAGTACTGGACCCTGTGGGGCGACCACCTCCCGCTGGAAGTCGTGGTCTCCCCCTATCGCGCGATCGTCGCACCACTGGTCCACTACATCGAAGCCCTGCACGCAAAGCGCCCGGACCTCACCTTGACGGTCATCCTGCCGGAGATCGTCACGATGCGCTGGCGGTACCGCCTGCTGCACAGCAGGATCGCCCCACGGCTGCGACACGCACTTCGCCCGCTGCCGAAGATCGTCGTCACCACCGTCCCTTTCCACGTGTAGCCACCTTCCCGTGGCCACGCTTGTGGCTTCGCGGCATGCCGATTACCACATCGCCCACCTCAGCCTGAATCCCCGAGGGCTGTGGCCAGGCGGTCAGGGGGAAACGGCCGCCTGCGCGGTGACCTGGCGGCGGGCGAGGCGGAGGCTGCGGGTGAAGGAGAGCCGGTCGGCTTCGAGTTGGGCGGCATCCGCGGTGGGGGGCGAACCCTGCCGAGCGCTGCCGGGCCTGCTCCCCGAGGGCACGGTGGTCAGTCGCGCGGATGGCGTCCGCTCATGTCTGGGGGCCCGCCGTGCGAGGCAGGACGATTCCTGCGTCCCCGATGGTCGCCGGACCGATACGGAGCCTCCCGTGCGGGCAACTGGACGGTCTCACGGCACCGGCTGCCAGCAGGGGACTGCCAGCCGCAGGGCCGCGCGGGTTGTGTGGTCAGCTGAGGAAAGACAGCCGGACTTGGCGTTCGGGGCTGTCCCGGTCGGTGTTAACCAGTACGACGGACTGCGAGGTCCCCAGCTCCAGCTCACCGTCGACCACGGGCAATGTGGCGTGTGGTGGGACCAGAGCCGGGAGCATGTGGGCCCTGCCGCGGCCAGGACTGCCGTGGCGGTCTTGCCAGCGGTCGTCCGCGGGAAGAATGTTGCGGAGGGCCGCCAACAGGTCATCGTCACTGCCCGCGCCGGTCTCGATGATGGCCAGGCCGGACGTCGCGTGGAGGGTGAAGATGTTCAGCAGCCCGTTGCGCCCGTGAGCGGCCTCTCGGAGGAACGCGGAGCATGCGTTCGTGAGGTCGTGCAGGGTCTCCGCGGAGCCGGTTGTGATGTTGATCGTGCGGGTGGTGAAGGTGCCAGCCATGGTTCACCGATACCCATTGCGGAGCCCGAGCACTGACGGCCGGATGGGTTGTTCCTCCGGGACTCCACCGGCAAGGGCACGCGCTCCCCGAGGCCAACGGCACCTGGAGTACCTGGCACCGCGTAGTCCGGGCAGCTCGGACGTCGCCCGGGTTCCGCGTCAACCATGCGGTGCTTACTCAGTGGGAAGGTCGCTGACCTGCTTGTTTGTGCTCAGAGGCAGGGATGGCGCGGGCTCTGGTGGCCGTGCTTGACCGCTGCTGTCCGCTCCGAAGGGCACGGATGGGGCACGGTCGCTGGGGGCTGAGTAGCCTGACGTGCATCTTGCTGAGCGTGTCCGGTCTCCATGCGGCCATCAGTCTTCGTGCGGGGCCTCCAGCTCTTGGAGTCGTTCGCCGATGTCGTCGGCCCATGCCTGTGCCCACTGCCGCAGCCTGGTGATGGCTTGCTCGTCGAGTCCGTAGGCGGCGAATTCCGTGTCGTCGATCCAGTCGGCTCCGCCCAGTCGCGCTTGCAGCTCGCTCAGTTCGAAGGAGTCGCGGGCATGGCGCCGTCCGAGCTCCTCGAGTTCGACATGGCTCCAGCGGTCCGCAGCGGCTTGTACGTCGATCAGGTCCCTGGCGAGTCCGCGGTCGGACAGTGCACGGACCTTGGTTCCGACGACATCTTCGAGGGACAGCACCAAGCCGTGCTGTGTGTGCACGGGTGGCCGCCAGAGTGCTTCCTTGAGGATGTCGACCTCGCACTCTTCGCACCGCCTACGGCGAGCACGTCTGCGAGCAGGCGACGGTGCAGGTCTGTGAGGTTCACGCAGCGGCCTGGGCGCTGTGGGCCAGTTCGTCGAAGGAGCGTTCCCAGACTTCACGAACATCACGGCTGATCAGTGTGGGCCACAGGCTGATGAGGAGGCTGCGATTGAGGTACTGGACCAGGTCGTCGTGCTGGCCCTCGGCCAGGACGATGCGGTAGTAGCTCATCCGCAGCCGGGGCTGGTCGAGGTCGAACGTGGTCAGTCCTGACCACACAAGGTGGAGCGGCAGGCTCACTGTGCCGTGCTCGGGGCCGGCAAGCTCGGAGAGCGCTGCGGGCACGCGCCGGGCGAACTTGGCGCGGCGGAGATCGGAAAGACCGGGCTGTGATGCCATGCGTCGATTATCCAGGAAGAGGCCCCACGGGCACTCGGCCAGCCGGTGACACGGCATTGCCAACAGAAGAAGCCCCCGGCCGCTGGCCTGGGGCTTTTTCATGGAGCGGGTGACGAGAATCGAACTCGCGCTCTGAGCTTGGGAATCACTCGGTACTTGGGGGTGAGTATGGACGCTGACCTGCGAAAACGGCCCGGAAAAGGGCCGGTCGAAGTGCTGCGCCGACTCCTTTGTCGACCGCTGTTCACCGCCTCCACTGGCACGTTGTGGCACGGCCGCCGACTTCGTGCGGCGCCTGTCCTGGGCGAGGAAACCCTGGCGCCAGGTGACTGTGTGCCTCACGGATCAGGCACCACCCATTTCCGTGGCTCCTCGCTCCTTCGACTTGATTCGATCCATGAGAGTGCTCCATAGCGTCAAGGATCGGCGGCATCGAGCCCGGTTCCCTCTGGCCTCGCTGTGGCTCCGCTCATGAGATGTCGGACGCTTGTTATGCCCAGGTGCGTGAGCACAGTACGAGGCGGTAGCCGTCCGGGTCGGCGATCGTCACTCCATGCTCGTCCCAGTACGGGTTGTGTGCCGGGACCCGGGTACCGCCGGCCGCCGCGAGGCGGTCGATCAGGGCTTCGTCCACCGGCTTGCCGAGGTAGACCACGAACAGGTCGTCCACCGTTGGGGTCGGCTCCAGTGGGTGGTCTGGGTCATGCGTGAGCTCGAAATGCCAGGTGCCGCCGGTAGGGCCGAGCATCAGCAGGTCGTGCTCGCCCGGCACACGCTCGGTCGTCTGCCACAGGACGGTCAGCCCCAGGCCGTCCCTGTAGAAGCGTTCTGCGGCGGCGAGGTCCCGCGAGGGCCGGGCCACCCGGATCGGGGTCGTGGAGTCGATCACGCGGAACGCTCCAGCGCCGCGCGCCAGACAGCGCTGTCGACGTAGTGGTTGTCAAAACGCTCCGAGGACTCGGCGATCTCCTTCGGGTCCGCTTCGCCACGCATCACCCGGCCGAGCAGGCGCAGGTAGTCGAACCTGCCCACGCCGGGGGTGAAGACGAAGAGGACATCCGCTTCACAACCCGGGGCAGCCGCGAAGGCGTGCGGGGTGTGGGGAGGCACCGCGAGGAAGTCGCCTTCCTCGAGGACGGTGACTTCCTCGCCCACCAGAACCTGCAGAGCTCCGCTGATCACGAAGAACAGTTCCGTTGCCCTGGTGTGGAAGTGGGCCGGCGCCCCTGTCGCGCCCTCGGCGAAGGTGGATCGGTAGCTCGTGATGCCGCCTGCCGTGCCGTCCGAGTCGGCCAGAAGAGTCATCACACTGCTCGGGTCGGCACAGGTCTCGGCATCTGCGTGGCGGGTCAGTAGCGCCGCCGGCGGAGTCTTGGACGCGGACATGGTGGGTGTCTCCTTGTTCATGATCATGATCCTCGGATTGTGAATGGCCGTCGTACAGGTCGTCTCCGGCGTCGCGCTGGAGACCGGGGCAGGGTGATTCAGTCGCCCATGGTGATCAGGGCCGCGATCGCTGGGCCGAAGGCGCCGCCGAGCTGGTAGCAGAGGTTGAACAGGCCGATCGCCGTGGGGCGTTGGGCGGTCGGCGCGGCCTGGGTGGCGAACACCGCGAGAGTCGCCTGGCCCGCACTCGTCGTGAAGACGGCCAGCGTCGCGACCAGCAGGAGCAGTGGCGCCCAGGGGGTCAGTACTGCGGTGAGCGGAGCCAGGGCTCCGGCCGTGAGCAGGATCGTCAGGACCCGCGGGCGGCTCATCCGGGCCGAGGCGGCGGCCAGCACCATGGAGAGCACCGACCCTGCGAGGAGGGCGACCAACTGGCCGGTGCCGATCGTGGAGGTCGACCAGCCGGTACGGTCCCGCAGCAGCTGCGGGACGGTGAAGAGCAGCGTGAAGTACGAGGTCGCGAAGGTGCAGGCGAGCGCGGCGGAGAGAACGAACGCCCTGGTGCGCAGCAGCGATGCCGGGACGAAGCCTGTGGGGTTGGACCGGATGTGCAGGGCCAGCAGCGCGGCCATCACCAACGAGGCGGTCACAGCTGGGAGCGGGTAGCGCGGGATGAGTACCAGGGCCGTCGCCATCAGGGCCAGCAGGGCGGCGCCCCGGCCGTCGAAGGGGGAGCTCTGCTGCGGTGCGGACAGGTCGGCGTGGCGCATGACGGCCGGCAGGGCGAGGAGTGCGACCGCCCCGACGGCGAGGGACGCTCGCCAGGAGGCCGTGCTCGCGATCGCCGAGCCGAGCAGCGGCCCGACCGCGCCCAGCGTCCCGAAGCCTGCTGTGATCACGCCCATCCTGCGGACCGAGCCCGCCAGGCTCATCGCCGCTGTGACCAGGCCCGCGCCGCCCATCGCCTGGGCTGCCCGGCCCGTCATGGCCAGCGGCAGCCAAGGCGCCACGGCGACGACCGCGGTGCCGGCCACGATCAGGGCCGTGCTCAGCCGGAGCGTGCTGCCCAGCCCGCGGCGACGCTGCAGGCCCGCCATCAGCGGAGTGCCGACGGCGATGGCCCAGGCGAACGCCGTGACGAGCCAGGTCGCCGTGGCTGTACGGATGCCGAGCGAGTCGGCCATGTCGGGGAGGATCAGGACCGGGCTGTTGGCGCTCGCGGCGAGTGGCGTGGCCAGCAACGCCAGCCATGCGGTGGGGACATGGCGCGATTCCCGCGCGGCAGCGGGGGCCGGTGCCTGCGCGGTGGGGCGGGGGTGGGTTCGGTCGAGCAGCGGCATGGCGGGCTCCGGAAGGTGAGGCGGTTGGCGCGGACGGTTCGCGAATGCGCCGAGGCGGTCGGGACAGTCCGGGGCTCCGACGGTCTGAAGCTCCGGTGGTCCGAGCAGCCAGGGAGGCTCGGTGGAGCAGGTCGCTCAGACCGTGGTGACGACCTCGTCGTAGGCGAGCCGCGGTGAGCGCGCGTGCCAGGCGGCCGCGCCTGGGCGGCCGATGTTCACGACCATCAGCGGCGTGTGGTCGTCGTCCAGGAACTCCTTCTGGACACCCGGGAAGTCGAACCCGGTCATCGGCCCCGCGGCCAGCCCCGCCGCGCGCACGCCGAGGATGAAGTACGCCGCCTGGAGCGTCGCGTTGAGCAGGGCGGACTCCTCGCGGACCGGGCGGTCGGCGAAGACGACGTCCTTGGCCTGCGGAAAGTGCGGGAGCAGCGCGGGGAGTTCCTCGTGGAACTCGTTGTCGGCGGCGAGGATCGCGACCAGCGGCGCGGCCGAGATCTTCGGCCGATTGCCCTCGTCCATGTGCTGCGCGAGCCGCTCGCGGGCCTCGGCCGAGCGGACCAGGGCGATCCGTAGCGGCGACTGGTTGTAGGCGGTGGGGGCGTACTTCACCAGGTCGTAGATCGCCTGGACCTGCTCCTCGGTCACCGGCTCGCTGGTGAAGGTGTGGGCGGTACGGGCCTCACGGAAGAGGAGGTCCTGAGCGGCGGGATGGAGGGTGAGCGAGGACATCGAGTGCTCCTGTCGTTCAGCCTTGATAATCTCAACGTTGAGATAAAAGCAGCTTGACTCCTTCAACGTCAAGTCTCTTAACGTTGAGAAGGTGTCCATTGAGAGGAATGTGGCGATGAGCGATGCCGTGGACGCGATCATCGGTCAGTGGGCCAAGGAGCGCCCCGACGTGGTGGAGGATCTCTGGCCAGTGGAGCTCTTCGGGCGGATCCAGCGGCTGGCCCGGGTGGTCGACAAGTCCGCCAAGGCCACGGCCGCCGCGCACGGAGTGGAGCACGGCGAGTTCGACGTACTCACCACACTGCAGCGCTCAGGGCCGCCCTACGCCCTCACCGCCGGATCCTTCCTCAAGGCGTCCATGGTGACCTCCGGCGCGATCACCAACCGCATCGACAAGATGGAGGCCAAGGGCCTGGTCGAGCGGGTGCGCGAAGGCGACGACCGGCGCACCATCAAGATCCGCCTCACCGAACACGGACACGAGGTGACCCGGGCCGCCTTCGCCGACCATCTGGCGAACTACGCACGGCTGCTCGCCGATGTGGACCGCGACCTGGTCGAGAAGACCGCCGAGGGCCTCCGGCAGGTGCTGGAGACCCTGGGGGACACCACCGTCAAGTGAGGGCCATCGACAGTCGTGAGCCGGAGGTGACGGGCCGTCGCACCCTCAGGCGCATGACCCATGCCGACGACGACCCCGCCCGAGCTCGCCTTCAGTCGAGGGAGCGCACTCTGCGCAGGCGGTTTCGGGCTGCCACTCCCGTGGAGGCGCGTGTCGGTGACGGTCCCGGTGTCCGGGGTGCCCGGATGTCCGGCTGTCCGACGACCAACTCGCCGCCGTGCCGGGGTGGCCGTGGCCGTGGTCGCGGCGTCTACTTCATGGACCCGGCAGGCCATGCCATGGAACTCATCACCGTGCCCTATGGCGGCTGGCCGTCGTAGTCGCGGACATCGACGGTCGCGCCCCGCACGGCGGGACGCGGCCCTCGATGCAACCAGCAGGCGGGAGAACTCCCGCGTCCCGCGGGTCCGCCGCGCGGCGCGTCGTGGCGCGGGAAGGACCTCGGTCGGGCCTGGTCGGATGGAGCGAGTGGCTGAGTGCGGGGACGTCGGCGTGCGGGTCACGCCGACGGGTAGTCGCGCAGGGTGATGTTCTCGGCGGCCCGGCGGGCGATCTTCTGCCGGCGCGGTAGTGATGTTGGTGAGGGGCTCTCGCGAAGCCGACAAGGCGTTGCGCATGTCGGCGGCATGCTCCCAGCGGCGTGCTGCTCGATGCTGCTCATGGGGGCGTCTTCTTCACGGCTGCCCACCGGACCATCCGGTTACAGTTATTGCAGATGCATTTTTCGCCGGGGTCAGTGATGGGAGGCGGCCGTGGCTCGTTCCAGCGTTCTTGCCCGTGCTGAGAAGGTCGAACCGAATCCCTCGCACCAGGGCGCGCTCGCCGCGACTGCTCGGATGGCACCGGAGTCGGTCGAGGTGGTGGTGCGCACCCCGGATGGCGGCGAACTGGCACTGCCGGGGGAGCTGGTCCGCATTCTTCTGGCGTCGGCCGGTGAGCTGGCCCGCGGGCATGCGGTTACGGTCCTGGCGTCCGAGGTGCAGTTGTCGCCCTCTGAGACCGCTGAACTTCTGGGTCTGTCTCGGCCGTTCGTCGCACGCTTGCTTGATGCCGGCGACATCCCCTCGATGAACCTGCCTGGCAGCAGTCACCGCGTGGTCCGCCTTGCGGACGTGCTGGCGTTTCAGCAGCGGCGTGAGCGCCGCAGGGAGGGGCGGCGTCAGATCGCCGACGCCTTGGAAGGCGTCGACCTGCCCTATTGATGTGGGTGTCACTGGCAGCCGTGAAAGACGTGAAAGAGAAAGAGGGGGAGCGTGGCAGCGCGGGTTTTTGTGGACACCAACGTCTTGTTTCCGTTCTCGGTGATGGACGTGATGCTGGCCCTCACTGAGGACTCCATCCACGAGATCGTGTGGTCCGAACGGCTGCTCGCGGAGTGGGAGCGGGTCATCGTCCGGGAGGGAAGGCGTTCGGCGGAGTCGGCTGCTGCGGTTGCCCCGGCAGCGGCCTGGAGGAGATCCACGCCTTCCTCGCCCTGCGCATCCTCGGGGTCATCCCGGCCTCCCGGCTGACCGGGCACGACCTCCTGCTCGTACTGATCAAGCTCGCCGAGAGCCAGAACCCGCGCACGACGATCGACACCTTCTTCACCACCACACCGGCCCCTCACCTCGATCTTGGCGAACGGAGCAGCAATGCCCCTGCCCCTGCTTGAGACCCCTCTCCAGACCCGGCCGTTCCAGGGCCGCAACGCCCTCGTCACCGGCGGGGCCACCGGCATCGGCGCTGAGATCGGGCGGGCGCTCGCCGCCGCCGGAGCGACCGTCGCGGTCAACCACCTCGGCCAGGACCCCGACGCTTACGCCCTCCTTGCCGCCTTCGAGCGCGCAGGAAGCCCCGGAATCGCGGTGAACGCCGACCTGACCGATCCGGGTGCCGTCCAGACCATGGCCGACCTCGTCCGCGCCGAGATCGGACCCGTCGACATCCTGGTGAACAACGCCGGCGCCTACCCCCGCGTCGCCTGGCAGGACACCGACGAGACCGCTTGGAACTACTCCCTCGACGTGAACCTCACCGCTCACTACCGCACGTGCCACGCGTTCACCCCCGGCATGATCGAACGCCGCTGGGGCCGGATCGTGAACATCGGCAGTGTCAACGCCCGCGCCGGCCGGACGAACCTCGTCGCGTACAGCACCGCGAAGGCAGGGCTGCTGGGACTGACCCGTTCCCTCGCCCGCGAACTGGGCCCGTACGGGATCTGCGTCAACACGGTCCTGCCCGGGGCCATCCAGGTCGAGGCCGAGAACACCCTCCCCGCCCGGCACCGTGCGCGGCCGGAGGAGCAGATCAAGCGTCAGTGTGTCCCGCGCCGTGGCCGGCCCGAGGATGTCGCGGCCTTGGTGGCGTTTCTCGTGGGCCCCTCCGCCTCGTTCATCACGGGGCAGTCCGTCCACGTCGACGGCGGCTGGCTGCTGCACTGAGACCGTCAACGAGCAAGGAGACAAACCGAAATGATCGAACGAGTCCGCGCTGTCCTGATCACCGCCGACGAAACGATGCTGGTCATCCGCCGTACCAGGCCCGGCATCCCCGAGTACTGGGTCCTGCCCGGCGGCGGCGTCGAACCCTGCGACGCGTCCCGGGAGGCCGCCCTCCACCGGGAGATCCACGAGGAGATCGCGGGGAAGGCCGACATCATCCGCCTCCTCCACACGATGGAGTCCGACGACGAGCGTCAACTCTTTTACCTCGCTCGCATCGTGACCTGGTCCTTCGATGACCGCACTGGTCCCGAGTTCAGCGCCGAGGGCCGCGGCGAATACGCGTTGGAGGAGATCCCGCTGACCGTGGAGGGGCTCGACGGCATCGACCTCAAGCCCGAGGAGATCGCCCACGTCCTCCGGGGAGCCATCAGCGCCGGAAGCCTCGGAGGCGAGGCATCGCTCTGAGCCTTCGAGCACATCAACACACCGCTGGGGTCGACACTGAGATGAGTCGGCCCTGGTGGCGTTCCTATGCACTGCTGGCTCGGCACCGTGTTGATGTCGGAAGGACTTGGCGGAGTGCCGGGCAGCGAACCGCACCCGCGGCTCCTGAGGCCGAGCGGTGATCTACCAGCACTCGGACCTTGAGCGACAGCAGGAGGTCGCGAGCGGACTGAACGACCTCGTGCGCGCCGCCCGCGAGAGGGCCAAGGAGAAGCCTTCTGGTGCGGATCTGGTGCGGGACGCTTGAACTGGTCCAGACAACAAAGAAGCCCCGGGCTGCTGGCCTGGGGCTTTCGTGTGGAGCGGGTGACGAGAATCGAACTCGCGCTCTGAGCTTGGGAAGCTCATGTTCTACCATTAAACTACACCCGCGAAGCGAGCTGTTTGATCAGCTCCGCACCGTCCACACTGTACCCCATGCCAGGTCCCCGGCGTTTGAGCCGTGGGGCCCTTTTTGTTGTGGGGGGATGGTGGATGCGGGTGCCGGGGGCGGCAGTTGGGGCGTAGCGTGGGTGGTCGGAGTGCCGCCTGGAGTGGCGTCCTGTTCATCCCCTAATGTGGCTTTCTCGTCCAAGGTTTGTTGGGGAAGGGACTTGATGGACTCCATGGAGCGCACCGTCGTCCGGTGTGCCGAAGGGCACGTTTTCACTACCGCTTCGTTCCCGATGCAGCAGCTCGGGTCCGGGCGGATCGGTCCCGGGCGGCTCATTCGCTGTCCTCGTTGTGCGCGGCTTCGGCATGCCGTGCCTGTGGTGTTCGAGGAGCGGTAGGAGCGGTGACAGGCGCGCGGGGCGGTCCCGGATTGGGGCGGGCCCGCGCGTTCTGCGTATCCTCGGGGCGTGCTTCTCTCAGATAAGGACATCCGGGCCGAGATCGACGCCGGACGTGTACGCATTGATCCGTTCGATGCGTCGATGGTGCAGCCCTCGAGCATCGATGTGCGGCTCGACCGCTACTTCCGGGTGTTCGAGAACCACCGCTATCCACATATTGATCCAGCCGTCGAGCAGGCCGATCTGACGCGCATGGTCGAGCCGGACGGGGACGAGGCGTTCATCCTGCACCCCGGTGAGTTCGTGCTCGCTTCGACGTACGAGGTCGTCTCGCTGCCCGACGATCTTGCGTCGCGGCTGGAGGGCAAGAGTTCGCTGGGGCGGCTCGGTCTTGTGACGCATTCGACTGCCGGGTTCATCGACCCCGGTTTCTCCGGGCACGTGACCCTGGAACTGTCGAATCTCGCGACGTTGCCGATCAAGCTGTGGCCGGGGATGAAGATCGGGCAGCTGTGCATGTTCCGGCTGAGTTCGCCCTCGGAGTTCCCGTACGGCTCCGAGCGGTACGGATCGCGGTATCAGGGCCAGCGCGGGCCGACCGCGTCGCGCTCGTTCATGAATTTCCACCGGACCCAGGTGTGATGCCGGATGAGCGATGATGTGCGGGAGAACCTGACGTACGAGGGGTTCGGTCAGGCCGTGCGCGAGCTGGCGCAGACCGTGGCCGACGACGGATTCGAGCCCGATGTCGTGCTGAGCATCGCGCGGGGCGGGGTATTCGTCGCGGGTGGGCTCGCTTATGCCTTGGACTGCAAGAACATTCATCTGGTGAACGTGGAGTTCTATACCGGGGTGGGTACCACCCTGGAAATGCCGGTCATGCTGGCGCCCGTTCCGAATGTCATCGACTTCTCGGACAAGAAGGTTCTGATCGCCGACGACGTCGCCGATACCGGGAAGACGCTGAAGCTGGTGCGCGATTTCTGTATCGATCATGTTGCCGAGGTGCGCAGCGCGGTCATCTACGAGAAGTCGCATTCGCTCGTGAAATGCGAGTACGTGTGGAAGAAGACCGATCGTTGGATCAACTTCCCGTGGAGCGTGGACAAGCCCGTCGTGCGGCGCAGCGGGCAGGTTCTCGACGCGTAGGGCCGGCGGTCCGCGACCGGTGGTGCGTGGGTCAGGGGTAGATGAGGCGGTACTGGAAACCCGACACTGTCGGGTTGTAGATGCTCGGGCCCGCGCCGTTCCTCTCGGTCACGGAGACGCACACCTCGTACGACGCACCGTGCACCAGGTCCCGGCGGACCTCCCACTCCTTCCACTGTGGTTTGTCCTGCGGCGTCGGCCACGCCGCCATGGCATGGAATCCGATGCCGGTGGGTGAGCCCTGCTCCGGGTAGATCACCGATTTGCCTGTGTTGTCCTTCAGCCAGAGATAGACGTCCACCAGCGCGGAGCCTGACGTGGTGCGCCACTCGGCGATCATGTAGAAGCGGTCGTCCTCGACACGGCCGCAGGCGCGGACCTCTGTGCGGGGGACTTTCGTCGTGTTCCAGCGGCCGCAGTTTTCCCCTGCCGGGTTGGGCGGCGGGCCGGACTGCGAGGGGCTCGGGGCCGGATCCGGGGCGGGCGGGTTCGGCTTCGCTTTCGATGCCGGAGGCGTCGGACTCGGCGAGGGGCTGCGGGGCCGGTCCGAGGAGGCCGAAGCCGTGACCGGCGGGGCCGCCGTCTCGCCGGCGGGACCGGTGTCCTGCGCGGTGTGCCGCTGCCACAGGTCCACGCCCACGACGGCGCCGAGCGCCAGGATCACGACTGCGGCCAACGACCAGGTCACGCCCGACTTCAGGGTGCCGCGCGTCGGCGCGGGGGCTGTGGGCGGTGCGGCCGGTGCGTAGTGGTGGTGCTCGTGGATGTTCTGGTCCCGGCCGGTCTGGTACGTCCGTGCCCGGTCCGCAGGGGTCGCGGTGAAGGATGTGGACTGCTCGGCGGGGCGGTCGGCTGCGTCGCCCGGCTGGTTCGGCGGTGTCTGTGGCTGTCCGGTCATCGTTCGTTGATGTTCATGTCCCCGGCGGACTGGTAAACCCGCGCGTGGCCGGTCGGTGCGGCGTGGAACACGGTGGATCCGCTCTGGGGCGTCTGCTGGGCCGGAAGCGCCGGGGTGAGTTCCTCCACCAGTACGCGACGCAGTTCCTGGGCCAGGTCGGGGTGTGTGCTGAGCAGCCGGCGGAACCGCAGGCGCCACTCCTGCGCGGACACTTCTTCGATGTCCGTTCCGCCCGGCGTGACCTCGTCGGTGGTGAGCAGCAGCGTCCGGGTGTCCGTCAGGTCTGCTTGCACGGTGGTGGCCCGATCGGGGTAGGCGCGTTCCCACAGGGCGCCGACGGAAGCGCGGGCGCGCTCCCACAGATCGGTGGTGAGCGCGCTCACCACCGCCGTTCCCGCGGCCGATGCGAGGGCCAACAGTTCGGCGTCCACAGCGACTCCTTCTCACATGGGTTCTCCGGGCGGAGGCGTCATTCTAGGGCACCAACAGGGGTGTGATGTACGCGAGTTGGGGCAGCGGGAGGGTGCTTCGTGGACGCCCGGCAGGGCGCCGGGCCGGTGCGTGATCTCTCCGTCGGGACACCTGGCCGAGATGCGCGGCACGGTCATCCGTGAGCAGTCGCACCCGCATGAGGAAGAGCCCCCGACGCGGCGTGTCGGGGGCTCTTCCTCAGATGGTCGGATGCTGTCAGATCGTGCCCAGCTTGATGATCGACAGCAGCGCGATCAGCTGGATCGCGGATGCGCCCAGCGCCTTCGGCCACGGCAGGTCGTGCGACTTGCTCACCATCGAGGTGAAGAGCGCGGCCGAGGCCAGCCAGGTGATCCAGCCGAGGACCTGGACCAGGGAGTTCTCGCCGCCGAGGAAGAGCGCGAATATCAGGCGGGGAGCGTCCGTGATCGACATGATCAGCATGGAGAGGCCCACGGTCGGCTGCCAGGAGCCGTCGCCGCCGAGTTGGCGGGCGAGCGTATGCGTGACCGCGCCCAGGACCAGGCCGCCGATGACGAAGCCGATGCCCGTGATGACGACGTAGGGGACCGCTGTGGAGATCGTCGCGTGGATCGCGTCGTCCCGGGCCTGATCGAAGCCGAAGAGGGCGAGCAGGCCGTACAGGAACGTGACGATGAGCGCCGGGCCCCAGACCGGGTAGTCGCGCATCTGCCAGAACGTCGGTCCCGGGCGCAGCACGATGCCGGTGAGCAGGTCCTTCCACGGCAGCCGCGGGCCCGCGGGCTGGGCGGGGGCCTGGCCGGCGCGGTAGGTGTTGCCGTCGCCGTAGGGGTCCTCGCCGATGCTGAACGCCTGGGTGTGGCCGGGGGAGTTGGCGTACGGGTCGCCGTGCTGGGGGGACCCGTGGGGGTGGTGGGGCTGCTGGTACGGGTCGCCGAAATACTCCGGCTCGCCGTGGCCGCCACTGTTGTAGCCGTTGCCGTAGCCGCCGTTGTGCCCGCCGGGCCCGTTGTTTCCACCGTGCCCGCCGTTGCTGTACGGGGGCGGGGCGCCGTTGCCTCCCGTCGGCGGCCATGGCTGCTGGGCGTACGGCGGTGGTGCCTGTGTGCCGTACGGCTGCTGCCGCGGTTGCTGTTGCGCTTGCTGCGGGGTGCGGTTGTCCCGGCCGCGTCCGATCCTGAATCCAGCCACGTCATCGAACGTACCTGGTCTGCGCGGGTGCGGTGAGAGGGCCTGGGGAACCTGCCCGCCATTGCGGCCGAGCTGTGACATCCCCTAGGGGAACCCTGGGGGGTCGGCCCCATACGCAGCCGTGCGGGAACACAGAAGCGGCCGGTCCTGCCCCCGAGGCAGGTCCGGCCGCTTCTGTCGCACGACAGCCCTGGCTACTTCACCGGCTCGGGCTCCGGTGCGTCCGCCGGCTCCGCCTCGCCGGCCGGGTCGGCCGGGGTCTTCACGGAGTCCAGCAGCAGCTGCGATACGTCGACCACCTGGACCGATTCCTTCGCCTTGCCTTCGTTCTTCTTGCCGTTGACCGAGTCGGTCAGCATGACGAGGCAGAACGGGCAGGCGGTGGAGACGATGTCCGGGTTGAGAGAGAGTGCTTCGTCGACGCGCTCGTTGTTGATGCGCTTGCCGATCCGCTCCTCCATCCACATCCGGGCACCACCGGCACCGCAGCAGAAGCCGCGCTCCTTGTGGCGGTGCATCTCCTCGTTCCTGAGACCCGGGACCTTCGCGATGATCTCGCGCGGCGGGGTGTAGATCTTGTTGTGACGGCCCAGGTAGCACGGGTCGTGGTACGTGATCAGGCCCTCGACCGGCGTCACCGGGATCAGCTTGCCCTCGTCGATGAGGTGCTGGAGCAGCTGGGTGTGGTGGATGACCTCGTACTCGCCGCCGAGCTGCGGGTACTCGTTGGCGATGGTGTTGAAGCAGTGCGGGCAGGTCGCGACGATCTTCTTCGACGACTTCGGCTTCTTCGTCGCCGCATCCTCGTCGTCCTCGCCGAACGCCATGTTCAGCATCGCGACGTTTTCCTGGCCGAGCTGCTGGAACAGCGGCTCGTTGCCCAGGCGGCGGGCGGAGTCACCGGTGCACTTCTCGTCGCCGCCCATGATCGCGAACTTCACGCCCGCGATGTGGAGGAGCTCCGCGAAGGCCTTCGTGGTCTTCTTGGCCCGGTCCTCCAGGGCGCCCGCGCAGCCGACCCAGTACAGGTAGTCGACCTCGGACAGGTCCTCGACGTCCTTGCCGACGATCGGGACCTCGAAGTCGACCTCCTTGGTCCACTCGACGCGCTGCTTCTTGGCGAGCCCCCAGGGGTTGCCCTTCTTCTCCAGGTTCTTGAGCATCGTGCCCGCCTCGGACGGGAACGCGGACTCGATCATCACCTGGTAGCGGCGCATGTCGACGATGTGGTCGATGTGCTCGATGTCGACCGGGCACTGCTCCACGCACGCACCGCAGGTGGTGCAGGACCAGAGCACGTCCGGATCGATGACGCCGTTCTCCTCGGCGGTGCCGATCAGCGGGCGCTCGGCCTCCGCGAGAGCCGCGGCCGGGACGTCCTTCAGCTGCTCCTCGGACGCCTTCTCGTTGCCCTCCATGTCCTTGCCGCCACCGGCCAGCAGATACGGGGCCTTGGCGTGCGCGTGGTCGCGCAGGGACATGATCAGGAGCTTCGGGGAGAGCGGCTTGCCCGTGTTCCAGGCCGGGCACTGCGACTGGCAGCGACCGCACTCCGTGCACGTGGAGAAGTCGAGGATGCCCTTCCAGGAGAACTGCTCGACCTGGGAGACACCGAAGACGTCGTCCTCGCCCGGGTCCTCGAAGTCGATCTCCTTGCCGCCCGACGTCATCGGCTGCAGCGCGCCGAGCGCGACCGCGCCGTCCGCGTTCCGCTTGAACCAGATGTTGGGGAAGGCGAGGAAGCGGTGCCAGGCGACACCCATGTTCGTGTTGAGCGAGACCGTGATCATCCAGATCAGCGAGATGCCGATCTTCATCATCGCGGTGAAGTAGATGAGGTTCTGCAGCGTGCCGAGCGTGAGGCCCTTGAAGGCGAGGACCAGGGGGTACGAGATGAAGTACGAGGCCTCGTAGCCCTCCACGTGGTGGATCGCGCCCTCGAGGCCGCGCAGGGTCAGGATCGCCAGACCGATGCCGAGGATGACGTACTCGACGAAGTACGCCTGCCAGGCCTTGGAGCCCGCGAAACGGGACTTGCGGCCGGCCCGGGACGGCAGGTTCAGCAGCCGGATGGCGATCAGCACGATGATGCCGACCGTCGTCATCAGACCGATGAACTCGGTGTACATCTCGAACGGCGGCCAGTTGCCGATGATCGGCAGGACCCAGTCGGCCTTGAAGAGCTGCCCGTATGCCTGGAGCAGCGTCGGCGGCAGCGTCAGGAAGCCGATGGCGACGAACCAGTGCGCGAAGCCGACGATCCCCCACCGGTTCATCCGGGTGTGGCCGAGGAACTCCTTGACCAGGGTGATCGTGCGCTGCTTGATGTTGTCGGTGCGGCTGCCTGCGGGGACCGGCTGTCCGAGCTTGACGAACCGGTAGATCTGCGCGACGGCTCGGGCGATGAGCGCAACGCCGACCACAGTCAGCACCAGCGACACGATGATCGCGGCGAGTTGCATTTGGGGGCTCCTCGGGCCTGCGAGGGTGGGATCCAGCGTCTACAAGCGAATACTGGCGAATACTAAGCAGTAACTTAATCAGTCTGTGCTGACACTATCCACTTATTCCGCCGCGCTGTAGCCGCACCGGCGGTGATCTGTGTCGCTCAGGTGTGCCTTGCCGTGCCGGGTGAGTCCGCGGATCGCCCTGCGCAGCGGAGTGTGTACGGCTCTCGCCAGGATGGCCAGGTCGAGCCCCACCCAGTGATGCTCGGCGTAGTGCTGGTCGAGCAGGGCCGGCTCGTCCCACGGCATTCCGGAGCGGGAGCGTACCTGCGCCAGGCCGGTGAGGCCCGGTTTCAGTTCCTGTCGCCAGTGTCTCGCGGCGGTGGCGGCAGCGATTTCGGGGGTATCGGCATCGGCTCCGGGGGCCCGGGCCCGCTCGTCGTCCGGTGGCAGGGGCTCCGGGCCGACCAGGGAGAGGTCCCCCCGTACGACGTGCGGCAGCCGGGAGAGCAGATCCAGCCGCAGTCGCCGGGTGCGCAGCGAGTGCAGTACGAAGGGGTGGCCGCCCAGGCCGATCCGGGGTGAGCGGGTCAGTACGCCGCCGGGGAGCCGCTGCGCCGCGAGGGCGAGGGCGCCCGCGGCGAGCAGGGGGGCGGCCAGGAGCAGCAGGACCGAGCCGAGGGTCAGGTCCAGTACGCGCTTGGCCGACGGCCACGCCTGCCTCCACTCCCGTAGCCACTCCCATGTCCACTCCCGCGGCTGTGCCTGCACACGGACCTGCGTGCGGATCGGCATGCGGCCCGGTCTCTGCCCCTGCCTCTGTCTCTGCCTCTGCATCGTTCGCACCTGCCTGGGGGTCGGGCGGATCGAGTGCCGGTTTTGCGTGACTCACGGCCTTTTGTGACAGAACGATCCCATGACGCGATGATGGGGGCGGCCTGCGTGGCCCACTGGGCGGGCGGGTGTCGTCCTTGATCTCCTGGTGCGCGCGAGGTGCGTGCACGATAGTTGAGTTGCCTCGACTCAACTCTGTTGACACTGGGGCGCCTGTCGTGCATCCTTGAGTCAGTTCCACTCAAGTAGTCAAGCTGGAGGAATTGAAATGGCACGTGCGGTCGGCATCGACCTGGGCACGACTAACTCCGTCGTCAGCGTTCTCGAAGGCGGCGAGCCCACCGTCATCACCAACGCAGAGGGCGCCAGGACCACGCCGTCCGTCGTCGCCTTCGCGAAGAACGGCGAGGTGCTGGTCGGCGAGGTCGCCAAGCGTCAGGCAGTGACCAACGTCGACAGGACCATCCGCTCCGTCAAGCGCCACATGGGCACTGACTGGAAGATCGACCTGGACGGCAAGAGCTTCAACCCGCAGCAGATGAGCGCCTTCATCCTGCAGAAGCTGAAGCGGGACGCCGAGTCGTACCTGGGTGAGAAGGTGACCGACGCGGTCATCACCGTCCCCGCGTACTTCAACGACTCCGAGCGTCAGGCGACGAAGGAGGCCGGCGAGATCGCGGGCCTGAACGTCCTGCGTATCGTCAACGAGCCGACGGCCGCCGCGCTGGCGTACGGGCTCGACAAGGACGACCAGACGATCCTCGTCTTCGACCTCGGTGGTGGCACCTTCGACGTATCGCTGCTGGAGATCGGTGACGGCGTCGTCGAGGTGAAGGCCACCAACGGTGACAACCACCTCGGTGGTGACGACTGGGACCAGCGCGTCGTCGACTACCTGGTGAAGCAGTTCGCCAACGGTCACGGTGTGGACCTGTCCAAGGACAAGATGGCTCTCCAGCGTCTGCGCGAGGCTGCGGAGAAGGCGAAGATCGAGCTCTCGTCCTCGACCGAGACCACGATCAACCTGCCCTACATCACGGCGTCCGCCGAGGGCCCGCTGCACTTGGACGAGAAGCTCACGCGCTCGCAGTTCCAGCAGCTCACCGCCGACCTCCTGGACCGCTGCAAGGGCCCGTTCCACAACGTCATCAAGGACGCGGGCATCCAGCTCTCCGAGATCGACCACGTCGTTCTCGTCGGTGGCTCCACCCGTATGCCGGCCGTCGCCGAGCTCGTCAAGGAGCTGACCGGTGGCCAGGAGGCCAACAAGGGTGTGAACCCGGACGAGGTCGTCGCCATCGGCGCCTCGCTCCAGGCCGGTGTCCTCAAGGGCGAGGTCAAGGACGTCCTGCTTCTCGACGTCACCCCGCTGTCCCTCGGCATCGAGACCAAGGGCGGCATCATGAC
>NZ_BMRN01000007.1 GCF_014648655.1 Streptomyces atratus
GCACCTCCACACCCGCACCCCGCCACCCAGTCGGCAAGAAACAGCGCAAAACGGATATGCCTAGACGCGGCGGGGCCGAGCAGCAGCCTTAAAGATCAAGCTAAAGTGACGGGAAGCTACCGACACCCTGCACATTCCGTAGATTCCCCCCGTGTGTGCGGCGTGCGTACGGTCCGGCCCTCTCCCGCTCGCCGGCCGACCGACGCCCCTTCCCCGGCGTCGGCCGACCTCCCCTTCTGAGCGGGCGGGGACCAGGCCGTACGTGCAGCCACACGGGACCTGAGCCTGAGAGGGCGCATGAGCCAGACCCGACACGTCCCGGTGATGCTCCAGCGGTGCCTGGACCTGTTGGCACCGGCTCTGGAGACGCCCGGCCCGCCGCAGCCCGTGGTGGTCGACTGCACCCTCGGCCTCGGCGGACACAGCGAGGCGCTGCTCTCCGCCTTCCCCTCCGCGCGACTGATCGCGCTGGACCGTGACAAGGAGGCGCTGCGGCTCTCCGGCGAGCGGCTCGCCCCGTACGGAGACCGGGCCACCCTGGTGCACGCGGTCTACGACGAACTGCCCGAGGTACTCGCCAGACTCGGCATCCCCAAGGTCCAGGGCGTCCTTTTCGACCTCGGTGTCTCCTCCATGCAACTGGACGAGGCCGACCGCGGATTCGCGTACGCCCAGGACGCCCCGCTCGACATGCGCATGGACCAGACGACCGGCATCGGCGCGGCCGAGGTGCTCAACACGTATCCGCCGGGCGAACTGGTACGGATCCTGCGGGCGTACGGCGAGGAGAAGCAGGCCAAGCGGATCGTCTCCGCGATCGTGCGCGAGCGCGAGAAGGAGCCGTTCAGCAACAGCGCCCGGCTCGTCGAGCTGATCCGTGACGCGTTGCCGCAGGCCGCCAAGCGCACCGGCGGCAACCCTGCCAAGCGCACCTTCCAGGCGCTGCGCATCGAGGTCAACGGCGAGCTCACCGTCCTGGAGCGGGCCATTCCGGCCGCCGTGCAGAGCCTCGCGGTCGGCGGCCGTATCGCCGTCCTCTCGTACCATTCGCTGGAGGACCGGCTGGTCAAGCAGGTCTTCGCGGCGGGCGCCGCCACCACCGCGCCACCCGGACTGCCGGTCGTGCCCGAGCGCTATCAGCCCCGGCTGAAGCTGCTGACCCGCGGCGCGGAGCTGCCCACGGAGGAGGAGGTCGCCGAGAACCGGCGCGCCGCCCCCGCCAGGCTGCGCGGTGCCCAGCGGATCCGCGAGGAGGAACGATGAGCGTCCGGCGTCCGGGAACCCGGACACCGGTGACACCCGGGGCGGCGTGGTGAGCAAACCGGCCGGGCAGTTGAGAGGGCGGGCAGCGCGGCTCGCCCGGCTGATGCCGTCCGGGCCGAGCAACGCGGCCCGTACGCCCTTCGTCCTGCTGGTCGTGCTGCTCCTCGGCGGCGGGCTCATCACGCTTCTGGTCCTCAACTCGGCCCTCAACGAAGGATCGTTCAGGCTGAGCGAGCTGAAGAAGCGGACCACCGAGCTCACGGACGAGCAGCAGGCCCTCCAGCGCGACGTCGACAACTACTCCGAGCCGGACGCTCTGGAGCGGCGCGCCCGCAAGCTGGGCATGGTGCCCGGTGGCAGCCCCGCCTTTCTCGATCCGGACGGCAAGGTCCGCGGCGTAGCCGCCGAGGCCAGCGCCGCGCCGACCCCCGCAGCGCCGCCGCAGAAGCCCAGAACCGCCCGGACGCCCCCCGCGACCGCACCGTCCGCCGCCTCGGCCCCGGCCGCCGGCTCGCCCTCCACCTCGATGTCGGCCACCCCTTCGGGCGCCGCCGTGAAGCCCAGCACCTCCACGGCCCCGCCCGCCGGGCCGGGTGCCCCGGCCAACCAGCCCTCGACGAGCCCCGGCAGGTGACGCAGTGCCTTCCAAGGAACCGCCGCGCCGCCGGGTCCCCGGCCCCGCGCGCCCCCGCAGCGCCGCAGGCGGCAAGGGACGCCCCCGGCCCGCCGCCCGCCGCCCGTCGTCCCGGGCCCCGCGCGCCCGCACACCCCGCAACCGGCCCGCGCGCCCCCTCCGCCTCGGCAGCCCGCGTCCCCGGCTACGCCTGGTCAGTCTCGCCCTGACGCTCGTCATGCTGACGTTCGTCGTCCGGCTCCTCCAGGTCCAGGCCGTCGACGCCAACGCGTATGCGGCCAAGGCCAAGGAGAACCGCTACCTCAGCTACACGATCTCCGCCGAACGCGGCGAGATCACCGACCGCAGCGGTATCGCGCTGGCCACCAGCGTCGACGCGTACGACATCACCGCCGACCCGTCGATGTTCACGCCGGAAATCAGCAAGGCCCCCGACGCGCCCCGGCAGGCGGCAGCACTCCTCGCCCCGATCCTGGGCGCCGACGCCTCCGAGCTGACCGAGAAGCTGTCCAGGAAGGGCCGCTACACCGTCCTGGCCCGCCGCCAGACCCCGCAGGTCTGGAATCAGATCAAGGACCTCAAGTCCGTCTTCGCCGAGAAGGCCGAGAAGGACAAGGCGGCCGGCGGCGCCGGAGCCAATGTGCTGGCCGGGGTCTTCCAGGAGTCGACGACCAAGCGGGTCTACCCGAACGGAGAGCTCGCCGCCGGGATACTGGGCTATGTCAACACCGACGGCAAGGGTGCAGGCGGCCTCGAATCACAGCTGGACACGGAGCTCGCGGGCGAGGACGGCAAGATCAAGTACGCCCAGTCCGGCGGCCGGCGGGTGCCCACCGCGGGTACCAAGGAGGTCCCGGCCGTCGCCGGGTCCGACGTCGAGCTGACCATCGACCGCGACATCCAGTGGGCCGCCCAGCAGGCCATCACCGCCCAGGTGAAGAAGTCCAAGGCGGACCGCGGCTATGTGATCGTGCAGAACACCAGGACCGGCGAGGTCCTCGCCATGGCCAACGCGCCCGGCTTCGATCCCAACGACCTCTCGCAGGCCGATGCGGCGTCGCTGGGCAACGCGGCGCTCCAGGACGTGTACGAGCCCGGCTCCACCAGCAAGGTCATGTCCATGGCCGCCGTGCTGGAGGAGGGGGCTGCCACCCCCGGCACCCATGTCACCGTCCCCAACCGGCTGCACCGCGGCGACCGGCTCTTCAAGGACGACATCGACCACCCCACCTGGTACCTGACGCTCAACGGCGTACTCGCCAAGTCGAGCAACATCGGCACGATCCTGGCCACCGGCGAACTCGGCAAGACCCAGGCCGAGGCCAACAAGGTTCTCTACTCCTACCTGCGCAAATTCGGGATCGGCTCGCCGACCGGTCTCGACTACCCGGGCGAGACCCCCGGCATCCTCGCCAAGCCCGAGGACTGGTCGACCTCGCAGCAGTACACGATCCCGTTCGGCCAGGGCCTCTCGCTCAACGCCATGCAGGCCGCCTCCATCTACTCGACGATCGCCAACGGCGGGGTGCGCGTCGCGCCCACGCTGGTACGTGGCACCAAGGGCCCCGACGGCCGCTTCAAGGCCGCCGCCGCCCCCGAACGGGCCCGGGTGGTCAGCGAGAAGACCGCCAAGTCGCTCGCCGCCATGCTGGAGTCGGTGGTCGGTGACGAGGAAGGCACCGGGACGAAGGCCAAGATCCCGGGCTACCGGGTGGCGGGCAAGACCGGTACGGCCAACCGAGTCGATCCGGTACGCGGCGGCTACCACGGCTACACCGCGTCCTTCGCGGGCTTCGCACCCGCCGACAACCCGCAGATCACCGTCTACTGCGCGATCCAGAACCCCACCAAGGGCAGCTACTTCGGCGGCCAGATCTGCGGACCGATCTACAAGCAGGTCATGGAGTTCGCACTCAAGACCCTCCAGACCCCACCGTCCGGCAGCAAGCCAGCCCGGCTGCCGGTGTCCTTCAAACCCGGCGAGTGAACACGGGGAAACCAGCCAGTGACAACCATCACCCCCGATCCCGGGAACCGGAACGGGAACCACCAGCGGCCCGCCCCCTCACTTCGCGAGAGGCCGGGTGGGCCCGGTACGCTCACCGCCGTGCCCCACGCTGATCAGTTCCAAACCACCCAGAAGGACGCCCCTGTGAACTACCCGGGAGCGCCCCGCCCGGATCGGCTCAGGCCGACGCCCCTCGGCGAGCTGGCAGCCCGGCTGGCAGTCGAACCGCCGGGAACCGGCGAGGTCACCGGCATCACCCACGACTCGCGGGCGGTCCGCCCCGGTGACGTGTACGCGGCCCTGCCGGGCGCTCGCTTCCACGGCGCCGACTTCGCGGCCCAGGCTGCCGGCCTCGGCGCGGCGGCGATCCTCACCGACCCGGCCGGCGCCGAGCGCGCCGCCACCACCGGACTGCCGGTGCTGGTCACCGAGGACCCGCGCGGCCGGATGGGCGAACTCGCTGCCGAGATCTACGGACGGCCCGGCGCCGACCTTCTCCAGATCGGCATCACCGGAACATCCGGCAAGACCACCACCGCTTACCTCATCGAGGGCGGCTTCCGGGGAGCCGGGCGTGCCACCGGGCTGATCGGCACCGTGGAGACACGGATCGGCGACGAGCGCATCAAGTCCGAGCGCACCACCCCCGAAGCCACCGACCTGCAGGCGCTGTTCGCCGTCATGCGCGAACGCGGCGTCGACTCGGTGACCATGGAGGTTTCCAGCCATGCCCTGGTGCTCGGCCGGGTCGACGGCTGCGTCTTCGACGTCGCGGTCTTCAACAACCTCAGCCCGGAGCACATGGAGTTCCACTCCGGAATGGAGGACTACTTCCAGGCCAAGGCGCAGCTCTTCACCCCGCTGCGCAGCCGGCAGGGCGTCGTCAACTTCGACGACGAGTACGGCCGCAGGCTGGTCACCGAGGCATCCGTCCCGGTCGTCACCTTCTCCGCCGAGGGCCACCCGGACGCCGACTGGCGCGCCGAGGACGTCGAAGTCGGGCCGCTGGGCTCCACCTTCACCGTCGTCGGCCCCAAGGACGAGCGGATTGCCGCCAGGGCCCCGCTGCCCGGCCCGTTCAACGTCGCCAACACCCTCGCCGCGATCGTCACGCTCGCCGTCGCGGGCCTCGACCCGCAGACCGCAGCCGACGGTGTCGCCGCCGTTCCGGGCGTCCCCGGCCGCCTGGAACGCGTCGACGCCGGACAGCCGTACCTCGCGGTCGTCGACTACGCGCACAAGACCGACGCCGTCGAATCCGTGCTGCGCTCCCTGCGGAAGGTCACCGAGGGCAGGCTGCACATCGTCCTCGGCTGCGGCGGCGACCGCGACACCACCAAGCGCGGCCCGATGGGCGCCGCCGCGGCCCGCCTCGCCGACACCGCAGTACTGACCTCCGACAACCCCCGTTCCGAGGACCCCCTCGGAATCCTCGCCGCAATGCTCGCGGGCGCCGCCGAGGTGCCCGTCCACGAGCGGGGCGACGTCCTGGTCGACGCCGACCGGGCCGCCGCCATCGCAGCCGTGGTCGCCCGCGCCGAGTCCGGTGACACGGTGCTGATCGCCGGCAAGGGCCACGAGCAGGGCCAGGACATCCATGGCGTGGTACGCCCCTTCGACGACCGCGTGGTTCTGCGCGCGGCCATCGAGCGGTCCCTGGGGCGGAGCAGCACCGACAGCGCCGCCCACCGCGCCCACACCCACGAGAACAACAGTCAGGGATGACCAAGTGATCGCCCTTTCCCTCGCCGAGATCGCCGAAATCGTCGGCGGGCAGTCGTACGACATACCGGATCCGGCAGCGACCGTCAGCGGGCCTGTCGTCATGGACTCCCGAGAGGTGAAGCAAGGCAGCCTGTTCGTCGCCTTCACCGGCGAGCGGGTCGACGGCCACGACTTCGCGCAGGGCGCCGTCGAGGCGGGCGCGGCAGCCGTGCTGGCCGCCCGCCCCGTCGGTGTTCCGGCGATCGTCGTCGACGACGTCGTGGCCGCGCTCGGCGCGCTCGCCCGCGCCGTCGTCGGCCGCCTCGGTACCACCGTCGTCGCCCTCACCGGCTCCGCCGGCAAGACCTCCACCAAGGACCTCATCGCCCAGCTCCTCGAACGCAAGGGGCCCACCGTCTACCCGGAGGGCAACCTCAACAACGAGATCGGCCTGCCGCTCACCGCACTGCGTGCCACGGAGGAAACCCAGCACCTCGTCCTCGAAATGGGTGCACGCTACATCGGTGACATCTGTTACCTCACCGGCCTCGTCCCGCCCCGGATCGGCCTCGTCCTCAACGTAGGTACCGCCCACATCGGCGAGTTCGGTGGCCGCGAACAGATCGCCAAGGCGAAGGGCGAGATGGTCGAGTCCCTGCCCGAGGACGGCCTCGCCGTACTCAACGCCGACGACCCGCTCGTGCGCGCCATGTCCTCCCGTACGAAAGCCCGGGTGCTGCTCTTCGGTGAAGCCGCGGATGCGGACGTACGGGGAGAGAAGGTCCGTCTCACCGACGACGGGCGCCCCACTTTCAAGCTCCACACACCCACCGGGTGCAGCGACGTGACCATGCGCCTGTACGGTGAGCACCACGTGTCGAACGCGCTCGCCGCGGCCGCCGTCGCCCATGAGTTGGGCCTGTCCGCAGACGAGATCGCCGAAGGGCTTTCCGAGGCGGGCACCCTCTCCCGCTGGCGCATGGAGGTCACCGAGCGTCCGGACGGCGTGACGTTCGTCAATGACGCCTACAACGCGAACCCCGAATCCATGAGAGCAGCGCTGCGCGCGCTGGCCGCCATGGGGAAGGGCCGGCGTACGTGGGCGGTGCTCGGCCCCATGGCCGAGCTCGGCGACGCCTCGCTCGCCGAGCACGACGCGGTCGGGCGGCTCGCCGTCCGGCTCAACGTCAGCAAGCTCGTCGCAGTCGGGGGCAGAGAAGCCTCCTGGCTGCAACTGGGCGCATACAACGAGGGTTCGTGGGGTGAGGAGTCGGTGCACGTGTCCGACGCACAGGCTGCCGTCGACCTGTTGCGCAGTGAACTGCGCCCGGGAGACGTCGTGCTGGTGAAGGCGTCCCGGTCGGTCGGCCTGGAGCAGGTTGCCATGGCACTGCTGGAGAACGCGTCCGAGGGCGAGGTCACCGGCCGATGAGGCAGATCCTCTTCGCGGGGGCCATCGGGCTCTTCCTGACCCTGGTCGGAACTCCGCTGCTGATCAAGCTGCTCGCCCGCAAGGGATACGGGCAGTTCATCCGGGACGACGGCCCGCGCACCCACGGGTCCAAGAAGGGCACGCCCACCATGGGCGGCATTGCCTTCATCCTGGCGACGATCATCGCGTACATCGCGGCGAAGCTGATCACCGGCGAGGAGATGCGATTCTCCGGCGTGCTGGTGCTCTTCCTGATGGCCGGAATGGGCCTCGTGGGCTTCCTCGACGACTACATCAAGATCGTCAAGCAGCGTTCGCTGGGCCTGCGGGCCAAGGCGAAGATGGCGGGCCAGCTGATCGTGGGCACCGCCTTCGCGGTGCTCTCGCTCCAGTTCGCGGACAAGCAGGGCAACACCCCGGCCTCCGACCGGCTGTCGTTCGTCGCGGACTTCGGCTGGTCGATCGGCCCGGTGCTGTTCGTCGTCTGGGCGCTGTTCATGATCCTCGCCATGTCCAACGGCGTGAATCTGACGGACGGTCTGGACGGCCTGGCCACCGGCGCGTCGGTGATGGTCTTCGGCGCGTACACCTTCATCGGGCTGTGGCAGTTCCAGGAGTCCTGCGTCAACGCGGACACCCTGACCAATCCCAATGCCTGTTTCCAGGTACGTGACCCACTGGACCTCGCGGTCGTCGCCTCGGCGTTGATGGGTGCCTGCTTCGGCTTCCTGTGGTGGAACACCTCACCCGCCAAGATCTTCATGGGCGACACCGGCTCGCTCGCCCTCGGCGGCGCACTCGCCGGCCTGGCGATCTGCTCCCGCACGGAGTTCCTGATGGCCATCCTCGGCGGCCTCTTCGTGATGATCACCATGTCCGTGGTCATCCAGGTCGGCTCCTTCAAGATGACCGGTAAGCGGGTCTTCCGGATGGCGCCGCTCCAGCACCACTTCGAACTCAAGGGGTGGTCCGAAGTCCTTGTCGTGGTCCGCTTCTGGATCATCCAGGGCATGTGCGTGATCGTCGGACTCGGTCTCTTCTACGCGGGATGGGCAGCCGAGAAGTGAGCAACCAGGACTGGCAGGGCAAGCGCGTCACCGTCGCGGGACTCGGAGTCTCCGGGATCCCGGCGGCCAAGGTGCTGCACGGCCTCGGGGCCGTCGTCACGGTGGTCAACGACGGGGACGACGAGCGTTCCCGTACGCAGGCCGCGGAGCTGGAGGCGCAGGGCATCACCGTGCGCCTCGGTGACGGGGCGACCCTGCCCGAGTCCACCGAGCTCATCGTCACCACCCCCGGCTGGAAGCCCGACAAGCCGCTCTTCACCGCAGCCGCCGAGGCGGGCGTCCCGGTCTGGGGCGACGTCGAGCTCGCCTGGCGGCTGCGCGGTCTGGACGGCAGGGAACCAGCACCCTGGCTCGCGGTCACCGGCACCAACGGCAAGACCACGACCGTCCGGATGCTCGCCTCGATCCTGGAGGCGGCCGGGCTGCGCACCGCCGCTGTCGGCAACATCGGCGTCTCCCTCCTCGACGCCGTCCTCGGCGACGAGAAGTACGACGTACTCGCCGTCGAGCTGTCCAGCTACCAGCTGCACTGGGCGCCCTCGCTGCGCGCCCACTCCGCGGCCGTCCTCAACCTGGCCCCCGATCACCTCGACTGGCACGGTTCCATGGAGGCGTACGCCGCGGACAAGGGCCGGATCTACGAGGGCAACCGCATCGCCTGCGTCTACAACGCGCAGGAGCGGGCGACCGAGGACCTGGTCCGCGAGGCCGACGTCGAAGAGGGCTGTCGCGCCATCGGCTTCACTCTGGCCACACCGGGCCCGTCCCAACTGGGCGTCGTCGACGGCATCCTCGTCGACCGCGCCTTCGTGGCCAACCGGCAGAAGCAGGCCCAGGAGCTCGCCGAGGTCACCGACGTCAACCCGTCGGCCCCGCACAACATCGCCAACGCCCTGGCGGCCGCGGCCCTGGCCCGTGCCTTCGGTGTCGGGCCCGCGGCCGTACGGGACGGACTGCGGGCCTTCCGACCCGACCCGCACCGCATCGAGCATGTCGCGGACATCGCCGGGGTCGCGTACATCGACGACTCCAAGGCCACCAACACCCATGCTGCCGAGGCCTCCCTCGCGGCCTACGACCCGATCGTCTGGATCGCTGGCGGCCTCGCCAAGGGAGCCGCCTTCGGCGAGCTGGTGACCGGGGCAGCCGGGCGGCTGCGGGGCGTCGTGCTGATCGGCCGCGACCGGGCCCTGATCCGCGAAGCCCTCGCGCGACACGCCCCCGAGGTCCCGGTGGTCGACCTCGACCGGACCGACACTGGGGCGATGTCCGAGGCGGTTCGCGAGGCGACACGGCTCGCCCGTCCGGGGGACACCGTACTGATGGCCCCGGCCTGCGCCTCGATGGATATGTTCGTCAATTACAACAAGCGGGGCGAGGCGTTCGCGGACGCGGTCCGCGCACTCGCCGAGAGCGACTGACGGACCCGGCCCGCGCCGTACTGTCCCGGACGACCGGGTGCGGGCGGCCGCGCCACGGGCCCCGGCCCTCGGCAGCAGCCCCGGGCACGAGCAGTGGAGGGGACAGCGACAATGCCGGCCGAAGAGAGCTCCGCCGCGCTCCGTGGGGACCGCTCACGGGCCACCGCGGCGATCAGCCGGGCGCTCACCCCGCCCCTGCTCGCGGGTGCGGGCTCCCCGGCGGCCCTCGGCCCCGCTCTGCGGGTCCGGTCGGTCACCGGCTCCCGGCGTCCCTCGGCGCCACGCTCCAAGGGGCGTTCCGGCGGCCCCCGGTCCCCCCGCGGCGGTGTGCGGCGGATGTACGAGCAGGCACGCCGGGCCTGGGACCGCCCTCTGACCGCGTACTACCTGATCCTGGGCGCCGGCCTGCTGATCACCGTGCTCGGCCTGGTGATGGTCTACTCCGCCTCGATGATCAAGGCCCTGGAGCTGGACAAACCCGGCACCTACTTCTTCCGCAAACAGTTCCTCGCCGCCGTCATCGGCGCCGGACTGATGGCGCTCGCTGCCCGGATGCCCGCCAAACTGCACCGGGCGTTCGCCTATCCGCTGCTCATGGGAACCGTCTTCCTGATGGTGCTGGTCCAGGTGCCGGGGATAGGGATGTCGGTCAACGGCAACCGGAACTGGCTCTATCTGGGCGGCCCCTTCCAGCTCCAGCCCAGCGAGTTCGGGAAGCTCGCCCTGGTCCTGTGGGGCGCGGACCTGCTCGCCCGTAAACAGGACAAACGGCTGCTCACGCAGTGGAAGCACATGCTCGTTCCGCTCGTCCCGGTCGCCTTCATGCTCCTCGGGCTGATCATGCTCGGTGGCGACATGGGCACTGCGATCATTCTCACGGCGATCCTGTTCGGGCTGCTCTGGCTGGCCGGGGCACCCACCCGGCTCTTCGCCGGGGTGCTCGCCTTCGCCGGACTGATCGCCTTCGTACTGATCAAGACCAGCCCGAACCGGATGTCCAGGCTCGCCTGCATCGGCGCCAGCGAACCCGGCCCGGGGGACTCCTGCTGGCAGGCCGTGCACGGCATCTATGCTCTGGCGTCCGGTGGATGGTTCGGTTCCGGGCTCGGTGCAAGTGTGGAAAAATGGGGCCAACTGCCCGAACCGCACACCGACTTCATCTTCGCCATCACCGGGGAGGAACTGGGGTTGGCGGGGACGCTGTCGGTACTCGCCCTCTTCGCGGCTCTAGGCTATGCGGGTATCCGCGTGGCCGGACGCACGGAGGACCCCTTCGTGAGGTACGCCGCGGGAGGTGTGACCACCTGGATCACGGTGCAGGCCGTGATCAACATTGGTGCGGTGCTCGGCCTGCTGCCGATCGCCGGTGTCCCGCTCCCGCTGTTCTCCTACGGAGGATCGGCCCTGCTGCCGACCATGTTCGCCGTCGGGCTGCTGATCGCGTTCGCGCGAGAGGATCCCGCAGCGAAGGCGGCCCTGGCCATGCGGAGGCCCGGGGTGAGATGGAAGACGATGAGACGGCGCGTCAAGAAGCGTCCGTCCGGAGAGCGGTGAATTTCGGTGCATGTCGTACTCGCCGGCGGGGGGACCGCCGGCCACATCGAGCCCGCGCTTGCCCTCGCGGACGCCCTGCGCAGGCAGGACCCGACCGTGGGAATCACTGCCCTCGGCACGGAGCGCGGACTCGAGACCAGGCTCGTACCCGAGCGGGGGTACGAACTCGCCCTGATCCCGGCCGTGCCGCTGCCGCGCAAGCCCACCCCGGAACTGATCACCGTCCCGGGGCGGCTGCGCGGCACCATCAAGGCCGCCGAGCAGGTCCTGGAACGCACCAGGGCGGACTGCGTGGTCGGCTTCGGTGGCTACGTCGCCCTGCCCGGCTATCTCGCCGCCAAGCGGGCCGGTGTGCCGATCGTCGTCCACGAGGCCAACGCCCGGCCGGGCCTGGCCAACAAGATCGGCTCGCGGTACGCCCACGGGGTCGCCGTCTCCACCCCCGACAGCAAGCTGCGTGGTGCCCGCTACATCGGCATCCCGCTCCGCCGGACCATCGCCACCCTGGACCGGGCCCGGGTCCGCCCCGAGGCACGTGCCGCCTTCGGTCTCGACCCCAATTTGCCGACGCTGCTGGTCTCAGGCGGCTCGCAGGGCGCCCGCCACCTCAACGAAGTGGTCCAGCGGGTCGCCCCGCTGCTGCAGCGCTCCGGGATCCAGATCCTGCACGTGGTCGGCCCGAAGAACGAATTGCCGCGCGTCGACAACATGCCCGGGATGCCGCCCTACATCCCGGTACCGTACGTGGACCGGATGGATCTCGCGTACGCGGCGGCTGACATGATGCTCTGCCGCGCGGGCGCGATGACCGTCGCCGAACTCTCCGCCGTCGGGCTCCCCGCCGCCTACGTACCGCTGCCCATCGGCAACGGCGAACAGCGGCTCAACGCCCAGCCGGTGGTCAACGCCGGCGGCGGTCTGCTGGTGGATGACGCGGCGCTCACCCCCGAGTGGGTGCAGGGCAACGTCCTTCCGGTGCTTGCGGATCCGCACCGGCTGTACGAGATGTCCCGCGCCGCCGCCGAGTTCGGCCGCCGGGACGCCGATGACCTGCTTGTCGGCATGGTGTACGAGGCGATTGCCGCACGCCGCAACGCGTGAGGCGGACGGGTCCGGGAGCGGTGGCCCCCGGACCCGGCATAAGGAGCGAGCGTGGCCGGACCGACGACCGCCCAGCGCGGTGCAGCGCAGCAGGAGGACTCCCCGGCCCGCCCGCCGCGTCAGCGCCCCGAAGGGCGCAGATTGCCCAGCCGCAGACAGCTGATCGTGATCGGTGTGCTCGTGCTGCTGCTCGCCTCCGGAGCCGTCTGGGCGCTCTACGGCTCCTCCTGGCTCCGGGCCGAACAGGTCAGGATCACCGGTGTCGACGTACTGACACCGGCCGAGGTGGAAGCCGCCGCGGCGGTACCGATCGGGGCCCCGCTGATCTCCGTGGACACCGACGCCATCGCCGACCGGTTGCGCCAGAAGTTGCCTCGTATCGACTCGGTGGATGTCGTACGGTCATGGCCCCACGGGATCGGACTTAAGGTGATCGAACGACAGCCGGTCCTGTTGGTGAAAAAGGGCGCAAAGTTCATTGAAGTGGACGCTAAAGGCGTGCGCTTCGCAACGGTGGACAAATCGCCGGGGCGCGTGCCGCTGCTGGAATTGACGCCCAGTCGGTCCGCGAGTCTGCGCCGCTTCGGCAGTGCCCGGCTGGTTCAGGAAGCGGTCCGGGTCGCGGGTGAACTTCCGGCCGGCGTGGCCAAGGAAACCAAGGTCGTACGGGTCACCTCGTACGACTCGATCTTCCTGGAACTCACCCGGGGGCGCAGGGTGGTCTGGGGCAGCGGTGAAGAAGGCCCGGCGAAGGCAAGAGTCCTCACCGCTCTCATGAAAATCGCTCCCAAAGCGGGACACTTCGACGTGAGTGCACCCACCGCCCCTGCGGTGTCTGGCAGTTGACGCGCATTTGGCCTGGCCAGCACCCTGGTTGGTCAGCGCTACGGGTGATCACATAGGGTGAAAAGAAAAACGGGAGGTTCGGCGTGTTCGTTGAACGTGCGCCACTTGTCGACTTAGTGTCCTGTTCGGAAGAGTCCATGAAGCAGACACACTGGTAACCCTAAACTTCAACGTTAGGGTTTGGGTCGGCATTTCGGACCGTCCCAATCGGCATCCGTCGTCGCGGCGGTACTACCGCAGAGCGACGACACGTAACTCGAGGCGAGAGGCCTTCGACGTGGCAGCACCGCAGAACTACCTCGCAGTCATCAAGGTCATCGGTGTCGGCGGCGGTGGTGTCAATGCCATCAACCGAATGATCGAGGTCGGTCTCAAGGGCGTCGAGTTCATCGCGATCAACACTGATGCGCAAGCCCTGTTGATGAGCGATGCCGACGTCAAGCTCGACGTCGGCCGCGAACTCACCCGCGGCCTCGGCGCCGGGGCCAACCCGGCCGTCGGTCGTAAGGCGGCAGAGGACCACCGTGAGGAGATCGAGGAGGTCCTCAAGGGGGCCGACATGGTCTTCGTCACCGCCGGAGAGGGCGGCGGCACCGGCACCGGCGGCGCACCCGTCGTGGCCAACATCGCGCGCTCGCTCGGCGCCCTGACGATCGGCGTGGTCACCCGCCCGTTCACCTTCGAGGGCCGGCGACGCGCGAACCAGGCGGAGGACGGCATCGCCGAGCTCCGCGAAGAGGTCGACACCCTCATCGTCATTCCCAACGACCGACTGCTGTCCATCTCGGACCGCCAGGTCAGCGTGCTCGACGCGTTCAAGTCGGCCGACCAGGTGCTGCTCTCGGGTGTCCAGGGCATCACCGACCTCATCACGACCCCGGGTCTGATCAACCTCGACTTCGCCGACGTCAAGTCGGTCATGTCCGAGGCCGGATCGGCACTCATGGGCATCGGTTCCGCCCGCGGCGACGACCGCGCGGTGGCGGCCGCGGAGATGGCGATCTCCTCGCCGCTCCTGGAGGCGTCCATCGACGGCGCCCGCGGTGTCCTGCTCTCCATCTCCGGTGGCAGCGACCTCGGTCTCTTCGAGATCAACGAGGCGGCCCAGCTGGTGAGCGAGGCGGCGCACCCCGAGGCGAACATCATCTTCGGTGCGGTCATCGATGACGCACTGGGCGACGAAGTACGCGTCACCGTGATCGCAGCCGGCTTCGACGGCGGACAGCCGCCGGCCCGTCGCGAGAATGTCCTGGGCGCGAACGCCGCCAAGCGTGAGGAGCCGGCCCCTCCGGTCCGCAGTGCCGAGCCCGTGCGCCAGACCGGCGGACTGGGCTCCGTGCCCCCGCGCGAGGAGCCCCCGGTCCAGGCCGAGCCCGTTCCGGCGGCCGGCGAGAGCCATCTGCCGCCGGTCGCTCCGCCGCACATTCCGCCGGCCCGTCCCTACCAGGACTCCCAGGCCGAAGAGCTGGATGTTCCGGACTTCTTGAAGTGATAGGTCCGCACCACGCAGTGTCTTCAGTACCCTCGGGGGGTCGCGCGCACTTCGCCTTCACCGACAGGTGGGGCGGGGTGAGCGCCGCTCCGTACGAGGAGCTCAACCTCGGCGGCGCGGTCGGAGACGACCCCGCCGCCGTTCTGGCCAATCGGGAGCGCGCCGCGCGGGCCCTCGGTCTGGACCCGGCGCAGGTCGTCTGGATGAACCAGGTGCACGGGCGGGACGTCGCGGTCGTCGACGGCCCGTGGGGAGACGTTTCGGAGATCCCCGCGGTGGACGCGGTGGTGACCACCCGGCGCGGACTACCGCTCGCCGTGCTCACCGCCGACTGCACCCCCGTACTGCTCGCCGACCCGGTCGCCGGGATCGCGGCGGCAGCGCATGCAGGCCGTCCCGGTCTGGTCGCCGGAGTCGTCCCCGCCGTGGTCGAGGCCATGATCGGGCTCGGCGCCGAGCCCTCCCGGATCATCGCCCGCACCGGACCGGCGGTCTGCGGACGGTGCTACGAAGTCCCGTCCCGGATGCGCGCCGAGGTCGCCGAGAGCGTCCCGGCCTCATGGTCCGAGACCAGCTGGGGCACCCCGGCTGTGGATGTCACCGCCGGGGTCCACGCCCAGCTCGAAGCCCTCGGGGTCCAGGACCGGCGCGCGTCTGCGGTCTGCACCCTCGAATCGGGTGACCACTTCTCGTACCGCCGCGACCGCACCACCGGGCGGCTCGCCGGATATGTCTGGTTGGACTGATAGGGCATGACGGATCGTAAGACTCAACTCGCCGAAAATCTGGCACGGGTGGAGGAACGCATTGCTTCCGCCTGTATCGCCGCCGGTCGCAAACGGGAAGAAGTGACCCTGATCGTGGTCACCAAGACCTACCCCGCGAGCGATGTGCGGATTCTGCATGAACTCGGTGTGCGTCATGTCGCAGAGAATCGTGACCAGGACGCGGCACCCAAGGCAGCCGAATGTATGGATCTGTCGCTCACATGGCACTTTGTCGGTCAACTGCAGACGAATAAGGTTCGCTCTGTGGCGAGTTATGCCGATGTCGTGCAGTCGGTGGATCGGACCAAACTGGTCACGGCTCTCTCGGCGGCGGCCGTGCGCGAGGGGCGCGAACTCGGCTGCCTCATCCAGGTCGCACTCGACGCGGAGAGCGGCGAGCGGGGTGACCGGGGCGGCGTCGCGCCGGACGGGATCGAGGAGTTGGCCGCCGCGGTCGAATCCGCGCCCGGGTTGCGGCTCGGCGGTCTGATGACCGTCGCACCGCTCGCCGGACCGTACGCGGGACGGCAACGCGCCGCCTTCGACCGGCTGATGGAATTCTCATCCCGCCTGCGCGGGAACCATCCGGCTGCGAACATGGTCTCTGCAGGGATGAGCGCGGACCTCGAGGAAGCGGTTGCGGCCGGAGCGACACATGTGCGCGTCGGTACGGCGGTACTCGGAGTCCGACCGAGGCTCGGGTAACGTCGCCAAGCAGGTCGGACCACAGCAGAAAATATGGTCATTCCCGCCTTTGGCGGGCAGGCCTCAGTGGATCGCGGGGCACTTGGTGACAGATGCCGATCCACCACAGAGCGGAGGACTCAGAGCATGGCCGGCGCGATGCGCAAGATGGCGGTCTACCTCGGCCTCGTGGAGGACGATGGGTACGACGGTCCGGGGTTCGACCCCGACGACGAATTCGAACCCGAGCCGGAGCCCGAGCGTGACCGGCGGCGGCACCAGCCCGCGCATCAGGTGGAGCGGGACCGGGAAAGGGACGAACCGGTGCGAGTGGTGCAGCCTCCCGCGCAGCGGGAGCCGGTTCAGATCCCGGCGGAGAGGGAGCGACCCGCCCGGATCGCCCCCGTGGCATCCATCACACCTGAACGCCCGAACATGGAGAAGAACGCACCGGTGATCATGCCCAAGGTTGTGTCCGAGCGGGAGCCCTACCGCATCACCACGCTGCACCCCAGGACCTACAACGAGGCCCGTACCATCGGGGAACACTTCCGTGAGGGCACTCCAGTGATCATGAATCTCACGGAGATGGACGATACGGACGCAAAGCGACTTGTCGACTTTGCTGCAGGACTCGTCTTCGGGCTCCATGGCAGCATTGAGCGCGTGACGCAGAAGGTGTTCCTGTTGTCGCCTGCTAACGTCGATGTCACGGCGGAGGACAAGGCCCGCATTGCTGAGGGCGGATTCTTCAACCAGAGCTGAGAACACGACACCGGGAACGACCCGGCCGTAAGGCCGGAGCTACGAGAGCCAGGGGAGAGGGAAGCGCGGAATGGGCGTCGCACTGCAGGTTGTCTATATCGCGTTGATGTGTTTCCTCATCGTGCTGATCTTCCGGCTGGTCATGGACTACGTCTTCCAGTTCGCACGTTCATGGCAGCCCGGCAAGCCGATGGTGGTCATACTCGAGGCCACCTACACTGTCACGGATCCACCGCTCAAGCTTCTGCGGCGGTTCATCCCGCCGCTGCGTCTCGGGGGCGTGGCACTCGACCTGTCCTTCTTCGTTCTGATGATCATCGTCTACATCTTGATCAGCATCGTGATCAGGCTGTGAGCGATACGGTCTTGCCGACTGCCGACGACTACGTAGAGGTGAAGAAGAGATGCCGCTGACCCCCGAGGACGTGCGGAACAAGCAGTTCACGACCGTCCGTCTCCGAGAAGGCTATGACGAGGACGAGGTCGATGCCTTCCTCGACGAGGTCGAGTCCGAGCTGACCCGCCTGCTCCGTGAGAACGAGGACCTGCGCGCCAAGCTGGCCGCCGCCACGCGTGCCGCCGCGCAGAACCAGCAGCAGGGGATGCGCAAGCCGGAGCCGCAGGACCGGCCCGGGGCACCTGTGCCCGCCGCCATATCGGGTCCGCCGGTCCAGCAGCAGCCCCCGCAGATGGGTCCGCCCCAGCTGCCCGGTGGTGCTCCGCAGCTGCCCGCCGGTCCCAGCGGTCACGGTCCTGGTCCCCAGGGCCAGCACGGCCCCGGCCCGCAGGGCCCGCACGGCCCCGGTCCGATGCAGGGTGGTCCCATGGGTGGCCCGATGGGCGGCCCCATGGGCGGTCACGCCCCGCAGCAGCAGATGCAGCAGATGCAGCAGCCTCCGCAGATGCAGCAGCCGCCGCAGATGCAGCAGCCCGGTCAGGGTCCTGGTGGCGACAGCGCCGCCCGTGTCCTCTCGCTCGCACAGCAGACCGCCGACCAGGCGATCGCGGAGGCCCGTTCCGAGGCCAACAAGATCGTCGGCGAGGCGCGCAGCCGTGCCGAGGGCCTGGAGCGGGACGCGCGTGCCAAGGCGGACGCGCTGGAGCGGGACGCGCAGGAGAAGCACCGCGTGGCGATGGGCTCGCTGGAGTCGGCCCGCGCGACGCTGGAGCGCAAGGTCGAGGACCTGCGTGGCTTCGAGCGCGAGTACCGGACCCGGCTGAAGTCCTACCTGGAGAGCCAGCTGCGTCAGCTGGAGACCCAGGCCGACGACTCGCTGGCGCCGCCGCGGACCCCGGCGACCGCTTCGCTGCCGCCGTCGCCCTCGCTGGCTCCGGCCGGTGCGGGTGCCATGAGCCACACCATGGGCGGCACCCACGGCGGTCACGGCAACCAGCAGATGGGCGGCAACCCGTCCATGGGCGGTGGGCCCTCGTACGGCGGCCAGCAGCAGATGTCGCCGGCGATGACCCAGCCGATGGCGCCGGTGCGGCCGCAGGCGCCGCAGCCGATGCAGCAGGCTCCTTCGCCGATGCGCGGGTTCCTGATCGACGAGGACGACAACTGAGCCGGGTGCGCGCGGTGAGCGCGTAGCCGTCGGCAGGCTGAGGGCCGGGCCCCGGGGATTTCCCCGGGGCCCGGCCCTTTTGCCGTGGGTGGGGGGCCTGGGGCGGACCTGTTCCCCGACCCGCCCCTTCCTGAACCGGGGTTCCACCCCAGCCTCCGTGCCTCAAACGCCGACGAGGCCGAATCCCACGCCGCACCCGGCGCAATCAAGCCCCCCGGTTACGGGAAGGGGCGGTGGGGGGAGAACGCCGGAGGCCCGCCCGGAACATCTGTTCCGGGCGGGCCTCCGATGTACTTGGGCTACTGCTCCGTCTTGCGGAGGCGGAACGTCAGAGACAGGCCCTCGTCCTCGAACGGGGTGCCGTATGCCGTGTTCGCCTCGCCCTGGGCGTAGTCCAGGGCCAGGACCTCGTCCGCGATCAGGGCCGCGTGCTCGGTCAGGGCTTCCACCGTGGCGGGGGAGGTGGACGTCCAGCGGACGGCGATGCGGTCCGCGACGTCCAGGCCGCTGTTCTTGCGGGCCTCCTGGATGAGGCGGATCGCGTCACGGGCGAGGCCCGCGCGCCGCAGTTCCGGGGTGATCTCCAGATCCAGGGCGACCGTCGCGCCCGAGTCGGACGCCACCGACCAGCCCTCGCGAGGCGTCTCGGTGATGATCACCTCGTCGGGGGAGAGGGTGACCGTCTCGCCGTCCACCTCGACCGACGCCGTGCCCTCGCGCAGGGCCAGCGAGAGCGCTGCCGCGTCGGCGTTCGCGACGGCCTTCGCGACCGCCTGGACGCCCTTGCCGAACCGCTTGCCGAGCGCACGGAAGTTCGCCTTCGCGGTGGTGTCGACCAGTGAACCGCCGACTTCGGAGAGGGAGGCCAGCGAGGAGACGTTCAGCTCCTCCGTGATCTGGGCGTGCAGCTCGGGGGAGAGGGACTCGAAGCCTGCCGCTGCGACCAGGGCCCTGGACAGCGGCTGACGGGTCTTGACGCCCGACTCGGCGCGGGTGGCCCGGCCCAGCTCGACCAGGCGGCGAACCAGCGCCATCTGGGTGGAGAGCGTCGGGTCGATGACCGCGAGGTCCGCCTTCGGCCAGGCGGACAGGTGGACCGACTCGGGGGCGTCCGGGGTGACCGGAGCCACCAGGTCCTGCCAGACCCGCTCGGTGATGAACGGGGTGAGCGGGGCCATCAGCCGGGTCACCGTCTCGATGACCTCGTGCAGGGTGCGCAGGGCCGCCTTGTCGCCCTGCCAGAAGCGGCGGCGCGAGCGGCGTACGTACCAGTTGGACAGATCGTCGACGAACGCGGACAGGAGCTTGCCGGCGCGCTGGGTGTCGTAACCCTCCAGAGCCTGCGTGACCTGGTCCACCAGTGCGTTCAGCTCGCTCAGCAGCCAGCGGTCCAGGACCGTGCGGTCCGCAGGGGCCGGGTCGGCCGCGGATGGCGCCCAGCCCGACGTACGGGCGTACAGGGCCTGGAAGGCGACCGTGTTCCAGTACGTCAGGAGGGTCTTGCGGACGACCTCCTGGATCGTGTTGTGGCCGACGCGGCGCGCCGCCCACGGGGAGCCGCCCGCCGCCATGAACCAGCGCACCGCGTCGGCGCCGTGCTGATCCATGAGGGGGATCGGCTGAAGGATGTTCCCGAGGTGCTTGGACATCTTGCGGCCGTCCTCGGCGAGGATGTGGCCCAGGCAGACCACGTTCTCGTAGGACGACTTGTCGAACACCAGCGTGCCGACCGCCATCAGCGTGTAGAACCAGCCGCGGGTCTGGTCGATGGCCTCCGAGATGAACTGCGCCGGGTAGCGGCTCTCGAAGATCTCCTTGTTCTTGTACGGGTAGCCCCACTGCGCGAACGGCATCGAGCCCGAGTCGTACCAGGCGTCGATGACCTCCGGGACGCGGTACGCCTCCAGCTGGCAGTTCTCGTGCGAGCAGGTGAACGTGATCTCGTCGATGAACGGGCGGTGCGGGTCGAGACCGGAGAGGTCGGTGCCGGTGAGCTCGCTGAGCTCGGCGCGCGAGCCGACGCAGGTGAGGTGGCTGTCCTCGCAGCGCCAGATCGGCAGCGGGGTGCCCCAGTAGCGGTTACGGGACAGCGCCCAGTCGACGTTGTTGTTCAGCCAGTCACCGAAGCGGCCGTTCTTGACCGAGTCGGGGAACCAGTTGGTCTTCTCGTTCTCCTCGAGCAGCCGGTTCTTGATGGCGGTCGTCCGGATGTACCAGGACGGCTGCGCGTAATAGAGCAGCGCGGTGTGGCAGCGCCAGCAGTGCGGGTAGCTGTGCTCGTAAGGGACGTGCCGGAAGAGCTTGCCGCGGGCGGCCAGATCCTCGGTGAGCGCCTCGTCGGCCTTCTTGAAGAAGACGCCACCGACCAGCGGCAGGTTCTCCTCGAACGTGCCGTCGGGGCGGACCGGGTTCACGACCGGGAGGCCGTAGGCGCGGCAGACGACGAGGTCGTCGGCGCCGAAGGCCGGGGACTGGTGGACCAGACCCGTACCGTCCTCGGTCGTCACGTACTCGGCGTTGACCACGTAATGGGCTTCCGCCGGGAAGTCGACGAGGGTGAACGGCCGCTCGTACGTCCAGCGCTCCATCTCGCGGCCGGTGAAGGTCTGGCCAGTGGTCTCCCAGCCTTCGCCCAGCGCCTTCTCGACGAGCGGCTGCGCCACGACGAGCTTCTCCTCGCCGTTGGTCGCGACGACGTAGGTGACGTCGGGGTGCGCCGCGACGGCGGTGTTGGAGACCAGGGTCCAGGGGGTGGTGGTCCAGACGAGGAGCGAGGCATCGCCGGCCAGCGGGCCGGAGGTGAGGGGGAAGCGTACGAAGACCGACGGGTCGACCACGGTCTCGTAACCCTGCGCCAGCTCGTGGTCCGAGAGGCCGGTGCCGCAGCGGGGGCACCAGGGGGCGACGCGGTGGTCCTGGACCAGCAGGCCCTTATTGAAGATCTCCTTCAGGGACCACCACACCGACTCGACGTACTCGGGGTCCATCGTGCGGTAGGCGTCGTCGAGGTCGACCCAGTAGCCCATCCGGGTCGTGAGCTCGGTGAACGCGTCGGTGTGACGGGTCACGGACTCGCGGCACCTGGCGTTGAACTCGGCGATGCCGTACGCCTCGATGTCCTTCTTGCCGTTGAAGCCCAGCTCCTTCTCGACCGCGAGCTCGACCGGCAGTCCGTGGCAGTCCCAGCCGGCCTTGCGGCCGACGTGGTAGCCCTGCATGGTGCGGAAGCGGGGGAAGACGTCCTTGAAGACGCGGGCCTCGATGTGGTGGGCGCCGGGCATACCGTTGGCGGTGGGCGGGCCCTCGTAGAAGACCCACTCGGGGCGGCCCTCGGACTGTTCGAGGCTCTTGGCGAAGACCTTGCTCTCGCGCCAGAAATCGAGCACGGCGTGCTCCAGCGCGGGCAGGTCGACCTGGGCGGGTACCTGGCGGTACTGCGGCGATGTCATGGGCGGACTTCCTCCGGCGGGCGTTTTCCACTTCCGTCGGAGGGACGAGAGCCTCATCGACTCCCGCGGTACCACCCTCCTTGGCCCCGGGTGTGCACCCGTGGCCCCCTCATTGGGGTCGCGATGCCGGTTCTACTCGCCTTGCGGCTTTCTTCCGACGGCTCCGGGTGATCTTCACGACGCGCTCGCCCCCGGGCTCGCACCGTCCCCGGGTCGCTCCTGGCTGCGTACGACGCTACTCGTCCCATCCACGCCTCTCGCTGAGGCCAGTGTACGGGCCCGTACGGGCGACGGCCGACCGGTTTAACCCGTGGGGCGGGGCGTGACCCGAATGGGCAGACGCGGACGTACGGAGTCCGGGCGGGGGGCCGGGAGGCGGATAACCCGGCGGGGAGCTGGGCACAACGGATTCAGGCGCGTCGGTATCCGGACACGGGGAGGGGCGATTCGGCGGCGTGCCCCGTTGCCGCGGGGCTGGGGTCGATTTATCGTCCCAGCACGATTCGCGTGCAAGATCACAATATGTGAAGGGGCCGCGGCCATGGTGGCGAAGAAGACCGCCGCGAAGAAGTCGGCGTCAGCGAGATCCACGGGTGCGGCGGCCGGGAGGACGAGCGGAGAGGCGGGTTCGCAGAGCGGTTCGCAGGCGGGTGCGGAGTCGGCGGATGCAGAGACCGGCCCGACGGCAGCGGCCGTGAAAAAGGCGGCTGCGAAGAAGACCGCAGCCCGGAAGCGGGTGGCGCCCGCCGAGCACGCGGCACAGGCCAAGAAGGCACCTGCGAAGAAGAGCGCGGTCAAGAAGGCTTCGAAGAAGGCCGCTGCGGCGGCCACGGTGGCGGCCGAGTCCGCCGAGCAGACGGGAGCCCACACGGTGGTAGCCAAGAAGAGCGCGGCCCGGACCCGCACGGCCGGCAAGGGCGCGGCGCCCGTGCCCCCGGCCCGGGCAGTCGCCACGACAGCCCCGGGCGAGCTGGCGGTCCGGCCGGGTGAGGATCCCTGGACGCCGGAAGAGGTCGAAGAGGCACGGGCCGTGCTGAGCAGCGAGATCATGCGGCTGCGCAGTGAGCTGGAGGCCGCGAGTGCCGCACTCGCCGGGCTGATGCGCGACTCCGGCGACGGGGCGGGTGACGACGAGGCGGACACCGGCACCAAGAACATCACCCGCGAGCACGAGATGTCGCTCGCCGCCAACGCCCAGGAGATGCTGGACCAGACCGAGCGGGCCCTGGCCCGGCTCGACGCCGGGACGTACGGACTGTGCGAGGTCTGCGGCAATCCGATCGGCAAGGCGCGGATGCAGGCGTTCCCCCGCGCCACGCTCTGCGTCGAGGACAAACAGAAGCAGGAGCGCCGCGGTTGATCCGTGGCTGTGTGTCGTACCCTCGTCCTCAGTCAGGAACCTAGGTTGAGGGACTCACGTGGCAGAGGCGGAGCGCATCATCGGTACGCCGGACATCCCCGATGCTGAGGGGACCGAAGGGGACGAGGCCGAGAACCGGGTCGAGGAGACGGCCCCGAGCAGGGGCAAGCGGAGAATCATGGTGCTTTTCGCCGTGGCCGTCTTCGCCTATCTGCTCGACCTGATCAGCAAGATGATCGTGGTCGCGAAGCTGGAACACCACCCGCCGGTCGAGATCGTCGGCGACTGGCTGAAGCTCGACGCGATCCGTAACGCGGGCGCCGCGTTCGGCATCGGTGAGGCCTTCACGATCATCTTCACCTTCATCGCGGCGACCGTCATCGTCGTGATCGCCCGCCTCGCCCGCAAGCTCTACAGCCTGCCGTGGGCCATCGCGCTCGGCCTGCTGCTCGGCGGTGCGCTCGGTAATCTCACCGACCGCATCTTCCGCGCTCCCGGCGCCTTCGAGGGCGCGGTGGTGGACTTCATCGCCCCCGCGCACTTCGCCGTCTTCAACCTTGCCGACTCCGCGATCGTCTGCGGCGGCATCCTGATCGTGATCCTTTCCTTCAAGGGCCTGGACCCCGACGGGACCGTGCACAAGGACTAGCGGGCGCAAGGCATACTCGACAGGTGAGTACGTATCCCGAGGTCCGCACCCTGCCCGTACCCGACGGTCTGGAAGGCGAGCGTGTCGACGCCGTCATTTCCCGGATGTTCGGTTTCTCCCGCACCCGGGCCGCCGACCTGGCCGCTGCCGGGAAGGTGCAGGTGGACGGCGCGGTGGTCGGGAAGTCCGAGCGGGTACGGGGCGGTGCCTGGCTGGAAGTGGAGATGCCGCAGGCGCCCGCTCCGGTGCAGATCGTCGCCGAGCCCGTCGAGGGCATGGAGATCGTGCACGACGACGACGACATCGTCGTGATCGTGAAGCCGGTCGGGGTCGCCGCCCACCCGAGCCCCGGCTGGACCGGCACGACCGTCATCGGCGGTCTCGCCGCGGCCGGGTACCGGATCTCGACGTCCGGCGCCGCCGAGCGCCAGGGCATCGTCCACCGCCTCGACGTCGGCACCTCCGGCCTGATGGTCGTCGCCAAGTCCGAGCGGGCCTACACCCTGCTGAAGGCCCAGTTCCGCGACCGGGTCGTCGAGAAGAAGTACCACGCGCTGGTACAGGGCCACCCGGACCCGATGAGCGGCACCATCGACGCCCCCATCGGGCGTCACCCCAACCTCGACTACAAGTGGGCCGTCACGGCCGAGGGCAAGCCCTCTGTGACGCACTACGACCTCATCGAGGCCTACCGGGCCGCCAGCCTCCTGGACATCAAGCTGGAGACGGGCCGCACCCACCAGATCCGGGTGCACATGTCCGCCCACCGCCACCCCTGCGTCGGTGACCTCACCTACGGCGCCGACCCGACGATGGCCAAGCGCCTCGGCCTGACGAGGCAGTGGCTGCACGCCGTCCGGCTCGGCTTCGAGCACCCGTCCGACGGCAGCTGGGTGGAGTTCTCCAGCAACTACCCGGACGACCTCCAGCAGGCCCTGGACAAGATCGCGGCGGAGAGTGAATGACCGGCACGTCCGCCCCGTACACCACCCGTACCGTCGTCGAGGAGCAGGACCGCGCCGCCTGTTTCCAGGTCCGCAAGGACGTCTTCGTCGGCGAGCAGAACGTGCCCGAGGAGATCGAGTACGACGCCTACGACGCTGACGCGGTGCATGTGATCGCCGTCGCGGCGGACGGCTCCGCGCTCGGTACCGGGCGGCTGCTGCACGGTCCGGCCGCCGTCGCCAAGACCGGTGGCGACCTCACCGTGGGCTCGCTCGGCAGGCTGGCGGTGACCAAGCGGGCGCGCGGTCTCGGCGTCGGCGCGGCGCTGGTCCGGGCCATTGAGGACGCGGCCCGTGAGCTCGGTCTGGCCGCCGTCGATCTGCACGCCCAGACCCATGCGCTCGGCTTCTACGAGCGGCTCGGGTATGTGGTGTACGGCCCCGAATTCCCGGACGCCGGGATCGCCCACCGGGCGATGCGCCGCGCTCTGTAGCAAGCGAACGAGTGCCGGGGGCCGCCCGGGCCGCACGGAGCGAGCGGCACCCCCGCATACGTCCGGGTCAGCCCGGCAGGCCCCAGCGTGTCCACGTCCCGTTCGACGGCACATCGCGCGGTCCCGTCCCGGGGCGGCGCGCGCCGTGCGGAGTGACCACCGCCGTGCCACCGCGCGGCAGGGCGACCGTGATCCGGCCCGGTCCGGCCTCCCGCCAGTGCAGCGGGCGCCCGTGCGCGTCCCGTACGTCGATCCGGCCCGCGACGGAGTGGTCCAGGGTCAGCGGGGCGCCCGCCTCGCTGTGTACCCGTACCCAGTGCGTGGCGCCGCCGGAGCGGTCCGCGTCCACGAGGAAGGCGCCCTGGGTGCGCAGTGACGCGATCGACGCGTCCGCCCAGCGGTCCGAGACGGACGGGAAGACCTTCACCACCCCCTCGTGGCCCTGCACCACCATGTCGAGCATCGACTGGGCGGCGGACAGCGGGCTCTCCAGGGCGAGGTTCTTGCCCTCCCGGTACATCGTGTTGACGGTCATCTGGCAGTCCGAGACCACCTTCAGATCGGTGAAGAAGGTCAGGAAGTCGAGGGCCTTCTCCGGCTCGTCCATCACCGAGTACATGGACGAGGCGGTGGCGTAGCTGTAGCCGTGCCACAGCTGCTGCATGGAGACCCAGTGGTTCATGGAGCGCTGCATCACATCGCGGTCCCCGGCCCGGTCCCAGTTCCGTTCGCGCAGCGGGTAGAGCCAGAGCAGATGCGAGTGGTGCCGGTGCGAGTCGGCGAGCGGGACGGCCTTGCCGATCACGACGCCGGCCGCCGGGTCCTCGGCGTACGGGGTGAGCCTTCGGTCGATGTCCTGCCAGTGCTTCAGCCGCGGATCGTTGTCGCGCAGCAGCTTCGCCGACGCATGGTCGGTCAGAGAGGCATATATCGAGGGGGTGTTGTCTGGATTCCGGGCCTTGCGTGGCAGGCTTGAAGTCCAGATCGACCGACCAAAGAGGTCGGCTCGCCGCGTTCCGGAAGGCGCCTCGTGGACCAAATGGCACTGCTCCTGCTGCTGTTGCTCGGAGCTGTGGTGACGGTGCCACTCGGGGAGCGTCTCGGACTGCCGGCGCCGGTGCTGATGACGCTCGCCGGAGTCGGCATGGCGTTCCTCAGCTTTGTGCCGAATGTGGACATCCCGCCCGAGATCATTCTTCCCGCGCTGCTGCCGCCGCTGCTCTACGCCTCCGTGCAGCGCACCTCCTGGCGGCAGTTCGCCGCCAATAAACGACCGATCTTTCTGCTGGCCGTGGCGCTGGTCTTCATCACGACGGCCGCCGTCGCCGCGGTCGCCAACGCGATCGTCCCCGGACTGCCCATCGCCGCCGCCGTGGCACTCGGCGCGCTCGTCGCCCCGCCCGACCCGGTCGCGGCGACGGCCGTCGCGGGCTCGGTCGGGCTGCCCCGCAGACTCGTCTCCATCCTGGAGGGCGAGGGGCTGTTCAACGATGTGACCGCGATCGTGCTGTACCACGTGGCGATCGCCGCCGCGGTGAGCGGCACGTTCTCGCTGCCGGAGGCGTTCGGGCTGCTGATCCTCTCCGCGGTCGTCGCCGTGGCGGTGGGTGTCGCGCTCGGCTGGATCACCATCAAACTCATGGGCCTGCTCGGCGATGCCACGCTCCAGGTCGGCCTCACCCTGCTGGTGCCGTTCGTCAGCTATGTCCTCGCGGAGGAGCTGATGGGGTCGGGTGTCCTCGCCGTCCTCACCACCGCGCTCTTTCTCGCCGAGCACACCGCCGACGCCGACGACGTCCTCGGGCGGCTCACCGGCCGTACCTTCTGGGAGATCGTCGACACCCTCGTCACCGGGATCGCCTTCGGGCTGATCGGCCTCGAACTGCACAACGTCTTCGGGACGGCCGACGGGCGCGAGCTCCAGATGCTCGGCTGGGGCCTGGCCGTCGTCGCGGTCGTCGTCGGCGTACGGCTGCTGTATCTGCTGCCCGCGACCTGGCTCGCCAAGCGGCTGCACACCCGGCGCGACGTCAGCGAGGAGATCCCCACCAGCTGGCGGGAGACCGTCGTCATGTGGTGGTCCGGGATGCGGGGAGTGGCCTCGGTCGCGCTGGCGCTCGCGATTCCGCTGAAGACGGACGACGGGAAGCCGTTCCCGGGCCGTGACGAGATCGTCTTCATCGCCTTCGCCGTGATCATGGCCACGCTTGTCGTCCAGGGACTCACCCTGCCGTGGCTGGTCCGCAAGCTACGGGTCCGGGCGGACACGGACGCCGAGGAGGCGCTGGAGAAGGACCTCGCGATCCGCGCCGCGAAGGCCGCGAAGCAGCGGCTCAAGGAGATCCGGGAGGTCGAGGAGTTCCCGGACGAGGTCGCGGAGCGGCTGCAGCGGCTGGCGTACGACGTGGGGGCGCGGATCAGCCCCGACATGGTCGACGACGAGCGCCGCGAGGCGTACGCGAAGCGCGCCGAACGCTTCAAGGCGATCAACCGCGTCCAGCGCGAAATGATGTCGGCCGCCCGCCACGCGGTGCTCTCGGCCCGCAACGAGGCGGGCACGGACCCGGAGGTCGTCGACCGGGTGCTGCGGCAGCTGGACGTACGCAGCCTGCGGTGACGAGGCGCCGCGCCCGGTCAGCCGCGTCCCGTGCGGGGGGACTTGTCCCAGCCCGTCGGCTTCTCGTCCGTGGGGTGGGGCGAGTTGGGCCACTCGTCGCCCGGCGGAAGCGTCGCGGGCGCCGTCGCGATCCTCGGCAGTGCGTACGGATGGTGGTCGCGCAGCCAGCCGATGAGCTGCTCCCGCACGGCACAGCGCACCGTCCAGATGTCGTCCGCGTCCTTCGCGGTGACGACCGCGCGGACCTGGATCGTCGACGGTGTGGTGTCCGTGACCGCCAGGGACCAATTGCGGCCGTCCCAGGCGGCGCACTCGCCCAGGATGTCCCGCAGCCGGTCACGCATCGCCGCGACCGGGGCCGAGTGGTCGAGATGGAAGAAGACCGAGCCGGTCATCTGGGCGCCGCCGCGCGACCAGTTCTCGAACGGTTTGCTGGTGAAGTACGAGACCGGCATCGTGATCCGCCGCTCGTCCCAGGTCCGTACCGCGAGGAAGGTCAGCGTGATCTCCTCGATCGTGCCCCACTCGCCGTCCACCACTACCGTGTCGCCGATCCGCACCATGTCGCCGAAGGCGATCTGCAACCCCGCGAAGAGATTGCCGAGCGTCGACTGGGCCGCGATGCCCGCGACGATGCCGAGCACACCGGCCGAGGCCAGCATCGAGGTGCCGAACGTCCGCATCGCCGGGAACGTCAGCAGCATCGCGCCGACGGCGACGGTCGCCACGATCGCGGTGACCACCCGCTGGATCAGTGTCACCTGTGTACGGACCCGCCGCACCCGTGCCGGATCGCGGGTGCTCGCCGCGTACCGGGCGTAGACGGAGTCGACGACGGCCGCCGCGATCCGCACCATCAGCCAGGCCGACGTCCCGATCAGCACCAGAGTCAGGACCTGGCCGATCCCGGCCCCGTGGTCCCTGACGAGTTCGAGCCGGGTGTGGGTGTACGTGCCCCGCAGCAGCGCCGTGCACAGGGTCAGCTGCAGCGGAATCCGGCAGCGCCGCAGCAGACCCCACAGCGGTGTCTCGTGGTGCCGGCGGTCGGCCCGTCTGAGCAGCAGATCGACCAGCCAGCCGACCAGCAGCGTGATCACGACCGAGCCGCCGACGACGATCAGCGGACGCAGCACGATCTCCATCCTGTCGTTCTCCATGCTCCCGACCGTAGCTGGCACCATTGGCCTCATGAACATCATGCTTTTCCACTCGACGTACGGTCTGCGCCCCGCGGTGCACGCGGCCGCCCACCGGCTGCGCGCCGCCGGGCACGAGGTGCAGGTGCCCGATCTCTTCGAGGGGCACACCTTCGAAACCGTCGAGGAAGGCATGGCCTTCAAGGAAGAGGTGGGCAAGGACGAGTTGCTCAGGAGGGCAGTACTGGCCGCCGCGCCCTACTCCGACCGGGGCCTGGTGTACGCGGGATTCTCCTTCGGGGCGTCCACCGCGCAGACCCTGGCGCTCGGTGATGAGAAGGCGCGCGGTCTGCTGCTGTTCCACGGAACCTCGGACATCGCCGAGAACGCCACGGTGGACGAGCTGCCCGTACAGCTGCATGTCGCGGACCCGGACCCGTTCGAGACGCACGACTGGCTGAACTCCTGGTATCTGCAGATGCAGCGGACCGGTGCCGATGTCGAGGTCTACCGCTATCCGGGCGCGGGTCATCTCTTCACGGACCCCGAACTGCCGGACCACGACGCGGCATCGGCCGAGCTGGCCTGGAAGGTCGCACTCGGCTTCCTCGCCACGCTGTGACCGCGTGAAGGGCCCCGCGCGTCGCGGGGCCCTTCGGACGGACGGGCGGATCAGCCCCGGTAGGCGATCCAGCTGTCGCTCATCCGCTGCACCTGGCCCGAGGTGAACTGGTACATGCAGGAGTCGTACGTGTAGTCCATGAAGTTGTGGATCGGGTCGACCCCTGTCTTGTTGGTGCAGGTGTCGCGCCCGGTCGGGCAGGCGTACGCGGGGCTCGCTTCAGCCGCAGTGTCGGCCACGTAGTCGCCGTTGCCGTTACAGCCGCCCTGGAAGGTGTGGTAGAGCCCCATCCAGTGGCCGACCTCGTGGGTGGCGGTGTCGCCCTCGTTGTAGTTGGTGGCGGAGCCGCCGGGCAGAGAGGCGTCGAGCATGACGACGCCGTCGTCGGAGGGGTTGGACTTGTAGGAGCTGGGGAAGGTGGCCCAGCCCAGCAGGCCGCCGCCGAGGTTGGCGGTGTAGATGTTGAGCGCGTTGGCCCCGCCCTTGCGCAGCGTCGACTTCATGGCCTTCTCGGCGGAGGAGCCCGGCGAGACGCCGTTGTACCAGGAACTGTTGTCCGTGTAGTCCGTGCCGGCCAGCGAGAACTGGAAGCCGGAGTTGGTGTTGCCGCTGCCCTGGCCGCCGTAGGCGGCGTTCAGGACGCTCATCTGGCTGCTGATGGCGGACGCGCTGAGCTTGCCGGTCGTTCCGGAGTGCACCACGTGGAAGTACACCGGGATGGTGGCGCCCGCGGCGAGCGTGGAGCCGCTGACCCGGCGGTCCGCGAGTCTCTCCTTGAGCTGCGTGTCCATGGCCTTGGCCTGGGCCGCGGTGAGTTCGTTGGGGTCCGCGGCGTGCTTGGTGCCCGAGGGGCGGGCCTCGCGCGCGGTGGCGGAGGTGCTCGCCTCGCTCGCGCACTTCTCGGCGGATGCGACTGATGCGGCGGATGCCGAGGAGGTGGACGTCTTCGCGGCGGCGGAGCCGGTGGACGCGGAGAGCGGTGCCAGGGCCAGGGTTCCGGCCAGGACGGCGGTGCCGATCGCACGGTTACGTATACGCGGCGATATACGGGCAAGAGCGCGCACAGGGACTCCTCGCGGATGTGTGGGGGAGGGATTTCCTCACCCGCCGCCCGGAGATTACGTGCGCATGTCAGATCTTGAGGAGAATCGATCAAGCCCAATCAATCGTTGGGCAAACCGGGGAAACGGGAAGAAATAATTCTGTGCGTTCCAGAGTTTGAGACGCGGACTTAACGTCCCGCGTTACCCCGGCGGGCGGTGTGTCCCCATTGGAGTCGGGAGGTACGCCACCCGCCGTAGCGATGTAATGCGGCGTCAACATGGACTGCGGTGGCTGAAAACAGACCCTCAGTGCACCGGGCGGTCCACCCGCTCGACCTTCTGCGTCCCACTGAGTGTCCGGTACGAACGCGTCCAGGCGGAGGTCGCGTCCCTTTTCGTCTTGTCGGAGACCGCGTAGTAGTCCATCTGCGAGCGCTCGGCGGTCACATCGAGGACGCCGTAGCCGTGCGAGTCCATGTCCACCCACTTCACGTGGCGGTTGGCGGCCTTGACCGCCGCGGCAGCCACCACCGAGACGGTCTGCGGCGCGACATGCAGGATGTCGTCGAGATTGTCCGACGTCACCGACGTCACCACGAACTCGGTGGCGGCCGACGCCGAGAGCGGATACGTCGCCGCCTTCACCGGTACGTCATTGGCCCACGCCATGTGGATGTCGCCGGTCAGGAAGACCGTGTTGGTGATCGACCGGTCCCGCAGATGCGCGATCAGCTCCTTGCGGTCGTCCGTGTAGCCGTCCCACTGGTCGACATTGACGGCAAGGCCCTCCGTGGGCAGCCCCAGCAACTCGGCCAGCGGCTCCAGTAGATGCGCGGGTACGGAACCGAACGCGACCGGTGAGATCATCACCGACGTACCGACCAGCTTCCAGGTGGCGTCCGAGCCGGCCAGGCCCGACTTCAGCCAGTCCAGCTGCGCCCGGCCGGTGATCGTGCGATCCGGGGCGTCGACCGAGCCGTTGCCGATCGTGGACTGCTGGGAGCGGAAGGTGCGCAGATCGAGGAGGTGCAGATCGGCCAGGTTGCCGAAGCGCAGCCGCCGGTGGACGGTGCCCTCGGTGGAGGCGCGGACCGGCATCCACTCGAAGTACGCCTGCTTGGCGCCCGCGGCCCGGTCGGCCCAGGAGCCCTCCGTGCCCGGCGTGTGGTTCTCGGCCCCGCCCGACCAGGCGTCGTTGGCGAACTCGTGGTCGTCCCAGATCGCGATCAACGGGTGGGTGGCGTGCAGGGCCTGGAGGTCGGAGTCCGTCTTGTAGTTGCCGTGCCGGGTGCGGTAGTCGGCAAGGGTCAGGATCTCGTGCTTCGGCTCGTGCGGCCGTACGACGTACTCGGCGTCCGGGTAACTGCCGGACGCGTACTCGTAGATGTAGTCGCCGAGATGCAGCACCGCGTCGAGATCGGCGCGGGCGGCGAGATGCCGGTACGGGGAGAAGAACCCGGACTCCCAGTTGGCGCACGACACCACCCCGAAGCGCACACCGGGCGTGGCAGCTCCGGCCGCCGGCGCGGTACGGGTGCGGCCCGTCGGCGAGAAGGTTCCCGTACCGTCGCCCGCCGAGAAGCGGAACCAGTAGGTGGTGGCCGGGCGCAGACCTCGCACATCGGCCTTGACGGTGTGGTCGGAAGCGGCCGTTGCGACGGTCGTTCCCCGGGCGACGACCCGGGTGAACTCCTTGTCCTCGGCGACCTCCCAGCGCACCGCCGTATCGGCGCCACGGCCTGAGCCGGGCACGGCGTCGGGGGCCGGGGTGACGCGGGTCCACAGGAGTATGCCGTCGGGGAGGGGGTCGCCGGAGGCGATGCCGTGCAGGAAGGCGGGCCCGTCCGCGGCACGCGCGGTGGTGGCGGCGCCGAGCACGGGGGCGGCGACGGCGGTGGCGGCAGCGGCCTTGACGACCGTGCGGCGGCTGGGGCCGGATATCGGCGGAGAAAGGTGTCGACTGGTCACGGAGGAGAACCCTACTGACCGGTACAGCGAACGGGCAGGCGAATGAAGGAAGTTCGCCTGCCCGTCGGAGAGCCGCTGTCGGGAGTTTGCCGCTAGCCCTTCAGGGCGGCGGTGATCGCGGTGTTGAACTCGGCCACCGTCATTGGCGCGTTCTTGCCGTCCGAGCCGGTGAGCGGCTTGCCGTCCATCTTCAGCGTCGGGGTGCCCCTCACGCCGCTCTTCTCGAAGGCCCCGGACATCTTCATCGCCCAGCTGTCGTACGTACCGTCCTTGACGTCCTTCTGGAACGCCTTGTTGCCCTTCAGGGCCTCGACCGTGTCGGCGATCTTGATCAGGTACGCGTCGTCCTTGAACTTGTCGTCGGTCTCCTCCGGGTGGAACTTCGGGGAGTAGAGCGCGGACTTGTAGTCGAGGAAGGCCTGCGGGCTGACATTGAGTGCGGCGCCGAGCGCGCTCAGTGCGTTCTTGGAACCCACGCCGTTGATGGAGTTGTCACCGTCGATGAACGTGGCACCGATGTACTTGATCTTGTACTTTCCGGCGTCGACGTCCTTGTGCATCGTCTCGCCGACGGCCTGCTCGAGCGTGCCGCAGATCGGGCAGCGCGAGTCCTCGTACAGCTCCAGGGTCTTCTTGGCGGTCGACTTGCCGATGACGACGGTCGTGCCGTTGTCGCCCGAGGTGTTCTTGGGCGCCGTGACGTTCTTCGCGTCCTTGGCCGCCTCCCAGTGGGACGGCTTGTTCAGCTGCATGACGCCCCAGGCGGCGGCACCCACGACGGCCAGGACGCCGACGATCGAGACGCCGACGATGATCTGCCGACGGGTCTTGTCCTTCTTAACCTGGCGCTCGCGCTCGGCACGCAGCCGCTCGCGGGCCGCCGACTTGTTGGCCTGGCTGTTGCGCTTGCTCATGTCCGTATCTCCATGGGTGTGAGGGGTGTGTCGTCGGGGATGTGCGTGCTCAGGCGATGGCGCATGCCGAGCGCGGCGGTCCCCTTCGTCCCACGGAGTGCACGAGCAGACGGGCGTGTACGAGCAGGTGCGGGCCGCCTCCGGCGGGGCGCACCCTGCGGCGTACGGAGCGGCGAACCGTACCCACCACGGCGACCGCGATCAGCAGCGGCCGGAACGCCAGGGCGGCGACCGCGCCCAGCAGGCCGACGAGCGCGGACTCGCCGCGCCGCAGCCAGGCCGCGGCGAGCAGACCGACCGTCACGTGGGCGGCGAGCAGCAGCCATGGCACCGCCGGGCCCGGGGAGGCCAGCAGCGCGGCCGCCGTGTGTCCGCCGCCGGTCACCGAGGTGAGCGGCGTGCCGACGTCACCGACCTGGTGCGCGCCGGCACCGATGTCACCGCCGCCGCACAGCACATCGACGCCGACCGAGCGCAACGGCCCCGCGATCGGGCCGCCTGCCGCGCCGTAACAGAGGTGTTGGCCGGTGGTGAACACGGTGTCGGCGGCCAGTTCCAGCGGGACCAGCAGTCCGGCGATCGCTCCGAAGCCGCGCTCCTGGCCGGCCAGCGCGTACGCCACGGCGAAGACCACGCCGGCCAGCAGGGCGACGACGGTCAGTGGCAGCGAGACCTGGGAGAGCAGCACATGGGACGCAGCGGAGAGCGTCACGACGAGCGCCGTGAAGAGCGCCGCGCGAACGACTCTGAGCTGCGTCCCGGATATGTCCATCGTTGAGGAGTGTCGCATGCGCACCTGTGAGCGACCCTTGAAGGGGCCCGGTTGCGTGCGGAGCTCTACAGCCCCGGGATGCGGCCGTTGCGGAAAAGATCCACAAAGATCTGGTGGTCGGCGCGGGCCCGGGCGCCGTAGCTGTGGGCGAAGTCCACCAGCAGGTCGGCGAAGCCCTCCTCGTCCACCGCGATCGCCGCGTCGATCGCCCGCTCGGTGGAGAACGGCACCAGCGAGTGGCCGCTCTCGTCGTCCGCCGCGGAGTGCATCGTCGCCGTTGCCCGGCCGAGGTCGGCGACGACCGCGGCAATCTCCTCCGGCTCGTCGATGTCGGACCAGTCCAGATCGACCGCGTACGGAGACACCTCGGCGACCAGCTGTCCGGCCCCGTCCAGCTCGGTCCAGCCGAGCCACGGGTCGGCGTGTGCCTGCAGGGCGCGCTGTGAGATGACCGTGCGGTGGCCCTCGTGCTGGAAGTACTCGCGCACGGCCGCGTCGGTGATGTGCCGGGAGACTGCGGGGGTCTGCGCCTGCTTGAGATAGATCACCACATCGTTCTCCAGGGCGTCGCTGTTGCCCTCCAGAAGGATGTTGTACGAGGGCAGCCCGGCCGAACCGATACCGATGCCACGACGGCCGACGACATCCTTCACCCGGTACGAGTCGGGGCGGGTCAGGCTCGACTCCGGCAGCGTCTCCAGATAGCCGTCGAAGGCGGCCAGCACCTTGTAGCGCGTCGCCGCGTCCAGGTCGATCGAGCCGCCGCCCGCCGCGAACCGGCGCTCGAAGTCCCGGATCTCCGTCATCGAGTCCAGCAGCGAGAATCGGGTCAGCGACCGGGCGTCGCGCAGCGCGTCCAGCAGCGGGCCCTGTGCCGTGTCCAACGTGAAGGGCGGTACCTCGTCGTTCTTCGCGCCCGTCGCCAGTGCGTGGATCCGCTCACGGTAGGCCGCCGCGTAGATACGGACCAGCTCGGTGATCTGGCCGTCACCCAGCGCCTTCGCGTACCCGATCAGCGCGACGGAGGCGGCGAACCGCTTGAGGTCCCAGGTGAAGGGGGCTACGAAGGCTTCATCGAAGTCGTTCACATTGAAGACAAGGCGGCCATTGGAATCCATGTACGTGCCGAAGTTCTCAGCGTGCAGATCGCCGTGCACCCACACCCTGCTGGTTCGCTCGTCCAGATAGGGGTCCGCGCTCCTCGTCGAGCTGAGATCGGCGTAATACAGGCAGGCCGTGCCCCTGTAGAACGCGAACGGTGATGCGGCCATCTTGCGGAACTTGACCCGGAAGGCTGTCGGGTCTGCGGCCAGGAGCTCTCCGAAGGCAGTCTCGAAGACCGCAAGGATCTGTTCCTCGCGCTCAGTGTCCGAGACTTCGAAAGTGCTGCGCATTGCCGGCCTGCTTCCTTCGTTGATGACAGGGCCATCCTGTCTGCCCTCCTGCTGAGAACGCCGGAGGCGCCGCATCAGTGCCCGGACCCGGAAAGTGCCCGGTGGGTGGGAAATGCGCGCGGCCGCACAGTCGATGTGGGACGCCTGGAATGTGGTCTCCCGAGGAGCGTGGAAGTCACCTGGCCGGCTGCCGGGTTCGTGCCGTGGTCAGCTCGCCGCCACGCCCACGTGCGAGGGTGGAGGCTGCTGGCCGCTGCGTCTGTGATCTCGGCAACCTCATTGTTTTCGACGGTGCGCGGTCGGAGTGACAGGCCGCCGAGTACCGGTGTCGCGACGTAGACTTCCACGCTGTCCCCCTCACCCGCCCTGTTCGCCCGGAGGCCACAAACCGTGTCGTCGAAGCCGCCCTTTACGCACCTTCACGTCCACACCCAGTACTCGCTGCTGGACGGTGCCGCGCGGCTCAAGGACATGTTCGCTGCCTGCAATGAAATGGGCATGTCGCACATCGCGATGACGGACCACGGCAACCTGCACGGTGCCTACGACTTCTTCCACTCGGCGCAGAAGGCGGGCGTGACACCGATCATCGGGATCGAGGCGTACGTCGCTCCGGAATCGCGCAAGCACAAGCGGAAGATCCAGTGGGGCCAGCCGCACCAGAAGCGCGACGACGTCTCGGGTTCGGGTGGTTACACCCACAAGACGATCTGGGCGGCGAACAGCACCGGGCTGCACAACCTCTTCAAGCTGTCCTCGGATGCGTACGCCGAGGGCTGGCTGCAGAAGTGGCCGCGCATGGACAAGGAGACCATCGCCCAGTGGTCCGAGGGCCTGATCGCGTCCACCGGCTGCCCCTCGGGCGAGGTGCAGACCCGGCTGCGGCTCGGCCAGTTCGACGAGGCGGTCCAGGCCGCCTCCGACTACAAGGACATCTTCGGTGAGGGCAAGTACTTCCTGGAGCTGATGGACCACGGCATCGAGATCGAGCGCCGGGTCCGTGACGGGCTCCTCGAAATCGGCAGGAAGCTGAACATCCCGCCGCTGGTGACCAACGACTCGCACTACACGTACGCCAGCGAGGCCACCGCGCACGACGCCCTCCTCTGCATCCAGACCGGCAAGAACCTCTCCGACCCGGACCGCTTCCGCTTCGACGGCACCGGCTACTACCTCAAGACGACCGACGAGATGTACGCCGTCGACTCCTCCGACGCCTGGCAGGAGGGCTGCGCCAACACCCTGCTGGTCGCGCAGCAGATCGACACCACCGGCATGTTCGAGAAGCGCGACCTGATGCCGAAGTTCGACATCCCGGACGGCTACACGGAGATCACCTGGTTCCAGGAAGAGGTCCGCGTCGGCATGAACCGGCGCTTCCCGGGAGGTGTCCCCGAGGACCGGCAGAAGCAGGTCGAGTACGAGATGGACATCATCATCCAGATGGGGTTCCCGGGGTACTTCCTGGTCGTCGCCGACTTCATCATGTGGGCGAAGAACAACGGCATCGCGGTCGGCCCCGGCCGAGGCTCCGCCGCCGGTTCGATCGTGGCGTACGCGATGGGCATCACCGACCTCGACCCGATCGAGCACGGGCTGATCTTCGAGCGGTTCCTCAACCCCGAGCGCGTCTCCATGCCCGACGTCGACATCGACTTCGACGAGCGTCGGCGCGTCGAAGTGATCAGGTACGTGACGGAGAAGTACGGCGCCGACAAGGTCGCCATGATCGGCACGTACGGAAAGATCAAGGCGAAGAACGCCATCAAGGACTCCGCCCGGGTCCTCGGCTACCCGTACGCGATGGGCGACCGGCTCACCAAGGCCATGCCCGCCGACGTCCTCGGCAAGGGCATCGACCTCAACGGCATCACCGACCCCAAGCACCCGCGCTACAGCGAGGCGGGCGAGATCCGGGGGATGTACGAGAACGAGCCGGACGTCAAGAAGGTCATCGACACCGCGAAGGGCGTCGAGGGCCTGGTCCGGCAGATGGGCGTGCACGCCGCCGGCGTCATCATGTCCAGCGAGCCGATCGTCGACCACGCGCCGATCTGGGTGCGGCACACCGACGGCGTCACCATCACGCAGTGGGACTACCCGCAGTGCGAGTCGCTCGGCCTGCTGAAGATGGACTTCCTCGGCCTGCGAAACCTCACCATCATGGACGACGCCGTGAAGATGGTGGAGTCCAACAAGGGCGTCAAGCTGGACCTGCTCGGCCTCCCGCTGGACGACCCCAAGACGTACGAGATGCTCTGCCGCGGTGACACGCTCGGCGTGTTCCAGTTCGACGGCGGTCCGATGCGCTCCCTGCTGCGCCAGATGCAGCCCGACAACTTCGAGGACATTTCCGCCGTCTCGGCCCTGTACCGGCCGGGCCCGATGGGCATGAACTCGCACACGAACTACGCCGAGCGCAAGAACGGCCGCCAGGAGATCACCCCGATCCACCCGGAGCTGGAGGAGCCCCTCAAGGAGGTCCTCGGCCTCACCTACGGCCTCATCGTGTACCAGGAGCAGGTGCAGAAGGCCGCCCAGATCGTCGCCGGCTACTCGCTCGGCGAGGCCGACATCCTGCGCCGCGTGATGGGCAAGAAGAAGCCCGAGGAGCTGGCGAAGAACTTCGTCCTCTTCGAGGCGGGCGCCAAGGAGAAGGGCTTCTCCGACGCCGCGATCAAGGCCCTGTGGGACGTGCTGGTCCCGTTCGCCGGATACGCGTTCAACAAGGCGCACTCCTCCGCGTACGGCCTGGTCACCTACTGGACCGCGTACCTCAAGGCGAACTACCCCGCCGAGTACATGGCGGCGCTGCTGACCTCGGTCAAGGACGACAAGGACAAGTCGGCCGTCTACCTCAACGAGTGCCGTCGCATGGGCATCAAGGTGCTGCCGCCCAATGTGAACGAGTCCCTGTCGAACTTCGCCGCGCAGGGCGACGACGTGATCCTCTTCGGCCTCACGGCCGTCCGGAACGTGGGTCAGAACGTCGTCGATTCGATCATCCGGTGCCGCAAGGCGAAGGGGAAGTACAGCAGCTTCCCCGACTTCCTGGACAAGGTCGAGGCAGTCGTCTGCAACAAGCGCACCGTCGAATCGCTGATCAAGGCCGGCGCCTTCGACGAGATGGGCCACACCCGCAAGGGCCTGGTCGCCCACCACGAGCCGATGATCGACAACGTGGTGCAGGTCAAGCGCAAGGAGGCCGAGGGCCAGTTCGACCTCTTCGGCGGCATGGGCGAGGAGGAGAGCGACGAGCCGGGCTTCGGGCTCGACGTGGAGTTCTCCGACATCGAGTGGGAGAAGTCCTACCTGCTGGCCCAGGAGCGCGAGATGCTCGGCCTGTACGTCTCCGACCACCCGCTCTTCGGTCTGGAACACGTGCTGTCCGACAAGGCCGACTCCTCGATCTCCCAGCTGACCGGCGGGGAACACGCGGACGGCGCCATCGTCACCGTCGGCGGCATCATCTCCGGCCTCCAGCGCAAGATGACCAAGCAGGGCAACGCCTGGGCCATCGCCACCGTCGAGGACCTGGCCGGTTCCATCGAGTGCATGTTCTTCCCCGCCACCTACCAACTGGTCTCCACCCAGCTCGTCGAGGACACCGTCGTCTTCGTCAAGGGACGTCTCGACAAGCGGGAGGACGTGCCCCGGCTCGTCGCCATGGAGATGCAGGTCCCCGACATCTCGTCGGCCGGCACCAACGCGCCCGTGGTCCTGACCATCCCCACGGTCAAGATCACCCCGCCGATGGTCAGCCGCCTCGGCGAGGTCCTCAGCAACCACCGGGGCGACACCGAGGTGCGGATCAAGCTCCAGGGCCCCCGCAAGACCACGGTGCTCCGGCTCGACCGGCACCGGGTGAAGCCCGACCCGGCGCTCTTCGGCGACCTGAAGGTGCTGCTCGGGCCGTCCTGCCTGGCCGGCTGAGCCGGTTCACGGCCGACGTACGAGAGGGGCGCCCCGCGAAAGCGGGAGCGCCCCTCTCGGCCACCCGGCCTGCGGCCGTGACCGGCGATCCGCCCGGTCAGTTGTGGCCGAAGCGCCGCTGGTGCTTACGGGCAACATCAGCAGGGCTGCCCTGGGCCTGCGGCTGAGGCTGTATCTGCGAGTCGTAACCGGTCGACTTGGTCTCTTCCGCACCGTGCTCCGGACCCGACGCGCGGTTCTGCCGGCTGCTCTGCTTGCGGTTCTTGTTCTTGGCCATGGTGTTCCTCCTACGGGGACTCTCGGGGCCAGGACCGCGTTCAGATTCACATAGCGGGATAAAGCATGCATGTTGGATCATTACCGTGCGTAGTGAGGGGGTATCATGCGCCGTTTTCCGGATCCGCCACGCCGATGATCGAGTTCCGGCCGTCAACCCCTGCGCGGTCGGGCAGACTCGAAGGAAACCCTTGGCAAAGACCACACCCGAACTTCTGGAAGAGGGTGGAACGCGTGGACCGTTGCGTCGTCCTGGTGGACGCCGGCTACCTGCTGGGTGCAGCCGCGAGTCTGCTGGCCGGGGAGCCCGCCCGTTCCCGCATCACCGTCGACCACGCGGCCCTCATCCGGGGCCTGCGCGAGCTGGCAGAGGCCGATACGCGGCAGCCGCTGCTGCGGATCTACTGGTTCGACGGCGCCCCCGACCGCGTACCGCAGCCCGAGCACCGCAGACTTCGTGTGATGCCCCGGGTGACCGTCCGGCTCGGTGCTCTCACCCGCAGCGACGGGCGCTGGGCGCAGAAGGGCGTCGACGCCGCGATGCACGCCGAGCTCACCGAACTGGCCAGGAACCGGGCCTGCTCCGACGTGGTGCTGGTGACCGGTGATGGCGATCTGCTGCCCGGCCTGATGTCCGCCAAGGAACACGGCGTCGCCGTCCATCTGTGGGCCGTCCAGGCCGCCGACGGCGACTACAACCAGTCCGAGGACCTGGTCGCCGAGGCCGACGAACGAAGGGTGCTCGACCGGGCCTGGATCACCCAGGCCGTACGGGCCAAGGAGACCGGCGGCGTCTGCGCCCCGCCGCCCGCCCCCCGGCCGGAGATCGCTGCGATCCTCTCCGCACCGCTGCCCGAGGCGGCCCTTGCGGCCTCCGCCGAGCGGGCATCGGAGGCCCAGGCCGCGGCCGCCGGCAACGGTGAGGTGCCGCCGCCCGAGGAGAGCTCCACCGCCGACCGGCCCGGCCACGGGGGAAGGGGCGTACCCACACCCAAGGATCTGGCGGGCAGCCTGCGCGGCCCCGGCTCCCAGCCCACCCAGCCGTCGCCCGCCAACGCCACACTGCGCTGGTCCTCCGACAAGGGCTGGATGGAGCGCGGCGGACCGCTGGGCGAGCCCGCCGAAACCGCGTCCCTCCCGACGCTGGCCCAGCTCACCAGTGCCGAGCAGCGCTGGGCGGACCGGGAGGAGGACATCACCACCGTGGGCGGCGACCCCTTCGAGGTGGGCCAGGTCTTCGCCCGGCGCTGGATGGAGCGGCTGCCGGAGACCGTCCATCTGCAGAAGCTGTCGACCATGTATCCGCGCATCCCGCACCGCATCGACGGCGAACTGCTGCGGTACGCGGCACGGTTCGGCCTGCTCGCCCACAAGGACGACCAGATCGACGAGCACGACCGCTACGCGATCCGGGCCGGATTCTGGCGGGAGATCGATGTACGGGCCGCTGCGGAACACGCCCCGGCGGTGGAGCGGACGAGCCCGTCCGGCGACTGACGGCACAACGGTCGTGCGGGCGGGCAACCCGGCACGCGATTGCGGCATCGACGTCCGACCGGCGTGGCCCCGGGCGCAATACGGGGCATCCGACCCCGTACTCTCGTACCTCGTGAGTACGGGCACAGCACAGGCGCAGACAGCGGTCGGGACCGTGTGCGCGGTGCGTGATCTGGTCAAGACCTATCCCGCCGCCCGCGGCCGCCGCGGTGCACCCGCCACACCCGAGGTGCGCGCCACCGACGGGGTCAGCCTGGATGTGCGGGGCGGCGAGATCTTCGGCCTCCTCGGCCCCAACGGCGCCGGAAAGTCCACCCTGGTGCGGCAGCTCACCGGGCTGATGAGGCCCGACTCCGGCAGCGTCACCGTGCTGGGCCACGATCTCGTACGCCATCCCGAGCGGGCCTCCCGGCTGATCGGGTACCTCGGGCAGGAGTCCACCGCCCTGGACGACTTGACCGTCTCGCTCGCCGCCGAGACCACCGGACGGCTGCGCGGCCTCGCGGTGCGGGACGCCCGCGCCGAGCGCGACGACGTGCTCGACGAACTCGGCCTCACCGAGATCGCGGGACGCCCCCTGAAGAAGCTCTCCGGCGGACAGCGGCGGCTCGCCTGCTTCGCGGCCGCGCTGGTCGGCGAGCGGCCGGTGCTGGTGCTGGACGAGCCGACGACCGGTATGGACCCCGTCGCGAGGCGCGCCGTCTGGGCCGCCGTCGACCGGCGCCGGGCCGAACGCGGCACGACGGTGCTGCTCGTCACCCACAACGTCATCGAGGCCGAGACGGTTCTCGACCGGGTCGCCGTGATCGAACGCGGCAAGGTCATCGCCTGCGACACGCCGACCGGGCTCAAGGAACGTGTCGCCGGCGAGGTCCGGGTCGAGCTGGTGTGGCGCGAACGGGCGCCCCTGGACGTTCCCGAAGTGGCCGCGCTGCGCGGCTCGGCCCAGGAATCCGGGCGGCGCTGGGTGCTGAGGCTCGGTCCCGACGAGGCGCGGGCGGCGGTCGCCGCCGTGACCGGCGGCGCGGCCTTTGCCGCACTCGACGACTTCACGCTGGCGACGCCCAGCCTGGAGGATGTCTATCTCGCGCTCGGCGGGGACGCGACCAAGGGGCTGGTGAAGTCATGACCGGCGCGGGCGGGGCGACCGGATGCGCATGCGTGGCCGGGCAGGTAGCGAACAGGAGCAGCGCCAGGTGACGAGCATCGTTCCCGCGCAGGCGGTGACCGGATCCGTCCGGATCGCCGATGACGGCCGTGCCGGCCGCGACGGTCAGGAAGAGGCAGCTCCCGCGCCGCTCGCGCCACGGGCCCGGTTGTTCCCCTCGCTCGCGGCCGTCTACCGTGCCCAGCTGTCCAGGGCCAGGGTCGCCCGTATCCCGCTGCTCTTCGTCGCGACCTTCCAGTCCGTCGGGATCATGGTGCTGATGCGCGGGGTCGTCGACGGCGGCTTCGAGGCGCGCGCCGTCGTCGCCGGATCCAGCGTCCTCGTGGTGGCCTTCGTCGCACTCAACCTGCTCGCCCAGTACTTCGGGCAGTTGCGGGCCGGCGGCGGACTCGACCACTACGCCACCCTGCCGGTGCCGCCCGCCGCGGTGGTGCTCGGTGCGGCCGGGGCGTACGCCTCCTTCACCGTGCCCGGCACGATCGTCACAGCCGTGGCGGGGAGCGTGCTGTTCGGACTGCCGCTGACGCATCTGTGGGTGCTCGTCGCCGTCATCCCGCTCTCCGGGGCGGCGCTCTCCGGGCTCGGTGCCGCGATGGGGCTGCTCGCGCCCCGTCAGGAGCTGGCCACGCTGCTCGGGCAGCTCGGCATGTCGGCGGCGCTGCTGCTCGGCGTCCTGCCGGCCGACCGGCTGCCCGGGCCGATCGGCTGGGCCCGCGATCTGCTGCCCTCCACATACGGTGTCGAGGCGCTCTCCCGGTCCTTCGACGCCCACCCCGACTGGGCGGTCGTCGCACTGGATCTCGCGGTCTGCGCCGTCGTCGGCGTCCTCTCGCTGGCTGCGGCCACCTGGGCGTACCGCAGGGCAGCGGTCCGGTGAGGCGCGGCACAGGGACGCCTGGCACGATGGCAAGGTGACCGCACCTCTGACGCCGCCTCACCAGCCCTCGTCCAACGACCCCTGGCAGACCCCGCCGAAATGGGGTGGGCCCGGTCGTCCCGGCGGCCCGGGTGCTGCCCACTCCGGCACTCTGCCGGAGTCGCCGGAGGAGCGGAATCTCAGGTCGGATCTGCTGCGTGCCGCTGTGGTCACCGTTCTCGTGACCGTCGCCGGCATCGGGCTCGGACTCCTCTGGCTGTGGCTGGCGCCGCGGGTTCCGCTGATCTCCGACAGCACGGCCGTCTTCCTCAGCGACAGCGAGGGCGAGGAGGCGATCGGCGCCGACGGTACGTTCGTGCTGCTGGCGCTGGCCTTCGGCGCGCTCTCCGCGGCGCTGGTCTTCTTGTTCCAGCGGCGTGGCGGAATCGCCCCGGTGGTGGGGCTCGCGCTGGGCGGGCTGCTCGGTTCGCTGCTGGCCTGGCGGCTCGGGGTGTGGCTCGGGCCGGACCAGGACGTGGTCGCGCACGCGCGAGCGGTCGGCAAGGGCGTGGTCTTCGATGCGCCACTTCAGCTGCGGGCGAAGGCGGCGTTGCTGGCGTGGCCGCTGGGGGCGATGGCGGTTCATCTCGGGCTGACGGCGTTGTTCGGGCCGCGGGATCCGGAGCCGGAGTGGGGGGTGTTTCCGGGGTGGGCCGCAGGTGGGCCTGTACCGGGGGCGGGGCCGTCGCCCGCGGGTGGGGGTGTGCCGCCTGTGCCGCCGGCCGAGTCTTAGGCGAGGTGCGGGGTGGGCCGCTGCGCGGGGCTCGTCCCCTGCCCGCCCCTTCCCGAACCGGGGCTCCGCCCCGGACCCCGGTCCTTCAGCGCCGGACGGGCTGAAAAGCGTCCTCCAGTGCCGGGCAGGCTGAACGGCACCCGCAAGCGCCGGGCCGAAAAGTGCCCAGGGCGGCTACCCCCGGCCGATCTCCGCGAACACCGCCCCCGTCAGGGACGCCAGATCCATGGGGGAGAGTTCGACCTCCAGGCCGCGGCGGCCCGCCGAGACGCAGATTGTTCCGTGGGACTGTGCCGACGCGTCCAGCACCGTGCGCAGCCGCTTCCGCTGGCCCAGGGGGGAGATGCCGCCCCGCACGTAGCCGGTGGTGCGTTCTGCGGCTGTCGGGTCGGCCATCGCGGCTCGTTTGCCGCCCACCGCGCAGGCCAGGGCCTTGAGGTCCAGGGAGCCGGCCACCGGGACGACCGCCACGGTGAGTGTGCCGTCGACGTCCGCGACCAGGGTCTTGAAGACCCGGTCGGGGGAGACGCCCAGCGCCTCGGCCGCCTCCTCGCCGTAGGAGGCCGACGCCGGGTCGTGGTCGTAGGAGTGGACGGTGAACGCCGTGCCGGCCGCGGTCAACGCGACCGTTGCCGGGGTGCCGCCGGACTGCTGCTGCTTCTTCGGCTTCTTCGCCACGGGGGAGGGTCCTCGGGTCGGTCCGTCGTCAGTCAGTTGGGGTGGGTCGGGGCACGCGTCAGGTCCACCGCGGGCAGGGACGGCAGATGCCGGATGACGGCGGTCTCGGAGCGCAGCAGCGTCAGTTCCTCGCGCAGCCGGGTCGCGGTGTCGGGTGCCTGGAGCAGCCGCTGCTTGCACGGGATGTCGAATACGGCCGCCGCCGCGACCAGGTAGGAGACGACGGAGGGGTCGTCGGGCAGGTCCGCACCCGTCGTCAGGGAGCGTTCGCTCGCCCCGGCCAGTCGCTTCTGGTAGCTGCGGAAGGCCCGCAGGACGCCCTCGGCGAGTGCGCCGGCCTCCTCGCCGGGTTTCTCGTCCAGGTCTTCGAGTTCGGCCGTCAGGTAGGGGCCGCTCGCGTCGACGGAGAGCAGCTTGACCCGGGTGGTGCCGGTCGCGAGGACCTCGAAGCTGCCGTCCGGCCGTTCCCGGATCTTCGCCGCGTCGGCGATGCAGCCGACCCGGTGGAAGGTCTGGATCGGGTCGGGGCCGAAGCCGTCCGCGGGACCGCGCTCGGCGGGGGTGCTCACCGCCTCGGGCATTCCGGCGGCCGTCGGGGCGACCTCGCGGCCGTCGCGGATCGCGACCACGGCGAAGCGGCGGGGTTCGTTGTCGTCGGTCTTCAGCAGCTCGCGCATCATGGCGCGATAGCGCTCTTCGAAGACGTTCAGCGGCAGCACGAGGCCGGGGAACAGCACCGCGTTCAGCGGGAACAGAGGCAGGCGAGCGGTGGTCACAACGGTCAAGCGTAATGGCCGCGGGGCCGACTTCGGTCGGCCCGGCCGGACAAGGGCGTCGCACAGGCCACCCGGAGCCGCGCCTCGTCCCTCGCGTCGAGGAACCGGCCCAGCGGATCGTCGGAGACCGACGACCACGGGAACGACGCCGCATGGAGTCCGATCTGCCGGAACTGTTCCAGCGCCTCGCCCCAGCGGCCCCGCGCGACCAGCACGTACGCCAGCAGGTTGCGGACCTCGGCGGGCCAGGGATCGCCGGGCGCGAACGAGGCGGACAGCGTGATCGCCAGATCCGCTGCCGCGTCGATCCGTTCCTCCTGCACCGAGGTGGTCCGTACGTCCGGCCCCTCGATCAGCAGGGCGAAAGCGGCCCGCAGCGGCAGCGCCTGCACCAGTGAGCTGGGCAGTGAGTCCTCGGCGGCCCGCTCGGCGAAGTCGAAGCACTCGCGGTGCGAGCCGTACCAGGCGGCGGAGAGGTACCGCAGCGCCGCGACATGGCAGCCGTAGTGGTGCGAGGAGCGCTGGATCGCCTGCTCCCACAGCGCCTCGAACGTGGTGTGCGTGGCATGGGTGCCACGCGCATGGTCGAGCGCGAGCCGCCACGGCACCGGGTCGCGGGGGTCGCTCTCGGCCGCCGCGGTGATCAGCGGTCCCACCTCGCGCAGCTGTTCTGCCCGGACGGGCGACTCCCAGGCCCGGCGGACCGCCAGCTCGGCCTTGACGAGCAGCGCGTCCGGGTCGTGCGGTGCGGCGGCGAGCCAGTCGGTCAGCCATCCGTCGCGGTTGCGGGCGAACGTGGCGAGCCGGCCGAGGTAGCGGTCCCGGTTCTCCCACTCGGCGCCGTCCCGGGTGGTGGCGAGGAGTTTCGCGGCCGGTTCGTACTCCCCGAGGGCGGCGGCGACAAGCGCCGGGGAGAGCCGTTCGTCGGGGGCGTCGAGCAGCACCGCGTCGTCCGCGGGCAGTCCGGCGGCCCCCTGGGGGGAGTGCCGGATCATGCGCGCGGTACGGAGCAGAGCGCGAAGGAATGACATGGTGCAGACCATTGAAAAGCGCTGGTCGGGACGGCGCCAGGGGGGTGCTGTGAAGCTTTGGTGCCGACTACATGGGTTGTATCGAGCTGGGTCAATAAAAAGTAAAGGAAAGCGGGGAATCTGGCTTGTTTTCACTGATCCGGCCGTCGGTCTCCGACACTTCGGCCGTGGCTCGGCAGATCGTTCGACCACGGCCTCCGGCCGCCGCGACGGCCACTGCGCAGAAGGGCTTCGGCCGGTCGGACGGTCGGTCGTCCGGCCGGCTGTGGCCGGATTCCGGTCAGCCCCGGCGCAGCAGCCGTGAGGCGCCCGCCGCGACCGTCGTGGCCAGTATCCAACCCAGCAGGACGAGCACGGCGGCCGCCCACTGCCAGCCGTCCTCCATGCGCCAGTAACCGTCCTGGCCGAGATTGATGACCGGCACCAGCAGATCGAGTGCATAGAGCGCCGGATTCCACTGCGGATGCTCATCCTGTTTGATCGCCGCCGGGACGTGCTGGGAGAAGGCCAGCGCACCCGCCGCCCACAGCACCGCCATCCACACCGCGGCCCGCCCCGGCCGGTAGCCGTACGCCACCGTCCAGTCCTGAAGGAAGCCCCAGAGCTTCGCGGCGGGCGGCAGCGTCTCGCGGCGCCGCCGCTGCTTGGCCAGCAGCACCTCGCGGGCGTCCGCGTCCTCCCCGCAGTTGCGCAGCACCGTGGCGAGGCGTTCGTACGGCTCCGGTACGTACTCCGGGGTTGCCGCCGCCACCCACTCCAGGCGCCGGGAGAGCGGGAAATGCCCGTACGGGACGAGGTTCTCGTACACGAAACCGCCCATCGCCAGACCGCCGGGCCCCGGCCAGCTGGTCGACACATCGATCAGCGTGACGACCTTCGCGCCGTTCAGCACGACCCGGCCCTCCTCCGGCCGTTCCGCGTTGAACCGCAGCTCCGGGGTGACGATCCGGCGCAGCGACAGCTCTTCGTGCCTGGCCAGTACGAACCGCGCCTTGTGCAGATCGACCGCGTCGCCGAACCGTCCGTCGTCCAGGCGTACCCCGCCGCGGCACTCGAAGATCTGCGAACGCGTACCGCGCGCCGGGGTCGGCGCCATGACGATGCCGTACGGGGGAGTGGTGCCCTGGTTACCGGTGTCGATGCTCACCCACGCCTCGCTCATGTACAGCGTCCGCTCCACGGTCAGCTGAGGGGCGTTCAGCGCGCGCCGCCCCTCCCTGCCCCGCAGCCGGCTGCCACGCAGACTCAGCGAACCGCCGACCTTCGCCCCGCGCAGGCTCAGCTCGCCGCGCGCCTCGACCATCTCCGCCTGCAGGTCCTGGGCGACCGCCAGCCCGTCACCGGCCAGGGCCCGCCCGCCCCGGTCGGGGCCGATCTCGATCTGGCTGATCAGCAGATCGGTGCCGATCTGTGCGTCGGTGAGCCGGATCCCGCGCTTGATGCGGCAGCGCGGCAGATGCAGATCGCCCTCGGTGCGCAGCCGGGCCGCCTCCAGCCGCGGCATCGCGCAGCCGACCATCCGCAACGTCGTGAAATGGCATTCGGGCAGCACCACCTCGCTCTCGAAGCGGCAGCCGGTCAGCTCGACGTACGGCGCGACGCGCCCGCCCGCGAGATCCAGCGTCCCGGTGATCCGTACACCCCGGAGCTTCAGCGCGGCGACCCGGCCGGGCCGCGGCGGTGGCCCGGACAGCAGCAGCCGGGCGACGACGCGCCCGTCCACACTGCGCTCCGGTCCCCAGGTGCGCGGCGCGAACGGATCGTCCCGCGCCGGGTCGCGGGCGCGCAGATCGTAGGTGCTGCCGTTCCGGAACGCCTGCCACATGCCCAGCTCGGCCGCGCTGAGACCGTCCGGAAAATCGCCGTCGTGCGGTTCGGTCACGGGTGCCCCTTCCGCTCGGAGCTGTTCTTCCCCTCTGTGTGACGAAGTGAACGCTATTGGTCAGCAGTGACGGCCGGGACATGTATCAGCCAGTGATACGGGCGACCGGACGCCGGAGGCGGTCTGAGAGAATTGCGGTGTGATCTCTCGAATCGATCTGCGCGGCAACGCCCTCCCCGAGGGTGGAGCCCTGCGCGACCTGCTGCCCCGTGCCGAGTTCGACGTGGAAGCCGCCCTGGAGACGGTGCGGCCCATCTGCGAGGACGTACGCCATCGTGGCTCGGCGGCAGTGATCGAGTGGGGGGAGAAATTCGACGGCGTACGGATCGACACGATCCGCGTCCCGGCCGCGGCGATCGCCGAGGCGCTGGAGCGGCTCGACCCCGCCGTACGGGCCGCCCTGGAGGAGTCGATCCGCCGCGCCCGCCTCGTCCACCGCGAGCAGCGCCGCACCACGCACACCACCCAGGTCGTCCCCGGCGGCACCGTCACCGAGAAGTGGGTGCCGGTCGAGCGCGTCGGGCTGTACGTACCGGGCGGGCGCTCCGTCTACCCGTCCTCCGTCGTCATGAACGTCGTACCGGCCCAGGAGGCGGGAGTCGAGGGCATCGCCGTCGCATCCCCGCCGCAGAAGGACTTCCACGGTCTGCCGCACCCGACGATCCTCGCCGCCTGCGCCCTGCTCGGCGTCGACGAGGTGTACGCGGCCGGCGGCGCCCAGGCCGTCGCGATGTTCGCGTACGGAACGGCCGAATGTCTTCCGGTGAACCTCGTCACCGGCCCCGGCAACATCTATGTCGCCGCCGCCAAGCGCCTCCTCAAGGGCCGGATCGGCATCGACGCCGAGGCGGGCCCCACCGAGATCGCGATCCTCGCCGACTCCACCGCGGACCCGGTGCACGTCGCCGCCGACCTGATCAGCCAGGCCGAACACGACCCGATGGCCGCCGCGGTCCTTGTCACCGACTCCGAGGAACTGGCCGCAGCCACCGAGGCCGAGCTGAAGCCGCAGGTCGCCGCGACGAAGCACATCACCGACCGGATCGAGCCCGCACTGGCCGGCCGCCAGTCCGCGATCGTCCTGGTCAACGACCTGGAGGACGGCCTCGAGGTCGTCGACGCGTACGCTGCCGAGCACCTGGAGATCCAGACCGCCGACGCCGCCGCGCTCGCCGACCGGGTCCGCAACGCCGGGGCGATCTTCGTCGGCCCGTGGGCCCCGGTCTCGCTCGGCGACTACTGCGCGGGCTCCAACCACGTCCTGCCGACCGGCGGCTGCGCCTGCCACTCCTCGGGCCTTTCCGTGCAGTCCTTCCTGCGCGGCATCCACATCATCGACTACACGCGCGATGCGCTCGCCGAGGTCACCCACCATGTCGTGACCCTCGCCGAGGCGGAGGACCTCCCCGCCCACGGCGCCGCGCTCAAGGCCAGGTTCGGCGGGGAGGTTCCGCAGCAGTGACGCACAGCAACACCACCCGCAATGCCTGGGACGAGCTCCCGATCCGCGACGAACTGCGCGGCAAGTCCCCGTACGGGGCACCGCAGCTCGACGTACCCGTGCGGCTGAACACCAACGAGAACCCGTACCCGCTGCCCGAGGCGCTCGTCGACCGGATCGCCGAGCGCGTCCGCGAGGCCGCCCGCGACCTCAACCGCTACCCCGACCGGGACGCCGTCGAGCTCCGTACGGAGCTGGCCCGCTACCTCAGCCGCACCGCCGGGCACGAGGTCGGCCTTGCCAACGTCTGGGCGGCCAACGGCTCCAACGAAGTGCTCCAGCAGTTGCTGCAGACCTTCGGCGGCCCGGGGCGCACCGCGATCGGTTTCGAGCCCTCGTACTCCATGCACGCCCTCATCGCCCGCGGCACCGGCACCGGCTGGATCTCCGGACCGCGCAACGAGGACTTCACCATCGACGTCGAGGCCGCCCGGAAGACCATCGCCGAGCACCGGCCCGACGTCGTCTTCATCACCTCGCCCAACAACCCCACCGGCACCGCTGTCGACGCCGAGACCGTACTCGCGCTGTACGAGGCCGCCCAGGCGGCCAAGCCGTCGATGGTCGTCGTCGACGAGGCGTACGGCGAGTTCAGCCACCACGCCTCGCTGCTCCCGTTGATCGAGGGCCGGCCGAACATGGTGCTCTCGCGCACGATGTCGAAGGCGTTCGGCGCCGCCGGACTGCGCCTCGGCTACCTCGCCGCCGACCCGGCCGTCGTCGACGCGGTCCAGCTGGTGCGACTGCCGTACCACCTGTCCTCCATCACCCAGGCCACCGCGCTCGCCGCCCTGGAGCACACGGATACGCTGCTCGGATACGTCGCGCAGCTCAAGAGCGAGCGCGACCGGATCGTCACCCGGCTGCGCGCTCTCGGCTACGACGTCACCGATTCGGACGCCAACTTCGTCCAGTTCGGCCGCTTCGCCGACAGCCACACCGCCTGGCAGCAGATCCTCGACCGGGGCGTCCTGGTCCGGGACAACGGCGTACCGGGATGGCTGCGGGTCTCCGCGGGCACCCCGGCAGAGAACGACGCGTTCCTCGATGCGGTACGCGAACTGAAGAAGGAGCACGACGCATGACTCGCGCGGCCCGCGTAGGAAGAGTCGAACGCACCACCAAGGAAACCTCGGTACTCGTCGAGATCAACCTCGACGGCACCGGCAAGGTCGAGGTGTCGACCGGGGTCGGCTTCTACGACCACATGCTCGACCAGCTCGGCCGGCACGGGCTCTTCGACCTCACCGTCAAGACCGACGGCGACCTGCACATCGACTCGCACCACACCATCGAGGACACCGCCCTCGCCCTGGGCGCCGCGTTCAGGCAGGCCCTCGGCGACAAGGTCGGCATCTACCGTTTCGGCAACTGCACCGTCCCGCTGGACGAGTCGCTGGCCCAGGTCACCGTCGACCTGTCCGGCCGCCCGTACCTCGTGCACACCGAGCCCGAGAACATGGCGCCCATGATCGGCGAGTACGACACGACGATGACCCGGCACATACTGGAGTCCTTCGTCGCCCAGGCGCAGATCGCCCTGCACGTCCACGTGCCGTACGGGCGCAATGCCCACCACATCGTGGAGTGCCAGTTCAAGGCCCTCGCCCGCGCCCTGCGCTACGCCAGTGAGCACGATCCGCGCGCTGCCGGCATTCTTCCCACCACGAAGGGCGCGCTGTGACCGGCCTCAACACCATCCTGATCGTCGTCGGCCTCTTCCTGGCCGGCGGCGTCTACTCCTTCGCGAAGCAGGGCATGCCCAAGGGCGTCATCGTCCTGCTCTCGCTCGCCTCCGTGATGTGCCTGGTGGCAGGCATTCTGCGGATCCAGGGACTCTGGGACTGAGGAACGAGCTGTGAGCGACAAGAAGAAGGTCGTCGTCTTCGACTACGGCTTCGGCAATGTCCGGTCCGCCGAGCGGGCCCTCGCCCACGTCGGCGCGGAAGTCGAGATCACCCGCGACTACGAGAAGGCGATGAACGCCGACGGGCTGCTGGTGCCCGGCGTCGGTGCGTTCTCCGCCTGCATGGAGGGGCTGAAGAAGGCCCGCGGTGAATGGATCATCGGCCGCAGGCTCGCCGGAGGCCGCCCCGTCATGGGCATCTGTGTCGGTATGCAGATCCTCTTCGAGCGCGGCATCGAGCACGGTGTGGAGACGGAGGGGCTGGACGAATGGCCCGGCACCGTCGCCCCGCTGAAGGCCCCGATCGTCCCGCACATGGGCTGGAACACCGTGCGGTCCCCCGAGGACTCCCAGCTCTTCGCGGGTCTCGACCCCGAGGCCCGGTTCTACTTCGTGCACTCCTACGCCGTGCACGACTGGAGCCTGGAGGTCACCAACGCCAAGATCCGCGCGCCCCGGGTCACCTGGGCCACCCACGGCGAGCCGTTCGTGGCGGCCGTGGAGAACGGCGCCCTGTGGGCCACCCAGTTCCACCCCGAGAAGTCCGGCGATGCCGGCGCCCAGCTGCTGACCAACTGGATTGAGACGCTGTAATGCCGAAGCTTGAACTCCTCCCCGCCGTCGACGTCCGCGACGGCCAGGCCGTCCGCCTCGTCCACGGCGAGTCCGGCTCCGAGACCTCCTACGGCGACCCCCTGCAGGCCGCCCTCGCCTGGCAGCAGGCGGGCGCCGAATGGCTGCATCTGGTCGACCTGGACGCGGCGTTCGGCACCGGTGACAACCGGGCGCAGATCGCCGAGGTCGCCCGCTCCATGGACATCAAGGTCGAGCTCTCCGGCGGAATCCGCGACGACGCCTCGCTCGCCGCTGCCCTCGCCACCGGCTGCACCCGGGTCAACCTCGGCACCGCCGCCCTGGAGACCCCTCAGTGGGTCGCCAAGGTCATCGCCGAACACGGTGACAAGATCGCAGTCGGCCTCGACGTCCGCGGCACGACACTGCGCGGCCGCGGCTGGACCCGCGACGGCGGTGACCTCTACGAGACGCTCGCCCGTCTCGACTCCGAGGGCTGCGCCCGCTACGTCGTCACCGACATCGCCAAGGACGGTACGCTCCAGGGCCCCAACCTGGACCTCCTGAAGAACGTCTGCGCCGCCACGGACAAGCCCGTCGTCGCCTCCGGCGGTGTCTCCTCGCTGGACGACCTGCGGGCCATCTCCTCGCTCGTCCCGGACGGCGTCGAGGGCGCGATCGTCGGCAAGGCGCTGTACGCGAAGGCGTTCACCCTCGAAGAAGCACTGCAGGTGGTCTCCGGATGACCGAATCCGTCAACCGCATCTCCTCCGGCGCCCCCTGGGAGGACAAGTTCGGCTACTCCCGCGCGGTCGAGCTGCCGAACGGCCTCGTCCTGGTGGCCGGCTGCACATCGGTGGAGAACGGGCAGATCTCCGCGGGTGGCCCGTACGAGCAGACCGTCACCTCCTTCAAGGTCGCCTTCGACGCCCTGAAGCAGCTCGGTCTGGGCCGCGAGGACGTCGTCCGCACCCGGATGTACCTCACGCACGCCCGGGACGTGGACGAGGTCGGCCGCGCCCACAAGGAGCTCTTCGACGACGTCCGCCCCGCCGCGTCGATGATCATCGTGTCCGGTTTCGTGGACCCGAGCCTGGTCGTCGAGGTCGAGGTCGAGGCTTACCGGGCAGGTGCGCGATGACCCTCGCGGTACGCGTCATTCCGTGCCTGGACGTCGACAACGGCCGGGTCGTCAAGGGCGTCAACTTCCAGAACCTGCGCGATGCGGGTGACCCCGTCGAGATGGCGAAGCTGTACGACGCCGAGGGCGCCGACGAGCTGACCTTCCTGGACATCACCGCGTCCAGCGGTGACCGGGAGACCACCTACGACGTGGTGCGCCGCACCGCCGAACAGGTCTTCATCCCGCTCACGGTCGGCGGCGGCGTCCGTACCGCCGACGATGTCGACAAGCTGCTGCGGGCCGGTGCGGACAAGGTCGGCGTCAACACCGCGGCGATCGCCCGCCCCGACCTCATCCGGGAGATTGCCGAGCGCTTCGGCCGCCAGGTCCTGGTGCTCTCCGTGGATGCCCGGCGCACGCCTGCGGGCACCTTCGAGGTCACCACGCACGGCGGCCGCAGGGGCACCGGCATGGACGCCGTCGAATGGGCGCACCGGGCCGCCGAGCTGGGCGCGGGCGAGATCCTGCTCAACTCGATGGACGCGGACGGCACCAAGGACGGCTACGACACCGAGATGATCGCGGCGGTACGGGAGCACGTGACCGTCCCCGTCATCGCCTCCGGCGGCGCGGGCCGGCTCGCGGACTTCGCTCCGGCCATCGCGGCGGGCGCCGACGCGGTGCTCGCCGCGTCCGTCTTCCACTTCGGTGATCTGCGGATCTCCGAGGTCAAGGGCGCACTCAGGGAGGCCGGACACCCGGTCCGCTGACCGCAGCACTCATCGATCGCCGGGTGGAGCCGTTCTTCGGCCCGACCCGGCGATCGGCGTTTCGAGGGTGGTCGCGTCGCTTCTCCGGTCGCGGCAGCGCACTCCAAAACCCGCAACTTTTATTGCGCAATAAAGATTGCGCAAGTTTTCCTTCCTGTCTACGGTGGGGGACATGGCAAGCAATGAATCGCGCCGGATCTCGGATCTGGAGACCCTGAAGGCGTTCGGGCACCCCCTGCGGATGAAGCTCTACCGGGCGCTCTACATCGCCCGTAAGGCCACCGCCTCCCAGCTCGCCGAGCAGGTCGACGAGGCGGTCTCGCTGGTCAGTTACCACCTGCGCAAGCTCGCCGACCACGGTCTGATCGAGGAGGCCGAGCAGCAGGGCAAGGACGGCCGCGAGCGCTGGTGGCAGCCCGCCTCGAAGGGGCTGACCTTCCACGAGGAGGACTTCAGCGACGCACCCGAGAGGGTCGCCACCCACGCCGCTGTCGGCCGGCTCTCCTTCGACCAGCACGTCGAGCTGTACCGCCGCTACATCGATTCGGCCCAGAGCTGGCCACAGGAGTGGCGCAGCGCCGCCTCCGGCTCGGAGTACCTGGCCCGGCTCACCGCCGAGGAGCTCGCCGCGCTCAGCCGTGAGGTGCACGAGGTGATCGACCGGTACGAGGAGCTCGGCCGTGCCCGCGACGAGGCGGGCGACACACAAGGGCGCGAGAACGTCGCCATGCACCTGTACGGATTCCCGTTCCGCATCTGAGCCGGCGCCCCGAGAGGACGACCTTCATGACTGTCACCGCCACGGCCACGAAAGTTCCCGAACGTCCCGCCCACCGCGACGGCAACGTCCTGCGCTGGCTCGGTGCCTACACCGCGTCGATGATCGGCGACAGCGTCTACTACATGGCGCTCGCCTGGGCCGCCGCCCGCACCGGCAGCGCCACCCAGACCGGACTCGTCCTCGCCGTCGGCTCCATACCCAGGGCCTTACTGATGCTCGGCGGGGGAGTGCTCGCCGACCGGATCGGACCGCGCCGCGTCGTCATCGGCAGCGACGCCGCCCGCTGCCTGGTCGTGCTGGGCCTGGCGGGCGCGCTGCTGCTCACATCGCCCGCCGTGTGGATGCTGATCGCCGTCGCGCTCGTCTTCGGCGTGGTCGACGCCCTCTTCCTGCCCGCCGTCGGCGCCCTGCCGCCCCGGATCACCGCCGCCGGACAGCTGGCCCGCGTCCAGGGGCTGCGCGGACTCGCCTCCCGTACCGCCAATGTCGTCGGAGCCCCGCTCGGCGGCGTCGCGGTGGCCTTCGGCGGCCCGAGGCTCGCGTTCGCCGCGGCCGGGGTGCTCTTCGCCGTGTCGCTGCCGCTGCTGCTGTCCCTGCGGATCAGCCCCCTCCCCGCCCGGGAGAGCGCCGAACCGTCCGGCAACGCCTGGCGCGAACTGGCCGACGGGCTGCGCCACATCCGCCGCCACCCCGTGCTCGGACCGCTGATGCTCGCCGTCGCCCTCAGCGAACTGGGCTTCGCCGGGCCGCTCAACCTCGGACTGATTCTGCTCGCCCGCGAGCGCGGCTGGGGGGCGTCCGGCATGGGCTGGATCGTCGCCGCGTTCGGCATCGGCGCCGGCGCGTCGGCCCTGCTGCTCGCCGTGCGCGGCCGGGTTCCACGGGCCGGGCTGGCGATGTGCCTGACCATGCTCGCGGGTGCGGTGGCCATCGGGGTCTTGGCCTACGCCCCCTCGGTCGGCCTCGCCGTCACCGTTGCCGTCTGTATCGGGCTCTTCGCCGGCCTCGGCGGCTCCTTGTGCGGCGCCCTGATCCAGACCGCTGCCGACCCCGCCTACCTGGGCCGGGTCACCTCGGTCTCGACGCTCTTCACCCATGCGATCGCACCGCTCAGCTACCCGGTCACGGGAGCCGCCGTTGCCGCCTGGGGGACGGGCCCGGTGTTCGTCGCCAGCGCCGCGGTGTGCGCGGCGGGGGCGGCGGCCGGTCTGGCCTTCACCCGGCTGCGCCGCGCCGAACTCCCGCGCTGACCCGTCCCTGTACGCCCTACATCCCCAGCTCCGCCGTGTGCAGCCGGGCCATCGCATCCTTGTCGCCCTCGAGTTCCACCGTCGCCGCGTCCTGCCGGCCGAACGCGAAGAGCAGCAACTCGCCCGGCTCGCCGGTGACCGTCACCACCGGGGTGCCCTTGTGCGCCACCGCCGTCTGGCCGTCCGGGCGGCGCAGCACCAGCCCCACCGGGGATTTGCGGCCCAGCAGCCGGGCCGTCTTCTCGGCGCGCGACCAGAGCACATCGGCGAAGACCGGGTCCAGCTCCCGCCGCGACCAGTCCGGCTGGGCCCGGCGCACATCCTCGGCGTGGACGTAGAACTCGACGGTGTTGGCGGCCTCGTCGATCTGCTTCAGGCCGAACGGGGACATCCGGGGTGGTCCGGTACGGATCAGCTGGATCAGCTCCTCGTACGGCTTCGCCGCGTACTCCGCCTGCACCCGTTCGAGGCGGTTCTTCAGCACGCCCAGCACCACCCCGCCCGCCGCGTCCGGCCGGCGCTCGCGGACCACCACATGGGCGGCCAGGTCCCGGGTCGTCCAGCCGTGGCACAGGGTCGGGGCTTCCGGTCCCGCCGCCTCCAACAGGTCGGCGAGCAGAAGTCGTTCACGCTTTGCATGGGTCGACATGCTCGCCAGCGTACGACCGCCGCACGCGGTCCGCCCAGTGGACGCTGCACAGAACCGCTCCCGCGGCCACGGCACAATGGGCGCATGACCAGTGCGCCCACGCCCAGCACTCCGCCGCCGTCCGGCAACCTCGACCCGGCCATCGCCGCCCGCCTCAAGCGCGGTGCCGACGGCCTCGTCCCGGCGATCGCCCAGCAGTACGACACCGGTGAGGTGCTGATGCTCGGCTGGATGGACGACGAGGCCCTGCACCGCACCCTCACCACCGGCCGCTGCACCTACTGGTCCCGCAGCCGTCAGGAGTACTGGGTCAAGGGCGACACCTCGGGCCACATCCAGCAGGTCAAGTCCGTCGCCCTCGACTGCGACGCCGACACCGTCCTCGTCAAGGTCGACCAGACGGGTGCCGCCTGCCACACCGGCGACCGCACCTGCTTCGACGCAGACGTCCTCCCGCTCGCTCAGTAGGGTCAGCCGTCATGGATCTCGATACCTTCCGCAAGCTGGCCGTCGACCGGCGCGTCATCCCCGTCAGCCGCCGGCTCCTCGCGGACGGCGACACCCCGGTCGGGCTCTACCGCAAACTCGCGGGCGAGCGCACCGGCACCTTCCTCCTCGAATCCGCGGAGAACGGGCGCACCTGGTCGCGCTACTCCTTCATCGGGGTACGCAGCGCCGCCACCCTCACCGCACGCGACGGACAGGCCCACTGGCTGGGCACCCCGCCCGTCGGCGTCCCCGTCGACGGCGACCCGCTGCAGGCCCTGCGCGCCACCATCGAGACCCTGCACACCCCCCACGACCTGGTCGTCGACGACGGGCTGCCCCCGTTCACCGGCGGCATGGTCGGCTACCTGGGTTACGACGTCGTGCGCCGCCTGGAGAAGATCGGCGACAGCGGCGAGGACGACCTCCACGTTCCCGAGCTGACCATGCTGCTCACCTCGGACCTGGCCGTACTCGACCACTGGGACGGCAGCGTCCTGCTGATCGCCAACGCGATCAACCACAACGACCTCGCGACCGGCGTCGACGAGGCGTACGCGGACGCCGTCGCCCGTCTCGACGCCATGGAGCAGGACCTCTCGCGCCCCGTCGAGAACGCCCCCGCCGCCCTTCCGCCGTCCGAGCTCCCCCCGTACACCGCGCTGTGGGGCGGCAAGGCGTACCAGGACGCCGTCGAGGACGTGAAGGAACGCATCAGGGCCGGCGAGGCCTTCCAGGTCGTCCCCTCCCAGCGCTTCGAAACCCCGTGCACAGCAAGCGCGTTGGACGTCTACCGGGTGCTGCGCGCCACCAACCCGTCGCCGTACATGTACCTCTTCCGCTTCGACGGCTTCGACGTCGCGGGCTCCAGCCCGGAAGCCCTCGTCAAGGTCGAGGACGGACGCGCCATGGTCCACCCGATCGCCGGTACCAGGCACCGCGGCGCCACCCCGCAGGAGGACCAGGCGCTCGCCGACGAACTCCTCGCCGACCCGAAGGAACGCGCCGAGCACCTGATGCTCGTCGACCTCGGCCGCAACGACCTGGGGCGGGTCTGCGAACCCGGCAGCGTCGAGGTCGTCGACTTCATGTCCATCGAGCGGTACTCGCACGTGATGCACATCGTCTCCACCGTCACCGGCCGCGTCGCCGAGGGCCGCACCGCCTTCGACGTCCTCACCGCGTGCTTTCCCGCAGGCACCCTCTCCGGCGCTCCCAAGCCCCGCGCGATGCAGATCATCGAGGAGCTCGAACCGACCCGCCGCGGACTGTACGGAGGCTGCGTCGGCTACCTCGACTTCGCCGGGGACTCCGACACCGCCATCGCGATCCGGACCGCCCTGCTCCGCGACGGCACGGCGTACGTCCAGGCCGGAGCAGGTGTCGTCGCCGACTCCGACCCGGTCGCCGAGGACACCGAGTGCCGCAACAAGGCCGCCGCGGTGCTCCGCGCGGTGCATACGGCCAACCGGCTCCGCGGGGCATGAGGCGGTAAGGGATAGTGGAGTACGTGAGTGCTGTCCCCGTACCCCAGCCCCGTGCCGTAGCCGCCACCGCGTCCGACGCCGCGGGGAGCCGCCGCAGCCTGGCCGTCGGCCTGCTCCTCGGGGCGGCCGGCGCCACCGTCGTCCTGCTCGCCTCCGGCCAGACGTGGGCCGAGGGCCGGGCGGCCGTCGGTGGCGGCTCCCTGCCGCTGAGCGCCGACGGTCAGGAGGTCACCGGTCTTCCGGCGGCCCTCGCCGTAGTCGGCCTGGCCGCCCTCGTCGCCGTCTTCGCCGTCCGCAGCGGCGCACGGCTGATCGTCGCCGGGCTCCTTGCCCTCAGCGGCCTCGGTGCCGGACTGAGCGCCTACCTGGGCGCCTTCGACAGCTCGGCGCTCGACGAGAAGGCCGCGCAGACCACCGGCGACTCCTCGGCGACCATCGAGGCGCTCAGCCACACCGCGTGGCCCTACGTGACCGCGGCCGGCGGCCTGCTGATCCTGCTCGCCGGGCTGCTCGCCCTGCGGTACGGGAAGCTCTGGCCCACCATGTCGGGACGGTACGAACGGGACGGCACCCCCCGCCCCCGCAAGGCCGCCCGCACCGCCCCGGACCCGGACCGGCCCGAGGACCTGTGGAAGGCCATGGACCGCGGCGAGGACCTGACGCGCGAGGCATGACCCCCAGCTCACGTCGTACCCGCACGTACGGGACAATGAAGCTGAGCTTTCTGCATAGCGGCACCAACAGCGGCACCAGCTTTGCGTACAGCGATACCAACAGCGCATCACCAACAAGGAGCAACTCATGGCGGGCAGCAGCCACGGACACACCCCGGCCGCCTGGACCGGTGTCATCATCTCCTTCTTCGGCTTCTGCGCCGGAGGCGTCTTCATGGTCGCGGCCAACCCGATCGGCTTCTGGGCCAGTATCGCCGTCATCTTCCTCGGCGGGATCGTCGGCCTCGCGATGAAGGCCGCCGGCCTCGGCATGCCGAAGGAGTCGGAGGAGATGGCCCAGGCCAGGGCTCGCGCCGCGCAGGCCCAGATCTCCTGACCGCACGCACCACCCGTACGAATGCGAGGCGCAGCCCGGCCCGGGCTGCGCCTTTCCGCATCAGCGGGGGACAATCACCGGGTGGACGCATCGCCTACTCCAGCCGCACCGTCGGCGCCGGGCTCCCGGCCCGCCCCCTGCCACCCGCCGATGTCCGGACATCCGCCGATGTCCGACCCGCAGCCGTCCCCGCCGGTCTTCCCTCCGGCCCCCGTCCCCGTCTCGCGTTTCCGGCGGCTCGCCACCCCGGTGGGAGTCATGGCCGCCGTCATCGGGGCGTTCGGCTACGTCGGTGCCGTCGACCCCAATCAGCCGGGCCACTACCCGGTCTGCCCGCTGCTCCGGTTCACCGGCCTGTACTGCCCGGGCTGCGGCGGGCTGCGCAGTGCCCACGCCGTCGCGCACGGCGACATCGCCGCTGCCCTCGGCTCCAACGCGCTCGCCGTCGTCGGCTACGGGATCTTCGCCGTCCTCTGGGTGGTCTGGATGGCCCGCGCCTCCCGGGGCAGGCCCATGAGCATCGCCGCGAAGCCTGTCGTCTGGTGGGGGACCGGGGCCGTGCTGCTGATTTTCTCGATCGTCCGGAATCTGCCGTTCGGCTCCGCGCTGGCGCCCTGAATGCCCAGGTAATGGGACATTCGGCGACTGGATTCGGGCCCTTCGGCCTCCTGCGGATAGCATTGACATGGCTGATCCTGTTCCCTCATCACCGTCCTGGAAGGGGGCCGCTCGCGTGAGTGTGCTCGACGAGATCATCGATGGCGTACGCGCCGACCTCGCAGAGCGGCAGGCGCGTGTCAGCCTCGACGAGCTGAAGGAACGCGCGGCGCGCGCTCCAGCGGCCAAGGACGGAGTCGCCGCCCTGCGCGGCGAGGGCGTGACCGTCATCTGCGAGGTCAAGCGCTCAAGCCCCTCCAAGGGGGCACTTGCCGCGATCGCCGACCCGGCCGCACTTGCCGCGGACTACGAGGCGGGCGGCGCGTCCGTCATCTCGGTCCTCACCGAGGAGCGCCGCTTCGGCGGTTCGCTCGCCGACCTGGAAGCCGTTCGTGCCAAGGTCGACATCCCGATCCTGCGCAAGGACTTCATCGTCACCTCGTACCAGCTCTGGGAGGCCCGCGCCTACGGCGCCGACCTCGCCCTGCTGATCGTCGCCGCCCTCGACCAGGAGGCCCTCGTCTCCCTGATCGAGCGCGCCGAGTCCATCGGCCTGACGCCGCTGGTCGAGGCGCACGACGAGGAGGAGGCGGAACGAGCCGTGGACGCCGGAGCGAAGATCATCGGTGTCAACGCGCGCAACCTGAAGGACCTCAAGGTCGACCGCTCCACCTTCGAGCGCGTCGCCCCCGAGATCCCGAACCACATCGTCAAGGTCGCCGAGTCCGGCGTCCGCGGCCCGCACGACCTGATCGCGTACGCCAACGCGGGCGCCGACGCGGTGCTCGTGGGCGAATCCCTGGTCACCGGCCGCGACCCGCGGGCCGCCGTCGCCGACCTGGTCGCCGCCGGCGCCCACCCCGCCCTTCGGCACGGACGGAGCTGACCCGACCCGTGTCCGCCGAACGTCCCGCGTCGCGTCGCCGGCGGGGTCTGCGCCCCACCGGAGCCACGGCCCGGGTCCCGCACGCGCCGCTGGCGCGCGGCTGCCGCCCCCGCGGCTGCCGCGCCCCCGCGCGCCGGGTGCACGGCCGGCGGGTGCGGTACGTGATCGGCGACGAGCCCGGCCAGGTCAACGGCATGCGATGGCGCACGGGGACCGCGCTGTAGCGAGCCCCGGCCGACGTACCCGCACCACTCCCGTCGTACGTACGACCGCACCGCCCGACCGATCGCCGGTCGCGGTGGCGCTCCGCTCACGGCGCATACGGTGAATCCACCCATTGCGATGTCGAGGAGCACGTCGGATGTCATCTGACTTCTTCATTCCGGACCCGGAGGGTCTGATCCCCAGCGCCGAGGGGTATTTCGGTGCGTTCGGCGGCAAGTTCATCCCGGAGGCGCTCGTCGCCGCCGTGGACGAGGTCGCCGTCGAGTACGACAAGGCCAAGCACGACCCGGCCTTCGCCGCCGAGCTCAACGAGCTCATGGTCAACTACACCGGCCGCCCCAGCGCGCTGACCGAGGTCCCGCGCTTCGCCGAGCACGCGGGCGGCGCCCGGATCTTCCTCAAGCGCGAGGACCTGAACCACACCGGCTCGCACAAGATCAACAATGTGCTGGGGCAGGCGCTGCTCACCAAGCGCATGGGCAAGACCCGCGTCATCGCCGAGACCGGCGCCGGCCAGCACGGCGTCGCCACCGCGACCGCCTGCGCGCTCTTCGGCCTCGAATGCACCATCTACATGGGTGAGATCGACACCGAGCGGCAGGCGCTGAACGTGGCGCGGATGCGGATGCTCGGCGCCGAGGTCATCGCCGTGAGGTCCGGCTCCAGGACCCTGAAGGACGCCATCAACGAGGCGTTCCGCGACTGGGTCGCCAATGTGGACCACACGCACTACCTCTTCGGCACCGTCGCCGGACCGCACCCCTTCCCCGCCATGGTCCGCGACTTCCACCGCGTCATCGGTGTCGAGGCCCGCCGCCAGATCCTGGAGCGGACCGGCCGGCTGCCGGACGCCGCCATCGCCTGTGTCGGCGGCGGCTCCAACGCCATCGGGCTCTTCCATGCCTTCATCCCGGACGCGCACGTCCGGCTGATCGGCTGCGAGCCCGCCGGACACGGCGTGGAGACCGGCGAGCACGCGGCGACCCTGACCGCGGGCGAGCCCGGCATCCTGCACGGCTCGCGCAGTTACGTCCTCCAGGACGACGAGGGCCAGATCACCGAGCCGTACTCCATCTCGGCCGGCCTCGACTACCCGGGCATCGGCCCGGAGCACGCGTACCTCAAGGACATCGGCCGCGGGGAGTACCGCGCGGTCACCGACGACGCCGCCATGCAGTCGCTGCGCCTCCTCTCCCGTACCGAAGGAATCATCCCGGCCATCGAGAGCGCCCACGCGCTGGCCGGAGCCCTGGAGGTCGGGAAGGAGCTCGGCAAGGACGGACTGCTCGTGGTCAATCTGTCCGGCCGCGGCGACAAGGACATGGACACGGCAGCCCGCTACTTCGGGCTGTACGACGCGACCGACGGGGTCGTCGAGGCCGACGTGGCCGACGGGGAAGAGGAGGTCACCAAGTGAGCGGCAATGTGGAGTTGTTGAGTTCGTCCCTCGCACAGGCGAAGGCGGAGAACAGGGCCGCGCTCATCGCGTACCTCCCGGCCGGCTTCCCGACCGTCGACGGCGCGATCGCCGCCGTGAAGGCGGTCGTGGCGGGCGGTGCGGACATCGTCGAGGTGGGGCTGCCGCACAGCGACCCGGTGCTCGACGGCCCGGTCATCCAGACCGCCGACGACATCGCCCTGCGCGGCGGTGTGAAGATCGCTGACGTGATGCGCACGGTCCGCGAGGCGCACGAGGCGACCGGTGTCCCGATCCTCGTCATGACGTACTGGAACCCGATCGACCGGTACGGCGTCGAGCGCTTCACGGCCGAGCTCGCCGAGGCGGGCGGCGCCGGGTGCATCCTGCCCGACCTGCCGGTCCAGGAGTCCGAACTGTGGCGCGAACACGCTGACAAGCACGGTCTCGCGACCGTCTTCGTCGTCGCGCCGAGCAGCAAGGACGAGCGCCTCGCCACCATCACCGCGGTCGGCTCCGGCTTCGTGTACGCGGCCTCGCTGATGGGTGTCACAGGCACCCGCGAGTCCGTCGGCGAGCAGGCCCAGGACCTGGTCGCGCGCACCCGCGCCACCACGTCCCTCCCGGTCTGCGTCGGACTCGGCGTCTCCAACGCCCGACAGGCCGCCGAGGTCGCGGGCTTCGCCGACGGGGTGATCGTCGGCTCGGCCTTCGTCAAGGGCATGCTCGACGCCCCCGACGAGGAGGCGGGCCTGGCCGCGGTCCGCTCCCTGGCGGGCGAACTCGCCGAAGGCGTTCGAAAGCGCTGAAACAGGTGTAATCCAAATGGGTGGACCTGGACCCGGGGAGGCACGCACGTGCCTCCCCGGGTCGTTGCTGCGGGTGTGAGCGAGAAGAACGAACAGGGAAAAAGGGCCGCGCGAGACCGGCTCGTCCAGCAGCGGGAGCGCCAGAAGGCGCGCGAGCGCCGCAGGCGCACGCTGATCGTCGGCGCCGGCCTGGTGGGTGTGCTGGCGCTGGCCGCCGTCGTCGGCGTGATCGCCGCGAACACGGGCGACAACGGCAGCAAGAGCAAGACGGCGGGCCCCGCCGTCGCGCCGTCCGGTGCGACCGGCAAGGACAGCCTGGCCATCCAGGTCGGCGCGGACGACGCCCCGTCCACACTCACCATCTGGGAAGACTTCCGCTGCCCGGTCTGCGCCCAGTTCGAGAACGCGTTCCGGGACACCATCCACCAGTTGGAGAGCACCGGACAGATCAAGGTCGAGTACCGCCTCGCCACGATCATCGACGGCAATCTCGGCGGCAGCGGCTCGCTGCGGGCGGCCAACGCCGCGGCCTGCGCACAGGACGTCGGCAAGTTCTCCGCCTACCACGACATCCTCTACCGCAACCAGCCGCAGGAGTCCGTCGACGCCTTCGCCGACAACGCCAAGCTGATCAAGCTCGCCGGGAAGGTCCCGGGACTCGACACCGCGGCCTTCCGTAGCTGTGTGGAGGACGGCAAGCACGACAGCTGGGTCCGGAAGTCCAACACGGCGTTCCTGAAGGGCGCATTCGAGGGCACGCCGACCGCGTTGCTCAACGGCGAGCCGATCTTCCCGAAGAAGGGGAGCGAACCGATCACCTCGGCCAACCTGAAGAAGTGGGTCGCCGAGGCCAACAAGGTCAACAAGGGCAAGAAGCCGGGTACGGCCACCCCGGCACCGTCGGGATCCTGAGCGGTGTCCGACAGGGGGAACAGATGACCTGCCCGTTACCCAGAAGTTGTCGGGTGAGTTGCCGTACGCCCCACCCGGCAAGGTAGCGTCGACCCTGCCATGGACCTTGCCTACATTCCCAGTCCGTCGACCGGCGTGATCGATCTCGGCCCGATCCCGCTCCGCGGCTACGCGTTCTGCATCATCATCGGTGTCTTCGTCGCCGTCTGGTTCGGCAACAAGCGCTGGATCGCCCGGGGCGGCAGAGCCGGCACTGTTGCCGACATCGCCGTCTGGGCCGTGCCCTTCGGCCTTGTCGGCGGCCGGCTCTACCACGTCATCACCGACTACCAGCTGTACTTCAGCGACGGTGAGAACTGGGTCGACGCCTTCAAGATCTGGCAGGGCGGCCTCGGTATCTGGGGTGCGATCGCGCTCGGCGCCGTCGGTGCCTGGATCGGCTGCCGCCGCCGAGGGATCCCGCTGCCGGCCTGGGCCGACGCGCTCGCCCCCGGTATCGCCCTGGCCCAGGCCTGCGGCCGCTGGGGCAACTGGTTCAACCAGGAGCTCTACGGCAAGCCGACCGATGTGCCGTGGGCGCTGAAGATCAGCGAGGGCCCCAACCGGGTCGCCGGTACGTACCACCCGACGTTCCTGTACGAGTCGCTGTGGTGCATCGGCGTCGCCCTGCTGGTGATCTGGGCGGACCGGCGCTTCAGGCTCGGGCACGGCCGGGCGTTCGCGCTGTACGTCGCCGCGTACTGCGCGGGGCGGGGCTGGATCGAGTACATGCGGGTCGACGAGGCCCACCACATCCTGGGCGTACGGCTCAATGTGTGGACCGCGGGCATCGTGTTCGTGCTGGCAGTGGCGTACATCGTGATCTCGGCGAAGGTACGGCCGGGGCGCGAGGAGATCGTGGAACCGGACGCGGTGGACGCCGAAGGCGGTGACGTCGCGGGTGACGCGGACGGCGCCGGCGACGCGGACCGCGACGCCGTGTCCGACGCCGCCCCGGACACGGACGGTGACACCGGGCACGCCGAGGACAGTGCCGCGGAGGCGCCGGAGAAGAACGGCACCGCGGAGGCGGCGAAGAACGGCTGAGCCGTGTGCGCTTGCAGGTGGGGCCCTGAACCGTCTGGTTCGGGGCCCCACGCTTTATGCCGGCCTGCGGCCGAGAGCGCGTCCTCGATCCCCATAGCCTCAAGGGCAGGGGAGGGGCCCCTCGACGGGCTTGATTCTTTTCGGCCTGGCGCCGTCGGTGTTCTCGGTCGCCGGACGGATGGACCGGACCCGCGCCCGTACTCGAACGCCGGGTGGGCAAAATCAGGCCCGTCCGGTGATCGAGGACGGAACCGTCGGGCGGCCGGCCCGCGCCGGAATCCGTCCAGCACCTCACCCGTCACCCGGCCGCTGTGCCAGCGCCAGCGTGCGGCGGGCCGATGCCACTACCGCCGCGTCGACGAACCGGCCGTCGGGGAGAGCCAGCGCGCCCTCGTCCGTCACGGCCGCTGCCACGATCTCCTTCGCCGCCTCGACCTCCTGTGCCGTCGGGCGGAACGCCCGCTCGATGACCGGGAGCTGGCGGGGATGGATCGCCGCCCGGCCCAGGAAACCCAGCGCCCGGCCACGCGCGCAGGACGCCCGAAGGCCGTCCAGGTCCCGAACGTCCGGGAACACCGACTGGGTGGGCGGTGCGAGCCCGGCCGCACGGGCGGCGACCACGAGCCGGCTGCGCGACCAGTCGAGCCCGGCGTCCTCCCGTACCCCCAGATCGGCCCGGAGGTCCGCCTCGCCCAGGGCGATGGAGCGGACCTGGGGATGGGAGGCGGCGACCGTGTACGCGTGCTCGATGCCGAGCGCCGATTCCAGCAGCGGACAGAGCGCGACCCCCGGTGCCACAGCCGCGATGTGATGGACGGACGCCGCATGCGTGATCTTCGGCAGCCGGAGTTCGGCGAGTCCCGGCAGCCCGGCCAGGGCGAGGACGTCCGCCTCGGTGTGGACCCGGACATGGATCGGCACTGCCGTCTCCTCGACCGCCTCGGACAGGAGCTCGGCGGTGGCGGACCGTGCGTACTCCTTACGGTCCGGCGCGACCGCGTCCTCCAGATCGACGATCACCGCATCCGCTCCCGAGTCGCGCGCTTTGCGTACCACCTCGGGCCGGTCCCCGGGGACGTACAGCAAGGTGAGGGGGACCGTCGCCGTCACAGGACGTGCTCCGCCCGCAGCGCGGCGATCTCCGCGCCCGACAGGCCCAGCCCGGTGAGAATCTCGTCGGTGTCCGCACCGTGCGGCCGGCCCGCCCAGCGGATCGCGCCCGGTGTCCCGGAGAGACGGAACAGGACGTTCTGCATCCGCAGTGGCCCCAGCTCCGGGTCGTCGACCTCGGTGATGGAGTCCAGGGCCCGGTACTGCGGGTCCTCCATCACGTCCCGGATGTCGTGGATGGGCGCGATCGCCGCCTCCGCCTTCTCGAACGCGGAGACAGCGTCCTCACGGGTGTGCCGGGCGATCCAGTTGCCGACCGCCTCGTCGAGCTCGTCGGAGTGCTCGGCGCGGGTGGTGCCGGAGCCGAACCAGGGTTCGTCGATCAGCTCGGCCCGGCCGACCAGACGCATGACGCGTTCGGCGATCGACTGCGCGGAGGTGGAGACGGCCACCCAGTGGCCGTCCGATGTGCGGTACGTATTGCGCGGGGCGTTGTTCCGGGAGCGATTGCCGGTACGCGGTTGGACGTAGCCGAGCTGGTCGTACCAGACCGGCTGCGGGCCGAGCACCGTCAGGATCGGCTCGATGATCGCCATGTCGACGATCTGCCCCTCCCCGCTCCTGTCGCGTCCGGCGAGTGCGGCCATCACGGCGTACGCGGTGGCCAGCGCCGCGATCGAGTCGGCGAGCCCGAACGGCGGCAGCGTGGGCGGCCCGTCCGGTTCCCCGGTGATCGCGGCGAATCCGCTCATCGCCTCGGCCAGTGTGCCGAAACCGGGGCGGTGCGCGTACGGGCCGAACTGGCCGAAGCCGGTGACCCTGGCCAGCACCAGCCGCGGGTTGACGGAGTGCAGCTCCGCCCAGCCGAGGCCCCAGCGCTCCAGCGTCCCGGGCCGGAAGTTCTCGATGATCACATCGGTCCCGGCGGCCAGCCGGAGCAGGATGTCGCGCCCGCCGGGGCTGGACAGATCGAGCGTCAGATTGCGCTTGTTGCGGCCGAGAAGCTTCCACCACAGACCGACACCGTCCTTCGTGGGGCCGTGCCCGCGCGACGGATCGGGCTTGCGCGGATGCTCGACCTTGATCACCTCGGCGCCGAAGTCGCCGAGCATGGTGGCGGAGAGGGGGCCTGCGAAGAGCGTGGCGAGGTCGATGACCCGCAGCCCGGTCAGAGGTGCCTGCGCAGTCGCGTTCATGCGGCGTCGATCTCGCTGCGGTACGGCATGGAGGTCGAGGCGCCCGGCCTCTGTACGCAGAGCGCGGCGGCGGACGACGCCCAGGCCATCGACTCCGGTACGGGCCGTCGCTCGCCGAGCGCCACGGCGAGCGTGCCGACGAAGGTGTCCCCGGCCCCGGTGGTGTCGACGGCGGTGACCTCGGGGGCGGGGAAGAGGATGGGTTCGCCGCCCCGGGCCGCGTAGAGGCAGCCCTTCGAGCCGAGTGTGACGACGACCGCCGGGACCTGGCTGAGCAGGATCTGCGCTGCCGCATGGGGATCCGCGGAGCCGGTGAGCTCGGCCGCCTCGTGCTCGTTGGGGATCAGCAGATCGATGCAGTCGAGGAGTTCGGAAGGCAGAGGCTGTACGGGGGACGGGGTGAGGATGGTCCGTACGCCCTGGGTATGGGCCACTCGCGCGCCCTCCATCACGGCGGGCAGCGGCAGCTCCAACTGGAGGAGCAGCAGATCGGCTCCGGCGATGGCGGCCGATTCACCGGGGCCGAGAGCAGTGACAGTGCCGTTGGCGCCGGGGATCACCACGATGGAGTTGGAGCCCATGTCGTCGACGACGATGTGCGCGGTGCCGCTGGGGCCTTTTGCGGTGTGCAGCAGATCGGTGTCGACGCCGGCGTGCTCCAGGTTGGACCGCAGCAGGGTGCCGTACTCGTCGTCGCCGACCGCGCCGATCATCATCACCTCGCCGCCCGCACGGGCGGCGGCGACGGCCTGGTTGGCGCCCTTGCCGCCGGGGATGGTGCGCAGCTCCCGCCCGGTGACGGTCTCTCCGCGCTCCGGAGCCCGTGCGACGTATGCGACAAGGTTCATATTGGTGCTGCCGAGCACCGCGATGCCGGTCATGGGCGGAGTGCCTCCTTGTGGGTGAGCCGGTGGGTCTGTCCGGCGAGTGCGTCGAAGCCGATGGAGTCGAAACCGGGGACGGACGTGGCGAGGCGGTTCTTCAGTGGGGTGGTCCAGCGGTCTGGCAGCGCGTTGGGGCTCCCGGCCAGCAGACCGGCGAGCGAACCGGCAGTCGCGCCGTTCGAGTCGGTATCCCAACCACCCGACACGGCACGGCAGATGGAGTCGGAGAAGTCGCCGTCGGCGTGCGTGAGTGCGGCGGCGAGCAGTGCGGCATTGGGCAGCACATGGACCCAGTGGTAGTCGCCGTACTCGGCGTGCAGCCGGTCGGCCACCGCGTCGAAGCCGTTCTCGCCGCGGGCCGCCCCGACGCCGAAACGCACCGCGTGCGCGAACCGTGAACGCGCCGGGACCACACGCAGCCCGGCGGCCAGAGCGCCGTGCACATCGCTCTCACCGCCGGCCGCCTCGGCGAGCGCCGCGGCGGTGAACATCGCCCCGTACACCCCGTTGGCGGTGTGGGTGAGGACGGCGTCCCGGTGTGCCTGCTCCGCCGCGGCCGACGGGTCGCCCGGATGCGTCCAGCCGTGCACATCGGCCCGGATCAGGGCACCGATCCACTCCCGGAACGGGTTGCGATACCTGGCCGTGTGCGGGGGCTCGATCCCGTCGAGCAGGTTGCGGTACGCGACCCGCTCGGCGGTGAACGTCCGGCCGGCCGGGAGTTCGTCGAGCCAGAGCCGGGCGAGATCGCAGGTGGTGAACGATGGGCCGTACCGCTGGAGCAACAGGACAGTGAGAAGAGGGTGGTTGAGGTCGTCGTCCTCCGGCATGCCGTCGATGTTCTCGGCCAGGGAGGTGTGTGCGGAGCGTCGGTTCCAGGGGTAGGTGGCGGCCAGTTCGGCGGGCAGTCCCTTGGCGGTGAACCAGGTGGCCAGTGGCCAGTTGCCGGTGGCGCGCGCCAGTGCGCGGATGCCGGCGAGCGGCAGTTTCTCGACGGGTTTGCCGAGCAGACAGCCGGCGGCCCGGCCCAGCCAGGCGGCGTGCAGGCGGTCCTGACTCACCGGCGGCGGGTCCGTGCGGGGGGCCGGCCAGTCCGGGCAGGCGGCCCGGATCGCGGTCAGCTCCGTCGGCTCCTCGGCCTCCAACGGTGATTCCAGCAGCGCGAGTTCGTCGAGCAGCCGTTCGGCGAGCGCGCGCAGCTCGGGTGCCGCAGGGGTCGACGCGCCCGCGCGCTCCGGGGCGGGGGCGCCGCCCGCCTCGTACCACCGGCGCGCGATGGCCCGCGCGTCCCGTCCGTCCTCGGCCGCCTGGCGCAGCTCGTGTCCGACCAGGTCCTCGGGCTGCACCCACGTCACCCGTACCTTCATGGTGTACCCACCAGCGCGGCGAACGCCGACTCGTGCGCGCGGCGCCGGGCCGTGTCCCGTACGAACACGTCGCGGGAGACGTCGGCCAGGGTCCGCGCGGGGGCGTGCAGATCGAGCCGGCTGGCCTCAGCGACTGTTGTCACCCAGGTGGCGGGGATCGCCCGCTCCCCGTGGAGCGCACCCGCGATCGCGCCGCTCATCGTGGCGATCGAGTCGCAGTCCCGGCCGTAGTTGACCGAGCCGAGGACGGCGTGCCGGTAGTCGCCGTCGGCGACCAGCAGCATGCCGAGCGCGATCGGGAGCTCCTCGATGGAGTGCAGCCGGGACGGCCGGCGGGCGCCGAGGGACGGGGCGCGGTAGTCGGGGCCGACGGTGTCGAAGGGGGTGACGGCGGTACGCAGCGGGGTCAGCGCCGACTCGAAGTCGTGGTGCCGTACAGCCACTTCGCACACCGCCTCGATGGCGGCACGCGTCCCGTCCTTGGCGAGCGACAGACAGGTGTCGACGACGGTGGCGGGCGTCGCGTCCGGGGCGCAGGCGGCGGCGACGGCCGCCGCGAAGACTCCGGCCGCCTCCCTGCCGTACGAGGACTGATGGGCACCGGCGACATCCAGCGCCTCGGCGTACGCGGCCTGCGGGTGGGTGGCGTTGACCAGCCCGACCGGTGCCATGTACATCGCCGCACCGCAGTTGACGATGTTTCCGGAGCCCGCCTCGCGCGGATCGACATGCCCGTAGTGCAGCCGCGCGACGATCCACTTCTCGGCGAGGAAGATCCGCTGGAGCGGCAGCGCGTCGGCCTCCAGCTCGGGGATCCAGCGGGGGGTGGAGATCAGCTCCGGCACGAGATGGTCGGCGACCGCGTACGCGTCGAGATGGTCGCGCACGGCGCCGTACACCCGTACCAGCGCATGGGTCATCAAGGTGTCGTCGGTGACGTGTCCGTCGCCCTTGTGGTAGGGGGCGATGGGGCGGGCGGTACGCCAGTCGTCGCCGTCCCACGGGCCGACGATGCCGCTGATCCGCCCGCCGTGGCGTGCCACGATCTGCTCGGGGGGCCGGCCCTCGACCGGACCGCCGAGCGCGTCGCCGACCGCGGCGCCGACGAGCGCTCCCGTGATCCGTTCATCAAGTGTGAGTGCCGTGGTCTTCGCCTCGGACCGCATGGGCGTCGTGGATGTCATGTCCGAATTGTCCACCCGTGGGCTTCGGTTCCGTGTCTGCCAGCAGCCCGGCGAGTTCGACGAGATCGGTCCCCGCGAGTCGGGGCAGCGCGCACCCCGCCAGGGTGCGGCAGGCCTCGCGCCAGCCGCCCGGGAGGGCGCCGATCCCGCCGAGCGCGCCGGTCAGGGCGCCGGCCAGTGCGGGTGCCGAGTCGGCCACCCGCGACAGGCATGCCGCCGCGGGAATGGCCTGGGCGATCTGGCCGCGGGCCGCGGTGGCCAGGGCGAGGGCGACCGGGACGGTCTCTGCGGCGGCGATCCCGTAGCTGTAGACGTGGTCCACGATCTGATGCTCCAGCACCGGTACGAGGGCGAACGCGCCGGCTGCCTCGCCGACGAAGTCGCGGGCGATCCGGACGGCGTGGGCGGCGTTGCGGGCGATCTCCGTGCCGTCGGGGAGCTGGGCGAGCGCGGCGTTCACCGCGGTGTCCACGTCCGCACCGCCCAGGGCCCCGGCGATCGCGGCCGCCATCGCGCGGGCACCGTGCACACCGTCGCCGTCCTGGGTGTAGCGGGCGTCGAACTCGGCGAGGTCGGCGGCTGCGGCGGGGTCCGCAGGGTGGACGACGGCGAGCACGGCGGCCCGTACGCAGGCCGCGTCGTCGAAGTAGTGCGGATTGTCGTGCCCGGTGGCGGGCGGGCGCAATCCGGCGGCGAGATTGCCGAGCCCGGCCCGCACCGAGATCCGGGCGCGCAGGGGGAGCACCGCGGACTCGACCTCGGGGGCACGGGCGGCAGCCGCGGCGACCTCGGCCGCCAGAGCGTTCCAGGCGACGTCGATGGCGGCCCGCATCCGGCGTTCGGGGGACAGTCCGTGCAGCGGACCGGCCGCCGAGGTGAGCACGGTCCCGGCGGCGAACGCCGCCCATTCGGCGTCGTCGGAGGGCCCGAGGCGCAGGGGTTCGGGCGGCTGGTTGAGCGCGATGGGTACGGGCAGCGTGGTCGTGGCGTTCTGCTCGGCGAAGGTGTCGAGCTCCCGGGTGAGGCGCCGGGTCCACTCGGGCATCCTGGCCGCCCGGTGCCGCGCGGCCGGCCACCCGGCGGCGTCCCCGGAGGCGAGCCCGAGCAACAGCCCCTCGATCCGGGCCCTGTGCCCGGGGGCGGGACGGGTGGGGATACGGGAGGCGTCGTGCGGGGCGTCCCGGTGGGGGTCCTGCTGGGTGCCGCGTGCGGTGGTCATCACTCCACCACCGTTCCGCCCGTGATGGGGGAGGCGGGCGGCCGCCCGGGCAATGCGCCGGTGCCGGTGTCCCGCGCCGGGTCGCCCTCCGGCGCACCGGCGTCGTCCCGCGCGCCCTTGTACACCTCGTCCGCGTCGTCCGGGGTGAGCAACTCCGCGATGTCCAGGACGTGGTAGCCCCGCATCGACGGCAGGCAGCTGCCCCGGACCGGGCCGATCGCCTCCCCCCAGTGCCGCGGAATCGCGGACGCCCCGTGCAGGGCGCCGGCCAGGGCCCCCGCCACCGCGGCCGTCGTGTCCGCGTCGCGGCCCATGTTGACCGCGGTCAGCACCGCCGTACGGAAGTCGCCGCGCGCCGCCGCGAACGCGCCGAAGGCCAGACCGACCGCCTCGGGCGCCAGGTCCGTCCACGGATAGCCGCCGACGACGACCGCGGAGCGCACCGCGCGTTCCCTGGTCAGCCGGTCGGGGTACGTGCGCTGTGCGGCCGCCACCGCGCGTCGCAGCGAGCGTGCTGTCCAGGAGTCCATGGGAACGACGGACAGCGCGGCGGCGATCACCGACGCGACCCCGGCACCCACCATCGCAGCGGCCACCCCGGCCGCCACCGCCTGGCCGCCGTAGATGCCTTCCCCGTCATGGCTGACCCGCCCGTCCACCGCGACCAGCCGCGCCGCCTCGTCCGGCCGGCCCGCAGCGAAGACGCCGAACGGCGCCGCCCGCATCGCCAGGCCGTCGCTCCAGGCATGCCGGTGCTGGGCGGAGATCGGGGCGGCGAGGCCCCGGCGCAGATTCTCCAGGGTGCCCCGCTCACTGAACCCGGCGCCGCGGAACGGCCCCTCGTCCAGGTCGGCGATCCACAGATGCCAGGCCCGCTCCACATGGGTGACGGTCAGCGCGGAACCGTGCCGGGCGAGCAGCAGCCCGGAGAAGATCGCGTACTCCGTGTCGTCCGTACCCGCGGGGTCGTCGCTGACGAAGCCCTCGATCCGGCCCCAGCGACGACGGATCTCGGACGGCCGCAGATTCTCCGCCGGTGCGCCCAGCGCGTCACCGACCGCGAGACCGAGCAGGGAGCCCCGGGCCCGGTCGCCCAGGTCTCCCCGCGACACCTCGCCCCGGCCCGTGCCGCCCCGCCCCGCCGCCTCCGTACCGCCCGTCCGCGGCTCTGCCGGATTTCCTGCAATCAACTCCACCGCGTCGACCCTTCGCTCACACCGAGCCAGTTCTCGTACCTGCTCGATCTGTGCCACGCGGAGCCCCGACAGAGGCCGATAATCGCAACAAAAGGGCCAGTCGGATGACGGCTCAGAGGCGGTAAGCCAGGCCGTACTTACCTGGTCACAGGGGCAGGTAAGTACGGCCTGCCTTGCTGGCGGGGGACCTTTTTCGTGCGTACTTTCGATGGTGTTGAGCGGGGGCGGAGCGCGTGAAACCCGCTGCCGGAGAAGGGGAGAGCTGTGTCCATCATCGAGACCGACGCCGTACTGCACGAGGCGCACCGCGACAACCACAGCCACCGCGATGTGAACGGCGGCTGGCTGCGCCCGGCGGTGTTCGGTGCCATGGACGGGCTGGTCTCCAACCTTGCGCTGATGACCGGCGTCGCGGGCGGTGCCGTCTCCCAGCAGACGATTGTGATCACCGGTCTGGCGGGCCTGGCCGCCGGTGCGTTCTCCATGGCGGCCGGCGAATACACCTCCGTCGCCTCGCAGCGCGAGCTCGTCGAGGCCGAACTCGACGTCGAGCGGCGCGAGTTGCGTAAGCATCCCAAGGACGAGGAACGGGAGCTCGCCGAGCTCTACGAGTCCCGTGGCGTCGAGCCCGAGCTCGCCCGCGAGGTCGCACGGCAGCTGTCGCGCGACCCGGAGCAGGCCCTGGAGATCCACGCCCGCGAGGAGCTCGGCATCGACCCGGGCGATCTGCCCTCGCCGCTCGTCGCCGCCGTGTCGTCGTTCGGCGCGTTCGCGCTGGGGGCCCTGCTGCCCGTGCTGCCGTACCTGCTCGGTGCGAGTGCGCTGTGGCCGGCCGTGCTGCTCGCGCTGGTCGGGCTGTTCGCCTGCGGCGCGGTGGTGGCCAGGGTGACGGCGCGCAGCTGGCTGTACAGCGGGCTGCGTCAGCTGGTGCTGGGCGGGGCCGCGGCGGCGATCACCTACGGTCTGGGCACGCTGTTCGGTGTGGCCGTCGGAAGCTAGGGCTCCTGGGCGAGAGCATGACATCGGGCCCGTCCGGCTGAAGGCTCTGTCCTCCAGATGCCGGACGGGCCTATTTCCGTAACGCGTCCGCCATCCGTGTGATGTACGTCTTGGCATCCGCCTCTGGGCTGATGGCTTCACCCGGCGTAAAATGAGTCTCTATACAAGGCTGCACATAATTAGCCGTTACCTGGCGGTTTCGTTTCCTTTGCCGCTGGGCATGAGCCGTAGACACCGCAGGCAACGACGCCTGCTCTCTGCGGTCCCCCTGGGCGCCGATCCTCCGACTGCGACCCACCCTCACCGCCTCACACGGTGTCCGCATGTTGGAACGGGCTATCCGCTTCTTGAGAAGCCGCCCATCATGTAACCCGCACGAAATTTCGCAGAGGGCCAACGTCGTCCCTCGGCACTGCATATGCCACGACGACGACGGGAGAGCCGATGCGTACCGACGCCTGGTCGCCCATGGACGGTCGCCCCGCCCAGCAGGGGATGTACGACCCCCGTAACGAGCACGACGCCTGTGGCGTCGGGTTCGTGGCCACTCTGACCGGTGTGGCCAGCCATGAGCTGGTCGAGCAGGCGCTGACCGTACTGCGCAACCTCGAACACCGCGGTGCCACCGGATCCGAGCCCGACTCCGGCGACGGCGCCGGAATCCTCCTCCAGGTCCCCGACGCCTTCCTCCGCGACGAGGTCGCCTTCGACCTCCCCGAGGCCGGTGCCTACGCCGTCGGAATCGCCTTCCTGCCCGCGGACGACTCCACCGAGGCCGTGCGGAAGCTGGAGAAGATCTCCGCCGAGGAGGGCCTCAAGGTCCTCGGCTGGCGCGAGGTCCCGGTCACCCCGGACATCCTCGGCAACGGCGCCCGCGCCACCATGCCCGAGTTCCGCCAACTCTTCGTCGCGGACGGCGAGAGCACCGGCATCGCGCTCGACCGCAAGGCCTTCGTACTGCGCAAGCGCGCCGAGCGGGAGGCCGGGGTGTACTTCCCCTCGCTGTCCGCCCGCACGATCGTCTACAAGGGCATGCTCACCACAGGGCAGCTGGAGCCGTTCTTCCCGGACCTCTCCGACCGCCGCTTCGCCACCGCCGTCGCACTGGTCCACTCGCGCTTCTCCACGAACACCTTCCCGAGCTGGCCGCTCGCCCACCCGTACCGCTTCGTCGCCCACAACGGCGAGATCAACACGGTCAAGGGCAACCGCAACTGGATGAAGGCCCGCGAGTCCCAGCTCGCCTCCAGCCTCTTCGGGGCTGCGCAGCTGGACCGGATCTTCCCCGTCTGCACCCCGGACGCCTCCGACTCCGCCTCCTTCGACGAGGTCCTGGAGCTGCTCCACCTCGGCGGCCGCTCGCTGCCGCACTCGGTGCTGATGATGGTCCCCGAGGCGTGGGAGAACCACGACTCCATGGACCCGTCCCGCCGCGCCTTCTACCAGTACCACTCCACGATGATGGAGCCCTGGGACGGCCCGGCCTGCGTCACCTTCACCGACGGCACCCAGGTCGGTGCGGTCCTGGACCGCAACGGTCTGCGCCCCGGCCGCTACTGGGTCACCGACGACGGCCTCGTCGTGCTCTCCTCCGAGGTCGGCGTCCTGGACATCGACCCCGCGAAGGTCGTCCGCAAGGGCCGCCTCCAGCCCGGCAGGATGTTCCTCGTCGACACGGCCGAGGGCCGCATCATCGAGGACGACGAGATCAAGGCCGGCCTCGCCGCCGAGCAGCCGTACCAGGAGTGGCTGGAGGCCGGCGAGATCGAGCTGGAGGACCTCCCCGAGCGCGAGCACATCGTGCACACGCACGCCTCCGTCACCCGCCGCCAGCAGACCTTCGGCTACACCGAGGAAGAGCTCCGCGTCATCCTCGCGCCGATGGCCCGCACCGCCGGCGAGCCGCTCGGCTCCATGGGTACGGACTCGCCGATCGCCGCCCTCTCCGAGCGTCCGCGGCTGCTCTTCGACTACTTCACCCAGCTGTTCGCGCAGGTCACCAACCCGCCGCTGGACGCCATCCGCGAGGAGCTCGTCACCTCGCTGCGCTCCACGCTCGGCCCGCAGGGCAACCTGCTGGAGCCGACCGCCGCGTCGTGCCGCAGCGTCACGCTGCCGTTCCCGGTGATCGACAACGACGAGCTGGCCAAGCTGATACACATCAATGCCGACGGCGACATGCCGGGCATGAAGGCCGCCACGCTCTCCGGTCTCTACCGGGTCGGCGGTGGCGGCGATGCCCTCGCGGCGCGGATAGAGCGGATCTGTACCGAGGTCGACGCCGCCATAGAGGACGGCGCCCGCCTGATCGTCCTGTCCGACCGGCACTCCGACGCCGAGCACGCACCGATCCCGTCGCTGCTGCTCACCTCGGCCGTCCACCACCACCTCATCCGTACCAAGCAGCGCACCCAGGTGGGTCTGCTGGTCGAGGCCGGGGACGTCCGCGAGGTCCACCACGTCGCGCTGCTGATCGGCTACGGCGCCGCCGCGGTCAACCCGTACCTGGCGATGGAGTCCGTCGAGGACCTGGTCCGCGCCGGTACGTTCATCGAGGGCATCGAGCCCGAGAAGGCCATCCGGAACCTGATCTACGCGCTCGGCAAGGGCGTCCTGAAGGTCATGTCCAAGATGGGCATCTCGACCGTCGCCTCCTACCGCGGTGCCCAGGTCTTCGAGGCCGTCGGCCTGGACGAGGACTTCGTCGCGAAGTACTTCAACGGCACCGCGACCAAGATCGGCGGCGCCGGACTCGACGTCGTCGCCAAGGAGGTCGCCACCCGGCACGCCAAGGGCTACCCCGCCTCCGGTATCTCCGCCTCGCACCGCGCGCTGGAGATCGGCGGCGAGTACCAGTGGCGCCGCGAGGGCGAGCCGCACCTGTTCGACCCGGAGACGGTCTTCCGCCTCCAGCACGCCACGCGCAACAAGCGGTACGACATCTTCAAGAAGTACACGGACCGGGTGAACGAGCAGTCCGAGCGTCTGATGACGCTGCGTGGTCTGTTCGCCCTGAAGACCAATGAGAACGGCAAGAGCGACCGCGAGGCGATCTCGATCGACGAGGTCGAGTCCGTCTGCGACATCGTCAAGCGGTTCTCCACCGGCGCCATGTCGTACGGCTCGATCTCCCGTGAGGCGCACGAGACCCTCGCCATCGCCATGAACCAGCTGGGCGGCAAGTCCAACACCGGTGAGGGCGGCGAGGACGCCGACCGGCTGTACGACCCGGCGCGCCGCTCGTCCATCAAGCAGGTCGCCTCCGGCCGCTTCGGTGTGACCAGCGAGTACCTGGTCAACGCGGACGACATCCAGATCAAGATGGCGCAGGGTGCCAAGCCCGGCGAGGGCGGCCAGCTGCCCGGCCACAAGGTCTACCCGTGGGTCGCCAAGACCCGGCACTCCACCCCGGGTGTCGGTCTGATCTCCCCGCCGCCGCACCACGACATCTACTCCATCGAGGACCTGGCTCAGCTGATCCACGACCTCAAGAACGCCAACCCGGCGGCCCGCATCCACGTGAAGCTGGTCTCCGAGGTCGGCGTCGGCACGGTCGCCGCGGGTGTCTCCAAGGCGCACGCGGACGTCGTCCTGATCTCCGGTCACGACGGCGGAACGGGTGCCTCCCCGCTCACCTCGCTGAAGCACGCGGGCGGCCCCTGGGAGCTCGGCCTCGCCGAGACTCAGCAGACCCTGCTGCTCAACGGCCTGCGCGACCGCATCGTCGTGCAGACCGACGGACAGCTGAAGACCGGCCGCGACGTCGTCATCGCCGCACTGCTGGGCGCCGAGGAGTTCGGTTTCGCGACCGCGCCGCTCGTCGTCTCCGGCTGCGTCATGATGCGCGTCTGCCACCTGGACACCTGCCCGGTCGGCATCGCCACCCAGAACCCGGTCCTGCGGAGTCGGTTCGCAGGCAAGGCCGAGTACGTCGTCAACTTCTTCGAGTTCATCGCTGAGGAAGTCCGTGAGCTCCTCGCCGAGCTGGGCTTCCGTACGATCGAAGAGGCCGTCGGCCACGCCGAGCTGCTCGACACCGACCGTGCGATCACGCACTGGAAGGCGCAGGGCCTCGACCTGGAGCCGCTGTTCTACGTTCCCGAGCTGCCCGAAGGTGCCGTCCGGCACCAGCTGGTCGAGCAGGACCACGGTCTCGCCAAGGCCCTCGACAACGAGCTGATCAAGCTCGCCGCCGACGCCCTGAACGCCCAGAGCGCCGAGGCCGCCCAGCCGGTCCGGGCCCAGATCGCGATCCGGAACATCAACCGGACCGTCGGCACCATGCTCGGCCACGAGGTGACGAAGAAGTTCGGCGGCGCCGGTCTGCCGCAGGACACCATCGACGTCACCTTCACCGGCTCCGCCGGCCAGTCGTTCGGCGCGTTCCTGCCGAGCGGTGTGACGCTGCGCCTGGAGGGCGACGCCAACGACTACGTCGGCAAGGGCCTCTCCGGCGGCCGCGTCATCGTCCGCCCGGACCGTGGCGCCGACCACCTCGCCGAGTACTCCACCATCGCGGGCAACACCATCGCCTACGGTGCCACCGGCGGCGAGCTGTTCCTCCGCGGCCGGACCGGCGAGCGGTTCTGCGTCCGCAACTCCGGCGCGACGGTCGTCTCGGAAGGCGTGGGCGACCACGGCTGCGAGTACATGACCGGCGGTCACGCCGTCGTGCTCGGCGAGACCGGACGCAACTTCGCCGCAGGTATGTCGGGCGGTGTCGCGTACGTCATCGATCTGGACCGCGACAACGTCAACGTCGGCAACCTCGGTGCGATCGAGGAACTCTCCGACACCGACAAGCAGTGGCTGCACGATGTGGTGCGCCGCCACCAGGAGGAGACCGGCTCCACGGTCGCCGAGAAGCTGCTTGCCGAGTGGGACGGCGCCGACGGCGGTGTCTCCCGCTTCAGCAAGATCATCCCGTCCACCTACAAGGCAGTGCTCGCCGCCAAGGACGCCGCTGAGCTCGCCGGTCTCTCCGAACAGGAGACCACCGAGAAGATGATGGAGGCGGCGACCAATGGCTGACCCCAAGGGCTTCCTGACCACCGGGCGCGAGGTCGCCAAGACCCGCCCCGTGGGAGAGCGCGTCAAGGACTGGAACGAGGTCTACGTTCCGGGCTCGCTGCTCCCGATCATCAGCAAGCAGGCCGGCCGCTGCATGGACTGCGGCATCCCGTTCTGCCACAACGGCTGCCCGCTCGGAAACCTCATCCCCGAGTGGAACGACTACGCCTACCGTGAGGACTGGACTGCGGCGTCCGAACGCCTGCACGCCACGAACAACTTCCCGGAGTTCACCGGGCGGCTCTGCCCGGCCCCGTGCGAGTCGGCGTGTGTGCTCGGCATCAACCAGCCGGCCGTCACCATCAAGAACGTCGAAGTCTCCATCATCGACAAGGCGTGGGACAGCGGCGACGTCACCCCGCAGCCGCCCGAGCGGCTCTCCGGCAAGACCGTCGCCGTCATCGGCTCGGGCCCGGCGGGTCTCGCCGCGGCCCAGCAGCTGACCCGGGCCGGGCACACGGTCGCCGTCTTCGAGCGCGCGGACCGCATCGGAGGTCTTCTCCGGTACGGCATCCCCGAGTTCAAGATGGAGAAGTCGCACATCAACCGCCGCATCGAGCAGATGCGCGCGGAAGGCACCAAGTTCCGTACGGAGGTGGAGATCGGCAAGGACATCGACGCCGCCAAGCTCCGCCGCCGGTACGACGCGGTCGTCATCGCCGCCGGTGCCACCGTCTCCCGAGATCTGCCCGTCCCGGGCCGTGAGCTGAACGGCGTGCACTTCGCCATGGAGTACCTGCCGCTCGCCAACAAGGTGCAGGAGGGCGATCTGACGGTCTCCCCGATCACCGCCGAGGGCAAGCATGTCGTCGTCATCGGCGGCGGCGACACCGGCGCCGACTGCGTCGGCACCGCCCACCGCCAGGGCGCGCTCTCCGTCACCCAGCTGGAGATCATGCCGCGGCCGGGCGAGGACCGGAACGCCGACCAGCCCTGGCCGACCTTCCCGATGCTCTACAAGGTCACCTCCGCGCACGAGGAGGGCGGCGAGCGGGTCTACTCCGTCTCCACCACCCACTTCGAGGGCTCCGCCCCCGAAGAGGGACAGACCGTCGGCAACGTCCAGGCCCTGCACCTCGTCGAGGTGGAGTTCAAGGACGGTAAGCTGGAGCAGAAGCCCGGCACCGAGCGGCGGATCCCGGCGCAGCTGGTCACGCTCGCCATGGGCTTCACCGGCACCGACCAGACCAACGGTCTGGTCCAGCAGTTCGGCCTGGAGCTCGACGGACGTGGCAACGTCGCGCGCGACGCGGACTTCGCCACCAACGTCGACGGTGTGTTCGTCGCCGGTGACGCGGGCCGCGGCCAGTCCCTCATCGTGTGGGCCATCGCCGAGGGCCGCTCCGCGGCGCGTGGCGTGGACCGTTTCCTGACCGGGGCCAGCGCACTGCCGGCCCCGATCCGCCCGACGGACCGTTCCCTGATGGTCTGATCACGGCACACAAGACGTCCCGTACAACGGCGTACGGAACTGAACGCGGCGCCTGCCCGTCCCCGACCGGACGATTCGGCAGGCGCCGTGGCGCGTTCCGGGGACGGGCGCAGGCTCTCAGCCCGTCAGCGCGGACGTCTTGAGCACCACCAGCAGCACCAGTACGGCGAGCAGTACCACACCCGCGGCGGCCTGGATCGTCGTACGCTGCTTCGCCGGGGCGTACGCGTACGCGACCGTGACGATGCCACCCGTCAGCAGCCCGCCCAAGTGGCCCTGCCATGAGGTGAATCCGGCCGAGATCAGCATCCAGATCAGGAACCCGGCCATGAACCGGTTCACCGCCTGCATGTCGCGTCCCAGGCGCCGGTTGATGACGTAGAACGCCGCGCCGAGACCGAAGATCGCACCCGAGGCACCCACCGTGTCGTCGAACGGCGCGATCAGATACACCAGGACCGAACCGCCCAGCGCGGACAGCAGATACAGCGCGAGGTAGCGGGCCCGGCCCAGCTGCTCCTCGACGACCCGGCCCAGATTCCACAGCGCGTACATGTTGAAGAGGATGTGCAGTACCCCGAACGGCAGCGAGCCGAAGGACGACCCGTCCGGCGGGAGATGCAGGAAGGCCCCGGTCAGCAGCCGGTACCACTCGCCGTCCACCACACCGATCACATCGAAGCCGGGGAAGCCCCCGGCTTCGTAGACGTACCGGCCTCCGTCCGGGCCGTTCACCCCCGCGCCGAGCATCGCGAACCGGTCGACGATCCCCGGACGGACCAACTCACCCAGATACGCCAGGATGTTCAGGCCCATCAGCACGTACGTGACGAGCGGCACCGCGGTCCTCGACACGGCACCGCCGAACACCGTGCGCGCCTGCCGGACCGAACGCTGCCCCTCCTTCACGCACTCCACGCAGTGGTGACCGACAGCGGCCTCACGCATGCAGTCGGGGCAGATGAACCGTTCACAGCGGGTGCAGCTCACATACGTCTCGTACGACGGATGGCGATAACAAGTGGTGATCGCGGCCTCCACGGCAGGCTCCTTCACGGGTGGGCGGACACGAGCGGCCGGTGGGGACGGCGGCGATCAAGATAGCGAACACCGCCGACCCGGGTATATCCGGGTGCCTTACGCTCAGGGTTCCGACATGTCGAGGACCGGAGAATCCGTATGGCCGACCCGTCCGCCGCAACACGTCCGGCCATCAGCCTCCGCAAGATCGAGGAGACAGCACCCGCGCTGGTCAGCCTCTACAAGAGCGCCTCCGCCCCGCTGACGAAGCACGGCATGAGCGGGGAGCGCGCGGCGGTCTACCTGGTGCTCGACTACTCCGGCTCCATGAAGGAGTACTACAAGGACGGCAGCGTCCAGGCCCTGGCCGACCGGGTGCTGGGACTTTCGGCACATCTGGACGACGACGGCCGCGTACCGGTCGTCTTCTTCTCCACCGATGTCGACGCCGTCACCGACATCACCCTGGACAACCACCGCGGCCGGGTCGACGCGATCGTGGCAGGCCTGGGGCACATGGGGAAGACCAGCTACCACCTGGCCATGGACGCCGTCATCGACCACTACATCGACAGCGGCTCGACCGCCCCCGCGCTCGTCGTCTTCCAGACGGACGGCGGCCCGATCAGCAAGCACGCGGCGGAACGCTATTTGTGCAAGGCGGCGAAACTGCCACTGTTCTGGCAGTTCATCGGCTTCGGCAACAAGCGGAGTACGCAGTTCGACTTCCTGCACAAGCTCGACGAACTGGCCGTACCCGCCAAGCGCCCCATAGACAACGCCGGCTTCTTCCACGCCGGACCCGACCCGCGCAAGGTCCCGGACGCCGAACTGTACGACCGGCTGGTCGCCGAATTCCCGCGGTGGCTGGCCGCCGCCCGGGCGCAGAGGATCGTCGAATGACCGCCCGGGTGCTGCGGGCGGCCGACCGCACGGCCACGCCCTGGAAGAACGGCGGGGGAGTCACCCGGGAGATCGCGGCGTACCCTGAGGGTGCGCCGCTGGACGCCTTCGACTGGCGGGTCAGCCTCGCCGATGTGTCCCGGGACGGGCCGTTCTCCTCGTTCCCCGGGGTCGACCGCACGCTGACCGTGGTCGAGGGCGCCGGGATGGACCTCATGGTGGGCGGCGAGCACCACATCGTCGACGAGCAGTACTGGCCGCACGACTTCCCCGGTGACCTGGAGACGGAGGGCCGGCTGCTCGGCGGCCCGGTCGTGAACTTCAATGTGATGTACCGCAGGGAGCGTACGAGCGCGGAGGTCGCGGTGGTGCGCGGCACCGTCCGGCTGTCGGTGCCCGAGGGCGGGGCGGTTCTGGCGGTCGCGCTGGAGGACGGTGCGGTGGTCGACGGCCAGGACATCGAACTCGACCGCTACGACGCGTTGTTGGCGCAAGGGGAATCGCCGGGGGTGCTGCGGACGCAGGGGTGGGCGCTGGTGGTCACCCTGTCGGACGGATGACGGGCACCCGGCGGATGGAGGGAGCCCGGACGTTGTGCGGCCGATCGGGTACGGCCGGGAAAAGCGGACAGAAGATGTCGGGATTCCAGGGTTCCATGGACGCATGACATCGAGTTCCTGGGAAGAGTTCCAGTCGGCGGAGCCGGCCTTCGCCGACACCGTCCGGACCCGCTTCCAGCAGTACAAGCACCACGTCCTGGCGACCCTGCGCAAGGACGGATCGCCGCGCGTGACCGGCCTCGAAGTGGATTTCCGGCTGGGTGAGCCGTTCCTCGGCATGATGCCGAACTCGCGCAAGGCGCTGGACCTGCAGCGCGATCCGCGGTTCGCGGTGCAGGCCAATCCGGGACCGGACGCCGAGATGGCCGACGGGGACGTCCGGCTCTCCGGCCGCGCGGCGGAGGTGACCGACCCCGCCGTGCTGGCCCGCTTCATCGAGGAGGTGAAGCCGCCGGAACCTTTCCATCTCTTCCGGGTGGAGCTCACCGAGGTGGTACGCACCGGTCTCGAGGGCGGCGACACCCTGGTCATCCAGGTATGGCGCCCCGGTCACCCGCTGCGCACCTTCCGAAGGGGCAACGACGACGGCTCACTGAGCGAAATCCTCTGACACAGGGGGCCGGGCGGCAGACACGGCCGGCCCGTCGGCGAGCACCCGCGCCCGGCAGGCCCCCGGCGTCCCCCACGCGTCCCGCAGCGGCCGGGCCTTGCGCAGCCACAGCGACAGGTCCAGCTCCTGCGTGTACCCCACCGCACCGTGCAACTGCAGTGCCGCCCGCGCCGCCGCGTACCCCGCCTCGCCCGCCGTCACCTTGGCCGCCGCCACCTCGGCACCGGCGTCCGGCGCCTCCCCGGCGAGCGCGAGCGCCGCCCCGTACAGCAGCGGGCGGGCGAACTCCAGCCCGATCAACGTGTCCGAGAGCCGGTGCTTGACCGCCTGGAAGGAGCCGATCGCCGTACCGAACTGGGTGCGCTGCTTCACATACGCGACCGTGGCCCGCAGCAGCGCCTCGCCCGTGCCGAGCGCCTGCGCGGCCGTGGCGAACGCCGCCCACCGAGCGGCCCGCCCCGCGGCCCGCGCCACCCGGGGCCCGGATGCGAGCAGCTCCCCGCCCGGCCCGGGGCGCCACAGCCGCCGGGCCGGGTCGCACGACACACTGAGCGCACCGGGCCCGGGTGCGAGCCGAAGCTCGTCGCCGGTCACAGTGAACACGGCGTCCACGGCATCCGCGTCCAGCGCATACGGCCCGTACCCGTCCATCCGGAGCGTCGCCGATGCCGCACCGGACGCCAGCCGCGGCAGCCACTCCTTGGCCGCAGCGCCGCCCACACCCCCCAGCAGCACCCCGGCCGCAACCGTCTCCACAACCGGCCCCGGCACCGCATGTCGCCCCAACTCGGTGAATGCGACCGCGAGTTCGACAGGCAGCGGTCCGACGCCCTCGTACGCCTCCGGTATCGCCAGGGCGAACACCCCCGCCTGTGCCAGCCGCGCCCACAGGCCCCTGCCCGGTCCGTGGTTCCCGGCAGCCCAGGCGCGTACCACCGCAGGGGTGTCCGAGGCGGTCAGCATCGCGTCCAGCGAGCGGGCGAACTCCCGCTGCTCGTCGTCGAGGAGGAAACGCATCAGCGCCGTCCCTTCGGCAGGCCGAGCAGCCGCTCGGCGATGATGTCGCGCTGGATCTCGTTCGTACCGGCGTAGATGGGGCCCGCGAGGGAGAAGACGTACCCCTCGGCCCACTCGGACTCAGCCAGCTCCGCGTCCGGGCCCAGCAGATCGAGCGCGCTCTCGTGCAGAGCGATGTCGTACTCGGACCAGAACACCTTGTTCAGGCTGGACTCCGCGCCGATGTCCGCCCCCGCCGCGAAGCGTGAGGCGTTGGCGCAGGTGAAGAGCTGATACGCGCGCGCCCCGATCACCGCGTCCGCCACCCGGTCCCGCAGCGCCGTGTCGGACGGGTCGCCGTGAGTGCGCCACAGCCCGGCCAGCCGGTCCGCGACGGCCAGGAAGCGGCCGGGGGAGCGGAGCGTCAGCCCGCGCTCGTTGCCCGTTGTCGACATGGCGATACGCCAGCCCTGTCCGGGCTCCCCGATGATGTCCTCGTCCGGTACGAACACCCCGTCCAGGAACAGCTCGGCGAAGGCGGGCTTGCCGTCGAGCCGCCCGATCGGCCGGACCGAAACCCCGGGCGCCGACAGGTCGAACATCAGATACGTCAGCCCGTGGTGCGGCTTCGCGGCCTCGGAATCCGTACGGAAGATGCCGAACGCCCGGTCCGCGAACGCGGCCCGCGAAGACCAGGTCTTCTGCCCCGAGAGCAGCCAGCCGCCGTCCGTGCGCACCGCCCGCGAGCGCAGTGACGCCAAGTCCGAGCCCGACTCCGGCTCGGACCAGGCCTGCGCCCAGATCACCTCCCCGCTCGCCATCGACGGCAGGACCCGGGCCCGTTGCTCGTCCGTGGCGTGGTCGAAGAGCGTCGGGGCGAGAAGGCTGATGCCGTTCTGCGAGACCCGGCCGGGGCCGCCCGCCGCGTAGTACTCCTCCTCGAATGCCAGCCACCGGAAGATGTCGACGCCCCGGCCGCCGTACTCGGCCGGCCAGGAGACGACCGACCAGCGGTCCGCGTACAGCCGTGCCTCCCACTCCCGGTGTGCGGCGAAGCCCTCGGCGGTCTCCAGGGACGGCAGCGGCTCGGCGGGTACGTTGGCCCGCAGCCACTGCCGCGCCTCGGCCCGGAACGCCTCCTCCTCGGCCGTGTACGACAGATCCATCACGCACCCGCCTTCTTCATCGAGGCGATGTCCATGCCGCCGAGCGGGTCCGCCGCCGTCTCCGCGTTGTGCGCATGGGCGAGATGGTGCAGCCCGAAGACCGAGTCCATACCGGTGTGCAGCCCCTGAAGGTCCTCGGCCTGGTTGACCGCACGCTTGGTGAGGGCCAGCCCCAGACGCGGCATCCCGGCGATCCGCAACGCCAATTCATGGGTGAGCCCGGCGAGTTCGCCGCGCTCCACCACCTTGTTCACCATGCCGACCTCGTACGCCCGGCGGGCGCTCATCCGGTCGCCGGTGAACAGGAACTCCTTCGCGATCCGGGGCGGCATCACCCAGGGGTGTGCGAAGTACTCGACACCGGGGATACCCATCCGCACCACCGGATCGGCGAAGAAGGCGTCCTCGCTCGCCACGATCAGATCGCAGATCCAGGCGAGCATCAGCCCGCCGGCCACACACGCGCCCTGGACGGAGGCGACAACCGGCTTCGGCAGCTCGCGCCAGCGCCTGCACATGCCGAGATAGACCTCCGACTCACGGGCGAAGCGGCTCTCCGCGCCGGTCTTGTCGGTGTGGTCCCACCACAGGCCGGCCCTGCGCTCGAAGGAGAGATGCGCATCGCGCCCGGGCGTGCCGATGTCATGGCCCGCCGAGAAGTGCTCACCGGCGCCCGCCAGCACGACCACCTTGACCTCGGAGTCCTCGGCGGCCCGGTAGAACGCGGCGTCCAGGGCGTAGGTCATCGCCGAGTTCTGGGCGTTGCGGTAGCGCGGGCGGTTCAGCGTCACGTACGCGACCGGGCCCCGGCGCTCGTACAGCACGGGACCGGACGGGAGGTCACCGGCGTCACCGGCGGATGTGTCGTGGGCATCGAGCATCGGCTCATCCTTCCCTAACAAGTGTTTGGTAGGTTAACGTACGAGCACGAGGACCGTCGAGGATCCGCGGGCCGAGACCGAGGAGGCGCGGGCGTGAGCGCACCGCAGTACGTACCCGGACACGGCCTGCTGGCCGGCCGCGGCGCCGTCGTCACCGCAGCCGCGGGCGCCGGAATCGGCGGCGCCACCGCCCGTAAATTCCTTGAGGAGGGCGCCCGCGTCGTCATCGGCGACGCGCACGCGCGCCGGCTGAAGGAGACCGAGCAGGCGTTCGCCGAGGAGTTCGGCGCGGACCAAGTCGCGTCACTGCCCTGCGACGTCACCGACGAGACCCAGGTCCAGGCACTCTTCGCGCTCGCCGAACAGACCCACGGCGGCCTCGACATCGTCGTCAACAACGCCGGCCTCGGCGGCACCGCCGAACTCACCGAGATGACCGACGAACAGTGGACCAAGGTCCTCGACGTCACCCTGAACGGCACCTTCCGCTGCACCCGGGCCGCCCTGCGCTCGCTCAAGGCGGCGGGCCGCGGCGGCATCGTCGTCAACAACGCCTCTGTCGTCGGCTGGCGCGCCCAGAGCGGCCAGGCCCACTACGCCGCCGCCAAGGCGGGCGTCATGGCGCTCACCCGGTGCGCCGCGATCGAGGCCGCCGAGTACGGCGTACGCGTCAACGCCGTCGCCCCCAGCCTCGCCATGCACCCGCACCTGGTGAAGGTCACCTCCGCCGAACTCCTCGACGAACTGACCGAGAAGGAGGCATTCGGCCGCTATGCCGAGCCGTGGGAGATCGCCAACGTCATCGTCTTCCTCGCCAGCGGCTACTCCTCATACATGACGGGCGAAGTCGTCTCCGTCAGCAACCGGCATGCCTGACGGGAGGACGGCCGGGCGGAGAATGGGCGGGTGCCTACCAAGAAGAAGCCCCAGGTGACCCCCTCGCCCGAGCGTCGCCGCGAACTGCTCGCCACCGCCGCCGAGGTGTTCGCCGCGCAGGGTTACAACGCCACCACCGTCCGCAAGATCGCGGACGCGGCCGGGATGCTCGCGGGCAGCCTCTACTACCACTTCGATTCCAAGGAATCGATGATCGACGAGATCCTCTCGACCTTCCTCACCGAACTCTGGGACGGGTACGACGCGGTGCTGGCCGCCGGACTCGGTCCCCGGGAGACCATCGAGGCCCTCGTCACCGAGTCCTTCCGGGAGATCGACCGGCACCGCGCCGCCGTCGCGATCTACCAGAAGGAGTCCAGGCACCTGGCCACCCAGCCGCGCTTCCAGTACCTCGCCGACTCCCAGCAGAAGTTCGAGAAGGCCTGGCTCGGCACGCTGGAACGCGGCGTCGCCGACAAGACCTTCCGCGCCGACCTCGACATCCGCCTCACCTACCGCTTCGTCCGCGACACCGTCTGGGTCGCGGCGTCCTGGTACCGGCCGGGCGGACAGCACAGCCCCGAGGAGATCGCCCGCCAGTACCTCTCGATGGTTCTGGACGGCATCGCCCTCGACACCTGACCCCACCCGAGCTCACCGAGGAGCAGAAGTCATGGCCGAGGCATACATCGTCGAAGCGGTACGCACTCCGGTCGGCCGGCGCAAGGGAGGACTCGGCTCGGTCCACCCCGCCGACCTCGGCGCCCATGTCATCAAGGCCCTCGTCGAGCGGACCGGAATCGACCCGGCGGCCGTCGAGGACGTGGTCTTCGGCTGCCTCGACACCGTCGGACCGCAGGCCGGTGACATCGCCCGCACCTGCTGGCTGGCGGCCGGACTGCCCGAGGAGGTCCCCGGCGTCACTGTCGACCGCCAGTGCGGCTCCTCCCAGCAGGCCGTGCACTTCGCCGCCCAGGGCGTCCTCTCCGGCACCCAGGACCTCGTCGTCGCGGGCGGCACGCAGAACATGACGCAGATCCCGATCGCCTTCGCCTCCCGTCAGGCCGCCGAGCCCCTCGGCCTGACGGGAGGCCCGTACGCGGGCAGCGAGGGCTGGCGTGCCCGGTACGGCGACGCACCGGTCAACCAGTTCCACGGCGCCCAGCTGATCGCCGAGAAGTGGGGCATCAGCCGCCGCGACATGGAGGAGTTCGCCCTCCGCTCCCACCGGCGTGCGATCCGCGCCATCGACGAGGGCCGCTTCGTGCGCGAGATCGTCGCCTACGGCGACGTCACCATCGACGAGGGGCCGCGTCGCGACACCACCCTGGAGAAGATGGCGGGCCTCAAGCCGGTCCTGGAGGGCGGCACGATCACCGCCGCCTGCTCCTCGCAGGTCTCCGACGGGGCCGCCGCCATGCTCATCGCCTCCGAGCGTGCCGTGGCCGAGCACGGTCTCACCCCGCGCGCCCGCATCCACCACCTGTCGGTGCGCGGCGAGGACCCGATCCGCATGCTTTCGGCGCCGATCCCGGCCACCGCGCACGCGCTCAAAAAGAGCGGAATGACCATCGACGACATCGACCTGGTCGAGATCAACGAGGCATTCGCCCCGGTCGTCCTGGCCTGGCTGAAAGAAACCGGAGCCGACCCGGACAAGGTCAACGTCAACGGCGGCGCGATCGCCCTTGGCCACCCGCTCGGCGCAACCGGTACAAAATTGATGACGACGCTGCTGCACGAGCTGGAGCGCACCGGCGGCCGCTACGGGCTGCAGACCATGTGCGAGGGCGGCGGCCAGGCGAACGTGACGATCATCGAACGGCTCTGACCCCCGCCACGGCCCCTGGCCGGCCCACTGACCAGGTCACCGAACCGCTCCGACAGGGCCCGGGAACAAGTTTCGGCAGAGTTCCGAGCTCGCTCCGGGCCAGTTACCCCAAGGGCCCGGGCAAAAATCCGCCGGCCGGCGGCGCGGCGTGTTCCACCGCCGGTCGGCAGAACGTGCTACGGTTGCCGAGTTGCAGTTTTGGTACCCATGAACTTTATGTGCGCCTGACGGGAATGCTTCCTCAGGCGCATTATTGTTTTCCGGCTTTCTCCGGATGGGGCTCAATGCGGCGACTTGGAATTCGTAAAGTGCGGATTTCCGGCACTGCACCTCTTTTAGGAGATTGACATGGCTACTGGAACCGTGAAGTGGTTCAACTCGGAAAAGGGCTTCGGCTTCATCGAGCAGGACGGCGGCGGCGCCGACGTCTTCGCCCACTACTCCAACATCGCCACCTCGGGCTTCCGTGAGCTCCAGGAGGGCCAGAAGGTCTCCTTCGACGTCACGCAGGGCCAGAAGGGCCCGCAGGCGGAGAACATCGTCCCGGCCTAATTGCCGGACGCGTACCTCGCAGCCGGGGCCCGCACCGTGAAGGTGCGGGTCCCGGCTTGTGCTGTCCCGGGACATGACGAAGAAGCATCCGCTGTCCCGCAGTACTCCCCAGCAGTCCCACGCAGTTCCCAGGAATCCCTAGGAATCCTCAGGAATCCCCCAGGAGGGCAATTCCGTATGACCCGCTCCGAACGCCAGGACCGACCCGCCCGCAACCGCCCGTCGAGGGGGCGCGGCACGGCCCCGGCAAAGGCAACCGCTAAGGGTTCCGGCAAGGGATCCGGCAAGGCGTCGCCCCGTCGCAGGGCCACGCCGCCGCAGGGCGAATTCGCCCTGCCCGAAACCATGACCCCCGCACTGCCCGCCGTCGAGGCGTTCGCCGAGCTGGACATGCCCGCAGCCCTGCTGAAAACCCTTGCCGCGCAGGGCGTCACCGATCCGTTCCCGATCCAGGGCGCCACCCTGCCGAACTCGCTCGCCGGCCGCGACATCCTCGGCCGCGGCCGCACCGGGTCCGGCAAGACCCTCGCCTTCGGCCTCGCGCTGCTGGCCCGCACCGGCGGACGGCGCGCGGAGCCGCGCGCCCCGCTCGCACTGGTCCTCGTCCCGACCCGTGAGCTCGCCCAGCAGGTCACCGACGCGCTGACGCCGTACGCGACGTCCGTGAACCTGCGCCTGGCCACCGTCGTCGGTGGCATGTCGATCAGCAAGCAGTCCGGCACGCTGCGCCGCGGCGCCGAGGTGCTCGTCGCCACGCCCGGACGGCTGAAGGACCTCATCGAGCGCGGCGACTGCCGCCTCGACCAGGTCGCCATCACCGTCCTCGACGAGGCCGACCAGATGGCGGACATGGGCTTCATGCCGCAGGTCGTCGCGCTGCTCAAGCAGGTCGAGCCGGACGGTCAGCGGATGCTCTTCTCCGCGACCCTGGACAAGAACATCGACCGGCTGGTCAAGATGTTCCTGACCGACCCGGTCGTGCACTCGGTCGACCCGTCCGCGGGCGCGGTCACCACCATGGAGCACCATGTGCTGCACGTGGCCGACGAGACCGACAAAAAGGCCGTCGCCACCAGGATCGCCGCCCGCGACGGCCGGGTGATCATGTTCGTGGACACCAAGCGTGCCGCCGACCGCTTCGCCAAGCGGCTGCTCGCCAGCGGTGTACGGGCTGCCGCCCTGCACGGCGGGCGTTCGCAGCCGCAGCGCAACCGGACGCTGGACCAGTTCAAGAACGGCCAGGTCACCGCACTCGTCGCGACGAATGTGGCGGCGCGCGGCATTCATGTCGACGACCTGGACCTGGTCGTGAACGTGGACCCGCCGACCGATCACAAGGACTATCTCCACCGTGGCGGGCGCACGGCGCGTGCCGGGGAGTCCGGCAGCGTCGTCACCCTGGTACTGCCCGAGGAGAAGCGGGAGATGACCCGGCTGATGGCCGATGCGGGCATCGCTCCGCGGACCACCCGGATCAAGTCCAGCGACGAGGAACTCACCCGGATCACCGGGGCCCGTGAGCCGTCCGGCGTCGCGATCGTCATCGAGGTCCCCCAGCCGACCCCGCCGAAGCCGCGCACGCGGTCGGGCGGGGCCGCGGCCGGTGGCGCGGGCTTCCGCTCGGGCAGCCGCGGCCGGGGCCGGCGCGGTGGTGCCGGGCAGGGCGGTGCCGGTGAAGGCCGGGGCGCGGGGGGTTCCTCCGCCCGTGGCGGCGGTGCGGGCGGCTCGGCTCGTGGCGCTGGTTCCGGTGCCGCTGGTGGCCGTGGCGAGGCGCGCGGCGCCGGGTCCGGGCGTTCCGCGGCCGGGGCCGGACGTGGTGCGGCGGCGGGGCGTGGCCGCAGGGCCGCGTAGCGGTACGGATGACATGCGGTGACCGGATGTGTCCGGTCACCGCTCCGTCCTCGATCGCTGGCGATTTCGAGCCCGTCGAGCGGGTCTCTCCCATGCCCTTCGGACCATGGGTGAGATGGAGGACGGGACGGCAACCGGACGGACCCGGGCTTGCACTGCGCCACACCCTGCTCCTCAATCACCGGACGGGCTCATGGCGCCCGACACCGCGCCCAGCGCCGTGTAGGCCTCCTCCATCACCCGCTCCACCAGCTCCGCGCAGCTGGGCAGATCCTCGATCAGGCCCGCCACCTGGCCCGATGCCATCACGCCCAGATCCGTGCGGCCGTCGACCATGGACGCCTTCAGGAGCATCGGGGTGTTGGCGGCCAGCAGGACCTGGCTCCAGGACAGGTCCTTGCCGTGCTTCATCGCGAGACCGTCGCGCACCATCCGGGACCAGCCGATTTTGGAGATCCGCCTGAATCCCGCCGCCCGGCGCACCGCCTGGGCCAACGCCCGGATCCGGCCCGCGTTCTCCAGCGCGGCGACCATCTCCGTACGCAGCATCCGGTGCGGGAGCCCGTCCACCGCCGTGGTGACCGTTACGTCCTTGACGCCCGCCGCCAAATAGCAGGCCTTCACCGCGTCCGGCACGGTCGAGTCCGACGTCAGCAGGAACCGCGTACCCATCGCGATGCCCGCCGCCCCGTACGCCAGCGCAGCGACCAGGCCCCGGCCGTCGTGGAAGCCGCCCGCCGCGATCACCGGGATGTCCACCGCGTCGGCAACCTGGGGCAGCAGCACGGTGGTTGCCACATCACCGGTGTGGCCGCCGCCCTCGCCGCCCTGCACGATCACCGCGTCCGCGCCCCACGCCGCGACCTTCTCGGCATGGCGCCGGGCACCTATCGACGGGATCACGACCACGCCTGAGTCCTTCAGCTCGGCGATGAGATCCTTCGAAGGGGCCAGCGCGAAGGACGCCACCTTCACGCCCTCGTCGACGATGATCCGTACCCGCTCGCGCGCATCACCGGCGTCTGCGCGCAGATTGACGCCGAACGGCTCGTCCGTGCGGGACTTGACCTCCCGTACCGCTGTCCGCAGCTGCTCCGCGGTCATCGTCGCGGAGGCCAGGATGCCGAGCGCGCCCGCGCGGGCCGTGGCGGAGACCAGGCGGGGGCCCGCGACCCAGCCCATGCCGGTCTGGACCACGGGGTGGCGGACGCCGACGAGATCGGTGAGTGCGGTCCGCATCAGACCCTGACCTCGCGGTTCCGGGTGCCCTTCGGGTCGATGACCTCGCGGATCAGGCCCAGCTCCTCGGCGGTCGGCTCCCGGGTGTACGGGACGTCGTCCTCGATCGTGAGCGCGAAGCCGGTGGCCTCGCGGACCTCGTCGGCGGTGACGCCGGGGTGCAGTGAGGCGAGGCGCATCGAACGGTCCGGGGTCGCGAAGTCGAGGACGCCGAGATCGGTGACGACGCGCGGGATGCGGTGGTAGCGGGTCGCCGACGGACCGGCCGCCGCGGCACTGTCGTGACCGACCCCGCAGATCATGTCGACGCGCTCGACGAAGACCCGGGTGGAGTGCTTGGGCACCCAGTAACTGACCGGGTTGTTCAGGGTGTTGACGGGCGCGCCGCGTACGCCGAGGAGCTGGCGGGTGGGCTGTTCCCAGTCGCCGATGCAGGAGATGTTCTGGTTGCCGAACCGGTCGATCTGGCTCGCCCCCATCATCACGTGACGCCTGCCGCCCGTGACCATGGTGAGGTGTTGGCGGTACGGCAGCCAGCCCTCCGTCGTGCCGTCCGGGCCGACGATCAGCGCCTCGCCGTCGGTGAGCAGGAGATCGGGCGAGAAGGTTCGTCCGGCGAGCCGGGCGCCGACGGACGGGACGAGTCCCATCGGGCTGGCGAGCACCTCCCCGTTGCCGCGCCAGGCATCGGCGCAGGCGATCACGCAGTACTCGGCCCGGGTCACGCTCCGGTTGCTCACTTCTGCTCCTCGTGCCAGGTCTGGACGGCCGACTGATAGCTCTTCTCGTCGCCCTGTGCGGGCAGGAAGCGGTCACTGAAGGCCGCCCAGGCGTCGGGGTCGGCGGCCGCGGTCGCGTACGCCTTCTGGAACGCCTCGTCGCGCGGGTGGTCGGGGACGCAGGAGGTGAAGTGCGCGCCGTTCGGGGTCTCGACGACGCCGGTGACGGAGTGCCGCTTGACGAGAAGGGTCTGCGGGGCCGCCTTCTCGGTCAACTCGGCGGTTTCCACCAGGCGTTCGCAGGAGACGTACGCGTTGTCGGCGGCCTCGCAGAACAGGTCGTCGAAGTACGGGTCGGGGCCGAGGTACTGGCCGTTGCCGAACCGGTCGGCGCGGTTCATGTGGACCAGCGCCGCGTCCATCCGCAGGGCGGGCATCGCGACGAACTCCTCGCCGTCCGCGTACGGCGAAGTGACCGTACGCAGGCCCGGGTTGACCCGCATCACGTCCGAACCGATACCGGCGCGGACGGGGAGGAACGGCAGCCGGTTCGCGGCGGCGTGCAGCCCCCACATGAACATGGCCTCGTCGACCTCCATCAGCTCGAACGCGCCGCGCTGGCGGGCCGCCCTGAAGTGGGGTTCGAGCGGGATCGAGTCGAGTGTGGCGAAGGCGGCGACCAGTTTGCGGATCTTGCCGGCGGCGGCGAGCAGGCCGACGTCGGGGCCGCCGTACGAGACCACGGTGAGATCGGTGATCCCGGAGCGGAGCAGCGCCCGGACCAGTGCCATCGGCTTCCGGCGGGAGCCCCAGCCGCCGATGCCGATCGTCATCCCGCTGCTGAGGCGGGAGACGACGTCCTGCGCTGTCATGGTCTTGTCGGTCCTCATGCCGGTATCGATTCCGGTCACGGTCATGCCTCCTTGCCGAAGGTGTCGCGGACGCGGTCGGCGACACCGCTGAGATTGGCCTCGAAGGTGAAGCCCTGCTCGAAGCGGTAGCTGCGGTGTACGTCCACCGGGTCGATGCCGTTGATGGCGGCCTTGGCCAGCCGGATCAGATATCCGTCCTTACGGGCGATCTCGCCCGCCAACTCGACTGCTGTATCCAGGAGTTCATCGCGCGGTACAACTCTCCAGACCGAGCCGTGGGCGTGCAGTTCCGCGGCGGTGGCGGTGCGTGAGGTGTAGTACAGCGCGCGCATCAGGTGCTGCGGCACGAGCCGGGCGAGATGGGTGGCGGCGCCGAGCGCGCCCCGGTCCAGCTCGGGCAGGCCGAATGTCGCATCGTCGCTCGCCACGATCGCGTCCGCGTTGCCGATGAGGCCGATGCCGCCGCCGAGGCAGAAGCCGTTCACCGCGGCGACGACCGGGACCTCGCACTCGTACACGGCCGAAAACGCCTCGTAGCAGCCGCGGTTGGCGCCGATGAGGGCGGCGTGACCGGTGTCGCGCTGCATCTCCTTGATGTCGACGCCCGCGTTGAATCCACGCCCGGCGGCGGCCAGCACGACACAGCGGACCTCGGGATCGCGGCCCGCGGCACGGAGGGCGTCGGCGAGGTCGTACCAGCCCTGTACGGGCAGCGCGTTGACTGGCGGGTAGTCGACCGTGACGAGGCAGATGCCCTTGCCGGGACTTGCGGTGGAGACACCCATGGGCGAATCAGCTACCTTTCCACCAAACATTTGTTAGGTGTGGAAGGTAGCAGCCTGCCCCCGCATCGCCAACAAGGAGATGTGTGATGACCGCAAGCAGCGACGGACAGGACAGGGGAAGCGAAGGGGGAGACGGCGGAGGAAGCGTTGGTGGGCTGTGCGACGGACGCGTCGTGATCGTGACGGGTGCCGGGCGCGGGCTCGGCCGCGCCCACGCGCTCGCCTTCGCCGCCGAGGGGGCAAAGGTCGTGGTCAACGATCTCGGCGTCGGTCCGGGCGGGGACGGGGGCTCGGCCGGTCCGGCCCGGCAGGTGGTCGACGAGATCGTGGCGGCGGGCGGCGAAGCGGTCGCCCACGGGGGCGACATCGCCACGACGGAGGGGGCGGCGTCGCTGGTCGCTGCCGCGCTGGAGACCTTCGGGCGGCTGGACACGCTGGTCAACAACGCCGGATTCCTGCGCGACCGGATGCTGGTGAATCTGGACGAGGACGACTGGGACGCGGTGATGCGGGTCCATCTGAAGGGCCACTTCCTGCCACTGAAGCATGCCGCCGCGCACTGGCGGGCCGAGGCGAAGGCGGGCCGCGCGCCGGTGGCCCGGGTGGTCAACACAAGCTCCGGCGCGGGGCTGCTCGGGAGCGTCGGACAGGGCAATTACTCCGCTGCGAAGGCGGGCGTCGTGGGCCTGACGCTCGTCGCGGCCGCCGAGATGGGGCGGTACGGGGTCCAGGTCAACGCGATCGCCCCGGCGGCACGGACCCGGATGACCGAGCAGACGTTCGCGCAGACGATGGCGGCGCCGGGGGAGGGGGAGTTCGACGCGATGGCCCCCGAGAACGTGTCCCCGCTGGTGGTGTGGCTCGGCTCGGCCGCGAGCGACGGGGTGACCGGGCGGGTCTTCGAGGCGGAGGCCGGCCGGATCACGGTCATGGAGGGCTGGCGCCCCGGTCCCACCGCGGACCGGGGGGCGCGGTGGGCACCGGCCGAGGCGGGGGAAGCGGCACGGAAGCTCCTGTCGGAGGCGGAGCCGGCGCAGCCGGTGTACGGGGCGAAATCCAGCCGCCGGCGAGGCTGACCATTCATTCCCTCCGGCGTTCGGGGTGCGGGGTTCCGGGGGCGGGCGCCTGCTGCGGGCTTTCCCCCGCCCCTTCCCGCAGTCCCGGTTGCTTCAGGTGCTGCAGTCCAGGACCGTCCGGCACAACCCGCACCGGGCCCGTACCCGGCCGCGTACCGGAACGCGGATGCGCTGGTGGCAGGTGGGGCAGGCGAAGGAGACCCGGAGTCCTTGCGGGCCGTTCTCGAAGGTGTACGGGGCGTCGGGGCCCGGGGCCGCCCTCGCACCCGGATGGTCCTGGGCGTACCGCCGGTCCTTGGCGTAGCGGTGCCGGCCCGCCCAGCCGGCCGCCGCGAGGGGCGGCTGCCGGGTGTCACGGAGGGCCTGGGCCCGCCCCTTCGTGTACGCCGTGTAGGCCTGCGGACTCGTGAACCACGGGGAGGGATCCTCGTCGAAGGCGAACGCCCGCTTGGCGAGGACGTATCCGAACTCCTCCGGGGTGAGATAGCCGAGCTTCTGGCTGGAGACGGCGTCCTCGCGGAAGGCGTCCAGCAGCAGCCAGCCCGCGCCCAGATACGTCGTCGCGGTGTCGGTGAGGATCTCGTTGTCGCGCGTACCGGGGAACTCCAGGTCGAGGCGGTGCAGCAGCACATGCATGACCTCGTGCGAGAGCGCGGCGCCGATGTCCCTGCGATGGGTGCGGAAGCGGTCGTTGAGTTCGATGAAGTACTCGGGCCCCGCGGCGAGTTCGACACCGGCGGCGTGTTCCATCGCCCGGAAGCCGACGATCATGCGGGCGTCCGGCAGGTGCAGATGCTGGACCATGGCCCGCGCCACCCGCTGGGCGCCGAGGTACAGATCGTCCTGGTCGGAGAAGGCGGCGTCGGCGGGGGCGAGGCTCGTGGCGTAGCCGCGGACACCGTCGTACGACAGCCTCCGGTACAGCGCCGTGATCGCGGACCGGACGGTGTCGAGATGAGGGAAGCCGTGGACGACCGGACTTCCGCCGCCCCGGCCGTGGTCCTGGCTGTTGTCCCGGCTGCTGTCCGTCACGTCCCGCCCCCATTCGCGACGATCGACCGGTCTCCACTGTAGCCGCAACGACGTGAGTGATCTTGGCCGAAAAGTGAACCTTGTGGGGGTCGTGATCACTTCCCGATAATCCGAATCATGTCTTTGTCGGGGGCATGACCAATGGGGCTGTGCTGCCCGTGGCCAGAACCCCGGGCGAGGGCACGTACACCCACGCGCAACCCCCCACAAGAACCCCCCACGAGAGAAGGCAATCCGTTGAAGCAGCTTCTGCGCGCCGTGAAGAGATGCTCCGTCATAGCCGCGGTGGTCCTCGCGGCCGTCAGCCTCCAGCCCGCCGGAGCGTCCGCGGCCCCCACCCCGGTCGTCGGCGGAACCCGCGCCGCCCAGGGTGAATTCCCGTTCATGGTCCGGCTGTCGATGGGCTGTGGCGGCGCTCTCTACGCCAAGAACATCGTCCTCACCGCCGCGCACTGTGTGGACGGTTCGGGCAACAACACCTCCATCACCGCCACCGCGGGCGTCGTCGACCTCCAGTCGTCCAGCGCGATCAAGGTCAAGTCCACCAAGGTCCTCCAGGCCCCTGGCTACAACGGCATGGGCAAGGACTGGGCGCTGATCAAGCTCGCCAAGCCCATTGACCTGCCCACCCTGAAGATCGCCACCAACACCACGTACAACAACGGCACCTTCACCATCGCAGGCTGGGGCGCCGCCACCGAGGGCGGAAGCCAGCAGCGGTATCTGCTGAAGGCCACCGTGCCGTTCGTCTCCGACGCCGACTGCCAGGGCGCATACGGCAGCGACCTCGTCCCCGGCGAAGAGATCTGTGCCGGGCTGCTCGACACGGGCGGCGTGGACACCTGCCAGGGCGACTCCGGCGGCCCCATGTTCCGCAAGGACAACGCCGGAGCCTGGATCCAGGTGGGCATCGTCAGCTGGGGCCAGGGCTGCGCCGAGCCCGGCTACCCGGGTGTGTACAGCGAGGTCTCGACGTTCGCCGCCAACATCGCCTCCGCGGCAGCCACGCTCTGACGCCCCGGCCGGCCCCACCGCATCAGCTCTGAGCACCCCCGGGTGTGCCCGTCCGGACGGGCACACCCGGACCCAGCTCCACCCACGGATCCCCGGCGCCCTCCATCTCCAGCACCCACACCTCGTTGGCGCCCTCCCGCAGCACCGGACCCGGCACATACAGTGTCCGCTGCGGACCCGCCGACCAGTACCGGCCCAGACAGAAACCGTTCACCCACACGAACCCGCGCGTCCAGCCCGGCAGTTCGAGCCCCGCGTGATCCGGAAGACCCGCGAGTCCCGACTCCGCCGAATCGAACGAACCCCGGTACAGCCCCGCACGGCCCCGCTCGGCGACCCCTCCGAAAGGCACCGCGTCCACCGCACCCGGCTCCTCGAAGGCGGCCAGCCGCAGTCCCCGCGCCCGTACCCCGTGCAGATACTGCCGTTCGTGCCGGACGCCGCCCGTGATGCCCTTCGGCTCACCCAGCCGCGGCCCGTAATTGACCCGGCCCAGCGACTCCACCCACAGCTCGACCTCCGCGGGCCCGGCCACCGGCTCGTCGAGGGTGGCGTTCTCGCCGCTCAGCACACCTTGCCGGACGCCGTTCACATACACCACCGCACGGTCCCGGAGCCCGGACACACCCAGCGCGTACGGGCGTCGCAAACCCGGAACGGTGACCTCGTACCGCACCAGACCCCGGTCCACGCCCAGTTCCTCGAACGTCGGCGGAACACCGGATTCCGCCCGTTCCGGGTCGCCCAGCACCTCCAGGGCCACCGACAGGGGCGCCCACTCGGTCAGCTCCGCCCGCACCGGCGCCGGGGGCCCGACCGGCTCCGGCGGCAGCTGGGGAAGCGGACCGTCCGCAAACTCCGCCAGGACCTTCCGGAACAGCCAGAACTTCTCCGTCGGCCGCCCGTACTCGTCGATCGGCGCATCGTAGTCGTACGACGTCACCGTCGGCTGAAGATCCTGGTCCTGCACCGGACCCGAGCGGTTCGCCCCCGCCCAGCCCGCAAAATTCGTCCCCCCGTGCGCCATGTAGACATTCACCGACGCCCCGCACTCCAGAATCTCCCGCAGGGCCTTTGCGGCCTCCGCCGGATCCCGTACCGCCGGCGCAGCACCCCAGTGCTCGAACCACCCGCACCAGAACTCCATGCACATCAGCGGCCCCTTCGGCTGATGGCGGCGCAGCACCTCGAACGCCTCCCGCGCACCCGACCCGAAGTTCACCGTGGCGAGCAGCCCCGGCACGGAGCCGCCGGTGAGCATGTGGTCCTCCGGCCCGTCGGAGGTGAACAGCGGCACGGTCACCCCGCGCTCCCGCAGCATCCCGGCCACCCGCTGCAGATAGACCCGATCAGTGCCGTAGCTCCCGTACTCGTTCTCCGCCTGAACCATGATCACCGGGCCGCCGCGTCCGATCTGCCGCTGCACCACCTGCGGCAGCAGCGCCGTGAACCACCGCTCCACGGCGCCCAGATACTCCTCGTCACGGGTCCGTACCCGTCGCCCGAACCGCCCTGTCACCCAGGCCGGCAGACCACCGTTCTCCCACTCGGCACAGATGTACGGACCCGGGCGGACGATCGCCCACAGCCCGGCCCGCTGCGCCGCGTCCAGGAACCGGCCCAGCGCCGCCACGTCCCGGAAGCGGCCGGGCTGCGGCTCATGGAGATTCCACGGCACATATGTCTCGACACAGTTGAGACCCATGGCGCGCAGCATCGACAGCCGGTGGTCCCACTGCGCCTCGTGGACCCGGAAATAGTGCAGGGCCCCCGACAGCAGCCGTACGGGCTTCCCGTCGAGCCGGAAGTGGTCGTCCCCCACGGTGAAGTCAGCCATCGTGCTCGTACTCTCCTGTGCGTGCGGTCCCACGGGGCCGCCCCGCCCAGGGGTCGCACGACGGCACGCACCACGGAGCGGGCGAACCCGGGAGGAATGTTGCAACCAACCTTTGCCCCCTGGCGTGCGGCCGGTCCATGGACAAAGATCACTGCTGTTTGGACACAATTGTTCGGACGCGAACTGTTTCGGACCAACACCGAAGAAAAAAGGGGGAGGAAGGAAGGCCGATGTACCACACCTGGATGCGCTTCTTCACTCCCAGCCCGCTCCACCACCGGCTGGGCCTCGTCTGTCTGGGCGTGGGGCTGCAGCACGGCGCCCTGCCGACGGTCGGCCCGCGCACCCTGGACCACCACGTGGCCGTCGTCATCAACTCCGGCAGCGGCTGGTTCATCGGAGCCGACGGCCGCCGGGTGCCGGTCATCGCACCCAGCCTGATCTGGCTGACCCCCGGCACCCCGCACCACTACGGCGCCGATCCGGGCACCGGCTGGGACGAGAGCTTCGTCGACTTCACCGGCCCCGCCACCGCCACGTACACCGAGCTCGGCTACATCGAACCGGACCGCCCGCTCGTCCCGCTCGCCGACACGGCGGGTCCCCGCGCCGCGGTGGGGCGGATGGTGCGCGCGGCACGGCGCGGCAACCCGTTGCTGGAGGTCGAGACCGGCGCCGCCGTGCACGAACTCCTCGTCGCCCTGCGCCGGGCCCGCGCCGATGTCAGCCCCGACGGCGACCCGGTCCTGCAGGCCCTCGCCCGCGACGCCTTCCAGCCGCTCTCCGTCGCCGAGCACGCGGCCCGGCACGGAATGACACCCGCCGAACTGCGCACGGCGGTGCGGCGGGGCGCGGGCTGCAGCCCGAAGGACTACCTCCTCGGCATCCGGCTCGGCCGCGCCAAGGAGCTCCTCGCCGCCACCGACCTGCCGGTCGCCGCGGTCGCCCGACGCGTCGGCTACGACGACCCGGCGTACTTCTCCCGCCTTTTCGCCCGCCGGGTCGGCACCGCCCCGGTCCGGTTCCGCGATCAGCAGGGCCGCAGCGTCCCGGGCGGCTGGAGCGACCAGGTCCCGGACCCGGAACACCCACCGACGATCACCCCCCTGGGCCCGGCCCTCTGAGACCGACCGGCAAATGGAGGGCGGCGTCCGCCCCGCCTTTGCCGGTCGGTCTAAGCTCGCTGACCATGACCACGAGGGACATCGACGAGTCCGTGAGCGCGGAACTGAACCGGCTGCGCGAGAGCATCGACAACATTGACGCCGCTGTTGTCCATATGCTCGCCGAGCGCTTCAAGTGCACTCAGCAGGTCGGCCACCTCAAGGCCGCCCACCAGCTCCCCCCGGCCGACCCGGCCCGCGAGAGCCGGCAGATCGCCCGGCTGAGGCAGCTGGCGGAGAGCGCGCATCTGGATCCGGCCTTCGCGGAGAAGCTGCTGAACTTCATCGTGGCGGAGGTCATCCGCCACCATGAACGGATCGCGGAGGAGTCGGCGACGAACGGGGAGACCGGCGCCGGGTCGTGAACGGGGCCGGAGGCTGATCCCTGCGGGCCGACAGCCGAGGCGGTCACCACCGGGGGCGCTCCCGGTGGTCGGGGGAGTGGGGGACTGGCGGTAATCGCTCTCCACTTCTCGTTCTCTCATTGAGCCGAGGGCGGTTCGCCTTGAGCCGAGGGCGGTTCGCCCGCCCGGTGCGACGGATACGGGCCGGACCGCCCGGCCGGCCGCTTGCGCCTCGACCACGCCACCCAGGCACTCACCAGCAGACCGAGTCCCGTTGCCAGGACGACGAGCCCGGCCGAGGCCGACTCGTTGACATGGTCCCCGTTGCCCTCCGGCGTGGGCAGCCCGGCGGCCGCGTAGTGCGGCAGGAGCAGCAGTCCCGCTCCCACCAGGGCGGGCACCGCCCAGCCGACGCTTTCGCGGCGCGAGGACCGGGCGGACACCAGAGCACCCACCGTCAGAAGCACCGCGCAGCCCAGTGCCGGCAGCACCGTGTAGGTCAGCCATTCGGACAGCAATGGCCGCCAGTACCACTCCGATTCGGGCCTCGGCCCGTCGAAGTAGTACAGGGTCCGCGGCTGTGGCGCACCCATGAAGTCCCGGACCGACCCGGGGACCAGCCCGCCCAGCAGCCCGCCGCCGAAGACCAGCCCGGCGAAACGCGCAGCCCCGCTGTCCTCCGTCCGGTAGGACGCCCGGCCGATCCGGAGGCTCGACACGGCACACCAGCCGGCCAGCAGCCCCAGGAACACACCCTTGACCGCGCCATAACCGATCGGAGTCCACACGTTCCAGGGGTAGTTCTCCATGTGCGCGGCGCGCCGGCTCCCCGCGATACACCAGGCAACCGCACCCGCCGCCACTCCCCATGGCACGACCCCCACGGCCCGCCGCCGTGCGACGTCCGCGCCCGTCCCCGCCTCGCGCACCGCTTCGGACACTGTCTGCCCCATATGGTCCACCTGCCCCGATACTCCCGCCGAGCCCGGTTGTCGTTGATGATGCGGCTCTGTGATGCGTTCGGTCAGAGCTCTCTCGTCTTGGCCTGATCAGCGAGGTGCGTGCAGGCCTGTGATCATCATGTGGATCAACAGGTCGTAACTCTCGTCCAGCTTCTCCGGGAGCCCGAACGCGCCCTCGGTCTCCAGAACTGCGAAGCCGTGGACGGCCGCGCGCAGGCAGCGGGCTGCGTGGATCGCGGCGGAGTCCGCCATTCCATACGCGCGGAAAGTGGCGAGCAAGATGTTGATCAGCCGTGTTCCGGCCTCGACCGTGCGTGGCTCGGGCGTCTGGATCAGCGCCGAGTAGCGGTGCGGGTGCCGCAGCGCATAGTGCCGCCAGGCCATCATGACCGCGCGGATCGCCTCGTCGGCAGAGCGGCCCAGCACGGCCTCACCGACCTGGTCCGCGATCTCGTTCATGATCCGCGCCGACACGAGGCTGCGCAGCTCGGCCAGATTGCGCACGTGCTTGTAGAGGGACGGGGTGGCGACGCCTGCCCGGCCGGCCACCGCCGACAAGGTCAGGGCGGCGGGGCCTTTTTCGTCGATGATCAGCAGCGCGACATCGACGACGGCATCCGTGGTGAGCGCTGCCCTAGCCACGCGCGCCGACCTTGAGGAAGGCCAGGATGGCCGTGGCGACTTCGTCCGGGAACTGGACGTGCGCGTAGTGGCCGGCTCCCTCGATCATCTCGAGCCGGCCGAGCCCTGCGGGCATGTCGGCCACGATGCCCTCTCCCTCGGCCCTGGGGTCGGCCCAGTCGGGGTCGAGCGTGCCCTCGATGACCAGGGCGGGGCACTGGATGGCGTCGAGACAGGCACCGGCGTCCGTGGGCGCGGACATGCCCATCTTGCTGACGACGGCCATCCGGCCGGGCCTGCGCAGGTCGGCGTCGAGGGTGGCGACATGGCCGGCGTAGCCGGCGGGCTTGACGCCCGGGTAGGCATGGTCGAGGTAGCGCTTCCACAGTCCGACGCTGCGCAGCAGGCCGGCGCCCATGAGCAGGCTCATGCCCTTGCGGTAGCGGGCGTGGGACATCAGAGCGCTCGGGCTGATCTTCTGTGCGCGGGTGAACGGGCTGATCTCGACGATGGCGCTGACCAGTTCGGGCTCCTGGGCCGCGGCGATGGTGGCGGCGCCGCCGGCGAAGGAGTGGCCCACGACGACGGCGGGGCCGCCCAGGTGCCTGATCAGGGCGAGGATGTCGGCCGCTGCGTCGGTGCGGGTGTAGGACGCCCAGCCGGTGCTGGACTCACCGTGGCCGCGCTGGTCCATGACGGCGACCCGCAGTCCGGCCGCCGCGAGCCGGGAGGCCACATCTCGGTAGGCCGCCCTGTTGTCGCCCATGCCGTGGGCCAGCACGATCAGCGGGCCCTCGCCGGTCACTTCGTACGCGAGCTGTCCGCTGCCGATCGTCAAGAACTCGGTCATGTCCACCCTCCGGGGCTAATGTCTATAGCCATAAAGCTAATGTGATTAGCCGTGTTCGTCAACACCTCGTGGACGGCACCCAGGGAGATCGGAACCCCGACTCCGATCCGGAGAGCCGACACCCCGCTCCTGCGCTGACGGCAACCCCACTCACGGGGTGATCCGAACGAAACTGCCTAGTGGCCGGTCGCGGTCGCAGCGGGCGCGGCCGGTGCGACGGGGATGAGCAGCGCGGTGATGTTGTCGTGCCCGCCTGCATCAAGGGCGCACCGGACCATCGACCGCGTGTCCTCCAGCAGGTCACTGCCGGCCGGCGACGCGGTCGGGCGGCGGGGGAGCACGCCCCGCAGTGCGGCGACATCGGGCAGATGACGCCACAGTCCATCGGTGCACAGCAGCAGCCGACCGGGCACCGAGGGCCGGTAGCTCCGGATGCGCGGTGCTGGTTCACCGGCGTCGGCTCCCAGCCACGCGGAGAGTGCCTCGTGCCGGCCCGTGTCGTCCTCGGTCAGCGCCATCCCTGGCCCTTCGTCCGGCAGCCAGTAGGCACGGCTGTCGCCGATCCAGGCACTCCAGATGCCTTCCGGGTCCGCGATACCGGCGACATACGTGCAGGCGGGTGCGGCATGCGCCGACGCCGCCAGGCCGACAACAGCGCGCGCCGCACGCCTGGCGGAGTCACCGAGCGCGATCTCCGGCAGAACACCTTCCCGCAGTCGCGCCGCCAGAACCGTCACGCCGACCTCGGCCGCGACCTGGGCCGCTCGCTCCGACCGTGGCGACATGGACACACCGTCGCAGACGACCCCGACCGTCCAACTGCCGACCGTGGACAGTGCCATCGCGTCCGCATTGATGCCGCGGTGCCGGCCGCGGTCGCTGATCCCTGCCGCACCGCCGTCCGTCGTGATCTCCACGCGCGAGCGAAACGACGGCTGGGCCGCACCGCAGTCCCAGCAGTGCCCATCGGGAGCGACCGTCCCGCCGCACAGGGCCCGTCCGGCGATCAGGGACGACTACGCATCCTCCTGCGCCGCCAGCACCGACCGTTCCAGCTTCTCCAGCAGCCGGGCCAGCTGCCGGCACTCCGCGGGAGTCAGCCCCGCCAGCATCCGCCGCTCGTTGTCCAAGTGCTCCGCGAACAACTTGTCGATCGTCGACAGACCCTCGTCCGTGAGCCGCGAGTGCACCACCCGACGGTCCTGAGCATCACGCTCCCGCAGGATCAACCCGTCCTTCTCCAGACGGTCGATCCGCAGCGTGACCCCCGCCGAACTGATCAAACCGGAATCGGCCAGCTCACCCGCCGTACGACGGAACGGCGCCCCTGCCCTGCGCAGCGCCGTCAGCACATCGAACCCGGCCATCGACAGGCCCTCGCGTTCCACCGGCCGGGAGATCGCCGCGCTGTACCGCAAAAACGCCCGGTGCAGCCGGCCGAAAACCTCCAGCGGAGCCGTATCCAGATCCGGTCGCTCCCGCCGCCAGTCCTCGACGATCGACGCCACCGCGTCCTGCCGCTTCGCGGAAGCGGAAGCCGCGTTCTTCGCCATTCCGGGCACTCCTCCGTACAAGAACACAAGGGGTAAGAATCTTAGCCCTGAAAGACCCACCGATCCTTTCCGCCCAGCCTTCCCGCCGAGCCCTCGATCGCCTTGGGAGAACCCGCCTGCGCCCCGCCCGGGCCGTACGGCAGCATGGGTGCATGTCCGTACTGACGCGCGACGAAGCGCAGACCCGAGCCCAGTTCCTCGACGTACACCGGTACACGATCGACCTCGATCTGACCGGAGGGGAGGAGACCTTCGACTCCCGCACCGTCATCCAGTTCACCGCAGCCGCGGCCGGAGACACGTTCGTCGAGCTCAAGCCGGCCACCCTGCACTCGATCAGCCTCGACGGACAGCCCCTGGACCCCGCCGACCTCACCGAGAACCGCTTCCCGCTCACCGCACTCACCGCCGGCGCACACGAACTCCGCATCGACGCCGCCATGCGCTACTCCCGCACCGGCGAAGGCATGCACCGCTTCACCGACCCGACCGACAGCGAAACTTACGTCTACACCCAACTGTTCATGGAGGACGTCCAGCGCGTCTTCGCCGCGTTCGACCAGCCCGACCTCAAATCCGTCTTCGAGCTCACCGTCACCGCCCCCGAAGGCTGGACCGTCCTCGGCAACGGCATCGCCGAGCACCGGGGCGACGGCCGGTGGACCCTGGCCGCCACCCCGCTGATCTCCACCTACCTCGTCGCCGTCGCCGCAGGCCCCTGGCACTCCGTGACCACCGAACACGCCGGACTGCCCTTCGGCATCCACTGCCGCCGCTCACTGGCCCCGTACCTCGACTCGGACGCCGACGAGATCCTCGACATCACCCGCGCCTGCTTCGACCGCTTCCACGAGAAGTTCGACGAGCCCTACCCCTTCGACTCCTACGACCAGGCATTCGTCCCCGAGTTCAACGCGGGCGCCATGGAGAACCCCGGACTCGTCACCTTCCGCGACGAGTTCATCTACCGCTCCGCCGTCACCGACACCGAGCGCCAGACCCGCGGCATGGTCATCGCCCACGAGATGGCCCACATGTGGTTCGGCGACCTCGTCACCCTCGCCTGGTGGGACGACATCTGGCTCAACGAGTCCTTCGCCGAGTACATGGGCTACCAGACCCTCGCCGAGGCCACCCGATTCACGGACACCTGGGTCGACTTCGGCGTCGCCCGCAAGGGCTGGGGATACGACGCCGACCAGCGCCCCTCCACCCACCCCGTCGCCCCCGACCCGGCCGCCGTCCCCGACACCGCGTCCGCGATGCTCAACTTCGACGGCATCTCCTACGCCAAGGGCGCATCCGCCCTGCGCCAACTCGTCGCCTGGCTCGGCGAGAAGGACTTCCTGGCCGGCATCAACACCCACTTCGCCCGCCACAAGTTCGCCAACGCCACCCTCGCCGACTTCATCGACAACCTCGCATCGGCCACCGACCGCGACGTCCACGCCTGGGCCGACGCCTGGCTGCGCACCACCGGAGTCGACACCCTCACCCCCCGGGTCGAGGAGTCCGACGGCATGTGGTCCCTCACCGTCGACCACGACGGCACCCGCCCCCACCGCATCGCCGTCGGCGCATACGACCACGCCCCGGACGCCCACCCCGGCCCCGACCGCCTCGTCCTGCGCGACCGGTTCGAGATCGACGTCCCCCAGAACGACACGGTCAAGGCACTGTCCGGCCGACGCCCCGCCCTCGTCGTCCTCAACGACGGCGACCTCAGCTACGCCAAGGTCCGCCTCGACGCCAAGTCCTGGGACACCGTCGTACGCGACCTGTCCGGCATCCCCGACGCGCTGACCCGCGCCGTCATCTGGAACACCGCCCGCGACATGGTCCGCGACGGCGAACTCGCCCCCACCACCTACCTCGAAGCGGCCCGCGCACACCTCCCGCACGAGACCGACCTCGCCCTCGCCCAGGGCGTACTCGCCTTCGCCGACACCCAGATCGCCGGCCGCTACCTCGCCCCCGAGAACCGCCCCGCTGCCCTCGCCACCCTCACCGCCCTGTGCCGCGACCTCATCCGCCGCACCGAGGACGGCCACAACCCCGGCCTGCGCCTCGTCGCCGTACGCCACCTCATCGACGCCGCCACCCAGCCCGACACCATCCAGGACTGGCTCACCAACGGCACCGTGCCCGGCGGACCCGAACTCGACCCCGAGCTGCGCTGGCGCATCCTCACCCGCCTCGCCGTCCTCGGCGCCACCGACGAAACCGCCATCACCGCCGAACTCGAACAGGACCCCAGCGCCACCGGACAGGAAGGCGCCGCCCGCTGCCGGGCCGCCCTCCCCACCCCCGAGGCCAAGGCCGCCGCCTGGCACGCCCTGTTCAACGACGACAGCCTCTCCAACTACCTCTTCACCGCCACCGCCCAGGGCTTCTGGCAACCCGAACAGGCCGACCTCGTACGGGACTACGTGCCCCGCTACTACCCCGAGGCGACCCGGCTCGCCGCCCGCCGCGGCCCCGCCATCGCCGAAGCCGCCGGCCGCTACGCCTTCCCCGCGTACGCCGTCGATGCCGACAGCCTCCACCTCGGCGAACAGGCCCTGAACAACAAGGACCTCATCCCGGCCCTGCGCCGCAAGCTCATCGACCAGATCGACGACCTGCGCCGCGCCCTCAACGTGCGAACTGGCAGCTGACCAGCGGGTTGCGCCAACTCGGGCCTCCCGCAGCGTGATTCCGGCCGCGGGAGGTCAACAGGGTTAAAAAAAATGAGAATTGACGGTGTGAAAGATGCCGAGTTAACCTTGACGCGTTACGAGCCATTCGGCTGAGCGTGACACGGTGCCCGGCATATGGCTGGGTGCTCCTGCCAGGAGCCTTGAGCTGACGTTTCCGACCAGAATCATGGGCGGAGACGGGCGAGCGAGAGTCCGTCGAGTGCTTCTCCGGATCGACGCAGCGCGTATCGCACGAATCCGTACCCCGGGTCAAGCGGTGCAGCCGCAAGACATCTGAGTTCAGGTCGGATTCGAGCGAGAGGATGGCGCCGCCATCAACGCGAATTTTCCTGTCGACCGTGTGATCCACATCGACGACTCCGGTATCCCCGGAGAAGGCCTCGCTGTGTACGCGGCCGTCAGCGCATCGGTGCACCAGGCAGCCGCGTTTGAGCGTGACTGGTTTGGCCTCCGCGCCGAATGGCTCGCCGAACACGGAGTCCCTGTCGACTACGAACTCCACGCCACCCGCTTCATCCCCGGACGGGGACGGCCCGGCGGTTACAACCCCGCCCGTCTTGACCGGTACCGCATGGCGCAGAGCGCCCTTGACCTGATCGGGAGCCACTCGGGAGTGACCGTCACCGCTGTGCATTCCTCGGTGAGTGGCGACTGGCGCAGGGCGAGGGCGGCATCGTACGAGGGGCTTCTGCGGCAGCTCGACCGGGAGCTTGCCGCCGGTGGTGAGCACGCCGCGCTCGTCGTGGACGGTGACGGGACCGAAGCTCTCTACGGGCAGGTCCATACCGACGTTCAGCCCGCTCGCGTCGTCCGGCCCGCGCAGCAGCGACCGGCGCACGAGTCTCTTTGGCTGCAGGCAGCCGACCTGGTCGCATATGCCGCCTTCCAGTCCGTTGCCCAGCAGGAGAACCGGCGCTTCATGTGGCACTGGTACAGCCGTTACCTGCCCAAGGCAAAGACGCCGCTGCGATATTGAGCCGCTGTGGAATCGAACCGCGAAACGACGAAACCCCGGCCTGGCAGCCGGGGTCCGTGAAAGCAGACCTGGTGCACATACCAGTGGCACCCGGACCGCCCTCGCAGTCTAGCGCCATATACCACGGGAGGCCAGCTGGAGGAAAAGCTGATCTCCATGGAGGGGCAACACAAGCAGATGAAGGAGACAGATGAATATCCCCACCGGATTCCAGGAACCGACCGACCACGAAGGCGCGGGCCTGGATGACAGGGGCCAGGGCCCGCAGACCATCACCTTCTTCTACGGAGACGAAGAATTCACCGTCTCCGGCTTCGAGCGAAGCCTTCCCGAGCTGTCCTCCGTCACCGACCGGACAGCCCTGGTCAGAGCGGGCCACGACTCCGTGGGCACCGCCATCGACATGGATTCCTGGCATGCCGTTGCCCGGGGCATGGTCGCCCCCGCCTCCGCCGCCGCCCAGCTCCGCTCCCAGAAGGGCCAGACCTCGGCCCTGATTGAGGAGCACGTCGAAGGCGCCACCCTGCGCTCGCTGCACACCCGTGTCTGGCTCACCGAACTCTTCCCTGGTCTCCAGCCACGCACCGGCCAGGAGGCCCTCCCGATCGGTGATCCCGAAGTCCACGGCGATGTCGGCCCCGACGGGGAGCCGCACGCCTGTGTCGTCTACACCTACCGCGACCTCACCCACCTTCGGGACCACCTCCGGCAGACATTCACCGCCACACGCCGCGCGAACCCGAATCCGTACGACCAGTCGATCCTGTCCCGACGGATCACCCGAGCCGTCATCGCCCACCCCGGCCGCCTGGAATTCGCCGACGGCACCGAATCCATCGACGTGCTCGTCGTACGCGACGGCATTACGCGCCTCACCAGCGCCTGGGCCCTGCTTACCGATCAGGAAACCCCGGATCCCGAACGCATCGCCGAGACCGCCACCCGCCTGCTTCTCGCAGAGAAGCCCCAGCGGCGCGGCGCGACGGAAAAACCGCTCAGCCAGCGCATGGCACTCGGCAGGCAGGAAGCGCTGGCCGGACTGCGCGCAGAGTTCTACAAGGGACTGGGCCCACAGCAGCCGGCCGACCGGTCGGTGCGTCTTGGTCAGACCCTCGTGGTCCCCGCCCAGATCGCCGTCGGCCTACGACGCCACGGAAACACGGGACTGCCCCCCGGAGAAATCTTCGACGACGCGATCCGCTCCATCCTCGCCGCCGTCCACGTCGAATTCAGAGCCTGGGAATCCGCCGCCCAGAACGTCGAAGTCGGATCGCGTGCCCTGAGACGCGTACACCTGGGTGGCAAAGCCGGACCGAACCTCCTCGACGGCATCGTCGCCCTGGCACTGGGGCACCGGCCCCCCGAAGACCTGCGCGAGATCTATCACGACCAGCGGATTCCGGGCACGGCACTGTGGCGCGCCGTCTACCTCACCCATAGCCTGACCCGACCGGAAATCTTCGACCAGGTCAAGCGGCATGCCAAGGACATCAAGGGCACCCGCCTCATGAAGACTGTCGGGTACGCGGAGATCCTTGGGCCGATCATTGATTTGCCCTGGCGAGGCACGAAGTCGGACTCCCTCAAGCAGGCCCGCAACGCCTGGGCCAACGGCGGCGTGCTGACCAAACGAGTCATGGACAGCTGGTCACCCGTGCCGTGCGACGACTTCACCACCCTCATCCCCTTGGCACTCGCCGGTGACAGGGACGCGCAGCAAACCCTCGCGGTGGCCGGCGGCAACGCCCTGGTCGCCGACAAAATGATCACACGCAACGTAGGGTCCGCAGTCGGTAGAACAGTGCCCTGGCGGTCCGACGTCAACCAAGTCGTCGCCGGACTCGCTGAGCACGAAGAAGGACTGTGGCAGCTCGCCTTCGCTGCCAACGCATTCGACCCCGATAGTGAATGCGCCAACTCATTCACCACCGCACAGACACTCGGCCGCGACCAGTCCGGCATGTACACCGTCCCTGATGTCGACCTCGAACAGCCTGACAGAATACGCAGAGACCGAGGCGGCGTTGCCGTCCAGCCACTCACACAGATGCGCCTGGTACTGACCTCCGACCCGGTCAGAGCGCGAGAACGAGAAGCAAGCAACGAGCAGCCCGAGAATGAGGAACTGTCACTCGGTGAACGCTTCGCCATCCAGAGAAGGGCACTCGTCCAGGCCGTCGTTGACGCCAGGACCACCCTCAACGCACTCCTGACCCTCGCGGACGAACCCGCGTCCCGGGCCACAACTCTCCATCCCTTCGGCTCATATGAGGAATGGCAAACCCTGGACGAGAGCGTGCGTGCGCTCGAAAGCCTGATCTACAATCGCCGCCCCGCTCAACGCCCCACCGATGAAGAGGAATCGGAAGAAGAGGACTACTGACACGACGAGCAGTCGTCCGATCGGGAGGCCCCGGACCACCGGGGCCTCCCGATCTCGCTATCAGCAGCAGACAGCCGACCTGTCCTTCTCAGCGTATCCGTCCCACTTTCGAGTTGAGATCTCCACACCCCCGAGGCACACCACAAGGAGTCCGTACAGGCTGAGGTGACCGCACGCCGAGCGCACCCTCAGAAGGACACCGAGCCATGCCCACCCCGCCCCTCGCCGGCTCGACCACCGGCCCAGCCGCCCTGCGCCCCCTCATCGACACCGTCCTCACCGCACTGCACGACGGCGCCCACCGCCGCGACGGCCCCCTCCCCGCAGGCGGACCCGACGCCGTCACCCCCCGCATGCGCACCGCCACCCACCCCGTCATCCCCGACCACGGCACCGGCCCCCACGACGCACTGCGCACCCTCGTCAGCGCCCTCGCCGAAGGCGCCGCAGACCCCGCAGACCCACTCTGCGCGGCCCACCTCCACACCCCACCCCTCGCCCTCGCCGCCGCCGCGGACCTCGCCGCCTGTGCCCTCAACCCCTCCATGGACTCCTGGGACCAGGCCCCCGCAGCCTCCGCCCTCGAAGCCGACATCACCGCCGCACTCGCCACCGAGATCTACCCCCACCAGCCCTCACCCGACGCACTCGTCACCACCGGCGGCACCGAAGCCAACCAACTCGCCCTGCTCCTCGCCCGCGAACGCAACGGCCCCGTACAGACCATCTGCGCCGCCAACGCCCACCACAGCATCACCCGCGCCGCCTGGCTCCTGGGCCTCCCCGCACCCCTCGTCATCCCCGCCCCCACAGGCGTCATGGACCTCGCCGCACTCGACGAAGCCCTCACCGAACTCCACCGCCCCCTGCTCGTCACCGCCACCGCAGGCACCACCGACACCGGCCAGATCGACCCGCTCGCCGACATCGCCGACCTCTGCACCACCCACGGCGCCGAACTCCACATCGACGCCGCCTACGGCGGACCCCTCCTCTTCAGCCCCACCCACCGAGGCAAGGTCCACGGCCTCGACCGCGCCCACAGCGTCACCCTCGACCTGCACAAACTCGGCTGGCAACCCGCATCCGCAGGCATCCTCGCCACCCCCGACCGCACCCACCTCGACGCACTCCACCACCGCGCCTCCTACCTCAGCGCCGACGACGACACCGAAGCCGGCCTCCCCGACCTCCTCGGCCGCTCCCTGCGCACCACCCGCCGCCCCGACGCCCTCAAGATCGCCGTCACCCTCAAGGCCCTCGGCCGCACCGGACTCGCCGACCTCATCGACCACACCGTCGCCACCGCCCACCACCTCGCCGACCTCATCGCCAAAACCCCCACCCTCGACCTCTACGACCGCCCCACCATCAGCACCGTCCTCTTCCGCCCCACCGACGCCGACGACAACACCGTCGCCACCATCCGCCGCACCCTCCTCATCCGGGGCCACGCCGTACTCGGCCGCGCCCACACAAACAACCGCCTCTGGCTCAAAGCCACCCTCCTCAACCCCCACACCACCCCCGACGACCTCAACACACTCCTCGACCTCGTCAACCACCTCGCCCACGACCTCACAGAAGGCAGCACCCCCCGATGACCGACCTGCCCACCCCCGAGACCGACCGGCCACACGACCTCGTCGGCATCGGCATCGGCCCCTTCAACCTCTCCCTCGCCGCTCTCGCCCACGGCATCCCCGGCAACCCCCACCCCCTCACCGCCACCTTCTACGAACAGCGCCCCGCCTTCCACTGGCACCCCGGCCTCCTCATCGACGGAGCCAGCCTCCAAGTCCCCTTCCTAGCCGACCTCGTCACCCTCGCCGACCCCGCAAGCCCCTGGACCTTCCTCAACTACCTGCGCAGCCGCGACCGACTCTTCCCCTTCTACTTCGCCGAGCGCTTCCACATCCAGCGCGCCGAATACGACGCCTACTGCCGCTGGGTCAGCGACCAGCTCCCCGGCCTCCACTTCAACCACCAGGTCGACGCCGTCCGCTGGAACAACGAACGCGGCCTCTTCGAAGTCGACTTCACCCAACTCGACACCGACGGCGAAGCCGAAGCACTCGGCCGCGCATACACCCGCCACATCGCCCTCGGAATCGGCACCGAGCCCTACATCCCCGACCCGATCAAACCCCTCGCCGAAGCCGAATCCGCCCCCGTCATCCACTCCGCCGACTACCTCCACCACCGCGAAACACTCCTCGACGCCGAACACATCACCGTCATCGGATCAGGACAGTCCGGCGCCGAAATCTTCCTCGACCTCCTGCGCTCCCGCCCCGCAGGCCGAGAAAAGCTCCACTGGCTCGCCCGCACCCAAGCCTTCGCACCCATGGAGTACTCCAAACTCGGCCTGGAACACTTCACCCCCGACTACAGCCGCTACTTCCACGCCCTGCCCGAATCCGTACGCGACGAACTCGTCCCCCACCAATGGCAGCTCCACAAAGGCATCGACGCCGACACCATCGCCGCCATCCACGACGAGCTCTACCGCCGCACCCTCCACGGCGGCTGGCCCGACGCCACCCTCACCCCCGGAGTCTCCCTGCACGCCGCAGGACACGTCGCCAACACCCGCGTCGAACTCCACCTCGAACACACCCAGCAGAACACCCGCTCCCGCCTCACCACCGACGCCGTCATCCTCGCCACCGGCTACCGCGAACGCTCCCTCGACCGCATCCTCACCGGCCTCGACCCCTACATGCGCCGCGACACCTCCGCACGCCCCCGCATCGACGACCGGTTCCGCCTCGTCCTCGACCCCACCGTCACCGGCAACGTCTACGTACAGAACGCCGAACGCCACACCCACGGCGTCGGCGCCCCCGACCTCGGACTCGCCGCCTGGCGCAGCGCCACCATCCTCAACAACCTCACCGGCACCAACGCCTACCCCCTCCCGAAACGCACCGCCTTCACCACCTTCGGCCTCACCCCCCAGACCCCGCCCACCCCCACCCATGACCCCGACCGCATCCCCCTCGCCCAAAGCAACTGAAACCCGCCCCCACACACACAGACAGAAGGCGGCCGCCCGCTCCGGAAAGAGAGGACGGCCGCCGACCCACACCAGTACACCCAGGCGCGAACGCCTAGAACACCGGCGTACCCTCCCGCGTCAGACGCCAGTCCACCGAAGCGAACTGCGCACCGTCCACCGAACCCTTCGCCTGCACCCAGGCAATGATCGTGTTACGGATCTCCTCCGAGTTCGCCCACAACTGCTTGGCACCCGGCACATGCGGGAAATTGCCACCACCGCTCGCCCGATAGTTGTTCACCGCCAGCACGAACTGCGCCGCCGGATCGATCGGCTTCCCCTCGAACGACAGATTCACGATCCGCGAACCATTCGGCTTCGCAATGTCGATCTCGTACGTCAGACCCGACACCGCGTCGTAGTTGTAGTCCGGAGTGTTGTCCGCGTTCGTCAGCTTCGCCGTGTCCACCGGAGCGCCGACCGCCGTCTGCACGTAGTACCGGGCAGAGAACTCCAGATAGTCCTTGATCTGCGCACCGGTCAGCAGCCGCGCCTCAAGGGTGTTCTCGAACGGGTACAGACCCGCCGCATCCTTGATCGTCACATTCCCGGCCGGGATCTGCGCCGTACGTGAGAAACAGGACGCCTGCGAGAGAACGGGAAGCGCCGCGTACTCACCACCCGCCAGCGCCGCCTTCACCGTCTCCGCCTGGACGACATTGATCAGATCGATGATCGGCTCGTCCTTCCAGGCCGCCTCCGCCGTCGTCATCGCCGCCGTGGACGTGCCGATGACCTGATTGACGTACGCCACGACCTTCTCGTGCTCGTCCATCAGCAGCTTCGTGATCTCCGGGTCCTCGGCCACGGTGTTGGAGTTCAACACCCGCGAACCCGCCTTCTCCACCACCCAGCGGCCCTTCTCCCACACCAGATCGAAGTCGAACAGCGTCAGCCGCTGCCCCCACTTCAATGGCTCCGAGAGCACCACCTTCTTGCCGGTCTGCTTGTTCTCCACGAAGTACTCGGGGATCTCCAGATGCGCATGCCCGACCAGGATCGCGTCGATACCCGGAACCTGCTCGGCCACCAGACCCGCCGCGTTCTCGACATACGGGATCTGATCACCGTACGACGACGTACCGCTGCTGCCCGAGTGCGCCGAGACGATCACGACATCCGCACCCATGGAACGCAGCCGCGGCACGAACTTCGCCGCCTGCTCCTCCAGACCGGGAAACACCATCTTCCCGCTGACATTCGCCTTGTCCCAGATGGCGATGCCAGGGTTGGTCAGACCCAGGATCGCGACCTTCACATCCCGACCGTGCGGAGTACGCATCCTCTTGATGACATACGGGGCGAACGCCGGCCGCAACGTCTTCGCGTCCAGCGCGTTCGCACCCAGCAGCGGGAAGTCGCACTGCTCCTCGAACTTCCGCAGCACCGGGATGCCGTAGTTGAACTCGTGATTGCCGAGCGCCGCGGCGTCATAGCCGATCGCATTCATCGCCTGCGCCATCGGATGCACCGGGCCGTGCTTCGCCGTGATCGGATCGACCTTGGCGTAGTAGTACGACAACTGGGTGCCCTGGATCGTGTCACCCGCATCGATCATCAGGGTGTTGTGACGGCCCTTCTCCCGGCGCACCTGGTCCACCAGCGTGGAGATCTTCGCCAGACCGACGTCGTTGTGGGCCTTGTCGTCGAACTCCTTGTCGGTGAAGTAGTCCCAGTTGAAGACGTTCCCGTGCAGATCGGTGGTGCCCATCACGGTGAACGAGTACCGCTTCGGCGGACGCCCGTGGCCGTGCCCATCGCCATGACCGTGGGCCGCGGCAGGAACGGCGGAACCACCCACGATCGCCACACCGGCACCGGCGGCCGCCGATGTGCCCAGGAACGTCCTACGGTTCAGCGGCATTTCGTCTCCCACATCTCAGTTCTCATACAGCTCAGTACTCGTACAGCTCAGTTCTCGCAGTGCACAACGCGCGTAGATAATGACCCAGGAGCCACACCCGGCAACACCCCTGGCGGGTTTCGATCTGATGACCACCCGCTGTCGTACCCGGATGCGAGAGTGGACCCATGACCGAAACCCCACCGCCCTACGGCACCCCCGACCACCCCCGCGTCGCCGTCCGAGGCGAAGCCCGCCTCGAAGTCGACCCCGAGACCGCCCACATCGGCATCACGGTCAGCGCCCGCGGAAAAGACCGCCGCGCCGCCCTCGAAGACCTCACCCGACGCAACAACCACGTCCTCGAACTCGCACGGTCCTACGGACAAGCGGTCGAAAAACTCGAAACCGGCGCATTCTCCATCACCCCCGAACTCACCCAACGCGGCCGCGACGAAAAAATCCGCGCCTACCACGGACGCGTCCATGTCACCGCCGTCCTCAACGACTTCACCGCACTGGGCGAATTCACCACCCGCGTCGCCGACCTCGACATGATCCGCGTCAACGGCCCCTGGTGGGCCCTGCGCCCTGACTCACCCGCCCACGCGAACGCCCGCCGCCAGGCCGTACGCGAAGCCGTCCAGCGCGCCCGCGAATACGCCGACGCCCTCGGCGCCCACCTCACCGCCCTGGTCGAACTCGCCGACCTCGGCGCGGAGAACGCCGCCCCGGCCATAGCCATGCCCGTCGCACCCGGCGGCGTCCGGAGACGCGCGGCATACGGCGGAGCAGCCGCCGAACCCGCCCCGGCCCTCGACCTCGAACCACAACGCCAGACGGTCTACGCCCAGGTGAACGCTCGCTTCACCATGTCACCGCCAAAACTATAAAGAGAACGCTCATCCGAGCGCCCCGCCGCACAATTCAACACTTGTCAATAACCCTTCACCCAAAGGTTGTTGGGTCGTCATGCACGGCCAAATAACTACCCGTAGGTAAGGTCTAGGCTCAAACCATGCGCCGAGCAAAAATCGTTTGCACCCTGGGCCCCGCCACCGACACATACGACCAGATCAAGGCACTGGTCGAAGCGGGAATGGACATCGCCCGCCTCAACCTCAGCCACGGCACCTACGCCGAACACGAAGAGCGGTACCACCACGTACGCAAGGCCTCCGACGAGAGCGGACACAGCGTCGGCATCCTCGCCGACCTTCAAGGCCCGAAGATCCGCCTCGGACGCTTCCGCGAAGGCCCCGTACTCCTTGAACGCGGCGACAGCTTCACCATCACCGTCGAACCCATGGAAGGCGACCGCCACACCTGCGGCACCACCTACGACGGCCTCGCCACCGACGTCACCACCGGCGAACGCATCCTCGTCGACGACGGCCGAGTCACCCTCGAAGTCACCGAGGTCGACGGCCCCCGCGTCCACACCACCGTCATCGAGGGCGGCATGGTCTCCGACCACAAGGGCCTCAACCTCCCCGGCGTCGCCGTCTCCGTCCCCGCCCTCTCCGAGAAGGACATCGAAGACCTCCGCTGGGCCCTGCGCATCGGCGCCGACGTCATCGCCCTCTCCTTCGTACGCAGCGGGCGCGACATCGAGGACGTCCACCGCATCATGGACGAGGAGGGCCGCCGCCTCCCCGTCATCGCCAAGGTGGAGAAGCCCCAGGCCGTCGAGAACATCGACGGCATCGTCGCCGCCTTCGACGGCATCATGGTCGCCCGCGGCGACCTCGGCGTCGAAATGCCCCTGGAGCAGGTGCCGATCGTCCAGAAGCGCGCGATCAAACTCGCCAAGCGCAACGCCAAGCCGGTCATCGTCGCCACCCAGATGCTCGACTCGATGATCGACAACTCCCGCCCCACCCGCGCCGAAGCCTCCGACGTCGCCAACGCGGTCATCGACGGCACGGACGCGGTGATGCTCTCCGGCGAGACCAGCGTGGGCAAGTACCCCATCGAGACGGTCCGCACGATGTCCCGCATCGTCGAGGCCGCCGAGGAGGACATCCTCGCCAAGGGCCTCCCGCCCCTGAACGACCGCAACAAGCCCCGCACCCAGGGCGGCGCGGTGGCCCGCGCGGCGGCCGAGATGGGCGACTTCCTGGGCGCCAAGTTCCTGGTCGCCTTCACCCAGAGCGGCGACACGGTCAGGCGCCTCTCCCGCTACCGCTCACCCATCCCGCTCCTGGCCTTCACCCCGGACCCGGCCACCCGCTCCCAGCTGAACCTGACCTGGGGCGTCGAGACCTTCCTCGGCCCGCACGTGGAATCGACGGACGCGATGGTGGCCCAGGTCGACGAGGAACTGCTGAAGATCGGCCGCTGCGAGAAGGGCGACATCGTGGTCATCACGGCCGGCTCCCCGCCGGGAGTCCCGGGATCGACGAACCTGGTCCGGGTGCACCACATCGGTGAGGACGACAGCCCGAAGTAGATCGGTCGTCAGTACTTCGGCCCGACGTGGGCGTCCATGAGAGCGACGGACGCCCGTCGGGCGACGGAGATGTTGTACTTCTTGCCCGCGCGCGTGCAGTGCGTCCACTCGATGCCGAGCTTGTCAAGGGTGTCGGTGTAGAGCTGCCGGATGTCGTCCGAGACGTTCGTGAACCAGTACCGCGGATACTCGTACCGCTTTCGCACGCCACCGACCATCCGAGTCGTCCAGTTCATGTTCCGGCAGCCGTCAGAGTGGATGAGTCCGCGGATGAAGTCCCAGGGGTGGGCGTCGACGATCTCCTGCTGCCAGGGTTCGAGGGTGATGGGGCGCTCGTGCTTCCTGCCGGGGCCGTGCTGCGGGAATACGCATGTCCAGTGCTTCGTATAGGACTTGACCTCGACGCAGCCGTTTCTCTGGCGGCGTCCGGTGCGTGGCATGGGCATCACCCTGCGCATTGCCGATTCTGCTTCTCCGATCAGGCCGGGCCATGTGTCGCCGCAGAAGATCGACAGGTGGTGCTGCTTGGGCTTGGAGATGATGTGGCCGTCGCCGAGGTAGAGCCCCAGTAGATACGCGTACGCAACGCGATCGATGCCCCGACCCGTACATGCAGGGCAGTCGGTGGGCTGCTCATATTGCACGCCGCGGTGCTTGCGGTCCTGGTGCAGCCACCAGCCGATTGTTCCACGAGGAACGTTGAGGAGTTCTGCAACCGCTCGATTGGTGGAGCCACTCCGCAAGAGGGCGAGTGCTTCGTCACGTATCGATGGATTGTGCTGTTCCATACGATGGAGTCTTGTGCGACCTTCGCTGGCGTGCGCCAGGATCGAAGGCGCGTTCACCGACAAGGGTGAAGATCGCAAACAGGCGTCTTAACCTTGGAATCGAAGGAGGAGTGCCCCGAGTCGGATTCGAACCGACGCTGTATGGGTTTTGAATCCATGGCCTCTACCGCTGGGCTACCGGGGCCCCTTCGAAACGAAGGAACCCGAAGGACCTCCGTGCCTCAAACATACCGTAACTAGGTAGGCTCTTGGCAGCAGTACCCCTGTCTTGAACAAGGAGCCCCCAGTGACCGCCCCCGAGTCGCCCCAGCCCGCAGCCGACGACGACAAGTCGCACGTTCCGCCGCTGACGACCCGCGTCGTCATCGCCGAGGACGAGGCGCTCATCCGTCTCGACCTCAAAGAGATGCTGGAGGAAGAGGGCTACGCGGTCGTCGGCGAGGCGGGCGACGGTCAGAAGGCCGTCGAGCTCGCCCGGGAGCACCGGCCGGACCTGGTCATCCTCGACGTGAAGATGCCGATCCTCGACGGGATCTCTGCCGCGGAGAAGATCGCCGAGGAGTCCATCGCGCCGGTCCTGATGCTCACCGCGTTCTCGCAGCGCGATCTCGTCGAGCGGGCGCGGGACGCCGGAGCGATGGCGTATCTGGTGAAGCCGTTCAGCAAGAGCGACGTGGTGCCGGCCATCGAGATGGCGGTGTCGCGGTTCGCGGAGCTGAAGGCGCTGGAGACCGAGGTCGCCGACCTCGCGCAGCGGCTGGAGACGCGGAAGCTGGTGGACCGCGCGAAGAGCATTCTGCAGACGGATTACGGTCTGTCGGAGCCGGCCGCGTTCCGTTGGATCCAGAAGACGTCGATGGACCGTCGGCTGTCGATGCAGCAGCTTGCCGAGGCGTTGATCGAGGATGCCGAGGAGAAGAAGCGGGCGGCGAAGGACGGCGACCAGTAGGCGCGCGTATCCGAGTAAGGCCCGCACCCCGGATCGATCGGGGTGCGGGCCTTACTCGTACGGTCGGGCGGGGTTCAGTCCTCGCCGAGGTAGGCCTTGCGGACGGACTCGTCGTGGAGGAGGTCCGCGCCGGTGCCGGAGAGGACGATCTTGCCGACCTCCATGACGTGGCCGTGGTCGGCGAGGGAGAGCGCGGCCTGGGCGTTCTGCTCGACGAGCAGGATGGTGGTGCCCTGTGCCTTGAGTTCGACGATGGTCTCCATGATCTTCTGCATCATGATCGGGGAGAGGCCCATGGAGGGTTCGTCGAGCATCAGGAGCTTGGGCTGGCACATCAGGGCCCTGCCCATGGCGAGCATCTGCTGTTCGCCGCCCGAGAGGGTTCCGGCGGCCTGCTTGCGGCGTTCCCCGAGGATGGGGAAGAGGTCGTAGGCGCGCTGGATGTCCTTTTCGATGCCTGCCTTGTCGTTGCGGAGGTAGGCGCCGAGCTGGAGGTTCTCGGTGATCGTCAGCCGGGGGAAGATGTGTCGTCCCTCGGGGGAGTGGGCGAGGCCGAGGGAGACGATCTTGTGGGCCGGGATGTTGTTGAGGGGTTTGCCGTCGAAGAGGATGTTGCCGCCGACGGGCTTGAGGAGTCCGGAGAGGGTGCGCAGGGTGGTGGTCTTGCCCGCGCCGTTGGTGCCGATGAGGGTGACGACCTGGCCGGCTTCGACGGTGAAGGAGATGCCCTTGACGGCTTCGATCTTGCCGTAGGCGACGCGGAGGTCCTCGACCTCTAGCAGTGCGGTCATCGGGTGTCCTCCTCCTCGGTGCTGGTGGTGTCGGCGCTGCTGCCGGCTGTCTTGGTGGCGCCTGCTTCGGCGGCTTCGACCTCGGCGACTTCTTCGGCGCCGGGGGCGCCTTCGAAGGGGGTGCCGAGGTAGGCGGCGACGACGCGTTCGTCGCTCTGGACGACGTCGGAGGTGCCTTCGACGAGTTTCTCGCCCTGGACGAGGACGGCGACGCGGTCGCAGAGGTTGAAGATGAACCGCATGTCGTGCTCGATGACGAGAACGGCGATGCCCTGGTCGCGGATGGCGAAGATGAGTTCTTCGGTGACGCGGGTTTCCTGCGGGTTCATGCCGGCGGTGGGCTCGTCGAGGAGGAGGAGTCCGGGGTCGCTGGCGAGGGCGCGGGCGATTTCCAGCTTGCGCTGGTCTCCGTAGGGGAGGTTGCGCGCGAGGTGGTCGGCCTTGTCGGCGAGGCCGATGAACTCCAGGAGTTCCATGGCGCGTTCGCGGCTGGCGTTCTCGGCCTTGGTGAAGCCGGGGAGGCGCAGGAGGGCGGACCAGAGGCCTTCCTTGGTCCTGGTGTGGCGTCCGACGAGGACGTTCTCCAGGACGGTCATGTTGGCGAAGAGCCGGATGTTCTGGAAGGTGCGGGCGATGCCTGCCTGGGTGACGAGGTGGGGCTTGGGCGGCAGGACGGTGCCCTTGTAGCTGACCTTGCCCTCGGTGGGGACGTACAGGCCGGTGAGGCAGTTGAAGAAGGTGGTCTTGCCGGCGCCGTTGGGGCCGATGAGGCCGACGATCTCGCCCGCGTTGACGGTGAGGTCGACGTTGCGTACGGCGGTGAGGCCGCCGAAGCGCATGGTGACGCCGCTCGCGTCGAGGACGGTGGTGGCGGTCTTCGTGGTGGTGGTCATGGTGGTCACGCCCCCGCCTTGGCGATGCCGGCGTCGGTCTCTTCGGACTGCCGTGGCTCCGGTAGGTCGAGCTGGTCGGTCTCGTGGAATTCGAGCTGCTTCCTGCGGTCGGCGACCAGGCCCTCGGGGCGCAGGCGCATCAAAAGGATGAGTGCGACGCCGAAGAGGAAGAGCTGGTAGTCCTGCATGAACTGCAGTTTGGCCGGGATGAGGTAGAGCAGTGCGGCGCCGACGAGGGGTCCGCTGAGGGTTCCCATGCCGCCGAGGATGACGGCGGCGAGGAGGAATGCGGAGTTGGGTGGTACGGAGCCGGCGAACTGGTACTGCTCGGGCGTCACGGTGTAGTTGACGTGTGCCTGGACGGTTCCGGCGAGGCCGGCGAGGGTGGCGCCGAGGGCGAAGGCCAGCAGCTTGAGGCGGAAGGCGTTGATGCCCATGGCGGTGGCTGCGGTCTCGTCCTCGCGGATGGCGACCCAGGCGCGGCCGATGCGGGATTCTCCGGAGCGGCGGAAGACGAGGACGACTACGGCGGTGAAGACGAGCATCAGCAGGTAGTAGTTGGCGGACCTGCCGAGGGTGAAGCCGAGGATGTCGTGCTTGAGCCCGAAGTCGAATCCGAAGAAGTTGAGGTCGGGGATGCTCGGGATGCCCTGGGAGCCGTTGGTGAGGTCGGGGCCGCTGTTGCCGTTGAGGTTGTTGACGGTGAGGCGGAAGATTTCACCGAAGCCGAGGGTGACGATGGCGAGGTAGTCGCCGCGTAGTCGGAGTGTGGGTGCGCCGATGAGTACGCCGAAGACGAGCGAGGCGGCGGCGCCGGTGAGGACGGCGGCCCAGAAGGGGAATTCGACGCCGATGGCCGACATGGTGGAGCCGGAGACCAGGGCGGCGGCGTAGGCGCCGACGCCGAGGAAGGCGACGTATCCGAGGTCGAGGAGGCCGGCGAGGCCGACGACGACGTTGAGGCCGAGTGCCACGGTGCCGAAGATGAGGATGTTGGCGCCGATGAGCGCGTATTCCTCCTTCTGCTGTGTGAACGGGAAGCAGACGGCGGCGACGAGGGCGGCGGCGAGGGTGATGTTGCGGTGCTTCGTGGTCAGCGTGGTGAGGCGGGAGACGAGTCCGGCCCGGTGGAGTGCGGTGAAGCCGAAGCCGACGGTGATGAGGAAGCCGATGAAGAGTTCGGTGTAGTCGGTGTCGATGCCGTAGGCGAAGATCTGGAGGCCGATGCCGAACGACACGACGATGATGAGGATCTCGGCCCAGTCGGGGAGCGCTTTGGCGCGGGGGGCCGACGGGGCGCCGAGGCTGTTGCGGAAGCGCTGCCAGGCGCCTGCCGCTGTGGTGTTGGGGAGTGGCTGGTCGCCGGGGAGTCCGAGTGCGGCGGCGGCGGCGATGAGTGCGCCGATGCCGCTGACCCAGGCGCCGGGTTCCAGGTTGACGACGCCGCCGAGGTCGTACGCGATGGCGCCGATGGTGTAGCCGGTGGTGCCGAAGGTGCCGAGCGCCAGGAGGCGGACGGGGCTGTTGGTGCCGCCGGGGGTGAGCCAGCCGAGGCCTCGGATGCCGTATCCGGACAGCGCGAAGAGCAGGGTGAGTGCGGCGCTGATGAGGGTGAGGACCTGGAGGCCGCCGGGGTAGCCGGTGACGGTGAGGTCGCCGGGGAATTCGCTGGTCCAGGTCCAGGCGAGGAAGGTGCCGACGAGTGCGACGGCGGCGCCTGCGAGGGTGCCGATGCGGGCCGCGGCTGCGGGGATCGCGAGGAAGGGGGCGGCCCCGGGTGCGGTGGTGTGGTTGGTGGTCATCGGTATCACGCCCGATCCGCGACGCGTTCGCCGAGCAGGCCCTGGGGGCGGAGCAGCAGGACGATGATGAGGAGGACGAAGGCCCATACGTCCTTCCAGGCGCCGCCGCCGAAGAGTTCCATGCCGGGGACGTTGCTCATGTAGCCGGTGGCGAGGGATTCGGCGATGCCGAGTACGACGCCGCCGAGCATGGCGCCGTAGATGTTGCCGATGCCGCCGAGTACGGCTGCGGTGAAGGCCTTGAGGCCCATGATGAAGCCCATTTTGAAGCCGATCTGGCCGTTTTTGAGCCCGTAGGCGACGGCGGCGACGGCGGCGAACGCGGCACCGATGGCGAAGGCCATGACGATGATGCGGTCGGTGTTGATGCCCATGAGCTTTGCGGTGTCGGGGTCCTGGCTGGTGGCCTGCATGCCGCGGCCGGAGCGGGTCTTGGAGACGAAGAGCCCGAGGGCGAGCATGCAGATGGGTGCCGTGATGAGGACGAAGAGGTCACCGCGCTGGATGTGGGCGCCGAAGATGTCGATCGCTTCGCCCTTGAACTGGGGGAAGGAGCGGTCCTTCTTGGCGTCGGGGTACCACTTCCAGATGGCCTGCTGGAGTGCGAGGGAGAGTCCGATCGCGGTGATCAGCGGGGCCAGTCGGGGGGCGCCCCGCAGTGGCCGGTAGGCGAAGCGTTCGGCGGCCGTGCTGACGGCGACGGAGCATATGACGCCGCCGATGATCATGAGTGGGATGATTGCGAGGAGGGAGACGCCGGCCGGCATCCAGAGGTACACGGTGAGAGCTCCGAAGCCTCCGATCATGAAGATCTCGCCGTGGGCGAAGTTGATGAGCTGGATGATTCCGTAGACCATCGTGTAGCCGATCGCGATGAGACCGTACATCGCGCCGAGGATGAGTCCATTGGCCAGCTGTTGCGGCAGTTCGTTCACCGCAGGGCCTCCGTGGAGTGGTTCGGATATGGCACCGCGCGGGAGCGCTGGTAGCGCTCCCGCGCGGTCTGGGGTCAGTCAGTGCGTGTCCGGGAGGGCACGGGTCAGGGCTTGTAGACCTCGCTGAGCTTGGACGTCCACTTGCCGCCGTCGACCTGGTAGGCGGTCATCATGGTGTTGGTGGTGTCGCCGTACTCGTCGAAGGAGACGGGGCCGGTGACGCCGTCGAACTTGACCTTGCTCATGGCGTCGAGGACCTTGGCGCGGGCGTCGTCGGGGAGCTTGCCGTTGTTGTCGGCGACGGCGAGCTTGACGGCCTCGATGATCGCCCAGGTGGCGTCGTAGGTGCCGCCGCCGTAGGCCTCGTAGGCGTCCTTGTATCCGGCCGTCTTGTAGTCCGCGATGAACTTCTTGGCGGAGTCGAGCTCCTCGACGGGCTTGCCGACGGAGGTGGCGATGTCGCCCTGGGCCTTCTTGTTGAGCTTGATGAAGTCGGCGCTGTACATGCCGTCGCCGCCCATGAGGGGGATTTGGACGCTGTCCTTGAGCTGCTGGCTCAGGGGTGCGCCGGCGGGGTACTCGCCGCCGTAGTAGACGGCCTTGGCGCCGGACTTCTTGACCTTGGTGACGACGGCGTTGAAGTCGCGGTCGTCGGGGTTGACGTGGTCGGTGCCGACGATCTTGCCGCCGAGGGTGGTGAAGGTCGCCTTGAAGGAGGCGGCGAGACCGGCGCCGTACGGCTTCTGGTCGTCGATGAGGTAGACCTGCTTGATCTTCGCGTCGTTGAAGAGGTACTTCGCTGCGAAGGCGCCCTGGATCTGGTCCGTGGTGGCGGTGCGGAAGTAGGTCTTGTAGGGGCGCTTCTTGTCGCCGGTCTTCCAGTTCTCGCCCTGGGTGAGTTCGGTGCCCGTGTTGGCGGGGGAGACCTGGGTGAGGCTGGCGTCGTTGAGCGGCTTCTGCATCGACTGGGAGACGCCGGAGTTCAGCGGGCCGACGACGCCGAGGACGGTGTCGTCGTCGATGAACTTCTGGGCGTTCTGCTGGCCGACGGAGGGCTGTGCCTGGTCGTCGAGCGGCTTGACCTCGAACTTGATGCCGGGGACGGTCTTGTCCTTGTTGGCCGTCTTGACGGCGAGCTCCGCGGAGTTCTTGATGCCGAGGCCGAGGGCGGACAGGTCGCCCGTGATGGGCGCGTCGACGCCGATGACGACGGTCTGGGTGTCGCCGCTGCTGCTCTTCTTGCTGTCGTCGCGCGACCCGCAGGCGGTGAGTGTCAGTGCTCCTGTGGTGAGCACTGTGGTGAGGATGAGCAAAGAACGGTGTCGCACGAAAGGTCCTTTCCCTGGCGCGGCCTCCTCTGCTTGAGGTGCCGTGTCGTTCGCCGGGCCGTACTGGTTGGTACAGGGCCGTGCTGCAGACGCGCCCGGCGGCGCGGTGACTGGCGGTGACTCTAGGCGCAGGTGTGGGGGTCCGGGATGGGTCCGCCGCAGGATGTGACTGTCTTGTTATGCCCTTGAGCAAGGCTTGAGGTGGCTGTGCGGACATGTACGGCTTTTTACCGGTCGGTGAAATGACCGCATCGTGAGAACGCGCAGCTCTGCTAAGGGGCTTGAGCGATCTTGCTGCTGTCGCGCGTCGGGGGGTCAAGGGGGCGTCATGAGGGCATGGTGAGCCGCCCGGCGCCTGCGGGGCCGGGTTCGGAGGGCTGCGCGGAGACGTTTGCGCATTGCGCACTTGTTACGCAGCGTTACATCTGGGTCGATGTGGTCGACGCGGTGTTGTGTGCGCGGGGTGTGCGCCGGGTGTGGTCGGGGTGCTGAGTTGGTCATACAACCAGCCGTAGCGTCAAGGGTGTTGGCCGGTTCGGTTGCTCAACCATGCCTTGTGCGTGGGGGGTTGTGGGCGGGAATGGCGCTGCCCGGCCGGAATGAGGTCCGGCCGGGCAGTGGTGTCGGGGGTGTCGTGCAATGTGTTTCGGTCGGTCAGGCGGCGTCGTTCTGAGGTGCGTTGCGGAGCATGCAGGTGAGGCGGGCGGTGCAGACCCGCTTGTCGTCCTCATCGGTGATGACGATCTCGTACGTGGCGGTGGAGCGGCCGCGGTGTACGGGGGTGGCGACGCCCGTGACGAGTCCGCTCCGTACCCCTCGGTGATGGGTGCAGTTCAGGTCGACACCGACAGCGAGTTTGCCGGCGCCGCCGTGGAGCATGGAGCCGACCGAGCCGAGGGTCTCGGCGAGGACGGCGGAGGCGCCGCCGTGGAGCAGTCCGTACGGCTGGGTGTTGCCCTCGACGGGCATGGTGCCGACGACGCGGTCCGCGGAGGCTTCGACGATCGTGACGCCCATCCGCTCGCCGAGGTGGCCGGCGGAGAAGAGTGCGGGCAGATCGACGCCGAGTGCGGCGTACTCGTCGATGATCTCCTGGGGGAACTTGGGTGCGGTGTGCTCGCCCATGGGGTCCGGCTCCGATCGTCTGCGTGGTTCATAGCTTTATTGCTGTGTGCATTGTTCTTATCAGACGACTGAGCGAACGCTTAGTGGGTTGTGGGTGCGGACTGCCTCCGGGCGGTCTGCCCGGCGGTCTGCTCCTGGACGTTCTGCCCCTGGATGTTCTCGAAGCGCACGACGACGGACTTGCTGGCGGGGGTGTTGCTGGTGTCGGCGGTGGAGCCGAGGGGGACCAGCACATTGGTCTCCGGGTAGTAGGCGGCGGCGCAGCCCCGGGCAGTCGGGTAGTGCACGATGCGGAAGCCGGGGGCGCGGCGCTCCACCCCGTCCTTCCATTCGCTGACGAGGTCGGTGTACGCGCCGTCGGTCAGGCCGAGGGTGCGGGCGTCGTCGGGGTTGACCAGGACGACGCGGCGGCCGCCCTTGATGCCGCGGTAGCGGTCGTCGAGGCCGTAGATCGTGGTGTTGTACTGGTCGTGCGAGCGCAGGGTCTGCAGCAGCAGCCTGCCTTCGGGGAGCTCGGGGTACTCGACGGGTGCGGCGGTGAAGTTGGCCCTGCCGGTCGCGGTGGGGAAGCGGCGCTCGTCACGCGGGGCGTGCGGGAGGGTGAAACCGCCGGGGTGTGCGATGCGGGCGTTGAAGTTCTCGAAGCCGGGGACGACGCGGGAGATGCGGTCGCGGATCGTCGCGTAGTCCTTCTCGAACTCCTCCCAGGGGGTGGCCGATCCGGGGCCGAGGGCGGCGCGGGCGAGGCGGGCGACGATGGCGGGCTCGGACAGCAGATGCGGGCTCGCCGGGGTGAGGTTGCCGCGCGAGGCGTGGACCATGCTCATGGAGTCCTCGACCGTGACGAACTGCTTGCCGCTCGCCTGGACGTCCTTGTCGGTACGGCCCAGCGTCGGCAGGATCAGCGCGCGGGTGCCGGTCACGGCGTGCGAGCGGTTGAGCTTGGTGGAGACATGGACGGTGAGGCGGGCGCGGTGCATCGCGGCCTCGGTGACCTCCGTGTCGGGAGTGGCCGCGACGAAGTTGCCGCCCATGGCGAAGAAGACCTTGGCATCGCCGTCGCGCAGAGCCTGGATGGAGCGGACGACGTCGTAGCCGTGGTGGCGCGGTGAGGTGATCGAGAATTCCTTGTCGAGCGCGTCGAGGAATTCGGGTGCGGGTCGTTCGAAGATGCCCATGGTGCGGTCGCCCTGGACGTTGGAGTGGCCGCGGACGGGGCAGACTCCGGCGCCGGGACGGCCGATGTTGCCGCGCAGCAGAAGGAAGTTGACGACTTCGCGGATGGTCGGCACGGAGTGCTTGTGCTGGGTGAGGCCCATGGCCCAGCACACGATGGTGCGCTTCGAGGCGAGGATCATCGCGAGGGCCGCTTCGATGTCGCTGCGGTGGAGGCCGGTGGCGGCGAGGGTCTGTTCCCAGTCGGCTTCGCGGGCCGCGGCCACGAACTCCTCGTAACCATGGGTGTGGTCCCGCACGAAGGCTGCGTCGACGGCGCCCTCGGTCTGGAGGATCATCTTGTTGAGGAGCCGGAAGAGGGCCTGGTCGCCGCCGATGCGGATCTGGAGGAAGAGATCGTTGAGCGCGGCGCCCTTGACCATGCCGAGCGGGGTCTGCGGGTTCTTGAACCGTTCCAGGCCGGCCTCGGGCAGCGGATTCACCGAAATGATCTTCGCGCCCGCGGACTTGGCCTTCTCCAGGGCGGAGAGCATCCGGGGATGGTTCGTGCCGGGATTCTGCCCGGCGACGATGATCAGGTCTGCCTGGTGGAGGTCCTCCAGCGAGACGCTGCCCTTGCCGATGCCGATGGTCTCCGTCAGCGCCGAGCCGGAGGACTCGTGGCACATGTTGGAGCAGTCGGGGAGGTTGTTCGTGCCGAACTCGCGGGCGAACAGCTGGAGCAGGAACGCCGCTTCGTTGCTGGTGCGCCCCGAGGTGTAGAAGAGGGCCTCGTCGGGCGAGGCGAGCGCACCCAGCTCCTCGGCGATGATGCCGAAGGCCCGCTCCCAGGACACCGCCTCGTACCGCTCGGCGCCCTCGGGGAGGTACATCGGCTGGGTGATCCGCCCCTGCTGGCCCAGCCAGTACCCGCTGCGCGAGGCGAGATCGGCGACCGGGTGCGCGGCGAAGAAGCCGGGGGTGACACGGCGCAGCGTCGCCTCCTCGGCGACGGCCTTGGCGCCGTTCTCGCAGAACTCCGCCGTGTGCCGCTTGTCGCCCTCGGGCCAGGCGCAGCCGGGGCAGTCGAAGCCGTTCTTCTGGTTGACCTTGAGGAGGGTCTGCGCGGTGCGCCGCACCCCCATCTGCTGCTGGGCGATGAGCAGACTGTGCGCGACGGCCGGCAGCCCGGCGGCGGCGTGCTGCGCCGGCTCGACCCGCGGCGCATCCTGGACCGGGTCACCTGTGGGCGGCTTCGTGGCCATTTCGTGCTCCCCTTTGAGCAGCTGCGAACCTGCGCGGTGCGCTGTACGCAGTGACGCAGTACGTGTTCCTCCGCCGATCCTGTCACGAGGCACCGACAGAGCGTCCGGCGAGCCATGCCCGGTCGGGATTGTCAGTGGTCCGTGGCAGGATCGGGGGCGTGGCTGAGACGGCATCGAAGAAGACGGCAGACAACCGACCGCGCCTGCTCCTGATGGACGGGCACTCCCTGGCGTACCGGGCGTTCTTTGCGCTGCCTGCGGAGAATTTCACGACAGGGTCGGGGCAGCCGACGAACGCGGTGTACGGCTTCGCGTCGATGCTGGCGAACACGCTGCGTGACGAGGCGCCGACGCATTTCGCGGTGGCGTTCGACGTCTCCCGCAAGACCTGGCGCTCGGAGGAGTTCCCCGAGTACAAGGCGAACCGCTCGAAGACGCCGGACGAATTCAGGGGCCAGGTCGAGCTGATCGGCGAGCTGCTCGACGCGATGCACGCCGACCGTTTCGCGGTCGACGGCTTCGAGGCGGACGATGTCATCGCCACGCTGGCCACGCAGGCCGAGGCGGCCGGCTTCGAGGTGCTGATCGTCACCGGTGACCGGGATTCGTTCCAGCTGATCACGGACAACGTCACCGTGCTGTACCCGACGAAGGGCGTCTCGGAGCTGACGCGCTTCACCCCGGCCAAGGTCGAGGAGAAGTACGGGCTCACGCCGCAGCAGTACCCGGACTTCGCGGCGCTGCGCGGTGACCCGTCGGACAACCTTCCGGGCATCCCCGGTGTAGGTGAGAAGACCGCCGCGAAGTGGATCAACCAGTTCGGTTCGTTCGACGAGCTGGTGGAGCGCGCCGAGGAGGTCAAGGGCAAGGCCGGGCAGAATTTCCGGGACCACCTGGACGCGGTACGGCTCAATCGCAGGCTGACCGAGATGGTCCGCGACGTGGAGCTGCCGAAGACCCCGCAGGACCTGGAGCGCGCACCGTACGACCGCACCGCGGTGACGGGCGTGCTGGACGTCCTGGAGATCCGTAATCCGAGCCTGCGCGAGCGGCTGCTGGCCGTCGACCCGGGCGCGGCCGAGGACGAGACGCCGGCGCCCGCCGCGGGCATCGAACTGGACGGCGCGGTGCTGGGCGCGGGCGAGCTGGCGCCCTGGCTCGCCGAGCACGGCGGGCAGCCACTCGGCGTCGCGACCGTCGACACCTGGGCGGTGGGCAGCGGCACGGTCACCGAGATCGCGCTCGCCGCGGCCGACGGGGCGGCGGCCTGGTTCGACCCCGCAGAGCTCGACGAGGGCGACGAGCAGGCGTTCGCCGCGTGGATCGCCGACGCGCGGCGGCCGAAGGTCATGCACAACGCGAAGAGCGCCATGCGGGTCTTCCCCGAGCACGGCTGGCAGGTCGACGGTGTCACGATGGACACCGCGCTGGCCGCCTATCTGGTCAAGCCCGGCCGCCGCTCCTTCGCGCTGGACGCGCTGGCGGTGGAGTATCTGGGCCGGGAGCTGGCCCCCGCGGCGGCGTCCGACGGCCAGCTGGCCTTCGGCGCGGACGACCGGGCCGAGGCCGACGCCCTGATGACGCAGGCCCGCGCGGTCCTGGATCTGGGCGATGCGTTCACCACCCGGCTGGCAGAGGTCGGCGCGACCGAGCTGCTGCACGGCATGGAGCTGCCGACGTCCGCTCTGCTGGCCCGTCTGGAGCGGCACGGCATCGCCGCCGACCGGGCCCATCTGGAAGGCATGGAGCAGCAGTTCGCCGGTGCGGTGCAGCAGGCGGTGAAGGAGGCGCACGCCGCGGTCGGCCGCGAGTTCAACCTCGGTTCGCCCAAGCAGCTCCAGGAAGTCCTCTTCGGCGAGCTGGGCCTGCCCAGGACGAAGAAGACGAAGACCGGGTACACGACGGACGCCGACGCCCTGGCCTGGCTTGCCGCACAGACCGAGCACGAGCTGCCGGTCATCATGCTGCGCCACCGCGAGCAGGCGAAGTTGCGGGTCACCGTCGAGGGCCTGATCAAGACGATCGCGGCGGACGGCCGTATCCACACCACGTTCAACCAGACGGTGGCGGCGACCGGCCGGCTCTCCTCCACCGACCCCAACCTGCAGAACATCCCGGTCCGTACGGACGAGGGCCGGGCCATCCGCCGGGGCTTCGTCGTCGGCGAGGGCTTCGAAACGCTGATGACGGCCGACTACAGCCAGATCGAACTGCGCGTGATGGCCCACCTCTCCGAGGACGCGGGCCTGATCGAGGCGTTCACTTCCGGCGAGGACCTGCACACGACGGTCGCCTCGCAGGTCTTCGGCGTCGACAAGTCGGCCGTCGACCCGGAGATGCGCCGCAAGATCAAGGCCATGAGTTACGGACTCGCGTACGGGCTCTCCGCGTTCGGCCTCTCCCAGCAGCTGAACATCGAGGCGGGCGAGGCGCGCGGCCTGATGGACACCTACTTCGAGCGGTTCGGCGGAGTGCGTGACTATCTGCACCGCGTGGTGGAGGAGGCCAGGGCCACCGGCTACACGGAGACGGTCTTCGGCCGTCGCCGCTACCTCCCCGACCTCAACAGCGACAACCGCCAGCGCCGCGAGATGGCCGAGCGCATGGCGCTCAACGCGCCGATTCAGGGCACGGCCGCGGACATCGTCAAGGTCGCCATGCTCCAGGTCGACCGGGCGCTGACCGAGGCGAAGCTGAAGTCCCGGATGCTGCTCCAGGTCCACGACGAAATCGTCCTGGAGATCGCCGAGGGCGAGCGGGCACAGGTGGAGGAGATCCTCCGCCACGAGATGTCCACGGCCGTGCAGTTGCGCGCCCCGCTGGATGTATCGGTGGGTGTCGGTACGGACTGGGAGTCCGCAGCGCACTGACGCGGCGGCGCCGGACGGGCCCCGGGGGTTTGTTCAGACACCCCCCGGAGGAATCAGGCCCGTCCGGCGACCGAGGGTACGCAAGCGCGCGACCGCCGCAGCCGCATCCATGCCCCGTACAGCACCAGGCCCACCGCCAGTCCCGCCCCGGCGCCGAAGCAGGCGGTCGGGATGATGTCCAGCGGGGTGTCGATGTGCCCGAAGTACGCATACCAGCGCGCGCACCGGTGCACGACGCCGAGCAGGAGGCAGACGCTCAGCAGCACCCCCGCCGACCACCGCCCCCGACGGCCCAGCACCGGCACGGACGGCGGGACCGGGCGCGCCCCGGTCCGCCGCAGCCCCGAAGCCGTGAACCAGGCGAGCACGGCCAGTGCCACTGCCGAACTGCCGTACTGCACCAGCTGGAACACGGGAAGCCCGCCGACGCTGCGGTCGAGCACCGGCACCAACCGCACACCCCACCGGTCGTGATGGGTGAAGGCGTCCCAGACGACATGAGTGGCGGACCCGATGACCGCCGACAGTACGAACCACCCACCGTCCCGGACATCCCACGCCCCTCGGCCGGATCCGCACCGCTGCCCTCGCACGAACGCATGCACCCGTCCCTGCCAGGCCCTCGGCAACAGCGCCACCGACGGTTCGCGCAGCAGCAGCCACAGCGCCACCACGGCCGCGGTGATCAGCACATCGACCGTCAACACGCCCCACACCGAGTGGGTGAACTGCCCGAATTCCATGGCGCCCGGGATCGCGGTGTCCGCGTAGTACGTCATGTCGGGGGCGAACGAACCCGCGACGAGGGCAGAGGCGAGGAGCGGCCCGCGCGCCGTTCCGTTACGCCGCATCCCCGGCAGCACGGCCGCGGCATGACTGAGTGTGAACGGCATGGCGGCAAGTATGCGTGAGGCGCCGTAGCCTGCCCGACGACTGCCGTACAACTTGCTGTCCGGAATGTGAAAAACAGGTAAGAACCGGTCAGTGCACGGTGTTCCGGCGGCACAAGTTGCCGTAGGGTCGCCTGAGTCCTGGCGCTGGGGAGCGCGGACAGCCGTCGAAGGGGAGGGGCCAGAGGTATGGCAGCGCAATTCGGTCGCCGGCTTCGCAAGGGGGCGACCACGACAGCTGTGGCCGCAGTCGCCGTGGCGGCGCTCTCCGCCTCAGGGGGCCCTGGCGCAACGCTGGCCACCGGGAGTGGCGATCAGCAGTCCACCGGAACGACACCTTCGCCCGATGACACCGCGGCCACCGGCAACTCGCCGTACTACACGGACCTGCCGCCGCTGAACACGCCCAACAAGCCGGGAACCGCCACCGATCTGCCCGTCACCGGCAGTGCGGAATCCGGCATACCGGCTTCGATCCTGGCCGCGTACAAGAAGGCCGAACAGACCGTTGCCGGCAGCGACGCCGCATGTCGGCTGCCGTGGCAGCTGCTCGCCGCGATCGGCAAGGTCGAGTCCGGCCAGGCCCGCGGTGGCAGGGTCGACGCGAACGGCACCACGTTCTCCCCGATCCTCGGCCCGGTCCTCGACGGCCGGGGTTTCGCCATGATCAAGGACACCGACAACGGGGCGTACGACGGGGACGCGACGCACGACCGTGCCGTCGGCCCGATGCAGTTCATCCCGTCCACCTGGGCGACCTGGGGCCAGGACGGCAACGGAGACGGCCGCAAGGACCCCAACAACATCTATGACGCGGCGCTCGCCGCCGGACGTTATCTCTGCGCCGGCTCCCGCGATCTGTCCATCGCCACGGATCTCGACCGGGCGGTCCTGAGCTACAACCACTCGGACGCCTACCTCCGTACGGTCCGCTCCTGGTTCGACTACTACAAGCGCGGCACCCACGAGATCCCCGACGGCACCGGCGTGGTCCCGCCCGGCCTCGGCGGTGGTACGGACCCGAGCCCGGACCCCAGCACCCCCGGCGCCTCGCCGTCCCCGACCCCGCCTCCGAGCTCGAAGCCGAAGCCGCCGAAGCCGGGCGGCTCCACTCCGACCAGTCCGAAGCCCACCCCGCCCACGCCCCCGCCGTCCCAGACCGTCGCACGTGTGGAGAACGCCGGCACCGGCGCGCTCACCGCGACTGCGGGCGGCGCGTTCGCCGAGCGGATCAAGGTGCGGGCCACGAACAAGCTCGGCGGTTCGCTCGCCAAGGCGTCCGTGACCTTCACCATCGCCGGTGACACGGACGCCACCTTCGCCGGCGGGAAGAAGACGGTCACTCTCCTCACCGGAGCCGACGGCACGGTCACCGCTCCGGTGCTGCAGGCGGGCGAGAAGACGGGGCAGTTCACGGTGCGGGCCGTCGCCACCGGCCGCTCGCTGCCCGCCGTCACCTACACCGCGACCGTCACCGCCCGACAGGCCGACGCGATCGCCAGGACCGACGACACGGCACTGACCGCCGCGCCCGGCGCCGAGTTCACCGACACCGTCGAGGTCAAGGCCACCTACAAGGGCGCGGTCGCCACCGGTGTCGCCGTCACCGCGACCATGATCACCAACGCCGCGGAGCCGGTGGAGAACGACAAGGGCCCGTACTTCAAGGACGCGGACGGCAAGACGGTCCGTACCCTCACGGACCTCAGGACCGACGCCGACGGCATCCTGAAGCTCCCGAAGATCTACGCCGACGACACCGCCGGCACGTACAAGCTGCGCCTCACCACCCAGGGCGGCGCCACGGTCGTCATCGAGCTCAAGGTCGAGGCCCCGGAAACCCCCGCTGCCTGACCCGCCCGGCCGCACGTCACTCACGACAGCCCCTCCGCCACCACCCGGCAGAGGGGCTGTTCCACGTGTTCTCATCTCGCGCCCGCATTGCTACGGTGCCCCAACCCTGACGACCCATCAGATCCGTGCTCTCCGGGAGGACCGGCATGCGTGCCCTCGTCGCCGCCGCCATCGGGCTGGCCGCAGCCCTCGCGCTCGTCTTCACCATCACCACGATCGGCGCCCCGCCCGGAGAGACCTCGCCCAAACCCCTGCTGACCACCGTCCCGGGCCCCAAGAACCAGTAACCGGAAGAAGCAACAGAAGCTGAGGGAGGGCACCACCATGCGCCGCAGAGCCAGCCTCGTACTCCTGGCCTTCGCCGTCTTCTTCGCCGCCATGTCGCCACTGCTGCGCTGGTACGCCTTCCCGAGGCTGGCGAAGATCCCGCCCAGCCAGTACCAGGAGACGGTGCTGGAGGCGAAGCCCGCCACCCTCCTCGACTACAACGACAACATGAAGGTGAAGACGGTCCCCAAGGTCACCATCGTGCAGACCCTCAAGGGCAACGTCGAGGAGTCCGAGAAGATCGAGCGCAGCGCCGGACGCGACGTCGTCGTCTGGGACGCCCTCAGCTTCGTGGCCGGCCCGGACGGCAAGATGGTCTCCCAGATCCCCGAGCGCTACATCTTCGACGCCCACAGCCAGGCCCCCGTCCACGCCACCGGCGAATCCGTCGACGGTGACCCGGTCCGGCGCGAGGGCATCGAGTTCAAGTGGCCCTTCCTCACCGAGAAGCGCGACTACGAGTACTTCGACGCCCAGACCCGCACCAGCTCGCCCATCCACTACAAGGGCAACCGCACCTTCCACGGCATGGACGTCTACTACTTCGAGCAGACCATCCCGTGGACCAAGGTCCCGATGCCGAAGAAGATGCCGATCCAGGGCGTCACCACGGAACAGATCGCGAAGACGGGCATGACCCGCTGGTACACCACCAAGCGGATGTTCTGGATCGACCCGGTCACCGGAGCGCCGGTCAACGGCGAGGAGATCCACAAGGAGGAGCTGCGCAACGCCAAGAAGATGGGGATGCCGCAGGACACCATGACCGTGTTCGCCGGGCACGTGAAGATGCGCCCGGACTACGTCGAATCGATCGTCGACCTGGTCAAGTCCCAGCGCCTGCTGGTCCTGCTGCTCACCTCGTACCTGCCCTGGGGCTTCGTCGTCCTCGGCGCCGGCCTGCTCGCGCTCGCCCTGTGGCTGGAGGCGCGCTCCCGGCGCCCGGACGGCGAACTGCCCGACGGGGCACCGGCAACCGCCCCGGACCCGGAACCCACTCCCGCCTGAGCCGCGCCCCAGAGGGCCCGGCAATAGGCTTCGCGGCGTCGCGGGGCTCGGGGCACGCACCTCGCGGCGTTGTCGTCGATCACCAACGCTCCTTCACCCGCGCTGCCTACCGCCGGGCCCTCTTCGTGAACCGGGTCGCCTCCACCGTCGTGGGGTCCTGTGGCCACGGATGCTTCGGATACCGGCCGCGCAACTCCGCACGCACGGCCCGGTAGCCGTCCCGCCAGAACGACGCCAGATCCGCGGTGACGGCTGCGGGACGGCCGGCGGGGGAGAGGAGGTGGACCAGCACCGGCACCCCGGCCACCCTCGGGGTCTCCTGCAGGCCGAACAGCTCCTGGAGCTTCACCGCGAGTACGGGCTGCGCCCCGCCGTACTCCACCCTGATACGGGAGCCGCTCGGCACCTCGATCCGCTCCGGCGCCAGCTCGTCCAGCCGGGCCGCCTCACCGGTCGCCCACGGCAGCAGCCGCCGCAACGCCTGCCCCGCGTCGATCCGCGCGAGATCGGAGCGCCGCCGCGCCCGCGACAACTCGGGCTCCATCCACTCCTCGGTACGGTCCAGCAGCGCACCGTCCGACACATCCGGCCAGGGCGCACCCAACGTCCGGTGCAGAAAGGCGAGCCGATCCCGCAGCTGTTCGGTCTCACGCGTCCGGCGCAGCAGCCCGAGCCCTTCGCGCCGCAGACCCTCGATCAGCGCCTCGCGCACCAACTCGGGCGCCGGCTCCTTCAGCGGGCGCACCGACAGCTCGACGGCACCCAGCCGCTCCACCCTGCGGGCCACCACATCGCCACCGGCCCAGCGGACCTCCTCGCCCGCGAACCGCAGATGCCCGGCGGCCGTCCGCGCCGTGTCCTCGTCGATGACGGCGGCGAGCCGCACCCGCGCGGACGCCGCGTGCGCGGGCCGGTCGGCGACCGCGACCGCCAGCCACGGCGCGCTGCGCAGCCCCGACTCGTCCGACAGCTCCGCGCCCGTACCCGACACCATCAGGAACGTCCCCTCGCCCCGGGCCCGCGCCACCCGCTCCGGGAACGCCAGCGCGGCCACCAGACCGACGGCTCCATCGTCCGGACCACAAGCCCCACCCACGTCCTTGACCGACGAGGACAGCCGCCGGACCTCCTGCCGCCAACGCGCCGCATAGCCGTCCCCGCCCCGCCGGGCGGTACGCAGCGCGGCCGCCAGATCATCCCCGTATGCGCGCGGCGGCTCCTCGCTCAGCAGCGCCACCACCTCGGCCGCCCGGCGGCCGCCGACCTCGGCAGCGCCGTCCAGCAGGGCCCGCGCCAGCCGCGGATGCAGGCCGAGCCGGGACATCCGTACGCCCCGGTCGGTCACCCGCCCGTCGGCGTCCACCGCACCGACCGCCGTCAGCACCTCGCGTGCCGCGCCCATCGCACCCGCGGGCGGCGGATCGAGCAGCGCCAGCCCCGACGCGTCCGGATCGCCCCAGCACGCTGCCTGCAACGCGAACGCCGCCAGATCCGCGATCTTGATCTCCGGGGACGGAAACCGCGCCAGCCGCCCGTCCTCCGCCTGCTCCCAGCACCGGTACACCGCCCCCGGCGCCTCACGCCCGGCCCGGCCGGCCCGCTGCCTCCCCGCCGCCTGCGACGCCCGTACCGTCGTCAGCGCGCTCAGCCCCCGGGCGTGATCCGTACGCGGCTCCCTGGCCAGCCCCGAGTCGACCACGACCCGCACCCCGGGCACCGTCAGGGACGACTCCGCCACCGAGGTCGCCAGCACCACCCGCCGACTGCCGGACGACCCGGCCAGCACAGCGTCCTGCACCGCCGCCGGAGCCCGCCCGTGTACCTGGAGCACCTCGGCGGCCACCCCCGCCAGCTGCGCCGCGACCCGTCCGATCTCGCCGACACCGGGCAGGAAACAAAGCACATCGCCCTCCCGTTCGGCGAGCGCCCGGCGCACCGTCGAGGCGACATGCGTCAGCAACGCCGGATCGACCCGCATCCCGTGCGGCGGCCGCACCGGCCCGGCGGGCGGGGCCCAGACCACCTCCACCGGATGCGAAACGCCCTGCGCCTCCACCACCGGAGCATCCCCCAGCAGCCGTGCCCAGCCCTCCGCGTCCGTCGTCGCGGACGCGGCGACCAGCCGCAGATTGGGCCGGATCGCCTCCCGCACATCGAGAAGGAACGCGGCGACCGTGTCCGCGTCCAGATGCCGCTCATGGCACTCGTCGATGATCACCGCATCGACCCCGGCCAGCTCCTGGTCGCGCTGCAGCCGCTGGAGCAGCACCCCGGTGGTCACCACCTCCACCACGGTGCGGGGCCCCACCACCCGCTCCCCGCGGACCGTGAAGCCCACCCGCCCGCCGGCCTGCTCACCGATGAGCCACGCCATCCGGCGTGCCGCCGCCCGCGCCGCGATGCGCCGCGGCTCGGCGACCACCACCCTGCGCACCGGGCCACCCCCGGTCAGACCGGCCAGGACCAGCGGTACGAGGGTCGTCTTGCCGGTGCCGGGCGGTGCGCACAGCACCGCGACGCCGCGGTGGTCGAGGGCCCGCTCCAGGGCGGGCACAGCGGTGCGTACGGGCAACTGGTCCAGGGCGTCGGTACGGATCACGCTCCCAGTCTCGTACGAGGCACCGGGGCTCCCGTACCCCGAGACCGGTCCCAGGGCCTCCGTATCAGTCCCGCACGCAGACGAAGATCGCCGTCCCCGGGATCAGGTTGCCACGCAGCGGGGACCAGCCGCCCCACTCCTGGTTGTTCCAGGCGGGCCACTCCGGTTCGACGAGATCGACCAGCCGGAATCCGCCGGCCACCACGTCCCGCACCCGGTCGCCCAGCGTCCGGTGGTGCTCGACGTACACGGCATTGCCCTGCTCGTCCTGCTCGACATAGGGAGTGCGGTCGAAGTACGAGGCCGTGACGGAGAGCCCCTCGGGACCCGGCTCGTCCGGGAACGCCCAGCGGACCGGATGCGTCACCGAGAAGACCCAGCGGCCCCCGGGGCGCAGCACCCGGTGCACCTCGCGGAACACCTGCACGGGATCGGCGACGAACGGCACCGCGCCGTAGGCGGAGCACGCCAGGTCGAAGGAGCCGTCCCGGAACGGCAGCACCCCGGCGTCCGCCTCCACCAGCCGGACCGCCGGCACATCGCTGCCGCCGATCCGCAGCGCGTGCTGCAGCTGCCGGTGCGAGAGGTCCAGGGCCACCGGACGGGCGCCCTTGGCGGCCAGCCAGCGCGAGCACTGCGCCGCGCCCGCACCGATCTCCAGGATGTCGAGGCCCCTCAGTGACTCGGCGGGGCCGAGCAGACCGGCCTCGGCCTCGTCGAGCCCCTCCGGACCCCAGACGAAACGGTCGTCGCCGAGGAAGGCGCCGTGGTCGCTCTGGTACTCGTCGGCGTTCCGGTCCCACCAGCCGCGACTTGCCCGGCTGCTCTCGGCCTCCGAAGCGCCGCGGCGAGTCGCTTCGGGTTCGGCCGCGTAGATCTCTTGGCTCATCGTGTCCGTCGTTGTAGTTTGCCTTCACCCCGCCGCACGCGGTATGCCCCCAGGGGCACCCGTGAGTACGGCTCCGTACCCACGATTATCTCCCGGGGCCGATGTGGCCTCGGAGAACACGAATTGTGCCGGATTTGGGGCGTTGTGCCCCCGGTGTGCGCCTTCGCGCATTGACCGTGCCCGACTGCCCCCGTATGCTACAAGTTGCGCTGCGGGCCTGCGCGCCTCAGACCTAGCAGGCCGCGCTCGCGTCTGTTGTATGTCCCCTCGGTTCACGAGGCGTCTCCCGCCCAGCGGGTTCGGTGCTTCCCGGGCTGTCCGGCTTCTGCAGAGGCGATACGGGCTCCCGGCGTAGCAGTACCTACGACTCACTGTCCGTACCGGAGCCCTTTCCCACATGACGAGCAGCACCGAGACCACCGCCACCACTCCGCAGGTTGCGGTCAACGACATCGGCGACGCGGACGCGTTCCTCGCGGCGATCGACGAGACGATCAAGTACTTCAACGACGGCGACATCGTTGACGGTGTCATCGTCAAGGTTGACCGGGACGAGGTTCTCCTCGACATCGGTTACAAGACCGAAGGCGTCATCCCGAGCCGCGAGCTCTCGATCAAGCACGACGTCGACCCGAACGAGGTCGTCAAGGTTGGCGACGAGATCGAGGCCCTGGTTCTCCAGAAGGAGGACAAGGAAGGCCGCCTGATCCTCTCGAAGAAGCGTGCTCAGTACGAGCGTGCCTGGGGCACCATCGAGAAGATCAAGGAAGAAGACGGCATCGTCACCGGTACCGTCATCGAGGTCGTCAAGGGTGGTCTCATCCTCGACATCGGCCTCCGCGGCTTCCTCCCGGCGTCGCTCGTCGAGATGCGTCGTGTCCGCGACCTTCAGCCCTACGTGGGCAAGGAGCTCGAGGCGAAGATCATCGAGCTGGACAAGAACCGCAACAACGTGGTCCTGTCCCGCCGTGCCTGGCTCGAGCAGACCCAGAGCGAGGTCCGTCAGACCTTCCTCACGACCCTGCAGAAGGGCCAGGTCCGCTCCGGCGTCGTCTCCTCGATCGTCAACTTCGGTGCGTTCGTGGACCTCGGTGGCGTCGACGGTCTCGTGCACGTCTCCGAGCTCTCCTGGAAGCACATCGACCACCCCTCCGAGGTTGTCGAGGTCGGCCAGGAAGTCACCGTCGAGGTCCTCGACGTCGACATGGACCGCGAGCGCGTCTCGCTGTCGCTCAAGGCGACGCAGGAAGACCCGTGGCAGCAGTTCGCCCGTACGCACCAGATCGGGCAGGTCGTTCCCGGTAAGGTCACCAAGCTCGTTCCGTTCGGTGCGTTCGTGCGCGTCGACGAGGGCATCGAGGGTCTGGTCCACATCTCCGAGCTGGCCGAGCGCCACGTGGAGATCCCGGAGCAGGTCGTCCAGGTCAACGACGAGATCTTCGTCAAGGTCATCGACATCGACCTCGAGCGTCGTCGCATCAGCCTCTCGCTGAAGCAGGCCAACGAGGCCTTCGGTGCCGACCCGGCCTCGGTCGAGTTCGACCCGACCCTGTACGGCATGGCCGCGTCCTACGACGACCAGGGCAACTACATCTACCCCGAGGGCTTCGACCCCGAGACCAACGACTGGCTCGAGGGCTTCGAGGCTCAGCGCGAGGTGTGGGAGACGCAGTACGCCGAGGCGCAGGCGCGCTTCGAGCAGCACCAGGCCCAGGTCATCAAGTCCCGCGAGGCCGACGAGGCCGCTGCTGCCGAGGGCGCTGCTGCCCCGGCCGGTGGCGCCCCGGCTGCCTCCGGCGGCAGCGGTGGCGGCTCGTACTCCTCGGAGTCCGCGGACAACTCCGGCGCCCTGGCGTCGGACGAGGCCCTGGCTGCCCTGCGCGAGAAGCTGGCGGGCGGCCAGAGCTGACGCTCTGCCCCTCCGGCCGGTGATCGGCTGCAGTAGCTGAAAGTGAGGCCCGCTCCCTTCGGGGAGCGGGCCTCACTCGTATCCGCGGCGCGGTTACGGAGTGACGGTGATGTTGGTCAGGCCCTTGCCGCCGGTCACCGTGTTGCTGCTGTGGACGGCGGTCGGACAGCTCGCGCTGTAGTTGGTCACGTTGAACGCGATCTGCTTGTCGCCCGTGGAGCCGGTCAGGTCCGAGGTGTTGTTGCGGAAAACGGTGCCGCAGCCCCAACCGCTCTGCTGGGTGTGGGTCTCGTAGCCGTTGTTGGTCGTACGGGAGCCCTTGTTGCCCTCGACCAGGACGTCGTTGCCCTTCACATCGACCCAGGAGTCGTCGTAGTTGGCGCCGGTCAGCCCGCTGCCGTCGAAGGTGTTGCCGATGATCTGTGCCCCGGTGGTGCCCTCCTTGATGTCGACGTTCTCGCCGCCGACCCCCGGTCCGATCGTGTTGTTCAGGATCTGGACCTGGTCGCTCCTGTCGGAGAGATCGCCCGCCGTGCCGACGTAGACGCCCTCGCCCATGCCGCGGCCGTCGTGCCCGGTGTCGTAGATCCGCGAGTTCTTGATGACGCCGTTCTTGCTGGACTTGCGGAAGTGGACGCCCTCCATGTCCAGATCGTGCACGGTCACCGAATCGATCACGACCCCGGTGGCGGTGTCGGTCATGATGCCCTTCTGGCCGCCGGTGACGGTGATGCCCTGGACGGTCCAGTAGGAGGCGCCGTTGAGATGGAGTCCGTAGCCGCCGCCGGCCGTGAGGACTGCCTTGGCGGAGCCGGTGAGGGTGATCCGGGCGGAGGCGGTGCCGGGGGCGGTCGCCTTGAAGTTGCCGGTGTAGGTGCCGTCGGCCAGGTGGATCGTGTCGCCGGGGACCGCGGCGGTGAGGGCGGACTTGAGCTGGGCGGCGGTGCTCACATCGATGACCGTCGCCGCGTCCGCGGTGGTGGCGGAGGTGAGGGCGAGGCCGCCGGTGGCGAGCGCGGTGGCCAGCAGGGCGGGGAGCAGCGTGCGGGTACGCATGGGGGTGCCTTCCCGTCAAAGGAGTTCGAGAGTTCTCGTACATGAACGTGGGGCGAGTCTCTGAACATGCTGCCCAGTGACGGTAAGGGTGAGGTGTGGCCATGTCAAGGTCTGGACCATTGTTCGTGGCGGCGTCGAGCGGGGCGAACAGAGGGAAACGTGCGGGATGCACGAGTAACTGACGGCCCGTAACACACCCTTGCCGGGATCGCGGCAACCTCGAGATCCGAAGGGGAGCCGGGGCATGACACGCACTTCGCGCAACTCGCCTGTGGTGCCGGGCGCGAGCCGCCGCACGTTTCTGTGCAACGCAGGGATCACGGGTGGCGCGGGCGCGATGTTCGCGACCATGGGGGCCCTCGGCCTCGCCCCCCACCCGGGCGGCAAGCCGTGAACCTGCCTTTCACACACCCGGCGAAGGTGACTTCACGCCGAAGGGGAAGGCTGCGGCCGAGGCCGTGATCGTCGGCGGCGGAATCGCCGGACTCACCACCGCGTACGAACTGGGCAAGGCGGGCTACGACTGTACGGTCCTGGAGGCCCGGAGCCGTACGGGCGGCCGCAACTTCACCGTGCGCGGGGGCGATTCCACCATCGACACCTACGGCAACCAGCAGACCGCACACTCCAGTGACGGGCAGTACATGAACGCGGGACCCGCCCGGATCCCGCAGTGGATGGTCACCCTCGACCACTGTCGCGAACTCGACGCGGTGACGGCGCTGCACACCCGCGTTCTCGCGTAAGTTCCGGCATGAAACGCCGGGTGAAGGGGCACGGTCCGGGAATGCCCGTACCCCGCCGGGCGTTCTTCTCCAAGAACACGAGGAGGAGCGGTAACCGTGCCTGATCCGCAGAGTTTGTACGAATGGGTGCCGAAGGGACTGGCCGTCGTCGACATGGCGCTCGCCCAGGAGTCGGCCGGCCTGGTCATGCTCTATCACTTCGACGGATACATCGACGCGGGTGAGACCGGTGAGCAGATCGTCGACGGCCTGCTCGAAACGCTGCCGCACCAGGTCGTTGCCAGCTTCGACCACGACAGGCTCGTCGACTACCGCGCACGGCGCCCGCTGCTGACCTTCCGGCGCGACCGCTGGGCGGCCTACGAGACCCCGACGCTTGACGTACGGGTCGTCCAGGACGCCACCGGAGCACCCTTCCTGCTGCTTTCAGGGCCCGAGCCGGACGTGGAGTGGGAGCGCTTCGCCGCCGCCGTCGAGCAGATCGTCGAACGCCTCGGTGTCCGCCTCGCGGTGAACTTCCACGGCATCCCGATGGGCGTCCCGCACACCCGTCCCGTCGGCCTCACCGCGCATGGCAACCGCACGGACCTCATGCCCGGCCATCGCAATCCTTTCGAAGAGGCGCAGGTGCCCGGCTCCGCCGAGGCACTGGTGGAGTACCGGCTGATGGAGGCCGGACACGACGTCCTCGGTGTCGCCGCCCATGTGCCGCACTACGTCGCCCGCTCCGCCTACCCGGACGCGGCGCTCACCGCCCTGGAGTCGATCACGGCCGCGACCGGCCTGGTCCTGCCGACCGTCGCCCATGCGCTGCGCACGGAGGCCCACCGCACCCAGACGGAGATCGACCGGCAGATCGGCCAGGGCGACGAGGAGCTCGTCTCGCTCGTGGAGGGCCTTGAGCACCAGTACGACGCGGTCGCGGGCTCCGAGACCCGGGGCAACCTGGTCGCCGAGCCGGTCGACCTGCCGTCCGCCGACGAGATCGGTCTCGAATTCGAGCGATTCCTCGCGGAGCGCGAGGGGGACGCCTGACCGGCCGCGCCCGTCACCCCTCGTACTAGGCTGCCCGGCATGCTGAAAGTGGGCCTGACCGGTGGGATCGGCGCCGGCAAGAGTGAAGTGTCACGGCTGCTCGTCGGATACGGAGCGGTGCTGATCGACGCGGACCGGATCGCCCGGGAGGTCGTCGAGCCGGGGACTCCCGGTCTCGCGGCCGTCATCGACGCGTTCGGTGCCGGCATCCTCACCGCCGAAGGAACCCTGGACCGGCCGAAGCTCGGCTCGATCGTCTTCTCCGACGCCGACCGGCTCGCCACCCTCAACGCCATCGTCCACCCGCTGGTAGGTGCCCGTTCCGCCGAGCTGGAGCGGGCCGCGGGCCCCGACTCGGTCGTCGTCCATGACGTCCCCCTCCTCACGGAGAACGGCCTCGCCCCGCTCTACGACCTGGTCGTCGTCGTGGACGCCAGTCCCGAGACCCAGCTCGACCGGCTCGTACGGCTGCGCGGCATGACCGAGTCCGAGGCCCGCGCCCGCATGGCCGCGCAGGCGACCCGGGAGCAGCGGCGTGCCGTGGCCGATCTGATCGTCGACAACGACGGACCGCTGGAGGAACTGGAGCCGCAGGTCCGCAAGGTCTGGTCGGAGCTGACCCAGCGGGCCGTGGCCGGCTGATTTCCGTATCGGAATACCGGACAGCGGCCGGGCGTTGAGAACCCGGTAGCGAAGGGAATGATGCGATCGTGCCCGAGAGAACTCCGGAGACCAACGTCATCGACTTCCGCGCGGCCGAACACCTGTTGGCGGCGCACGACCCCCGGGGCGCGGTCAAGCTCCTGGACTCGGTGATCGCGTCCCATCCGGAGAGCACCGCCGCTCGGCTGCTGCGGGCCCGCGCCTTCTTCGCCGCCGCCCAACTGCGCCCTGCCGAGCTCGAATTCGAACTCGTCCTGGAGCGCGAACCGGACAACGCCTTCGCCCACTTCGCGCTCGCCCGCACCTTCGAGCGCTCCGGCCGCTCCGACCGGGCCGCCCGCCACTTCCGGCTTGCCGCGGCACTCGACCCGAACCCGGAGTATCTGAAGGCGGCCCGCTTCCGTACGGAGAGTTGACCGCTCCGCACGGAGGGCTGACGCCCACCCGGCGTGCACGGCGGCTCGTCCCGGCCCGGCGCGTCCGCGTCAGTGCCCGTACCTGCCGCGTCCGCCGTGGTCGGGTTCGTACGGCGGGATATTGCGGCCCGGCTGGTAGTGCGGGCCCTGGTGGATGTGGTGGATGATCACCGCGATGTCCACGAGGACCAGCAGGAGCAGCAGACCGCAGGCCGCGGCCCAGCCCGGGCGGTCGGTCAGCGTGAACGCAGCCAGGCCGAAGACGGCCCAGGCCAGCCCCCATAGACTCAGGCAGAGCCGCAGCCGCAGAGGACTGCGTGCAGTCGTCGGTTCATTACCGGTACGCATGGCGATCGCCTCTCCTACCAGGATGGACCCGCGACGGTGCTTTGGGGCATGTCGACGTCGGATCGGATTGAGGGGATCGTGCGTGAACGGCACATCGTGGGGGGACCGTACCGGCCGCAGGGCGAGGGTCCGGGGCTGTCTGCTGGGCGGGGCGATCGGGGACGCCCTGGGGAATCCGGTGGAGTTCCTTTCGCTCGCCGGTATCCGCCGCGCGCACGGTGAACACGGTGTGCAAGGGCTTCTCCCGGACGAGGACGGGGTCGTCGGACGTGTCACGGACGATACGCAGATGACCCTGTTCACGGCCGAAGGACTGATCAGGGCCCATTCCCGGGCGATGTCGAAGGGCATCGGCGGCGCCGAGATCGGGATCGTGCGGAACGCCTATCTGCGCTGGCTGGACACCCAGAACCACCCTGCTCCGCCGGCCCGCGGCGGCGACAACCCGGTACGGACCGGCCGGCTCAGGCAGCAGCCCTGGCTGTACGCGCGCCGGGCCCCCGGCAACGCCTGTCTGACGGGGCTCGCGACCGGCCATGTCCCCGAACCGACGGGGCGGCTCGGTGAGCCCGGTCCCGTCAACACCGGGTCCAAGGGGTGCGGCACCGTGATGCGGTCCGCCCCCTTCGGACTGGTGGGCGAGGACGCCCAAGTGGGCTTCCGGCTCGCCTACTGGTGCGCGCAGATCACCCACGGCCACCCGACCGGTGCGTACGCGGCCGGGGCGTTCGCCGCGATCGTCGCCCATCTTCTGGAGGGCGACTCGATGGCGGGTGCGGTGCTGCGGGCCATGGAGCTGCTGGGCTGCCACCCGGGGCACGAGGAGACGACGGCGGCGCTGCGCGCGGCCGTCGACCTGGCCGCCGAGGGCGAGCCGACCGCCGAGAAGGTGGAGAAGCTCGGCGCGGGCTGGGTCGCCGAGGAGGCCCTTGCCATCGCCGTGTACTGCGCCCTCGTGCTGCCGGGCGCCGATCAGGTGGCCCAGTCGCTGCTGCTCTCGGTCAACCACTCGGGCGACAGCGACTCCACAGGTGCGGTCTGCGGCAATCTGCTCGGCGCGCGCCACGGGGACGTACACCTTCCGCCGTCCTGGCTGGTGGCGACCGAAGGGCGAGCGATGATCACCGAGGTGGCCGACGATCTGTGCGTGGAGTTCGAGCACGCGGTCGTGTGGCCGGCCGACCGCTACCCGGTGTACTGACGGCCGGCCCGTACCTTGCGCGCCGACGACCTGTCAGTGCGTCACCGCCGCGCTGGTCGCCTGTCGTTCGGTGTGACGGGAAGACCGCATGCAGGAACGACCGTCAGCGGCCGTTCGTTCGGCTGTACATGAGCGGACGACTGGTGCGTGAGGGATATTCAGGGACGGGCCCCGGCGCGATCACGCCGGACGGCTGTGCGGTCGAACTGTACAGACGGCTGTCCGTCGGCGATGAACCCGAGGTGATCACGGCGGCCGTACCCGCCGGGGCAAGGATTCTGGAACTGGGCTGCGGGGCGGGCCGGGTGACCCATCCGCTGATCGAGCGAGGCTTCGACGTCACCGCCGTGGACGAGTCGGCACAGATGCTGGAGCACATCCGCGGCGCCCGCACCGTACAGAGCCCCATCGAGTCGCTGGACCTCGGTGACGAGACGTTCGACGTGGTGATGCTCGCGTCGTTCCTGGTGCACACGAGCGAGCACCGGGTGCGTGACGGGATGCTGCGTACCTGCCGGAACCACGTCAAGGACGGCGGGGCCGTACTCATCCAGCGCGAGGGCGCCGACTACCACACCAACCTGCCGCGGGAGCGGGTCGATCCGGGCGGCTACACCGTACGGATCGTCTCGGCCGAGCCCGTGGGGGACGGGGTGGACTCGGTACATGCCGAGTACCTCTTCGACGATGCGCGGTGGACCCAGACATTCCTGTCGCGGGAGCTGTCGAAGGAGAAGTTCGAGGGGTACCTGGAGGCGGCGGGTCTGACCGTCGACCGGTATCTCACGGATGACGGGATCTGGGTGCGGGCCCTGCCGAAGTAGCTCCTCGGAGCAGATCCGCGGTCCGGGAAGCGATGAGTTCCGGACCGCGGACGGGTCTACCTCTTCGTGGGCAACGCCACCCGAAGCCTTCCCGAGGAGACCCAGATGTCCGAGTACACACCGGTCCGGAGCACCCCCGCTGCCGCCCTTGCCACCTCTGCCGACACTCGCCCCGGGGGTCGCAGCCGCGGGGCCGTCGCACTGACCGCCGCACGCGTCGTTCTTGCCCTGTTCTTCGGGTTCAGCGCGTTCGCCAAGCTGATCGCCCATGAGACGGCGATCGAGTCCTTCGACCGGATGGGCTGGAACCAGGCCGCGATGTACACCATCGGAGGGCTGGAGATGGCGGGGGCCATTGCCCTGTTGATCCCGGTCCTGGCAGGAGTGGCGGCCATGGCCTTCTGCGGACTGATGGCGGGCGCCTCCATCGTCCAACTGACGCTGCTCGACCGGATGAACGCGATCATGCCGGCACTGCTCATCGTGCTGCTCGTCCTGATCGCCCGGGAGCGACGGGGCCGCACGGCGGATCTGGTCGCGCTCGTTCGCAGGCGTGCATAGCGGCCATGGCGCGGCTCTCGTCCACGTCGGCCGCCCGGCGCCGAGCGGCATCCGCGGGCGAGGGCGGGCGCGCGGGCGAGGTGCGCAACACGATCAGCGGGACGCCCGGCATCGGCGGCCCGGTGATTCAGGCCGTCGAGATCGGCTCCATCAACTTCGGCAGCGAGCGTCGGCGGACAACCTCCAGCGGCTTTCCGCTCTGCGTGCGGCCGGTCAGTGGACCGTGCTGAAACTGCGCCACGGCAGGGCACCGGCCCCGTTGACGTCGCTGAGCGTGGTCGCGAGGTAGGTCGTACCCGGACCGGTGCAGTCGGGAGTGCGGTACAGAATGATGTCGATCAGGGTGCCATTGCTCACTTCCTTGGCGCCAGCGGGAGCGAGCAGGTGGCAGCCTTTCACCGAAGGGCTGTTCACCATGATCACGGCGTCCCGCTCGGTCGTGTAGGTGATCGGCCCGACCGCGGTCCGGCCGAGGCCGGAACAGCCTGCGACGGTGAGGGTCAGGAGCGCGGTGCCGGCTGCGATGCCGAGACGGCGGCGCCGGTGATCGATCACGGGCATGGGCGGGTCCTCGTCTGTCTCGTCCGGCTCATCCGTCAGCACGGCGTACGCCACAGCACCGCATGCGCCACGGAGAACGTGCTGACGCTGGTCACCTTGCCTGCTCCCCGGTGGCCCGGCATCCGGTGCGCGGCCGGCCGGGCGACAGTCGTACCGGGTGGGCCTCGAAACAATGTTCATATCGGTTGATATTGGGCATACCGTGGTAACAGCGATTTATTTTCGTGTTTCAGTTGTTTCCGGCGTTCAGGGGGCCGTCATGGTCCAGGAGCTCGTAATCGCAATGGTGGGGGCGGCCTCGGCGGGTGCGCTGTACTTGGCGGCGGCGGCCAAGGTCGTCAAGCAGTACGAGCGGGGCGTCGTACTGAGGCTCGGCAGGCTCCGTAACGATGTGCGAGGGCCCGGATTCACCATGGTGATCCCCGGCGTCGAGCGGCTGCGCAAGGTCAATATGCAGATCGTGACGATGCCGGTGCCCGCGCAGGACGGAATCACCCGGGACAACGTCACGGTACGGGTGGACGCGGTCATCTACTTCAAGGTGGTCGATGCGGCGAGTGCCGTGATCCAGGTGGAGGACTACCGGTTCGCGGTGTCGCAGATGGCACAGACCTCACTGCGGTCGATCATCGGCAAGAGCGATCTGGATGATCTGCTGTCCAACCGCGAGAAGCTGAATCAGGGCCTTGAGCTGATGATCGACAGCCCGGCGGTCGGGTGGGGTGTGCAGATCGACCGGGTGGAGATCAAGGACGTGTCGCTGCCGGAGACGATGAAACGCTCCATGGCCCGTCAGGCCGAGGCCGACCGTGAGCGGCGAGCCCGCGTCATCAACGCGGACGCCGAGCTTCAGGCTTCGAAGAAACTCGCCGAGGCGGCGAAGGAGATGTCCTCCCAGCCGGCCGCGCTCCAACTGCGCCTGCTGCAGACGGTGGTTGCGGTCGCGGCCGAGAAGAACTCCACGCTGGTGCTCCCGTTCCCGGTGGAGCTGCTCCGCTTCCTGGAGCGGGCGCAGCAGCCCGCGCAGAAGCAGGTGACGCAGCCGCAGCAGGCCGTGCGGCCGCCGCAGCGCCCCGCGCCGCCGCAGCGCCCCGCGCAGGCACAGCGCCCCGCGCAGGCACAGCCGCAGCCGTCCGCAGCGCCCGCGCCCCCTCCCGCTTCCGCGCCCGCTGTTTCTGCGGCCACGGCGCCCGCGCGGCCCCCTCGTCCGAAGCCGCTCGCCAGGCACTGAGCCGGCGGCGCCTCCCCCTGCCCTGGGCCGGTCGAGTTGGCCTGCCGACAAGGCCGTATTAAGGCCTGCATTGCATCTGACCTGCTGGAATGCAGGTGCGCGACCGGTTGTCAGACCCCCCGCCTAGACTCGCAGGAGTCATAAGGATCAAGACGATCAAGAGGATCAGGGCGGGACGGGAGGGGACCGATGGCCACGGCACGACATCAGCTTGACGCGTCCGCTGCCCGCCTCCTGAGCTGTGCCGCTGTCTTCCTGCCCGCATCGCTGCCGAGGGACGGGCGCGTCGCCTTCTGGGATCCCGACGGCGGTCCCCTCCCGGAGTCGGGTGACTCCGCGGACTCCGTGGATTGGACACCCGGTCCGACCGCTGTAGAGATCACCGTCGTCCGTCGGCATGGAAAACAGGACGGTGTCCGCCGGCATACGGTGCCCGCCGTCCTGCTGCCCGTGACCGACGCCCTGCCGCTGCTGGCCCGCGCCCGGCACCAGCAGTCCGCCCACCCCGCCACCCGCTGCTGGGGTGCCGCCGCACTCCAGGCGCTCAACCTGGTGGCGCGCGGCAGGCTGCTCCCCGGCCTGACGGGCGACGACCACGACGCCTGGCGGGCCGGACCGCGCGACGCCGAGGACATCGCTCATCTCCGGGCGATCGCAGCCGCCATGCCGGTCGAGGGGCACGCGGTGCCGCTCCCGGACCGCACACCGCTTCAAGTCCCCGACCCGGAGTGGCTGCTCGGGGCGTTCCTCGATGCGGTTGCCGATGCCCTGCCCCGGACACCCGCCGCGGCGTACGCGATGGGTGCGGCCTTTGCAGCCCGTGAGGCCCAGCATCTGCCAGGAGCCCGCGACTGGGCCGTCGAGGTCGCGGCCGGTCTCGATGCGGGTGTACGGGTATCGCTGCGTCTCGACCTGTCGGCGTACGAACTCTTCGACACGGCCGATACGTACGACAGCCCCGACGACAGCGAAGCCCCCGACGGCAACGGGGCCTCCGGTACGGCCGCGGATGCCCGTCCCGGCGCCGCGCGGCACGCCGCCGCGGCCATCACCCAGGTGCACAGCCTGGCCGACCCGACCTATGTGGTCGACGCCGCCGCACTGTGGCACGGCGGGGTGGGGGAGCCGTTCGGCCCGCGGGCCAGGATCGACGCCGTGCTCGCACTGCGCCGCGCCGCCCGCGTCTGGGCACCGCTGGAGCGGTTGCTGGACCAGCCGGTGCCCGATGTGCTCGCACTCGGAGAGGACGAGCTGTACGAGCTGCTGAGCGACGCCGGAGCGCGGCTGGCGGCGGCCGGGGTGAGCGTCCACTGGCCCAGGGAGCTCGTCCGTTCCCTCACTGCCGCCGCCGTCGTACGACCCGCTCCCGGCTCGGCCACCGACGGCACCTCGTTCTTCGACGCCGAGCAGCTCTTCGCCTTCAACTGGCAGTTGTCGCTGGGCGACGAGCTGCTCACCGAGGCGGAGATGGACGTTCTCGCGGAAGCCCACCGGCCGGTGGTGCGCCTGCGGGACCAGTGGGTCGTCGTCGACCCGGCGCTCGTACGCAAGGCGCGCAAGCGGGAGCTCGGCCTGCTCGATCCGGTCGACGCCCTTGCCGTCGCCCTGACCGGCAGCGCCGAGGTCGACGGAGAACAGGTCGAAGCGGTGCCCGTCGGAGCGCTGGCCGCACTCCGTACCCGCATCACCGCCGACGACACCACCATCGCCCCGCCGCCCGGTCTGGACGCCACGCTCCGCGACTACCAACTGCGCGGCCTCGCCTGGCTGGACCGGATGACCTCACTCGGCCTCGGCGGCTGCCTCGCCGACGACATGGGCCTGGGCAAGACGATCACTCTCATCGCCCTCCATCTGCACCGCGCCCACCACGCGCCCACCCTGGTGATCTGCCCCGCCTCCCTCCTGGGTAACTGGCACCGGGAGATCAACCGCTTCGCCCCCGGCGTCCCCGTGCGCCGCTTCCACGGCACCGACCGCACACTCGCCGAACCCGACGGCGGCTTCGTCCTGACCACATACGGCACGATGCGTTCGAGCGCGGCGCAACTCGCCGGCCACAGCTGGGGACTGATCGTCGCCGACGAGGCCCAGCACGTGAAGAACCCGCACTCCTCCACTGCGAAGGCGCTGCGCACCATCCCGGCCCCGGCCAGAGTCGCCCTCACCGGCACCCCCGTGGAGAACAACCTCTCCGAGCTGTGGGCCCTGCTCGACTGGACCACCCCCGGACTGCTGGGCCCCCTCAAGGCGTTCCGGGCCCGGCACGCCCGTATCGTCGAGAACACCGGGACGGCTGCCGGGCTCGCCAACGACGAAGCGGTCGAGCGGCTTTCCCGGCTGGTCCGGCCCTTTCTCCTGCGCCGGAAGAAGTCGGACCCGGGCATCGCCCCCGAGCTGCCGCCCAAGACGGAGACCGACCACCCCGTCTTCCTCACCCGCGAGCAGGCCACGCTCTACGAGGCGGCGGTCCGCGAGACGATGGCGTTCATCGAAGCCTCGGAAGGCATTGCCCGCCGCGGTCTGATCATGAAGCTGCTGGCCTCGCTCAAGCAGATCTGCAACCACCCCGCGCAGTATCTGAAGGAAGAACCGACCCGCCTCGTCGGCCGTTCGGGAAAGCTCGCCCTGCTCGACGAGCTCCTCGACACGATCCTCGCCGAGGACGGCTCCGTCCTCATCTTCACCCAGTACGTGACGATGGCCCGGCTCCTCTCCGCCCACCTCGCCTCGCGCGCCGTCCCTTCTCAACTCCTGCACGGCGGTACGCCGGTGGCCGAGCGGGAACGGATGGTGGACCGCTTCCAGTCCGGCGAGGTCCCGGTCTTCCTGCTCTCCCTCAAGGCGGCGGGCACCGGACTGAATCTCACCAGGGCCGCCCACGTCATCCACTACGACCGCTGGTGGAACCCGGCCGTCGAGGAACAGGCCACGGACCGGGCGTACCGCATCGGCCAGACGCAACCCGTGCAGGTCCACCGGCTGATCGCGGAAGGCACGGTCGAGGACCGGATCGCCGAGCTGCTGCGGTCCAAGCAAGTCCTGGCCGACGCGGTCCTCGGTGCCGGTGAGACCGCGCTGACCGAGCTCAGCGATCGTGACCTGGCCGATCTCGTCTCGCTCCGGAGGCCGTCATGAGCCCCCGTCACCAGCCCCATGCGTACGCCCGCCCCGAGCCCCGTCCCGTCGCACGCTCGCGCCCCGGCCCCGACGATCTGCGGCGCACCTTCGAGGCCGTGCCGCCCCGCCCGTCCGGCGGCGACGAACCCTTCGCGGACAGCTGGTGGGGCCGCGCCTGGGTGGCCGCCCTGGAGTCCCTGTCGATGGACGAGGGACGGCTCTCCCGCGGCCGCACGTACGCCGACAGCGGCAAGGTCGCAGCGATCACCGTCACCCCCGGACGGGTCGTCGCCTACGTTCACGGCAGCCGCCCCCGCCCCTACCGCGCCGAGCTGCGTCTGCGATCGCTCACCGACGCCGACTGGGACATGTTCCTGGACGCGGTCGCCGCCCGCCCCGGTCACCTTGCCGCGCTGCTCACCAAGGAGATGCCGCACTCGCTGGTCGACACGGCGGCCGAGGCCGGTGTCGGACTGCTGCCCGCCGCGGGCGATCTCGACCCCGGCTGCTCCTGCCCCGACCACGGCTGGCCCTGCAAACATGTGGCCGCCCTGTGCTACCAGATGGCGCGTCTCCTGGACGCCGACCCGTTCGTCCTGCTGCTGCTGCGCGGCCGGGGCGAGCGCGAACTCCTCGAAGAACTGGGCCTCCGCAACGCCGCACACTCCGCCAGGGAACGCCCCACGGCCCCTGCCACCCCGTCCGTACCGGCCCGAGAAGCCCTCGCCGACCGCTACCTCCCGCCGCTCCCGGCCCCGCTCCCGGTCCTGCCGCACCCCGGGCAGCCGCCCTCGTACCCGAGCCTGCCCGGCGCCCGCGACCCGCTCGCCCTCGACCACCTCGCCACGGATGCGGCGGCCCGTGCGCACACGCTCCTCACCACCGGCCTCGACCCGCTCGCCGGCCTCACCTCCTGGCAGGACGCGGTACGGCTGGCCGCGTCCCGCCCCACCGCGGGACTCACCGCAACCACCCGCGCCCTCTACCGCGAACTGGCGTACGCCACCGGCCGCACCCCCACCGACCTGGCCCGAGCCGTCGCGGCCTGGCGCCAGGGCGGCGCCGAAGGACTGGCCGTCCTCGAAACGCCCTGGGATCCCCCGGCCGGCCCCTTCGACCGCGCCCGCCCCGCGCTCGCCGCCGCCGACTTCCCCCGCTTCCACCCCTGGCGCAACCACCTCACGCACCCCAGCGGGACACTCCAGCTCCGCTTCGGCCACGACGGCCGTTGGTACGGCTACGAATCCGAGCCGGGCGAGGACGACTGGTGGCCCCGCGCCACCCCGGACTCCGACCCGGTGAGCACACTCACGGAACTCAGCGGGGGCTGAAACCCCGGCCGGTCCGGGTCTCAGTAGCTCTGCAGATAGACGAAGAGACCGATCAGGAAGACGGCGATGATCGGCAGAACGATCAGCCGTGCCTTGCGGAACCCCTCGTTCTCCTGGTCGGTCCGGCCCCGGTCGGCGCCGTGCACCGACGCCAGATGCTCCCAGGCCATGTCGGTGATCCTCTCCGTCGTCAGCAGCGAAGGAGACCAGTCGCAGTGCGCACAGACCACGAAGTCGCGGTACGGGTCGTACCGGAAGTCACGCTCGATGTCGACCGTGAACGCCTGACCGTCCGGCGTCGTCGCTGTGAAGTGGCGTACTGGCGTGCCCATGTGGATCATTCCCCGTTCGGTGCGTGTGTACGGTCCCGTACCCGGCCGCGGCACAGTACCCGACCGGGCCGCGACCGCTCCCGGCGCCGTCAGCGAGGCAACACGGCATCGACGACATCGCGGGCGAAGTCCGGCGGCACCGGTTCGCGGCGGAGCAGTACCCGCATCCAGACCGCTCCCGCGATCAGGTCCATCAGCAGCATCGGGTCGGCGCTCTCGGGAAGTTCACCACGGGTGGTGGCACGGGTGAAGACCGGCTGCTCGCGGGAGAACCGATCGGCGAAGAAGTCGCGGGTGAGGGCGGCGAGTTCGTCGTCCGGCAGGCCGGTACCCGAGGTCATGGCGCGGGCGACCGGTTCCGTACGCCCGTCGGTGAGCAGGCCGGTGATCTGTTCGGTGAGGGCGATCAGATCACCGCGGAGGCTGCCCGTATCGGGGATGTCGATGTCGAGGACCCGGGCATGGAGCATGGCCGCCCGCAACAGCGCCGGTTTCGAGGGCCACCAGCGGTAGATCGTCGTCTTGTTGACCCCGGAGTCCTGGGCGACGGCCTCGATGGTGAGACGGGTGTAGCCGCGTTCCGCGAGATGGCGCAGCGTGGTGTCGAAGATCGCTTCGGCGGCACGAGGGCCCTTGCCCGGGCGGCGGTTCACGGTCGGATCGGGCATGAGTGCTCCAGGGAAAAGCAACGCAACGTTGCGTTGTGTTATATGGTGCGGTCATCGTACTGCGACGTATGGGGGCCAGGTATGGCGGAGGCAACGGTTTCCAAGTCGGTGACCTGGGGGCTGTTCGCCGCCTGGATGGCCAACGACCTGGAGGAGCTGGCCACCATGGCCGGCTGGGCTCGGTCCGCCCGACCGCGGCTCCAGGAACGATTCCCGAAAGTGCCCGAGCGGGTCTGGGCGCGGATGGAACTCTCGCAGCGGGATGTCAATGTCGCCATCGGCCTCATGGGTGGGATGGTGGCGGCAGCGTCGGCGGACGGGGCGCGCACGGGTGGCCGCAGCCCGTTCTTCCGGACCGTACTGGTCGGATTCGGGTTGCACGGCGCCGTCCACATGGCGCAGTCGCTGGCGTACCGCGGCTACACACCGGGGGTCGCCACGGCGCCGGCCGTTGTCATCCCGTACTCGCTCTGGGCCGTGCGCCGGCTGAAGGCGGCCGGCATCGAGAGCGGCGGCGCCGGCACAGCGGCAGCGACGCTGGCGCTCCTCCCGGTGGCCGTCGCGGGAGTGCACGGGCTGGCGCGCCGGCTCAATCGGCCGCACGGGCACGGGGCCCGCACGGCAACGTGATCGGGGAGCGGCGCGCCGGGGCGATGGTCGGTGTCAGAAGTCGGCGGTCGTGTGCTCCTCGATCCGGGCCACCGAGTCCTGGGCGAACGCCTTCTCGTAGGCGTTCCGGATCCGCTCGATCTGGACGTCGCGTACGCGTGCCTCGGACGCCGGGTAGAGCAGGGTCAGTTCGTAACTGCGCTCCCGTTCGATCACCCCGTGGGAATCCCGCCACTGCCCCCGGCCGTCCTGGATGGTCAGCCCGTTCGGGAAGCGGGGCGTGACCTCCTCGTCGATGAACTCCAGGAACTGGCGGTCGGTCACATCCGGTCCGCCGTCGGGACGTTCGGTGCCGAAGAACAACCGGGTCTCGATGTAGGCCTTCCCGCGCGCGGCGCCGGCCGATGTCGCCGACCTCGAGGCGGAGGGGGCATCGTCGCCGAGTGTGGCGTATGCGACGGGCGTGCCCACAGCCAGTACGGCCAGGGCGGCGGCCGAGGTGAGCGCGGTGTGCTGCTTCGGGCCGGTGAGACCCTTCGTTCTGGTGAGATGAGGGAAGCGAGGCACGGCGGGGACCTTCGTTCGGAGCCTGCGAGGGCGGAGTCTGTGTGAGCCTGCGGCGCGAATGCGCGCGGCTCACTGTGGCAAGCGGCCCCCGCCGGACGGCGGCAGGACATGGGCATCCGCCGGAAACCACCCGTACGGGTCGGCACGTGGGCCCGCCGAAACCCCGCTGCGCCCCGTGGCCCGGGCCGTCAGACTCATCCGCATGACTTCGGAGATCAGCCGGATCAATCCGGACCAGCTGCACCCCACGCCCGGCTGTCACCACATCACTGTGGTGGAGGCGGGCCGGACCGCGTTCCTGGCCGGGCAGCGTCCGCTCGACCGCTGCGGCGCGCTGGTGGGTCCGGGTGACCTCTATGCCCAGATCGATCAGGTGGCGGCCAATGCCGTCCTTGCCCTGGCGGCCGTGGGCGCCGAGCCCTCCCGGGTCGTCCGGTCGGTCATCTACGTGGTCATTGACGACGTCACGGACCTGGGAGCCGCCTGGCGTCGGCTCACCGCCTCGGTCATCGGGCCTGCGTTCACCACCGCGAGCACGCTGCACGGCGTCGCTCGGCTCGGCTTCCCCGGGCAGCTGATCGAGGTCGACCTCACCGCGGCACTGCCCGGCTGAACGCGTGCCCCGTGCGCCCGGATCCCCGGGGCCGGTTGAAACGGCCGGCACCGCGAAAACCTCTGGTTCCGCGCGACCCGACGCTGCTAGCTTCCTCGATGTGGCGAAACTCAATCAGATCATCGCAGTGGAGAAGGGCGTCAAGTCCAAGGCTCACCAGGACCTGACGGCGGCGCACCACGGCCTTCAGAAGACCGGTCTGCTGGCCGGGATCTCCCGGACGTATCAGCCGAAGGACGAGGAGGGCGAGCAGTTGCCGCCCGAGTCGACCCTGGTGCAGATCAAGGCCGAGGACGTGCTGCGGGAGACCGCGACGACCCTGACCCGGCTCTTCGATGTGACCGCCACGAAGGACTGGGCGAACTGTTCGGCCCGCGCGGATGTGAAGGTCGACGGACGGGTACTCGTGAGCGAGGTGCCGGTGTCGTATCTGCTCTTCCTGGAGAAGCAGTTGACGGACATCAACACCTTTGTTCGCAAGCTGCCGGTGCTCGACGCCTCCGAGGCCTGGACACAGGACCCGTCGACGGATTCCTGGAAGACCGAGCCGGTGAGGACTCTTCGTACGAAGAAGGTGCCCCGCAACCATGTGAAGGCGGAGGCCACCGATAAGCACCCGGCTCAGGTCGAGGTGTACTACGAGGACATTCCGATCGGGTACTGGACGACCGTGAAGTTCTCCGGAGCCCTTCCCGCGCGACGGGTCAACGAACTGCTGGACCGGGTGGAGAAGCTCCAGCAGGCCGTGAAGTTCGCCCGCGAGGAGGCCAACGGCGTGGACGTCACCGACCAGCGGGTGGGTGATGCGATATTCGGTTACCTCTTCGGGTGACCGACCATGGATTCCCCGGCCGACTCATTTCGGCCGGGGTGCGCGAGGAGCGCAAGCTGAAACTGAAGCTTGTCGTGACGACGCGGTTCCAGTGGAGGTTCGAGCCCTCCTCCCGGCATTCGGTGCGTTCCCCGCACACGGACGGGCCGGGGTAGCCCAATCGGCAGAGGCAGACCGCGATCAATCTCAGACTCTTGCTCCAGACTCAGCATTCGCCACCGATCGCCGAATCAATCGGGCCCATGCCCATGGGCGTCGAGATGCCGGTTCGACTCCGGCCCGCAGAGCTTCGATCTGCGGTCGTCTAAAGGCAGGACGCGACGACATAAACCTGACACGGGTCCTTAAAAGTGTCGGCGTGCCGAATGGGTGGCATCTTCAGGGCTCGGGGGCCGGCTACGCCCCCGGGCCCGCTCCCGTTTCCCGGGACGTCCCGTCACACGCCCGCGGGCAGTGACACCCCGCGCCCCGCGAAGAAGCGCTCGAAGGCGGGCAGCGGAAGCTCCGCGGCACGCGTTGTGGCCGTCGTGCCGGACGGGTTGTGGAAGTGGACGCCGGTGCCGTCGGCCGTACGGGACGTCAGCAGCACCAGATGCCCGCCCCGCCCCGGAGCCGGGCGCTGCGGATGGCGGATGCCGTAGTGCACCGAGGCCATGACCGTCCGGCCGCCGTCGAGCAGGCCGAGGATCTCCTGCGACGAGAGATGGCGGTGGACCGTGGCGTCGAGGCCGTGTGCCTGCTGTACGTACTCTGCGAAGGGGGCGTAGATCAGGCCCCGGATCACCCCCTCCGCATCCTCCGTGTACGCGCCGTACTTGAACGCACCGTCGCGCAGCGCGAACAGGGACGGGGCCCCGGCGCCGAGCGCCATGCGCAGGCAGGTCATACCGCACAGATGACCTGCCCAGCGCGCATACTCGGCCGGTGATGCCGCGCCCGACTCCGCCCAGGCAGGGTCGGCGGCCGGATCGAGTCCGCCCTCCACGATCGGGCCGACAAGCTCGAACGAGGCGAACTGGGTGAGGACGGGAACGCGGCAGGCGGGGCAGGTCATCGGGGGCATCCGATCACTGGCGGTATCCGGTCAGGAAGCGGCCGATGCGGCTGATCGCCGCGTCGAGATCGTCAGCGTACGGGAGTGTCAGGATCCGGAAGTGGTCGGGCCGCGGCCAGTTGAAGCCGGTGCCCTGCACGACCTGGATCTTCTCCCGCAGCAGCAGATCCAGGACGAACTTCTCGTCGTCGACGATTCGATGCACCTTCGGGTCGATGCGCGGGAACGCGTACAGCGCGCCCTTCGGCTTCACGCACGACACACCGGGAATCTCGTTCAGCTTCTCCCAGGCCCGGTTGCGCTGCTCGTACAGCCTGCCGCCGGGCGCGACCAGTTCCCGGATGGACTGCCGGCCGCCGAGTGCCGCCTGGATGGCGTACTGCGCGGGCGCGTTGGGGCACAGGCGCATCGAGGCGAGAGTGGTCAGCCCCTCCAGATAGTTGCGGGCGTGCTGCTGCGGGCCGGAGACCACCATCCAGCCGGAGCGGAACCCCGCCACCCGGTACGTCTTCGACAGACCGCTGAAGGTGAGGCAGACCAGGTCGGGGGCGAGGACCGCCACGCTGTGGTGCTCGGCGTCGTCGTAGAGGATCTGGTCGTAGATCTCGTCGGCGAGGACCATCAGGCCGTGCCTGCGCGCCAGATCGAGGATGCCTTCGAGGACCTCGCGCGGATAGACGGCGCCGGTCGGGTTGTTCGGGTTGATGATCACGACGGCCTTGGTCCGGTCGGTGATCTTTGACGCCATGTCCGCGAGGTCCGGGTTCCAGTCCGAGGCCTCGTCGCAGGTGTAGTGCACGGCCTTGCCGCCCGCGAGGGTCACCACCGCGGTCCACAGCGGATAGTCGGGGGATGGGATCAGCACCTCGTCACCGTCCTCCAGCAATGCCTGGACGGCCATGGAGATCAGTTCGGAGACGCCGTTGCCGAGGAAGATGTCGTCGACCCCGACATCCGTCAGACCCATGGCCTGGTAGCGCTGCACCACCGCCCGGCGGGCGGACAGGATGCCGCGCGAATCGCTGTAGCCGTGGGCCTGCGGAAGCATCCGGATCATGTCCTGGACGATCTCCTCCGGCGCCTCGAAACCGAAGAGCGCGGGATTGCCCGTGTTGAGGCGGAGCACGCTGTGACCCGCCTCCTCCAACGCGTTGGCGTGCTCGATGACCGGCCCCCGGATCTCGTAACAGACCTCGTCGAGCTTGCTGGACTGCCGGAATTCCATGCGGTGGCCTCCCCGACCTGATTGCGATACTTGGTTTTACCAAGCTTGGGCTTGGAAAGTCCAACAACATGTCTAGACTGCGTCGCATGCCACGTCAGCAACAGTCCGCAACACGCTCGGCTCGCCGCCGGAGTTACGACCAGTTCTGCGCCACCGCACGCTCCCTCGATTCAGTGGGCGACCGGTGGACCCTGCTGATCGTCCGTGAACTGCTGGCGGGCCCCCGCCGCTACACCGACCTCCACGCCGACCTGCCGGGCGTCAGCACGGACGTCCTCGCCTCCCGGCTCAAGGACATGGAACAGAGCGGCCTGGTCACCCGCCGCCGACTTCCGCCGCCCGCCGCGGCCTCGGTGTACGAACTGACGGAGCGTGGCCACGGGCTGCTGCCCGTACTTGCCGCGCTCGCCGAGTGGGGTGCGCCCGCGCTCGCCGAGCGGCGGCCCACCGATGCGGTACGGGCACACTGGTTCGCACTTCCGCTGCTGCGCTCGCTGGACGGGCTGACACATGCGGGAGTCGTCGAAGTCCACCTGGACGAGGGCGAGTTCCATGTCCGTGCCGGTGGTGTGACGGCCGGTGCGGCTGTGTACGGGGATGGCCCCGCGGCCCGGGTCGATGCCCGCATCGCGCTCGACGTCGAGGTCTGTCTGGCGCTCGGGCGGGGTGAGCTGACGTTCGCCGAGGCCGTCAAGGGCAAACGTATCGAGGTATCGGGCGACGGGCCGCTCGCCGCCGAACTCCGCGGCGAGTGACCGCCAATCCGGGAGGATTCCGCGGCTCAACTCGGGGGTAGCGTGGGGGCGTTCGGGATGTCCGGTTAGGGATGTCCAGGACGCCGAGGCAGAGGAGTCGCACGTGAAGGTCGGCAGACAGCAGGGGAGCCGGGTACGGCAGGGGCGACTTGCCAAGGCCCTGGTCGTGGGCGGCTGCGTGGCCGCGCTCGGCTTCGTGCCGTCGGCGGCCGTCGCCACACCCGGCAGCGGTGTGAGCGGCACGGTGGTCGCGAAGGGCACATCGGTGGGAAAGCTGAAGGTGAAGACCCCGAACGGCCGCACCGATGTGACCTTCCGGACCATCACCGTCGAGCCGGGCGGCTCCACCGGCTGGCACACCCATAGCGGTCAGCTGATCGCCGTCGTCAAGTCCGGGACGCTGACACGCACTCTGGACGACTGCTCGGTCGAGGTGACGCCCGCCGGCTCGTCCTTCATCGAACCGTCCGGATCCGCTCACCGCCACATCGGACGTAACCTCGGGACCGAACCCGTCGTGCTCTGGGTGACCTATCTGCTGCCGGAGGGCAGTGCGCTCTCCGACGACGCCGACGCGGTGGACTGCGACGCGAAGAAGTAGCGAACGACGCTCGCCCGCCGCCGGGAGGGGCCGTCGGCCGGAGAGCGTCACGGCCGCCATTGGCATCGACCGGCGGTCAGCCGGTGGGCGTCTGTCTGTGCGGCGGCGGATCGAACCGGGATTGCGTTTGCTCGCCGACCGCGTGGTGCGCCTGGCCGAGAACCACCTGGCGGGGATCGGCGAGGACGAACCTCGCCGGCGGGACGGCCGACGCCGACGCACGATGCCGGGGGTGATGACGGATGCGTGCGATTTGAAGCGATCACCTGGGAGCGGCTGGCCGGAGCCCTCGCCGTGCATGCCGGCGGTCTGAAGGCGGCGGACGCCGGCCCCTGGCCGAAGGTGGCCGTCGACGGTGCGCCGGCGGCCCGTACCGGGGATTTGACCGGGCGAGTCGCACAGGCGCTGCGGGTCCGGGGCGTGCGGTGCTGGTGGTGTCCACCGAGGGGTAGCGGGCGGGGTCGATCCGGCGAGCCCGGTGTGTCATGGACCGGGGCGGCCCCCCACGGTGGTGACCGCTTCCGCCGCCGACCGGCAGCCTGCTTCCACGGCCGAGGCGTCGTCCGCTCCTGACAGGTGCGCCGCGAGAAAGCCGCCGGTGAACGCATCGCCTGCGCCCGTCGAGTCCACGGCACCCCGTACCTGGACCGCCGGGATGTGCCGGGTCACCGCGCCCGCGACGGCCAGCAGAGCTCCGCCCTCGCCGAGCGTGGTGATCACCCGGGGTACCTGAAGGCTCAACTTGGCTGCGGCGTCCGCCGGTTCGGGAAGTCCGGTGAGCAGCCGGGCCTCGTCCGCATTGGGCAGCAGCAGATCCGTGCCCTCCACGGCTGTCAGGAACCGGTCGACGCCCAGCTCGGCGAGAAAGCCGGCCGAAGCCGGGTCGACGCTCACCGGGATCTGCCGTCGCCGGGCCTCCCGCAGAGCGAGCAGGGCCGTCGCCCGGCTCGTCGCGGCGAAGAGAAGGTACCCGGAGAGATGGAGATGGGCGATGCCGTCGAGCATCGACGGTGACCAGTCGTCGGGCGAGAGGCGCAGCACGGCACCGCTGTCGGTGAGGAAGGTGCGCTCGGCGGCGGAATCGACGAGGGCGACGACGGTGGCGGTCGGTACGTCGTCGTCCACGGCCAGCAGGCAACGTACCCCTGCTCGCTGCAGCGCGTCCCGGTGCCAGGCCGCGCTGTCGGCGCCGACCCGGGCCAGCAGCCGTACGTCGCGGCATCCCGAACGCGCCGCCCAGCAGGCGACGTTGGCGCCCGCGCCGCCGGGGACGGTGCGGATCCGGGCCGAGGTGTCCGTGCCGTGGATCAGCGCCGTTCCGTGCCGGGCCACGACATCCGTGACCACGTCACCGACGACGAGAAGGCCGCCGTCGGTCATCGGCCGACCGCCGGGTTCCGGTGCGCTGTCGTGTCCTGCGCGTTCGGGTGCGCTGCTGTGTCCGGTGCGCTCCGGTGCGTTGCTGTCTCCTGTGCGGCGGCGGCCCATGCGCCGGAGATCCGCGCGGCAAGCGATACGTTTCCGCGTACGGCCGCCAGATTGGCCTCCAGCGAAGCGCCCCCGGTTCCCCGCATCAGCCGGTCCAGTAGGAACGGAGTGACGGCCTGGCCCACGATGCCGCGCTCCTGGCATGCGGCAAGGGCCTCGGCCAGCACGCGGTCGTGGAGTGCGGGATCCAACTGGTCCTCCACGGATACGGGGTTGGCGACGATCAGCGCGGCCCCGGGACCGCCGAGCGCGTCCTGGGCCCGCATCACCTCCGCGACCTCCTCGGGCGTCCGCACCGTCCAGTCGACCGGTTCGCCCGAGCTGTTCAGGTAGAAGCCCGGGAAGCGGTCGGTGCCGTAACCGAGCACTCCGACGCCGAGCGTCTCCAGGCGCTGCAGCGTGGCGGGGACGTCCAGGATCGACTTCACCCCCGCGCACACCACGGTGATGCCGGTCCGCGCGAGGAGCCGGAGGTCCGCGGACTCGTCCTGGGTCCGGGTCCACTCCCGGTGTACGCCGCCGAGGCCGCCGGTCGCGAAGACGCGCAGGCCCGCGTGTGCGGCCAGGAACGCCGTCGCGGACACGGTCGTCGCCCCGCTCGCGCCCGTCGCCAGGGCCGGCGCGAGGTCCCGGTGCCCCAGCTTCCGCATCGCCGGGTCCGCGGCGACCCGCTCCAACTGGGCCTTGTCCAGACCGATGTGGGCCCGTCCGTCCAGTACGGCGATCGTGGCGGGCACGGCGCCCGCGGAACGTACGAGCCCTTCGAGTTCCTCGGCGACCTGCAGATTGCGGGGGCGTGGCAGACCGTGGGCGATGATCGTCGACTCCAGAGCCACGACGGGGTGGTGCGTGGCGAGGGCCGCCTGTACCTCGGTGGAGAAGGCGGGGGTGTAGGAGTGTGCGCTGTGCGACGCATTCAGTGACATGTCCACATCCCTGTCGCGGGCGCACCGACCTCAAACGTGCGGCCGGGACACCGGCCGAATCACCCGTCCCCTCCGCATGTTCTCCCGGTCCTGGTGTCGAGTCGCCCCGAAGCGGTCGCTAGGGTGACCGGCCATGACCACACTTGATCAAACTCCCGCCTCGTTCGCCGTACACATTCCGGACGCCGAGCTCGAACCGGAACCGCTCGACCCCGCACAGATCGTCTCGGGCGAGCCCGCAGTGACCGGCAAGGTGCTCTGGGAATCGCCCGACGGCAAGCAGCTGCGCGGGATCTGGCAGATCACGCCGGGCGTGGTCACCGACACGGAGGCCAACGAGCTGTTCGTGGTCGTCAGCGGGCGCGCGACCGTGGCGGTCGAGGGCGGGGCGACGCTGGAGGTCGGGCCGGGTGACGCCTGCGTGCTGCGCGAGGGCGACCGAACGACGTGGACCGTGCACGAGACGTTGCGCAAGGCCTACCACATCAGCCTCTGAAACCTCAGAGGTCCGAGGCGGGTGCCGTGGGTGCAGATGTGCCGACTGCGTCGGGTGAGGCGGGCTCAACGGGCGCGGCCGGCCGGGCGAGCGCCCGGCGCAGTGCCAGCGCCGCCATCGGCAGCAGCAGACATGCTCCGACCGCGTTCAGCCAGCCGTAGCCGGCCCGGGCGACGATCACTCCGGCGATCGCACCGCCGATGCCCGCCGCCGTGTTCATGGTCAGGTCCGACAGACCCTGCACGGCGGCGCGGGCGGGCTGCGGTACGGAGTCGGTGAGCAGCGCCGAACCGGCGACCAGCCCGGCCGACCAGCCGAGCCCGAGCAGGAACAGGCCTGCCGCCGTCTGACCATGGCTGGGGCCCGCGGTGCCGGCCAGTAGTGCGGCGCAGGAGAGCAGCCCGACCGCCAGACCGATCACGGCGAGCCGGCCGAACCGGTCCGCCAGCCAGCCCATCACCGGGGAGAACGCGTACATACCCGCGATGTGGCCGCTGATGACCAGCCCGATCAGCTGGAGTCCGGCGCCGTGATGGCCCAGATCGACCGGGGTCATCACCATGATCGAGACCATCGCAGTGTGCGAGACGGTCACCGTCACCAGCGCCAGCCGCGCCATCGGGGACGCCCGGACCGCTGCGACACCGGCACGCAGCGAACGGCCTGCGGGGGACTCGTTGTCCTGCGGCGCCAGCGCCCGCGCGGTGAGCAGCGGATCCGGCCGCAGCAGCACCCCCACCACCACGGCGGCCAGCAGGAAGATGCCGGCCGCGAAGAAGAACGGGCCCGCCTTCTCCGATATCGCGGTGCCGCGGAAGACCTGCCCCACCGGGGCCGCGATGTTCGGCCCCAGAACCGAACCGATCGTCGTGGCCCAGATGACAGTGGAGATCGCCCGGCCGCGCCGGTCGGGCTCGACCAGATCCGCGGCGGCGAACCGGGCCTGCAGATTGGCCGAGGAACCGGCACCGAACCCGGCCATGCCGAGCAGCAGCAGCGGGAAGCTCTCCACGACGGTGGCCAGCACCACGAGCCCCGCGCCGAGCGCGCCGATCAGATACGCCAGGACGAGACCGGGGCGCCGCCCGCGCGAGGTCATCAGCGCGGCCAGCGGCAGCGAGAGCAGCGCGGTACCCGTCACCGACGCGGTCGGGGCCAGACCGGACAGCGCGTCGGAGCCGCTCACCTCCGTGGCCAGGACTGGGGCCAGGGCGATACCGATGGGAACGCCGAGGCCGCCGAGAATCTGGCTGGCTATGAGCACTGCGGACGTTCTGCGCCGCAATCCGGGCAGCTCGGCCGCCGTCACCCGGCCGGCGGGGGTGTCAGGTGCATCGAGGGTGTTGGTCACTGGCGCAGTGTGCCAGCCCGTACGCAGGTACGAAACCGGGTTCCGTCAGGGCACGGACCGCGCACGGACCCGGTGCCCCGGTGCGGGGAGTCGGTCTCCACGACGGACTCAGAACAGCGGCTGGGGCAGCACGCCCTCCAGAGCCAGCAGCTTCCGCTTGGTTTCGAGGCCGCCGCCGAACCCGCCGAGTCCGCCGTCGCTCTCCACCACCCGATGGCACGGCACCACCACCGGCAGCGGATTGGACCCCATGGCGGCCCCGACCGCCTGAGCCGCCCCCGGCTGCCCCACGCGCTCGGCGAGGTCCCCATATCCGACGACCGCCCCGTACGGCACCCCGGCCGCCAGCTCGCGGAGCACCTGGCGGTTGAAGCCGGAGGTCAGCGACCAGTCCACATCGAGCGAGAACTCCCGCAACGAGCCCGCGAAATACGCCGCGAGCTGGCGTATCGGCTCGGCGAGCCGTGCGGAGCCGGGGCTCTCCACCGGCTCCGCACCGAGTCGCGACCGCAACTGCCCGACCGCCTTCTCCCGCACCTCGGGACGGGCGTGGAAGATCACGCTCACCAGCCCCGTGTCCGTCACGGCAAGCAGCAGCGGGCCGATGTCGCTCTCGACGACGGCCCACTCGACGACCCCGTTGCTGTTCATGGGAACCACCGTACGACCGGCCACTGACAACGGGCCGCGGCGACGGGGCGCCCGAGCTGTCAGCCCGTGGCCCCGCGCACCACATCGGGAGTGTTGGTGATGATCCCGTCGACGCCGAAGCCAGCCACCTTCGCCGCGGTCGCCGCGTCGTTGACCGTCCAGGTGTTGACCCGGAGCTTCTTGTCGTGTGCGCCCTTCAGCGCATGCACCGCCTTCACGTAGTCGGCGGAGATCGACGTGTACGAGGGGTTGATCTGGTCGGTGAACGTTGCGTACGAGGGCAGATCGGCCACTGCGGGGGTGCCGAGGAAGCCGGTCGTGACGTCCGGGCGCTGCTGGTGCACCTTCTTCACGCTGTCCGCGCCGAAGCTCTGGATGACGAGCCTGTTCTTGACGTGCTTGCGGTCGAGCCACCCCTGCTGGCTCAGCACCCGCAGGGTCTCCTTCTCGATGCCCGGGTAGATTTCCGGGCTCTTGATCTCCAGCAGCAGCTTCTGGTGGTTTCGCTCGATCCGGTCCAGGTACTGCTTGAGGGTGGGCACCCGGGTTCCGGCGAACTGCGGACCGAACCAGCTGCCTGCGTCCAGCCGGGCGATCTCGGCGGCCGTGAAGTCCTTGACCGCCCACGGGGCACGGTCCGGGAAAACCTCCTCGACGTCGGTGGTCCGCTTCAGGTCGGTGTCGTGCACGACCACCAGCACACCGTCCTTGGTGAACTGGACATCGTTCTCCACCCAGTCGAAGCCGAGGGCGTCGGCCTTGTCGACGGCGGCCAGGGTGTTCTCCGGCGCATAGGCCGAAGCGCCCCGGTGGGCGAAGACGACCGGGGCGACCGGCTTCGCCTCCGCGGTCCGGGCGCTCACGGTCCGGATGCTCGTGCCCGTGCCCGTGTGCCCGGCCGTGGCCGTGCCCCTGCCCGTGGTCTGCGTATCGGCGGTCGACATCAGCAACGCGCCGGCACCCACGAGGGCGGCGGCAGCGACGGCGGCGGTTGCGGTGCGTGCGTACACGTGTACTCCTTGCGTCAGAGTTACGGACGGGCCGAGAGTGACAGCCGCCCCCCAACGAGGGACAGGCGAAGGATGGCCACAACGTGAACGCCGCTCTTGAGACCGGGTCACGGGCCGATTTCCATGTCGATAAAATGCAGCTCTTCTGTTTGTCTGCCGGGCCTCGAGTCTTGGGGTCACCCCCGAACCTGGGCTTCCGCGAAGGGCGTACGAGCATGCAGGGCACGATCGACGGTTTCAGCTACGGAGCGGTGACACCCGTCGCGGCCTTCCTCATGGCCTGTCTCGGTGCGGCCCTCGGGCTGCGATGTACGACCCGTTCGCTGCGCACCGAGCGTTCCTTCAAGGCCGGCTGGCTGGCCCTCGGTGCGACCTCCATAGGCTCCGGCATCTGGACGATGCACTTCATCGCGATGATCGGCTTCTCCGTCGAGGGGGTGCCCATCAGCTACGACAAGCCGATCACCTTCGCCAGCCTCGCCGTCGCGATCGGCATGGTCGCCATCGGCATCTTCATCGTCGGGTACCGGGGCGCCACCCGTATGGCAATGGTGACGGGCGGCACCATCACCGGGCTGGGCGTGGCCACCATGCACTACCTGGGCATGGCCGGAATGCGTCTTGAGGGACAGTTCGAGTACGAAACCTTCACCGTGGCCCTCTCCGTCGTCATAGCCGTGGTGGCCGCCACGACCGCACTCTGGGCGGCCGTCTCCATCCACGGCTTTCTGCCGAGTCTCGGTGCCAGCGTCGTGATGGGCGTCGCGGTGAGCGGCATGCACTACACGGGCATGGCCGGGCTGAGCGTCCATCTGCACCCCGGCGCCCTCGCCGACCCGGCTTCGGCCGACGGGCGGGCCGCCTCCCTCCTGCCACTGATGATCGGCCCCGGCTGCTTCCTGATCCTTGCCGCGGTGGTCGTGATGTTCGACCCTCTGATGGTGATGGGCACCCCCGACTGGGACGATCCCAGGGCCATGAACGGGGCCGGACGGCCTCCCGGAATCCCGGCCGAGCGGCAGATCCCGCGGTTCGGAACACATGCCGACCCGGCGTCGTTCCACTCCCGGCCGCGCGATCCCGCGCCGCCGGGAGAATGGTGACCTCGCCCCGGCACTGCGGCTGACCCGGCCCGGTTGTCAGCGGTGGGTCGTACGGTGGTTGCATGCGGCCCGTTTCGAAGATCGAACGTTCGGTGGCGCCTTTCGAGGTCGTCAGTCCCTACCAGCCCAGCGGCGACCAGCCCGCGGCCATCGCCGAGCTGGAGCGGCGCATCCGTGCGGATGAGAAGGATGTCGTCCTGCTCGGCGCGACCGGCACCGGCAAGTCGGCGACCACCGCCTGGATGATCGAGAAACTGCAGCGCCCCACCCTCGTGATGGCGCCGAACAAAACGCTCGCGGCCCAGCTGGCGAACGAGTTCCGCGAGCTGCTGCCCAACAACGCCGTCGAGTACTTCGTCTCGTACTACGACTACTACCAGCCCGAGGCGTACGTCCCGCAGTCGGACACCTACATCGAGAAGGACTCCTCGATCAACGAGGAGGTCGAGCGACTGCGCCACTCCGCGACGAATTCGCTGCTCACCCGGCGCGATGTCGTCGTGGTGGCCTCCGTCTCCTGCATCTACGGCCTCGGTACGCCCCAGGAGTACGTGGACCGGATGGTCCAGCTCAAGGTCGGCGACGAGATCGACCGCGACCAGCTGCTGCGCCGCTTCGTCGAGATCCAGTACAGCCGCAACGACCTGGCGTTCACCCGCGGCACCTTCCGCGTCCGCGGCGACACCATCGAGATCTTCCCGGTCTACGAGGAGCTCGCCGTCCGGATCGAGATGTTCGGCGACGAGATCGAGGCGCTCTCCACCCTCCACCCCCTCACCGGCGAGGTCATCAGCGAGGACCGGTCCCTCCACGTCTTCCCGGCCAGCCACTACGTCGCAGGTCCCGAGCGCATGGAGAAGGCGGTCAACGGAATCGAGCAGGAGCTGGAACAGCGCCTCGCCGAGCTGGAGAAGCAGGGCAAGATGCTGGAGGCCCAGCGGCTGCGGATGCGCACCACGTACGACATCGAGATGCTCCGGCAGATCGGCACCTGCTCCGGCGTCGAGAACTACTCGATGCACTTCGACGGCCGCTCACCCGGCACCGCCCCCAACACCCTCCTCGACTACTTCCCCGAGGACTTCCTCCTCGTCCTCGACGAGTCGCATGTCACCGTGCCGCAGATCGGCGCCATGTACGAGGGCGACGCCTCCCGCAAGCGGACCCTCGTCGACCACGGATTCCGGCTCCCCTCCGCGCTCGACAACCGCCCGCTGAAGTGGGAGGAGTTCCTGCGCCGGATCAACCAGACGGTCTACCTCTCCGCCACACCCGGGAAGTACGAGCTCTCCAGGGGCGACGGCTTCGTGGAGCAGATCATCCGCCCCACCGGCCTCGTCGACCCGGAGGTCGTCGTCAAGCCCACCGAGGGCCAGATCGACGACCTGGTGCACGAGATCCGCACGCGCGCCGAGAAGGACGAGCGCGTCCTGGTCACCACCCTCACCAAGAAGATGGCCGAGGACCTCACCGACTACTTCCTGGAGCTCGGCATCCAGGTCCGCTATCTGCACAGCGACGTCGACACCCTGCGCCGCATCGAGCTGCTGCGCGAGCTGCGCTCCGGTGAGTACGACGTACTGGTCGGCATCAACCTCCTGCGCGAGGGCCTCGACCTGCCCGAGGTGTCGCTGGTCGCCATCCTCGACGCGGACAAGCAGGGCTTCCTGCGCTCGGGGACGTCCCTGATCCAGACCATCGGGCGCGCCGCCCGTAACGTGTCGGGACAGGTCCATATGTACGCGGACAAGATCACCCCGGCTATGGCGCAGGCCATCGACGAGACCAATCGCCGTCGCGAGAAGCAGATCGCCTACAACACCGAGCGCGGCCTCGACCCGCAGCCGCTGCGCAAGAAGATCAACGACATCGTTGCGACGATCGCCCGCGAGGAGGTCGACACCGAGCAGCTGCTCGGCACCGGCTATCGCCAGACGAAGGGTGCCAAGGCTCCCGTTCCCACGCTGGGCGTCAAGACGGCAGGCTCCAAGAAGGCCGGGGGTAATGGCGCGGTGGTCACCGACCGGCCCGCCACCGAACTCGCCGGAATCATCGAGGAGATGACCGACCGGATGCGGGCAGCCGCCGCTGACCTGCAGTTCGAAGTGGCGGCCCGACTGCGTGACGAGGTCGGTGAGTTGAAGAAGGAGTTGCGTCAGATGCGGGAGGCGGGCCTCGCCTGACCGCGTCGCACCTGGTGTGTTGCAGGACCGACACAAAAACGCCCCAAGTGACCACGCGTGCGGCGTGACTGCGTAGGGTGCTGGAAAACCGCGCACGGACGGTTGCGGGGCAAGCGGAGAGGGGACAGCGCGTGACGGTCAATATGACCAAGGGTCAGGCCATCAGCCTGCAGAAGAGCGACGGGGGGACCCTGACCGCGGTACGGATGGGGCTCGGCTGGCAGGCGGCTCCGCGCCGCGGTCTGTTCGGTTCACGTACGAGGGAGATCGACCTCGACGCTTCGGCGGTGCTGTTCGCCGACAAGCAGCCGGTCGATGTGGTCTTCTTCCGTCACCTCGTCAGTGACGACGGCTCGGTCAAGCACACCGGGGACAACCTGGTCGGCGGCGCCGGTTCGGGCGGCGACGACGAGGCGATCCTCGTCGATCTGCAGCGGGTGCCGGTCCACATCGACCAGATCGTCTTCACGGTGAACTCCTTCACCGGCCAGACGTTCCAGGAGGTGCAGAACGCCTTCTGTCGCATCGTCGACGAGACCAACGGCCAGGAGCTCGCCCGCTACACGCTGGACGGCGGCGGGCAGTACACGGCCCAGATCATGGCGAAGGTGCACCGTTCGGGGAACGGGTGGCAGATGACCGCCCTCGGCAACCCGGCCAACGGCCGCACCTTCCAGGACCTGATGCCGGCGATCCTGCCGCACCTGTAGGCACGGCCGGACCAGCCGGCCGACATCGGTACGCGCAGCTCCCGGAGGCATCGGCCGCCGGGAGCTGCACCACATCGCGCCGCACCGCACGACACCGCACCACGCGGCAGCAACTCATCGAGGGGACAGGGCAATGACGGCCGAGCTGGTCCGGGGGCAGAACCACACCTTGCCCCAGACCCGTCTGGAGATCCGGGTATCGGCCGGCACGCCCGTCGTGGCCGGTGCCACGCTCGGCGACGAGGACGGCACCGTGCACGGCACCGAGTGGGTCGCCCATCCGGGATCGCCGCAGCTGCCCGGGCTCGAGGTGTCCGGACAGGCCGCCGCCGAACACCGGCTCGCCGTGGACCTCGACGCCCTGCCGGCCTCGGTGCACCGGGTCACCGTGCTGCTGGCCCTGCCCACGGGCGTCGGCGGACCGGTCCGGTTCGGCGCGGTCGCCTCGCCGTTCGTCGCCGTGACCGGGCTCGAAGGCAGCGAGATCGCCACCTTCACCCTCACCGGCCTGGACACCGAGTCCGCCGTCACCGCCCTGGAGCTCTACCGCCGCCAGGGTGCCTGGAAGGTCCGCGCCGTCGGTCAGGGCTACGCGGGCGGCCTCGCCGCCATGCTCGCCGACCAGGGCCTGACGCAGGCGGCCGAGCTGGCCCACTCGATCCAGGACGCCGTCGCCCGCGCGATGGCCCGCTCGGTCGCACCGCCCCCGCCGCGCACCCCGGACAGTGACCGGGTCGGTCACGGCACGGGCCCCGTACCGCCCTCGGACGGCCGCAGGCATCCCGTCGCACCGCCGACGGCCACCCAGCCCCCCGAGCCGCTCGCCGAGCCCATCACCCCGCCGTCCGCGGCCACGACGGGCGGCCCCATCAACTACGCGCACCCGCGCCGTCAGGCATCTGCACCCCCGCCGCCCCCTCCCGCCGCCCCGCCCGCCGAGCCGGGCCACGCCGCCCGGCCCGTCGCCGGGGATGCGACCGGCTGGTCCATGGAGGAGCGCCTCTACAACCAGATATGGGGCATGTTCGAGGACCTGGCCCGCACCACCGCCGCGTACCGCAGCGCCGTCGACTTCGCAGAGTCCCGCATGGACCAGGAGCTCGACCGGTCCTTGTCCGACCCGCGCAACCGGATCGGCGGCGCCGGCGACCGGGCCCGCGAACAGGCCCGTGCCAAGCGCGACGAGCTGACCGCCCGGGCTCGCGAGGTCCTCGATCGCGACCTCGCCCAGCTCGCCGCCGAGTCCGCCGTCGTGGAACCCGCGCTCCCCGCCGCGTACGCGGGATGGGACAACCCCGTCTGGCACGCCTATCGCGTCCCGATGGAGACCCCCATGGCGCTGCGCATCGGCGACCTCCATCTGCCCGAGAGTCCCGACCTGCGGATCCCGCTACTGGTCCGGCTCCCTCTGGAACGAGGGATCTGGGTCGACAGCGGCCGTACGGCCTCCGAGGCCGCAGCCCTGATGGACACCGCCCAACTGCGCCGCCTGGCCATGGAGAACGCGGTCGCGCACGCGGCCCGGCTGCTGGCCGTCTACCCGGCCGACGAGTTCTCCGTCCATGTCATCGACCCCGCGGGCTCGGCGGCCGGAGCGCTTGCCCCCCTGGTCGAATCCGGGGCCCTCGCCGGGCCGCCCGCCGCCGGAGCCGGGGGAGTGGCCTCGGTCCTTGCGCAGCTCACCCGGCGCGTCGACCTGGTGCAGATGGCGATCCGGGCCGGCGCCGCCGATTCGCTTCCGCCGGACCTCGACACGGGTGAACAGCTGCTGATCGTCAACGACTTCCCGCACGGCTTCGACGACCGGGCGGTCACCCAGCTGCGCTACCTCGCAGACGAGGGGCCCTCGGTCGGCGTCCATCTGCTGATGGTCGCGGACCGCGAGGACGCCGGCGCGTACGGGCCGGTGCTCGACCCGCTGTGGCGCTCGCTGCTCCGGATCACGCCGGTCGCCGACGACCACCTGGCCGATCCCTGGGTGGGCCACGCCTGGACGTACGAGCCGCTGGGAATGCCGCCCGGCAGCCGGGTCCTTGAGCAGGTGCTCGCCAGGGTGGCCGCGGCCCGACACCCCCGGCGCCCCTGAGCCCTGGAGCGGAAGCGACTCCGTATCAGCGCCCCTGACCTGCTCTTTTGAAAGATCTTTACCCTTCCCTTTACCTTTCCTTGGTGCTCCCTGTACTGTTCTTTGGGCGGAGGGGAGTACTCCCATACGCGGCGTGCCCGTCAGTACGGACTGTGACCGGTCCCGGGGCGCCGGCCCGTGGTGCGCAGCCCGTGCGCCCGGGTGGAAGAGACCTCCGGCAGCGACGACGCTGATCAGTAGCCGTAGCGAACTGCCGGAGGCGCAGTGGACGTTTCATGGACCCTCTGGGTGCTGACCATTCTTGGTCTGTCAGCCCTTATTGCCGTCGACTTCTTCATCGGGCGCAAACCCCATGATGTGACGACCAAGGAAGCCGGGATCTGGACGATCATCTGGATCGCGCTGGCCGCGCTCTTCGGACTCGGCCTGCTGGTCTTCGGTGAGAGCCAGGCGTCGGGCGAGTTCTTCGCCGGCTTCATCACCGAGAAGTCGCTCAGTGTCGACAACCTCTTCGTCTTCGTCCTGATCATGGCGAAGTTCTCGGTCCCCTCCCACCTCCAGCAACGGGTGCTGCTCGTCGGCGTGTTGATCGCGCTGGTGCTGCGAGCGGTCTTCATCGCTGCCGGTGCCGCCGTCATCGCCAACTTCTCGTGGGTCTTCTACATCTTCGGCGCGTTCCTGATCTACACCGCCTGGAAGCTCATCCAGGAGGCGCGGGCCGACGAGGAAGAGGAGGAGTTCGAGGAGAACCGACTCCTCAAGACGATCGAGCGCCGCTTCGGGGTCGCTGACCGGTACCACGGCACCAAGCTCTTCATCCGCAACAACGGCAAGCGCGTCCTGACGCCGCTGATGGTCGTCATGCTCGCCATCGGCACCACCGATGTGCTGTTCGCCCTGGACTCCATCCCCGCGATCTTCGGCCTGACCCAGGACCCGTACATCGTCTTCACCGCCAACGCCTTCGCTCTGATGGGGCTGCGGCAGCTGTACTTCCTGATCGGCGGGCTGCTGAAGAAGCTGGTCCACCTCAGCTACGGCCTCTCGGTCATCCTCGGCTTCATCGGCGTGAAGCTGGTGCTGCACGCACTGCACGAGTCCGGAGTGCACGTCCCCGAGATCTCCATCCCGGTCTCGCTCGGCGTCATCTGCGGCGTGCTGGTGATCACCACGATCACCAGTCTCATCGCCAACAAGAAGCAGGAGCAGGCCGAGACGGCCGCGGAGGCGGACAAGGCCGCGGAAAAGGGTTCCAGCATCGACGCCTGACCGCGGCGGACGGCCCGGCGGTCGTCCGGCCGGGCAGGAACCGGCACCGGCCGGGGCGAGCAACTGTCCGTTGCCCGCCCCGGCCGGTGTCTGTACGGGTGGAGAGCGCCCCCGCGGCTGCCGTCACCAGCCGCGGGCGCGCCACTGCGGCAGCTGCGGACGCTCGTCGCCGAGCGTGGTGTCGTGACCGTGGCCCGGATAGACCCAGGTCTCGTCGGGCAACTGGTCGAAGAGCTTGGTCTCCACATCGTGGAGCAGGCTCGCGAAGGCCTCGGGATCCTTGTGCGTATTGCCGACCCCGCCCGGGAAGAGGCAGTCCCCGGTGAACAGATGCGGGGCGCCGTGCGGGTCGTCGTAGACCAGCGCGATGGAGCCCGGGGTGTGACCGACGAGGTGACGTGCGGTCAGGGCGACCCGGCCCACCAGGATCGTGCCGTTGTCGTCGACCAGGACATCGGTCGGGACCGGGATGCCCTCGGCGTCGTACCGCCCGGCATACGTACGCGCGCCGGTGGCCGCCACCACCTCGCCGAGCGCCTGCCAGTGGTCGCCGTGCCGATGGGTGGTGACGACGGAGGCGATGCCGTCGTCACCGATCAGCCGCAGCAGGGTCCCGGCCTCGTTGGCCGCGTCGATCAGGAGCTGCTCGCCGGTGGCCCGGCAGCGCAGCAGATAGGCGTTGTTGTTCATCGGGCCGACGGCGACCTTGGAGATCATCAGATCCGTCAACTCGTGTACATCCGCACGCCCGCCGACCTTGACCGTTCCGCTGTACGTCATACGTCTCAGCCTATAGCGGGGGCAGTGCGGGAAGGGGGCCGCCTTCGACGGTCAGCGCCGAGCCGTCACGGCGTCCGCAGAGCCAGCCGAGCAGCTCGGCGGCCGTACTGCGGACCGTGACTGGACCGCCTTCCGCGCCGCCGCCCGTCGTCCAGGTCCGGCCCTTGTCGTCGGCCACACCCGTGGACACGACATCGGGGTGCCCGCCGAACCGCTCGGCGAGGAAGTCGATCTCCCGGGTGACGAACTCGTCCGGGAGATCCTCCAGCTCGTAGCCGATACCCAGGTCGACATGGTGCAGCTCGACCTCGACGCGGCGGCGGAAGGGGATCCGGGAGGCCGAGTCGGTCACGCCGTTGCGCAGCGTGACCGTGCGGGACCAGTCGGCCGGGGCCGAGGCGGCGTCCATGAAGCGGGCCGCGCTCTCGGCCAGGTCGGCCAGCTGCTCGGCCTTCGGCCGGGGTGCGTCCCGCTCGATGTCGCGGTCGCGGGTTTCGCTGTCTGCGTACATCGGCCGGCCCTGGAGAACATTTACGAGCGCGTCGGCGTTACGAGAGAGGTGCGCAACGACATGGCCGCGGCTCCAGCCCGGCAATCGCGACGGCTCGGCAAGTGCGGCGCCGTCCAATTTTCCGGTGGCGCTGAGCAGCCGGTCGGTCGCTTCACGTACGGCGCCCAGGTCGTGCGCATGATCAATCATGAGGCTGAGCCTAGCCTCGCCACTCATTCGGGTGAAGGAGTCCGTGGCCGTCCGTAAATCGAATGCGCGTGCTATACGCTCGGAGTCGAAAGCTTCGTACATCGCTGTGGCGCCCCCCATACCCTGGGACAGGGGCTCAGTTCCCCCACTTCTCTCCAGAAAGGTGCGGACCGGCGTGGCCGACCGTCTCATCGTCCGTGGCGCTCGCGAGCACAACCTCAAGAACGTCTCGCTCGACCTCCCCCGCGACTCCCTCATCGTCTTCACCGGGCTTTCCGGGTCGGGCAAGTCGTCTCTCGCGTTCGACACGATTTTCGCCGAGGGACAGCGACGCTACGTGGAGTCCCTCTCCTCGTACGCCCGCCAGTTCCTCGGCCAGATGGACAAGCCGGACGTCGACTTCATCGAGGGCCTCTCGCCCGCCGTCTCCATCGATCAGAAGTCGACCTCGCGCAATCCGCGCTCGACGGTCGGCACCATCACGGAGGTCTACGACTACCTCCGGCTGCTCTTCGCCCGGATCGGCAAGCCGCACTGCCCCGAGTGCGGCCGCCCCATCTCGCGCCAGTCGCCGCAGGCCATCGTCGACAAGGTGCTCGGTCTTCCCGAGGGCAGCCGTTTCCAGGTGCTCTCGCCGCTGGTGCGTGAGCGCAAGGGCGAGTTCGTCGACCTCTTCGCCGATCTGCAGACCAAGGGCTACAGCAGGGCCCGGGTCGACGGCGAGACCATCCAGCTCTCCGAGCCGCCCAAGCTGAAGAAGCAGGAGAAGCACACCATCGAGGTGGTCATCGACCGCCTCACGGTGAAGGACAGCGCCAAGCGCCGGCTGACCGACTCGGTCGAGACCGCGCTCGGGCTCTCCGGCGGCATGGTCGTGCTCGACTTCGTCGACCTCCCCGAGGACGACCCCGAGCGTGAGCGGATGTACTCCGAGCACCTCTACTGCCCGTACGACGACCTCTCTTTCGAGGAGCTGGAGCCGCGCTCCTTCTCCTTCAACTCGCCCTTCGGCGCCTGCCCCGACTGCACGGGAATCGGCACGCGGATGGAGGTCGACCCCGAGCTGATCGTCCCCGACGAGGAGAAATCGCTCGACGAGGGCGCGATCCACCCCTGGTCGCACGGCCACACCAAGGAGTACTTCGGGCGGCTGATCGGCGCGCTCGCCACAGCCCTCGGATTCCGTACGGACATCCCGTGGGCCGGGCTGCCGCAGCGCGCCAAGAAGGCCCTGCTCCACGGCCACAAGATCCAGACCGAGGTCCGCTACCGCAACCGCTACGGTCGCGAGCGCGCCTACACCACCCCCGCCTTCGAGGGTGCGGTGCAGTTCGTCAAGCGGCGGCACTCCGAGGCCGAGAGCGACTCCAGCCGGGAGCGCTTCGAGGGCTACATGCGCGAGGTGCCCTGCCCGACCTGTGAGGGCACCAGGCTCAAGCCGATCGTCCTCGCGGTCACGGTGATGGAGAAGTCCATTGCCGAGGTCTCCGCGATGTCGATCAGCGAGTGCGCCGAATTCCTCGGCCGGATGAAGCTGAACGCCCGCGACAAGAAGATCGCCGAACGGGTGCTGAAGGAGGTCAACGAGCGGCTGAGGTTCCTGGTCGACGTCGGCCTCGACTACCTCTCGCTGAACCGCGCGGCAGGCACTCTGTCCGGCGGCGAGGCCCAGCGCATCCGGCTCGCCACCCAGATCGGCTCCGGACTCGTCGGCGTGCTCTACGTGCTGGACGAGCCGTCCATCGGTCTGCACCAGCGGGACAACCACCGGCTGATCGAGACCCTGGTCCGGCTCCGTGACATGGGCAACACGCTCATCGTCGTCGAGCACGACGAGGACACCATCAAGGTCGCCGACTGGGTCGTCGACATCGGCCCCGGCGCCGGTGAGCACGGCGGCAAGGTGGTCCACTCCGGATCGCTCAAGGAACTGCTGGGCAACGGTGAGTCGATCACCGGTCAGTATCTGACCGGCAGGAAGTCGATCGCGATGCCCGACATCCGGCGCCCCGTCGACCCGTCACGCAGGCTCACGGTGCACGGTGCCCGGGAGAACAACCTCCAGGACATCGACGTCTCCTTCCCGCTCGGCGTGCTCACGGCCGTCACGGGTGTCTCGGGCTCCGGAAAGTCGACGCTGGTCAACGACATCCTCTACACCCACCTGGCACGCGAGCTGAACGGCGCCAAGTCGGTGCCCGGCCGCCACACCCGGGTCGACGGGGACGACCAGGTCGACAAGGTGGTGCACGTCGACCAGTCGCCCATCGGCCGTACGCCCCGGTCCAACCCGGCCACGTACACCGGCGTCTTCGACCATGTCCGCAAGCTGTTCGCGGAGACGATGGAGGCGAAGGTGCGCGGCTATCTGCCGGGTCGCTTCTCCTTCAACGTCAAGGGCGGCCGCTGCGAGAACTGCTCCGGCGACGGCACCATCAAGATCGAGATGAACTTCCTGCCGGATGTGTACGTCCCGTGCGAGGTCTGCCACGGAGCGCGCTACAACCGGGAGACCCTGGAGGTCCACTACAAGGGCAAGTCCATCGCCGAGGTGCTGGACATGCCGATCGAGGAGGGCCTGGAGTTCTTCGAGGCCGTCCCGACGATCGCCCGTCACCTCCGCACGCTCCACGAGGTAGGCCTCGGATACGTCAGGCTCGGCCAGTCCGCGCCGACGCTCTCCGGCGGCGAGGCACAGCGTGTGAAGCTCGCGAGCGAGCTGCAGAAGCGCTCCACCGGCCGCACGGTCTACGTCCTGGACGAGCCGACCACGGGTCTGCACTTCGAGGACATCAGCAAGCTCATCAAGGTGCTCTCCGGGCTGGTCGACAAGGGCAACTCGGTGATCGTCATCGAGCACAACCTCGATGTGGTCAAGACCGCGGACTGGGTCATCGACATGGGCCCCGAAGGGGGCAACGGGGGTGGTCTGGTCGTCGCCGAGGGAACCCCGGAGCAGGTCGCCGGGGTTCCGGCCAGCCACACCGGCAAGTTCCTCCAGGGCATCCTGGACCCGGACCGGGTGAGCGAAGCCTCGGTGCCCGCGGCACGTCAGCCCGTGCGGAAGGTGACCACGAAGAAGACGGTCGCTGCGAAGTCGGCCCCGGTCAGGAAGACGGCCACGGCCAGGACGAGCGCGGGCCAGGCCGCCAAGTCCGCTACCGCCAAGACCGCCAAGACGGCTGAGGCGAAGAAGCCCGCGGCGAAGCAGGCGACCCGCGCGCGCAAGGCCTGACGACACCGCTACAGAAGCGGCGACCCCCGGAAATCGGAGGCCGCCGCTTCTGTCGGTACGGTGCGCCCCTTGCCGCAGGCCCCGGTACGGCTGCACGCCCACCGGAACTCGGTGAGGCCTGCGCCGCTCCCACCCCCGCACGTCCCCAGGTACCCCGGTCCGCCCGCTCGTCCCAGGAGCGGCCCGGTCCGCCCGCGCGCCTCTGCCCATACGCCCCCGTTCCTCCCGTCCCATCGCCCCTGGCCCTCTGACCAGGGACAACCGGACTTGGGTGGCCCGGCCACCGACCCCCTGATCTCCGCCGGTATCGTCGGTTCTGTCACCGATGGCGCTGATGCCCGCGGGTACCCCTGGTGCTCCCGGTGCCTCAGCCGCCCCCGGTAACCCCTCTGCATCCTGCCCCCCTGACCAGTGGAGACCGCATGCCCGGCCAGCCCGCCGCCCGCCGTACCGTGCTGAAGGGTGCCGCTCTCGCCGGCGCTGCCGGGCTTGGAGTGGCCGCCTGCTCGACCGAATCGAAGCTCGGTCATGCCGAGACGCCGACGCCGACCGCCCCCGTCCAGCTCGGCGCGGCGGAAGAGGTTCCGGTCGGCGGATCCAAGCTCTACCGCGACCAGCGGGTCATCGTCACGTGCCCGGCCAAGGGCCAGTACAAGGCGTTCAGCGCCCAGTGCACCCACGCGGGCTGCCTGCTGGACAAGGTCGAGGACAACGTGGGGAACTGCCCCTGCCACGGCAGCCGCTTCGATACGACGACCGGTAAGGCGATGCAAGGCCCGGCGACCGCGCCGCTGTCCTCGGTCCCGGTCCGGATCGAGGGCGGAAAGCTCGTCGCGGGCCCCGACGCCTGACGCGCTGCCGGGGACGGACTCACTCCCAGTCCCAGTCGATGCCGACCAGGCCGGGCCGTACCCCCTGCTCCACCAGGTGAACGGTCCGGTGCCGGCCGGTGAGCGTGAGATCCGCACGGGCGCCGCGTGGCGCCCCCGCCGAGACCTGGGTGAAGCTCCGGCACCGTACCGGCAGCGCTGCCTCGTCGAAGCCCACCTGCAGCACGTACTGTCCGCCGCCGAAGCTGAAGCCGCGCACGTACTCGCCGCACGGCCCTCCCGTGGCGTCGTCGAAGCCGTAGCCGAAGAGGTACGTGTCTCCCGCCCTCAGCCGGGTGTCGAAGAGCAGCTCCGCGACGAGCACTCCCGTCTCCCGGTCCCAGCGGACCCGCCCCGTCCGGCAGTTCTCCCGGGCCGCCACCTCCACCCGCGCCGGATCGCAGCCCGGATCACCCCGGTAGACGGCGAGATAGCGGTCGATGTCGTCCCGGTGCGCGCGCACCACATGCTGCGACTCCCGTTGCCGCAGTTCCCGGCCGGGCCCGATCCGTATCCGCTCGTGATGCCCCACGGTGTGCAGCCCGCCGTCCATCGGTGACCCCATCGTGGCGAGCAACCGCTCCACCGCGCCGGACGCCTCCATCAGGGAACGGTACGAGCGCGCGGCCGGACGGTCGGCGTCCACACGGCCGTTCCCGGTCTCCAGCAGGCGGAGCAGCGAGTTCCCCGGCAGCTCCAGCACCTCCTCCAATGCCTTCACAGCCCGCAGGGACTCGGTGCGCTGCGGGCGCCTGACCCCCTGCTGCCAGTAACTCAGGCTGGTCACACCGACCTTGACCCCGCGGTGTGCGAGATGGTGCTGCACCCGCTGGAGCGGCAGCCCGCGCACCGAGAGTGCGGTGCGCAGTGCCAGATGGAACGGGCCGGTGTGCAGCACCTGCGCCAGCTCGGCCTCGGTGTGCTGCATGGGAGGTCCTCCAGGTGAACGTTCACGACGCGGGGTGGGGAGACCGCATCGGCGGGGGCGGTGCCGCAGGTGGCCGGGGGAGATCCGTTCACATATCCGCCATGCCGTTCACACCGCGATGTTCCCCCGCATTGAAGCGTGTTGACCCGTCCCCGACAACGGTTGATGCTCCTCGAAAAGCGTCCGGACGCGCTCCTGTGATCACACACCCCCTGCATTGGGAGGAACGCAATGCGCAACCGAAGTGTTCGACCGGGACGACTCCCGATCACGGCCGTCCTTGCCGCCGTACTGCTTGCCGTACCGACGACGACCGCCTCAGCAGCGCAGACCCCCACCACGACTGCCTCGGCAGTACAGGGCACCGCTGCCGCAGACGGCGGCATCGCCGCCACCCAGCGCCTGAACATCACCATGCAGGCCCAGCAGAAGACCAACTGGTGCTGGGCGGCAGCCGGCAACACCATCGCCACCTGGTTCGGCCGCAACTACTCGCAGAACCAGTTCTGCAACGCCGCCTTCGGCCGCTCCCAGGGCTACGAGTGCCCCAACTCGCAGGCCACGCTCGGCAATGTCCAGGACGGTCTCGACCGGGCCGGCATCAACCCCGGTTCGTACGTCACCGGCTGGCTGCGCCACTCCACCGTCCAGGCCGAGATCGCCGCAGGACGCCCCGTGGAGACCCGCATCCAGTGGTCGGCCGGCGGTGGCCACATGCATGTCCTGTACGGGTACGACGACGCGAACAGCTGGGTCTACTGGGGCGATCCATGGCCCTCCAGCAACCGTTACAACTGGGCCTCGCACGCCTGGTACGTGAGCAACAACGAGTTCTCCTGGACCCACTCGCTGTACCGGATCGGAGCGTGACGCAATGATCTCCAAGACCGCACGCACCGCACGCACCGCATGGTCCGCAGCTGCCGCCCTGGCCGCCACGGGCGTTCTTGCAGGCGCCGCCCTGCTCACCGTCACGACCCCGCAGGCGGCCGCCGCCACCGGCCCCGCAGCCGATCCGGCCGCCTTGGCCGCCGCCCGTCGAGCGGCCACCGACCCCGCGACCCTGGACACCCTGTCCCGGTTCTTCGCCCGCGAAGGCAAGATCGCAAGGTCGGCGGCCGCGCCGCGCATCGAGGGCGCCGCAGTCCCCGTACGCACCCTCGATCCGGACTTCGTCGCCGGGAAACCGGGAGCGCCCGTCGCCAGACTGGACTACCTCGCCACCACGGCCGTCTCCTCGGACGGCCAGAAGGCGTCCTTGTGGACCCTTCCGAAGGAAGGGAAGGACGGCGGCCGGCAGGTGGTGAACATCGCCACCGGCGACGACGAGACGCGGTACGCCGCCGCCGGCGCCCACAAGCTCCCCGGCGGGACGGTCTTCCGCGAGCCGCAGATCGACGCCTGGTACGTCCAGAGGGGGGCCGAGGTGCTCCCGCTGGACCAGGACGCGGTCCGCGCGGTCGGCGCCCACGGCACCACACTCGCCGCCTACCGCGCCCGGGTACGGGAGGCCTACGGCGACAAGCTCCCCGGCTCCGGTTACGACCGCTCCGGCAAGGCGGGGGGCTACGCACCGTCCGCCACCGCTTCCGGCCCCCGGGAAAGCGCCGACGCAACCCACCGGGTGGCTGTCGCGAGCACGGCTTCCGGCACGGCCCCGACCGCCACGTCGGCCGCCGCCGGAGCGGGTGCCCTCGCCGTGCTCGCCCTCGGCGGCATCACGGCACTGCGCAACCGCCACCACCGGGAAACCCCGTGACCGGCAACGGCACCCGCTGACCCCGTGCTCCGGGGGGCGCTCCCTCAACCCGCGCCCCGGAGCACGGCACCACTGCCGAGCAGGCCGCACTGTCACTGCCCGCAAGTAGGGTGGGACGCATGGCAGACCCCTCCAGCTACCGCCCCAAGCCGGGACAGATCCCCGACTCCCCGGGGGTCTACAAATTCCGCGACGAACACCGCCGGGTGATCTACGTCGGAAAGGCCAAGAACCTGCGCCAGCGCCTGGCCAATTACTTTCAGGACCTGGCCGCGCTCCACCCGCGTACGCGCACGATGGTCACCACGGCCGCCTCGGTGGAGTGGACCGTCGTCTCCACGGAGGTCGAGGCGCTCCAGCTGGAGTACTCCTGGATCAAGGAGTTCGACCCCCGGTTCAACGTCAAGTACCGCGACGACAAGAGCTATCCGTATCTCGCGGTCACGCTCAACGAGGAATTCCCGCGCGTCCAGGTCATGCGCGGAGCCAAGAAGAAGGGCGTGCGCTACTTCGGTCCGTACGGGCACGCCTGGGCGATCCGCGAGACGGTCGACCTGATGCTTCGGGTCTTTCCGGTGCGTACGTGCTCCGCCGGAGTCTTCAAGAACGCCGCCAGGACCGGCCGCCCGTGCCTCCTCGGCTACATCGGCAAGTGCTCGGCTCCCTGCGTCGGCCGGGTCACCCCTGAGGAACACCGCGAACTGGCGGGCGACTTCTGCGACTTCATGGCCGGCCGCACCGGCACGTATATCCGCCGCCTGGAGAAGGACATGATGGCGGCGGCCGAAGAGATGGAGTACGAGCGGGCGGCCCGGCTCCGCGACGATGTGGAGGCCCTCAAGCGGGCCATGGAGAAGAGCGCCGTCGTCCTCGCCGACGCGACCGACGCCGACCTGATCGCGGTCGCCGAGGACGAGCTCGAAGCCGCCGTCCAGATCTTCCATGTGCGCGGCGGCCGGGTGCGCGGCCAGCGCGGCTGGGTCACCGACAAGGTCGAGAACGTCGACACCTCGGGCCTGGTCGAGCACGCCCTGCAGCAGCTGTACGGCGAGGAGGCGGGCGATTCCGTCCCCAAGGAGGTCCTCGTCCCGGCCCTCCCCGAGGACCCCGACGCGGTCGCCCAGTGGCTCGCCGACCGCAGGGGCTCCCACGTCAGCCTGCGGATCCCGCAGCGCGGCGACAAGAAGGACCTGATGGCGACGGTCCAGCGCAACGCCCAGCAGGCCCTGGGGCTGCACAAGACCAAGCGCGCCTCCGACCTGACGACCCGCTCCCGCGCCCTGGAGGAGATCGCCGGGGCGCTCGGCCTCGACACGGCTCCGTTGCGCATCGAGTGCTTCGACATCTCGCATCTCCAGGGCGACGACGTGGTCGCCTCCATGGTCGTCTTCGAGGACGGTCTTGCCCGCAAGAGCGAGTACCGCCGCTTCCAGATCAAGGGCTTCGAGGGCCAGGACGACGTCCGCTCGATGCATGAGGTGATCGGCCGCCGCTTCAAGCGGTATCTCCAGGAGAAGGAGCGGACGGGGGAGTGGGAGGAGACCCCCGCGCCAACCGGACCCGTCCCGGCCCCGCAAACCGCCCCGGCAGCCCTGACCGGCCCGGCCGGTTTGGACACCATCCCCGACGCAGGCACCACTCCCGTCCCGGACACCGCCCCCGATCCGGACACCGCCCCCGATCCGGACACCGCCCCCGATCCGGACACCGAGCCCCGCGAGGACGACGGCCGTCCCAAGCGGTTCGCCTATCCGCCGCAGCTCGTCGTGGTCGACGGCGGCCAGCCGCAGGTCGCCGCCGCCAAGCGCGCCCTCGACGAGCTCGGGATCGACGACATCGCCGTCTGCGGCCTCGCCAAGCGCCTCGAAGAGGTCTGGCTGCCCGAGGACGACGACCCCGTCGTCCTGCCCCGCTCCAGCGAGGGCCTCTATCTCCTCCAGCGTGTCCGTGACGAGGCGCACCGCTTCGCGATCACGTATCAGCGCGCCAAGCGGGCCAAGCGCATCCGTTCCAGCCCCCTGGATGCCGTCGCCGGCCTCGGCGAGACCCGGAAACAGGCGTTGATCAAGCATTTCGGCTCCGTGAAGAAGCTGAAGCAGGCGACAATCGACGAGATCTGCGAGGTTCCGGGGATAGGCCGCAGGACTGCGGAATCGGTGGCTGTCGCCCTGGCCTCGGCTGCCCCGGCCACGCCCGCCGTGAACACGGCGACAGGAGAGATCATTGAAGATGACGACGGGGGCAGCACGACATGACTGAGCACGAACACGAACACGAAGTCGAGCACAACAGCACCGACCGAGCAGACGGAGCAGGACACGTGAGTACGGGCACCACGATCGAGACGGGTGACGGGAATGCGGCCATCCCCGAGCTGGTGATCATCTCGGGGATGTCGGGCGCCGGGCGCAGCACCGCGGCCAAGTGTCTGGAGGACCTCGGCTGGTTCGTCGTCGACAACCTGCCGCCCGCACTGATCCCCACCATGGTCGAGCTCGGCGCGCGCTCGCAGGGCAATGTGGCCCGGATCGCCGTCGTCGTCGACGTGCGGGGCCGCCGCTTCTTCGACAACCTCCGCGAGTCCCTCGCGGACCTGGAGGCAAAGCACGTCACCCGGCGCATCGTCTTCCTGGAGTCCTCCGACGACGCACTGGTCCGGCGCTTCGAGTCGGTCCGCCGCCCGCACCCCCTCCAGGGCGACGGCCGGATCGTCGACGGCATCGCCGCCGAGCGCGACCTGCTGCGTGAGCTGCGCGGCGACGCCGACCTGGTGATCGACACCTCCAGCCTCAATGTGCACGAACTGCGCGCCAAGATGGATGCCCAGTTCGCCGGCGACGAGGAGCCGGAGCTGCGCGCCACGGTGATGTCGTTCGGCTTCAAGTACGGCCTGCCGGTCGACGCCGACCTGGTGGTCGACTGCCGCTTCCTGCCCAACCCGCACTGGGTCCCCGAGCTGCGCCCGTTCACCGGGCTCAACGAAGAGGTCTCCGCCTACGTCTTCGACCAACCGGGCGCCAAGGAATTCCTCAACCAGTACACGGAGCTGCTCCAGCTCATCGCCGCCGGGTACCGCCGCGAGGGCAAGCGCTATGTGACGATCGCCGTCGGCTGCACGGGCGGCAAGCACCGCTCGGTCGCCATGTCCGAGAAGCTCGCGGCCAGGCTCGCGACCGAAGGCATCGAGACCGTCCTCGTCCACCGGGACATGGGGCGCGAGTGACCAGCCGTAATCTGCGCCTGCGGCGGCTGCGCAGAGCCACCTCTGCGATCTCCGGCCGCAAGCGCGGCGCACAGCCCAAGGTCGTCGCCCTCGGCGGCGGCATGGGCCTGTCCGCGTCGCTCGCGGCGCTCCGCCGGATCACCGGCGATCTCACGGCCGTGGTCACCGTCGCCGACGACGGCGGCTCCAGCGGCCGGCTCCGCGAGGAGCTCGGCGTCCTGCCGCCCGGCGACCTGCGCAAGGCGCTCGCCGCCCTGTGCGGTGACGACGACTGGGGCCAGACCTGGGCCCAGGTCATCCAGCACCGCTTCCAGTCCAAGGGCGATCTGCACGAGCACGCGGTAGGCAATCTGCTGATCGTCGCCCTGTGGGAGCAGCTCGGTGACCATGTCCAGGCCCTGGACCTGGTCGGCAAGCTCCTCGGGGCGCACGGCCGGGTACTGCCCATGTCCGCCGTGCCGCTGGAGCTCCAGGCGCTCGTACGGGGACACGATCCGGCCCGCCCGGACGACGTGGACACGGTGCGCGGCCAGGCCACCGTGGCGCTCACCCCGGGCGAGGTGCAGTCCGTCCACCTCGTCCCGAACGACCCGCCGGCCGTTCCCGAGGCCGTCGCGGCGGTCCTCGACGCGGACTGGGTGGTGCTCGGCCCGGGGTCCTGGTTCTCCTCCGTGATCCCGCATCTGCTCGTCCCGGAACTGCTCGACGCGCTCATCGAGACCAAGGCCCGCAAGGTCCTCTCGCTCAACCTCGCACCGCAACCCGGCGAAACTGATGGCTTCTCTCCGCAGCGTCATTTGGAGGTTTTGGGACGACACGCCCCTAAACTCGCCATGGACGTGGTGCTGGCCGACGAAGCCGCCGTGCCCGATCGTGAGTCCCTCGCCGACGCCGCCAAGCGGCTCGGCGCCGCGGTCGAGCTGGCGCCGGTGGCCTCACCCGACGGCGTTCCGATCCATGATCCGGAGCTGTTGGCCGCCGCGTACGACCGTATTTTTCGGATGCATGGAAGGATCGGCCCATGGCGATGACGCCGGCGGTGAAGGACGAAATCTCTCGGCTTCCCGTGACCCGGACCTGCTGCAGGAAGGCAGAAGTCTCGGCGATTCTTCGGTTCGCGGGTGGGCTGCACCTGGTGAGCGGCCGGATTGTGATCGAGGCGGAGCTGGACACCGCAATGGCGGCGCGCCGGCTGAAGCGGGACATTCTCGAGATCTTCGGGCACAGCTCGGAACTGATCGTGATGGCTCCCGGCGGGCTGCGGCGCGGCTCCCGCTATGTCGTACGGGTGGTGGCGGGTGGCGATCAGCTGGCCCGCCAGACCGGCTTGGTGGACGGCCGCGGCCGTCCCATCCGCGGCCTGCCCCCGCAGGTGGTCTCGGGGGCCACCTGCGATGCCGAGGCCGCCTGGCGCGGGGCCTTCCTGGCACATGGCTCGCTCACCGAGCCGGGCCGCTCCTCCTCGCTGGAGGTGACCTGCCCGGGCCCGGAGGCGGCGCTCGCGCTGGTCGGCGCGGCCCGCAGGCTCTCCATCGCGGCGAAGGCCCGCGAGGTGCGCGGGGTGGACCGGGTCGTCGTCCGTGACGGCGACGCGATCGGCGCCCTGCTCACCCGGCTCGGCGCCCATGAGTCGGTGCTGGCCTGGGAGGAACGGCGGATGCGCCGCGAGGTCCGCGCCACCGCCAACCGGCTCGCCAACTTCGACGACGCCAACCTGCGCCGTTCCGCGCGGGCCGCGGTCGCCGCGGGCGCCAGGGTGGGGCGCGCGTTGGAGATCCTGGGCGAGGAGGTGCCCGAGCACCTCGCGGCGGCCGGACGGCTGCGCATGGAGCACAAGCAGGCATCCCTGGAGGAGCTGGGCGCGCTCGCCGACCCGCCGCTGACCAAGGACGCGGTCGCCGGCCGGATCCGACGGCTGCTGGCGATGGCCGACAAGCGGGCCCAGGATCTGGGTATCCCGGGCACGGAATCCACCCTCAGCGAGGAGCTCGCCGACGGCCTGGTGGGCTGACCCGCGAGGCCATGAAGTCGGCCGAATACAGAACATGCGGCATTCCCAGGAATGTTGACGTTCCGTAAACATCACTGCAAGTACGGCCGAGTATTCAAAGGCCCGTACTCCAACCGAGGAGTACGGGCCTCGGCGGTTCTTGCGGCCCCGCTCGATGTCACCCCGGGGCCGTCGGAGAGGTAGGGTCGGAGGCGGTCGGGGACATCTCATACAACTCGCCGGGGTGTAAACCCCGCGTACCTAACGAGGAGATCGGTTCGTGACGATCCGCGTAGGCATCAACGGCTTTGGCCGCATCGGTCGTAACTACTTCCGCGCGCTGCTGGAGCAAGGTGCGGACATCGAGATCGTGGCTGTCAACGACCTGGGTGACACCGCGACCACGGCACACCTTCTGAAGTACGACACGATCCTGGGCCGTCTCAAGGCCGAGGTCAGCCACACCGCCGACAGCATCACCGTCGATGGCCACACCATCAAGGTGCTCTCCGAGCGCAACCCGGCCGACATCCCCTGGGGTGAGCTGGGCGTCGACATCGTCATCGAGTCGACCGGCATCTTCACCAAGAAGGCCGACGCCGAGAAGCACATCGCGGGTGGCGCCAAGAAGGTCCTCATCTCGGCCCCGGCCAAGAACGAGGACATCACCATCGTGATGGGTGTCAACGAGGAGAAGTACGACGCGGCCAACCACCACGTCATCTCCAACGCCTCCTGCACCACCAACTGTGTCGCGCCGATGGCCAAGGTGCTGGACGAGAACTTCGGCATCGTCAAGGGCCTCATGACGACGGTCCACGCGTACACGAACGACCAGCGCATCCTGGACTTCCCGCACTCCGACCTGCGTCGCGCCCGCGCCGCCGCGGAGAACATCATCCCGACCACGACCGGTGCCGCCAAGGCAACCGCTCTCGTGCTCCCGCAGCTCAAGGGCAAGCTCGACGGCATGGCCATGCGTGTCCCCGTTCCGACCGGTTCGGTCACCGACCTGGTCATCACGCTGGAGCGCGAGGTCACCCGCGACGAGGTCAACGCCGCCTTCCAGAAGGCCGCCGAGGAAGGCCCGCTCAAGGGCAAGCTGTTCTACACCGAGGACCCGATCGTGTCCTCGGACATCGTCTCGGACCCGGCCTCCTGCACCTTCGACTCCCTGCTGACCATGGCAGAGGGCTCGCAGGTCAAGGTCATCGGCTGGTACGACAACGAGTGGGGCTACTCCAACCGCCTCGTCGACCTGACCGTGTTCGTCGGCAGCCAGCTCTGACCGTCGAATCGGCAGGCACCTCGATGTGAGCACGGGGCTCGGACGGCGCAACGCGGCGCCGTCCGAGCCCCGTTGCATGCTTCCTCGTCCTCCAAGGAGTCCAGCAACATGAAGACCATCGACGAACTTCTCGCCGAAGGGGTCACCGGCAAGCGCGTATTCGTCCGCGCCGACCTCAACGTGCCGCTGAGCGGCACCACCATCACCGACGACGGCCGCATCCGCGCCGTTCAGCCGACCGTGGAGAAGCTCGCCGCAGCCGGTGCGCGGGTCATCGTCGCCTCGCACCTGGGCCGCCCCAAGGGCGCCCCGGACACGGCCTTCTCCCTGGCCCCCGCCGCCGCCCGGCTCGGCGAGCTGATCGGCGCCGACGTCGCCTTCGCGACCGACACGGTCGGCGAGTCCGCCCGTGCCACGGTCGCCGCGCTCACCGACGGCCGGGTCGCCGTCATCGAGAACCTCCGCTTCAACCCCGGTGAGACGTCGAAGGACGACGCCGAGCGCGGCGCGTTCGCCGACCAGCTCGCCGAACTCGCCGATGTGTACGTGGGCGACGGCTTCGGGGCTGTCCACCGCAAGCACGCCTCGGTCTTCGACCTCCCGGCCCGGCTGCCGCACGCTGCGGGCGACCTGATCGCCACAGAGGTCGGCGTCCTGAAGAAGCTCACCGAGAACGTCGAGCGCCCGTACGCCGTCGTGCTCGGCGGCTCCAAGGTCTCCGACAAGCTCGGCGTCATCGACCACCTGCTGGAGCGCGCCGACCGCATCCTCATCGGCGGCGGCATGGCGTACACCTTCCTCAAGGCCCAGGGCCACGAGGTCGGCAGCTCCCTCCTCCAGGAGGACCAGATCCCGGCGGTGCTGGAATACCTCAAGCGCGCCGAGGACAAGGGCGTGGAGTTCGTGCTCCCCGTCGACGTCGTGGTCTGCGAGCAGTTCCCGGACCTCAAGGCCAAGGCTCCGACCGAGCACCGCACCGTGCCCGCGGACGCCATCCCGGCCGGTTTCATGGGCCTGGACAACGGCCCCGAGACCAACAAGCTGTACGCCTCGAAGCTCGCCGACGCCGTCACCGTCTTCTGGAACGGCCCGATGGGCGTCTTCGAGCACCCTGATTACGCCGAGGGCACCCGGGCCGTCGCCCAGGCCCTCGTCGACTCCGAGGGCTTCAGTGTCGTCGGCGGTGGCGACTCCGCCGCGGCCGTCCGCATCCTGGGCTTCGACGAGAACGCATTCGGACACATCTCGACCGGTGGCGGCGCCAGCCTCGAATACCTCGAGGGCAAGACGCTTCCCGGCCTCGCCGCACTGGAGGACTGACTTTTCATGAGCACCCGTACCCCGCTGATGGCGGGCAACTGGAAGATGAACCTCAACCACCTCGAGGCCATCGCACACGTCCAGAAGCTCGCTTTCGCCCTGGCCGACAAGGACTACGACGCCGTCGAGGTCGCAGTCCTGCCGCCCTTCACCGACCTGCGTTCCGTGCAGACCCTGGTGGACGGCGACAAGCTGAAGATCAAGTACGGCGCGCAGGACATCTCGGCGCACGACTCCGGCGCATACACCGGGGAGATCTCCGGCCCGATGCTCGCCAAGCTGAAGTGCACCTATGTCGCCGTCGGCCACAGCGAGCGCCGCCAGTACCACGGCGAGACCGACGAGATCTGCAACACCAAGGTGAAGGCCGCTTTCAAGCACGGCCTGACCCCGATCCTCTGTGTCGGCGAGGAGCTGGAGGTCCGTGAGGCGGGCAACCACGTCGCGCACACGCTCGCGCAGGTCGACGGTGGTCTCAAGGACATCCCCGCCGAGCTGGCCGAGTCGATCGTGATCGCGTACGAGCCGGTCTGGGCCATCGGGACCGGCAAGGTCTGCGGCTCCGACGACGCCCAGGAGGTCTGCGGGGCGATCCGCAGCCGCCTCGCCGAGCTGTACTCGCAGGAACTGGCCGACACGGTCCGTATCCAGTACGGCGGCTCGGTGAAGTCCGGGAACGTCGCCGAGATCATGGCGAAGCCCGATGTGGACGGCGCGCTGATCGGCGGGGCCGCACTGGACACCGACGAGTTCGTCAAGATCGTCCGCTTCCGCGACCAGTGAGTATGCGGTAGCGCGGATCCGTCGTACCCTTGCGGGGGCCGAGGAGGGTATAGCCTCCCGGCCCCCGCTGTTCGCACATGCAGTCCAGAGAATTCCGGAAAGTAGGGACCAGCCGTGATTTTGGCGTTCGAGATCGCCCTGATCGTCTTCAGCCTGCTGCTGATGCTGCTGGTGCTGATGCACAAGGGCAAGGGCGGCGGCCTCTCCGACATGTTCGGTGGCGGTATGCAGTCGTCCGTGGGCGGCTCCTCGGTCGCCGAGCGGAACCTCGACCGGATCACCGTGTTCATCGGTCTGGCCTGGTTCGCGTGCATTGTTGTGCTTGGTCTGCTGATCAAGCTGGACAACTGACCCGTCGTACGCGATTCCCGGTGAGGGTGTAACTCCTTTCACTGGACGCGCGTTGGGCCTTACGTAGACTGGGGCATCTTCGAGCACCATCACGCAGGGAGTTACGACCGTGGCAAGTGGCAACGCGATCCGGGGAAGCCGGGTCGGAGCGGGGCCGATGGGGGAGGCCGAGCGGGGCGAGTCCGCGCCGCGCCTCCGCATCTCCTTCTGGTGCTCGAACGGGCACGAGACGCAGCCGAGCTTCGCCAGTGACGCGCAGGTACCGGAGACTTGGGACTGCCCGCGCTGTGGTTTCCCGGCCGGCCAGGACCGGGACAGCCCGCCGGACCCGCCGCGCACCGAACCGTACAAGACGCACCTCGCGTACGTACGTGAGCGGCGCAGCGATGCGGACGGCGAGGCCATCCTCGCCGAGGCCCTGGCAAAACTCCGGGGTGAGATCTAGTTGTTGTTCACCGGCCGGACACCTCACGGGGTGTCCGGCCGGACTGCCTTTGCCGTGCCGCAGCCCGCCATTGCCTCGTCAACCCCTCTGATCAATTAAGTTGGAAGGGCAGCGGGGCATCTGCAGGCACGAGAAGAAGTGGGCTGATATCCGGGATGAATACACCAAGCCGAACCAGGCTCAACCAGACGCCCGAGTGGACCGCTCTGGGCAAGCACCGCGAGCAGCTCGGGGCGACACATCTGCGGCAGCTCTTCGCGGACGACCCGGAGCGCGGCACCGGATACACCCTCCGGGTCGGCGATCTGTATGTCGACTACTCCAAGCACCTGGTCACCGACGAGACGCTCCGGCTGCTGCGCGAGCTCGCCGCGGCCACCGGCGTGGCCGAGCTGCGGGACGCGATGTTCCGCGGCGAGAAGATCAACACCACCGAGGACCGCGCCGTCCTGCACACCGCGCTGCGTGCCCCGCGCGATGCGGTGATCGAGGTCGACGGCGAGAACGTGGTGCCCGCCGTGCACGCCGTACTCGACAAGATGGCGGCCTTCTCCGACCGCATCAGGTCGGGGGAGTGGACCGGTCACACCGGCAAGCGCATCAAGAACATCGTCAACATCGGCATCGGCGGCTCCGACCTCGGCCCCGCCATGGCGTACGAGGTGCTGCGCTCCTTCACGGACCGCTCGCTCACCGTCCGCTTCGTGTCGAACGTCGACGGCGCCGACCTCCACGAGGCCGTGCGCGATCTCGACCCGGCCGAGACGCTCTTCGTCATCGCGTCGAAGACCTTCACCACGATCGAGACCATCACCAACGCCACCTCGGCCCGCAACTGGCTGCTGACCGGTCTGAAGGCCGATCAGGACGCCGTCGCCAAGCACTTCGTGGCGCTGTCCACGAACGCCGAGAAGGTCGCGGACTTCGGCATCGACACCGCCAACATGTTCGAGTTCTGGGACTGGGTCGGCGGCCGTTACTCGTACGACTCCGCCATCGGACTCTCGCTGATGATCGCCATCGGCCCGGACCGGTTCCGCGAGATGCTCGACGGCTTCCACCTCGTCGACGAGCACTTCCGCACCGCCCCCGCCGAGGACAACGTCCCCCTGCTGCTGGGCCTGTTGGGTGTCTGGTACGGCGCTTTCTTCGACGCGCAGTCGCATGCCGTACTGCCCTACAGCCACTATCTGTCCAAGTTCACCGCGTACTTGCAGCAGCTGGACATGGAGTCCAACGGCAAGTCCGTGGACCGGGACGGCAATCCGGTCGACTGGCAGACCGGACCGGTCGTCTGGGGCACCCCCGGCACCAATGGGCAGCATGCCTATTACCAGCTGATCCACCAGGGCACCAAGGTCATCCCGGCCGACTTCATCGGCTTCGCCGAGCCGGTCGCCGACCTGCTGCCCGGTCTGGTCGCCCAGCACGATCTGCTGATGGCCAACTTCTTCGCCCAGACCCAGGCGCTGGCCTTCGGCAAGACGCCGGACGAGGTCCGCGCCGAGGGCGTCGCCAAGGAGCTGGTTCCGCACAAGACCTTCAAGGGCAACCACCCCACGACGACGATCCTGGCCGACAGGCTGACGCCGTCCGTCCTCGGCCAGCTGATCGCGCTGTACGAGCACAAGGTCTTCGTCCAGGGAGCCATCTGGAACATCGACTCCTTCGACCAGTGGGGCGTCGAACTCGGCAAGGTCCTCGCCAAGAAGATCGAGCCGGTGCTGACCGGGACGTCGACATCGGCCGCTGCCGCGGCGGAGGGGGGCGAGCAGCTGGACAGCTCGACCGCCGCGCTCGTCCAGGCGTACCGCGCCCGCAGGGGGCGCTGAGCCGATGACCACGGGGGAGCGGACGGTGCGGCTGAGGCCGCCGAACAACACACTGGACCCGAGGGCCGTCGGCTGGTGGCGGGCGCAGTGGCTGCTGCTGACCGCGGTGCCGGTGGTCGTGCTGGCCGTGCTGGGCGCGTTCATCGAACCCGCCCGGTTCTGGCTGCTGCTGCCCGCCGCGATCCTCGCCGTCCTCGGCATCGGATGCGCCGTCCTCTTCCCCCTCTGGTGGTTCCGCACCCATCGCTGGGAGGTCACCGACGAAGCGGTGTACGTCAGAACCGGCGTCATCCGGCAGGAGTGGCGGATCGCGCCGATGTCCCGGATCCAGACCGTGGACACCGTGCGCGGCCCGCTCGAACAGCTCTACCGGCTCGCGACGGTCACCGTGACCACGGCATCGTCCAAGGGCGCGGTGCGGATCGAGGGACTGGGACACGAACTGGCGGCCGAGCTGGCCGAGCGGCTGACCCGGATCACCCAGGAAACCCCCGGGGACGCCACATGAGCTCGGAGGCGGCCGTTGCCCCGGACGCCGAGGGCGAGGGCGGCGTCACCGGCCCCGAGGCGGCCACCGCTGCCGACTGGCGGCGGCTGGACCGGCGTACGGTCCTCGTCAACGCACTCGTCACGGCCGGGGTGGCGGCCGGTGCGGCCGTGCCCACCACGCTCGGCCTCTCCGGACGGTTCGGGTTCGGGCACGCGGTCGCCTGGGTGCTGGCCGGTGCGATCGTGCTGATCGGCTGCGCCGCGGCCGGCGACTACGTACGGTGGCGCCGCACCCGCTACCGCATCGGCGCCGAGCGGGTCGAGCTCCACACCGGGCTGCTGCTGGTCAAGAAGCGCTCACTGGCCCGGACACGCATCCGCAGCGTCGACCTCACCGCCCATCTGCTGCAACGGGTCCTCGGCCTGGTCAGCGTCCGCATCGGCACCGGCGAGCACTCCGGCAACGAATCCACCCTGGAGCTCGACCCGGTCCCCAGGTCCGAGGGCGAACGGCTCCGCCTCGAGCTGTTGGAACGTGCAGCCGGCGACACCCCGGGCACTCATCGCGAGGGCGAGCTCGCCGCCCTCGACCCGCGCTGGATCCGCTACGCACCGGTCTCCTTCGTCGCCCCCGCGCTCGGCGGTGCGGCGGCCGGTGCGGTGATGCAGGTCAGCGACTGGTTCGGGGCCCAGGGGCAGGTGATCGACTGGATCGGCGACCGGTTCCGGGACACCTCACTGCTCGCCATGATCGTGATCCTCGCCGCCGCCGCAGTGGTCGCCGGTGTCGTCGGCGCGCTCGGCCTGTGGGTCGAGATGTGGTGGAGCTACCGGCTGGAGCGCGAACCCGGCGGCACGCTGCGCATCCGGCGCGGCCTGCTGACCTCCCGGTCCGTCTCCATCGAGGAGCGGCGGCTGCGCGGCGTCGACCTCGTCGAACCGCTCGGCATCCGGCTGTGCGGCGCAGCCCGGGTCGACGCGATCACCACCGGACTGGCCAAGGACGACGAGGAGCAGCACGGCGACCACAACACCCTGCTGCCCGCCGCACCCCGGCCCGTCGCCGACAAGGTCGCCGCCGACGTCCTGCGCGAGACCACGTCCCCGACCGGCGCTCCGCTGACCGGGCACCCCCTCGCGGCCCGCGGTCGCCGGCTGCGCCGGGCGTTCTGGGCCGTCACCGCGCCCGTACTCGTCCTGGCCCTCCTGGGTGTGCTGCTGACACCCGTCCTGTTCTGGATCGCGTTCGCCTGCGCCGTCGTGGGGCTGCCCGTTGGGGTGTTCCTCGCCCGGGACGCGTACCGCGGCCTGGGGCACGCCATCAGCGGCGACTACCTGGTGGTCCGGTCCGGCACGGTCCGGCGCTCGACCGCCGCGCTGGAACGGGCCGGTGTCATCGGCTGGACGGTCAGGCAGACGTACTTCCAGCGGCGGTCCGGGGTGCTGAGCCTCACCGCGACGACGGCCGCCGGAGCAGGCGCGTACACGGCGTACGACGCGGATGCGAGCGAGGGCCTCGACTTCGCGTCCGAGGCCGTCCCCGGCCTGCTGGAGCCCTTCCTGGAGCGCACCCCGCCGGCCCGGTGACCGCGACGGTCAGCCGTGTGTCGTGTCGATGACGCAGAACCTGTTGTCCTCGGTGTCGGCGAGCACCACGGAATCCGGGTCGTCCGGGTACAGCTCCCGGTCGACCCGCGCCGCGCCGAGTGCGACCAGCCGGTCCACCTGGGTGTCCCGCTCCTCGGTGCACAGGTCGAGATGGACCCGGGGGACCTCCTGCACCGGCGTATCGCTCCGCCCCAGGGACAGCCCGACGCCGTGTCCATCGGCCGGGACCAGCACCACCCAGTCGTCCTGCCAGGGCTCGCGCTCCACATGGCCGAGCGCCGCCTCCCAGCAGGCCGCCGCGCGCCGTACGTCCGACGCACCCATCGCCACGGTTCCGATACGCATCCTGGGCCGAGCCGTTCACGCCGCAGGCCCGGCCGCTCCGAAGAGCGAACCGGGCCTGCGTACAACGGTACTGACGACCGCTCAGGGAGAAGCCGGCGGATACAGCGCGCGCGGCAGCCGCGAGGCCGCCGCCGCGTCCAGCAGCCACAGAGTGCGGCTGCGTCCGTACGCACCGGCTGCCGGGGCCTGGATCTCCCCGGCGCCCGAGAGCGCGATCTCCGCGGCCTCCGCCTTGTCCTCGCCCGCGGCGAGCAGCCACACCTCACGCGCCGCCCGGATCGCGGGCAGCGTGAGCGAGATGCGGGTGGGCGGCGGCTTGGGAGCGCCGTGCACACCGACGACGGTGCGCTCGGTCTCCCGCACCGCGGGCAGCTCCGGGAAGAGCGACGCGACATGCGTGTCCGGGCCGACGCCCAGCATCAACACATCGAACGTCGGCACCGGACCGTGGTCCTCCGGACCGGCCGCCGCGGCCAGTTCACCGGCGTACGTGGCCGCTGCCGCGTCGGCGTCGTTGCCGCAGGGGCCGTCCGAAGCGGGCATCGCGTGCACCCGGGACGGGGTCAGCGGCACCGAGGCCAGCAGGGCCTCGAAGGCCTGCGTGACATTGCGCTCCGGATCACCCTCCGGCAGGAACCGCTCGTCGCCCCACCACAGGTCGAGCCGCGACCAGTCGATCGCGTCCCTGGCGGGCGCGTCGGCGAGTGCGGCCAGCAGGCCGTTGCCGTTGCGCCCGCCGGTGAGGACCACCGAGGCGTGACCGCGCGCGGCCTGGGCGTCCACGATCTTCGTGATCAGCCGGGCCGCGGCGGCCTGCGCCATCAGCTCCTTGTCGCGGTGCACGACAAGCTGAGGGGCACTCACTTCGCCGCCGCCTTCTTGGCCGCGGTCTTCTTCGCAGCGGCAGGGGCGGCAGCGGGGGCGGGCTCGGCCGGCTTCGGCTCCGCAGGTCCGCCGAGCTTCTCCACGCCGAACTTCACCGTCGCCTCGTAGGTGTTGTCCGGGTCCAGGCGCCGCAGCTCCTCGGCGAGGAGCTCGGCGGTGTCCCGCCGCTTGAGCGCCACCGCACGGTCCGGCTGGCCCTGCATCGAGAGCGTGGCCAGCGAACCGTCCGGGCGGTCCAGGACGATGACGCCGTTCCTGGTCTGCATCCGCACGGCCGTCAGACCGGGGCCGCCGGACTGGGTGCGCTCCACCGGAACCTTGAGCCGGTCCGCCAGCCACATGGCGAGCAGCTCGCAGCTCGGGTTCTCCGACTCGCCCTCGACCGTCGCCGAGACGACCTCGACCTGCTGCTGGTCGAGCGCGGCCGCCAGCATCGAGCGCCACGGCGTGATGCGGGTCCAGGACAGATCGGTGTCGCCCGGGGAGTACGACCGGGCGCGCACCGCGAGTTCGTCACCCGGATTCTCCGCCGAGTACGCATCCGTGATCCGGCGCTGGGCGAGCGCGCCCAGCGGGTCCTTCGCCGGATCCTCGGGAGCGCCCTCGGGCCACCAGACCACGACCGGGGCGTCCGGCAGCAGCAGCGGCAGGACCACCGACTGGGCGTGGTTGGCCAGCTCGCCGTGGAGACGCAGGACGACGGTCTCGCCGGTGCCCGCGTCGGAGCCGACCCGCACCTCGGCGTCGAGCCGGGCGTCCCGGCGGCTGCGCGGCGAGCGGCTGACCCGCTTGATCACCGCGATGATCCGCGAGGGGTGTTCGCGCGAGGCGTCGCCGGCCGACTTGAGCGCGTCGTACGCGTTCTCCTCGTCGGTGACGATGACCAGGGTCAGCACCATGCCGATGGCCGGGGTGCCGATGGCACGGCGGGCCGACACCAGCGCCTGGTTGATCTTGCTGGAAGTGGTTTCCGTGAGATCGATCTTCATGGCCGGCGCCAGCTCCGTCCGTCTCGTGCAAGCATCTCGTCCGCCTCGGCCGGGCCCCAGGTGCCCGCCTGGTACTGCGCGGGCTTGCCGTGCTTGTCCCAGTACTGCTCGATCGGGTCGAGGATGTTCCAGGAGAGTTCGACCTCCTGGTGCCGCGGGAAGAGGTTGGCGTCGCCGAGCAGCACATCGAGGATGAGCCGCTCGTACGCCTCAGGGCTGGACTCCGTGAACGACTCGCCGTAAGCGAAGTCCATCGTGACGTCCCGGACCTCCATCGAGGTGCCCGGCACCTTGGAGCCGAATCGCACGGTGACGCCTTCGTCCGGCTGGACCCGGATGACCAGGGCGTTGCCGCCCAGCTCCTCCGTCGCGCCGGACTCGAACGGCAGATACGGGGCGCGCTTGAAGACGACCGCGATCTCCGTGACCCGGCGGCCGAGCCGCTTTCCGGTACGGAGGTAGAACGGCACGTCCGCCCAGCGGCGGTTGTTGATCGTCAGCTTGATCGCGGCGTAGGTGTCGGTCTTTGACTTGGGGTCGATACCGTCCTCCTGGAGGTAGCCGAGGACCTCCTCGCCGCCCTGCCATGCGTGCACGTACTGGCCGCGCACCGTGTGCTTGCCCAGGTCCTCCGGCAGCTCCACCGCCGTGAGCACCTTGAGCTTCTCGGCGACCAGGGCCTTCGGGTGGAAGGAGCCGGGCTCCTCCATCGCGGTCAGCGCCAGCAACTGGAGCAGGTGGTTCTGGATGACGTCACGGGCGGCGCCGATGCCGTCGTAGTAGCCGGCCCGGCCGCCGATGCCGATGTCCTCGGCCATCGTGATCTGGACGTGGTCGACGTAACTCCGGTTCCAGATCGGCTCGAACATCGTGTTGGCGAACCGCAGCGCCAGGATGTTCTGGACCGTCTCCTTGCCCAGGTAGTGGTCGATCCGGAAGACCTCGTTGGGCGGGAAGACGTCGTGCACGATCTGGTTGAGCTCCTGCGCACTCTTCAGGTCGTGGCCGAAGGGCTTCTCGATGACGGCACGCCGCCAGGAGCCCTCTTTCTGGTCGGCGAGCCCGTGCTTCTTGAGCTGCTGGACGACCTTGGGGAAGAACTTCGGCGGCACGGACAGGTAGAAGGCGAAGTTGCCTCCCGTGCCCTGTGCTTTGTCGAGTTCCTGGATCGTGGCCTTCAGCGTCTCGAAGGCCTCGTCGTCGTCGAAGTTGCCCTGGACGAAGCGCATCCCCTGGATGAGCTGCTGCCAGACCTCTTCGCGGAACGGCGTACGCGCGTGTTGCTTGACGGCGTCGTGGACCTCCTGTGCGAAGTCCTCGTCGTGCCACTCGCGGCGCGCGAAGCCGATGAGTGAGAAGCCCGGCGGCAGCAGGCCGCGATTGGCCAGGTCGTAGACGGCGGGCATCAGCTTTTTACGGGACAAATCGCCCGTGACGCCAAAGATCACCAGGCCCGACGGTCCCGCGATGCGCGGGAGCCGTCGGTCCTGGGGGTCACGAAGCGGGTTGGCTCCGGGAACACCAGACAAGGTGGTCAGCCCTCCGAAGGGGCGAGGCGCTTGAGCTCCGCCTCGGTCGAGTTGAGCAGGTCGATCCAGGACGCCTCGAACTTCTCGACGCCCTCGTCCTCTAGAAGCTGGACGACATCGTCGTAGGAGATCCCGAGCTTCGCGACGGCGTCGAGCTCGGCACGTGCCTGCTCGTAGGTGCCGGCGATGGTGTTGCCCGTGATCTGCCCGTGGTCCGCCGTGGCGTCCAGGGTGGCCTCGGGCATGGTGTTCACCGTGCCGGGGGCGACCAGGTCGTCGACGTAAAGGGTGTCCTTGTACGCGGGGTCCTTGACACCGGTCGAGGCCCACAGCGGACGCTGCTTGTTGGCCTGCGCCTTGTCCAGGGCGGCCCAGCGGTCCGACGAGAAGACCTCCTCGAACGCCTGGTAGGCGAGCCGGGCGTTGGCGAGAGCCGCCTTGCCCTTGAGCGCCTTGGCCTCCGGGGTGCCGACCGCGTCGAGCCGCTTGTCGATCTCGGAGTCCACCCGGGACACGAAGAACGAGGCCACCGAGTAGATCTTGGAGAGGTCCAGGCCCGCGGCCTTCGCCTTCTCCAGGCCCGCCAGGTAGGCGTCCATGACCTCGCGGTAGCGCTCCAGCGAGAAGATCAGCGTGACATTGACGCTGATGCCCTTGCCGATGACCTCGGTGATCGCCGGGAGACCGGCCTTCGTCGCCGGGATCTTGATGAGCGTGTTGGGCCGGTCCACCAGCCAGGCCAACTGCTTGGCCTCGGCGACCGTGGCATCGGTGTGGTGGGCCAGGCGCGGGTCGACCTCGATGGAGACCCGGCCGTCCTGGCCGTCCGTGGCGTCGAAGACAGGACGCAGGATGTCCGCGGCGTCCCGTACGTCGGCCGTCGTGATCATGCGGATGGCCTCGTCGACGGTGACCTTGCGGGTGGCCAGGTCGGTGAGCTGCTGCTCGTAACCGTCGCCGTGCGAGATCGCCTTCTGGAAGATCGACGGGTTGGTGGTGACGCCCACGATGTGCTGCTGGTCGATCAGCTCGGCAAGGTTGCCCGAGGTGATCCGCTTGCGCGACAGGTCATCGAGCCAGATCGCCACGCCCTCGTCGGAGAGGCGCTTGAGTGCGTCTGTCATGAGAATTGCATCTCCTACTAGTCGTATAAGGGCGTCAGCGTGCGGCGGCGGCGAGAGATTCCCGCGCGGCGGCGGCGACGTGCTCGCCCGTGAAGCCGAACTCGCGGAAGAGGACCTTGGCGTCGGCCGAGGCGCCGAAGTGCTCCAGCGAGACGATCCGGCCGGCGTCTCCGACGTACCGGTGCCAGGTCAGACCGATACCGGCCTCGACCGCGACCCGGGCCTTCACGGACGGCGGAAGAACATCGTCCTTGTAAGCCTGGTCCTGCTCCTCGAACCACTCGACCGACGGCATCGAGACCACACGGGTCGGGATACCGGCGGCCTGCAGCTCCTCGCGCGCCTCGACGGCGAGGTGCACCTCGGAGCCCGTACCGATCAGGAGGACCTGGGGCGGCGTGTTCTGCCCTTCGGGCCCTTCGGCCTCGAAGAGCACGTATCCGCCCTTGGCCGCGTCCTCGTTCGCCTCGTACGTCGGCACGCCCTGGCGGGTCAGCGCCAGACCGTGCGGGGCACCCTTGCCGAACACCTTCGTGTAGCGGCGCAGGATCTCGCGCCAGGCGATGGCGGTCTCGTTGGCGTCGGCCGGGCGGACGATGTTCAGCCCCGGGATGGCGCGCAGCGAGGCCAGGTGCTCCACCGGCTGGTGGGTCGGGCCGTCCTCGCCGAGACCGATCGAGTCGTGCGTCCACACGTACGTCACCGGCAGGTGCATCAGTGCGGACAGTCGCACGGCGTTGCGCATGTAGTCGGAGAAGACCAGGAAGGTGCCGCCGTAGATGCGGGTGTTGCCGTGCAGTGCGATGCCGTTCATGGCCGCGGCCATGGCGTGCTCGCGGATACCGAAGTGGATCGTGCGGCCGTACGGGTCCGCGCCGGGCAGCGGGTTGCCCGTCGGGAGGAACGACGACGTCTTGTCGATCGTGGTGTTGTTCGAGCCCGCGAGGTCGGCGGAGCCGCCCCAGAGCTCGGGGACGACCTCGCCGAGCTGCTGGAGCACCTTGCCGGAGGCGGCACGGGTGGCGACGCTCTTGCCCGGCTCGAAGACCGGAAGCTTGTCCTCCCAGCCCGTGGGCAGCTCGCCCGCGGAGATCCGGTCGAACTCGGCGGCGCGCTCCGGGCTGGCGGTGCGCCAGGCGGCGAACGCCTTCTCCCACTCGGCCTTGGCCTCGCGGCCGCGGTCCAGCGCCTCACGGGTGTGGGAGATGACCTCGTCGGAGACCTCGAAGGACTTCTCCGGGTCGAAGCCGAGGACCTTCTTCGTCGCGGCGACCTCTTCGTCACCCAGCGCGGATCCGTGCGAGGCCTCGGTGTTCTGGGCGTTCGGGGCGGGCCAGGCGATGATCGAGCGGGCCGCGATGAACGACGGGCGCCCGGTCTCGGCCTTGGCGGCCTGCAGCGCCTTGTACAGACCCGCCGGGTCCAGGTCACCGCTGGGCAGCTGGTCGACGCGCTGGACGTGCCAGCCGTACGCCTCGTACCGCTTCAGGGTGTCCTCGGAGACCGCGGTCTCCGTGTCGCCCTCGATGGAGATGTGGTTGTCGTCCCACAGCAGGACCAGGTTGCCGAGCTTCTGGTGCCCGGCCAGCGAGGACGCCTCCGCGGAGATGCCCTCCTGGAGGCAGCCGTCGCCGGCGATGACCCAGACCATGTGGTCGAACGGAGAGGTACCGGGGGCCGCCTCCGGGTCGAACAGGCCGCGCTCGTAGCGGGCGGCCATGGCCATGCCCACCGCGTTGGCGACGCCCTGGCCCAGCGGGCCCGTGGTCGTCTCGACGCCGGTGGTGTGGCCGTACTCCGGGTGACCGGGGGTCTTCGAGCCCCAGGTACGGAAAGCCTTGAGGTCATCGAGCTCCAGGCCGTAGCCGGCCAGGTAGAGCTGGATGTAGAGGGTCAGGCTGCTGTGACCCGCGGAGAGCACGAACCGGTCGCGACCGGTCCACTCCGCGTCGGCGGGGTCGTGCCGCATCACCTTCTGGAAGAGGGTGTACGCGGCGGGAGCCAGGCTCATCGCCGTGCCCGGGTGGCCGTTTCCGACCTTCTGTACGGCGTCGGCGGCAAGGACGCGGACAGTGTCCACGGCCCGCTGGTCCAATTCGGTCCACTGGAGGTCTGTGGTGGTCGGCTTGGTGCTCACCCTGAGTCAGGGCTCCTCTCCACTGTTGTAAACCGGTGACTGTGACCGCACCGGGCGTTGTCGAGCCTACCCCCGTCGGAACGAGCATTTTCCGGCTGCTTTCCAGGGTGCAGGCGGCCCGCGGAGTTCGCCTCCCGTATGAGCGCCACGGCTCACTTATGCGCTACTCCGATGAGCGCGCGCCCCCACTTCTGGGCCCTCCGATGAGCGCGTCCGGCTGCGTCCGGGCCCTCCGACGAGCGTGTCCCCCTACCTACGCGGCGCCCCGGTGGGCGAGGCCCCTCATATGCCACTCCGATGAGCGTGTCCCCTTACTTCTGCGCCACTTCAACACGACCCACCCCAGCGAAGGGCGGCCTGTCCCCAACGTCTACAGTGGTCTGGTTCGCGCAAGTCTTTACTGGGCCTTCACGCCCGGAGCTTGCTGGGATTTCTCTGTCAGGGGTGTGCGTGACGGCCGTCGAGTCCCGACCCGCAGGGGTCGCCTTGACTCCCAGCCCAGGGGGCCATCGCCCGTTCGGGGCCCGTGTCAAGGCATTCGTGGCGTTGACCAAGCCTCGGATCATCGAGTTGTTGCTGATCACCACTGTTCCGGTGATGTTCCTGGCCGCTCAGGGTGTACCCGATCTGTGGCTCGTCCTCACCACCACCATCGGGGGATATCTCTCCGCGGGCGGTGCCAATGCACTGAACATGTACATCGACCGCGACATCGACGCGTTGATGGACCGTACGTCGCAGCGTCCGCTGGTCACCGGCATGGTGAGCCCGCGCGAGTGCCTGGCCTTCGGGCTCGCCCTCGCGGTGATCTCCACGCTCTGGTTCGGACTGCTCGTCAACTGGCTGTCGGCCGCGCTCGCACTCGGTGCGCTGCTGTTCTACGTCGTCGTCTACACGATGCTGCTGAAGCGGCGCACCTCGCAGAACATCGTCTGGGGCGGCATCGCGGGCTGCATGCCGGTCCTCATCGGCTGGTCCGCCGTGACCAACTCGATGTCCTGGGCTGCGGTCATCCTCTTCGCCGTCATCTTCTTCTGGACGCCGCCGCACTACTGGCCGCTGTCGATGAAGGTCAAGGACGACTACGCCCGTGTCGGCGTACCGATGCTCCCGGTCATCGCGTCCAATCGCGTGGTGGCCCGCCAGATCGTCATCTACAGCTGGGTGATGGTGGCGGTGTCGCTGCTGCTGACCCCGCTCGGCTACACCGGCTGGTTCTACACGGCCGTGGCGCTGCTGACCGGCGGGTTCTGGCTCTGGGAGGCGCACGGCCTGCAGAACCGGGCGAAGGCCGGGGTGTCCGGCGCCAAGCTCAAGGAAATGCGACTGTTCCACTGGTCGATCACCTATGTGTCGCTGCTGTTCGTCGCCGTCGCGATCGACCCCTTCCTGAGGTAGTTCCGGCTTCATCGATTCCTGCCGACGGGCGGGGTACGTGGTCCATGCCACGTGCCCCGCCCGTCGCCAGTCGATCTACCCATCGGTAGCATCCTGAGCATGGCAGAGACGGCAGAGACCCAGGTGGAGAGCGGCAAGCAGGCGGCCCGCGCGGAGCGCAGGGCGGCGAAGCTCGCCAAGCAGATCGGCGCCTTCTCCAAGGCGCACGGCGGTGCTGAGGGGCAGCTCGCCTACATCGGGCAGATGGGCACTCGCATCGTTCTCGTGGGCGAGGACGGCGGCTGGGGCGATCTGGTCGCACCGTCGTACGCGATCGCCGAGAGCGCCACTCGGAAGGCCGGGATCACGATGCACGAGTCCTTCGACGGGGAGTTCGCCGCGAAGGTCCACACCGGCCCGTACGAGTGGACGCGGATGGCCGGCATTCAGCTGGGCGGCCCCTCCAACAAGGCCTGACCGAACGGACCCTCATACGTCGATCGCCGGACGGGCCTGTGAATGCAGGCCCGTCCGGCGATCGACGTATGAGGGCGGCCATCGGGCGCCCGGGGCTGTCCCGCGCTCAGCCCGCCGCAGCGGGCTCCGGCTGCTCGGCGGCAGGGCCGGGTACTGCGGCGACGGCCACCGGGCGCTCACGCAGCGACAGCAGCACCCGCACGACCGCGATCCACACCAGGCACGAGCCGAGCATGTGCAGGCCGACGAGGATCTCCGGGGTGTCCGTGAAGTACTGGACGTAACCGATCACGCCCTGCCCCAGCAGCACCAGGAAGAGATCACGGGCGCGGTGGAGCGGACCGACCGGCGCGTCCACGGCCTTCAGCACGAACCAGAGAGCGACGGTCAGCGCCACCACGGCCCAGGCCAGATCGGCGTGCAGCTGCGTGATCATCTTCCAGTCGATCGGAATGCGGTGGACGTCGCTGGAGTCACCCGCGTGCCGTCCGGCGCCCGTGACGACCGTGCCGACCGCGATCAGCAGCCCCGCCACGACCACGAGGAGCCAGGTCAGCTGGGACACCGCCTTGCCCACCAGTGGACGGGGCGCCGCGTCGCCCTCACGGACCCGCTGCCAGGTCACCATCGCGACGGTGAGCAGCGCCGTGGAGAGCAGGAAGTGTGCGGCTACGGTGTACGGGTTGAGGCCGACCAGCACCACGATGCCGCCGAGCACCGCGTTGCCCATGACCACCCAGAACTGCGCCCAGCCGAGCCGGGTGAGGCTGCGCCGCCAGGGCTTCGCGGACCGGGCGGCGATGATCGCCCACCCGACCGCCGCGCAAAGGACGTACGTCAGCATCCGGTTGCCGAACTCGATGGCGCCGTGGAAGCCCATCGCGCTCGTCGTCGTCAGGCTCTCGTCGGTGCACTTGGGCCAGGTCGGGCAGCCGAGGCCGGAGCCGGTCAGCCGTACCGCGCCGCCGGTCACGACGATGAGCACGGCCATGACGACGGCCGACATGGCCGCACGGCGGACCGTGCGGGGGGACGGAGTCCATCGCTCGGCGATGTAGAGGAGCGGGTTCCGCGCGGCTTGAGCGACTTCGGCTCGGGTCAGCTTGGGCACGCGCACCATCGTAGGCGGCGGCTTGTGCAAGCTTTCACGAGGGGGACGAGTTACCCCGAAACGTCGACGGAGCGCGTCCGCCGGCTCACTCCCAGCGGAAGAACTTCGCCGCCGCGCCCAGCCCGAGCACCGCCCACACCGCGAGGATGCCGAGGTCGCTCCACGGCATCGACGCGCCGTGCTGGAGCACATCCCGCAGTCCGTCCGACAGCGCCGCGATCGGCAGCAGCCCCAGCACCGACTGCACCGCGTCCGGGAACTTGTCCAGCGGCACGATCACTCCGCCGCCGACCAGCAGCAGCAGAAAGACCAGATTGGCCGCTGCGAGGGTCGCCTCCGCCTTCAGCGTCCCGGCCATCAGCAGCCCGAGCCCGGAGAAGGCCGCGGTGCCGAGCACGAGCAGCATCAGGACGGCGAAGGGGTTGCCGTGCGGCGACCAGCCGAACGCGAACGCGATCACCGTGAGCAGGACCACCTGCAGCACCTCGGTGACCAGTACCGCAAGCGTCTTGGCGGTCATCAGCGCCCAGCGGGGCAGCGGCGAGGCACCGAGCCGCTTGAGCACCCCGTACCGCCGCTCGAAACCGGTGGCGATGGCCTGGCCCGTGAAGGCCGTGGACATCACGGCGAGCGCGAGAATGCCCGGCGTCAGGAAGTCGACGGACCTGCCCGCCCCCGTGTCCACGATGTCGACTGCGCTGAACAGCACCAGCAGCAGCGTCGGGATGATCACGGTCAGCAGCAGCTGCTCGCCGTTGCGCAGCAGCATCCGCGTCTCCAGCGCGGTCTGCGCGGTGATCATGCGGGACAGCGGGGCGGCGCCCGCCTGCGGGGTGTACGTACCGGCGCTCATGCGCGCAGCTCCTTGCCGGTCAGTTCCAGGAAGACGTCCTCCAGGGTGTGACGCTCCACGGAGATGCCGGACGGCATCACTCCGTGCTGCGCGCACCAGGAGGTGACGGTGGCCAGCAGCTGCGGGTCGACGTCGCCGCTGATGCGGTACGTGCCGGAAGTGAGCTCGGCCGCTTCCGTGCCGTCGGGCAGTGCCTTCAGGAGGGAGCCGAGGTCGAGACCGGGGCGGCCGGTGAAGCGCAGGGTGTTCTCGGCGCCGCCGCGGCAGAGCGCCTCGGGGCTGCCCTGGGCGATGACCTTGCCCGCGTCGATGACGGCGACGTCGTCGGCGAGCTCCTCGGCCTCGTCCATGAAGTGCGTGGTGAGGACGACCGACACGCCGTCGGCCCGCAGCTCCCGTACGAGATCCCAGGTGGAGCGGCGGGCCTGCGGGTCCAGGCCGGCGGTCGGCTCGTCCAGGAAGACCAGTTCGGGGCGGCCGACGACGGCCATCGCCAGGGCGAGCCGCTGCTGCTGGCCGCCGGAGAGCCGGCGGTAGGTCGTACGGCCGCAGCTGCCGAGGCCGAGGCGTTCCATCAGAGCGTCGACATTCAGCGGATCGGCGTGGAGTTTCGCCATGTGGCGGAGCATCTCGTCGGCACGTGCGCCGGAGTAGACGCCGCCCGACTGGAGCATCACACCGACCCGGGGGCGGAGCTTCGCGGCCTCGGTGACCGGGTCGAGGCCGAGGACCCGTACCGTCCCGTCATCCGGACGGCGGTAGCCCTCGCAGGTTTCTATGGTGGTGGTCTTGCCGGCGCCGTTGGGACCGAGGACGGCGGTGACCGTGCCGGTGCGTACACACAGGTCGAGGCCGTCCACAGCGGTCTTGGGGCCGTACCGCTTCACCAGGTTCCTGACCTGTACGACGGACTCGCTCTTCATGGCCGGTAAGTCTAGGCAGGGGCGGGAAAGGCCCGTCTCCCGGGGCCGAATTAGGTAACCCTAAGTGATGAACGGCACCGCAGGTCGTTTCGGACCGTGGTTGTCAGGGCCCGATGAATTACGCAACAATGGCGTTGTGAAATACGGCGAGGCCAAGCGGGAATCACCGCAGGAGGAACTCGCGACCGGCGAGCGCTCGACGCGCAACCGGGTCGCGCGCTCCATCCTGGACCATGGCCCGTCCACCGTTGCCGAGCTGGCGAAGCGCCTGGGCCTCACCCAGGCCGCGGTCCGCCGCCATCTCGACGCACTCGTCTCCGACGGCGTCGTCGAAGCCCGCGAACAGCGGGTGTACGGGGCGCGGACCCGTGGCCGCCCGGCCAAGGCGTTCGCCCTCACCGACTGCGGGCGGGACGCCTTCGACCAGTCCTACGACAAGCTCGCCGCGGACGCGCTGCGCTGGATCGCCGAGACCTCGGGCGACGAAGCGGTCGTCGCTTTCGCCCGGGCCAGGATCGCGGCCCAGTCCGAGGCGTACCGCACGGCGATCGAGGCCGCGGATCCCGAGGCGCGCACCGAGGCGCTGGCCAAGGCCTTGTCCGCCGACGGGTACGCTGCTACGGCGCGTAGCGCGCCCGGCCCGCAGCGGGGCGAGCAGCTGTGCCAGCACCACTGCCCGGTCGCTCATGTCGCCGAGCAGTATCCGCAGCTGTGCGAGGCGGAGACGGAGTTCTTCTCCAGCCTCCTCGGGACGCATGTGCAGCGTCTGGCCACCATCGCCCACGGCGACGGTGTGTGTACGACGTACATTCCGCGCAGCGGCCACTCAGCACCACAGACCACCAATTCAGCATCTGCAAGCACGGCCGGGAGGAACCCCGCATGACGCTCCCTACGGAGACTGCCCACCCTGAGCTCGAGGGTCTGGGTACGTACGAATTCGGCTGGGCCGACTCCGACGCGGCAGGCGCCGCAGCCAAGCGCGGACTCTCCGAGGATGTCGTCCGCGACATCTCGGCGAAGAAGAACGAGCCCGAGTGGATGCTGAAGCTGCGCCTCAAGGGCCTCAGGCTGTTCGACAAGAAGCCCATGCCGAACTGGGGCTCCGACCTTTCGGGCATCGACTTCGACAACATCAAGTACTTCGTGCGGTCCACGGAGAAGCAGGCGGAGTCCTGGGAGGACCTGCCCGAGGACATCAAGAACACCTACGACAAGCTCGGCATCCCGGAGGCGGAGAAGCAGCGACTGGTCGCCGGTGTCGCCGCGCAGTACGAGTCCGAGGTCGTCTACCACCAGATCCGTGAGGACCTGGAGGAGCAGGGCGTCATCTTCCTCGATACCGACACCGCGCTGAAGGAGCACCCGGAGCTCTTCAAGGAGTACTTCGGCACCGTCATCCCGGTCGGCGACAACAAGTTCGCCTCGCTGAACTCGGCCGTGTGGTCCGGTGGCTCGTTCATCTACGTGCCCAAGGGTGTCCACGTCGACATCCCGCTGCAGGCCTACTTCCGTATCAACACGGAGAACATGGGCCAGTTCGAGCGGACGCTGATCATCGTCGACGAGGACGCCTACGTCCACTACGTCGAGGGCTGCACCGCGCCGATCTACTCCTCCGACTCGCTGCACTCCGCGGTCGTCGAAATCATCGTGAAGAAGGGCGGCCGCTGCCGCTACACGACGATCCAGAACTGGTCGAACAACGTCTACAACCTGGTCACCAAGCGCGCTGTGGCCTACGAGGGCGCGACCATGGAGTGGGTCGACGGCAACATCGGCTCCAAGGTCACCATGAAGTACCCGGCCGTCTACCTGATGGGCGAGCACGCCAAGGGCGAGACCCTGTCCATCGCCTTCGCGGGCGAAGGACAGCACCAGGACGCCGGCGCCAAGATGGTCCACATGGCGCCGAACACCTCCTCCAACATCGTCTCCAAGTCGGTGGCGCGAGGCGGCGGCCGTACCTCCTACCGCGGTCTGATCGAGATCGGCGAGGGCGCGCCGGGTGCGAAGTCCAACGTCCTCTGTGACGCGCTGCTGGTCGACACGATCTCGCGCTCCGACACCTACCCGTACGTCGACGTCCGCGAGGACGACGTGTCGATGGGGCACGAGGCGACCGTTTCCAAGGTCTCCGAGGACCAGCTCTTCTACCTGATGAGCCGCGGTCTGACGGAGTTCGAGGCGATGGCGATGATCGTGCGCGGCTTCGTCGAGCCGATCGCGAAGGAGCTGCCGATGGAGTACGCCCTCGAGCTCAACCGGCTGATCGAGCTGCAGATGGAGGGCTCGGTCGGCTAACAGGGCCCAGCACACCCTGACGACCGAATCCCCCGACTTTTGACAGAGAAAGCGAGCACTACGACAGCCATGGCTGAGGCTCAGAACATTCCGGCGGGGTCCACCACCACCGGGTCCATCGCGGTGGCCGCCGAGTCGACCGTCGCCACGCGCATGAGCGCGCCCCCGTCCTTCGACGTAGCGGACTTCCCGGTCCCGCACGGCCGTGAGGAGGAGTGGCGGTTCACGCCGCTGGAGCGGCTGCGCGGGCTGCATGACGGCACGGCCGTTGCCACCGGTGGCGGTGTGAAGGTCGCGATCGAGGCCCCCGAGGGTGTCACGGTCGAGACCGTCGGCCGCGACGACGCCCGGCTCGGGAAGGCCGGCACCCCGGTGGACCGCGTCGCCGCCCAGGCGTACACGTCCTTCGAGCAGGCGTCCGTCGTCACGGTCGCCAAGGAGGCCGTGCTCGCCGAGCCGATCCGCATCGCGGTGCACGGCGAGGGCGGCGTGGCCTACGGCCACCAGCTCGTCGAGCTGGGTGCCTTCGCCGAGGCCGTCGTCGTCATCGACCACACCGGTGACGCGGTGCTCGCCGCCAACGTGGACTACGTCCTCGGTGACGGCGCGAAGCTCACCGTCGTCTCCGTGCAGGACTGGGACGAGACCGCCGTCCACGTCGGCCAGCACAATGCGCTGGTCGGCCGGGACGCCTCGTTCAAGTCGATCGTGGTCACCTTCGGCGGTGACCTCGTCCGTCTCCACCCGCGCGTCAGCTACGCGGGCACCGGCGGCGAGGCCGAGCTCTTCGGCCTGTACTTCACCGACAAGGGCCAGCACCAGGAGCACCGCCTCCTGGTCAACCACAACACCCCGCACTGCAAGTCCAACGCCGCCTACAAGGGCGCGCTCCAGGGCGACGGCGCACACGCGGTGTGGATCGGTGACGTGCTCATCCAGGCCAGGGCCGAGGGCACCGACACCTACGAGATGAACCGCAACCTCGTCCTCACGGACGGCGCGCGGGTCGACTCGGTGCCGAACCTGGAGATCGAGACCGGCGAGATCGTCGGCGCCGGTCACGCCTCCGCGACCGGCCGCTTCGACGACGAGCAGCTCTTCTACCTGATGTCCCGCGGCATCCCGGCCGAGGAGGCCCGTCGGCTCGTCGTGCGCGGCTTCTTCGCCGAGCTCGTCCAGCAGATCGGTCTGCCGGACGTCGAGGCGCGGCTGCTCGACAAGATCGAGACCGAGCTGAAGGCTTCCGTCTGATGGCCTTCGTCAAAGCCTGTGCGCTGAGTGAGCTGGAGGACGACACCCCGAAGCGGGTGGAGCTCGACGGCATCCCGGTGTCCGTCGTCCGTACCGAGGGCGAGGTGTTCGCGATCAACGACATCTGCTCGCACGCGAACGTCTCACTGTCCGAGGGCGAGGTCGAGGACTGCATGATCGAGTGCTGGCTGCACGGCTCCAGCTTCGACCTCCGTACCGGCAAGCCGTCCGGCCTTCCCGCGACGCGCCCCGTCCCCGTATACCCCGTCAAGATCGAAGGGGACGATGTGCTCGTCTCCGTCACCCAGGAGTCCTGAGTCACCCATGGCAACGCTTGAAATCCGCGACCTGCACGTCTCCGTCGAGGCCGACAACGCCACGAAGGAGATCCTCAAGGGCGTCGACCTGACCGTGAAGCAGGGCGAGACCCACGCCATCATGGGCCCCAACGGGTCCGGCAAGTCCACCCTCGCGTACTCCCTCGCGGGTCACCCCAAGTACACGATCACCCGTGGTTCGGTGACTCTGGACGGCGAGGACGTCCTGGAGATGACCGTCGACGAGCGCGCCCGCGCCGGTCTGTTCCTCGCGATGCAGTACCCGGTCGAGATCCCCGGTGTCTCGGTCTCCAACTTCCTGCGTACCTCCGCCACCGCCGTCCGCGGCGAGGCGCCCAAGCTGCGTACCTGGGTGAAGGAGGTCAAGGAGACGATGTCCCAGCTCCAGATGGACCCGGCGTTCGCCGAGCGCAACGTCAACGAGGGCTTCTCCGGCGGTGAGAAGAAGCGCCACGAGATCCTTCAGCTGGAGCTCCTCAAGCCGAAGGTCGCGATCCTCGACGAGACCGACTCCGGTCTGGACGTCGACGCCCTGCGCATCGTCTCCGAGGGTGTCAACCGGGTCCGCGAGTCCGGCGAGGTCGGCACCCTGCTGATCACGCACTACACGCGGATCCTCCGCTACATCAAGCCCGACTTCGTGCACGTTTTCGCCAACGGCCGCATCGCCGAGTCCGGCGGCGCCGAGCTCGCCGACAAGCTGGAGAACGAGGGCTACGAGGCATATGTGAAGGGTGGCGCTTCCGCGTGACACAGCTGCCGGGCCTGCTCGACACCGAGGCGATCCGCAAGGACTTCCCCCTGCTGGATCGTACGGTCCACGACGGGAAGAAGATCGTTTACCTGGACAGTGCGGCGACCTCGCAGAAGCCGCGCCAGGTGCTTGACGCCCTCAACGAGTACTACGAGCGGCACAACGCCAATGTGCACCGCGGTGTGTACACGGTCGCGGAGGAGGCCACGGCGCTGTACGAGGGCGCCCGTGACAAGATCGCCGCGTTCATCAACGCGCCCAGCCGCAACGAGGTGATCTTCACCAAGAACGCCTCCGAGTCGCTCAACCTCGTGGCCAACATGCTCGGCTGGGCCGATGAGCCCTACCGGGTGGACCACGACACCGAGATCGTCACCACGGAGATGGAGCACCACTCCAACATCGTGCCGTGGCAGCTGCTGTCGCAGCGCACCGGCGCGAAGCTGAAGTGGTTCGGCATCACCGACGACGGCCGCCTCGACCTGTCCAACATCGACGAGATCATCACGGAGAAGACGAAGATCGTCACCTTCACCCTGGTCTCGAACATCATGGGCACGATCAACCCGGTCGAGAAGATCATCCGCCGTGCCCAGCAGGTCGGCGCGCTGGTCTGCATCGATGCCTCGCAGGCCGCCCCGCACATGGTGCTCGACGTGCAGGCGCTCCAGGCGGACTTCGTGGCCTTCACCGGTCACAAGATGGTCGGCCCGACCGGCATCGGCGTGCTCTGGGGACGGCAGGAGCTCCTGGAGGACCTGCCGCCGTTCCTCGGTGGCGGCGAGATGATCGAGACCGTGTCGATGCACTCGTCGACGTACGCCCCCGCGCCGCACAAGTTCGAGGCCGGTACGCCCCCGATCGCCCAGGCCGTCGGCCTCGGCGCGGCCGTGGACTACCTCTCGGCGATCGGCATGGAGAAGATCTACCAGCACGAGCACGCGATCACCGAGTACGCGGTGAAGCGGCTCCTGGAGGTCCCGGACCTCAGGATCATCGGTCCTGCGACGGCCGAGGACCGCGGCGCCACGATCTCCTTCACGCTCGGCGACATCCACCCCCACGACGTGGGCCAGGTACTCGACGAGCAGGGCATCGCGGTCCGGGTCGGACACCACTGCGCACGGCCGGTCTGCCTGCGGTTCGGAATTCCTGCGACGACGCGAGCGTCTTTCTATCTGTACTCCACGCCCTCCGAGGTCGACGCCCTGGTGGACGGTCTGGAACACGTACGGAACTTTTTCGGTTAATAGGCACAGCGGCTGAGGGTTGACTGGTGAAGCTTGATTCCATGTACCAGGAAGTGATCCTGGACCACTACAAGCACCCCCACGGGCGCGGCCTGCGGGACGGCGACGCCGAGGTGCACCACGTCAACCCGACGTGCGGCGACGAGATCACTCTCCGGGTGAAGTACGACGGCGAGACCATCACCGATGTGTCGTACGAGGGTCAGGGCTGCTCCATCAGCCAGGCCAGCGCATCCGTGCTGAACGACCTGTTGGTCGGCAAGGAGCTGGGCGAGGCGCAGAAGATCCAGGAGACCTTCCTGGAACTGATGCAGTCGAAGGGCCAGCTGGAGCCGGACGACGCGATGGAGGAGGTACTGGAGGACGCGGTCGCGTTCGCCGGTGTCTCGAAGTACCCGGCCCGGGTCAAGTGCGCGCTACTGAGCTGGATGGCGTGGAAGGACGCGACGGCGAAAGCGCTGTCCGAAGGGAAGACGGCATGAGCGAGAACACGGTGACACCCGACGAGGGCCTGACGACCAAGCCGGCCTCCGAGGAGGAGGTCCGCGAGGCCCTGTACGACGTCGTCGACCCCGAGCTGGGCATCGACGTCGTCAACCTGGGCCTGATCTACGGCATCCACATCGATGACGCCAACATCGCCACCCTCGACATGACCCTGACGTCCGCGGCCTGCCCGCTGACCGATGTGATCGAGGACCAGGCGAAGTCCGCGACCGACGGCATCGTCAGCGAGCTGCGGATCAACTGGGTCTGGATGCCGCCGTGGGGCCCGGACAAGATCACGGACGACGGGCGCGAGCAGCTGCGCGCGCTCGGCTTCAACGTCTGAGCCATTTGCACCGCCGAACGGCCCCTGGCTTCTGCCGGGGGCCGTTCGGCGTTGTTCGTCTGCTGTACGCCTGATGTGTCACCGCCGTTGGCGCGGGAACCGCAACCTACTCCTCGACATCACGCCGACGAGAGGCACGCTGTGCTGCATCAGCTTTCGCTCCAGAACCGCCGGGCGGCCGCCGCCGCGTGCGGTGTTCTCGTGCTGGCCGCTCTGGGGGTCAACACCCCCGCACACGCCGCGAGTTATGGAACGCCGACGATCGGGCTCTCGGTCTCCTACCTCTCCGGAGCCGTCGGTTCGACCGGCGACCCCGTGGTCACCGTCACCGTCGCGCAGAGCGGTGCCGATGTCACCGCGCTCGGTGTGGCGGCTTCCGCCAGCTCCAAGCCGTCCGTCGCCGGAACCGGTGATGTGACCGTGACGGGGACCGGTGCCACCCGGCAGCTCGCGGTCGCCGCGCACGCGCGCGGCTACACGGACCTCACGATCAAGGTCACCGGGCTCGGCGGCAAGACCGCCACCAAGACGCTGCACTACGCAGCGTCCGCCGCCGTGCGGAACTCCGCAGAAACGCGCTACCTCACCGGGTCCTCGGACGCCTCGGCCGCCGTCGACGTCGGCGGCGGGTACGCGGTCGTGGCCGATGACGAGTCCAACACGCTGCGGCTGTACAGCCGTTCGGCATCCGGTGCGCCCGTGAGGAGCTGGGACGTCGGCTCGGCGCTCGGGGCGGACAAGGAGATCGACATCGAGGGTGCGGCCCGGGTCGGGAACACCATCTACTGGACCGGTTCGCTCGGCAACAACAAGGACGGTGAGTACAAGTCCGACCGCAACACCGTCTTCACCACGACGGTGACCGGGTCGGGGGCCGCCACCCGGCTGACGGTGGGCGGTTCGTACAGCAAGCTCCGTGACGACCTCGTCGCCTGGGACAGGGCGAACGGCAACCGGTACGGCTTCGCCGCGGGTACGGCGGACGGTGAAGCGCCCAAGCAGATCGACGGGTTCAACATCGAGGGCCTGGAGTTCGCGCCCGGCTCGACGACCACCGCGTACCTCGGCTTCCGGGCGCCTCTCGTGCCGCCGAAGGAAGGGGGCAAGGCCCTGATCGTGCCTGTCACCAACTTCGACAGGGTGGCCGGCAGCGGGGCGAAGGCGGTCATCGGTACGCCGATCGAGCTGGACCTCGGCGGGCTCAGCATCCGGGACATCCGCAAGAACGCCGCCGATCAGTATCTGATCGTGGCAGGTTCCTGGGCGGCCGACGACAACTCCGACCCGTACGCCCTCTACACATGGGACGGTGTCGCCGCGCACGCGCCGGTCAAGCGGGCCGATCTGCCGACCGTCGACCCGGGCGGCTGGGAGGCCGTCGTCGACGTTCCGGACCTGACGGTTCCGGGCGCCCGGGCACAGCTGATCACGGACGCCGGATCGGCCGATCTGTACGGGGACGGCACGGAGGCGAAGGACCTCGACCGCGCCGAGTGGAAGAAGTCCCGGGCGGTCTGGTTCACCGTCGGCGGCTGACGCGACGGGCGGCTTCGCGATTCGAGTGGTGAACGGCCGTGCCTGCCGGGCAGACCGGCGGGCACGGCCGTTTCCTTTTACGGCATCGTCGTCGACGCCCACGATCTTCCGTCGCTCGCCCGCTTCTGGTGCCAAGTGCTCGACTGGGAGGTGCTCTTCGAGGCCGACGACGAAATCGTCATCGGCGCCGACAAGTCCGCGGTTCCCGGTATCACCTTCGTCCCCGTGCCGGAGAAGAAGACGGTCAAGAACCGGCTGCACATCGACCTCGCCCCCGATGACCAGGCCGTCGAGGTCGAGCGCATCATCGGGCTCGGGGCACGGCGGGTCGACATCGGGCAGCGCGCGGATGTGAGCCGGGTGCTGCCGGCGGACCCCGAGGGGAACGAGTTCTGTGTGCTCACCCCGAAGAACTCGCTCATCGACTGAGCGGCCCTAGGGGCCGTACTGCGGCGGTACGGCCGCCGCCCCGGCGAGGACCGGGCCCAGGTTCTCCGTACGCATGCGCCGGTCGACGTAGAGGAGCCCGGTCACCAGCTGCGGGAACGTCGCCGAGACGAGCTGACCGATCAGCTGTCCCAGCAGGAGGATCACCACATAGCCGCTCATCGCGAAGACGATCGACGCGGGGTTCGGGTCGTCGTCCAGGGTCGCGCCCCCGATCACCCCGGAGAACATGCCGAGGAACGAGAACGGGATCTGGATGATGTAGTTCGCAGCCGCCGCCATGGCGAAGGCCAGCAGGCTGATCCCGAAGATCCGCCACCAGTCGCCGCGCACCAGCTGCGACGAGCGGCGCAGTGCCGCCACAGGGCGCTGCCCCTCGAAGACCACGGCCGAAGGGGCCAGGCTGAATTTCACCCAGAGCCAGGCCGCCACGGGCGCGGTGGCCAGGGCGCCCAGGAAGCCGAGCGAGGTCCACACCGCGGTGCCGGCCCCGTCCGCCAGTGTGATCGCGCCGATCATGAGGGCGAGGAAGCCGATCACCGCCAGCACCACCGGGATCATCGCGATCAGAGCCGTCAGGATCACCGTTCCGATCAACGCCGGCACGCGGGCCCAGGCCCGGCGCCAGATGACGGAGAAGGTCGTCGGCCTGCCCAGTACGGCCTCCTGCAGGACCGCGGGAACGGCGGCGTACATCATGGCTGTGCTGATCATGAGTGAGACCATGGCGACCAGCCAGACGGCGCCGAGGGCGATCAGTACCGGTGTGAGGTCGGTCGACGACGGATCCTCCTCGGCGCTGAGCGAGATGAGCCGCCGCAGATGGTCACTGACGGCGGAGTACGCGATCAGGGCCGCCGCCCCCACGACCACCAGCGCCCCGCCGTACACGGCCACACCGATGCCGAACAGCTGCTTCCAGTAACGCCCCATCGTGCTGAAGGCGCCGCCGAGTATGTCCCCGAGCTTCAGAGGTGCCAGCGGTATCACCCCGGGCTTCGGCGGCGGCATCCAGCCACCCCATCCCGGTGGCCCTCCGTACGGTGCTCCGCCGTACGGCGGACCGCCGCCCCACCCTGCATCCTGCGCCACTGCTGCTCCGTTGTGTTGTCGTCCTGTGTGCCGGTCGGGACACCGTAGCGTCCCGGATGGCGCAAAGCTGCCGTACTGTGGTGCGAACAGCGATGCGTACACTCGTACACATGGGATATGGACTGCTCGCCGCGGCGATCGCGGCGGAAGTGGCCGGCACGACGGCCATGAAATACAGCGAGGGCTTCACCCGGCTCTGGCCCTCCCTCATCACCGTCGCGGGCTATCTCATAGCCTTCACGCTGCTCGCCCAGACGTTGAAGACGCTGTCGATGGGCACCGCCTATGCCATCTGGGCCGGGATCGGGACCGCCGCGGTCGCCGCCATCGGCATCCTCTTCATGGGGGAGTCCGGCAATCCGGTCAAGCTGGCGGGCATAGCGCTGGTCATCGCCGGAGTGGTGGTGCTGAATCTGGGAGGGGCCCACTGATGACACGCCGTTACGACCCCGAGCGGCGCGGACGCATCATCGATGCCGCGATCCGGGTGGTCGGCGCCAAGGGCATCGCGGGGCTCAGCCACCGCTCCGTCGCGGCCGAGGCCGATGTGCCGCTCGGCTCGACGACGTATCACTTCGCGTCGCTGGACGAGCTGTTGATCGCGGCCCTGCGCCGGTCGAACGAGAACTTCGCCGAGGTCATGCGGGAGTGCGAGGCCCTGACCGACCCGGCCGCCGACCTCGCCGGGGAACTGGCCGGGCTGCTGGGGGAGTACTTCTCCGGTGGGCGCGGGCGGGCGGAGCTGGAGTACGAGCTGTACCTCGCAGCCCTCCGCAGACCCGCGTTGCGGCCCGTCGCCGCCGAATGGACGGACGGCACGGCCGAGTTGCTGTCCCGGCGGACCGATCCGGCCACGGCGAGGGCGCTGATCGCGCTCATGGACGGGATCTGTCTGCAGGTGCTGCTCACCGGCGGGGAGTACGACGAGGCGTACGCGCGGGAGATGCTGGGGCGCGTCGCCGGCTGATGGCTCCGGCCTCAAGCCCGACGGCTTCGGTTTCCGGGCCGCTCCGGCCGCAAGTGCCCCTCACTCGCCGGCCGGACCTGCCCTTCGGATCGCGGTCAGCGCCGCCCGCACGCTCGCCTCGATGTCCGTGATCGGGTACAACGCCTCGCGGATCGTCCGGTACCCGTCCACCACCAGCGTCAGCCGCTTCAGCCGGCTGGTCCCCGCCGCACGGAATGTCGGCAGTCGCAGCGCCGCCGTCAGCTCCAGCTCCGCGTCGGACAGCAGCGGAAAACGCAGCCGCTCCGCGTCCGCGAACGCCCGCTGCTCGTCCGGGCGTTGGGTGGACACCCCGTGCACGGTCGCACCCGCCGCCGTGAACTCGGCCAACTGGTCGCGGTACGTGCAGGATTCGAGGGTGCAGCCGCTCGCACCCGGGATCTCGGACCAGCCCGGCGGATAGGCGTCCCGGCGGGCGTAGGCGCTGGGGAAGCAGTACAGGACGGTGTACGGGGTGTCGGCGACCGGGTCGCGCAACACGCCGTCGTAGTCCAGCAGTTGCAGCTCGGGCAGGCGTGTGCCCACCAGGGCCTGCACCCGGGCCGCCTCCTTCGACGCCTCCGTGGCCGTTGCCATCATCTCCCCGTCTCCCATCACCCAGGTGTCGCCCCAGTCCTGGAGCGCGATCAGTACGGGCAGCAGTGCGCGTCCACGCCGGGTGAGCCGGTACTCGTACCGGGGTGGCCGGTCCTGGTACGGCTCCCGGGACAGCACTCCCGCGTCGACCAGCAGTCGCAGCCGCTCGGTCAGCACCTTGCGGGACACGCCCAGCTCCTCCTGGAGCGCGTCGAAGCGGTGCACCCCGCGCGCCGTGTCCCGCACGATCAGCAGGGTCCACCAGTCGCCGACGACATCGAGCGCCTGGGCGATCGCGCAGTCGGCGCCGGCCAGGCTGGTGCGCTGGGGCATGGGCTCCTCCGTCGGTCTCCCGGCCTGTCTTACCTGATTGACCTGTAGGAAAGCATGATGCCATAGTCCGTTCCCAAGAGAGACTCACTTGGGAGGGCGCTGCGGATGAGGTTCTCCGGGATCGTGCGGGACGTACCGCGCACGGTACGGCTGCTGGCCTTCGGTTCCTTTCTCAACGGAGTCGTCAGCTTCACTTTCGTCTATCTCTTCATCTATCTGACCGGCCCGCGCGGACTGACCGGCCCGCAAGCCGGAGTGATCGCTGGTGTCGGCGGCATCGGCCAGGTGCCGGCGCCGCCGATCGGCGGCGCCCTCTGCGCTGCCGCGCCGGGACTGCTCTGGCCGGCCTGCGCGGTACTGGCGGGTGGTGCGGGGGGTGGCGGTGCCGGCGGTGCGGCGGCTGCGCGGGCCGGTGCGCGAGGAAGCTCCCGCACCGGCACCCGAACGGCAGGCGCAGCCCGGCTGACCGGGTGGTCGTGCGCTCCCGGGGACCGCGCGCGACCATCCGGCGAGACCGGTTGGCTCCGGCGGCGCCTCGCCGGTTAGGTTCGTGTCATGACCGACACGACTCCTGCTCGCACCACCGGCGCCGTCGCCGCTGGCCTCGCCACCATCGCCGGCGACGGTTCCGTTCTCGACACCTGGTTCCCCGCCCCCGAGCTCACCGCCGAGCCCGGCCCGGCCGGAACCGAACGGCTCACCCCCGACCAGGCCGTCAGCCTCCTCGGCGAGGGCGCCGCCAAGGCCATCGGCGTGGACGCCCGCCGCGGTGTCGAGATCGTCGCCGTACGTACGGTCATCGCCTCGCTCGACGACAAGCCGCTCGACGCGCACGACGCGTACCTGCGCCTGCATCTCCTCTCGCACCGCCTCGTCCAGCCGCACGGTCAGAACCTGGACGGCCTCTTCGGCCTCCTCACCAACGTCGCCTGGACCTCGCTCGGCCCGGTCGCCGTCGACGACGTGGAGAAGGTGCGGCTGAACGCCCGCGCCGAGGGCCTGCACCTCCAGGTCACCTCGGTCGACAAGTTCCCCCGGATGACGGACTACGTCGCGCCGAAGGGCGTCCGGATCGCCGACGCCGACCGGGTCAGGCTCGGCGCGCACCTCGCCTCCGGTACCACCGTCATGCACGAGGGCTTCGTCAACTTCAACGCGGGCACCCTCGGCACGTCGATGGTCGAGGGCCGGATCTCCGCCGGTGTCGTCGTCGGCAACGGCTCCGACATCGGCGGCGGCGCCTCCACCATGGGCACCCTCTCCGGCGGCGGCAAGGAGCGCATCGTCATCGGCGAGCGCTGCCTGATCGGCGCCGAGGCCGGTGTCGGGATCGCGCTCGGCGACGAGTGCGTCGTCGAGGCAGGGCTCTACATCACGGCCGGCAGCCGCATCACGCTGCCGGACGGCCAGATCGTCAAGGCCCGTGAGCTCTCCGGCGCCTCGAACATCCTCTTCCGCCGCAACTCGGTCACCGGTGCCGTCGAGGCCCGCCCGAACAACGCGGTCTGGGGCGGCCTCAACGACATCCTGCACAGCCACAACTAGCTCGTGGCGGCGAGGAGTTCCTCGTACGCCCTCCGCAGCCCGTCGGCCGCCTCGCGCCCGGCGGGCTGCAGCGGTTCCCGGACCGGTCCGGCGTCGAGCAGCGCCTTCGCCGTGACCGTGCCGGGCAGTCCGGACGCCATCATCAGCTCGGCGAGCGGTACGGTCAGCCGGTTGAGCCGGGCGGCCTCCGCGGTGTCCCCGGCGTCGAAGGCGTCCAGGACCGCCCTCAGCTGCCGGGGCACGACATTGGCGACCGTGCTGACATAGCCCGCCGCGCCCACCGCGTACAACGGCAGATTCAGCTCCTCGCAGCCCGAGTAGTACGCCAGCGAGGTCGCGCCGATCACCTTCGTGGAGCCGAGCAGGTCGTACGCGCAGTCCTTCACGGCCACGATGCGCGGGTGCTCCGCGAGCCTCAGCAGGGTCTCCGGCTCGATGCGCGTGCCGGTGCGGCCGGGGATGTCGTACAGCATCAACGGAAGGCCGGTCGCGTCGGCGACGCGGCGAAAGTGCGCCTCGACGGCGGCCTGCGGCGGTCGGCTGTAGTACGGCGTCACCACCAACAGGCCGTCCGCGCCCGCCTGTTCGGCCTGTTGGGCGAGGGCCACGGTGTGCCGGGTGTCCGAGCTGCCGACCCCGGCGACGATCGGCACGCCGTCGCCGACCGACGCCCTGACCGCCCGCAGCAGTGCGGTCTTCTCGGCGTCGGTGGTGGTCGGGGACTCGCCGGTGGTGCCGCTGAGCACCAGACCGTCGCAGCCGTCGGCGACCAGCGAGGCGGCATGCTTCCGGGCGGCGTCCTGGTCCAACGCGCCGGAAGCGGTGAACGGCGTGATCATCGCGCAGAGCGCGCGGCCGAAGGGGGCTGCAGGTGCTGTCATCCCCGAAGTGTCGGTGGCCGAACCATGAAGGTCCACTTAGTTCTTCTTGGGGTGAAGAGGAAGAAATGCTCAACAATTGCGGGAGGGGGCTCCGTGCTCTGGCATGATCGAACGCCTATGCGGCAGACCGACACGGGGGCGGGGTCATGAGCGTGCGGGAACCGAAACGGGCGAGGGCCGGGAGACGGCGGCCGACGGCGGCCGTGCTCATGGCCGGGGCGCTGGGCCTGTCACTCTCGGGATGCGCCGGGTTTCTCGTGCCGGCGGGCGAGGGCGAGCCGGAGCCCACCCCGAGCGCCTCGTACGGGGTGCACGCCGACAAGCTGCCGTCACCGTTTCCCAGCATCTCCGCCGCGCTCCCCGACCGGCCGCCGCCTCCGTCGGCGCAGGGGCCCGCCCCCACGCCCACCACGGGCGCCGGCTGCCCGTCCTCCGGAGTCGTCGTCGACATGGGCGAGGTCGAGGCCGCGCTGGGCCACCGCGCCGTCGGCCTCACCCTCGCCAACTGCGGCAGCAAGCCGTACCGCGTCGACGGGTATCCGTCCGTCCGGGCCCTGGACGACGCCGGTGACCCGCTGCCGGTACCGGTGAATCCGGGCTCCTCCTACATGGGGAGCGACCCGGGCCCGAAGGAGGTCATGCTGAAGCCGGGAGAGACGATGCGGTCGCTCCTCGCCTGGGTCTCCACCCCGACCGGGGGCGACCTCATCGAGGGCGACGCGCTGGAGATCGCACCGGCCCCCGGCCTGGAAGCGCGCACCTTCCCGCTGGAGGGAAGCGACGTACGGCTGCTCGACGAGCTGAACATGACCGCCTGGCGGACCGAACCGTCCCGGTAGCCCGGCGAAAAGGGAATCGAAAAGGAAATCAGAGAGCGAGCTTGAAGCCTTCGTGGCTGCGGGCGAAGCCCAGCGACTCGTAGAACCGGTGCGCGTTTGTGCGCCGTTTGTTGCTGGTCAGCTGCATCAGCCCGCACCCGCGCAGCCGGGCCCGGTCGACGGCCTGCTTCATCAGCTCCCGGCCCAGTCCGCCGCCCCGACGGTCGGCCCTGATCCGTACCGCCTCGATCAGCGCTCGCTCCTCGCCGTGCTTGCCGAGCCCCGGTATGTAGGTCACCTGCAGGCAGCCCAGGACGGTGTCGCCGTCGACCAGCACGAGCATCTCGTTGCGCGGGTCGCTCTCGATGGCGGCGAAGGCCTTCTCGTACGCGTCGTCGACCACGACCGAGGCCGGGTCGACGACCCGCTCCTCGTCTTCGAGGAGGGCAAGAACTGCAGGCAGGTCGGCACGGGTGGCGGTGCGAAGGATCACGCCGCGGAGTCTGGCACGGGCGCCGGAGCGCTCAGTGCCCGGGCACCGGTGCGGCCGCGCAGCCGGCCGGCACGGTGTGCGTGACCCAGGGGGCCCGCGCCGCCGGCTCCGTCCCGTCCAGGAACGGGATGCCGTCGACGTTCCCTGGAGCCGGCGGGGTCAGCGGCGCGCCATGTAGAGGGCGAAGGCCTTGTGGAGCATCTTGTTGATCGGGTGGTCCCACTCGCCGATGTACTCGGCTGCCCGGCCGCCGGTGCCGACCTTGAAGCGCAGCAGGCCCAGGAGATGGTTGCTCTCGTCCAGGGTGTCGGTGATGCCGCGCAGGTCGTAGACGGCCGCGCCCCTCTCGTGCGCGTCGCTCATCATGCGCCACTGGATGGCGTTGTTCGGCTGGACCTCGCGCTTGCGGCCGGTCGAGGCGCCGTAGGAGTACCAGACGTGGTTCCCGACGGTCAGCATCGTCGCCGCGGCGAGCGTTTCGCCGTCGTGATGGGCGAGATAGAGCCGCATCCGGTCGGGGTCCTCGGTCCGCAGCGCGGTCCACATGCGCTGGAAGTAGACGAGCGGGCGGGGGATGAAGCGGTCGCGCTCGGCCGTCTCGCGGTACAAATCGTAGAAGGCCGGAAGGTCCTCGTAGCCGCCCTCGACGACCTTGACACCCGCCTTCTCCGCCTTCTTGATGTTGCGCCGCCACTGCTGGTTCAGATTGCTCCGGATCTCCTCCAGCGACTGCCCGGCGAACGGCACCTGGAAGACGTACCGGGGCTGTCCGGCGCTGAAACCGTCCTCGCCGCCCTCCTCGCTCTGCTGCCAGCCCAGTCGGCGCAGCTGCTCCACGACCTGGGCGGCCTGCGGCTCGTTCACATCCGCCTCCACGTCGCGCAGCCGTCCGGTGGCCGGGTCGGCGATGGCGTCCTTGATGGTCCCGGCGTCCCAGCGCCGGGCGACCACCGGTGGGCCCATGCGCACCGAGAACGCACGCTGCTCCTTCAGGTGCGCCAGCATCGGATCCAGCCACCGGCTCAGAGCGGCGTCGTGCCAGTCGATGACGGGGCCCTCCGGCAGATAGGCCAGATAGCGCCGCACCCGGGGGATCGGCCGGTAGAGGACGAGCCCGGATCCGACGATCCGTTCCGGGCCGGTGCCGTCCCGGTCGAACCAGCCGATGCTCTCCGCGCGCCAGTCGGGCTTCACATCGCCCCACGACGGAACCTGCATATGGCTCACGGCGGGCCGGCTCGCGACGAACGCCAGATGCTCCTCGCGGGTGATCGCCTTGAGACGCAGCTTCATGCGGTTCTCCGTTCGTTGTCCTGGCGATGGCCTGACGGCGTCAACGGGGGAGTGTTGTTGACCTCAAGCGCACTTGACGTACCAGTGTGGTCGGCAGCGGCGCACCGCATGGGTGCACCATTCAGGAGGACCCGTCATGAGTGTGCAATTCGAATCCCGTCCCGATCTTGCCCGTAACGACGTCGGACTCGTCAAGGCGAGCACCTGGGATGTCGGCACCCCCGAGCGGCAGCGGGAGACGGTCGAGGCCATTCGTACGGCGTGGGACAGCCGTGAGTGGCCGCATCCGGGTCTGCTCTCGTACACCGTCCATGTCGGTGAGGACGGGAAAACGCTGTTCCACTACACCCAGTGGAGTGGGGAGCAGGCGTATCAGGACTTCTTCCGGCACGGCCGGGACGAACGCAACGCGGACATCGACGCCGCTGTGCCGGGCATCCGGCGGCTCGGGCTGCACACCCTCGAGCCGTACCGCTCCGCGCTGCCGAGGGAGGGGGACGGGCGGGAGCCGGGGTGCGTCGTGATCGTCGACGTCGAGTTCGAGGAGGCGGACAAGGCGCGGCAGCGGGACTGGGTGGACACCGTGTTCGAGGCGTTGGGAACCGATCCCGCGCCCGCCCCCGGCGGCATCTCCGGACACTTCCATGTGAGCACCGACGGAACGCGCGTACTCAATTACGCCGAATGGCAGAGCGCGCAGGCCCATGCCGACGCGCTGGCCGGGCCCGGTGACGGGATCGGGTCGAGGACGCCGCAGTGGGGGCGGGTGCAGTCGTACCCGGGGGTCATCGGCTCGGGCGTGCACCGGTACACGCCCGCGCTCAGCATGAGGCCGAGGGCGGGCGCGTGACGTCGAGCGGGGGCTACGGGCGGAAGCGGAGCACCTGCGGGTCGTGGTCGCTGTTCTGGTCGGCGAACTCGGCGTTGATGTGCACGCTGTCGTAGTGGAAGTCGTCGATCGACGGGCTGGTCAGGATCTGGTCGAGGACCTGGGTGTTGCCCTGGTAGACGTATGAGTAACGTTCCGGGCGCGGCAGGGACTTCACCGCCGGGTACAGCGCGCCACCGGCCGTCAGCGCCTTTGTCGTGCCGGAGAACTCGAAGTCGTTGATGTCGCCGACGACCAGGACGTCCGCGTTCTTCTGGACGCTCAGCAGCTTCTTGACGAAGGTGTTGACCGCCTCGGCCTGCGCGTGCCGCTGGACCTCCGACGAGCGGGCCGGCGGCTGGTGCCGTGAGACGATCGACTCGTCGCCGCCCTTGGACGCGAAGTGGTTGGCGACGACGAAGACCGTACGGCCGCGGAAGCTGAACTCTCCGGCGAGCGGCTTGCGGCTGTCCTGCCACGCTGCGTTCGCCGGGTCGATCCGGCCGGGGGAGAGGGTCAGGGCTGCCCGGCCCCGCTCCCGTACGACATCGGTCGCCGTCGTCGCGTCGCCGCCCGCGCGGTCGGTGAACGACACCCGCGCCGGGTTGAAGAGGAACACCTGGCGGATGTTGCCGCCGGGCTCGCCGCCGTCCTTCTTGTCCTCCGGGTCGATGGAACGCCACTCGTACGCCGGGCCGCCCGCCGCCACGATCGCGTCGGTGAACTTCTTGACCGTTCGGTCGGCGGCGACCGTACCGTCGCTCTTCGCGCCGTTGTTGTCCTGGATCTCCTCCAGCGCCACGATGTCGGGCGAGGCGAGATTGTCGACCACGGCGGCGGCGAGCGCGTCGAACTTCTCCTGCGGGTCGCTCGGGTCGAGGTTCTCGACGTTGTACGTCGCCACCGCCAGCTCGCCGCCGCGCTGCCTGCGGGTCGTCTCCCGGGCGAGGCCCTTGCCGGTGACCGTGCCCAGGGTGCGGGCGGTCAGCGTGTAGCCGCCGTACTGGTTGAAGTCGAGCGGCCCCTCGGTCGTACCGGACAGCACATCACCGACATCGGCGGTGGGGAAGGGCTGCTCGGCAAGCGGCACCAGCGACTGGATCTGGAGCCGGCCGGTGTTCTGCGCGGTGTACGAGCCGTAGACCGTCCCGCCGCGGCGGCTTGCGTTCTCGTGCGGCTTCACCGTCACCCACAGCTCGGCGTACCGGTCGGTGGCGCCGACCACCCGCGAGGTGCCGATGCGGATGTTCATGCCCTCCAGGGACTCGTAGTGGTCCAGGGCGTAGCGGGACGGGGCGAGGGGGAGCGCGTCGATGGAGCCGCCCGCCGCGGGGTCACCCTCCGGGGCGTACCGCGAGGGAACAGAGCGTTCCGAGACCGTCACCGGCGCGGGCAGCGCGTTGCCGGAGGACACCACGGCCACGGTGGGCTTGCTGATCTGGGTGAGCGACTGATTGCCGGAGGAGAGGCCGCCCGGGACGTACTCGGTGACCGTGCCGGAGACCGTGACCGCGTCACCGACCGCGACGGTCGGTGCGGAGCCGGTGTAGACGAAGACGCCCTCGCTGGTGGCGGGGTCGGCGTCGGGCTCGGGGTCCTGGAACCAGAAGCCCTTCGAGCCGTACGTCCGCACACCCGTGACGATGCCCGCGACACCACTGACCTGCCGGCCGGTGAGCGGGGATATCCGGGTCGTGCCCTGGATGTCGTGGATCCGGACCTGGCCGTCGGCGGACGGGGAGGCGGACGCGGAGGTGGTGGCTGCGCCGGTGAGCAGGCCCGCGGCGAGCGCAGCGGTGACTACGGCGGAGACAGCGGTCGTTCTGGACGATGCGGCGGGCATCACGGGCTCCGGGGGTATCGAGGGTCAGGAGTGGAGGTCTACGCGCGTCAATCTCTTGTGTGGGCAAGGCAGTTGTCAAGGTCCCCCGGGTGGACGCCCACTGTCCGTCGCATGAACCGGGTGGCATGGGGCGAAATGCGTCTACGCTTGGGCCGCCTGAACCCGTACGCCCCGTACGTCCCGAGGAGAACCACCTGATGTCCGCAGAGCGCCCCACCCTGCCGCCCGTACGGCTGCACACCGAGGCCGAGCTGGCACGGGACGCGCTCGCCGCGCCGCTGCTCGCCCGCGCTGTCCGGCTCGCCCGCTGGGCGGGCCCGGAGACCCGGGTCGGCGCCGGTGGCGAGCTCGTCGAGGAACAGTTGCCCGCGGCGGCCGAGCACCTCGGCCTCACGGCGGACGAGGACGGTGCAGCGGAGGCGAGCGAGGCGTGGCGGCTCGCGGTCGACGCGGGGCTCGTCGACGTCGAGGACCCGGAGGAGGCCGCGGGAGAGGACGCGGAGGGGACCGCCGCCGCCGGTGAGAACCTGGCACTGATCACCGGCGGTTCACCGCAGGACGTTCTCTCGATCTGGCTCGACGGTCTGGAGGCCGTCCACGCCGACGCCACCGCGCCCGTCTTCGAGGACTTCGCCGATCTCGTCGGCGAGGACGGCTCGATCGACTTCGAATCCCTGGACTGGGACCCGGAGGTCGAGGCGGAATTCCTCGACGGGGTCCTCGGCAATCTGTATCTGCTCACCGTCGGCGACGGCGGAGCGGACGTGGCGCCCGTACCGCTGCCCGCGCTCGCCGCGTCGATGATCGTGCCCGACGACATGGGCGAGCCCACCGACGACGTCCTTGAGCAGGTGTCCGAGGCGATGATGCGTCTCGACGACCAGTTCCGGGTCCTCGAACCCATCGGGATCGTCGAATACCGCCCGCTGGACGAGGCGTTGCTGGCCGAGGAGGGCGAGGACGCCACCCCGCCCGCCGACGACGAGGACGTCACCCGGTACGGAATGGTGAAGCTGACCCCGCTCGGCCTGTACGGCATCCGGGCCCGGATGCTGGAGGCCGGAGTGGACGCCCCGGCGATCGGCGACCTGGCGGACAAGGGCGCCGACGCACTCCTCGGCGGCATCGCGTACTACCCCGAGACGGCGGCGCGCAGCGAGGTGGAGCTGTGGCTCACCCGGCGCGGCGCGGACGGCGCCGCGGCCGAACTCCTCGCGGCGGCAAGCGGCGCGGACCAGCAGGCGCCGCTGCGTCGCCTCCACTGCCAGCAGGCGCTCGCCCTGGTCGGCGCGGAGGCGGAGCCCGCGGTGCGCGCGGTACTGGACCACCCCGAGCTGGGCGGTCTCGCACGGGTCTGGCTCGCGGAGCTGGGCGCGGCGGACGTACCCGCACCGCCGGAGTCGATGATCTTCTGGCTCGCCATCGACACGATCGCGGCCCAGCTGGAGTCCGAGGGCGATCTGGAAGAGATCCAGGGCCTGGTCGAGGGTCTGGCAGGCCAGCACAGCGGCTTCTTCGACGAGGCGTGGCGCGTGGAGCATCCGGCGACGGCGGACGTCCTCGAAGCGATGGGGCGGCTGCACAGCGACAAGAAGAAGGCCAAGGAGGCCCGCAAGGCGGCGTTCAAGGCGCGGTCGCGGACGGGGGCCTGAGACCCAGGCGGTTGCGCCGCCCGCCCGCCCGCCCGCTCGCGCGGGCGGCGTGAGCGTGGCGGTTCGCGGCGGACGGCACGGACCGGGCGCGTCATCCACTCCGGCCGACCGCATCCGGCCAACTGCACAGGAAGGATGCCCCTCAACGTCGTCCGCAGTTCAACTGGTGTTGGCACAGAGGCGCGACTGTGGGCGCGCCAACAACTCGCCCAGTTGCTCCAGGAGTACGTGATGCCCTTCACGCGCAGGGAATTCACCAGAACGTCCGCCCTCACCGGTGCCGGCATCGCCCTGACCGGTACGGTCGCCGCGCTGGCCACCGCGCCCGGTGCCCTGGCCGCAGAGGACTCGAAGCACGGCCACGACGGCCACGGTCACGACCACGGTCACAGCCACGAGCCCGGCTACGGGCCGCTGATCGCCGACCCCGAGGGACTCCTCGCGCTGCCCGCCGGCTTCTCCTACAAGGTCATCACCCACAGCGGTGTCACCAAGCTGGAGTCCGGCGAGTACACCCCCTCCAACCACGACGGCACGGCCACCTTCGAGGGCCCGCGCGGCGTCACCCTGCTCGTCAACAACCACGAGCTGAGCGGCACCCGCGCCGGCTGGGAGCACCCGGTGCCGCTGGCCGAGGGCCTCGTCTACGACCCGGTCGCGGCCGGCGGCTGCACCGTCGTGGAGACCCGCCGCGACGGCCGTACCGCCGAGTGGGTCGGCATCGCCGGTACGTCCACCAACTGTGCGGGTGGCGCCTCCCCGTGGGGCACCTGGCTCACCTGCGAGGAGACCGAGGACAAGGCCGGCAAGAACGGCCTGCTCAAGGACCACGGCTACGTCTTCGAGGTCGACCCGTACGACAAGCGCGCCAACCGTGACCCGCGCCCGATCAAGGCGCTCGGCCGGTACGCCCACGAGGCCGTCGTCATCGACCCCAAGCGCGGCCACGCCTACCTGACCGAGGACGCCGCGGGCCCCAACGGACTGCTCTACCGCTGGGTTCCGCCGCACGGCTTCCGGCACGGCCGCGGCAAGCTGCGCACGCTCGCCGACGACGCCGGTGTCCTTCAGGCCACCAAGTGCTTCGACAGCAGCGGCAAGTTCGTCGACGACCTGTCCCGCGCCACCAAGATCGGCACGGTGTACGGCGTGGACTGGGTCGACGTACCCGACCGTGACGCGAAGACCGTCTCGGTGCGCAAGCAGTTCGCGGACAGCGAGGTCACCCGCGCACGCAAGCTCGAAGGCATGTGGTGGGGCGACGGCGGCGCGTACATCGTCTCCTCCTTCGCCCGCGCGGAGAGCCCGGTCCAGCACGACGGCCAGGTCTGGTTCTACGACCCGAAGCGTCGCACGCTGACGCTGAAGGTGCTCCTCGGTGTGAACGCCGACCCGTCGAAGGACGGCGCCTTCGACGGCCCGGACAACATCACCGTCTCGCCGTACGGCGGTCTGGTCATCTCCGAGGACGGCAACGGCATCCAGCACCTGTTCGGGGCGACCGACAGCGGCCGCACGTACCCGATCGCCCGCAACGAGCTGAACATCGGCAGCGAACAGGAGCCGGAGTACAGCGAGTTCACCGGTGTCACGTTCTCGCCCGACGGAAAGACGCTGTACGCCAACATCCAGACGCCGGGCATCATGCTCGCCATCACCGGTCCGTGGAAGCGTCAGCCGAACCGTCACTGAGGCCGCACCGCCAGAGGTCACCCGCGCCGGATTCGCGCGAGCCTATTTCCCTCGCGTGTAATTCCCTCGCGCTCGGTGGAGCTCCCCCTCTAGAGTCCTGTCTGTGTCCAGGTGCGCAGGCAGGACCTACTTCCACTGATAATGGGGATGTCGCGGGTTCGAGTCCCGCCACCGGCATTTGTGCCGGTGTAGCTCAGGGGGCAGAGCACCTACGTCGGTTCCGCCGACTCTGATCTCTGGACACCACAACTTCATCAGCAATGCATGCACCTCCCGGTGCGCAGGCTGCGGCTACTTCTTGAAACGAAAATCGCCGCCGCCGACTCTGATCTCGGGAGGCACAGACATCGGGGGGTGCCCGGTGCGCAGGTGACGGATACTTCTCGGATCTGACGGTTGCGGGTTCAAGTCCCGTCCGGCCACGGCCGGTAGCTCAAGTGGTAGAGCATCAGGCAAGTTCGTCGCCGACTCCTGATCTCGGGCACCCCTTTTCCGCTGTGCCTTCTCCCAATGAATTCGGGGGAATTCACGTGGCACGCTTCAACACCCGCACCACCAAGCCCCGCACCACCTCGCCCGTGAAGTCGACCGGGCGTACCGCGCCGACCCATCAGGGCGGCCGAGGGTATCTCCGCGACAATCGCTCCGAGCTCTTTCTGCTGGCGGTCGCCAATTTCGTTTCCCAGCAGACCTTTTACGAGGACGGAGAACAGCGCGATAACCGATTCGCCGAACTCGTGCGGGTGCTCGCCGTCGGCGACCCCGAGTGGACCGCCGGTCTGCTCCACTGGCTGCGCCGCGAGGGCCGGATGCGTACCGCTTCGATCGTCGGCGCCGCCGAGTACGTGAAGGCACGGCTCGACGCGGGTGCCGAGGACGGACCGTCCAACCGGCGGGTCGTCGACTCCGTCCTGCTGCGTGCCGACGAGCCCGGTGAACTCCTCGGGTACTGGACCTCGCGCTACGGCCGTGCCGTGCCCAAGCCCGTCAAGCGGGGCATCGCCGATGCCGTACGCCGCCTCTACAACGGCAAGTCGCTGCTGAAGTACGACACCGCGTCCAAGGGATACCGCTTCGGCGACATCCTGAACCTGGTGCACGCCTCGCCGGACCCGGAGAAGCCGTGGCAGGGTGAGCTGTTCCGGTACGCGCTCGACCGCCGCCACCACCCGGAGGCGGCCGTGGTGCCGGCCTCCGACCGCGCCCTCACCGCGCACCGCGCGCTGATGGAGCTGCCGGTCGAGGAGCGGCGGGCAGTGGTCGAAGGTGTGGACGGTGCGGACCGGCTGGCTGCGGCGGGCATGACCTGGGAGGCGCTGGCGGGCTGGCTGCAGGGGCCGATGGACGCCAAGGCCTGGGAAGCGGTGATTCCGTCGATGGGCGCGATGGCACTCGTCCGCAATCTGCGCAACTTCGACGAGGCGGGCGTCTCGGACGAGGTCGCCGCGCAGGTGGCTGCGAAGATCTGCGACCCGGCCGTGGTCGCCGCGTCGCGGCAGTTCCCGTTCCGCTACCTCGCCGCCTATCAGCACGCGCCCTCGCTGCGCTGGGCACACCCGCTGGAGAAGGCGCTCGGCCACTCCCTGGGCAATGTGCCCGCGCTGCCGGGGCGGACGCTGATCCTGGTCGACCGCTCGGGCTCGATGTGGTCGCCGCTCTCGGACCGCTCGCAGCTCAACCGGGCCGACGCCGCCGCGATCTTCGGTACGGCGCTGGCGCTGCGGGCAGCCGATGCCGATCTGGTGCAGTTCGGTACGAACAGTGCACCGGTGACGTATCGCCGGGGCGAGTCCGTGCTGAAGGTCCTGGAGCGCTTCGGTGACCTCGGCGGCACCAACACCGCGGAGGCGGTGCGCCGGCGCTACCGGACCCATGACCGGGTACTGATCGTCACCGACGAGCAGGCGTCGTTCTCGTACGCCGCGGATGCCACCGCGGCCGTGCCGTCCGGCGTGCCTGTCTACACCTGGAACCTGGCCGGATACCGGGTCGGGCACGCCCCGGCGGGAGGCGGGAACCGCCACACCTTCGGGGGTCTTTCGGACGCGGCGTTCCGCATGGTGCCGCTGCTGGAAGCGGGCCGGGACGCGGACTGGCCCTGGAATCGCTGATTACGAATCCGGCATCAGTGCGCCCCCAGGAGTGGACGGGCATGGCGTCGGGCGTTCCCAGGGCGCATACTCAAGGTAATGAAACAGTCAGCCGGATCCCGGCGCCACCTGCCTTCCAGTCCCTTCAACCGCCCGGCCCAGGCGGCCCCACCGGTCGAATTGTTCGATGTGGGCGACAGGGTGTCGCACGATCAGTTCGGACTCGGTCGCGTCCTTGCTGTCGAGGGCGACAACGACGCAGTGCTCATCGACTTCTCGGGGCGACAGGGGAGGATCCTGAGCCCGTACTCCAAGCTGACCAAGCTCTGAGAGAGGCGGCGAGCACGCACAGCGTTCGCGTCCCGTCACGCTCTCCGGCTTCAGGGGCACCTGGTATTCGCAGGTGCCCCTGAAGCCGTGTCGGAAGGCTTTGCGGGGTTACAGCGCCTGGGCGGCGGGCTTCACCATGCCTCGAACGGTGCGCGACTTCACGAAGTCGCCCATGGCCGTCATCTCCCACTCGCCGGAGAACTGCTTGATCAGCTTGGCCATCATCACGCCGGTCTGCGGCTCGGCGCCGGTCAGGTCGAAGCGGACCAGTTCCTCGCCGGTGGCGGCGTCGATCAGCCGGCAGTAGGCCTTGGCGACCTCGGTGAACTTCTGGCCGGTGAACGAGTTGACCGTGAAGACCAGACCGGTCGCCTCCGCCGGGATCCGGCCCAGGTCGACGACGATCACCTCGTCGTCACCCGCGCCCTCGCCCGTGAGGTTGTCGCCTGAGTGCTTGATCGCGCCGTTCAGGATGGAGAGCTTGCCGAAGTAGCAGCTGTCCAGGTGGTTCCGGTTGGGGCCGTAGGCGATCACCGACGCGTCGAGGTCGATGTCCTTGCCGCGGAACGCGGGCTCCCAGCCGAGGCCCATCTTGACCTGGGAGAGCAGCGGGCGGCCGCCCTTGACCAGGGAGACCGTCTGGTTCTTCTGGAGGCTGACCCGGCCCTTGTCGAGGTTGATCTTGCCGGAGGCGGCGGGCGCGGGCGGGGCGGGCGGCGCCGCGGGGGGCGCAGGCGCGGCGATCCGCGGGTCCACCGGAGCGGCGGCGGGCATCGGGGGTGCCACGGGTGCGGGCGCGGGCGCGGCGGCGGGCTCCTCCTCGACCGAGACGCCGAAGTCGGTGGCGATGCCGGCCAGTCCGTTCGCATAGCCCTGGCCGACCGCGCGGGCCTTCCAGGCACCGTTGCGGAGATAGACCTCGATGACCACGAGCGCCGTCTCGGTGCCCAGCCGGGGCGGGGTGAAGGTGGCGAGCACACTGCCGTCGTCGGCGTTGCGCACGGTCGCGGTGGGCTCGATGCCCTGGAAGGTCTGGCCCGCCGCATCCGGGCTCGCCGTGACGACGATCTTCTCGATGCCGGACGGGACCGCGGTGGTGTCCACCACGATCGCGTCCGGTGCGGTGCCGCCGCCGGAGCGGTAGGTCACGCCGGGGCCGGCGGGCTGGTTGTAGAAGATGAAGTCGTCGTCGGAGCGCACCTTGCCGTCGGCGGTGAGCAGCAGGCCCGAAACGTCGAGCCGCACCGGTGCGGAGACGTCCACTGCCACGCAGGCGGCGGAGAGAGGGATGTTCGAGCCGGGGGTCATAGCGGTCATGCACGGGGTAACGAACGACCTGGCTTTGCCGTTCCCTTACCTTCACCCGCCTTGGCGCACTCTTGGCGCGGCGGGGCGGCCGGCCCGGTCGGTCCGGCTAGTGCGGCCAGATCGGCGGGTTGGTGCAGAAATGGCCGCCGAGGTGGGCGTGGTCGGGGTTGTCCGGGTCCAGCTCACCCTGTTCGGCGATGAGCTCGGCCGCGTACGGCTCCGAGTCGTCCCTCGGCTCGTATCCGAGCGAGCGGGCCGTCGTCAGGTCCCACCACAGCCGGGTGTTGTCGGACGAGCCGTGGACGACGGTGTGCCGTACGTCCTCGGCGGTGAGTGCGGCGTGAAAGAGCCGGGCGCCGTCCTCGGGGCTCATCCAGACCGAGAGCATCCGTACGGATGTCGGTTCCGGGAAGCAGGAGCCGATGCGTACGGAGACGGTCTCCATGCCGTGCCGGTCCCAGTACAGCTGGGCGAGGTCCTCGCCGAAGGACTTGGACAGGCCGTAGAAGGTGTCGGGGCGGCGCGGGGCGTCGACGGGGATCAGCGGGTCGCCGGGGAGCGGGCGGGGGGTGTAGCCGATGACATGGTTTGAGGAGGCGGACACGATGCGCCCGACGCCCTCTTCGCGCGCGGCCTCGTAGAGGTTGTACGTCCCCTCGATGTTCGCCTTCAGGATCTTGTCGAAAGAGGCTTCCAGCGAGATGCCCGCGAGGTGGATGATCGCGTCGACACCCTGTACGGCTTCGCGCAGCGCCTCCTTGTCGCCGAGGTCGGCCGTGATCGCGTCCGGCTCGCCCTCGATCGGGGCGACGTCGAAGAGGCGGAGCTCGTAGCCGTACGCGGGCAGAAGTCCGCGCATCAGGGTGCCGAGGCCGCCGGCGGCGCCGGTGAGCAGGACGGTGCGGGGAGCGGGCATACGCGGATCTCCTCGGTGCATAGGTGCACGCGCGCGGCCTGCGCGCGCGTGCACGGCCCCTGCGGGACCTGCGACATATACCCGCGGGGCATCAAATCCATGGACGATATTCATATGCATGGACAAGCTAAGAAGTCATGACGTACTGCGTCAAGTGTCGGGCGCCTCTCCCGCGGAGTCTCCCGCGGAGCCGGTAACCCCGTTTTCGTGATCGGACGGGTTGCGCGTTCTCGCCTTGACCTGTGCCGGGATGCTGCCTTAGCGTGAAGACGTTCATGAATATGGACACCGATCAGAATTGTGCACGCCTGGACCTGCTCAGGGAGCGCCCGTGACCTCAGCCCCTCTTGCCGCCCGACTCACCCGTGTCGCCGGGCCGCTCTTCTTCCCCGTCACCGCGTACGGACCGGACGGCGCGATCGATATCGACGCCTTCCGCGCGCATGTACGGACCGGCGTCGACGCCGGTGCGGCGGCCGTCTTCGCCTGCTGCGGCACCGGTGAGTTCCACGCCCTGACGCCGGAGGAATTCCGCCTCGTCGTCGCCGCGGCCGTCGAGGAGACCGCCGGAGAGGTGCCCGTCGTCGCGGGAGCCGGATACGGCACGGCGCTCGCGATCCAGTACGCGAAGCTCGCCGAGGACGCGGGCGCGGACGGACTCCTCGCCATGCCCCCGTATCTCGTCCTCGCCGACCAGGCAGGGCTGTTGAGCCACTACACGGCGCTCGCCGCGGCCACCGGTCTGGAGACGATCGTCTACCAGCGCGACAATGCCGTCTTCACCCCGGAGACCGTCGTCGCACTGGCCCAGGCGCCCGGCATCATCGGCCTCAAGGACGGCTACGGCGACCTCGACCTGATGCAGCGCATCGTCAGCGCCGTCCGTACCGAACTGCCCGGCCAGGACTTCCTCTACTTCAACGGGCTGCCCACCGCCGAACTCACCGGCCTCGCCTACCGGGGCATCGGCGTCACCCTCTATTCCTCCGCCGTCTTCGCCTTCGCACCCGACATCGCGCTCGCCTTCTACCGGGCGCTGGATTCCGGCGACGACGATCTCGCGGGCGCGCTCCTCGACCACTTCTACCGGCCGCTCGTCGAATTGCGTGCCAAGGGCCGCGGCTACGCGGTCTCGCTCGTCAAGGCAGCCGTCCGGCTGGGCGGCCTGGACGTGGGCGAGGTCCGCACCCCGCTCACCGAGCCGCCCGCCGCTCACATCGAGGAGCTCACCGAGATCATCGCGCGCGGCCGGGCCCTGCTGGAGAAGTACGGGCAGGGGCGGCGCGGGTGAAGACCTCCGCCTTCCTCTACCCGTGGGACGTCGTCGGCGACCCGGACGCGGCCGCCCGCGTCGCCGACCTGGGAGTCCAGCAGGTGACGCTTGCCGCCGCCTATCACTCCACCCGGGCGCTGACCCCGCGCCACCCCGGCCGCCGCATCGTCACGGCCGAGCATGCCGCGGTGCTCTACCCGCCGGATGCCGCCCGGTGGGCAGGGCGTGAGCTGCGTCCGTACGAGCAGTCCTGGGTGGCCTCGGACGATCCGTACGCCGAGGCCGCACAGGCCCTGACCGACGCCGGTCTCGAGGTGCACACCTGGGTGGTCCTCGCGCACAACTCCCGGCTGGGCGCCGAGCACCCGGATACCTCCGTGGTCAACGCCTACGGCGACCGCTATCCGTGGGCGCCGTGCATCGCACGGCCCGCGGTGGGCGAGTATCTGGTCGCTCTTGCGGCGGAGGCGGCGGTACGAGGCGGTGCGCGCGGCACCGAACTGGAGTCCTGCGGCTGGTACGGCTTCGCGCATCTGCACGCCCACGACAAGATCGCGGGCGTCGGCCTCGAAGACGCGGCGCAGTATCTGATGTCGCTCTGCTTCTGCCCCGACTGCCGGAGCGGATACGCGGAACACGGCCTGGACGCCGATGAGTTGGCCGCGACCGTACGGCGGGCGCTGAAACCGGCCTGGTCCGGTTCCGGCTCCTCGGAGGCCGGGTGGGCGGGCATCGAGAAGCTCCTCGGCGCCGACCTCGCCGCCGCCACCCTCCAGTGGCGCGGCGGGGTCGCCCGTACGCTCCAGGAGTCCGCGGTCGCCGCCGTGCGGGCGGCGGCGGAGCCGGGCTTCCAGGTGCTGCTGCACGCCGACCCCGCGCCGTACCGCTGTGGTGCCAACGTCGGTGTCGACCCGGAGCACATCCTGTCCGTGGCGGACGGTGTGGTGCTGCCCTGCACCGGCGGCGACGCGGCGCGCGAGGCCGTACTCGGCCCGTTCGCCGGGCGCGAGGGCGTGCTCGCGGCCAACTTCACCGTGGTCACGGGGATGGGCGGCAGCCCCACCACGCTGGAGCGCGACGCCGCGCATGCGGCATCGCGCGGTGCGAACCAACTGCGCCTGTACCACACCGGGCTGGCCTCCGACCCGGACCTCAGGACCGTCGCCGGAGCACTGTCACGCCTCGGTCGATGAAGGAAGCGGGCCGGTGGGGGCGTCCGTCAGCGATCCCCGAGCTCTCCACTTCGTTCGAGCAGGGGAGACCCCGTTCGCCGGCCCGTGACCAGCAGGGCCGCCGTCAGCAGCGCCGCGGCAGCGACCACCGGCAGCAGCACCCGGATGTCCACCAGCGCGACCAGTCCCGCACCGAGCGCCAGCGCCACCGCGTTCGGCACCATCATCAACGTGTTGGCGGTCGCGGCGGTACGGCCCAGCACGGCGTCCGGGGTCTCCCGCTGCACCGCCGTCATCGCGGCGATCAGTACACACGGCAGCCCGATCCCGATGGCCGCGCTCGCCACCAGCACCACCGCGTCGTACGGCAGTGCCCGTACCCCCACCGCCACCGCGAACAGCGCGATCCCGGCCGCCGTGAACACCCGCTCCGGCAGTCGGCGCAGCAACGGCCCGGCCAGCAGCCCGGCAGTGACGGACCCGGCGCCCTGCACCGCGTACAGCACACCCGCGTACGTGGGGGAGTGCCCGAGACCGTCATCGACGACGGCATGGATCGCGGCCCCGTTGAGCCCCGCGCACAGCATCGTCACCGAGCCCGCCAGCACGAGCGGCCGCAGCGCCGGTGACCCCCACACCTGTCGCAGGCCCGCGGCGAATTCGCCCCTCCGGCCGGCCGGAGGGGCCGTGGCCGGCTCCCGTACCGGCAGCAGCGCGTAGACCCCGGCCGCCAGCGCGAACGACACCGCGTCCAGCAGTGCCACCGCACCGCCCCCGTACCGGGCGTACAGCCCGGCGCCGGTCAGCGGCGCCAGCAGTTTCATCCCCTCGCCCGCCATCATCCGCAGCCCGTTGAAGTCACCCAGCAACCGGGCGTCGACGGCCCCGGCGACCAGCGCCGACTCAGCCGCGTCCATCAGTACGAAACTCGTTCCGTACAGGACGAGCACGGTGAAGAGGATCCAGATCCGCCCCGCCGAATCGACCACGAGCAGCGAGGCCAGCAGCCCCGCCATGACGAGGTTCGACCAGACGAGGAGCGGCTTTCTGGGGAGCCGGTCGGCGATCACCCCGAGCGCGGGCCCGACCAGCACCGGCAGCCACATGGCGAACACGGCGAGCGCCGCCAGACTGTCCGACCCGGTGAGCGACTTGACCCAGACCCCGGCCGCGAGCCACATCGCGGACGTCCCGAAACCGGAGACGACGACCGCCGTGAGAAACAGCCCCGCCGTACGGTCCCGCAGCACCCGTACCGTCGCCGACCCCGCCATCGCACCCACCGAAACCCTCCCGACCTGCACGCCCGTTACGTGTTCAGGCTGGTGTCCAAGGGCGTCCGGCGGCATCGGGCAGATGCCCTATCCCTGCCCGGCCCGGCGCGTTGGCCCTGCGCCCGGTGTACGGCGCATGCCGGATGTCCGCGAAGGAGTCCCCGATCACCGCGGAGGACAACTCCGTCAACGGCCGCAGGACCGACCTGATCGCCGTCCACAACGCGGTTGTGCCCGCCGGGCAGTTCACCTCGGGCGCCGGCTGGACCCCGACCCTGCGCATCCGGAACGACAACCCGCGAGCCGGCTCCGGCATCGTCGGAGCCGGCGTCGGAGCCGACAAGGGCTACTGACCGACGGACCGCCAACAGTCGTTCGAGGCAACGTCAGTTGCTCGTCCGCCGGCACGCGGATTTCCTTGGCGCGGAGTGATCACATGGCCGCGGCAAGCGGCTGCCAAGCCGCCGTCGTGAGCCGTACACATGCTTCAGCGCGGCCCAGTCGGTCCGGTCCAGTCCGTCGAGCGTGCGGGGGTCAGGAGGCCCAGGAGTCATGATCCCGATTTTGACAGCCGCAGCCGGCTCTCCGCTCCTGCCCTTCTCACCCCTTGAGCGCCGCCTTCATCATCTTCTGCGCGATCGGCGCCGCCAGACCGTTGCCGCTGACCTCCGAGCGGGCCGCGCCCGAGTCCTCGACGACCACTGCCACCGCGACCTCCTTGCCGCTGGAGTCGTCCTTCGCGTACGAGGTGAACCAGGCGTACGGGGTCTTGCTGTTGCCCACGCCGTTCTGCGCGGTACCCGTCTTGCCGCCCACCTCGGCCCCGGCGATCCGGGCGTTGGTGCCGGTGCCCTCTTCGACGACGGTCACCATCGCGCTGCGCAGTTGCTCGGCGGTGGACTGCGAGACGACCCGCTTCGTGTCCCCGTCCGCGAAGTCCTCAAGCGTGTTGCCCTTGGAGTCCGTCACCTCGGACACCATGTGCGGTGCGGCCAGTTCGCCACCGTTGGCGAGGGTGGCCGAGACCATGGCGATCTGCAGCGGGGTCGCGGTGACCTCGAACTGGCCGATGCCCGTCAGCGCCGTCTGCGGCTTGTCCATGCCGGACGGGTAGACGCTCTGGGCGGCCCGTACCGGCACATCGAGCTTCTCGGTGTTGAAGCCGAACTTCTCCGCCATCGCCCTCATCTTGTCCTGGCCGAGGTCGGCGGCGACCTTCGCGAAGACGTTGTTGCAGGAGTACTGGAGCGCGGTGCGCAGCGTGGCGTTCTCGCAGGGGGCCGAGGGATTCTCGTTGGTCAGGACGGTGCTGGTGTCGGGCAGGGTGTACGGATTGGGGCTGTCAGTGCGCTCGTCGACGGAGCCGTACAGCCCGTTCTCCAGCGCCGCGGCCGCCACCACCAGCTTGAACGTCGAACCGGGCGCCAGCGGCTGCCGCAGCGCGCGGTTGACCAGCGGCTTGTTCTCGTCGTCGAGCAGCTTCTTCCAGGCGTCGCCGTCCGTCGTCCCGCTGATGGTCGACGGGTCGTACGAAGGGGTGGAGACCATGCCCAGGATCTGCCCGGTCTTCGGGTCGATCGCGACCGCCGCACCCTTGTCGTCGCCGAGCGCCTCGTACGCGGCCTTCTGTACATCGGGGTCGATCGTCGTCAGGACATTGCCGGGGGAGGCCTGCTTGCCCGTCACCACGTCCATCGGGCTCTTCAGCCGGTCGTCGGTACCGTCCAGCACATGGCTGTAGATCCCTTCGAGCTGCGTGGCGCCGTACGCCTGCGAGCTGTAGCCGGTGACGGCCGAGTAGAGCTCGCCCTGCGTATACGTGCGCTTGTACGCGAGGTCGCTGCCCTCCGTCCCCTTCGATCCGGTGACCGGGTTCCCGGCCACGATGATGTCGCCGAGCGGCTGCGCGTACTGCGCGATGGTGTTCCGCCGGTTGTGTTCGTTGTCTGCGAGCGCCTTGGCCTGGTACGCCTGCAACCAGGTCGCCCGTCCCAGCAGGGCGAGGACCAGCAGCAGGCAGAAGACCGAGGCGCGCCTGATCGTTTTGTTCATCCCACGGGAGGGACGAGCGGGGTGCCGTGCGGCGTTCCCGATTGTGCCGCTTCTCACCGATTCCTCATGATCGGCCGGGGCGGCCGGGGGCGATGCCCCGCGTCACCCCGGCAGGGTGAACAGCAGCTCGTCGGTTTCCTCGCCGCGGGCGTGTGCGAATCCGTGGTCCTTGCCGGTGACGGCGAACCCGCACTTTTCCAGAACCCGGCGCGAACCGGTGTTGTCGGCCGCGGCCCGTGCGTGCAGCGGGCGCTCCGGTACGACGTCGAGCAGCGCGCGCAGCGCGGCCGTCGCGAGCCCGCGGCCCCAGTGCGCCCTGTCGATCCAGTAGGTGACCTGGCGGTCGTCCGGCGGCCCGTACGCCCCGGCGTTGCCGACCACCACGCCGTCCACGACCACCGTCCGCATCACGAGGGAGCCGTCGGCCAGGATCCGTCGCCAGTGGGCGTCGAACGCATGCCGGTCGGTGGGGTCCTCGCTGGTGAAGGCGGCCGTCCTGACCGACTCCGGGTCGGACATGAACGCGAAGAACAAAGACAGATCGCTGTCGCGCACCTCGCGCAGGGCAACCCGCATGATCAGAGCCTCCGGGTGGCGAGCGTCAGCCGGTCCCGCGCGTCGAACAGCGCGTCCTTCACCATCTGCTCGTGCGCGGGCGTGAGCCGGGCGACCGGCACCGAGCAGCTGATGGCGTCGCGCGCGGGGGTGCGGTACGGGATGGCGACGCCGAAGCAGCGCAGCCCGAGGGTGTTCTCCTCGCGGTCCACCGCGTACCCCTGCTCGCGGATGAGGTGCAGCTCCTCGATGAGCTTCTCGCGGTCGGTGATGGTGTGCTCGGTCAGCGCGGGCAGCGTCTCGGGGAGCATCTTGCGCACCTGCTCGTCGCTGTGCGTGGCGAGCAGCGCCTTGCCGAGCGAGGTGGAGTGGGCGGGCAGCCGGCGGCCGACGCGGGTGAAGGGGCGCAGATAGTGCTGGGACTGCCGGGTGGCGAGGTACACCACGTTCGTCCCGTCGAGGCGGGCCAGGTGGATGGTCTCCGTCGTGTCGTCGGAGAGCCGGTCCAGGGTCGGGCGGGCGGCCGCGACGACCTCGTCACCGTCGATGTACGAGGTGCCGACCAGCAGGGCCCGTACGCCGATCCCGTACCGCGTGCCCGTCGCGTCGGTCTCCACCCAGCCCAGCTCCACCAGGGTGCGCAGCAGCATGTAGAGGCTGGACTTGGGGTAGCCGACGGCCTCCTGCACCGCGGCGAGCGAGTGCATGCCGGGCCGCCCGGCGAAGTATTCGAGGAGTTCCACGGTCCGCACCGCGGACTTGACCTGCGCCCCACCAGACTCGGCCGACATCGCCCTACGCCCCTTCCAGCCCACTTACGAAACCCTGCGAATCCTTGCCACACTGAACGCCCGGAAATAGAGTCGCTTTATATTCACGATCAAGAACTCTGTTCAGAATACCGAACAACTTCTGATGTGTGGCAGTGGAGCGGAAGGAATCACGGTGGCAGCAGCACCAGTCTGGAGCGTCGACCCCCGCACCGGGAACCCGCGTGAGCAGGTCGCGGTGGAGGCTACAGCGGAGGAGGTCGACCGTGCGGTCCGGGCCGCCCATGCGGTACGCGACTCGCTCGCCGACCGCACCGTACGCGCCGCGTTCCTGCGCACCGCGGCCGATCTGCTCACCGAGGCCGGGGAGCATGTCGTCGAGGCCGCCGACGCGGAGACCGCACTCGGCCCGGCCCGGCTCACCGGCGAACTCGCCCGTACCGCAGGTCAGTTGCGGGCCTTCGCGGAGGTCGTCGACGAGGGCGCCTTCCTCGACATCCACATCGACCACGAGGACGCCACCAGGACCCCGCCCTGGCCCGACCTGCGCCGCTACAAGATCCCGCTCGGGGTCGTCGCCGTGTACGCGGCCAGCAACTTCCCGCTCGCCTTCTCCGTCCCCGGCGGCGACACCGCGAGCGCACTGGCGGCCGGCTGCCCGGTCGTCGTCAAGGCCCACCCCGACCACCCCGCCACCTCCGAGCTGTGCGCCTCCGTACTGCGCCGGGCCGCGGCGCAGGTCGGACTGCCCGAGGACGTAGCCATCCTGGTCCACGGCTTCGAGGCGGGCATCGAGCTGATCAAGCACCCGCTCGTCGCCGCCGCCGGCTTCACCGGCTCGGTACGAGGCGGCCGCGCCCTGTTCGACGCGGCGGCGGCCCGCCCCGCCCCCATCCCCTTCCACGGCGAGCTGGGCTCCCTCAACCCCGTCGTCGTCACCGAGGCGGCCGCCGCCGAGCGCGGCGAGCAGATCGGTGCCGGGCTCGGGGGCTCGATGACCATGGGCGCCGGCCAGTTCTGCACCAAGCCCGGCTTCGTCCTGGCCCCGGCCGGCGAGACCGGCGACCGGCTGCTGAAGTCCCTGACCGAGACGGTCAGTGACACCGAGGCCGGGGTCCTGCTCGACCACCGGATGCGCGACGCCTTCCTCGCAGGGGTACGCGAGCGGGCCGAACTCCCCGACGTGGAGGCCCCGGTCACCCCCGGCGCGGGTGGCGACCACACCGTCGCGGCCGGCTTCCTGACCGTACCGGCGCACCTCCTCGCCACCGAGGGCCCGCACGACGCGCTCCTGGAGGAGTGCTTCGGCCCCGTCACCGTCGTCGCCCGGTACGCCTCCGAGGACGAGATCACCGCTGTCCTCTCCCGGCTCCCCGGCAACCTCACCGCCACCCTCCAGACAGCCACGGACGGCGCCGACGCCGACGCCGCCGGACTCCTCGCGGCCCTCACCCCGCTGGCCGGCCGGGTCCTCGTCAACGGCTGGCCGACCGGCGTAGCCGTCGCCCCCGCCCAGCACCACGGCGGCCCCTACCCGGCCACCACCTCCACCTCCACCTCGGTCGGCGCCACCGCGATCGAACGCTGGCTGCGCCCCATCACCTACCAGACGACCCCCGAGGCCCTGCTCCCGCCGGAACTCCGTGACGACAACCCCTTGAACCTGCCCCGCCGAGTGGACGGCCGCCGCGCATGACCCCGCACCTTCCCGAACTCCCCTTCGACCTGAGTCCGTTCGGCCCCGAGGCCGAGTGGACGTACGACAACGGCGTACTGACCGGCCGGGCAGGCGCCCGCCAGGACCGCTTCGTACCGCCGGGCGGCGAAGCCCTCGACACCGTGAGCGACGCACCGCGCCTCCTCGGCCCCGCGCCCCGGGGCGACTTCCAGCTGATCGCCCGGGTGAAGGTCGGCTTCGCCGCGGCCTTCGACGCCGGAGTGCTCTACCTCCACGTCGGGGAACGGGAGTGGGCCAAGATCTGTCTGGAGCTCTCCCCGGACCACCCCACCGTCTGCACGGTCGTCACCCGCGGCCACTCCGACGACGTCAACTCCTTCGTCGTGGACGGCGACAGCTGCTGGCTCCGCCTCAGCCGCACGGGCAGCGCGTTCGCCTTCCATGCCTCGCCCGACGGCGAGAAGTGGACCTTCGTCCGCGTCTTCGCCCTCGGCGAGCCCGAGCAGGCGGCCGAGGCGTCGGTCGGCTTCCTCGTCCAGTCGCCGACGGGCGAGGGCTGCGAAGCGACGTTCGACCGGATCGCGTTCCGTGCGGCGGGACTTGAGGATCTGCGCGACGGGAGCTGAACCGTCCCGCACATACATCGCGCCGTCTCACGGCCGAGCGCGGATACTCGGCGGAGCCGAGTGCCGGCCCCCAACCCTCCGGCGCCCGCCGGAGGGTTGGGGGCCGCATGAACACCACTGCCCATCGCGCCGGAGCCCAGTGGACGTCGGCGCCCCATCGGGCCTCCCACTCACGCATCACCGACTGGCACGGCCCCCCATCTCCCGTGCCGACTGCCATCGGTCGGTGTACGAGCCACCGTCAGGGGAATTCGTTGAACGCGATGCCGTTGGTGAGGGACGTGATCCCGCTCTGCACCCCGTCGATCTTGACCGTCTGCCCCGACACGTGTTTCACGTACACCCGCATGAGGAACGTCCGGGTGCCGCACGCCGAGTCGATGGGGATACCGGAAAGCGCGGAGTAGCCGACCGAATGATGCGCGTCGTCGGTGACAGTCCGGCGAGCTGAGGTGCTGTGCGTACGGCAGGCGTGACCGGTCGTGTCGAGCTGGATGAACTCGAAGCGCGTGTCCACGACCGCGTTCTGGCCGCGCGGGTACGCCTGCATCGCCTCGGAGCAGGAGGCGGTTCCCTGGTAGCACGTGGTCAGTTCCACATTCGCCCTGGCTGAGACGGTGACCGCGCTCGGGTGGGCCTGCCACTGCTGGACCGGGGTCCCGTCGTCGTAGAAGACCCAAGCGTCCCGGCGGGCCGGTCCGCCGCCGACATAGGTGCAGGCGCCGGAGGGGTCTGCGCTCTCGCACGCGGGGTTCTGCCACCAGCGCGCGCCGGTCTGGTCGGTGTCGTCGGCCTCCAGCCAGGTGCTTCCCGCGACTGCGGTCAGATGGTATGTGCCCGGCAGGGACGAGTAGGCCGTGCCCTGGAGCACGCAGGTGTAGGCGCCTGCCGTCGGCGCGCTGAGGAGCAGGTCTGCGTAGAGCGGCAGATGACCCGGAATCGCGTACGTAGTGGTGTCGCTGCCCTCGTGATTGCGCGCCGATGCCGCGACGACGGGCACTGTGGCCCCCGCCGCGTTGATGCACCTGACGCGCAGGGTGAGGCCGACAATGCCGGTCGTGGTGCTGGTGGCTTCCAGCCGCCCGCGCAGGTGCCGTTTCTCCCCAGCGGCCAGCGTCATCGTTCGCTGGAGCAGGTCGACCGTTTCGCCTCGGGGGATGTCCCTGTCGGCAGCCAGGCTGATCCGGGTGATGGTGCCGGCACCCGCAGCGCCGGTGTCGGCTGCTCCGGCCGGAGCAGTCCAAAGGGGTACCAGCACCATCGCCAGGGCGGCCATGACTGCCCTGCGGACGGCTCTCTTTGTTGTGGTCATGCGCGTATCAGCCCCTGCCGGTTCGTGGTGGCGCCCCCCGAGCGGTCGATGCGGTGGTGCTTGCCGGCCCGTCGCCGGCACCCGGGGCCGTGCCCCCGCGTGAACGCGGGGGGCACGGCGTGGAGAGCATGCTGGGCCCAGGCGCCTGCCGGGCGTCGGCACCCGGGAGGGATGGCTCACGGACGTGCGTTCCCCATACACACCAGGTCGCCATAGGCGACACCCAGGTCGGGGATGCCGATGTTGCTGCTGAAACCGCCGGCCACCAGCGTGCGCGCCACGCTGTAGGAGTTCGTATTGGCGTAGTAGTGCCAGACCTTCGCGTCCACCGAGAGGTTGTTGTCGTAGGACACGATCGAGCCGAAGGTGAAGTCTTGCGGGAAGAAACAAGAATTGGTGCTTGCGCTGGCGATGCGGTTACCTCCGAAACCGCTCTGGTCGTAGACGCAGAGCCGGTTCGCCGGGCAGGGGCCGTCGGCGGCGGCGGGCGACGCCGACGCCAGCATGCCTCCCGCCGCGAGGAGCAGTGCAGAAGCGGCGGTGGCGGTTCTGTTCTTCCACGTCACGTGGGTTCCTCCACGGGTATGTTGCGCATACGTTCGATTACGGGGAGTGACGCTACAGTTGGATCACACAGTCAGCAATCGATTTTCGGACCATGAGTGGGGGGCAGAACTCGCCATGAACTGCGCTCTGTGCAAGGTGGGTTGCTCCGGCTGTTGCCACCGCTGTCGTTGGCTGGGGCGCGGTGACGGCCTGGCTTGATCTCTGACCTCGGGCGTCGAACGATGCGTCGTACTTGATCGCTCGGTTCGGCAACCGGCATACGCGGAAGCGGCCTTCCTCTGGACATGTGCTCCGACCAGGGCACACACGTTTGGCGCGAAGGCCGTGAGGACAAGTCTGCTGCATCGCGATAATCGCCACCGTCACGGCCCGGCGGCTGCGCGATTCCGCTTGAGCGACTGATCACTGCGGGGCAGTAGCAGACCGGTGACCCGGACATCCTCGTCATCGCGGACGTTACGACGCGATCCGTCTCGCGGTCCTGCTCAAAACCGGGCACATCCGCCCCAGGCCGCCTGCCCGGCCCGAGAAGTCAACTACTTGGCACAGGCCCTGGCCGCGTGTCGCACGAAGTGCGTCCAGCCGGTACGGGTGAGTGTCAGGTGAGGGAGGGAGGTGTCCTTCGAGTCGCGGACGAGAACCGCGTGCTCGATGGTGGCGATCTCCACGCACTCGCCGCCGTCGCCGGCGCTGTAGGTGCTCTTGGACCAGATGAGCCCAGGGGCCGCGTCGTGTTCGATGTTCATCGCTCTCCCAGCAACTTCTCAATCAGCGCCAGGGACTCGTGGGGGCTGAGGGCCTGGCCGCGAATGCTTCCGTACCGTGCGGCCAGGATACGTACTTCCTCCGCGTCGGTGATCAGCCGGTTCACGCTCTGAACCTCGACGTAGGCGAGTTGCTGTCGTCCTTTGGGAGTGAGCAGGATGAATGGGCCTTCCAATGCGGTGTGGTCTTCGCAGTCCATCGGGAGCACCTGGATCGTGGTGCTGCGCAGCCGGGCGAGGTGCTGCAAGTGCTTCAGCTGTCCTTGGCGTACCTCCTGCCCACCCACGGCCCTGCAGAGCACGGACTCGTCGATGACCGCGCTGACCATGGGGGTTGGCCACGTGGTGAGGACTTCCTGACGTGCGAGCCGAGCCGTGACGCGTTGCTCGATCGTGGCTTCATCGAGCGGGGGCTGGCGCGACGCAAACGTCGTCCTCGCGTAAGCCTCCGTTTGCAGAAGTCCAGGAAAGGTCAGCGTGCTGAAGAAGCTGATCTCGACCGCATCCGCCTCCAGCTTCGCATAGTTCCGGAACCACGCCGGATGCCTCACCCGGGCCCGCGCCTTCGCCCGCGCCACCTCCTCCTTCGCCGCCCTCAGTAGCCCGCCCGCCTCCAACAGGTCATCCGCCGCGTCCAGAAACTCCGACTGCGGCGTCCTGCGCCCCCGTTCCAGCGACCGGATCAGGTCCTCGCTGTACCCGAGCCGGTCACCCACTTCCCGCTGGGTGAGGCCGGCCCGCTCCCGTAGCAGCCGGAGCTGGCTGCCGATCACGCGGAACAGGTCCGCGGCCTCCTCCGAGTCGTCGTCGCCACCGATCGCACCGTCCAGCTCCATCGCTGCCCGCCTTCGTTCCATGGGGCCGACCGTGTTCGTCGTCCCGGTACGGGGGACAACCGGTACCGGTCGCCGTAAGTACCGGTACACGCACGCTACGTACCGCTGTCGTTGCTGGTCGGCGTACGGTCACTCGGCCACGCTGAGTGGTGTGACGAGCGAATCCGCAGAGATCGAAATTCCGCAACCGGCAACTTCCGCACCGCAGTTCACACAGCTGTTCAGTGCTACCCGCCGAGGTGCCCGCCTGGCTCGCCTGCTGGCCGTGGAGCAACTGGTGGCATGGGGGTGGCCGCGTGACGGCGAGCGCATCGACGCGGCCGCGCTCGTCGTCGCCGAACTGGCGACGAACGCGGTCACGCACGGGCGGCTGGACGGGCGGGGCTTCCGGCTCGGGCTTGCTCTCCTCCCGAGCGGACGGCTGCGGATCGAGGTCACGGACCCGCGCGGCGAACACCTCCCCGCCGCGTCCCGGGAAGCCGTTGAAGGAGGCCGGGGGCTGGTCATCGTCGATGCCCTTGCGGCGGACTGGGGCGTACATCCGTACCCGCCGTCCGGCAAGACGGTATGGGCAGAGGTCTCCGCGGCGCGAACAGGCGTCGGGCATCCGGCATCGGGCGGCACCTGTCAGTGATTGCGCACCCCGCCCCGGCAACCAACGGGCCCCGGGCGGCGAGTGAGTGCACCCGTACCTCGGCGTACTGGGAAAGGCGCCCATGGTCTGCCGATGAACGTCAAAGGCTTGCATGTTCCGTGGAGGGTCCGGCGATTTTCGGCCTCGATGGTGCAGTGAAGGACGTGACGGCGATCTGGAGCTGTCGGGCAGCCGCAGATTCCGGAAAAGCGACCCGCGGGGGCGCCATGCGGCCCGTGTGCTGCTTCCTCCGGGGCCTGTTCGCCGATCGGTCGGGCGGGGGTGAGGACCGCGTCGGCCAGCTCGAAAACCATGATCCGATACCAGGCATACCAGGCCAACAGCACCGGCTCTCCGGGGGCGATTTTTGGCGCACGATGTGCCACCGCGCAGTGCGGTGTACTACTAGATTGCCCAACGGCACCACGTGGCCGACTATGACATGCCCCTGTCGTTCATCTGCTGATGTTCTGACAGTCAGTCACCATGCGTGGAATTCCCGGTGAAAGCCGAGTCCAGGCAGGCTGTCGGTCCGCACCACCGCGCCCGGCCGGGCTGACAGGGCTGGACGGTCGCGGCTTTCGCGGTATTTCCTGACCCGATCCGGTTGTCCGGGGACACCCCCCATGGGGCCGGCCGAGAGTATGAGGCACGTTCTGTGAAGGTTCGTACGAGGCGGTCGAGCGCTCTGATTGCCGGGGGATTGGCAGGGGTGCTGCTGACGGGTTGCGGCTCCCAGGGTGAGATCTGGCCCTTCGACGAGGACAAGGGGAGAATGGTCGTCGGGATGTCCGACGGCATCCTTGCGACGGATCCGGCGGCGGGGTACGACCCAGGGTCCTGGCTGCTGTTCAACAACGTCTTCCAGTCCTTGATGAGCTTCCCGCCCGGGAGTTCCACCCCTGTGCCGGAGGCCGCCGAGGAGTGTCATTTCTCGGACGGCAGCAAGACCTACACCTGCACTCTTCGTAGCGGGTTGAAGTTCAGCAACGGCAACAGCCTCACCTCGGCGGACGTCAAATACTCCTTCGACCGGGCGATCGGGATCAACGACCCGGCGGGACCGGCACCGCTGCTCTCCACCATCTCGTCGATCAGCACCCCGAGCGAGAAGACCGTCGTCTTCCACCTCAAGGTGCCCGACGCGATATTTCCCAGCAAGATCGCATCGGGTGCCGGTTCCATCGTGGACCGTCACGTCTATCCCAAGGACAGGCTGCTCAAGGGCGGAAAAACGGTTGGCTCCGGTCCCTACATGCTGGACTCCATCAGCAAGTCGAAGGCCGTCTTCTCGGTCTACTCCGGCTACCACGGAACCGCCGAGGTGAAGAACTCCGGCGTGACGCTGCGACTTTTCCAGGGAGACCAGCAGGCCCTCCAATCCTCCCTGGAGAAGGGCGAGGTCGACATCGCATACCGTGGCCTCACCGCCAAGGCGATAGCCGCCCTGGATACCTCGCCCACCGCGGGGAAGGACGGCATCGACGTAGTCCAGGGCAGCAGCGCCGAGGTCCAGCACATGGTCTTCAACTTGGCCGACCCCGTGGTCGGCAAGATCGGCGTGCGCAAGGCCATCGCCTATCTCCTCGACCGCAACTCCCTGTTGAGCGAGGTCTACCAGTCCACGGCGACGCCGCTCTACTCGATCGTCCCGGTCGGCATCACCGGCCACGGCACCTCCTTCTTCGACACGTACGGCGACGGCCCGCAGCCGCAGAAGGCGAAGGATGCCCTGAGGGACTCCGGTATCACCGACAAGGTGAAGCTCACCCTCTGGTCCACCCCGAGCCGTTACGGACCCGCTACCGACGACGAGCTGCGGACCATCGCGAATCAGCTGAACAAGAGCGGACTCTTCGACGCCAGGATGGAGACGGTCCCGTTCGACCAGTATGAGAAGGACATCGCCGACGGCGTGTACGGCGTCTACGTCAAGGGCTGGGTGCCGGACTATCCCGACCCCGACAACTTCACCCAGCCGTTCTTCGGCAAGGGCAACGTCCTGTCGAACAATTATGAGAACCGCGAGATAACCGATCGGATCATCCCGCAGACCTCGTCCATGACCGACCGCGCGAGCACCCGGCAGAAGTTCATCGAGCTGCAGGACATCGTGGCGCGCGAGCTGCCGCTCCTGCCGCTCTGGCAGGGAAAGCAGTACGCGGTCGCCCACGAGAACGTCCGAGGCCTTCAGAATTGCCTGGACACATCGACTGTCTTCCGGTTCTGGGAACTCAACACCGCGTATTAGCGGAGGCTGTGTTCTGCGGGGTCCGCTCGTCGGGCTGTTCTCGCCGCTCCCGGCAACTCAGTCGCTGCCCCTCGACGAGGCGGTCGGCCCGCCGCCCGGCAGCCGGGTCGTTGCCAGTGCCGTCAGCGTCAGCAGTGCGGCGCTGACGGCCAGGCTCGTCGCAGGCCGTCCTCGAAGCCGGTCGCGACCAGGGCGCCGAACGCCGCCACGCCCAGGCCGCCAGAGACCTGGCGGGCGGCGTTCAGGACGCCTGCGGCGACACCGGCCCGGTCCGTCGGCACGGCACCACCCTGCCCATGGACCGGGTCGCCCGCGCCGGCGGCCTCGGCACCGCCGACTCGATGCGCCTGCACATCCAGCGCCGCCTCGGCCTCACCCCGAGCGCGTACCGTGCCTCTTTCAGCAGGCTGACCGCGGTGCCGGCCGCGGCGGCCACGGTCTGATCCGGCCCGGGGCGGGTTCGGGCGTCGAGCGGCGGGGGCAGGACATGCGACGTGTGGTGCGGGGCTTCTGGGGGCCCCGGGAAGAGTCCGCCGAGGCGCTGACCCGGCGATGGAAGCTCACCCTGGACCGGCTTGCCGAGATCCTTCCGGCGGGTGGCTCGGGAGCGGTGTGGACGTGGCGGCAGATCCATTCGTCCGGGCCCGCCACCGATCTCCTGCCGAACGAGGACTCCCTCCTCGCCGCCCTGCGCGCGGCCCGGGAAGCCGACGGCTGGTCGGACCGCGTCGGGTTCGGGCTGCGACTCGTCCTCGCGGGCGAGCAGGACTGGAAGATCGAGGTCAGCGGGAACGGGGGCGGCGCCTCGGAGTTCCTCCTCCAGTCGATGGTGATCGGTATCGGATCGCCGGACAACGCCGAGATTCCCGACGGGAATCTCCTTGCTGTTGTCGCCGAGGCATGGGAGCCCGACTTCGGCGATGTCACCGACGACGATGTGCTCGACGCCCTGGAGGACGATGCGGGTTTCGTGGTCGGTGAGCCCTGCGTCGGCTGGGTCGGCTTTCTCTCCCCGGCGCGCGCGGCCCTGCTGCCGGAGGGCATGAGGGCCAGGTGCAAGGAGCTCGCCGTCGGCGGCGTACTCCTCGACATCGCTCCGCGCGGTGACGTGAAGGACGTAGTGCGGGCCTATCTGCGGTTGCGGGGAGCCGGTGCGCTGCAGCCGCTGCTGCGCCCGATGGACCGGACCGTGCTGTGACCGCCCGGACCGGTGGGACGACCGGCCCCGCGCAACCGGGGAATGAGGGCGTCCGCTCCTGCGTTGTCCACGGGAGCGGAGGGTGGCTCCGCGCTGCCCGAGCTGTAGTCACGAGAACACGGAGAGAAGAAGAGACATGCGCGTCGAGATCTGGAGCGACATCGCCTGCCCCTGGTGCTACATAGGGAAGGCCCGCTTCGAGAAGGGCCTGGCGGGGTTCGCCCACCGCGACGAGGTCGAGGTCGTGCACCGGTCCTTCGAGCTCGACCCCACGCATGCCAAGGGCGACACCGTGCAGGTGATCGACATGCTGGCGCAGAAGTACGGGCGCACCCGCGAAGAGGCGAAGGCCATGGAGGCGAACGTCGCGGCCAACGCGCAGGCCGAGGGGCTCGGCTACCTCACCGAGGGCCGTGACCACGGCAACACCTTCGACATCCACCGGCTGCTCCACCTGGCCAAGGCCCGCGGCCGCCAGGACGAGCTGCTGGGCCTCGCCTACCGGGCGAACTTCGCCGAGGAGCGTTCCGTCTTCGACGGTGACGTGCTGGTCGAGCTGGCCGTCGAGGCCGGGCTGGACGCCGACGAGGCGCGTGCCGTTCTCGCCGACCCGGAGGCGTATGCCGCCGAGGTACGGGCCGATGAGCGCGAGGCGTCCGAGCTCGGGGCCAACGCGGTGCCGTTCTTCGTGTTCGACCGTCGGTACGGGATCTCCGGCGGCCAGCCCGCCGAGGTCTTCGCCCAGGCGCTCGAACAGGCGTGGAAGGACCGGCCGCTGACCGTGATCGGCGGGGACGCCGCGGCGTGCGACGCCGACGGTGCCTGCGAGGTCCCGCAGACCGGCAGCGCCTGAGCGGCCGGGTCGCTCACCGCCCGCCTCCTCGCTGAGCTGTACACATAAGCACCGCTTGGGCATACCCCTCAGATTTTGGTAATTGACGGTGGGTCACAGGGGCTTCAGGCTGGGCGCATGGAGACCACTTCGCTCAGCCGTACGGTGGACGACGAGTTCGCGTCGCAGACCACTTACCTCGACACCTCCAGTTGCGGGCTGCTGCCCCGGCGCACCGTGGACGCGGTGAAGGCGCTCGCCGAGTCGATCGCCACGGGCAGCAGGTCCGGCGCCGGTGACTTCGAGTCGGTGGACGCGGCCCGGGCCGGCTTCGCCCGCCTCGCCGGTGTCGACGCCGACCGGGTCGCCACCGGCAGCTCGGTCGCCGTACACGTCGGGCTGATCGCGGCCTCACTGCCGGCGGGGGCCGAAGTCCTGGCGCCCGAAGGGGAGTTCAGCTCCGTCGTCAGTCCGTTCGCGGTCCGTGGCGATCTCAAGATGCGCTACGTCCCGCTGGACGGGCTGGCCGACGCGGTACGGCCCGGCACCGATCTCGTCGCCTTCTCCTCCGTGCAGTCCGCCGACGGCCGGATCGCCGATCTGGACGCGGTACGTGCGGCGGCCGCCGCCCACGGCGCCCGGACGCTGCTCGACGCCACCCAGTCGGCCGGCTGGCTGCCGCTGGACGCCGGGGCGTACGACTACACCGTCACCGGCGGCTTCAAATTCCTGCTCTGCCCGCGCGGCGCGTCGTTCCTCACCGTCACCGAGGACGCGCAGCGCACCCTGCCGCCCGCCTTCGCCGCGTGGGTCGCCTCCGACGACCCGTGGAACAGTACGTACGGCCCGGTGGGGCGGCTCTCCCCGACCGCCCGTCGCTACGACGAACCGCCCGCCTTCCTCTCGTACCACGGCGCCGAACACTCCCTCGCGCTGCTGGGCGAGGTCGGCATCGACACCATTCACGCCCACGCCACCGGGCTCGCCGCCCGCATGCGGGCCGGGCTGGCCGGGCTGGGGCACGAGGTGGTGCCGACGGAGTCGACGATCGTGGCCGTGCCCGGACTCGGCGGGCGGGAGCCGGAGCTGGCGCGGGCCGGGGTGATGGTCTCGAACCGGGCGGGGAGTCTGCGCGCGGCCTTCCACCTGTACAACACGGAGGCCGATGTGGACCGTGCCCTGGATGTGCTCTCCGGCTGAATCCGCCCGGATGCCGGCCGGACCCGTCCGGGCGCCGGGGGATCAGTGGCGCTCGGAGCAGTCCTCGGCCTCGGAGCAGTCCTCGGCCTCGTGGCAGAGGTTCTCCTCGACCTTGGCGAGCAGCCGGGCCAGCTCCTTGCGTTCGGACGGGTCCAGCCCGGCGAGGGTGTGCTCCTCCAGATTGGTCCAGGCCCGCTCGACGTCGGCGTGCAGCGCGCAGCTGTCGTCGGTGGCCTCGACCAGGACGGCCCTGCGGTCGTCCGGGTCGGGGCAGCGGCGGACGTGTCCGGTCTGTTCGAGGCGCTGGAGCATCTTGGTGACGGTGGAGGGGTCGAGGTCGACGGCCTTGATCAGCTCGGACTGGCGCACCGCACCCGCGTCCCACAGGTACATCATCAGGAACTCCTGGCCGGGGTAGAGCCCGAGCCCCTTGAGCAGCTTGCCCGCGGCGAACCGGTGCAGCCGGGCGACCCGCGAGACGGCATGGCTGACGGGGCCGCCGAGGGCGGCGCTCGGCAGGTCGGTACAGGCGGGGTCGGCCTTCATCGGGACTCCTCGGGGTGGTGCCGGGCGGAGCTCCTGGTGGGTCGGGAGCGCGGAGCCGGTCGCTTTCTGCGAACTTTACCTTGGTCGGCCAATCAATGGGTTACAGTGGCGCACGGCGCAGATAGTTGGCCGACCACATAATTTTCCTGGAGCTTTCATGACCACCGCATTCGACCCGATCGACCTGTCCGGTACCCAGCTCGCCAACCGCATCGCGATGGCCCCGATGACCCGCAGCCGGGCCGGTGAGGGTGGCATTGCCACGGATCTCGTCGCCGAGTACTACGCCCAGCGCGCGTCGGCGGGCCTCATCATCACGGAGGGCATCCAGCCGTCGGCGGTGGGCCAGGGCTACCCCTCCACTCCTGGGCTGCACAGCACGGAGCAGGTCGCGTCCTGGCGCAAGGTCACCGACGCGGTGCACGCGGCGGGCGGCCGGATCTTCGCCCAGCTCATGCACGCCGGCCGGATCGGCCACCCGGACCTGCTGGCGGACGGGCTCACCCCGGTCAGCGCCTCCCCGCTCAAGCCCGCCGGTCAGCTCTACACCGGCACGGGGCTGGAGGACTTCACCGAACCGCGCGAACTGACCGGCGACGAAGTCCGGCAGACCATAGCCGACTACGCGTCGGCCGCCCGTAACGCGGTCGACGCCGGCTTCGACGGGGTCGAGCTGCACGGCGCCAACGGTTACCTCATCCACCAGTTCCTCGCGCCCAACACCAACCTTCGCAACGACGAGTGGGGCGGCTCCGAGGAGGCCCGTATCCGGTTCGCCGTCGAGGTGGTCAAGGCCGTCGCCGCCGAGATCGGCGCGGAGCGGACCGGACTGCGCATCTCGCCCGGCAACCCGTACAACGACATCGACGAGCCCGCGCCGGACGCCGTCTACGCCGCGCTGGTACGGGAGATCGAGCCGCTCGGCCTCGCCTACCTGCACGTCCTGGAAGCGGGGGAGATCCGCGAGCTGACCCTCGCGCTGCGCAAGCAGTTCTCCGGCACCTTCGTCATCAACCCGCTGACGGACGGGCCGACCGGACCGGACGACCACTCGTTGATCGACGACGGGATCGCCGACATCATCGCGTACGGTGCCCTGTTCATCGCCAACCCGGACCTGCCGGCCCGGCTGAAGGCCGGCGGCCCGTTCAACACCCCGGACCCGTCGACCTTCTTCGGCGGGGACGCGAAGGGATACGTCGACTACCCGGCGCTGGACACCGTTCAGTCCTGAGGCCGTGCGGGTCGCCGGGTTGCGGTCAAGGCCTGGCGTCCGCGAAGGGGTTCAGCACATCCTCCTGCAGGCCCATGATGTCGGGCATGGCCCAGAGGCCCTCACCCGGCCGAGGACCGGCGCCGCGTGGCGGGTGGGGGTGCTGTGCCTCGACGGCCGGTACTTGGCCGGCCGGGTCGGGCAGATGGGTCAGGCCCACCACACCGAAGCGGGCCCGTCCCCGCTCGGCGGCCGACGCGTTCCGACAGCGCCCCCGGCGCGCCCGCGCCCCTCCGTTACTCCCGGCCCGACTCCTCCAGCGGCGCACTGTGCCACTTCCACGAGGTGACCCGGGGATGACCGGGCAGTTCGCCGCGGCCGGTGGCCCAGAGCAGGACGGCCCATCGGTCGGTGTCCTTCGGGACGTCCGGAAACAGCCGGGCCAGTACCCGGTCACAGAGATCGGCGGGCGGGGTCCAGGGGACGTCCAGGCTCGCGGCGAGGTCATGCACGTGCACCAGGGTCTCCACGATGCCCATGGCGGCGAAGCCCTCCGGGTCCGACACCCCGTAGGAGTGGTACGAGCGGACCTCGGGCGAGGCCGTCCGTACCATCGCCGCGAGCAGCGCGCCGCTCGCCTCCAGCGTCTGGAGCAGCCCGGCGGTCCCGGCCGACCGGTCCGCGAAGATCGCGTTCGCCGGTCCGCCCTTGTGCTCGGCGCTCCAGCGGTAGGGGACGTACGTGTCCAGCGGCGGCTGCCGCGGGCCCAGCTGCGCCGCGTAGGAGAAGAGATCGTCGCTCAGGTGCTCCGCGGTCTCCCAGCAGTCCCACTCCAACGTCCCGGCCGGGACCAGCCAGTTGTCCGCCGGGGACTTCCGGAGCGCGTCGACCGCCAGGCGGACCGCGGTGGTCACATCGTCCGCCGTGACCGGCAGCCGGGTCCCGGTCAGTGCGGCCCGTTCCGCCGCACTGCACTCGACACAGAACTCATTGCCCTCCGGATCGGCGAGCGTCGCCCAGCCCCGCCCGTTCGGCCTGCGGTGGTCGGCCACGAGGGTGGCACCCAGGCCGAGCAGCCGCTCCACCTCCTCGTCGCGGGTGCGGTCCTGCGGCTGAATGTCCAGGTGCAGACGGTTCTTGCTGCTCTTCGGCTCGGGCACCGAGATGAAGAGCAGCGCGGCACCGGGGGCCTCGACGAGTGCCTCGGGATCGCCGGGGGCGTCCTCGTCGGAGAGCGGGGCGCCGAGTACCCCGGACCAGAAGGCGGCGAGCTCGTAGGCGTCGGCGCAGTCGATCGTGATGTGACGTACGAGTGAAGTCATGGGCCCCACTGTCGCCGCTCGTGGCCGTCGTGGTCCACCAACTTTGGAGAGGGGGCGACGAACGCCGCCCCCGTCCCTTTCAGCTCGCCGGCACGTCACTTCACCGGCGTGAAGTCCCGCGCCCCGATGAATTCCGGACGCCGCGCCGGAGCCGCGAACGGCTCCTCGGCGGCGTTCTCCACGCTGTTGAAGACGATGAAGACATTGCTGCGCGGGTACGGGGTGATGTTGTCCCCCGAGCCGTGCATGCAGTTGCAGTCGAACCAGGTCGCCGAACCCGCCTTGCCCGTGAAGAGCTTGATGCCGTGCCGGTCGGCCAGCTTCGTCAGCGCCTCGTCGGACGGGATGCCGGCGTCCTGCATCTTCAGGGACTTCTTGTAGTTGTCCTTCGGTGTCTCGCCCGCACAGCCGAGGAACGACTTGTGCGAACCGGGCATGATCATCAGCCCGCCGTTGGTGTCGTGGTTCTCGGTCAGCGCGATCGACACGGACACCGCGCGCATGTTCGGCAGACCGTCCTCGGCGTGCCAGGTCTCGAAGTCCGAGTGCCAGTAGAACCCCGAAGCGCCGAAGCCCGGCTTGACGTTGATCCGGGACTGGTGGACGTACACGTCCGAACCGAGGATCTGACGGGCCCGGCCCACCACGCGCTCGTCACTGACCAGCCGGGCGAAGACGTCGCTGATCCGGTGAACCTCGAAGACCGACCGTACCTTCTGCGACTTCGGCTCTATGATCGAGCGCTCGTCGGCCCGCACCGCCGGATCGGTGATCAGCCGGTCCAGTTCGGCGTGGTACACGGCGACCTCGGCCGGTGTGATCAGCTGGTCCACGCCGAGGAAGCCGTCGCGCTCGAAGCCCTGCAGATCCTTCACGGCGACCGGCCCCGGGGTGCCGGGCGGGGACCAGATGACCGGGTCCTGACGGGGCGTGATCATCTCGGCTGCGCCGCGTGTGGGGTACAGATCGGCGCGTACATCGGTGGTCATGGTTCAGCCCTCCTCGGTCAGGAGGGGGTAGACACCGTGCTCGTCGTGCTCCTCCCGTCCGGTGACCGGAGGGTTGAAGACGCAGACACAGCGGAAGTCGGTCTTCGGCCGCATGGTGTGATGCTCATGGCCGTTCAGCAGGTACATCGTGCCGGGCGTGATCCAGTGCTTCTCGCCGGTCTCGTCATTGGTGAGCTCGGCCTCGCCCTCGACGCACAGGACGGCCTCGATGTGGTTCGCGTACCACATCGATGTCTCGGTACCCGCGTACATCGTGGTCTCGTGGAGCGAGAAGCCCACCTTCTCCCGCGCGAGCACGATGCGCTTGCTCTCCCAGGTTCCGGAAGCGGCCTTCACATGCCTGTCGGTGTTCTCGATGTCACTGAACGATCGGACGATCACGGTGGGTCGGTGCCTTTCTCTCTGCGGTGGTGTTTCTCGTCGGACCCGCGTAGGGGGCGGGTCCGGGATCAGGCGGTCTCGCGGACTGCGCGGGCCAGTGTCCGCAGGCCCTCGTCCAGCTCCTCGGGGGTGACGGTCAGCGGCGGCAGCAGCTTCACGACCTCGCTCTGCGGACCGGAGGTCTCGACAAGGAGGCCCAGCTCGAAGGCGCGGGCGCAGACCGCGACGGCGCGCGACTTGTCGGTGAACTCCATGCCCCAGACCAGGCCGCGGCCCCGGAACTGCGCACCGAGCCGGGCGTGTTCGTCACAGATCGCAAGAAGGGCCTGCTCGATCTGCTCGCCCCGGGCCAGGGTCTGCTTCTCCATCTGTCCGTCCGCCCAGTAGGCGTCCAGCGCGGCGGCGGCCGTGACGAACGCCGGGTTGTTGCCGCGGAAGGTGCCGTTGTGCTCGCCCGGCCCCCAGATGTCCAGCTCCGGTGTGAACAGGCAGAGCGACATGGGCAGTCCGTAGCCGCTGATGGACTTGGACAGGGTGACGATGTCGGGGGCGATGCCGGCCTCCTCGAACGAGAAGAACGCCCCCGTGCGTCCGCAGCCCATCTGGATGTCGTCGACGATCAGGAGCATGTCGCGGCGGTGGCACAGGTCGGAGAGCGCCCGCAGCCACTCGGGGCGCGCCACATTGATGCCGCCCTCGCCCTGCACCGTCTCGACGATCACGGCGGCGGGCTGGTTGAGACCGGAGCCCTGGTCCTCCAGGAGCCGCTCGAACCAGAGGAAGTCCGGTACCCGGCCGTCGAGGTAGTTGTCGAACGGCATCGGGGTGCCGTGCACCAGCGGGATACCGGCCCCGGCCCGCTTGAAGGCGTTGCCGGTGACGGCGAGCGAGCCCAGCGACATGCCGTGGAAGGCGTTGGTGAACGAGACGATCGACTCGCGCCCCTTCACCTTACGGGCCAGCTTCAGCGCCGCCTCGACCGCGTTGGTGCCGGTCGGGCCGGGGAACATCACCTTGTACGGGAGATCACGCGGGCGCAGCACGATGTTCTGGAAGGACTCCAGAAAGGCGCGTTTCGCGGTGGTGGCCATGTCGAGGCCGTGGGTGATGCCGTCGCGCTCGATGTAGTCGATCAGCGCGCGTTTCAGTACCGGGTTGTTGTGGCCGTAGTTGAGAGATCCGGCCCCGGCGAAGAAGTCGAGGTAGGTGTGGCCGTCCTCGTCGGTCAGACGGGCGCCCTGCGCATGGTCGAACACTGCGGGCCAACTGCGGCAGTAGCTTCGTACCTCCGACTCCAGGGTCTCGAAGACACTCAGCGCGGGCGGGGTGATGGTCACAGGGAATCTCCTGCTTGAGGGGGGTGTGACGGGCTGCGGTGTGCTCAGGTGCGGAACGGGCCGAGGCGCTCGGACGTGGAACGGGCCGATGATGCGCTCGGACATGGAACGGGCCGATGCGCTCAGGCGTGGAACGGGCCGATGCGCTCAGGCGTGGAACGGGCCGATGCGGTACAGCACTTCCGGCAGATGCGTTTCCTCGGGGAACAGCTCGCCGTCGAAGAGCACTTCACGCTCCAGGGCCACGTCGTGGCGCAGCGCGTAGGAGGTGAACAGCCGGTCCGACGCGGTGTTGTCCGGGGTGACGGTCGTCTCCACCGAGGCCAGGCCCTGCGAGGCTGCGACCCGCGAGGTCAGCGCGTCCAGCAGCTTTCCCGCCAGTCCGGTCCCGCGGTGGCCGTGGTCGACGGCCACCTGCCAGACGACGAGTGTCTCGGGGCGGTCCGGCCGGAGGAATCCCGTCACGAAGGCAACGGGCCCGCCGGTCTCGTCGCGGGCGACCACGGAGGTGGCCGCGAAGTCACGGCACCACAGCAGGTAGCTGTACGAGGAGTTGAGGTCCAGGACCTCGGAGTCGCGGGCGATGCGCCAGATCGCGGCTCCGTCCTCCACTCGTGGGGTGTCGATGGTGAGGAATTCACTTCGGGCACTTGCAAAATCTGCTGGTGCGGCGGTCATGCGAATTGAATTTACCCAGCAAATTCTGAAATTGCATCGACGCAAGGGCTTGGGTGGAGTGACCCTTTGTGTTATCACGCGGGCGCGTGCACCGGCGCGATCCGGCATCGCTTTCTTCTGCTTTGGGTGCTATTTATCCGGCATAACGGCCGCGATGTGGAGTCGGTCACAAGGTCGTAACTCTCGGGTGACGCAACGGAATTGTGTGGATCCGGCTTCTGGAAACTCGGGTGTTTAGGGTCGGGGAAAGCGGGCAGAAGAATGCGGGGAGCTGCTCTGAATAGAGCAGCTCCCCGCATTTGTGGAATATTGACGTCCCGGTGCGGATTTACTCGCTCGGCCAGGTTTCCGAAACTGCTTTGCGGGCAGTTTCGAAGTCGACCTGCCGGCCCGCATCGGCCAGCGCCGCCCCCAGAGCCGCGAGCGAGGACTGCACCGTGCCCCGCGTCGCATCCACACCGTAGTGATTGACCCGGATCATCTCCTTGGACAGCGCACCGCCGCCCGCGATCAGCGGCAGCGACGGGTCGGCCGCGAGTGCCCGTGCGACCAACTCGGAGGCGTCGACGCCCGCCGGGGCGCGCAGCGTCGTGGCGACCGGCGCCGCGTCCTTCGCCTCGTGCACATACGGCGACAGACCGCCGCCGAGCGCCACCGCACCCGCACGAGTCGCCGCGGCGGCCGAGGCATGCCGGGCCATCAGCGCATCCAGGCCCTCGGCCTCGATCCGCTCCACACAGGCCTCCAGAGCCAGCATCTCCAGCTGGGCGGGAGCGTGCAGCAGCGCCCTGCGACCGCCGTCGATCCAGCGCTCCTTCCAGTCCAGGAGGGAGAGGTACGAGCGGCGCGGGGCCTGGGGGTTGGCGGCGATCCGCTCCCAGGCCCGCTCGCTCACCGACACCGCCGACACCCCGGCCGGGCCGCCCATCGCCTTCTGCGCGCCGATCACACAGAGGTCGACGCCCCACACGTCAGGCAGCAGCGGCTCGGCGCCCACCGAGGCGACGGCGTCCAGCATGAACAGCGCCCCGTGCGAACGGACCACCTCACCGATCTCGGCGACCGGATTGGTGTTGCCGGTAGCCGCCTCGGCGTGGACCAGGGAGACGAAGTCGATCTCCGGGTGCTCGGTCAGCGCCCGTGCGACCTGATCGGCGGTGACCGCCGTGTGGAACGGAACCGCCAGATCGACGACATTGGCACCGCAGTCGCGCAGCCAGTTCCCGAAGGTCTGTCCGTACGGGCCGGTGACGACGTTCAGCGCGGTCGAGCCGGGCCGGGCGCCGCCCCGGATGCAGCCTTCGAGAGGGAGCAGTGCCTCGCCCTGCATGATGACGACGTCCTGCTCGGTGGCGAGGAGGCCGGCCACCCGCTTCTCGATGGCCGCGAAGTGCGCGGCGGTGAGCGGGGCGAGGTCGAGGAAGGGGTGCGTCACGGTGGTGCTCTCTTCGGATCGGGTCGGTGCGCCGCGGTGCTGCGTACGGACAGGGCTTCCGTCGAAGCGTACCCAGGGCGCCGGGCGGTGCCTCGTACAGTGCTGCTCATGAGTGATCACAGGGCACCGCAGGTGCTGCACGTGAAGGGGCGGGTGCTCGTCGGACCGCAGGACGTCCGCGACGAGCTCTGGGTCGTCGACGGACGGATCTCGTACGGCAGGCCGGCCGGCGCGGACGAGGCGGTGACCGTCACCGGCTGGGCGCTGCCGGGGCTGGTAGACGCCCATTGTCACGTCGGGCTCGACCATCACGGCGCCGTCGACGCGGCGACCAGCGAGAAGCAGGCCATCGCCGACCGGGAGGCGGGCGCGCTGCTGCTGCGGGACGCGGGTTCGCCGTCCGACACCCGGTGGATCGACGACCGCGAGGACCTGCCGAAGATCATCAGGGCCGGCCGCCATATCGCCAGGCCCCGCAGATACACCCGGAACTACGCCCACGAGATCGAGCCGGACGATCTGGTCGCGTACGTCGCACACGAGGCGCGCCGCAGCGACGGCTGGGTGAAGCTGGTCGGCGACTGGATCGACCGGGAGGCGGGTGACCTGACCGCCTGCTGGCCGCGCGAGGCGGCCGAGGCGGCCATCGCCGAGGCGCACCGGCTCGGCGCCCGGGTCACCGCGCACTGCTTCGCCGAGGACTCGCTGCGCGATCTCGTCGAGGCCGGCATCGACTGCATCGAGCACGCCACCGGGCTCACCGAGGAAACCATTCCGCTCTTCGCCGAGCGGGGGGTCGCGATCGTTCCCACGCTGGTCAACATCGCCACGTTCCCCTCGCTCGCGGCGGGCGGCGACGCCAAGTTCCCCCGCTGGTCGGCCCATATGCGGCGGCTGCACGAGCGGCGCTACGACACCGTGCGCGCCGCGTACGACGCCGGGATCCCGGTCTTCGTCGGCACCGACGCGGGCGGGGTGCTCGCCCACGGTCTGGTGGCGGACGAGGTCGCCGAGCTGGTGAAGGCGGGCATCCCGGCCCTGGACGCGCTGTCCGCGACGACCTGGGGTGCGCGTCAGTGGCTCGGGCGGCCGGTGCTGGAGGAGGGTGCGCCGGCGGACCTGGTGGTGTACGACGAGGACCCGCGGGCGGACGTACGGGTGCTGGCGGCGCCGCGACGCGTAGTGCTGAACGGGCGGGTGATCGGCTGAGTGACGGCTCACGGAGCCGCCTCCCGGCCGGGGTGCGCCGTGTTGACAGGCAGTTACCGAACCCCTGCCGTGTCGTTGAAGCATCTTTACGCGCACCCCGGCGCAGTCGGTCTCCGCGCCGTCCACGCTCAGTGGATCGGGTGACTCCGAGGAACGAACGACCGAGATAATCGAATACAGGCGCGAAAACCCCCCTTTGGGGTGAACTCACGTCAGGTGTCTGCCAGTTCACCCTCCGTGCGTAAAGCTTTCGGGGTCGAGGTCACCGGCGCCCGCGATGTCCCCCATTGGACGGCGCCGGTGGCTCCATGTCTCTTGTGGGGGTTCCACCATCTTGAACAGCAATACCTTCCGCCTGGCCGCCCTGGCGGTCGCCGCCGCTCCCGTCGCCCTGCTGGTTGCCGTCCCGGCGCAGGCCGCCACCGCGACCACCACGACCACCGGCGACGGGAAGGCGAGCGCGGTCGTGCTCCGTACCGCACTCGACGTCTCGCTCCTGAACAAGACGATCGATGTGCCGCTCAAGGTCACGCTCAATGAAGTGCAAGCACCCGCCAGTGCCGACAGGACCGCGCTGAGCGTGCGGCTCGACGGGGTGGACCACGGACAGCCGTTCAGCGTGCTGAGCGCCGATGTGGCCACCGCCAGGGCGACCGTCGGCAAGCACAGGGCCGAGGGCTACAGCAATCTCGCGAAGGCCCGGGTCCATGTGCCCGGGCTGCCGCTGCTCTCGCTGATCGAGGTCGAGAAGGTCACCTCCAAGGCGGTCTGCGAGGTGGGCAGGAAGCCGGTCGCCGAGTCGAACGTGCTGGGGCATGTGTCGGTCCTCGGCAAGCGGATCACCCTCACCGCGAGCGGTACCACACAGGTGAAGGTGCCTGGCGTCGGCGAGGTGACCCTCGACCTGTCGAAGACGCACACCACCTCACGCACCGCAGCGGCGGCCGCGCTTCAGCTGAAGGTCTCGGTCAACCCGCTCAAGCTGAATGTCGCCGATGTGCAGGGTGAGGTCACGCTCGCCGAGGCCACCTGCGAGACGCCGAAGTCGACCGGAGGTGGTGACAACGGCGGGTCCGGCAACGGGGGTTCCGGCAACGGCGGTTCCAGCGGCGGTGGTTCGAGTGACGGGGGTTCCGGCAACGGCGGCTCCAGCGGCGGTGGTTCGAGCGACGGCGGTTCCGGCAACGGTGGGACGAGCGGCGCAGGCACCTCCGGCAGCGGTGGCAGCACGTCCGGGGGCACGGGCGGTGACGGCGGCGATGTGAAGCCCCAGACCGGCACCGGCCACGCCCCGGCCGTCGACTCCAACCTCGCGGAGACGGGCGGCAGCTCCACGACTCCGTACATCGCCGGCGGCGCGGCCGTGCTGCTGGCGGTGGGCGCCGGGGCGATGGTCGTGGCCAGGCGCCGCGCCCAGAACTGACCCCTCGACCCAAGGCCCGAGGGGGGCAGTCGTAGGTCAGGAGGGGAACGGGGAGCGGCGTTCGCGTGACGGAACGCCGCTCCCCGTGAGCGTGCGGAACGCCACTCTCCGTCGGCGGGGGACGGAGCGCGGCCGTCCCGTCAGCGCGTGACCGCGGGCAGCGTCTGCAGCGCCTGGTCGAACCCCTGCAGGAAGCGGTTGGTCGTCGCACGGTCGCGTACCGCCAGCCGCAGCCACTGCGGACCGAGCCCGGGAAACGTATCTCCACGACGCGCCGCGAACCCCAGCGCCCGCAACCGCTCCCGTACCTCGGCGGCCCCCTCCAGCCGCACCAGGACGAACGGTCCCTCGGCCGGTTCCACCACCCGCACCTCGGTGAACTCCCTGAGCCCCGCGACCAGATGGGCCCGGTCCACCGCGATCCGCTCCGCCGCGGCAGCCGCCTCGGCCAGGGCCCGCGGCTCCATGCACGCCTCGGCCGCCGCCAGCGCCGGGGAAGACACCGGCCACAGCGGCTGTGCCTCCTCCAGCGCGCGGATCGTCTCCGGGGCGGCCAGTACGTAACCGATCCGCAGCCCCGCGAGCCCCCAGGTCTTGGTGAGGCTGCGCAGCACCACGAGCCCCGGGATGTCCGTACGCCCGCACAGCGCCTCGCGCTCGCCCGGCACCGCGTCCATGAACGCCTCGTCGACCACCAACGTCCGCCCGGGACGCGCCAGTTTCTCCAGCACGGCCGCCGGATGCAGGACCGACGTGGGGTTCGTCGGATTGCCGACCACCACCAGATCCGCGTCCTCGGGCACCGCCGCCGGGTCCAGCCGGAAATCGTCCTCGGCCGACAGCAGCACTCGCCGCACCTCGTGCCCGGCCGCACGCAGCGCCGACTCGGGTTCGGTGAACTGCGGATGGATCACGACCGGACAGCAGGCCGGCAGCGCCCGCGCGATCAGCACGAACGCCTCCGCCGCACCCGCCGTCAGCAGCACGCGCTCCACCGGGAGCCCGTGCCGGGCCGCGACCGCCGCCCGCGCCGGACGGCCGTCCGGATACGCGGCGAGCGTGCCCAGCGACGCGGCTATCCGCGCCTTCAGCCAGGCCGGAGGCGTATCGGCCCGTACGTTGACGGCGAGATCGGTCAGATCCCGGCCCCGTACTTCCGCGTCACCGTGGTGCCGCAGATCGTGCGTGCCCGCGCCTGGCGCGTCGGGTCTTTCAGTGGGAGTGTGCATGACCGCCGTGGGGGTGATGGTGATGGCCGTCGTCGTCGGGGTGGAAGTGCGGCTGCTGCGGCAGCCCCACCTTGTCCTCGAAGCCCGGCAGCGAGATCCGGTACACGCATGAGTCGCAGTTCATCCGCAGATCGCCCTTGACGGCCTCCCGGTAACGCTCCATGACAAGGTCGTACAATTCCTCGGCCGCACCGATGACTTCGGCCGAGCGGACATCGAGCTCCGGGTGGGCGGCAGCCCACTCCTCGGTCTGATGACGCACCCGGTCCGGCAGGATGCCGGTGAAGAGGAAGTACGGCAGAACGACTATGCGCCCGGCACCCAGCTTCACGCAACGGTCGAGACCGGACGGTACGTCCGGCGCCGCGAGCGAGACGAACGCCGTCTCCACCCCCGCGTAGCCACGGCCCTCCCAGAACAGCCGCGCCGCCTTGTACACCTCGGCGTTGGCGTCCGGGTCGGTCGAACCGCGCCCGACCAGCAGCACCGTCACCTCGGACCGGTCGGTGTCGCCCAGCACCGCGTCGACCCGGCGCTCCAGCACCTTCAGCAGCGCCGGGTGCGGGCCGAGCGGACGGCCGTAGGTGTAGGAGATGCCGGGGTGGCGCTCCTTCTCACGGGCCAGCGCCGCCGGAATGTCCCCCTTGGCGTGCCCGGCCGACACCAGCATCAGCGGCACGGCGGCGAAGCGCTTCACACCGCGCTCGACCAGCTCGGTCACGGCGTCGCCGAGCGGCGGCGGGGACAACTCGATGAAGCCGCCCGCGACCGGCAGTTCGGGGTGGCGCTCGCCCAGCTCGGCCACGAAGTCACGGAACGCAGCGGCCCCGCCCTCGTCCCTGGTGCCGTGGCCGGCGATGAGCAGTGCGGGCTGGGTGGACGGGGTGGGCGGGGTGGTCACAGGTTCTCCTCGGTGGTCGTGGGGGTGGGGGTCAGGGGGTGGTACAGCAGGGCGTTGAGGGCGGCGGCGGCGACCGCCGAGCCGCCCTTCTCGGACACATTGCTCACGGCGGGCAGACCGCTCTCGCGCAGCGCCGCCTTCGACTCGGTCGCGCCGACGAAACCGACCGGCAGCCCGATGACGAGCGCGGGCGCGGCATCGAGGACGAGCAGCTCCTCCAGCGCGGTCGGCGCATTGCCGATCACCCAGATCGCGCCGGGTCCGACCTGCTCGTACGCGAGCCGGATCGCATGTGCCGAACGGGTCAGCCCCGGGCCGGACCTGGCCTCCTTCAGACGGCACACGGTCTCGCGGCGGGTGATGCCCGCCGCGACCATCTCCACATCGGTGACGACCGGCGCCCCGGCGTGCAGCGCCGCATGGGCGACGACGAGCGACGCCTCGTCGCAGACCAGGTCCGTCGCGTACTCCGGATCCGCCGCGGAGTGGATGACCCGCTCCACGACGGCCCGGGTCAGCGGTGCGAAGTGCGAGGTGTCCAGGCGGGCGCGCAGCCGCCGGAACGACTCCTGCTCGATGGGGTGAACGGTTCTCTCCCAGGGCCGGTTCACTCGGCTCCCTCCTGTGCGGGTGCCGTGGTGGCCGACTGCCAGCGGTAGCCGCGCGGTGTCACCATGCGGCCCGCGATCTCCCGGGTGGCCGTGTTGCCGACCGTCACGACCGTCATCATGTCCACCGTCGCCGGGTCCAGACCGGCGAGCGAGGTCACCCGGCTGCTCTCGTCAGGGCGCGAGGCATTGCGTACGACACCGACCGGTGTCGCCGGTTCCCGGTGCTCGGACAGGATCGACAGGGCCTTCGGGAGCTGCCAGTCGCGGCCCCGGCTGCGCGGGTTGTAGAACGTCACGATGATGTCGGCCTCGGCCGCGGCCCGTACCCGGCGCTCGATGACCTCCCACGGCGTGTGCAGATCGGAGAGGCTGATCGACACATGGTCGTGGCCCAGCGGGGCGCCCAGGATCGCGGCAGCCGCCAGCGCGGCTGTCACACCCGGCACACCCACCACATCGATATCGGCGCCGGCCTCGGCGAGCGCGGGCGACGCCATCGCGTACACACCCGCGTCACCGCTGCCGATCAGCGCCACCGCATGCCCCTTGCGCGCCTCGGCGACCGCGGTGCGGGCCCGCGCCTCCTCGGCGCCGAGACCCGACTCCAGGACGGTGGTGCCCGGCCGCAGCAGGTCCCTGATCTGGTCGACGTACTGATCGAGCCCGACCAGCACCGAGGCCCGCCGCAGCTCCTCACGGGCCCGCGGCGTCAGCAGATCGCGCGCACCCGGGCCGAGACCGACGACGGCCAGGCGCCCGCGCGGGCTGCGGCGGACCACCGCACACGTGGCCATCGCGGCCCGCCCCACAGGGCTCGACTTCCGCTTCGGTACGAGGAGTTCGCCCCCCGCGGCGAGTGCGGCGGCCTCCGCGACGGAGGGTGTCCCGACGGCGGCGAGCGGCGCGCCGGACGGATTGGGCACCTCGATACGGGCCAACTCGTCGGCGGCGTAAGTCCGCAGCGGTACGCCGAGCTGCGAGGCCGCGGCGACGATCCCCGGCTCGTCCGCCTTCGCGTCGACCGTCACCAACTCCGCGATGCTCAGCGGCGACAGCCCGGCCTCGCACAGGGCGTCCCGGATCAGCCCGAGGACCTCCTCGACCGGCGCGTCCTTGGACGCGCCGACCCCGACAGCGAGTGACGCGGGCCGCAACACGGCGGTCCGCGCCCCGAGTTCCACGATCCGGTCGGTGACATGCAGCACCGCACCACCCCCGGCGCCGGGGGAAACATTCGGCGGCAACGGCGGCAACGGCCACACCGCATCAGCTCGCAGCTCCACCCCCGCCCCGTCGAGCATCGCGCGCGACACCCCCGCCACATCGCCCTCCACGGCCAGGCCCAGCATGTCCAGCCCCGGCACGCCCGCCGCGTCCGTCGCCGTGGTCACGACCGGCGCCGCGCCCAGCACCTCACCGACCGCCCCGGCCAGGGCGTTCGCCCCGCCACCGTGCCCGCCGAGCAGCGCGACAGCATGGCGACCCGCCTCGTCGACACAGACGACACCCGGGTCCGAGGCCTTGTCCGACAGCAGCGGCGCGAGCAGCCGCACCACGGCCCCCGTCGCCAGGAAACACACCAGCTGCTCGCACTCGGTGAACGCCCGCTGCACGGCCTCGCGCACCGGTCCCTCGTAGACCACGGTGCGGCCGGGCCAGGCCGCGGCCAGCCGGTCGCGGGCGACGGTGCCCGCCGCCGTGGCGGAGATCAGGCCGATCACTGGGTTGCTCCTTCACTTGCACGGACCGCGGGGCGGGTGCCCCACAGCAGAAAGACCGGGTTGGTCGCGGCGAGCCGCGTCACCTCACCGGGCAGCGGCGCCAGCCGGGAGGACTGCAGCAGCACGCCCTCGGGCACGAGCCCGGCACCGGCCAGCGCCGCACGCACCTGAGGCACCCGGTCCAGCGCCGCCAGCGCCACCACCACCGAGCGCCGCGCCCGCCGGGCGCACTCCGTCACGATGGCGGGCAGCTCACGCCCGCCGCCCCCGATGAACACCGCGTCCGGGTCGCCCAGACCCTCGAGCACGGCGGGCGCGGAGCCATGCACCGCATGCACATACACCGCGTGCGCGGCCGCGTTCGCCCTGATCCGCTCGACCCCGTCCGAGGTCTTCTCCACGGCGACGGCGGCCGCGCCGAGCCGCGCGCACTCCACCGCGACCGACCCCGAACCCGCGCCGATGTCCCACACCAGGTCACCGGTGCGCGGTCCCAGCCGCGCCAGCGCCAGCGCCCGTACTTCGAACTTGGTGATCATCGAGTCACGGTGCTCGAACTCCGTCTCGTCCAGCGCCCACCGGCCGGGCCCCGCGGGCGGCCCCGCGACGGTCCGTACCGGGGAGAGCACCCGGGACTCGTCCAGACACAGCACCACACTCACCGGATCCGGCCAGTCGCGGGCCACCGCCTCGGCAGGGGTCAGCCGCTCGATGCGCTCCCGCTCCGGATCGCCGAGTGCCGTCGCCACGACCAGGGTGCGCCCCTCGGCTCCGTGCACCAGCCCGGCCGCCAGCTCCGCGGGCCCGGCGCCGGGCCCGGTCAGGACGGCCACCTTCGGGTGCGCCAGACATGTGTTCACCGCGGTACGCGGGTCGCGGCCGTGCGCACTGACCACGACCGCGTCGTCCCACGCCAGCCCGAGCCGGGCGAACGCGACCGCGACGGAGGGCGAACCCGGCCGCACATCGAGCGCGCTCGCCCCGAAACGCTCGGCCAGCGCCCGTACGATCCCGAAGAATCCGGGGTCACCGGAGGCCAGCACGACCACCCGCGCCCCGCCCCCGTGCGCATGCTCCGCGATCCGGTCGAGCGCCGGCGCCAGCGGACCGAGCACGATGCGCCCGACCTGCTCCGGCGGACCCGCGGCGTCCAGATGACGCCGGGCGCCGACCACCAGCGTGGCCCCGGCCAGCGCGTCCTGGGCCTCGGGACCGAGCGGCTCGCCCGTCCCCGTACCGAAGACCCGGATCACGAGCCGGACCGCTGGGCGCGCAGTTCGGCCCGCGCCGCCTTGTCGGCCTTGCGGAAACCGTGGAAGTGCCCCGGGTGGTAGAGGTGCGAGCGAGTCCCCGAAGCCGAAAGCGCCGGGCCGACCAGGAAGAGGGTGTGCTTCCAGAGCTTGTGCTGCTTGACCGTCTCCTCCAGGGTCTCGATCGTGCAGTGCAGGATCAGCTCCTCCGGCCAGGTCGCCTGGTACGCGATCACGACCGGCGTAGACGTGGGATAGCCGCCCTCCAGCAGCTCCTGGGTGAGCTGCCCGGACCGGGCGGCCGACAGGAACAGCGCCATCGTCGTGCCGTGGCGCGCGAATTCCCGTACTTCCTCGCCCGGCGGCATCGGCGTCTTGCCGCCACCGAGACGGGTCAGGATCACGGACTGCGCGACCTCCGGAATCGTCAGCTCCCGCTGCGCGATCGCCGCGACGGCCGAGAACGACGAGACCCCCGGCACGATCTCGACCGCGACCCCCAGGCCGGCACACCGGTCGACCTGCTCCTGCGTGCCGCCCCACAGCGCCGGGTCGCCGGAGTGGATACGGGCCACCTTCAGCCCTTCTGAGGCTGCGCGTTCGTACACGGCGACGACCTGCTCCAGTGACATCTGTGCCGAGTCGAGGATCTCCGCGCCCTTTCGGGCATGCTCCAGAACTTCCGCCTGCACCAGGCTGGCCGCCCAGATGACGATGTCGGCATCCGCGATGGCCCGCGCCGCCCGGAAGGTCAGCAGATCGGCGGCGCCGGGGCCGGCACCGACGAACGTCACTTTGCCGTGGGTGGGCGCGGCGTCCGTGCCGGCTGCGTCGACTGCTTCGGACATGGGACGGGGTCCTTTCGGGAAACGGGTAACGGTAAAAAAGCGGACAAAGGGGCAGGGTGCGGTGAGATGCGCGCACTGGGGTCAGTCGGCTAGCAAGAGCGCATGGCGGTGTTCGTGGCACTCGGCGCGTTCCTGATGACCCTGGCCGGCGGCTGGGTCGCCCAGCGCGTCACCGACCGCCGCCACCTGGTGCTCGGCTTCGCCGGCGGACTGATGCTCGGCGTGGTCGGCCTCGACCTGCTGCCGGAAGCGATCGACGCCGCGGGCAATCCGGTCTTCGGCGTCCCGGCGGCCCTGCTGCTGTTCGTCGGCGGCTTCCTCGTCGCCCATCTGGTGGAGCGTCTGCTCGCCGTACGACAGGTGGCACACGGCGCGGGCGAGGAGAAGGTGCCGCAGGTCGGACTCACAGCAGCGGCGGCGATGGTCGGCCACAGCCTGATGGACGGTGTCGCGCTCGGCGCGGCCTTCCAGGTGGGCGCCGGCATGGGAGCCGCCGTCGCCCTCGCCGTCATCACGCACGACTTCGCCGACGGCTTCAACACCTACACGATCACCAGCCTGTACGGGAACGCCCGCCGCAAGGCCGTGCTCATGCTGTTCGCGGACGCCGTGGCCCCGCTCGTGGGCGCGGCGACGACGCTGCTGTTCACCCTTCCGGAGGAACCGCTCGGCTGCTATCTCGGCTTCTTCGGCGGCGCACTGCTCTACCTGGCCGCCGCCGAGATCCTCCCCGAGGCACACCACGAACACCCGGCCCGCTCCACGCTGCTGTGCACGGTGGCCGGGGTGGGCTTCATCTGGCTCGTGGTGGGCATCGCGGACTGACCACCGCGCCGCACCCGGGCGCCTCACAATTTCCCGCCCCGCCCGCCGTCGCGCGGCGCGGGCGCGATCAGCGTCGACAGATACGGCAACGGGCCCTCGTCCAGCTCCGCCGCCGGCCGGATCGACTCCTCGGGCAGCCCGAGCGCCGAACCCCACACCGCGTCCTCGGTACGCCCCGTCTCACGCAGTGCCGTGGCCACCTCCGCGGCCAGCCGCCCGAACTTGTACGCGACGACCGTCCCGGGACCTTCCAGAGCCTCCTTGAGCACCGCGGCCCCGGCGGTCACCGGTACCAGCGTCAACGGCTCCGTGCCCTCCGTCAGCACCGCACCGCTGCGGGCGGCCAGATCCTGCATGGCCGTGATCCCCGGAACGGTCTCCACGGCCGTACCCGGCAGCAGCTCACCCACCGTGTGCGCGAGATATGTGAACGTCGAGTACACATTGGGGTCGCCGATCGTCGCGAACGCCACCGAACCATGCGTACGCAGCAGCTCCGCGACCCGCTCACCCGCCGCGTCCCACGCCGCCTCCCGGCGCGCCCGGTCCGTCCGCTCGTTCAGCGCGAACACCACACGTACGACCTTGTCGGCCGTCACGTAGTGCAGGACGGTCGCCTCGGCCCGCCCCCGCTCACCGGTGTCCATCACCGGTACGACGACGACCGCGGCACCACGCAGCGCGTTCACACCCTTGACGGTCACCAGTTCCGGGTCACCGGGCCCGACACCGACGCCGACCAGCCTGCTCGTACCGTGACCGTGGTTCATCCCTTGCACCTCTCAACGAATCGGTGGGCCATACCGGGCGCCGAAGCCCAATGCGTATGCAGATAACTCGCGTGCACGCCCTGCTGCACGAACCCCTCCACGCGGCGCTCCGGCTGATGCAGACCCCACGCCGGTTCGGCCCCGGCGCCCGGCTCCAGCACGGTCCGGTGGAACTCGTGCCCGCGCACCCGCGTCCCGGGCGCCGCCAGCACACTGTCGGAGACCGCCACGGCCTCCCGGTAGCCGAGCGTCAGCCGCTCGGACATCCGCCCCTCGGCGTCGAGGACCCCGCACATCGGCAGCCCGTCGAGCGAACGCGCCAGATAGAGCAGCCCCGCACACTCGGCGGCCACCGGAGCCCCGGATTCCACCAGCTCGGCCACGGCCTTGCGCAGTGCCTCGTTGGCGGACAGCTCCGAGGCGTACACCTCCGGAAATCCGCCGCCGATGACCAGCCCCCGAGTGCCCTCGGGCAACGTCTCGTCCCGCAACGGGTCGAACGGCACGACTTCGGCCCCGGCGGCGGCAAGCAACTCGGTGTGCTCGGTGTAGGAAAAGGTGAACGCCGCCCCTGACGCAACGGCGACCCGGTTGCGGGAAGGGGCGGGCAGAGGAACAGCCCCGTCGCAGGCGCCCACCGCGCCCATCGCATCCCACACCTCACCCGGCACCGCAGGCGCGGACCGCGCCAACGCCATCAGCGCCTCCAGATCGCACCCCGCCACCACCTGCCCCCGCATCGCCGCGACAGCGCCCACCGCGTCGCCCCGCCGCTCGGCCACCGGCACCAACCCCAGATGCCGCGACGGCACAGCCACCTGCTCGGCCCGCCGCAACACCCCCAGCACCGGAACCCCCGACTCGTCCAACGCCTCCCGCAACAGCGCCTCGTGCCGCTGGGAGCCGACCTTGTTCAGAATCACGCCACCGATCCGCACCTGCGGATCCCACGAGGCGAAGCCGTGCACCAGCGCGGCCACGGACCGCGACTGCGACGACGCGTCGACCACCAGCACCACGGGCGCCCGCAGCAGCTTCGCGACCTGAGCGGTCGACGCCAGCTCGCCCTGCCCCGACGCCCCGTCGTACAGCCCCATCACGCCCTCGACGACCGCCAGATCGCAGCCGCGCGCCCCATGCGCGAACAGGGGAGCGACCAGCTCGGGACCGCACATGTACGCGTCGAGATTGCGCCCCGGCCGCCCGGTGGCCAGCGTGTGATAGCCGGGATCGATGTAGTCGGGCCCGACCTTGTGCGCGGACACGGCAAGTCCCCGCCCCGCGAAGGCCGCCATCAGCCCCGTGGCCACGGTCGTCTTGCCGCTCCCCGACGAGGGCGCGGCAATCACCAGACGCGGAACGTTCACCGCGGGCCCCTCACCATTCGATGCCCCGCTGACCCTTCTGACCGGCATCCATCGGGTGCTTGACCTTCGACATGTCGGTCACCAGGTCGGCGGCGTCCACCAGCTTCTGAGGCGCGTTGCGCCCGGTGATGACCACATGCTGCGTACCGGGACGGCTCCGCAGCACCTCGATCACCTCGTCGGTGTCGACCCAGCCCCAGTGCATCGGGTACGCGAACTCGTCGAGGACGTACAGCCGGTACGTCTCGGCGGCCAGGTCGCGCTTGACCTGCTCCCAGCCCTCGCGCGCCGCCTCCTCGTTGTTCAGCTGCTTGTCGCGCTGCACCCAGGACCAGCCCTCGCCCATCTTGTGCCAGGCGACGCAGCCGCCCTCGCCACTGGCCCCGAGGACCTTCAGCGCGTTCTCCTCGCCGACCTTCCACTTCGCCGACTTGACGAACTGGAAGACCCCGATGGGCCACCCCTGATTCCAGGCGCGCAGCGCGAGCCCGAAGGCCGCCGTCGACTTCCCCTTCCCGATGCCGGTGTGCACCACCAGCAGCGGGCGGTTGCGGCGCTGACGGGTGGTGAGCCCGTCGTCCGGCACGGTGGTCGGCTGTCCCTGCGGCATTACGCGGCCCTCCTGCTGGTTCCCTGAACGTCCTTGACGAGCCCGGCGATCGAGTCGGCCCGCAGTTCGTCGAGCGTGACGGCGGTGCCCCCCAGATCGCGCGCGAGGCTTCCCGCGAGGCCGAGCCGTACGGGCCCCGACTCGCAGTCCACGACGACGGACGCGGTGCCCTCGACCTCGTGCAGCCGCGCCGCCCGCGACGCCAGCGCCACCGGCTCGGGCCCCCCGGTCGCCCGCCCGTCGGTCACCACGACCAGCAACGGCCGCCGCGCCGGATCACGCAGCCGCTCCACCCGCAGCACGTCATGGGCCTTCAACAGCCCGGCCGCCACGGGGGTGCGCCCACCGGTCGGCAGCATCTCCAGCCGTGCCGCCGCAGCGTCCACCGACGACGTCGGCGGCAGCACCACCTCGGCATCCTTGCCCCGGAAGGTGATCAGCCCGACCTTGTCCCGCCGCTGATAGGCGTCCAGCAGCAGCGAAAGGACCGCACCCTTCACGGCACTCATACGCTGCCGGGCAGCCATCGATCCGGACGCATCCACCACGAAGAGAACGAGGTTTCCCTCGCGTCCCTCCCGGGTCGCCTGCCGCAGATCGTCCCGCCGGACCACCAGTCCCCGCCCGGTCCGTCCCCGCGTCCGTTGATGCGGGGCAGCGGCCTGCACGGTCGCGGCCAGATGCAGCTTGGTCAGGGCGCCCTGCGGGCGCCGCGCACCGGTCGTACGCCCGTGTTCGGTACGCGCCCGGGACCGCCGCCCCGCCGCGCCCTCGCCCAGACCCGGCACGCTCAGCATCTTCGTACGGAACGGCTCGCCGGCGCGTACGGGCTGCTGCTCGCCGCTCCCGGAAGACTGTTGTCCCTGTCCCTGCCCCTGCTCGGGAACGGACTGCGCGGGCGTGTCGCCCGCCTCGCCCTCGGGCTGCGGCGGCGTGTCGGGACCGTCGCCCTGCGGGGGCCGGCCGCCGCCACCGGGGCCGTCCGGGTCCGGATCGTCGTCCTCGCCGCTGTTCTGCTCCAGCGTGTCGTCGAGTTTGTCCTCGTCCAGGCCCGGCGCGTCGAAGGGATTGCGCCGACGCCGGTGGGGGAGCGCGAGCAGAGCGGCCTGCCGCACATCCTCGGCGAGCACATCCGTACGTCCCGCCCACGCGGCCAGGGCGGTGGCCGTCCGTGCCATCACGATGTCCGCGCGCATCCCGTCGACCTCGAAGGCCGCGCAGGTGGCCGCGATCTGCCGCAACGCCCCGTCCCCGAGCCGCACTCCGGGGAGCAGCGCACGAGCGGCAACGATCCGGGCCCGCAACGCGCCTTCCTCGGCGGCCCACTCGGCGGCGAAGCCCGCAGGATCGTCGTCGTACGCGAGACGCCGCCGCACGACCTCGACCCGCTGATCGGTCTCGCGGGACGCGGCGACCTCGACGGTCAGCCCGAACCGGTCGAGCAACTGCGGCCGCAGTTCGCCCTCTTCGGGGTTCATCGTCCCCACGAGCAGGAAGCGCGCGGCATGCCGTACGGAGACGCCTTCGCGCTCCACGTACGAAGCGCCCATGGCGGCCGCGTCCAGCAGCAGGTCCACGAGGTGGTCGTGGAGCAGGTTGACCTCGTCGACGTACAGAATCCCGCGATGCGCATCGGCGAGCAGCCCCGGCTCGAAGGCCTTCACGCCCTCGGCGAGCGCCCGCTCGATGTCGAGCGCCCCGACGAGCCGGTCCTCGGACGCGCCGACGGGAAGCTCGACCATTCGCGCATCCCGCGACATGCCGGTCCCGGCCTCGTGGGGGCCATCGGGACATGCCGGATCGGGCGACGCCGGGTCGCACGAGAACCGGCACCCGGAGACGACCGGAACCTCCGGCATCAGCGCGGCCAGCGCCCGCACGGCGGTGGACTTCGCGGTGCCCTTCTCACCACGCACCAGCACGCCGCCGACGGCCGGCGAGATGGCGTTCAGCAGCAGCCCGAGCCGGAGATCGTCCTGCCCGACGATGGCGGTGAAGGGAAACGGGGTACTCACGCTGCGATCACTCCTTCGAGTGGCTGATGCACTGGCAGGGCGCCGCGGTCCGAGGAGGCTGCCAGGCTGTTGCCGTAGTCCCCGCCGACGCGGGGGTGGTCCGAAGTCGAACCCGTGGGCACTGCGCGGGATGACGCGCTCCCCGCCACCGCGGGGCTTTCCAGGGAGATCACGCTTCTCCCTCCAGATCACCCTCAAGTTCGAGGTAGGTCGCCCGGAGCCGGTCCAGGGTCTCCTGGTCAGGCTCCGCCCAAAGGCCCCGATCCGCTGCTTCCAGCAGGCGCTCGGTGATGCCCCTCAGCGCCCACGGATTGGACTTCCGCATGAAGTCCCGGTTCTCCGGGTCGAAGACGTACTCCGCGCTGAGCTTCTCGTACATCCAGTCGTCGACGACCCCCGCCGTGGCGTCGTAGCCGAAGAGGTAGTCCACGGTCGCGGCCATCTCGAAGGCACCCTTGTACCCGTGCCGCCGCATGGCCGCCATCCACCGAGGGTTCACCACCCGCGCACGGAACACCCGGTGCGTCTCCTCGCCCAGTGTCCGCGTCTTCACCTGGTCCGGCGTGGCGCTGTCGCCGACGTACGCCTCGGGCGACTCGCCGGTCAGATGCCGCACCATGGCGACCATCCCGCCGTGGTACTGGAAGTAATCGTCGGCATCGACCAGATCGTGTTCTCTCGTGTCCACGTTCTTCGCCGCCACCGCGATCCGCCGGAACGCCGTCTCCATGTCCCCGCGCGCCGCCCGCCCGTCGAGCCCGCGCCCGTACGCGTAACCGCCCCACACCGCGTACACCTCGGCCAGATCCGCGTCGCTGCGCCAGTTCCGCGCGTCGATCAGCGGCAGCAGCCCCGCCCCGTACGCCCCCGGCTTCGAGCCGAAGACGCGTGCCGTGGCCCGGCGCCGGTCGCCGTGGACCGCCGTGTCCTCGTCGGCGTGTGCCCGTACGTAGTTGGCCTCGGCCGGTTCGTCCAGCTCCGCCACCGCCCGTACCGCGTCGTCGATCAGCCCCACCACATGCGGGAACGCGTCCCGGAAGAACCCGGAGATCCGCACGGTCACATCGATGCGCGGGCGCCCCAGCTCGCTCACCGGCACGACCTCGAACCCGGTCACCCGCCGCGACGCGTCGTCCCACACCGGCCGGCAGCCGAGCAGCGCAAGGATCTCCGCGATGTCGTCGCCCTGGGTACGCATGGCGGAGGTGCCCCACACGGTCAGGCCGACCGACTTCGGGTAGTCGCCCGTGTCGGCGAGATACCGGGCGATCAGGGAGTCGGCGAGCGACTGCCCGACCTCCCACGACAGCCGGGACGGAATCGCCTTCGGGTCCACGGAGTAGAAGTTGCGACCCGTCGGCAGCACATTGACGAGCCCGCGCGTGGGCGATCCGGACGGGCCGGCCGGTACGAAGCCGCCGTCCAGTGCCCGCAGAATGTGGTCGATCTCGTCCGTCGTCCGGGCCAGCCGCGGTACGACCTCCTCGCACGCGAAGCCCAGCACGGCCACCGCATCCGGGAGTTCGGAGCCCAGTACGTCCCGTACCAGCCCCGCCACGGCCGCGAGGTCCCAGCCGCGCTCCTCCATGCCCTCAGCGAGCCGGCGGCACAGCTGCTCCAGCAGGTCGATCGCATCCGCACCGGTGCGCGCCGGGCCGTCGACCAGTTCGGTCAGCTCGACCGGCACCTTCACCGCAGCGCCGGGCTCGGCCAGCAACTCCTTCTCGCTGAGACCGAAGTGCTCGGCGACCGACGCCCGCAGCCCCGGGAGCGCGTTCGCCGTTCCGCCCCACACCTGGGAGGCGCGCAGCACGGCCAGCACCAGGTTGACCCGCGCCTCGTCGACGGGACCGCCGCCCAGGATGTGCAGGCCGTCCCGGATCTGGACGTCCTTGATCTCGCAGAGGTAGCCGTCGATGTGCATGACGAACGAGTCGAAGTCGTCGTCGCCGGGCTGTTCGTCGACATGGAGGTCGTGGTGCAGCTCGGCGGCCTTCACCAGCGTCCAGATCTGCGCCCGTACCGACGGGGCCTTCGTCGGGTCGAGATCGCTGACCAGTGCGTACTCGTCGAGCAGCTGCTCCAGCTTGGCCAGGTCGCCATAGGTGTCGGCGCGCGCCATCGGTGGCACCAGATGGTCCACCACCGTGGCGTGCCCACGGCGTTTGGCCTGGGTGCCCTCGCCCGGGTCGTTGACGATGAACGGGTAGATCAGCGGCAGTTCGCCGAGCACGGCGTCGGGGCCGCAACCGGCCGACAGACCGAGGCCCTTGCCCGGCAGCCACTCCATCGTGCCGTGCTTGCCCATGTGGACGACGGCGTCCGCGCCGAAGCCCCCCTCCGATGTTGCGGCCTCCAGCCAGCGGTACGTCGCCATGTAGTGGTGGGACGGCGGCATGTCCGGGTCGTGGTAGATCGCGATCGGGTTCTCGCCGAAGCCGCGCGGCGGCTGGATCAGCACCACCACATTCCCGAACCGGAGCGAGGCGAGGACGATGTCGTCCCCGTCCACGTACAGCGAACCCGGCGGCTCGCCCCAGTGCTCCAGCATCGAGTCGCGCAGCTCCGGTTCCAGCTTGTCGAACCAGGCCCGGTAGTCGGCGAGCGGCACACGCGCGGGGGCTGCCGCGAGCTGCTCCTCGGTCAGCCACTCCACGTCGTGGCCGCCGGCGTTGATGAGACGGTGGATGAGTTCGTCGCCGTTGTCGGGGTGCCCGTCGACTCCGTAACCGGCGTCGCGCAGGGCGTCCAGGACCCGCACCGCCGATGCGGGCGTGTCCAGACCGACGGCGTTGCCGACGCGCGAGTGCTTGGTCGGGTACGCGGTGAAGACGAGGGCGAGCTTCTTCTCGGCGTTCGTCCTGTGCTTCAGGACGGCGTGGCGTACCGCGATTCCGGCGACGCGCGCGGCCCGTTCGGGGTCGGCGCGGTACACCGGTACGTCGTCGGGACCCTGCTCCTTGAAGGAGAACGGGACGGTGATCAGACGGCCGTCGAACTCGGGGATCGCGACCTGCATCGCGGCGTCCATGGGGGAGAGCGCGGCGTCGGAGGCGTCCCACGCGGCGCGCGAGGAGGTCAGGCACAGGCCCTGCAGCACAGGGACGTTCAGATCGGCGAGCGCGCCGATGTCCCAGGCCTCGTCGTCGCCGCCGGCGGAGGCGTCCGACGCACGGGTGCCGCCTGCCGCGAGCACCGTGGCGACCAGGGCGTCGGCCCTGCCGAGCAGCTCGTAGAGACCGGCGTCCGCGCCGCGCAGCGAACCGCAGTAAACGGGCAGGGCGTTGGCGCCACGGGCCTCGACCGCGTCGCAGAGGACGTCCACGAACGAGGTGTTCCCGGACAGCTGGTGCGCCCGGTAGAAGAGCACGCCGACGGTCGGGCGGCCCTCGATGAATTCGCGGCTGCCGTACAGGCCCCACTCGGGCATCTTCTGCGGTTCGGCGAAGCCGTGGCCGGTCAGCAGGACGGTGTCGGAGAGGAAGCGGGCCAGCTCTACGAGATTTCCTGGGCCGCCCTCCACGAGGTAGCGCAGCGCCTCGGCGACGACACCGGCGGGTACGGACGACTCGGCCATCAGCTCCGCGTCCGGCACGGCCTCGCCGCCCAGCAGCACGGTGGGGATACCGGACGCCTTGAGGACGGCCAGCCCGTCCTCCCAGGCGCGCTTGCCGCCGAGAAGGCGGACGACGGCGACGGAGGAACCCTCGATCAGTGCGGGGAGTTCCTCGTGGGCGTCGATGCGGGTGGGGTTGCCGATCCGGTACGGCGCGCCACAGGCGCGGGCGGCGAGGAGGTCCGTGTCGGCGGTCGACAGCAACAGCACAGTGCTCATAGGGGCGTTCATGCGCGTGCTCCAGGTGCTCCGGGGGCGATGAAGGGAAGTCCTGACGGTGCGCCCGACTCGATGAGCCGCAGCAGCGCGTCGGTGTCCGCGTGTTCTTCGATGAGGTCGCCGAGGCGGTCGAGCTGTTCCTCGCGCAGCGCGGCGAAGCCGGTGCCGGGGGCGGGGACGAAGCGCCGGCCGGCGGCCCGCGCGACCTCGGTCAGGAAGCGGCGGCGGAATTCGTCGCTCTCCAGCGAGCCGTGCCAGTGGGTGCCCCACACGGCGCCGACCCGGCAGCCGTCCAGGAACGGTTCGCCGCCGCGTACATCGGCGACGCCGTGGTGGATCTCGTACCCCTCGACGGGGGCGCCGAGCGCCTCGCCGGCGGGGCGGGCGAGGGTCTTCTCGCGGTCGAAACGGATACGTACGGGCAGCAGGCCGAGGCCGTCGATGTGCCCGGCCCTCGACTCGACGTCGTCCTCGATGTGTTCACCGAGGATCTGGAAGCCGCCGCAGATGCCGAGGACCGGCCGGCCCTCGGCGGCACGCCGCACCAGGGCGTCGGCGAGGCCGCGCTCGCGCAGCCAGGCCAGCGCGTTCACGGTGCCGCGGGTGCCCGGCACGATGACGAGGTCGGCATCGGCCAGTTCCTCGGCGCGGTCCACGAACCGGACGACGACGCCCGGTTCGGCGGCCAGTGCGTCCACATCGGTGAAGTTCGACATCAGGGGAACGGCGCACACCGCGACGCGCAGCACGTCGTCGCCGTGCGGCGGGGCGACGACCGATTCGCGTACGGCTCCGCGCAGCGAGACCCGCAGACCGTCCTCCTCGTCGATGCCGAGGCCGTGGGCGAAGGGCAGCACCCCGTAGGTCTGCCGCCCGGTGATCCCGCGCAGCATCTCCAGGCCGGGCTCCAGCAGCGACACGTCGCCGCGGAACTTGTTGACGAGGTAGCCGGCGATCAGCGACTGGTCCTCGGCGTCGAGCAGCGCCGTCGTACCGAAGAACGAGGCGAAGACGCCACCGCGGTCGATGTCGCCGACGACCACCACCGGGAAGCGTGCCGCCCGTGCGATGCCCATGTTCACGATGTCCGTGCGCCGCAGATTGATCTCGGCCGGGCTGCCCGCCCCCTCGCAGATCACTGCGTCATACGTGCCCCGAAGCTGCTCCAGACAGTCCACGACCGTGCCGAGAAGCGCTTCCTGCCTGCCACCGTGGTAGCCGCGTGCGCTCATCTCGCCCACCGGTCTGCCCATCAGGACGACCTGGCTGGAGCGGTCGCTGCCCGGTTTGAGCAGGACCGGGTTCATCAGCGCGGTCGGTTCCACCCGGGCGGCCTGGGCCTGCATGGCCTGGGCGCGCCCGATCTCGGCACCCTCGCGGGTGACGAACGAGTTCAGCGACATGTTCTGCGCCTTGAAGGGCGCCACCTTCACGCCCCGGCGCACGAGCCAGCGGCAGATGCCTGCCGTGACGACGCTCTTGCCCGCGTCCGAGGTGGTTCCGGCGACCAGCAGCCCGCCGCTCATGTCCGTCTCCGTCCTGCGATCCGACGTCCTGTGACCTGAAGTCCCGCGGACCGAACTACTGCGATCCGTCGTCCGGCGAGGCCCGCACCCAGTCGTCCCGCCACACACACGCCGAGGGCCAGCGCACTCACCCGGCGCGACAGCCGTACCGCGCGTTCGATGTCCTCGGTTTCCACCGCCCGGCCCGTCTCCCCGTTGAGGACGGGGCGGTGTTCGACCCGGCCGCCGTACGCGAGGGTCCCGCCGAGCCGTACGCCGAGCGCACCCGCGAACGAGGCCTCCACCGGGCCCGCGTTGGGACTCGGGTGCTTCGCCGCGTCGGCCCGCCACGCCCGTACCGCTCCACGTGGCCGCCCCCCGGCGGCCACGGCGAGCAGGGCTGTGAGCCGGGCGCCGGGCCAGCCCGCGAGGTCGTCGAGGCGGGCCGAGGCCCAGCCGTAGCGCCGGTGGCGGGGCGACTTGTGGCCGACCATGGCGTCGAGGGTGTTGGCGGCCCGGAAGCCGACGAGCCCGGGCACACCGGCCAGCGCACCCCACACCAGGGCGCCGACCACGGCGTCCGAGGTGTTCTCGGCCACGGACTCCACCACGGCGCGGGCGATCTGCGGTCCGTCGAGGGAGTACGGGTCGCGCCCGCACAGATGCGGCAGACGCTCGCGGGCCGACTCGATGTCACCGGCGGCCAGGGCGCCGCCGATCGCCCGGGCCTCACGCCCCAGGGACGTACCGCCGACGACGGACCAGGTGGCGGCCGCGGTCAGTGCGACGGAGGTGGCGGGGTGGCCGCGTACGGCACGGGTGATCAGCGCGGCACCACCTGCGGCGCCTCCGGCGCAGACGAGCATGTGCAGCGCGCCCCACCCGCGGTGGTCGCGCCACAGACGGCGCTCGACGCCCGCTGCGGCCCGCCCGAAGGCGGCGACCGGATGTCCCCTGCGGGGGTCACCGAGCAGCAGATCGCCGATCAGACCGGCCGTGGCGCCGTACGCGAAGATGCGGTCGGCACGCACGGCTCAACCGGCCGTTACGCCTCGAAGGACCTTCGTACAGGCGGCTCTCGTCGAGAGCGCCACAGCAACGGACGCACGGCAGCCAGGCATGGCGATATGTCCTCACTCAGGGTCCGCGCCCTGGTTCGACGTGACCGGCGACGAGAGTCTCCTGGCTCCCGGATCCGCAGTTCCCCCGGCCTTCCAACCCGCTCGCGCGTGCCGTGACTTCCGGTGTTGGGGGACTGCTCCCCGGTGACAGTGGCGGGACCGCGCCGGATTCGCACCGGCTTCCTCTGCTGTCGCCGTAATTGGCTCCGGCAGTCCACCACGCTCCGCGAAGGCCCGTCAACTTGCCGTTGACCTGCGACGGCGCAGTGTGCTGAGCCCCACATCGGGCCCGGCACACCACGACGGGCCGGACACACGAGGTGTGTCCGGCCCGTCGGGGAGTGTGCGGAGGAGGCTCAGGCGACGATCAGATAGATCCCGTACGCGACTGCCGCAGCGCACAGCGCGAAGCAGACGTACGCGCCGGCGCGGGCCAGCAGCAGCGAGCCGCCGGAGCCGCCCTGCGCCGCCGGTTCGGGCTGCTTGGAGAGACCGACGATGCCCAGGGTGAAGAAACCCACCAGCGCGACGGTGACGACGAGGGAGACGCCGAAGACGGAGCCGAGGGCTGCCCAGTCGATGTTCATGCTGAATCCTTAGACGGCCCGCCTAGGCGGCTGGCCTAGACGGTGGCGGGTCGCGCCGGGTCCTGGGTGGTTCCGGCCGGGGCCGGAATGGTGGTCTTGAGGTCCTGGGCCGCTGCCTGGGCCGCGGTGAGCGGCGGGCTGACGGCGGCGATGGCCGTGGTGACGACGCCCGGGGACTCGGCGGCGACGCCCGTCGGCGCGACATCGCCGTGGCCGACCGGCTTGCGACGCGACACCAGCCAGATCGCCCCGGAGCCCACGACCAGCAGCGCCGCGACGACCACGACACCCCAGGTGCCCTGCTTGGTGAGGAGCTCCGCGCCCGCGCCGACCAGGCCCGCGGCCGGCAGGGTCAGACCCCAGGCGACGAACATCCGGGTGGCGGTGGACCAGCGGACCACGCCGCCCCGGCGGCCGAGACCCGCGCCCATCACGGCGCCGGAGCAGGACTGGGTGGTGGAGAGCGAGAAACCGAGGTGCGAGGAGGCCAGGATGACCGTGGCCGCACTGGTCTGGGCGGCGAAGCCCTGCGGCGGCTTGAGATCGGTGAGGCCGCTGCCCATCGTGCGGATGATGCGCCAGCCGCCCAGGTAGGTGCCCAGTGCGATGGCCGTACCGGCACAGACGATGACCCAGACCGGCGGGTTGGAGCCGGGGTGCAGGACGCCACCGGTGACCAGGGCCAGGGTGATGATGCCCATGGTCTTCTGCGCGTCGTTGGTGCCGTGGGCGAGGGAGACCAGTCCGGCCGAGGCGATCTGCCCGGCGCGGTAGCCCTTGGCAGTGGCCTTCTCCTGGGCGTCGTTGCGGATCTTCCCGCCGATCCGGTACGTCAGCCTGGTGGCCAGCAGTGCGGCCAGACCGGCGACGATCGGGGCGGCGACCGCGGGGAGCAGCACCTTGGTGACGACGGTGCCGCCGTTGACCGACGACCAGCCCGCCGACATCACGGCTGCGCCGATCAGACCGCCGAACAGGGCGTGCGAGGAGCTGGACGGCAGTCCGACCAGCCAGGTCAGCAGATTCCACAGGATGGCGCCGACGAGTGCCGCGAAGATGACTTCTGTCCGCAGCCCGTCCTCGTTGATGATCCCGCCGGAGATCGTCTTGGCGACCTCGACCGACAGGAACGCACCGACGAGGTTGAGAACGGCGGACATGGCCACCGCTGTCTTCGGTCTGAGTGCACCCGTCGAGATGGTGGTCGCCATCGCGTTGGCGGTGTCGTGGAAACCGTTCGTGAAATCGAACACTAGAGCTGTCACGATCACAATCGCGAGTAGCAGCGTGATGTGTTCCATTTACCCAGGCAATCGTTCGACGTCATTGGCACGTGGACCGTAGGCAACCTGGATGAACAGAAGGTGAACTGGGCAGGGCGCTGTGGTGACTCCAACTGGAGTCGGGTCGTTCCGTTTGTCCCTCGCGGGGTGGTGCGGGCCGGGCGCAGGGCTGATTCGGACCCGATTCGCCCCCCGTCACCCCTTTTGTAAACTTCTCCGTTTTGTGACTTGTCCCGCAGATCGCATGCCCGTTCGCCTCCAGGGCTGACAGGATCTCCGCATGAGCGATCAGCAACGGGACGCGATCGAACGTGCCTGGGACGGTGTCGTCACCACCGCCCGCAGGACGGCGGCGGACGGCCTTGTCGTCGGGACCTCGGGAAATGTGTCGGTACGGGTCGGCGGGACAGTCCTGGTCACCCCGAGCGGCGTGCCGTACGACCGGCTCCGCCCCGAGGACGCCGTCGGTGTCGATCTGGAAGGCAACCGTGTCCTCGGCGAACTGGCCCCGACCAGCGAACTCCCGCTCCATCTCGCGGTCTACCGGAACAGCGACGCGGCCGCCGTCGTGCACACCCATGCGGTGCACGCCACGGCCGTCTCCACCCTGGTCCCCGAGGTCCCTCCGGTCCACTACGCCGCCGCCATGCTCGGGGGCCCCGTCCGGGTCGCGGCCTATGCGCGCTACGGGACCGAGGAGCTGGCCGAGAACATGCTCGCCGCTCTGCAGGGCCGTACGGGGTGCCTGCTCCGGAACCACGGAACCGTGACCTACGGAGCGACCCTTGACGAGGCGTTCGACAGGACCGCCCAGCTGGAATGGCTCTGCCGGCTCTGGCTCACTGCGAGCTCCGTCCCCGGGCACACCCCGACCCTGCTCTCCCCGGCCCAGTTGTGCGACGTGCAGGAGGCACTGAAGGGATACGGGCAACCGGGCTGACCCGCCCCCTGTCCGCCCCCGCTGTCCCGTCCCATCCGTCCTGCCCCCCTGCCGGGGCACCGGACGGCCCCCGTCCGCTGGCAGGGTGCGGCGCACCCCACGACACTGAAGCGGTGCGCCCGGCAACAGTCACGGCAGCAGCCGTCACCACGATCCTCGGCGTCGGTGCGGCAGCGGTCGCGGCCGGCCGGTACGCCAGCGACGCCGCCCTCGGAGCGCCGCCCGGACGACCACTCCCCACCGACCGCGGGATCACCGTGCACGCCACGGCGGCCGGGCAGGTCACCCTGACCCGCTCCTTCGCCGCGCTGCGACCCGGTACGTACGGACTGGAGGGCGACGACGTCCACGCCGTCGTCGGCCCGGTGATCGAACACGCCCACCACGCCCCCGACACCGTCGTCCGCAGACTGGAACGAGTCAACCGCGGCAGCCTGGAAACCGGCGCCAAGGTCCGCATCACCCCGCAGCTGCACAGCGGCGACCCCTCGTCGGCCCTCGGAATCGATCACAGGGAAGTCGAGATCCCCGGCGAACTCGGCCCCCTGCCCGCCTGGTTCCTGCCCGGCCCCCGTGACACCTGGGTCATCGCCGTGCACGGTCTCGGCACCACCAGGGAACACCCCATGAACGTCATGGAGTTCCTGCACGATCTGCGCCTGCCCGTGCTCGACCTGGCCTACCGCGGCGACGCCGGAGCCCCGCGTTCCCCGGACGGCCTCACCCACCTCGGCGAGTCCGAATGGCGCGACCTTGACGCGGCGGTCCGCTTCGCCGTGCGGTACGGAGCCGAGAAGGTCGTCCTGCACGGCTGGTCCACCGGCGCCTCGATGGCGCTGCACGCGGCCGTCAACTCCGCGCTCCGCAACCGGATCTGCGGTCTCGTCCTCGACTCCCCGGTCCTGGACTGGGTCACCACGCTGCGCGCACTGGCCGTCGCCCGCGGTGTCCCGACCGCACTGCTGCCGCTCGCCGTCCGCGCAGCCCAGGGGCAGACCGGGCTGCGCGGCGCCCGGCTCCTGGACGGCTCCCTCGCAAAGGCGCTGCATGTCCCGACCTTGATCTTCCACGGACCGGACGACACCCTGGCCCCCTGGCAGCCGTCTCGCGATCTCGCCGCCCGCCGTGCGGACCTGGTTGCCCTGCGCGCCGTACCGCAGGCTCCGCATGCGGCGATGTGGAATGCCGACCCGGTCCACTACGAAGAGGCCCTGCGCCGCTTCCTCACGCCCCTGATGTGACCTGATGCGGGGGATCGGCCGATTGGTGCCGGACCCCGCCCGCCACCCCCTTCCACCGCGAATTCGGGTTCCGTTTGGGCTTTCGGCCCGTCAGGGGCAAGACTGCTCCCCGTGACGTCCCGTACCCCGCGCGACTCCAGGCTGCGACTTGTCCGCCCGCGACCCCTTGCCACCGCTCGCAAGGCCGTGACCACCCGGCGCACCAGGCCGGCTCCCCGCCCCCCGGAGGGCACCCCACCCAGGGCGGAACTGGCCCGCCAGGCCAGGACGGCCCTCGCCGACGCCGTACGGATCGCCCGCTGGGCAGCCGACGGCGCGATCCCCGGCGCGCCGCCCCTGGCCGCCCAGGCCCTCGAACGGGCCGTGACAGCCCTGGAGTTGTCCCCGGCCCAGGTGCGCTCCGGCTGGGACCGGGCCCGGCTCGCCGGTCTGGTCGAACTGCACGGCGACACCGCACGCCCCGGCTGGCGGCTGCGCGCCTGGGACCGCGACGACTCCGCCGTGCTCCGCGGCTGGGTGGCGCTCTTCGACGCCTGGTCGCTCGTCCACCCCGCGCCCGAGGGCATCGAGTCCACCGCGGTCGCGGAGGCCGTCGAGGCCGTGCCGCAGGTGCTCTCCCTCCTCCAGCTCTCGGCGGGCCCGGTCACCGTGCCCGCCCTCCTGGACCTTCTCGGTCAGCGTGTCGCGGAACTCCACGAGGAGCGCTGCGAGGTGCCGTACGGGCCGCAGGCGCCGCCCGCACCGGCCGAGTCCGCCCCCGCGGGACACCCCGCAGCCCTGGTCGCCCTCCTTCTCGACTGGGCCCTTGAGGGACTGGCCGCCGTAGGCGCGCTCACCCTCGGCGCCGGACATGCCACCCTCACCCCGCTCGGCAACTGGGCGGTCTGGGTCAAGCTGGAACAGATCTGCGTCGCGGCCCAGAGTCCGGCCGGGAACATCGAGCAGTCCGCCGCGGACATGCTGCTGGGCTGCGCCCGGCTCACTCCCGGTCCGGCCCGCGCCGAATACCGGGCCTGGCTCGCCGCCCGCCCCGTCGGCAGTGCCGTTGCCGAACTCCTCGGCGTCGCCCGCGGGGAGGACGCGCTGCTGCGCGGACTCGCCTTCGAGGCGCTCCGGGTCGTCGGCGCACCCGCCGAGCCCGAGGTGCGCTCCGTCGTGGGCGACCCCTCGCTGCGCCCCTATGCGCTGCTGTGGCTGGCCGAGTACGGCGGAACGGACCCCGAGGACGCCCAGGACGTCCTCAGCCGCGAGGAAGCCACCTGGCTCTGGGTCGACACCGCGGCGGCCGTCGCGGACCACGGCGAGACCGGGCTGCTGGTCCGCCATCTCGACTCGGCCGTCCAGGGCACGGTGCCGGCGCTGCTGGACGAGGTAAGGGCAGTCGGCCACCCGCGGACCGTGCAGGTCCTGGTGGCCCTGGCCGCCGCGCACCCGGACCCCGCGCTGGCCAAAGCGGTGCGCCGGGCCGCGTTCCAGGTGCACACGGGCGGCGCGTAGCGCACGTGAGTCCGCGTCGGACGGGCTCGGCCCCGAGCCCGTCCGGCCGACCGCCCGTCAGTCCGCCGACCCCGGTGCGTACGTCCCGAAGCTCCACACATTGCCCTCCGCGTCCCGCGCAATGAAGTCGCGGGAGCCGTAGTCCTGGTCCGTGGGCGGCATCAGGATCTCCACCCCGTACTCCACGGCCCGGGCGTGGTGTTCATCGACCTCGTCCACCACGACGTAGACACCGGCCGGGCCCGCTCCCTGCATCGCCTTGGCGAAGACACCCTCGCGGCCCTTGGAGCCCAGCATCACCCTGCCGTTGCCGCAGGACAGCTCCGCATGCAGCACCGTGCCGCTCTCGCCCTCGTACACCGCCTCCTCGGTGAAGCCGAGGCCCTCCGTCAGCGTCCTGATCGCAGCCTTCGCGTCGTCGTACAGAATCGTCGGATAGATCGTCGGAACGCCGGCCGGTGCGCCTGCCATCGCGCTCACCCCTTCTCGTACTCCCGTGACCTGCTTCTGTGATCTGCATCTCAGTCTTCCACCGGCCGCTGACAACGGCTCGGCTCGGCTCAAGAGGCCCGGCTCGGACGGCCCGGCTGCCGACGGTCCGGCTCAGCGGAAGGTGTTGCAATCGGCCATGTCTCCGCTGCGGAAGCCGGTGGTGAACCACTGCCGCCGCTGCGCGGCCGAGCCGTGCGTCCAGGACTCGGGCGTGACCCGGCCCTGGAACCTCTCCTGGATCCGGTCGTCGCCGACAGCTGCCGCCGCGTCGAGTCCGTCCCGGACGTCCGCCTGTGTCAACGAGGTGATCAGCGGTCGCCCGGTCGATTCGTCGGGCGTGGTTGTCGCGTGATGCGCCCAGACCCCGGCGTAACAGTCCGCCTGCAGCTCCACCTTGACCGCGTTGCTGTTCGCACCGGTCTGCCTGTCCTGCGAGCGGCTCAGCGTCCCCATGAGGCCCTGCACATGGTGCCCGTACTCATGGGCGACGACGTACGCCTGGGCGAACGGGCCGCCGCTGGAGCCGAACTTCGTCCGCAGCTCGTCGAAGAAACCCAGGTCCAGATAGACCTGCCGGTCACCCGGGCAGTAGAACGGCCCGACCGCCGAGGTCGCGGAGCCGCACGGGGTGCCGACCCGGTCGGTGAACAGGACCGTCCGGGCGTCCGTGTACGTCCCGCCACGCCGCCGGAACTCCTGCCCCCAGTAGTCCTGCACGCTGTTGACCACCGCGACGATCCGGCAGTCCTCCCTGGTGTTCGCGTCCTGTCCGGTCCGGCAGGACTGCTGCACCTGTGCCGCCGAGGACGCGGTCGCCGTCGTGCCCGAGCCACCGGACGACAGGCCGAGCTGATCGGGGCCGACGCCGAAGAGCAGCCCCAGGATCAGTGCGATGAGACCGGCGATGCCACCGCCCACGGTGGCCTTGCCGCCGGGGATGCGGCTGCCACGCACATCCTGGACCTCGGACGTGTCCAGATCGGCGTCGTCGTCGAACTGCATGGGCACCACCCTCTGCTCCGGCCGTGGTGGCCTCACCACCTCCGCCGAGTATTAGGTAGTTCACACCGCAATGCCCTTTTTTGGTCGCGCGGTGGAGTGGAGCGGCAGCGTTGAGCGAGTTTTCGGCAAGTGCGGTGAGCGCACGCGGAAAAGCAGTTGCACACCGCCAGTAGAATGACCCGTATGGCAAATCTCCTTGTGCATGAGTAACGGCGTCGAGTCGAGCTCTGTCATCGTCCCGTCCGCCGTCCACACCGCCCTGGAGTTTTACCGTGATCACCGCTTCCGGCATCGAGCTGCGCGCCGGCGCCCGCATCCTCATCGAGTCCGCCTCCTTCCGTATCGCCAAGGGTGACCGCATCGGCCTCGTCGGCCGCAACGGAGCGGGCAAGACCACCCTCACCAAGTGCCTCGCAGGCGAGGGCAACCCCGCCGGCGGCACCATCGCCCGATCCGGTGAGGTGGGCTACCTCCCGCAGGACCCGCGCACCGGCGACCTCGACGTACTCGCCCGCGACCGCATCCTCTCCGCCCGCGGTCTCGACGAGATCCTGCGCAAGATGCGCGAGAACGAGGAGCGGATGGCGAACGGCAAGGGCGCCACCCGTGAGAAGGCGATGAAGAAGTACGAGCGCCTGGAGACGGAGTTCCTCACCAAGGGCGGATACGCCGCCGAGGCCGAGGCCGCCACCATCGCCGCCGCGCTCAGCCTGCCCGACCGGGTGCTCGGGCAGCCGCTCCACACACTCTCCGGCGGTCAGCGCCGCCGCGTCGAGCTGGCCCGCATCCTGTTCTCGGACGCCGACATCCTGCTGCTCGACGAGCCGACGAACCACCTCGACGCCGACTCGATCGTCTGGCTGCGCGACTACCTCAAGACCTACCGCGGCGGCTTCATCGTGATCTCCCACGATGTCGAGCTCGTCGAGACGGTCGTCAACAAGGTCTTCTACCTCGACGCCAACCGCTCGCAGATCGACATCTACAACATGGGCTGGAAGCTCTACCAGCAGCAGCGCGAGGCCGACGAGAAGCGCCGCAAGCGCGAGCGGCAGAACGCCGAGAAGAAGGCCGCGGCCCTCAACTCGCAGGCCGACAAGATGCGCGCCAAGGCCACCAAGACCGTCGCCGCGCAGAACATGGCCAAGCGCGCCGAGCGGCTGCTCTCCGGCCTGGAGGCCGTCCGGGTCTCCGACAAGGTCGCCAAGCTGCGCTTCCCCGAGCCCTCGCCGTGCGGCAAGACGCCCTTGATGGCGGAGGGGCTCTCCAAGTCCTACGGCTCGCTCGAAATCTTCACCGATGTGGATCTTGCCATCGACAAGGGCTCCCGGGTCGTCATCCTCGGCCTCAACGGTGCGGGCAAGACCACGCTGCTCCGGCTCCTCGGCGGTGCCGAGAAGCCCGACACCGGCCAGGTCATCGAGGGCCACGGACTCAAGCTCGGCTACTACGCCCAGGAGCACGAGACCCTCGACCCGGAGCGCTCCGTCCTGGAGAACATGCGCTCCGCGGCGCCGGACCTCGATCTCGTCGACGTCCGCAAGACGCTGGGCTCGTTCCTCTTCTCCGGCGACGACGTCGACAAGCCCGCCGGCGTCCTCTCCGGCGGTGAGAAGACCCGTCTCGCGCTGGCGACCCTGGTGGTCTCCTCCGCCAATGTGCTGCTCCTGGACGAGCCGACGAACAACCTCGACCCGGCTAGCCGCGAGGAGATCCTCGGCGCGCTGCGTACGTACAAGGGCGCCGTGGTCCTCGTCACGCACGACGAGGGAGCGGTCGAGGCGCTTCAGCCGGAGCGCATCATCCTGTTGCCGGACGGTGTCGAGGACCTGTGGGGCGCGGACTACCAGGACCTCGTCGCGCTCGCCTGATTCCGGCCCCGTCACCGTCTGATCCACTTCGTCTGGATCATTCGGCCTATGCGTGATCCATCATCTGCGTGAGTACGTCTCGTACCTCGGCGCGGCGCCCGGCAGATACCTGCCGGGCGCACCCATTTGGGGCCGCAATCCCCGTGTGGCCCTGACCTGGCGGTTCATCCCGGGTCTGTCCTCACACGCCCCCACAGCCCCCCGGAATACGGGATTCCGGTCGTGTAGGCCCGTTCCCCGGGCGGGAATCCCGTTGCACGGACCTTGCCGAATGGGTGGCCAGGAAGCCTCCGAGGGGTGATCATGAGAGTCCAGAGCGCACTTCCCATGAGGAGGCACGGGTGGCCGAGACTCTGAAGAAGGGCAGCCGGGTTACCGGCGCCGCGCGCGACAAGCTCGCGGCAGACCTGAAGAAGAAGTACGACTCCGGTGCGAGCATCCGGGCGTTGGCCGAAGAGACCGGCCGCTCCTACGGATTCGTCCACCGGATGCTCAGTGAGTCCGGAGTCACGCTGCGTGGACGCGGCGGAGCGACACGAGGCAAGAAGGCCGCCACGGCCTGACGGCCTTCGGCGGATCGGGGCAGGTCGTCCGGCTCGCCCCGGGGCTCACCGGTTTCGGCGGTGGCCACCCGGTTGATCGTGATATCGACCGGGTGGTTACTGTTCAGTCACTTAGCTCGAAGTGCTGACTGAACCGATCCGGAGGCGCCCCATGACCTCGCTCGACTCCGTTCTCGACAAGGACGGCGTACGACTCACCGTCGATGACGCGGTTGCCACGGTGACCCTCGCCAATCCGGCCAAGCGCAACGCTCAGTCCCCCGCTCTGTGGCGGGCGTTGACAGAGGCCGGACGGGCACTGCCCGGCAATGTGCGGGTCGTTGTGCTCCGCGGCGAGGGCAAGTCCTTCTCCGCGGGCCTCGACCGGCAGGCGTTCACCCCCGAGGGGTTCGACGGTGAGCCGTCCTTCCTCGACATGGCGCGCGGCCCGGAGACCGAGCTCGACGCGACCATCGCCGAGTACCAGGAGGCGTTCACCTGGTGGCGCCGCAACGACATCGTGTCGATCGCGGCCGTCCAGGGACATGCGATCGGTGCCGGCTTCCAGCTCGCTCTCGCCTGCGATCTGCGGATCGTCGCCGAGGACGTGCAGTTCGCCATGCGCGAGACCAGCCTCGGTCTGGTCCCCGACCTCACCGGCACGCACCCCCTGGTCAACCTGGTGGGATACGCCCGCGCGCTCGAAATCTGCGCCACGGGCCGCTTCGTGCACGCCGCGGAGGCCGAGCGCACCGGCCTGGCGAACCTCGTCGTCCCCGCCGACGAACTGGACGCCGCCGCCCGCGATCTGGCCGGCGCGCTGCTGGCCGCCCCGCGCGACGCGGTCGTGGAGACCAAGGCGCTGCTGAGCGGTGCCGTCTCCCGTGGTTACGAGGAGCAGCGTGTCGCCGAACGCGCCGCGCAGGGCCGCCGTCTGCGCGACCTGGCGGGCATCACCGACTGAGAGCTGTGCCCTCGATCGCCGGGCGGGCTCGCTCCTTTGGCCCGTCCGACGGTCAGCCCCGTCCGACGGTCAGCCCCGTCCGGTGGTCAGTCCCGCTCCACCACCGCCGTGACCAGCACCGCGACCGAGGGACTCCCCTCCACCGCATCCGCCACCGCGCCCCGTACCGCACGTGCCACATCGAGCGCCCGGTGGCCGGAGTCCGTCGCCAGTTCGACCCGTACACGGTCCGGGCCCGCGTGCACCGCGTCGCCCAGCACCCGGGTCAGCGTCACGACACCCGGAACCCCCGCGGCAGCGAGCCCCGCCGCCCCCTCCGGCCTCGCCGAGCGCACCTCGGCCGGTGCGGGCGCCCGCCGTTCGGGTGGTGTGTCCAGCAGCTCCGTCACTCGGAGATCCACCTCGGCGACCACCAGGCCCAGCCGGTGCCCGGCTGCCGTCAGCAGCGCCGAGCGCAGCGCCGCGGCCGCGGCGGGCAGCGGTCGGCCGGACATCGCCGACATGGTCGCCTCGATCCGCAGCGGCCCCGGCGGCAGCGCACTCGGCGGCGGTTCCACCTCCGCGTCCGGGGCCCGATCGGGATCAGCCACGGAGATCCTGAGCTCCCCGAGCACCGGTCCAGGTCCCGGCCCGCCCACCGCGTCACGCAGCACCCAGGCCGCGGCCCGCTCCGAGATCCAGGCCCCGTCCGACGGGCCGCCCAGCGGAAGCAGCCGGCCCAGGCCGAGCCGTTGCCGAACCGCTGCCGTCCATCCGTCGGCCCTGTGCGGGCTGTCAGCCGTCGTCATTTCCCCAGCCTGCCGCATCCACGGCGCGAGACGGGGCAAGCGCACTTAATGTGGGCAAGGAGGTCCAACCTGCCCCGAAGGGAAGAGTGGCGATGACCGACACCCCACAGCGGAACCGTCCCGAGAGCCCCGACAAGGAATTGACCCCGATCACCAAGCGTGGCGGGGGAGACCCCGCGACCCGTGGCCGTACGACCATCGCCGACGGCGTGGTCGAGAAGATCGCGGGAATGGCGGCACGTGACGTGGTCGGTGTCCATGCGATGGGCAGTGGCTTCGCGCGTACGTTCGGAGCGGTGCGCGAACGGGTACCCGGAGGCGGGAAGTCCGTCACCCGAGGGGTCAAGGCGGAGGTCGGCGAATCACAGACCGCTCTCGATCTGGAGATCGTCGTCGACTACGGCGTGTCGATCATCGATGTCGCCCGTGACGTACGGGAGAACGTCATCGCGGCGGTCGAGCGGATGACGGGCCTCGAAGTCGTCGAGGTCAATATCGCGGTCAGCGATGTGAAGCTGCCCGACGAGGAAGAGGAAGAGCCCGAGCCACGTCTCCAGTAGGCCTCCTGGCCGAGGCAGTTGAGGAGCGCAGGATGAACATGGCTGTGGCCGGCATGGTGGCCGGCATGGCGCTCGGATTCGCCGGGTACTTCGGCGGATTCGGGGCCTTTCTGCTGGTGGCCGCGTTGGGGGCGATCGGCTTCGTCGTCGGTCGCTTCCTGGAGGGTGACCTGGATCCCGGCGACTTCTTCCGGAGTCGCGAGCGCGGCGACCGACGGCGGTGACGGCGTTGTCGGGGGCGAGCGGCAGGGTCGCCGCCGGTGAGCGCGGGGAGACCCGGATCGCCGACCGGGTGGTCGCGAAGATCGCCGCACAGGCGGCGAAGGAGGCGATCGACGAGCCGCCGAAGGAAGGCGCCTCGCCGCGCGCCACGGTCACGGTGCACCGCGACACCGCCCGGGTCCGGGTGAGCCTGGAGCTCGGATATCCCTCCGACATCGGGCGCCAGTGCGGCGGGGTGCGTCGGCATGTCGTCGCACGGGTAAAGGCGTTGGCGGGGATGGAAGTGCCCGAGGTCGCCGTACAGGTCGAGCGCCTGCATCCGATGGGAGCGAGCATCGCGGCACAGGGGAGGATCCGATGACCGAGCCCCACGAACCGGAACACCGTACGCAACGGCTGCCCACCACCCGGCCCGTCGAACAGGGGACCGCGCTCGAACTCGACCAGTCCGCCTCGTCCGCCGCCTACGACCCGGCGCCCGCACAGCAGGAGAGCGGCGGCAGGGCGGGCCGTTTCTGGTCCGCGCGCCGCATCCCCGCGGCGATCCTCGCCCTGGTGATCCTCGGCGGCACCGGTCTGCTGCTCTACGACGTGGCGGCGGTAAGGGCCGGCCACCCGGCGATGCGGTGGCGCCGCACGCTGGCCGACGAGCTCGCCGTCCGGCCGCTGGACGACGTCTGGGTGCTGGCCGGCGCGGCGGCCGCCGTGGCGATCGGCCTGTGGCTGCTCGTGCTCGCCGTCACCCCCGGACTCCGCGGCCTGCTGCCGATGCGCCGCGACCGCCCCGGTGTACGGGCCGGCCTCGACCGGCCCGCGGCCGCACTGGTCCTGCGGGACCGCGCCATCGAGGTGTCGGGTGTGCGGTCGGTACGGGTCCGGATGGGCCGGGGCAAGGTCGGGGTGCGTGCGGTGTCGCACTTCCGTGAACTCGACGACGTACGGGCCGATCTGGACACCGTGCTCGGGACCGGCATCAAGGATCTGGGTCTGGCCAGGCCGCCGAGCCTGTCCGTACATGTCCGCCGTCCCGCGAAGAAGGGGTGAGCCCGTTGCTCAGGACCGTCAACCGGGTACTGCTCGGCCTGGCCGGGCTGGTGCTGATCTGCGGCGGCGGTGCGGTGCTCGCCGCCGGGCTCGGTCTCTCCGTACCGTCCTGGTGGCCCTGGTACGGCAAGGGCGACGTGCTCCTCAGCGAGGCCGACCGGGACCGCTGGCGCGGCGAGGGCTGGTGGTGGCCGACGGTGATCGCGCTCCTGGCCGTCGTGGTCGTCCTCGCACTGTGGTGGCTGCTGGCCCAGCTGCGTCGCGCCCGGCTCGCCGAGGTGCTGGTGGACAGCGGCGACGGCGAGGGTGCGCTGCTGCGGGGCCGGGCCCTGGAGGGGGTGCTCGCCGATGAGGCGGGGACCTTGGACGGGGTGGCCCGCGCCCAGGTCGTGCTGACCGGCCGGCGCAGTTCGCCGCGCGCCAGGATCCGCCTGCTGATGGAGCCGCACGCGGCGCCGGACGAGGCGCTCGGCCGCCTCACCGACGAGGCACTGGCCCATGCGCGGGATTCGGCCGGACTGGCGGAGCTCCCGGCCGAGGTGCGGCTGAGGGCGGTCAAGCACCGTGCGGAAAGGGTGAGTTGACGGCCGTTGCCGTGGTGTCCCCGATCGCCGGACGGGCCTGAGGAATCGAACCCGTCCGGCGGTCCGGGGCAGAGCGGGCCGGTTCAGAAGCCGTGCCGGGAGCCGCCGTCGACCGGCAGCATGACGCCCGTCAGGTACGACGCCGCGGGCGAGAGCAGGAACGCCGCGGTCCGGCCGAACTCCTCCGGAGTGCCGTAGCGCCGCAGCGGAATACCTGCCTCATTGGTCGTACGAGAGGCTTCCGCATCGCCCGAGCGCGCATCCAGCTCACGCATCCGGTCCGTGCTGATCCGGCCCGGCAGCACCCCCACCACGCGGATACCCCGGGGGCCGAGCTCATCGGCCAGGGACTTGGCGAAACCGGCCAGGCCGGGGCGCAGACCGTTGGAGATCGTCAGCCCGGCGATCGGCTCGTACACGGAGCCGGAGAGCACGAAACCGATGACCCCGCCCTCGCCGAGCGTGGCCGCCGCGGCCCTGGCAAGGCGTACCGCGCCCAGGAACACCGACTCGAAGGCCGACTGCCACTGCTCGTCGGTGTTGTCGGCGACGAAGCCGGGCGCCGGTCCGCCGACGCTGATGAGAATGCCGTCGAGCCGGCCGAAACGCTCGTGCGCGCTGTTCACCAGACGCTGTGCGGAGGCGGGGTCGGCGTTGTCCGCGACGAGGCCGACGGCGTCCGGCCCCAGTTCGGCGGCGGCCGCCTCGACGCTCTTCTCGTCCCGGCCGGTGATGATCACCCTCGCGCCGTCCTCGGCCAGCGCCCGCGCCGTGGCGTTGCCCAGCCCCCGGCTCGCTCCGGTGACGATGTACACACGGTCCTTCAGTCCAAGATCCATGGGCCCTATCCTGCCGTGTCGCCCTCCAGCGTGTTCTCCCCGGCCAGCGCCATGGCGGTGCCCACCAGTCCGATGTGGCTGAACGCCTGCGGGAAGTTGCCGAGCTGCCGGTGCCCGACGATGTCGTACTCCTCGGCGAGCAGCCCCACATCGTTGCGGAGCGCCAGGAGTTGCTCGAAGAGTTCTCTGGCCTCCTCGGCGCGCCCGGTCAGGCGCAGGGCGTCGGCCAGCCAGAACGAGCACGCCAGAAAGGCCCCTTCGCTGCCGGGCAGTCCGTCGATCGAGCTGCCGTCCGTGCTGTAGCGGCGGACCAGGCAGCCGCTGCCCAGCTCGTCCCGGACCGCGTCGACCGTCCCGATCATCCGGGGATCGTCCGGCGGCAGGAACCCGGTCCGGGCGATCAGCAGCGTCGCGGCGTCCAGATTCCGGGAGCCGTAGGACTGCGTGAAGGTGTTCCGCACCGGGTCGAACCCCTTCTCGCACACCTCCCGGTGCACGGCGTCCCGCATCACCCGCCACCGCTCGGCGTCGCCGGCCAGCGAGGGGTTCTTCTCCAGGGTGCGTACGGCACGGTCGGCGGCGACCCAGGCCATCACCTTGGAGTGCACGAAGTGGCGGCGCTGGCCTCGGATCTCCCACAGCCCCTCGTCCGGCTCGCGCCAGGTGGACTCCAGGAAGCCGAGCAGGCTGAGCTGAAGACTCCAGGCGTGCGGCTTGTCGTCCAGGCCCGCCTCGCGCGCGAGCCGCAACGAGTCGATGACCTCTCCGTACACATCGAGCTGACGCTGGCGGACCGCGGCGTTACCGATCCGGACCGGGCTGGAGTTCTCGTATCCGCTCAGCCACGGCAGCTCCGCCTCGGGCAGCCTGCGCTCGCCCGCCAGGCCGTACATGATCTGCAGGTCGGCCGGGTCCCCGGCGACGGCCCGCAGCAGCCAGTCCCGCCAGGCGGCAGCCTCCTCCAGATAACCGGCCGAGATGAGGGCGCCGAGGGTGAGAGTGGAGTCCCGCAGCCAACAGAAGCGGTAGTCCCAGTTCCGTACGCCGCCGATCTCCTCGGGCAGCGAGGTGGTGGGAGCCGCCACGATGCCGCCGGTCGGGGCGAAGGTGAGCGCCTTCAACGTGATCAGCGAGCGGATCACCGCCTCCCGGTACGGGCCCCGGTACTTGCACCGCGCGGACCACTCCGCCCAGTCGGACAGGGTGCTCTTCAGCGCCTCGAACGGGTCGACGAGATCGGGGCGCGGCGAGTGCGAGGGGTGCCAGGTCAGCACGAACGCCACCTGTTCGCCCTCGGAGACGGTGAACGACGAACAGGTGGAGAAATGCTGGCCCCACGTTCTGACCGGCGGCTCGCTGCGCAGCCAGGCCGAGTCCGGCCCCGCGACCGCCACCCGGTGCCCCTGCGAGCGGCGCACCCACGGCACGACCGAGCCGAAGTCGAAGCGCAGCCGGATCACAGAGCTCATCTCGACGGTGCCGCTGATGCCCTCGATGATCCGCATGACATCGGGTTCCTGGTCGCGCTGCGGCATGAAGTCGATGACCTTGACCGTGCCGGTACGGGTCTCCCAGAACGTCTCCAGGACGAGGGAGTCACCCGCATAGCCGCGCCGGGTGCAGGTGTCGGCGCCCTTCGGAGCGATCTGCCAGTGGCCGTTGTCCTCGTCGCCGAGCAGGGCCGCGAAGCAGGCGCCCGAATCGAAGCGGGGCAGGCACAGCCAGTCGACAGAACCGTTCCTGCCGACCAGGGCGGCTGTCTGCAGATCGCCGATGAGGGCGTAGTCCTCGATGCATGGGGTCACGTTCTGGCGTGTTCCCGAACCTGGGGCTCGCTAAGCAGTCCCAGGAGAGACGGGGGTCATTCCGACGGACAGCCGATGCCGGCCCACGGACAGCTCGCCGACACCCGGGCGGAGCCGGTGTCAGGCCGTCGCGGGTTCCGGCTGCTCCGGCTCCTTCGGCTCGGAGGCATCCTGCTCCCCGGCGGCGGCCTTGGCCGCGGCCTCCATCCGGTCGCGCTTCTCCCTGCGGGCGAGGACCACGAAGCCGACCGGGACACCGGCGGCGAACAGCCACCACTGCACGGCGTACGCCATGTGCGGGCCGATCGAGCTGTCGTCCGGGGCCTCGATCAGCTCCGGGGAGCCGCCGACGGGCTCGGGCGCGGTCTGCTCGATGTAGCCGCCGAGCACCGGCCGGGAGAGCCGCTCGGCCTCCTGGGCGCTGTTGATCAGCATCACCTGGCGGTCCGGCAGGTCCGAGATGTCCTTGATGCCGCTGGCGCTCGTCGTCTCGTCGGCCTTGAGCCGTCCGGTGACGGTCACTTCGCCCTTGGGCACGGCCGGTACGTCGGGGAAGGCGCGCTGGCTTTCGGCGGAGGGCACCCAGCCGCGGTTGACCAGGACCGTGCCGCCGCCCTTGAGGTCGAGCGGGATCAGTACATGGACGCCGATCCGGCCGTCGGTGGAGGTCCTGCGGCGTACGACCACCTGGTGCGCGGTGTCGTACGTACCCGTGGCCGTCACCGCACGCCAGTAGTCGGAGCGCGGGACCGTGTGACCCGGAGAGGTGAGCGAGGCGACCGGAACCGGTTTCGCCTTGAGGTTGCGGGAGATCAGAGAGTTCTGCGCGACCTTGTGCTCATGCCGGTGCAGCTGCCAGAAGCCCAGCTCGACCATCGTGGGAATCAGGACGAGGGAGAGGAGGGCGAGGATCAGCCACTGCCGGGTCAACAGGAAGCGGTACACCCCATGACGGTACAACTGCGTCATGGGGTGCATCGCGCAGGGGTGGGGGAAGGGGGCGCGGCGGCCGGTGATCAGACTTTGTCGATGATGCCCACCTTCCCCTCGGCGCGGGCGCAGTGACCGCCGCAGAACCAGTGCCCGTCGACCTCGACCCCCTGGCCGATGACCTGGACCCTGCAGTGTTCGCAGATGGGCGCCATGCGGTGAATGGCGCAGGAGAAGCAGTCGAAGACGTGCACCGCGCCCTGCGCGTGCACCTCGAAGGACATGCCGTAGTCGTTTCCACAAACCTCACAACGTGCCATGCGCCACAGGGTGGGATGCAAGGGCGGCGGCGGGCGAGCGGCGGGCGGGCGAGTCGTCCCCGGTTCACTCCGATGACGGCGCGGTCGCCCGAGCCGACGCCGGCGCCACATCGCGCAACAGATGGGTGAACGCGCTCTCGTCCAGAACCGGCGTGCCGAACGACTTCGCCTTCACCGTCTTCGACGTCGCCGAGTCCGGGTCATTGGTGACGAGCAGGCTGGTCAGCCGGGACACACTGGTCGCCACATGCAGCCCGGCCTCCACGGCCCGGTCCTCCAGCAGTTCGCGGTCGACGGAGGTGTCCCCCGAGAACGCCACCCGCATGCCCTGCATGAGAGGTTTGTCCTTCTCGTACCGTCCGGGGTTCGGATGCGGGCACGCCGGACGCTTGCGCGAGGGACGCCAGCTGTTCTGACCGTACGAAGGCTGGTAGCCGACCCGCGGTGTGACCGGGGAGTCCGACCACTCGGTCAGCGGCCGGCACTCCAGCAACGGCAGCCGCACCCCGCCCCGCGCAGCCGCATGCAGACTCGGCCGGAACGCCTCGGCCAGCACCCGGGCGTCGTCCAGGGCGTGGTGGGCGCGCTGCTGCACGACTCCGAAGTGCGCGGCCAGCGACTCCAGCTTGTGGTTGGGCAGCGGCAGCCGCAGCTCCTTGGAGAGCGCGATGGTGCACAGCCGCTGCTCGACGGGGGCGGTGACCGAGGCCCGTGCGTACTCCCGGGCCAGCATCGACCAGTCGAAAGCCGCGTTGTGCGCGACGAGCACGCGGTTCGCGAGCCGCTCGGAGAGCTGGGCGGCGACCTCCGGGAAGAGCGGAGCGCCTTCGAGGACATCACTGGTCAGCCCGTGGATCCAGACAGGACCGGGATCACGCTCAGGGTTGACGAGGGTGTACCAGTGGTCCTCGACATTGCCCTGCGCGTCCAGGCGGTAGACGGCAGCGGACACTATCCGGTCGTCCCGTGCGAGGCCGGTGGTCTCCACGTCGACGACCGCGTACCCCTGCGGGTAGGCGGTCGGCCACGGTGCTGCGGTCTGGCGGTCGTCGAGCATGGTCACAGAGAATACGGGCCGCGACTGACAGTCTCCTATTCGGCGGTCTCCCGCCCCCGCATGCCGGTTCCGCGGCGCGACCCCTGTTGTGCGGACCCGGCCAGCAGCCCCTCCACCAGGGCCCGCACGGAATCCGCGAACAGCCGGTCCGGGTCGGCGGGCCGGGCCAGTGCGCGGGCCAGTGCCGGGTCGTCGTCCGCGGTGGACGCGGTCCACAGATCTCCTTCGCCGGGTGACTGGACGGGGGACCGCTCCCGGTTGCGTTCGACGAGCAGGAAGCCGACGGTCTGGAACTGCACTGCCCGCACCGCTGCCGCCGCCCGTGCCCCGCGCAGTCCCGCGGCGTGCACCTCGTGGACGAGAGCCTGTTGCGCGGGGAGGAACATTCGCTCGGTGAGCCCTCGTTCGTGGACCATCGCGATCAGATGTGGCCTGGCCCGCAGTTCGCGGTGCAGGCCGCGGGCGACGGAGACGATACGGGCCGCCGGGGTCCGGCCGGCCGGGCGGAGGGTGCCCATCTCCTGCACGGTGCGTTCGACAAGGGCGTCCAGCAGCGATTCACGATTGCCGACGTGCCAGTAGATCGACGTGACCGCCGTGCCCAGTTCCGCGGCGAGCGCGCGCATGGTGAGGGCCTGCGGGCCGTGCCGCTTCACCAGGGCGCCGGCCGTGTCCAGGACCTGTTCGCGGGTCAGTGACGATCGCGCCACAGCGCTCCTTGATTCTCGAACTCCGTTACGTGCATGCCTATTTACCCTTCATCGACGTCGGTGTAACTGTGTTACAGAACCGCACGGAGAACCGAGACACCGAGACACGGAGAACCGATTCACGGACGACCGAGAAGGGTGGTACGGCATGGCACGTGTACGGTACGGCGCGCGCACCGAGGCCGAGATCGCGGCGGCCCGCGCGGCCCGCTCCACACTCCCCGACATCTGGTCCACCGGTGTGGTGGCCCTCTGGGAGAGCGACCCCGACGCGGTGGAGGCCGTCCTCCCGCCGCCCCTCGAACCTGCCGAGCGCCCGCTCGTCCGGGCCAACATCAGTACGGTCGAACTCCCCGGCTACCCACTCGGTGCGGGCTCCGTCGCCGTCGCCGCCGTCCACGACGGCCACGAGGGCTGGTATCCGCTCGTCATGCCGATGACCCATGAACGGGCTCTGACCGGCGGGCGTGAGGTGTTCGGCGAACCGAAGAAGCTCGGCGAGGTGACCGTCGAACGCGACGGCCTCGTCGTCCGGGCCGCGCTCGCCCGGCACGGCATCGCGTTCGTCGAGGTGCGCGGCGCGGTCAGCGGGCCGCTCCCGCTGCCCCGGCCGACGGCCAAGCTCGACTTCTACTTCAAATTCCTGCCCGCGGTGGACGGCGAGGGCTTCGACTCCGACCCCGTCCTGATCCACTGCACCCGTCACGAGAAGGTCCGCAGACTGGAACGCATCTCGGGCGATGTGGTGCTGCGCGAGTCGATGTACGACCCGGTCGCCGACCTCCCCGTACGACGGCTGGTCGACCTCACCATCGGCGAGAAGACCAGCGACCAGCAGGGCAGGGCCGTGGAGCGGGTGAGCGCCGAGGCCCTGCTGCCGTACATCCACCAGCGTTACGACGACCCGCAGCAGATCCACGACGGCCCGCCGGAAGGAAGCGTCCGATGAGACTGGAGGAGGGCCAGGTCGCCGTCGTCACCGGCGCCGCGAGCGGCATCGGCCTGGCGATGGCACGCAGGTTCGCCGCCGAGGGGCTGAAGGTCGTCCTCGCCGATGTGGAGGAAGGCGCGCTCGACAAGGCGGCGGGCGAATTGCGCCGGGACGGTGCGCAAGTGCTGGCCAGGGCCGTCGACGTCGGCGAGCGGGAATCCGTACAGGCCCTGGCCGAAGCCGCGTACGACACCTTCGGCGCCGTCCATGTGCTGTGCAACAACGCCGGCGTCGGCTCCGGGGCCGAGGGCCGGATGTGGGAGCACGAGCCGAACGACTGGAAGTGGGCGTTCGCGGTCAATGTGTGGGGCGTCTTCCACGGCATCCAGGCGTTCGTGCCGCGCATGATCGCGGGCGGCGGCCCCGGCCATGTCGTCAACACCTCGTCCGGCGACGGCGGGATCGCCCCGCTGCCGACCGCCTCCGTGTACGCGGTCACCAAGTCCGCCGTCGTCACGATGACCGAGTCGCTGTACGCACATCTGAAGGCGGATGACGCGCCGGTCGGCGCCTCGGTGCTCTTCCCCGGCCCCCACATGCTCCGTACCGGGCTGTGGGAGTCGCACCGCAACCGGCCGGAGCGGTACGCCAAGAAGCGCCCGCGCAGGACCCCGTACCGCAACCTCGACCAGTGGGAGTCCGCCATGCGGGCGGCGGGCCACGAGGTGGAGTTCACCCCGGTGGAGGACGTCGCGGGGACCGTCGTGGACGGGATACGCGCCGACCGTTTCTGGATGCTGCCGGACAGCGAGCACAGCGACCGGCAGATCCGCGCCAGGTCGCAGTCGATGCTCGACCGGACCAACCCGTCGTACCTGGAGAGCTTCGTACTCGACTGAGGAGCGAGCGATGACCGACGACCCGTACCTGATCATCTCCTCCGACTGCCACGCCGGGCTGCCCACCGAGGAGTACCGGCCCTATCTCGACGCCCGCTTCCACCGGGAGTTCGACGACTTCCTCGCCGGGCGCGACCGCCGCCGTGAGGAGATGACCCGCCTCGGTGTACGCAACGAGGCCTTCGCTGACAAGTGGTTCCACGACAACGAGGAAGGTCTGAGGGGCGGTTGGGACGCCGCACAGCGTCTCAAGGAGCTCGACGGCGACGGGGTGGCGGCCGAGGTCGTCTTCCCGGACGCGGACGCCGTCGACAGCCGGACCGCCGCCCCGTTCGGCGTCGGCCTCGGCCTCTCCGGCGACCAGGACCCGGATCTCGGCATGGCGGGCGCGCAGGCCCACAACCGGTGGCTCGCCGACTTCGTCTCGCAGAACCCCGAACGCCACTGCGGGGTAGCCCTGTTGCCCGTCACCGGCGAGGTCGAACGGGTCGTCGCCGAGATCCACCGGGCCAAGGAGTCGGGTCTCGGGGCGCTGATGATCCCGTCCATGTGGGTCGACAAGGCCCCCTACCACGACCGTCGTTACGACCCCGTGTGGGCGGCCGCCGCCGAGACGGCCATGCCCGTGGTCACGCACTCCGGGGCGGCGCCGCGCCACGAGTACGGCGACCATCTGGGGATCTACGTCTCCGAGGTCACCTGGTGGCCGTCCCGCCCGCTCTGGTTTCTCCTCTGGTCGGGCGCCTTCGAACGCCATCCCGGGCTGAGGTTCGGCGTTGCCGAGTCCGGCTGCTGGTGGCTGCCGAACCTCCTCTGGTTCATGGACCGGCTCTATCTCGGCGCCCACGGCGGAAAGAAGCTCTCCCCGTTCGCCGAACTGAAGCGCCCCCCGCACGAGTACCTCGACCGCCAGGTCTTCATCTGCGCCACCAACACCAAACGCCGCGAGCTCGCCCAGCGGTACGAGATCGGCGTCGACAACATCCTGTGGGGCAGCGACTTCCCGCACCCCGAAGGCACCTGGCCGAACACCGCGAACTGGCTGCGCAACACCTTCCACGACATCCCGGTGGCCGAGACCCGCCGCATGCTGGGCCTTGCCGCGGCCGAGGTCTTCGGCTTCGACACGGCGAAGCTCGCCCCGATCGCCGAGCGCATCGGCCCCACACCCGGGGATCTGGGCCAGAGCGCCGACCAGATGGCGGTCGAGGCGTCCTGGGCGCGCTCGCGCGAGGTCGGCCGGCACTGGCTGACCGACCACGACTTCCCGGTCCTTGGGGTTCAGTGATGGACCGCTACACGGTCATTTCCGCCGACTGCCATGCCGGAGCCGATCTCCTCGACTACAGGCCCTACCTGGAAGCGAAATACCACGACGACTTCGACGCGTGGGCGGCGACATACGTCAATCCGTACGAGGACCTCCTCGCCGACACCGCCGACCGCAACTGGAACTCCGCACGCCGCGTCGCGGAGCTGGAGGCGGACGGCATCGTCGCGGAGGTCGTCTTCCCCAACACCATCCCGCCGTTCTTCCCCTCCGCCTCCCTGATGGCGCCCGCGCCGTCGCAGGCGGAGTACGAACAGCGCTGGGCCGGCCTGCGCGCCCACAACCGCTGGCTCGCCGACTTCTGCGCGCAGGTGCCGGGCCGGCGCGCGGGCGTGGCACAGATCCTCCTCAACGACCCGGCCGAAGCGGTCCGCGAGGTCCGCCGAACCAAGGAGGCGGGCCTCACCGGCGGCATCCTGCTGCCCGGCGCACCGCCCGGCTCCGGCATTCCTGAGCTGTACTCGCAGGTGTACGACCCGCTGTGGGCGGTCTGCGAGGAACTGGACGTACCGGTGAACCACCACGGCGGCTCGGCGTCCCCGCCGCTCGGCGACGAACCGGCCGCCCGCGCCGTCTTCATGGTCGAGACCACCTGGTTCTCGCACCGGGCGCTGTGGCACCTGGTCTTCGGCGGAGCGTTCCGCCGCCACCCCGGGCTGAAACTGGTCCTCACCGAACAGGGCTCCGGCTGGATCCCGGGTGTCGTGGAGATGCTGGACTACTACCACGGACGGCTGGTCGCGGCGGCGGCCAGGGCATCCACCGCCGAGTCCAGATTCGGTGCGGGACTGGCTGCTTCGATGGGGAACAGCCCCAGTGAGGTCTGGCGCGACAACTGCTACGTGGGCGCCAGCTTCATGCGGCCGCACGAGGTGCCGCTGCGCGACCGGATCGGCCTCGACAAGATCATGTGGGGCAGCGACTACCCGCACGACGAGGGAACTGCCCCGTACTCGCGGGAGGGCCTGCGGATCGCGTACGCGGGACTGCCGCCCGAAGAGATCGCGGCCATGGTCGGAGGCAACGCCGCGCGCGTCTACGGGTTCGACCTGGCGGCGCTCGACCGGGTCGCGGCGGGGGTCGGCCCGACGGTCGGGGAGATCGCCGAGCCGCTGGAAGAGGTTCCGCCGGACGCGACCAGCCCAGCCTTCGCGCCGGGCGGGTCGGTACGCGTCTGGTGACCGGACAGGGTGAGACCATCCCCGGGTGACGGATACCCAGGCGCATGACGAAGCGCACGGCAACGGGCTCGGCACGCGGCTGAACTGGCTGCGTGCCGCGGTCCTCGGTGCCAACGACGGTGTGGTCTCCACCGCGGGCCTGGTCGTCGGCGTGGCCGGCGCCACCGGCGACCGCGGCACTCTGCTCACGGCAGGCCTGGCCGGACTGCTTGCCGGGTCCATGTCGATGGCGGCGGGCGAGTACGTATCGGTCTCCACCCAGCGCGATTCGGAGCGGGCTGCGCTGGCCACGGAGAAACGCGAGCTGGCGGAGACCCCGGAGGCCGAACTCGTGGAACTCACTGGCCTGTTGGAGGGAAAGGGCCTGAGCCGGGAAGTCGCCCGCGAGGCCGCCCTCCAGCTCACCGAACGCGATGCGCTGCGCGCCCACGCGGAGGTCGAGCTGGGCATCGACCCGGACGAGCTGACGAACCCGTGGCATGCGGCGGGCGCGAGCTTCCTGGCGTTCACGGCGGGCGCCCTGCTGCCCCTGCTGGCGATCGTGCTGCCCCCGTCGTCGCTGCGGCTCCTCGTGACCGTGCTGTCGGTACTGGCGGCGCTGGCGCTGACGGGCTGGTGGAGCGCACGGCTGGGGGACGCGGCGCCGGGGCCCGCGGTGCTGCGGAACATGGGCGGGGGAGCGGTGGCGATGGCGGTCACCTACGCGGCGGGGGAGTTGCTGGGGGCGGTGGGGGTTTAGGGGCGGCGGACGATGCGCTCGGGCGGGAAGAGTTCGGTGCCGGTGGCCCGGGTGCCGTCCAGCAGCGTGACAGTGAGGCGCTTGATTCCGGCAAGCGGGCTCAGATCGATCGGGGGAGCGTCCTGGGCGCAGTGGCTCAGCCGGAGCGAGGTGAGGCCGGGCAGGTCGCGCAGGGGAGTCAGATCGCCGACGGTTCCGCAGCGGAACAGGAAGAGCCGCTGCAGCCCGGTGAGGGCGGGAATCAGCCGAGGGTCGAAGTGATCGACCTCGTGCACTCCCAGTCCCGTGAGCATGCAGAGGGTGGGGTGCCGTTCCAGCTGGAGGAGCTGGGTCGGGCCCCCGACCGTGAGCGAGTCCAGGTGCGGCCAGCGCTCGATGCCGTCGAGACTCAGATACCGGGTCTGACGGGAGAGCCCGAGGTTGACGAGCTGAGGGCCGATGGGCAGTTCGCCCACGCTCTCGATGAGTAGAGGCTGCTGAGCCGTGAAGTCCTTGAGCCCCGTCATGTCGCGCAGCGGCTCGATGGAGACCTCGGGGTTGATCTCGTACAGCAGGAGGCTCCTCAGTGCGGGGCCGGCCAGAGGGCTCAGGTCCTGCACCCGTGAACAGCGGCTGAGCCCCACGTCGGTCAGCGAGGGCACAGAGGCCAGGACGGAGAGGTCCGTCAGTGCATGGTTGTCGTACAGGAAGAGTGCTTCCGGGGCATCCAGCAGGAGCAGGGGGTCAAGATCGCAATGGTCGCCGCTCAGGTGAATCCGCCGGGCCCCACGCGTGTGGGGCAGCGCGCTGAGCTGATCGGGCCTGTGAACGTACAGATATGACCTGGTCCAGGAACTGGCGGACAGCACCTCCCGGGCGTATTCCTCGGCCACGAACGTGCCCCAGCCCTCGGCCAGTTGACGGGAGACCTCCGGTCGCTCGTCCTCCCTGAACCCGACCATCACCTCGAACGCGGCATCTCCCCCGATCAGTGCCGCCGTCCGTACGATCGCGGCCGCAGTCCCCTCGCTCAGATTGCCGGGCTTCGGTAGCAGGTCCAGCACCAGCTCACCCGCCTTGGCGAGCTCGTCGGCGTCCTCGAGATCCAGCGGCGGCAGCAGCTCCTCCGTCCGCGCCTGGACCTCGGACCGCACACCGGGATGCAGCTCCGGCGCATGGTCCAGGCTCGCCGCCGCCAGCAGCACCAGACGATGGCGGTGTTCCGGCTCCTCCTCGGAACGATGCAGCAACTTACTCAGCAGCACAGCCCGTTCGTCCACCCGCGCATGCCCCACCGCCATCTGCACCACGTCGTCCCACCCGTCATCGTGCGCATTGCGCACCAGCACCCCGAAGTCCCGCGCCTCCACCGCCGCCTTCGCGCCCAGGTAGTCCAGGAACGTCCGGTGCACGAAGTCCACGGCGCCCGGCGCCGGTTCGCGCAGCAGCCCGCTCCTGATCAGCAGATGCGCGAACACCTGCTCCGCCGTGCCCCGCACCTGTGGCATCGCCCGCAGCCACTCCGCCACCATCGCGACGGCCTCTTCGCGATCCGCCTCCACCTGCCCGTTACGGATCAGCCAGTACGCCAACCGCTGGAGCAGCGCCGTCTGCTCCTCCCGGGTCAGGTCGACGCCCTCGACGCCCACGATCTCGCGCTCGGTGTCCCGGCGTACGAGAAGCATGTCCAGGGCCGCGTCGTACAGCTCCTTGCGGGCGCGCGGCAGCTGCATCCGCCGGTCCCGGTTCAGTGCGCACAGCAGCGCGCACATCAGCGGATTGGTCGCCAGCCGGCCCAGATCCCGGCGCATTCCGACCGCCCGCCGCAGCGAGTGCTCGTACGAGTCGAGCTGCGCCCGGTCGTCGTCGGACAGGCACTCCGCCCTCGCCGCGTCGTGCCAGTGCCCGATGAACGCGCGGATGTCGTCCCGTTCCATCGGCAGCAGCGAGTGCGCGACGAAGCCCTGCTGCCCCAGCCACCCGTCCGGGACGGCGGACGGGCGGGTCGTGACCACGTAGCGGGCCTGGGGGTACGCCGCGATCAGGTCCTTGAGCCAGCGCTCGGTCCGGTTGCGCAGCCGCATCGGGACCTCGTCCACCCCGTCGACCAGGACGAGCGCCCGCCCCTCGGTCAGCAGCCGGTCCGCCCACCCCGCTGGCGCCGAGCCGTGCAGCGGAACCCCGGTCGTGCGCAGGAAGTCGTCCGGGGCGGGCAAGGTCTCGTACGACGTGAAGGCGCGCAGCCGAAGGACGAACGGTACGCAGCGGTTCCAGTCCATCAGCTCGCTGTCGAACGTGCGGCGTGCGGCATTCAGCGCCAGCCACTGCACCAGGGTGCTCTTGCCCGAACCCGCCGGGCCGCGCAGAAGCAGCCGGTTGGTCTCCAGGAGAGCCTGTTCGGCCTTGACCGTCACCCGGTCCGGCGTGGACAGCTCCCACCATTGCGGACCGGTGTCATGGGAACTCACCGCCAGACTGATGTACGCCGTCTCCAGCGGCCACTCACTCGCCGACCGTCCCAGCGTCAGTCCGAACAACCCCATCCGGCTGTTCGCCGCGGCCACGAACTCCGCGTACCGCCGCTCGAAGTCCAGCGCCGCCGCGTCCGGGCGCGGGCCCACCCGGGCCCGGACGTCCTCCACCAGCTCCCGCGTCCGCTCCGCCGCGCGGACCTGCGCCACCGCCGCCCGCGCCGCGAACGACGGCTGGGCGGTCAGCTGCTCCACGACATGCGCGCAGCACCGGCCGAGCAGCTCCTCGTACAGCTCGACCGCACGTTCCGAGAGGCCCGCGGCGGGCGCCGACAGCTCGGCGCGCAGTCGCTGGGGCTCCAGGCCCACGGCGAACAGCCGGTCCGCCGTCAGCTCGCCCGCTGCCGCGAAGGTGTCCCGCACCGCGTCCACGGCTGCCAGCCGCTCGTGCTCCGGCAGCCCGGCGAACGACTCCGCCAGCCGGCCGCCGAGCACCCGCGCCAGCCGGTCCGGCTTCGCCGGGCGGGGGAGCGGGCGCACCGGGTCCGGGACGAGACCCGCGCCGGGCTTCGGCGCCACCAGCGACCTGGTGACCGTGCCGATCACCGTAGTGGCCAGCCGAAGCATCGCAACTTCCAGACCCTGCACGGCAGTTCCTCCCCCATGGAAGCTCCAGTGCAGGGATCGTACGACGCCCGTATTGGCAGAAGTCACCAAAGACTGCTGACACCGCGTCTCGCATACTTGTTGGTAACAACGTCTGGTGCCCGGCCGACCTGCGGCTCTACGGTGCTTGCATGCCGCCGAACCTGCCCGATGTCGTGCTCTGGTCCATACCGGCCTTCGTCCTGCTCACTGTCCTCGAAATGGCCCTCCACCACTTCCATCCCGATGACGAAGCCGCCGGGTACGAGGCGAAGGACGCCGTCACCAGCATCACCATGGGGCTCGGCAGCCTTGTCTTCGACCTGCTGTGGAAAGTGCCCATCGTCGCGATCTACACCGCGGTCTACGAGCTGACCCCGCTCCGCGTCCCCGTGCTGTGGTGGACCGTCCTGCTGATGCTGCTCGCGCAGGACTTCTTCTACTACTGGTCGCACCGGGGCCACCACGTCATCCGGATCCTCTGGGCCTGCCATGTGGTCCACCACTCCAGCCGGAAGTTCAACCTCTCCACCGCGCTGCGCCAGCCCTGGACCTCGCTGACCGTCTGGCCGTTCTACCTGCCGATGATCGCGTGCGGAGTCCATCCGGCCGCGCTCGCCTTCTGCTCGTCGGCGAACCTCGTCTACCAGTTCTGGGTGCACACGGAGCGCATCGACAAGCTCCCCAGACCCTTGGAGTACGTACTGAACACGCCCTCCCACCACCGGGTGCACCACGCCTCGCAGGGCGGCTACCTGGACCGGAACTTCGGCGGCATCCTGATCGTGTGGGACCGGCTCTTCGGGTCCTTCACCGCCGAGACGGAGCGGCCCGTGTTCGGTCTCACCAAGAACATCGACACATTCAATCCGCTCCGTGTCGCCACCCATGAGTACGCCGCCATCGCCCGCGATGTGCGGGTGGCGGGCAGCTGGAGCGAGCGGGCCGGGCGGATCTTCCGCGGGCCCGGCTGGCAGCCCACCGCAACGGCCGCCCGTACGGCCCTCCCCGCCCAGGAGCGCACCGGATGAGCGCCGCTGCCGTCACGGACCGGCGGGAACGTCTCGTGCGCCCGTTGCTCATCGCCTTCCTGGTGGCCTCGGCCGTCGACCTGTTCGGCCTGCTCGCGGATGTCCCGGTCGCCCACCTCGTCGCCAAGCCCCTGCTGATGCCGCTGCTGGCCGGGTACGCCGCGGCCCGGCGCGGCCCCGGGCTGCTCATCGCGGCGCTCCTGTTCGGCTGGGGCGGCGACACGCTGCTGCTGTTCGATGCCGATGCCGCCTTCCTCATCGGGATGGGCTCCTTCGCCGCAGGTCACGTCTGCTACCTGTGGCTCTTCGGACGTGCCCGCAGCTCGCTGCCCGTCGGGTTCGTCTACGCCGCCGTCCTGGTCACCTTCGTCGCGCTGCTCTGGAGCGGGCTGCCGGCGGACATGCGGATTCCGATGACCGGCTACAGCCTGCTGCTCACGGCGATGGCGTACCGCGCCGGCACCCTCGGCCGGTACGCGGCTGCCGGCGGGGCGCTGTTCCTGCTCTCCGACGCGCTCATCGCCACCGGCATCGCCGACTGGCCGCAGCTGCCCGCCCCCGACTTCTGGGTCATGCTCACCTACATCGCGGCGCAGTTCCTGCTGACCGTCGGAGCGCTCGCACCCGGTGCGAAATGGGCCGCCCCTGGGGCGTACCGTGAGCGGAGTATCAGTATCTGAGATCAGCAAGGACCCCCCCACGCATGCGCGCCACCGTCATCCACGCCCCCCACGACATACGTGTGCAGGAGGTGCCGGACCCGTCGATCCAGCAGCCCACCGATGTGGTGCTGCGGGTCCTGCGGGCCTGTATCTGCGGCAGCGACCTGTGGGCGTACCGCGGCGAGTCCGCCCGGCAGCCCGGCCAGCGCATCGGGCACGAGTTCCTCGGGATCGTCGAGGAGGCGGGTTCCGAGGTGGCCGGCTTCGCCGTCGGTGACCTCGTCGTCGCGCCCTTCGTCTGGTCCGACGGCACCTGCGCGTACTGTGCGGAGGGCCTGGCCACCTCCTGCCCGCAGGGCGGCTTCTGGGGATCGGTCGGCTCCGACGGCGGGCAGGGCGAGGCCGTGCGCGTCCCGTTCGCCGACGGCACTCTGGTCAAGCTCCCCGCCGCCGCGGCCTTTGACGACCACCTGCTCACCGCGCTGCTGGCCCTGTCCGACGTGCTCGGCACCGGACACCACGCCGCCGTCGGCGCAGGCGTGAAGCCCGGCACCACGGTCGCGGTCGTCGGTGACGGAGCGGTCGGACTGTGCGGCGTCATGGCCGCCAAGCGGCTCGGCGCCGAGCGGATCATCGCGCTCGGCCGCCACCAGGCGCGTACGGACATCGCCCGTACCTTCGGCGCCACGGACGTCGTCGCCGAGCGCGGCGAAGCGGCCGTCGAAGCCGTACGGGAACTGCTCGGCGGCGAGGGCGCGCACGCCGTGATCGAGGCCGTCGGCACCGAGCAGTCGATGCGCACCGCCGTCGGGATCACCCGCGACGGCGGCTCCATCGGCTACGTCGGCGTGCCGCACGGCAGCGGCACCGGCCTGGACCTCGGCGTCATGTTCGACCGGAACATCGCCCTGCGCGGCGGCGTCGCCCCCGTGCGCACGTACATTCCGGAGCTGCTCCCCGACGTGCTGTCCGGCACGATCGACCCGTCGCCCGTCTTCGACCTGACCATCGGCCTCGACGACGTCCCCGCCGGTTACAAGGCGATGGACGACCGGACGGCGCTGAAGGTGCTCATCAAGCCGTGAGCCAGCCGGTCGCGTCCGATCCCAGCGGGCCGGGCGGGCGCGACCAGTCGGCGGGGGAACCGTGGAAGGCGACCGGCGGCAGGGCGTGACGCAGCCGGCCCAGCGGGCTGTCCGTCTCCGTGAGCCACTTCTCCGGGTCGTACGAACCCCCGGCCCCGGTCTCGGGCTCCTGCCGGGCGGGCAGTTCATCGAGCAGCCAGGCGGCGGTACGGGCGAGCGAGAGCGTGACCAGCCGGGAGCCGCCGTCGTCGTGCTGCTCGGTCAGTGCGCGCAGCACGGCGGCGGCCAGCAGATAGCCCGTGCCGTGGTCGAGGGCCTGGGCGGGCATCGCACCGGGCGGGTTCTCGGGCCCTGCCGCGGCCTCGACCGAGGCGATGCCGGTGGCCACCTGCACCAGGCTGTCGAAGCCGCGCCGCTGCGCCCATGGACCGTGCCCCCAGGCGGACAGGCGCCCGATCACCAGCCCGGGCCTGCGCGCGGCCAGGGACTCCGGCGTCAGGCCGAGCCGCTCGACCGCACCGGGCCGGTAGCCGATGACGACCACATCCGCGCCGGCCAGCAGTTCGTCGAACGCGGCCGTACCGGAGCGGCTGCCGAGATCCAGATCGACCGACCGCTTCCCGAAACCGGTGTCGCTGTGCGCGTCCTGGCTCTCCGGGAGCTGCGGGGCGTCGATCCGCAGGACGTCCGCGCCGAGCAGCGCGAGCGTACGGGTGGCGACGGGCCCCGCGATGACCCGGGTGAGGTCCAGCACACGCAACCCGGCGGCGGGCAGCAGCGGTTCACCGGCGAGCGCCGCCGTCCGTCGGACCGGCGCGCTGTCGATACGGTCCCTGGCCACCAGCGGCGTGCCCGCGACCGTGGCACCCCGCTGGTCGGCCGCCCACTCCTCGGGTGTACGGGCGACCACGGCCAGGCCGCCCGCGGCGTACACCGTCTGCTCGATCTCCGGTCCCCGGCGCCCGGCGAACGAGGCGGCGACGGCGTCCACGGCGGTGTCGTCAGAGGTGTCCGCGGGCAGCCCCAGCGTGGCGAGCAATCGGGCCCGGTGGTGCGGGTAGTTGGCATGCGTACGGACCCAGCCGTCCGCCGTGCGCCAGAACCGGGACAGCGGGGCGAAGTTGGTCGGTGCCCGCCCGTCGATCCGCAGATGGCGCTCGCTCGTGAACGCCGTGGCCACCGCACCGGTGTCGACCAGGACCTGTGGCACGGGGCGCGCAGTGCGGCGGGCGGCCAGTTCGGCGGCGGCCAGTGAGCAGACCGCGACGGCGGAACGGGCCAGTTCCATGGCGGGCAGCCGGGCGGGCAGCAGCCCGTCGGGACCGCTCGTCCCGATGTGCGCAAGAAGCGCGGGATCACCGCCGAGCGCCGCCCAGGCCTGCTCCGTACCGGACTTTCGCACATGAGTCATTCCCGCACTATGGCACTGAGTGCCACCAGTCGGGAAGCGACCTGGAAAGAGTCAGCGGGAGGGGCCGGCCGATGGCTCCGGGCCCCTCCCGCTCCGTCACGTCACCTACCAGCGGACCGCGTTCAGCGCGTTCACCACACCGGCGCCGTAGAAGCCGTTGCGGTTCTTGCCGCCCTCGCAGACGGCGTCGATCTTGCCGTCACCGTTGAAGTCGTACGGCGCGCCGCACGCGGTGGCGTCGGCCTCGGCCGTCAGGAGCGCCTTCACGGCAGCCGCCGAGGCGTGCGGGTGCGTCGACTTGATCAGGGCCGCGACACCCGCGACGTGCGGGGAGGCCATCGACGTACCGGCCTTGTAGCCGTACTTGCCGCCCGGCAGCGTGGACAGGATCAGACCGCTCGTCGCGGGCGGTGCGGGCGTCTGGTACACCGTCGAGTCGCCGCCCGGGGCCGCCACGTCGATGACACCGTTCCCGTAGTTCGAGTACGAGGACTTCAGCCCCTTGGCGCCGGTCGCGGAGACCGTCACGACGCCCGGCAGCATCGCCGGGATGTCGAGGCACTCGCGCGGGTCGATGGTCCGGGTGGCCGCCGTGGTGTCGTTCGGGCTGGTCGTGTCATCGATCGCGCCGGAGGCCAGGTCGAACTTGCTGTTGCCGGCCGAGGCGACGTTCACCGTGCCCTTGTGCTCCGCGTACCGGGTGGCGCGGGCGACGGCCTCGACCAGGGCGCCCTGGTCCAGGTCGTTCTTGCAGTTGAACATCCACGGGTCGGTGTAGTAGCTGTTGTTGGTGACATCGACGCCGTGCTCGGCGGCCCAGACGAAGCCGCAGACGATCGACTCGGTGTAGAAGAAGCCGTCCGGGTTCGCGACCTTGATGCCGGCGACCTTCACGCCCGGCGCGACACCCGTCACCCCGACGCCGTTCTTCGCGGCGGCGATGGTGCCCGCCACATGCGTGCCGTGGTCGCTCTCACCGGTCTTCGGACGCCAGGCGCCGTCCGTCGTGTCCGGCGCCCCGGACACGCAGCTCGCCGAGGCCCCGCGGTTGAAGTTCGGCGCCAGGTCCGGGTGGGTGTCGTCGACACCCGTGTCGATGACCGCGACGGTGACCTTGCTGCTGCCCAGCGTCTTCTGGTGCGCCTGGTCCGCCTTGATGGCGGGCAGATCCCACTGCAGGGGCTCCATCGGATCCTGCTCCGCCGTCGCCTCCGCCGCCGCGTCACGGGCCTGCTCGGCGCTGAGCGGCTGCTCGACCCCGATGTCCGTGGTGGCCTGCGGAACGATGGGGTTGGTGCGGGTGGCCCCTGCCGAATCGACACCTCTGACCCGGCGGATCGACTGCGCGAAGTCCGGGTTCTGCGAGTGGGCGACGATGACACCGATCTGCTCATAGGCGACCACCACCGTGCCGCCGGCCTCGGCTATCGCCTTCTTCACCTGCTTGACGGTCCCGCGACCGCCCCGCGTGTTGACCACGTAAGAGAGCTTCGGGCCGTCAGTCGACACCGCCGCCGTGGGCTGCGCGTCCGCCGGTGCGGCAGAGGCGGCACCCGTCGGCAGGAAGCCGAGCGAGGCCGTGAGTGCCAATCCGACGGGCAGCGTCAGTGCGCGCGTCCGTCTGGATCCCAGATGAGCCATGGGGTCTCCACATCATCCGTACCGGTCGACCGGACACAGGGTGTGCCAAGTCGCGTACATGACGAGTGAAGCTATCGCTGATCATCCCTGCTGATCAATGAGTTTGGGGCACCTTGTTCGGCCGGACGGCCGCGAAGAGCCGAGTTCGAGAAGTGACGAGCCGAGTTCGAGAAGTGCGGACCCGCGGTGAACCGCTTCGCCGCGCTCTCCGTGCCGTTGTCAGGGGGAGGCGCACCATCACCCCCCGACAACGAGGATCCCCAGTGAAATCCACCGTTCCCACCACCACCGCACCCGCGTCGCGAGGAGATTCCGTGGCTACCGATGCACCGACGCCCGAGGGCATTACGGAAACCCGCCCTGCCGAGCCCACGACCGAGGCGTTCATCGCGACGCAGGAGAGCGCGGAGTTCGGCGAACTGCGCCACGCGTACCGCTCGTTCGCCTTCCCGCTGACCATCGCCTTCGTTCTCTGGTACCTGCTGTACGTGCTGCTGTCCAACTACGCGGGCGGCTTCATGGGCACCAAGGTGTACAGCAACATCAACGTGGCCTTCGTGTTCGGCCTCGCCCAGTTCGTCACCACGTTCCTCATCGCCTGGCTCTACTCGCGCCACGCAGCCGCGAAGCTCGACCCGAAGGCCGAGGCCATCAAGTCCCGTATGGAGGCAGACGCATGAGCGCCGCGTACCAGTCGCACCCCGCCCTCCAGCTGGCCGCCTCCTCGACCACCGAGCACCGGCCGCTGATCATCACGCTCTTCGCGGTGTTCGTCGCCGCGACCCTGGGCATCACCGTCTGGGCCGGACGGCAGACCAAGAGCGCCTCCGACTTCTACGCCGGTGGCCGCCAGTTCACCGCCTTCCAGAACGGACTCGCCGTCTCCGGCGACTACATGTCGGCGGCCTCGTTCCTCGGGATCGCCGGGGCCATCGCCCTCTTCGGCTACGACGGCTTCCTGTACTCCATCGGCTTCCTCGTCGCCTGGCTGGTGGCCCTGCTGCTGGTCGCCGAACCGCTGCGCAACTCGGGCCGCTACACGATGGGCGACGTCCTCGCCTACCGGATGCGGCAGCGCCCGGTCCGTACCGCCTCCGGCGTCTCCACCATCATCGTCTCGATCTTCTACCTGCTGGCACAGATGGCGGGCGCGGGCGTCCTGGTCTCCCTGCTCCTCGGCATCACCAGCGACGCGGGCAAGATCCTCATCGTCGCGCTGGTCGGCGTGCTGATGATCGTGTACGTCACCATCGGCGGCATGAAGGGCACCACCTGGGTCCAGATGGTCAAGGCCGTGCTGCTGATCGCCGGTGCCCTCCTGATGACCTTCCTGGTGCTGCTGAAGTTCAACTTCAACATCTCCGACCTGCTGGGCACGGCCGCCTCGAAGAGCGGCCACGGAGCAGCGTTCCTGGAGCCCGGCCTCAAGTACGGCGCCACCGGCACCTCGAAGCTGGACTTCCTCTCCCTGGGCATCGCCCTCGTCCTCGGCACCGCCGGCCTGCCGCACATCCTGATCCGCTTCTACACGGTGCCGACCGCCAAGGCCGCCCGTAAGTCGGTCAACTGGGCCATCGGCATCATCGGCGCCTTCTACCTGATGACGATCGCGCTCGGTTTCGGCGCCGCGGCCCTGATCGGCCCGGACGAGATCAAGGCGAAGAACCCGGCCGGCAACGCGGCCGCCCCGCAGCTCGCCGAGTACCTCGGCGGGGTCGGCTCCACCGGTGGCGCCGTGCTGCTCGCCGTGATCTCGGCCGTCGCCTTCGCCACCATCCTCGCCGTCGTCGCGGGGCTCACCCTTGCCTCCTCGTCCTCCTTCGCGCACGACATCTACGCCAACGTCATCCGCAAGGGGAAGGCCACCGAGAAGGAGGAGATGCGGGCCGCCCGATGGGCCACCGTCCTCATCGGTGCGGTCGCGATCGCCCTGGGCGCCTTCGCCCGCGACATGAACGTCGCCGGGCTGGTGGCGCTCGCCTTCGCCGTCGCCGCCTCCGCCAATCTGCCGACGATCCTCTACAGCCTCTTCTGGAAGCGGTTCACCACCCAGGGCGCGCTGTGGTCGATCTACGGAGGTCTGGCGAGCTCGGTGTTCCTGGTGCTGTTCTCGCCGGTCGTCTCGGGCAACCCGAAGACGTCGATGTTCAAGGGCGTCGACTTCGCCTGGTTCCCGCTGGAGAACCCGGGCCTGATCTCCATCCCGCTGGGCTTCCTGCTCGGCTGGATCGGCTCCCTCCTCTCGAAGGAGGAGCCGGACAGGGGCAAGTACGCCGAGCTGGAGGTCAAGTCCCTCACGGGCGTCGGGGCGCACTGAGAGAGGAAATGTTCTCCGAGGAGTCCGCTCCACGCGTCACTCCGGTTCCGTGGCCGCGTCGTAGAGTCCTACGACGCGGCCACGCCGCTCCTCGTGGCAAACGGGCCCCCTTCGATGTCACAGGTCTCGCGTAGTCTCAAAGGAGTCAGCCGGAAGAGCCGGAGCCGCAGCCGGGAAGTTATCGGGGGAGGGGGCCCACATGCTCATCGACACCTACGATCGGGTCGCCACCGACCTGCGTGTCTCGCTGACCGACCGGTGCAATCTGAGGTGCACCTACTGCATGCCGGAAGAGGGCCTGCAATGGCTGGCCAAGCCCGACCTGCTCAGTGACGACGAGATCGTCCGGCTGGTCGGCATCGCCGTCACCCGGCTCGGCATCACCGAGGTCCGCTTCACCGGCGGTGAGCCGCTGCTGCGCCCCGGGCTCGTCTCCATCGTCGAGCGGTGCGCGGCCCTGAGCCCGCGCCCCGAGATGTCGCTCACCACCAACGGCATCGGGCTGAAGCGCACAGCGGCCGCGCTCAAGGCCGCCGGTCTGGACCGGGTCAATGTCTCGCTGGACACCCTGCGCCCCGACGTCTTCAGGACACTCACCCGCCGTGACCGCCACCACGACGTGCTGGCCGGCCTGGAAGCCGCCCGCGACGCCGGTCTCACCCCGGTCAAGGTCAACAGCGTCCTGATGCCGGGACTCAACGACGACGAGGCCCCCGACCTGCTCGCCTGGGCCGTCGAGCACGACTACGAGCTCCGCTTCATCGAGCAGATGCCGCTCGACGCGCAGCACGGCTGGAAGCGCGACGGCATGATCACGGCAGGCGACATACTCCAGTCGCTGCGCACCCGCTTCACCCTCACCGATGAAGGCGACGGCGAGCGCGGCTCCGCCCCCGCCGAGCGCTGGCTCGTCGACGGCGGACCCCACCGTGTCGGTGTCATCGCCTCCGTCACCCGCCCCTTCTGCCGGGCCTGCGACCGAACCAGGCTCACCGCCGACGGCCAGGTGCGCACCTGCCTGTTCGCCCGCGAGGAGACCGATCTGCGCGGCGCCCTGCGCTCGGACGCGCCGGACGAGGAGATCGCCAGGATCTGGACGCTCGCGATGTGGGGAAAGAAGGCCGGATCCGGTCTGGACGACCCGTCCTTCCTGCAGCCCGAGCGGCCGATGTCGGCGATCGGCGGCTAGGAGGGTGCCCGGGGATCTTCGCGGGCCCGCGAAGATCCGCCGGACAGGTCCTAAGGCCGTTCGGTCCCGGGGGGGCCGTCCGGCCCCGGGCCCTGGCTTCCTTCCGTCCCCGATCGGCCGGACTCCCACTCCGCCAGCGTCACGACATCCTTGAGGAAGCCCCGGACGCCCAGGAACGAGGAGAGGTGCTCCCGGTGTTCCTCGCAGGCCAGCCAGGTCTTACGGCGCTCCGGGGTGTGCAGCTTCGGGTTGTTCCAGGCGAGCACCCATACGGCGTCGGCCCGGCAGCCCTTGGCGGAACAGATGGGTGCGGCGACAGCGCTCTCGGCCGCGGATTCAGGGGAGTTCACGCACTCAACCCTAGGTCAGCGCCTGTGCCGGCCCCACGGGCCGGCCGCCCGACGCATCCCCTGCCGGAGAAAACCGGCGAAAAAGCGACGCCGAGCAGCCACGGGGGGAGCTGCCCGGCGTCGGTCTGTCGCTCCGACGGGGGATGCGGAGCGCCTACGAAGTATGTCACGCAGACCGGGGTGCGGTGCACCGTAACTTCATGATTGATCTGAGGTTTTCTTGAGCCTTGAGTGCGGTCCGGCCCCAACTGTGCTTATGCCGATTCGGTCATGCCGATTCCCCGCCGCGCCGGTCCCCGTCGGCCTCCGGACCGGACTGCTCGGATTCGGCCACGGGAGCCGCGTCGAGCGCCGGACGCATCGGCGCCGGGACGAAGGTCGAAGGAAGCGAAGGGGTGTTCTCCCGGCCCGCGTTGGCGATGACCACCGCCACGTACGGGAGCAGGGCGCCGAGTGCCAGCGCCACGATCGCGACATACCGCTCGACGTTCCACAGCACGGCGGCCAGGATCACCGAAACCGTCCGCACGGACATCGAGATCACATAGCGCCGCTGCCTGCCGCGCACATCGTCCGCGAGCCCCTGACGGGCCCCCGTGATCCGGAAGACCTCGGCACCGCTCTGCTTCCGCATCACGTCTCCACCACCCTTCCCCCAGCGCCTCGCCGGCCGGGGAGACCTCATTCCCGCGCCGGACGCTCCCCGGACCGGACCGCATCCACCGTACGCCCGGTGTGCGACGGCTTCGAGACCGGGGCGCGCCGCATTCGTGCCTATCGGCAGCCGTGCCGTGCATACGGACGCGTCCGACATGCGGCGTACGGCCCACGGGCCGAGACTGGGCGCACATGCGCGACATCGCGTCGCACGAGGAGGCGACATGGGCTGGTTGTGGGCAATCATCGTGGGTCTGGTGCTCGGTCTGATCGCGAAGGCGATCCTGCCCGGAAAACAGAACATCCCACTCTGGCTGACGACGATCTTCGGCATCATCGGCAGCGTCCTCGGCAATGCCGTCGCCACCTGGATCGGTGTCAACGAGACCAAGGGCATCGACTGGACGCGCCATCTGTTCCAGCTGATCGGTGCCGTGGTCATCGTAGGTGTCGGCGACATGCTGTGGGCCTCGCTCCGCGGCACCAGACAGAAGGCCTGAGCCGGCAGACGGCCTCCCGCCAAGACGAGGCCTGAGCCGGCAGACGGCCCGGGCCACCGGGCCACACGCACTGCGGCCGGACACGCGTCACGCGTGTCCGGCCGCAGCGCCGACGTTCAGGGCTCAGCCGGTGACCTCGACGGCGGCGAGGTTCTTCTTGCCCCGGCGCAGCACCAGCCAGCGCCCGTGCAGCAGCTCCTCGCGGGCCGGTGCGCTCTCGCCGTCCGTGACCTTGACATTGTTCACGTACGCACCGCCCTCCTTCACCGTGCGGCGGGCGCCCGACTTGCTCGGCGCCAGGCCGACCTCCACCAGGAGGTCCACCAGCGGGCCGAGCTCGGTGACCTGCGCGTGCGGCACCTCGGACAGTGCGGTGCTCAGCGTCGCCTCGTCCAGCTCGCCGAGCTCACCCTGGCCGAAGAGCGCCTTCGACGCCGCGATGACCGCAGCGCACTGGTCGGCGCCGTGCACCAGCGTCGTCAGCTCCTCGGCCAGCGCGCGCTGCGCCGTCCGGGCCTGCGGACGCTCCTCGGTGACCTTCTCCAGCTCCGCCAGTTCCGCGGGGCTCTGGAAGCTGAGGATGCGCATGTACCGGGAGATGTCCCGGTCGTCCACGTTCAGCCAGAACTGGTAGAACGCGTACGGCGTCGTCATCGCCGGGTCGAGCCAGACGGCCCCGCTCTCGGACTTGCCGAACTTGGTCCCGTCCGCCTTCGTCATCAGCGGGGTCGCCAGCGCGTGCACCTCGGCGCCCGGCTCCAGGCGGTGGATCAGGTCGAGGCCCGCGGTGAGATTGCCCCACTGGTCGCTGCCGCCCTGCTGGAGGGTGCAGCCGTAGCGCCGGTACAGCTCCAGGTAGTCCATGCTCTGGAGCAGCTGGTAGCTGAACTCGGTGTAGCTGATGCCCTCGTCGGACTCCAGCCGCCGGGCGATGGAGTCCTTGGTCAGCATCTTGTTGACGCGGAAGTGCTTGCCGATGTCCCGGAGGAACTCGATCGCGGACATGCCCGCGGTCCAGTCCAGGTTGTTGACCATGACCGCCGCGTTCTCGCCCTCGAAGGACAGGAACGGCTCGATCTGGGACCGCAGCCGCGACACCCAGTTGGCGACCGTCTCCGGGTCGTTCAGCGTGCGCTCGGCGGTCGGCCGCGGGTCACCGATCTGACCGGTGGCCCCGCCCACCAGGGCGAGCGGCCGCAGACCGGCCTGCTGGAGCCGGCGCATGGTGAGCACCTGCACCAGATGGCCGACGTGCAGACTCGCCGCGGTGGGGTCGTAGCCGCAATAGAACGTGACGGGACCGTCCGCGAGAGCCTTGCGCAGTGCGTCCTCATCAGTGGACTGGGCGAACAGCCCACGCCACTTCAGCTCGTCGACGATGTCCGTCACGGTTCCGTGTCTCCTCAGCTACGTGTATCGAAAGGCAACAGTCAGTCTAGGCGGGTCACACGCCCGGGCTCACCGAGCTCATGTTGAAGTCCGGGATCCGCAGCGCGGGCATGGCGGCCCGGGTGAACCAGTCTCCCCACTCGCGCGGCAGCGTCTTCTCCGTACGGCCCGCTTCCGTGGCCCGCGACAGCAGATCCACCGGCGACTCGTTGAACCGGAAGTTGTTCACCTCGCCGACGACCTCGCCGCCCTCGACGAGATACACCCCGTCGCGGGTCAGCCCGGTGAGCAGGAGTGTCGCCGGATCGACCTCCCGGATGTACCACATGCAGGTCAGCAGCAGCCCGCGGCCGGTCGTCGCGGCCACCATCTCCTCCAGGGACTGCTCACCGCCGCCCTCCAGCACCAGGTTGTCGATCGCCGGCGCGACCGGCAGCCCGGTCAGCCCGGCCGTGTGCCGCGTGGTCGTCAGATGCTCCAGCCTGCCCTCCCGGATCCAGTCGGTCGACGTCAGCGGCAGACCGTTGTCGAAGACGGAAGCGCCGTCCCCGGAGGCATGGGCGATCACGAACGGCGCCGACTCCAGGCCCGGCGCGTGCGGGTCGCTGCGCAGCGACAGCGGCAGCTCGGACAGGGTCTCGCCGATCCTCGTCCCGCCGCCCGGCTTGGAGAACACCGTCCGGCCCTCCGCGGCGTCCCGTGCCGTCGACGACCACAGCTGGTAGATCAGCAGATCGGCCACGGCGGTCGGCGGCAGCAGCGTCTCGTACCGCCCGGCGGGCAGCTCGATACGGCGCTCCGCCCAGCGCAGCCGCTGCGCCAGCTCCGCGTCGAGCTCGGCCGGATCGACATCCTTGAAGTCGCGCGTGGAGCGGCCCGCCCAGGTCGAACGGGTCCGGTCGGGGGACTTGGCGTTGAGCTCCAGTGTCCCGTTGGGCTGGTCGTGGCGCAGCCGCAGCCCCGTAGACGTACCGAGGTACGTCGAGGTCAGCTGGTGGTGGGCGAAGCCGTACAGCTCACGGCCACCGGAGCGGGCACGGGCGAAGGCGTCGCCGAGCGCCGGGGCGAACTCCGCGAAGACGTCGGAACCCGTCTCGGCCGGCGCGTCCGTGAAATCGGGCGACGAGGGCGCCCCGTCGACCAGCGGCTGCGCGTCCTCCGCCGGACCGGCCCCGCGCGCGGCGGCCTCGGCGGCCCGCACCAGCGGTTCCAGGTCGTCGGCGGTGACGGCGGACCGCGACACCACCCCGGACGCGGTGCCCTGCGCACCGTCGACCGTCGCGATGACGGTCAGGGTCCGCCCCCGCGTCACCCCGTTCGTGGTGAGCGCATTGCCGGCCCAGCGCAGATTCGCGGACGACCCCTCGTCGGCGATGACGACACAGCCGTCGGCGGTGGACAGTTCGAGCGCTCGCTCGACGATCTCGTGCGGCTTGCTGACGCGGCTCATCGTCCGGCCTCCTGCGTCGTATTGAGACTGTGCTGTCCCGGGGGACACTGCATCCGATTGCGGCTGCGCCGCGGGCCGGACCCCCAGCCGGTTCCGTGGTGACCGCTCATCGTCCGGCCTCCTGCGTCGTATTGAGGATGTTCACGCCCCGGAAGAGGGCGGACGGGCAGCCGTGCGAGACGGCCGCGACCTGGCCCGGCTGGGCCTTGCCGCAGTTGAAGGCGCCGCCCAGGACATACGTCTGCGGGCCGCCGACCTTCTCCATCGAGCCCCAGAAGTCCGTCGTCGTGGCCTGGTACGCGACATCGCGCAGCTGCCCGGCCAGCCTGCCGTTCTCGATCCGGAAGAACCGCTGCCCGGTAAATTGAAAGTTGTACCTCTGCATGTCGATCGACCAGGACCGGTCGCCGACCACATAGATCCCGCGCTCCACCCCGCCGATCAGATCCTCCGTGGACAGCCCGCCCGGATCCGGCCGCAGCGACACGTTCGCCATCCGCTGCACGGGGACATGGCCCGGCGAGTCCGCGTACGCGCAGCCGTTGGAACGGCCCAGACCCGTCAGCTTCGCGATCCGCCGGTCCAGCTGGTACCCGACCAGTGTCCCGTCCTTGATCAGGTCCCAGGACTGCGCCTCGACACCCTCGTCGTCGTACCCGATGGTCGCGAGCCCGTGCTCGGCGGTGCGGTCGCCCGTCACATTCATCACGGGGGAGCCGTACGCCAGCTTTCCCAGCTGGTCGAAGGTGGCGAACGAGGTCCCGGCATACGCCGCCTCGTACCCCAGTGCCCGGTCCAGCTCGGTGGCGTGGCCGATCGACTCATGGATGGTCAGCCAGAGATTGGACGGGTCGACGACCAGGTCGTACGTCCCCGCCTCGACGCTCGGCGCCCGCATCTTCTCGGCGAGCAGCCCCGGGATCTGCTCCAGCTCGGCGTCCCAGTCCCAGCCGGTCCCGGTGAGGTACTCCCAGCCGCGGCCCACCGGCGGGGCGATCGTCCGCATGGAGTCGAACTCACCGGTGGTCCCGTCCACGGCGACCGCGGTGAACTGCGGATGCAGCCGCACCCGCTGCTGGGTGGTGACGGTGCCCGCCGTGTCCGCGTAGAACTTGTTCTCGTGGACGGTCATCAGCGAGGCGTCCACATGCGCGACGCCCTCGGCGCCCAGGAGCCGGCTGCTCCATTCGGCGAGCAGCCCCGCCTTCTCCTCGTCCGGTACGTCGAAGGGGTTGATGTCGTACGCCGAGACCCAGGTCCGCTCACCGTGCACCGGCTCGTCCGCCAGCTCGACCCGCTCGTCGGAGCCGGCCGCCGCGATCACCTTCGCCGACAGCTTCGCCATGGCGACGGCCTGCGAGGCCACCTTCGCCGCGGCGTCCATCGTCAGATCCACGCCGGACGCGAACCCCCACGCCCCACCGTGCACGACGCGCACCGCGTACCCGAGATCGGTGGTGTCCGAGGTCCCGGCGGGCCGGGCGTCCCGCAGCCGCCAGGACGCGCTGCGCACCCGCTCGAACCGGAAGTCGGCATGCGCGGCCCCCAGCGCACGGGCACGGGCCAGCGCCGCGTCGGCGAGGGCCCGCAGGGGCAGGGCCAGGAACGACTGATCTACCTCATGAGGCATGTAGCACTCCGTTTTTTCGGCATGTTTCCGCAGTGAACCATGCCGTGCGTCGACGGCGACCGGCTATAGGTTTCCCGGACGATCGTGCCGGGCTCGTCAACCGGTTCGGCGTGGGCCACCCGAGTCCTGGATCCGATCACGGTTCCTCGGACAGAGCTTTATCTCCTACGGGATGGCCCCTCGGGCAAGCCGCCTCGGCCGACGTACAGCTCGACTTCCTCGGGGCGAGGATGAGACACATACTCGCGCACAGCAACGGCCGCCCGCCCGGACGGCATCCTCGGGCGGACGGCCGTCCGCGTGCCGCAACCGATCACAGGTCGCCGTCGATCACGCCCGCCCTGAACGCGGCCCACCCCGAGGCCGTGAACCGCAGGGGGGTGCGTGCAGGGTCTTTCGAGTCGCGTACCGCCGTTGCTCCTCCGGGGAGGTTGGCGACCTCTACGCAGTTGTTCTCGGCTCCACTGGCGGAGGACCTGCGCCAGGACACGATCGAAAGGTCATGTCCGAACAGCTCCGCCTCGGGCGCGTTCACCTTCTGTGGCCTTCTTCCATCTCAGCTATGCGTGCGGCCGAATCCTCCGTGGACAGCGCCGTGGCACGAATCCGCTCGAACGCCTTCGCGAAGGGCGACGCTCCTTCGCCCTCAAGGTAAGTCTCTGTACGTGAGCTCACCGCCAAGGCCCTGGCCGAACTCGGCGTGCAGGGCGACGTGGCCGACACCGCGCAGCTCGTCGTGTCGGAGCTCGTCGGGAACGCCGTCCGGGCCTGCGGGGATCACGTGCCCGTGGTGGTGGAGGTGTACGCCGCGGCCTTCGGGGTCGCGGTCAATGTCCATGACCCGGACCCCGCACCGTTCCGCGCCGTCGCGGTATCGCGCTGGATGACGCGGAGGCCGAGGCCGGTCGCGGCCTCGCGTTGCTGGATCTGCTCGCGCCGGGCTGACACGTGGTCCGGTCGTCGATCGGCAAGCAGATCCGATGTTGCGTGCCATGCCCGGTGGGATGAGCCTCGCGGGGCGGGAGTGGTGGGGGCTGAGTCAAGGGGCATCGCCTTGCAGTGGTTGCCCGGACCTGTGTCGATGCGCCCCGTTGTAGGTACGATTCAAAAATATAGGTACATTCTGCGGTGGTGGCCGAAGGGAGCCCCGATGAGCGCAATCTCCGTCCGAGAGTTCTCGTACAACCCGAGCGCCGTCTTCGCCCGCGTGGAGAAGGGGGAGGCGGTCCAGGTCACCCGGCACGGCAAGGTGATCGCCATACTGCTGCCCGGCTCCGGGGCGACATCCCGGTACGCGGACCTGGTGGCTCAGGGGAAGATCCGGCTCAAGGCCGCGACCACCTCGGACCTCGACCACTTCCCGCGCTACGACCTCCCCCCAGGCGCCCCCGATCCGCTGGAGCTTCTCCTGGCCGAACGCGAGGAGGACGACCGTTGATCTACATGGATTCCTCGGCGCTCATCACTCTGCTCACAGGCAGGCCGGGTGCCGCCGAGCTCAGGACATTCCTGTCCGACCGGCCCGGACTGCCCTTGGCCACCAGCACCATCGGCATCGTCGAGACCGTCCGGCAGCTCGACAAGGCCGGATCATTCCCCAACGCACTGTCGGATCTGGACGGGATGGTCACCGAGATCCTGCTGACGGAAGAGGTCCGGGATCTGGCCACCAGGGTCTCGGGGGCCCTGAGATCCCTTGATGCCATTCACGTCGCGAGCGCGCTCGTCATCGACGGAGCTCTTGACTCCCTGATCACGTACGACAAGCGCATGCTCGACTCAGCGAGGGAAGAGGGCCTCTCCGCGCATGCGCCCGGAATGGCGGAATGAGGCCGGGCCGGGTGCCAACTGTAGGAACCCCACAGTGCCCGGCGGAAGGCGCTGTCAGGGGCCGATTCCCCGTGGGGTGAGTGGTACCGATAGGTTTTCGAGGTACCAGACCGCTATCGAAAGGGTGATCCGTTGAGCCGCTCGGTTCTCGTCACCGGAGGAAACCGGGGCATCGGCCTCGCCATCGCCCGCGCTTTCGCCGAAAACGGCGACAAGGTCGCGATCACGTACCGCTCGGGCGAGCCCCCCCAGATCCTCACCGAGGCGGGCGTTCTGGCCGTTCGGTGCGACATCACGGACGCCGAACAGGTGGAGCAGGCCTACAAGGAGATCGAGGACAAGCACGGTCCCGTCGAGGTACTGGTCGCCAACGCCGGTATCACCAAGGACCAGTTGCTGATGCGGATGTCCGAGGAGGACTTCACGTCCGTACTCGACACCAACCTCACCGGCACCTTCCGGGTCGTCAAGCGTGCCAACCGCGGCATGCTGCGCGCCAAGAAGGGCCGTGTCGTCCTCATCTCCTCCGTCGTCGGGCTCCTCGGCTCGGCAGGGCAGGCGAACTACGCCGCCTCCAAGGCGGGTCTGGTCGGCTTCGCCCGGTCGCTGGCCCGTGAACTCGGCTCGCGGAACATCACCTTCAACGTCGTCGCACCCGGCTTCGTCGACACCGACATGACCCAGGTGCTCACCGAGGAGCAGCGCAAGGGCATCGTGTCCCAGGTGCCGCTCGGCCGCTACGCGCAGCCCGAGGAGATCGCCGCCGCAGTGCGCTTCCTCGCCTCCGACGACGCGTCGTACATCACTGGAGCCGTCATTCCCGTTGACGGCGGATTGGGCATGGGTCACTGATCACCATGAGCGGAATTCTCGACGGCAAGCGCATCCTCATCACCGGTGTGCTGATGGAGTCGTCCATCGCCTTCCACACCGCCAAGGTGGCCCAGGAGCAGGGTGCCGAAGTCATCCTGACCGCCTTCCCCCGGCCCACGCTGACGGAGCGCATCGCCAAGAAGCTGCCGAAGCCGGCCAAGGTCATCGAGCTGGATGTGACCAACGCCGAGCACCTGGACCGTCTCGCCGGTCTGGTCCGTGACGAGCTCGGTTCGCTCGACGGTGTCGTGCACTCCATCGGCTTCGCGCCGCAGGACGCGCTCGGCGGCAACTTCCTGAACACCCCGTTCGAGTCCGTCTCCACCGCGATGCACGTCTCGGCGTTCTCGCTGAAGTCGCTCGCCATGGCCTGCAAGCCGCTGATGAGCGAGGGCGGCTCGATCGTCGGTCTCACCTTCGACGCGCAGTACGCCTGGCCGCAGTACGACTGGATGGGCCCGGCCAAGGCCGCGCTGGAGGCCACCTCCCGCTACCTCGCCCGCGATCTGGGCAAGGACGACATCCGCTGCAACCTGATCTCGGCCGGACCGATCGGCTCCATGGCCGCGAAGTCCATCCCGGGCTTCTCCGAGCTCGCGGACGTGTGGAACAGCCGCTCCCCGCTGGCCTGGAACATGTCGGACCCGGAGCCGGCCGGCCGCGGTGTCGTCGCCCTGCTCTCGGACTTCTTCCCGAAGACCACGGGCGAGATCATCCACGTCGACGGTGGCGTGCACATGATGGGCGCCTGATCCGCACAAGCAGGATCCCGCACAACAGACTGTGGCACGGCCGCGTACCGCCTCCGATCAGGCGGTACGCGGCCGTCGTGCGTCCGCGCCCGACCCCGACCCGTTCGAGTCGAAAAGATGGTCGATCCACCGCAGAATGTGGTGGAACCGGACTTTTGGTCAGGCTGCGGGGAGGAGGTCGCTGTGCGCTCCACACGTCGCCGAACCTGGACGCTGCTGGCGGCCTCCATAGCCGTCGCCGCACTTCTCGCCCCCGTATGCATATCCATGGCGGGGCGGGCAGGAGCCGGGGCGTCCGCGCCCGCCGCTCCGACCCCCGACCCCGCCGGATCCGAATGCCGTACGTCGGTCCGGGGCTCCCGGGTCGTCGCCTACTGCCACAACCCGTACCCCGCCACCGACCGCGTGCAGCTGCACACGGAATGCCGCCGCTGGTGGGACATAGACACGGACGCCACCCCGGTCGACGTGGGACCGGGACAGACCGTGCGGCTCGACGACCGGTGCTGGAAGGAAGTCGGCTCCGTCTGGATCACGCACCGGGTGCAGGACGCGCTCCAGCGCCGTCCGGCCTAGACCCGGTCCACCAGACAGCTCAGTGCATGACTCGCGGCCTCGGCCGCCGCCGTCTCCGCGTCCCCGGCCCGGATCGCCTCGACCAGCCGGCCGTGGTCCATGTGGTTCTCCGGCCGCAGCTCATGACCGATATCGACCCTGAGATAGTCGCGCAGCAGATCGCCCAGGTCGGCGTAGAGGCCGGTCAGCACGTCGTTGTGCGAGGCCGCGACCACGGCCAGATGCAGTGTCGCGTCCGCCGCGACGAACGCCTCGGCGTCGCCCGCGGCCCAGGTCTCCTCCCGGCGCGCCATGAGTGCGTCCAGCTGCTTCAGATCCCGCTCGGTGCGCCGGCCGGCGGCCAGCCGCGCCGCCGACGACTCCAGGGTGGAGCGCAGCTCGGCGACATGGCGCGGATCGGCGGAGGCGAAGCGGCGGTGCATCACTCCGGCCAGTTCGCTGATGGCGACGACATAGGTGCCCGAGCCCTGCCGGATGTCGAGCAGGCCGTTGTGTGCGAGCGCGCGCACGGCCTCGCGGACGGTGTTACGGGCCACCCCCAGCTGCTCCACCAGCTCGGGCTCGGTGGGAATCCGTGAACCCACGGGCCACTCGCCCGAGGTGATCTGGTTCCTCAGCTGGGCAATCACCTGGTCGGCGAGTGCCGAACGCCGCGGAGACGTCAGCGCCATGGTGCTCCTTGCTCGGGTTGCTGGGGTGATGAGGGGTGATGAGGGGTGATGAGGGGTGATGGGGGGTGATGGGGGTTGCTCTGCTTGCAGCGAATGGTCTCAGAGGAGCTACCGGAGGATTGGACAATCAATCATCCCATGATTCTATGATGGGCCTCATGCCCGACGAGACCCAGCACCGGACCCGGACCCTGAGCCCCGCCATCACGGCGGACGTCCCCACGAAAACCCCGGCCCCGCAAGCCGCACAGGCCCCGCAGACGGCACAGGCCGCCGCCGGGCCTTCCCCATGGCTGCTCCGGCTGGTCACCATCGGGCTCGTCCTCACCGCGCTCAACCTCCGCCCCGCCATCACCAGCCTCGGCGCCCTCCTCGAAGAGGTGCAGGACGGGCTGCACATGAGCGCCGGCGCCGCCGGTGTCCTCACCTCGGTACCGCCGCTCTGCTTCGCGATCTTCGGCGTCATGGCGCCCCGCCTCGCCCGCCGCTTCGGCCCGGGCGCGGTCGTCTGCGCCGGCATGATCGCCATCACGACCGGTCTGGTGATCCGGCCCCTCGTCGGCGGCACGGCCGGCTTCCTCGCCGCGAGCGCGCTGGCCCTCATGGGCATCGCCGTCAGCAACGTCCTGATGCCGGTGATCGTCAAGCGCTGGTTCCCGGACCGCGTCGGCTCCATGACCGGGCTCTACTCGATGGCTCTGGCCCTCGGCACCTCGCTCGCCGCCGCAGTGACCGTGCCCATGACCAATGCCCTTGGCGGCAGCTGGAAGGCGGGCCTCGGCATCTGGGCCGTGCTCGCCGCCGCCGCGATCCTGCCCTGGATCCCGCTGGTACGGGACCGGCGCGGCGCCCCCGGGCAGCCCGCCGCCCACCACAGGGACGTCCCGGCGCTCAGGATCACCCGCAGCCGTACCGCGTGGGGCCTCGCCTGCTTCTTCGGCCTGCAGGCCACCGCCGCGTACATCACCATGGGATGGATGCCGCAGATCTTCCGCGACGCGGGGGTCTCGGCCGGTACGGCGGGCGTTCTGCTCGCCGTGACCATGGCGATGGGCGTGCCGCTCGCCTTCGTCATCCCTCGAGTCGCCACCCGGATGAGGACCCAGGGCCCGATAGTCGTCCTCCTCGGCAGCTGCGGACTCATCGGATACGCGGGCCTCTACCTCGCACCGGCGGGCGGGGCCTGGGCCTGGGCGCTGCTCCTCGGCATCTCGAACTGCGCCTTCCCGCTCGCCCTGACCATGATCGGCATGCGGTCGCGCAGCGGCGCCGGAGTGGTCCGGCTGTCCGCGTTCGCACAGTCCACCGGCTATCTGATCTCGATCCCCGGCCCGCTGCTCGTCGGCGTGCTCCACCAGCACAGCGGTGGCTGGGGGCTGCCGATCGCACTGATGGCGGGCCTCATGGTGCCGCAGATGGTGGCCGGAATCCTGGCCGGGCGGGACCGGACGATCGAGGACGAATGCTGAGATGCGAGACTGAGTCCATGTCTCCTGTGCTCGACCCGAATCCCCAGAACGGTCAGAAGAAGCTTCTCCTCGTGCTCGGGGCGATGCTGCTGGTCACCGTGATCATCGCGGTGATCGCCTCGGTCGCATCCCCCTGAGCCGCGCGGCCCCCGACGGCCGATGGTGGTGCTGGCACCACCATCCCCTAGGGGGCCAGGGTCAGGGTCGAGTGGGTGGGTCACCGGATGGGACCGGCGCCCCCGCATCCGTAGGTTCTGAGTATCAGAACCGATGACCCACGGAGGCGGACATGTCGGCCCGTACGCACACCCCGTACACCCACCCGGCCACGGGCAGCGTCGAGGTCCGGCTGCCGTGGTGGGCCGTAGCGCTGCCCGCGATCGGGTTCGCCGCGCTCCTGCTGTTGATCGTGGGATCCGGCGAGGCACACGCGGCGACGACCGACCCCGTGGTCGGCCGGTTGCTTGAGCGAATCATGACCCTGATGACCCGCTGAGGGCTCACGCGCCCACCGCAGGAGCCCTTCAACACCCTGCGCCGGGCGGCACATTTCGTGCGAAGCTGAGGTGTATGAGCGTCGATACACCTCGCAGGATCGTCCTTCTCAGGCATGCAAAGGCGGAATGGTCGCAGGATTCCGACCATGAGAGGCCGCTCGCGGAGCGCGGCCGCAAGGATGCCCCCGTAGCAGGCCGCAAACTCGTCGACTCCGGGATCGTTCTCGATCTGGCCCTCTGCTCGACCGCTGTCAGGACGCGCGAGACGTGGAAGCTGGCGGTGCACGAGATGCCGCACCGTCCCAGGACCGTGTACGAGGAGCGACTGTACGAGGCGTCTCCCGGCCAACTGATCGCCCTGATCAACGAGACCCCCGACGATGTGCACGACCTTCTGGTGATCGGCCACAACCCCGGTATGCACGCTGTCGCCGACGCCCTCTCGGAATCGGCCGAGGGTGACGCCCTGGCCCGGATGAACCGCGGCGGCTTCCCGACCGCCGCCTTCGCCGTCGTCGAGTTCTCCGGCTCCTGGAAGGGCGTGGAGCACGGAGTGGGCAAGCTGGTCGAGTACTGGACGCCCAACGATTGATCCCGCTGCCGTACGGCCCCCGCCGTCGTACGGATTTCCGCTGTCGTACGAGCAGGGCCCCGGTGCGGAAACGACCGGGGCCCTGCTCGTAGGCGGCTACGCGTCAGTCGACGAGACCGTCGGCGGCCTCGACCTCCTCGCGGGTGATGCCGAGCAGGTACAGCACCGTGTCCAGGAACGGTACGTTCACCGCGGTGTGCGCGGCCTCGCGGACCACCGGCTTGGCGTTGAAGGCCACCCCGAGCCCGGCGGTGTTCAGCATGTCGAGGTCGTTCGCACCGTCACCGATCGCGACGGTCTGTGCCAGCGGCACCCCGGCCTGCGCGGCGAAACTGCGCAGCAGCCGGGCCTTGCCGGCCCGGTCGACGATGTCGCCGACGACCCGTCCGGTGAGTTTTCCGTCGACCACTTCCAAGGTGTTGGCGGAGGCGAAGTCGAGCCCGAGCCGTTCCTTCAGATCGTCGGTCACCTGGGTGAAACCGCCCGAAACCACGCCCACTTGGTAGCCGAGCCGCTTCAGCGTACGGATCAGGGTGCGGGCGCCCGGCGTCAGCCGCACCTCGGCGCGCACCTTGTCCACCACCGACACATCGAGCCCGGCCAGCAGCGCCACCCGTGCGTGCAGCGACTGCTCGAAATCGAGCTCGCCGCGCATCGCCTGCTCGGTGACCTCGGCGACCTTGTCCTCGCAGCCGGCATGGGCGGCGAAGAGCTCGATGACCTCGTCCTGGATGAGCGTCGAGTCGACGTCCATGACGACCAGCCGCTGCGCCCGGCGGCTCAGCCCGGCCGACACCACCGCCACATCGACACCGATCCCGGCGGACTCCGTCGCCAGTGCCGTCCGCAGCTCCTCGGTCCCGGTCCCGGACACCGCGAACTCGACTGCCGTGACCGGATACTTGGCGAGCCGGAAGATCCGGTCGATGTTCCCGCCGGTCGAGGTGATCGTGGCCGCTATGGCGGCGGTCGACTCCGCGGTCAACGGGTGCCCGAGCACCGTCACATGGGAACGCCCGTAGCCACGCGGCCGGTTGTCACCCGTACCGGAGATGATCTCGGCCTGCAGCTTCAGCGAATCGGCCCAGCTGTGCACGGTCGCCCGCAGGTCGCCCTCGGTGGTACCGCCCGCGGTCGGGGCGGTGACCAGCGCGCACAGGACGATGCGGCCACGGGTGACGACCTGCTCGATGTCGACGACATCGACCGAGTAGGCGGCGAGGGTGTCGAAGAGCCCGGCGGTGATCCCGGGGCGGTCCTTCCCGAAGATCTTCACGAGAAGGGTGGGTGTGTCCGTGCCCTGACGGGACTCAGGGGGCTCAGGAGACGGGGAAGACTGAGGTGGCTGAGATGCGCTCATGGTGCTCCCACCGTATCGGTCCGCCTCATCGCACCGGAGGCCCGTCCCGAGGACCGGACAGCGCGTCGTCCCCGTACCCCCGCCCGGAGCACAGGCGCGGCGACGGACGGCACGCGCTCGGGCACGCCCGGCGACCGAGGGCGGATCCGAGCGGGCCGGGGCGGATCGGGCCGGCCTCTTCGCTCACGGTCCGCACGCACTCGTACGCACTCATGGGACTTGCCACTCCCCGGGCCCGTTCCTCCCGGTTCGACGGCACAACGACGCAGGTCTCGGCAGGGTCTTCACCCTGCCCGACTTTCGTATCGGGGACTGCTCCTGGAATAGTTCCCCACGATGTTCAGCATCCCTAGACTCCCTGTGATGGGGGTAACTCGGGGGACAACTAGTGGGGCGCGGAGTGCCGGAACTCGTACTGGAATTGAATGGCAGGACCTGGACGCTCGATCCGTCCAGGTCGTACACCCTCGGGCGCGATCCGCAGGGCGACCTGACGATCGACGACGCCAGGGTGTCGTGGCGGCATGCCACGATCAGCTGGGGGGGCCACAGTTGGTTCATCGAGGACCACGGCAGCACCAACGGCACCTATGTGCAGGGCCGACGGATCCATCAACTGGAAATCGGTCCCGGCTCCGCCGTGCACCTGGGCAATGCCACTGACGGACCGCGGCTGAGCATCGGCGCCGCAGCGGGCGCCGATGTGTACAGCGGGCAGGGCGCGGGCGCGCAGCAGACCCCTGTCCAGCAGCCCCAGCAGGGTGGCGCCGGCCGGCAGGCCCCCGTTCCGCCGCAGCAGCAACAGCCGCAGCAGGGCTGGCAGCAGGCCCCTCAGGTCCAGCCGCAGCAGCAGCCCGCGCAGCCCCAACAGCCCCAGGTCCCGCATCAGCAGGGCATGGCGAGGACGCCCGGCGCGGGCGGCCCCGGCGGTGTCGCGGGGGCGCCGCCGGTGTACGGCGACCGCAGCCCGACCACGTTCCACCAGCTGGCCCTCGGCCGTGTCATGCGCATCGGTCGTGCGCTCGAGAACGAACTGGTCGTCTCCGACCTCCAGGTCTCGCGCCACCACGCCGAGTTCCACGCGACGCCCGACGGCCGCTTCGAGATCCGTGACCTCGGATCCCACAACGGCACCTACGTCAATGGCCAGCCGCTCTCCAAGTCCGGCTCCGCGCTCATCGGACCGAACGACATCGTCGGCGTCGGTCACTCGACCTTCCGCCTGGTCGGCGACCGGCTCGAGGAGTTCGTCGACACCGGTGAGGTCTCCTTCTCCGCCCGCCACCTCACGGTGACGGTCGACGGCGGGAAGCAGATCCTCAAGGACGTCTCCTTCGGCGTCCCGGAGAAGTCGCTCGTCGCGGTCATCGGCCCGTCAGGATCCGGCAAGTCCACCCTGCTCAAGGCGCTCACCGGCTACCGGCCCGCCAACCAGGGCGATGTCCTCTACGACAACCGGAACCTGTACAAGCAGTTCGCCGAGCTGCGCCAGCGTATAGGTCTGGTTCCGCAGGACGACATTCTGCACAAGGAACTCACGGTCACCAAGGCCCTCAAATACGCGGCCAAGCTGCGCTTCCCCGCGGACACCACCGAGGCCGAGCGCCAGGCCCGGATCCTCGAAGTCCTTGCCGAGCTCAAGCTCGACATCCACAAGGACAAGAAGGTCACCTCGCTCTCCGGTGGCCAGCGCAAGCGTGTCTCCGTGGCCCTGGAACTGCTCACCAAGCCGTCGCTGATCTTCCTGGACGAGCCGACCTCCGGCCTCGACCCGGGCATGGACCGCGATGTCATGCAGCTGCTGCGCGGCCTGGCCGACGACGGCCGTACGGTCCTCGTCGTCACGCACTCCGTCGCCGAGCTGGCGATCTGCGACAAGCTGCTCGTCATGGCGCCGGGCGGTTCCGTCGCCTACTTCGGTCCGCCGGAGGAAGCGCTCAACTTCTTCGGCTACACCACCTGGGCCGACGTCTTCTCCGCGTTCGAGAACTACCGCGACTACGACTGGGCGGGCCGCTGGCGCGGTTCGCAGCACTACCAGATGTACGCCGCGGACATCGACGCCGTCGCCGCGCAGTCCGTACACATGCCGCCCCCGCAGCAGATGCGTCCGCCGAAGCCGCAGGGCTGGACGGCTCAGCTGTGGACGCTTATGCGCCGCTACATCTCGGTGATCGCGTCCGACAAGGGCTTCATGGGCCTGATGGTGATCCTGCCCGCCGTGCTCGGCATCGTCAGCGTGGTCATCCCGGCCAAGTTCGGCCTGGCCCCGCCGGACCCGCCGTCCCGGTTCAACAGCGCCGCTGGAACGATCATGCTGATCCTCGCGGTCGGCATGTGCTTCTCCGGTGCGGCCAACTCCGTACGAGAACTGATCAAGGAACGTGTCATCTACGAACGGGAACGGGCCACCGGTCTGTCCCGCTCCGCCTATTTGATGTCCAAGGTGATCGTCCTCGGCGTGATCACGGCCATCCAGGGCGTCATCATCTGCGGCATCGGCTTCGCCACTCGCGAGCTGCCCGCAGAGGGCCTGATCATGCCGCCGGCCGTCGAGCTCTGCCTGACGATCATCGTGCTCGGCTTCACCTCGATGATGTTCGGCCTGGTGATCTCCTCACTGGTGAAGACCGCCGAGAAGACCATGCCGTTGCTGGTCATGTTCGCCATCGTCCAGGTCGTCTTCACCGGCATCCTCTTCCAGGTGTACGGATCGCCCGGCCTGGAGCAGTTCGCCTGGCTGATGCCGTCCCGCTGGGCCATCGCCGGCGCGGGCGCGACGCTCGACCTCTCGCACCTCATGGCGCCGTGGGACCCGAAGAACCCGACCGACCTGGACCCGTTGTGGGAGCACACGGCCGGTCAGTGGGGGATGAACATCTCGGTACTGCTGCTCCTCGGCATCATCTGCGGCATCGCGGTCGCGCGACTGCTGCGCCGCCACGAGCCGGAGGTCATGCGCAAGTAGGCGCGGGCAGCGGCACGGAACGCCGAAGGGCGGCACCCCGCGCGGGGTGCCGCCCTTCGGCGTATGCGTATGTCGTCCGAGGACGCCCGGAGTCGATCAGTACGCGCTGTTGACGTTGTCGATCGAGCCGTAACGGTCGGCGGCGTAGTTGGCCGCGGCCGTGATGTTGGCGACCGGGTCGTAGATGTTCGTCGACGTGCCGGGAACGTGGTACGCGTTGAACGTCGGCTGGATGACCTGCAGCAGGCCGCAGGACGGGGTGCCGTTCTGGGCGTTGATGTCCCAGCCGTTGACCGCGTTCGGGTTGCCGGTGGACTCCCGCATGATGTTGCGGTGCAGACCGTCGTACGAGCCGGGGATTCCGTGGGCCTTCATGATGGCCAGGGCCTGGCTGATCCAGCCGTCCAGGTTGTTGGCGTAGACCGGGGTACGGGCCTCGGAGCGGCTGGCGGCCTGCGTCTCGGTGCGCTCGGCGGCGGCCTTGGCCTTCACCTGGGCAGCGGCCCTGGCCTTCGCCTCGGCACGGGCCTTGACCTCGGCAGCGGCGGCGGCCTTGGCCTTCGCGGCGGCCTCGGCCTTCGCCTTGACGGCGGCGGCCTTCTTGGCCCTGGCGAGGTCGGCGGCCTTCACCAGCTGCTCGGCGGTGGAGTGCTGCTCGATGATGCTGGCCTGCACGGCCTTGACCTGCGGAGTACCGGCGACCGATGCCAGGACCACGGGGGCGGCGGACACGGGGGTCTGCGCCTCGGGCTTGCCTTCGGCATTGGCGGGGACGAGCGAGAACGAGAGCGATGCGACAGCGATGGCGGAGATGCCCGCGACGGAGAGCTTCTGGGTCTTGTTCAGGCGACGACGGCGGCCGGGGATGCTGGACAGGGACATACAGGACCTCTAACGAATCGCGGGAGTCCTCACGGAGGACGAAGACGGGAAGCGTGTTTTCGCATCTCCGTCGGGGACGAGTGCAATTCTTAGCGTCAGCAAAATCCCGTGGCAAAGGTGTGACGTACGACCCCGGATAGTGGATCACGGCCGCGCTCGAACGTGACGGTCCGCGCTCATGCCCACTGATGTGGCACTTATGTGCCCACTAGCCGGCTTCGTAAGTGACGTGGGTCCTATGCCCGGCCTCACATCGACCGTGTAACAAACTCACCACCCGTTGCTTCAGTAATTCGGAGTGTGAGGTTCCGGCCCTGGAGGCGGTAGATGGATGTCCCCGGACTCATGCCGGAGGTACCGATGGCGCAGCGCCTGGGCGTATCCGTACGCCAGGGCATCCCGCCCCGCGACCGTCTCCACATCAGCAGATGCGAGGCCTCGGGCGCGTGCGGCCCGCTCGGCGTCTGCGCCGAACCGCCGCCGGGGGAGGGCAGCGCGAACACCGTCCGGTACGCGGGCAGCGGCTGATCCCCGCTCCGTGCACGCGTAGCGGACCGGCCGCCCGCGCCCACCACAGCGGCCCCGGCACATCCACCGGCACCCGCGCCCACCACAGCCGCGCCCCCTGGCCCACACCGCCCAAGGACCCCGCCGGCACGAGCCGTGAGCCGCCCGGCACACGGGCGACCGTCCCGGCCGGACCATCGGGGCGCGGCCCCGCCGCGCGAGTACCGCCCCTCAGCGCGTGCCCCAGCCCCTTGGAAGCACCCGTAATCATCGCGACAGGCAGGACAACCGTCCCCTGTTACGTGGGCAAGCACCGATGAACCTCGGCAACCCCGACGCAGAAACGCCGCCCCGTACCGCGCCTCGTCCAAGAGCTGCACCATCACAAGGCACTTCGGCCCGGGCCCGCAGGACCTGGGCCGGACCTAGTCCCTGCGTCCCGATCGGCACCGTCCACAGGCTGATACGGCGTCCCCGCCCCGCCGGTACGGTGAGGCCATGAGTCATCGCCCACAGACGGGTCTCGCAGCGGTGAGCGCCGCGCTGCTCGCCATGAGCCGGCATCTCGAAGTGCGTGATGTCCTGAAGACGATCGTCGCCTCGGCCCGCCGACTGCTGGACGCCGAGTACGCCGCCCTGGGCGTCCCCGACGACCACGGCGGCTTCGCCCAGTTCGTCGTCGACGGCGTCAGCGACGAGCAGTGGAAGGCCATCGGCCCCCTGCCCCGGCAGCACGGCATCCTCGCCGCGATGCTCCACGAGGCGAAGCCCGAGCGACTTGCCGACGTCCGCAAGGATCCCCGCTTCGAGGGCTGGCCCGCCGCTCACCCCGACATGTCCGACTTCCTCGGCCTGCCCATCAGGGACGGCGACGAGATCATCGGCGCGCTCTTCCTCGCCAACAAGCGCTGCCCCAAACCCGAGGGCAGCTGCGGCTTCACCGCCGAGGACGAGGAACTGCTGTCGATCCTTGCGCAGCATGCGGCGATTGCCCTCACCAACGCCCGTCTGTACGAACGCAGTCGCGAGCTCACCATTGCCGAGGAGCGCTCCCGGCTCGCCCATGAGCTGCACGACGCGGTCAGCCAGAAGCTGTTCTCGCTGCGGCTGACGGCCCAGGCCGCCACCGCCCTGGTGGACCGTGACCCGGCCCGCGCCAAGGGCGAGCTCCACCAGGTCGCCGCGCTCGCCGCGGAAGCCGTGGACGAACTGCGCGCCGCCGTCGTCGAACTGCGCCCGGCCGCGCTCGACGAGGACGGCCTCATTGCCACACTCCGTACCCAGATCCAGGTCCTGGACCGTGCCCATGCGGCCAGGGTCACCTTCGAGAGCCTGGGCGTACGGGCCCTGCCCGCCGCCCAGGAAGAAGCGCTGCTCCGGGTCTCCCAGGAGGCGCTGCACAACGCACTGCGCCACTCGGGCGCCGAGCACGTCGACGTCACCCTGGACCGGCACGGCAGTGGCGCGCTGCTGCGGATCACCGACGACGGCAGCGGCTTCGAACCCACGGCGACCCGGCAGGCCGGCCGCCACCTGGGTCTGGTATCGATGCGGGACCGCGCAAGCGGTGTCGGCGGAAGGCTCACCGTTGAATCGGCGCCCGGCAAGGGCACCACGATCGAGATGGAGGTACCCGGTGGCTGACAAGATCATCAGGGTGCTGCTGGTCGACGACCACCAGGTGGTCCGCCGCGGTCTGCGTACATTCCTGGAGATCCAGGACGACATAGAAGTGGTCGGCGAGGCGTCCGACGGCGCCGAGGGGGTGGCCAGGACCGAGGAGCTCCGCCCCGACGTCGTCCTGATGGACATCAAGATGCCCGGCACCGACGGGATCGAGGCCCTGCGCAAGCTCCGCGAGCTGGAGAACCCGGCCAAGGTCCTCATCGTCACCAGCTTCACCGAGCAGCGCACCGTGGTCCCCGCCCTGCGAGCCGGAGCTTCCGGTTACGTATACAAGGACGTCGACCCGGACGCCCTGGCCGGCGCCATCCGCTCGGTGAACGCGGGCCACGTCCTGCTCCAGCCGGAGGTCGCCGGAGCCCTGCTCGCCCAGGACGACGCGGGCGGCGGTACGGGGCGGGGAAGCACCCTCACCGAACGGGAGCGGGAGGTGCTGGGCCTGATCGCCGACGGCCGGTCCAACCGAGAGATCGCGCGGGCGCTGGTCCTCTCCGAGAAGACCGTCAAGACACACGTCTCGAACATTCTGATGAAGCTCGATCTCTCGGATCGGACCCAGGCGGCCCTCTGGGCCGTCCGGCACGGGGCCGCGGGCTGACCGGCACCGAAGCGGACTGACTCCCTCCGGACCGAGATTCATACTGTCGGGTGTATGTCACCCGGACGGCGCAACCTGTTCGACCCCGAGACGTTCTCCAGGGTGCTGCGGCGGCTGGCCGCAGCCACGCTAGGAGGATCCTGAAGTGAAGAACCTGAAGAAGGCCGCAGCCGTCACCATGATCGCCGGTGGAATCGTCGCCGCCGGTGCCGGCGCGGCCTCCGCCACCGGCCACGGCGCCGGCGCCCACGGCGCCGCGACCCACTCCCCGGGCGTGGTCAGCGGCAACGTCGTCCAGGTCCCGGTGCACATTCCGGTGAACGTGGTCGGCAACACCGTCAACGTGATCGGCCTGCTCAACCCGGCCTTCGGCAACCTCGGCCTGAACGGCTGACCGACCTCACGGTCCTGTGTCGCCGGCCGGGCGTATCGAGCCCGCCCGGCGACATCCGAAGCCCGCACCGGCACACTCGAGCCCGTCCGGCGACCGAAGACGAAAGGGCTCCAGGACGGCCCCGGGCGACAAGACGCCTCGCCAGGGCTTACCGGTCCCGCTCCCGCTCCTCCACATACGCGTTGTACGCGGCAACCTGCGCCCGCCGGGCCACCCGCTCCACCGGCCTCAGCGCCTCTTGCCGAGCCGCGATCTCCGAGGCGCTCACGGCCCCGCCGTGCCCGTTCTCGTACGCCACCGAGATCAACAGCCCGACCCGCTGCGCCAGCTCCAGCACCCGCACCGCCCGCGGCGGATACCCCGGAGCCAGCACCTCGCGCCCCCGCTCCGTCCGCGCCCGGTACGCATCCACCGCCGCCTCCGCCACCGGCCCGGAACCGGCCACATCCAACCGCGACAGCACCGCTGTCGCATCCCGCAACGCCTCGGCGAGCTCCCGCTCCGCCTCGCCCAGCGACGGCACATCGGCCGGCGGCGCCTCCCGTACCGGCAGACAACGCCACACCACCTCGACGTGCAGATCCCCGTCCGGTCCCGCCTCACGCACCTCGGGAACCAGCCCGTACGGCGCACCGAACGCGACCACCGCCTCCTCGGCATCCAACGCCCGCGCATTGAAGTCCGGCGGCCCGCTCAACCCCAGTGGATGCCCCGGCGCCGGCAGCGCGACCCGGAAACCGGTCACCCCCAGACTCCGCAACCGTCCGAACGCAAGCGTGAGCCCGACAGGCCCCGTCTCACCCGGCAGTCCCTCGACGCGGTGCACCGCGTCCTCCCCGACAATGGCGAGCGCCGCGTCGTCCGGCGACACAAGTCCGGCCAGCAGTGCGTTTCCCCAAGCGGCCAGCAGCCCTGAGCGTGGTTCCGAAAGCATGGGAACAGCCTAGGGAACGGACCCGGGGCCTGTCCTCACACGGGCCCAGCGCCGGGAGCTCTCCTGCGGTGGCGTAGATTTCCCTGGGAGCTGTGCCCACAGGCACGCGACGATCTCGACACTGCATGGGGAGACAACGCGCCATGAGCGATGTACTGGAGCTGGTGGACGTATCCGTGGTCCGCGACGGACGCGCTCTGGTGGACGACGTCTCCTGGCAGGTCAAGGAAGGTGAGCGCTGGGTCATCCTCGGCCCGAACGGCGCCGGCAAGACCACGCTCCTCAACATCGCGTCCAGCTACCTCTTCCCGAGCACCGGCACCGCCAAGATCCTCGGTGAGCAGCTCGGCGGCGTCGGCACCGATGTCTTCGAACTCCGCCCCCGCATCGGTATCGCGGGCATCGCCATGGCCGAGAAGCTGCCCAGGCGCCAGACCGTTCTGCAGACGGTGCTCACCGCCGCCTACGGCATGACCGCCACCTGGCACGAGAACTACGAAGCCGTCGACGAGGAGCGCGCCCGCGCCTTCCTCGACCGGCTCGGCATGACCGAGTACCTCGACCGCAAGTTCGGCACCCTGTCCGAGGGCGAGCGCAAGCGCACCCTGATCGCCCGCGCCATGATGACCGACCCCGAGCTGCTGCTCCTCGACGAGCCCGCCGCGGGTCTCGACCTCGGCGGCCGCGAGGACCTGGTCCGCCGCCTCGGCCGACTGGCCCGCGACCCGTACGCCCCCTCCATGATCATGGTCACCCACCATGTCGAGGAGATCGCCCCCGGCTTCACCCACGTCCTGATGATCCGCCAGGGCAAGGTGCTCGCCGCGGGCCCCATGGAGACCGAGCTCAGCTCCCGCAACCTCTCCCTCTGCTTCGGCCTGCCGCTCGTCGTCGAGCACACCGGCGACCGTTACACGGCCCACGGACTGCCGCTCTCCTAGCCGCAGCCGGACGACGCTCTCCGGACACAACGCCGCAGCCGGCCGCCCGCGCCCTGTCCGCGAGGGCACCCGCAGTCCTACCATGACCACGTGGACATCGACGCGTGGGTGTGGTGGCTGATCGGCGCGGTGGGACTGGGCATCCCGCTCGTCCTGACCGCGATGCCCGAGTTCGGCATGTTCGCCGTCGGAGCGGTCGCCGCGGCAGTCGTCGCGGCACTCGGCGGCGGCATCGTGGCCCAAGTACTGGTATTCGTCGCGGTCTCCGTGGCCCTCATCGCCGTGGTCCGCCCGATCGCCGCCAGACACCGTGCCGACCGACCTCAACTCGCCACCGGCATCGATGCGCTGAAAGGCCGTCAAGCCATCGTCCTGGAACGGGTCGACGGCAGCGGCGGCCGGATCAAGCTGGCCGGAGAGATCTGGTCCGCCCGCGCCCTCGACGAGGGCCAGAGCTTCGACCCGGGCCAACAGGTCGATGTCGTCGACATCGACGGAGCTACGGCAGTCGTCATGTGACCGAACCACCCACACAGCAGAGCGCGTTCTGTCAGACTCGAAGTCGATCATCATGAGATCGGGGCCGTCGAGGCATACGGCCCCTCCCGCGAACTCGACCTCGATCATCGCGATCCGTCGGCAACCGAAGGGCAACGAGGAACACGATGCAACCGATCATCATCGTCCTGATCATTCTGGTGGTGCTCGTCTTCATCGCCCTGATCAAGACGATCCAGGTCATCCCGCAGGCCAGCGCCGCCATCGTCGAGCGCTTCGGCCGCTACACCCGCACGCTCAACGCAGGCCTGAACATCGTCGTTCCATTCATCGACTCCATCAGGAACCGCATCGACCTCCGTGAACAGGTCGTGCCGTTCCCGCCCCAGCCGGTGATCACCCAGGACAACCTGGTCGTCAACATCGACACCGTCATCTACTACCAGGTGACCGACGCAAGGGCCGCGACCTACGAAGTCGCCAGCTACATCCAGGCGATCGAGCAGCTCACCGTCACCACCCTTCGCAACATCATCGGTGGCATGGACCTGGAGCGGACCCTGACCTCCCGCGAGGAGATCAACGCCGCCCTCCGCGGAGTCCTCGACGAGGCGACCGGCAAGTGGGGCATCCGCGTCAACCGCGTCGAACTCAAGGCGATCGAACCACCCACCTCCATCCAGGACTCGATGGAGAAGCAGATGCGCGCCGACCGCGACAAGCGCGCCGCGATCCTCCAGGCCGAAGGAACCCGGCAGTCCGCGATCCTCACCGCCGAGGGCGAGAAGCAGTCCGCGATCCTGCGCGCCGAAGGTGAGGCCAAGGCCTCGGCCCTGCGCGCCGAGGGCGAGGCCCAGGCCATCCGTACGGTCTTCGAGTCCATCCACGCCGGCGACCCGGACCAGAAGCTCCTCTCGTACCAGTACCTCCAGATGCTCCCGAAGATCGCCGAGGGCGACGCCAACAAGCTCTGGATCGTGCCCAGCGAGATCGGCGACGCCCTCAAGGGCCTCAGCGGGGCCTTCGGCAACCTCGGCAACGGCGCCCCCGGATTCGACACCGGCAAGGAACGCCGGGAGCAGCCCCCGGTCGATTGACGCGTACACGCCCTCGTGCATGATCAGTGCACCAAGCTCCGATCATGCACGGGGGATTCACCATGACCATCTGGGAGATGCTTGCCGTCTTCGTCGCGGGCATCAGCGCCGGCACGATCAACGCGATCGTCGGATCGGGAACGCTGATCACCTTCCCGGTGCTGCTCGCCACCGGCCTGCCCCCGGTCACGGCCACCGTCTCCAACGCCCTCGGTCTGATCCCCGGTTCCATCAGCGGGGCCATCGGCTACCGCGAGGAACTCGCAGGACAGGGCCGCCGCGTCCGCAAGCTCGCCATCGGCGCCCTGATCGGCGGTCTCACCGGGGCCACCCTCCTGCTGGCCCTGCCCTCCACGGCCTTCGAGACGATCGTGCCGATCCTGGTGGCCCTGGCCCTCGCCCTGGTCATCCTGCAACCACGCATCAGCAAAGCGGTCCAGCGCCGCCGCGAACACACCGGCACCCCCGCCCGCCCCGACGGCGGCCCGCTCCTCTTCGTCGGACTGATGCTCGCCAGCGTCTACGGCGGCTACTTCACCGCCGCCCAGGGGATCATCTACCTCTCCCTGATGGGCATGCTGCTCGACGACACGATGCAGCGTCTCAATGCCGTCAAGAACGTCCTGGCCGCCGTCGTCAACAGCATCGCCGCGCTCTTCTTCCTCTTCGTCGCGGACTTCGACTGGACGGCCGTCGCACTGATCGCGGCCGGCTCCGCACTCGGCGGCCAGATCGGCGCCAAGATCGGACGCCGCCTCAGCCCCACCGTCCTGCGCATACTCATCGTCGCGGTCGGCACGGTCGCCATCGTCCAGCTGCTGCTCCGCTGACACACGGATGCCCACCTCCGCAAGGGAGAAGGGCATCCCATACGACAACATGCGTACGCCGGCTACGCCGCGGTGCGGTCCAGCCACTCCGGCAGCGCCGACCGCTCACCTGCCCCCAGAGCCAGCAGCATCGCCTCCGCCGGAGACGGTACGAACGGCTGCCGCAGCAGCGGCATCCCCGCCTGCTCCGGCGTCCGGGCTGCCTTGCGGTGATTGTCCTCGGCGCAGGACGCCACCGTGTTCAACCAGGTGTCCTGACCGCCCTGGGCACGCGGCACCACATGGTCGACGGTGCTCGCCCGCCGCCCGCAGTACGCGCACCGGTGCTGGTCCCGTATCAGCACGCCCCTCCTGGACCACGGAGCCTGTCTTCGGAACGGCACCCGTACGTACCGGCAGAGTCTGATCACCCGGGGCACCGGAATGTCCACGGCGGCGCCACGCATGCGGAGATCGGGGTGCGACTGCTCGACGACAGCCTTGTCCTGCAGAATCAGCACCACCGCACGGTTCAGCGTCACCGTCGACAGCGGCTCGAAGCTCGCGTTCAGTACCAGCGTGTCCCGCATCTCGCCCACCTCCCGTGTGCCGCCCGCCCCCTGGCAGGCCCGGATCAACTCTGGCTGGGCAGGCCGTGATGGACAACGCAATAAAAATGCCCTGCCCTGATCTCTCCAGGACCAGGGCAGGGCAAACAGCAGGGGAACTCTCGGATCACCGGGTACTAGGCAGGACCCGTGTACTCACCGATCAGCTGAGCACGGCCCAGCGTGTGGAACCGCAGATTGAATCCGACGACCGCGGGCGACACATCGCTGTCGACACCCAGCTTCTCGCTGTCCACCGCGTACACGGTGAAGACATAGCGGTGGTTCTCACCGGCCGGCGGCGCGGCACCGCCGAAGTCCTTCGACCCGTAGTCGTTACGGACCTGTACGGCACCGGCCGGCAGGCCCTCGAACTTTCCGCTGCCCGCACCGGCCGGCAGCTCCGTGACCGACGCCGGGATGTCGAAGAGCACCCAGTGCCAGAATCCGCTGCCCGTAGGAGCATCGGGATCGAAGCAGGTTACGGCGAAACTCTTGGTCCGATCCGGGAATCCCTCCCACCGCAGCTGCGGCGAGGTGTTCCCGGCCGCGAACACCTGGGCATCCGCCAGCACAGCCCCGGGTGCGAGATCCTCGCTCACCACCGTGAACGACGGCACCTCGGGATGGAAGTCGTGCGGCAGCGGCGCCCTCTTCGGCTCGGTCACGTCAGCACCTCTCCTGATCGCTCTCCTGCTGTCAGCAGGTCTCCCACCGACCCTAGAGCCAGTTGCGCTGACCGCCGACCTGGGCGAGCCACTGATTGAGGTACGCCGCCCAGTCGGTCCCCTGGAAGTCGTTCAGCCCGACCTTGAAAGCGCGGTACGAGTCGCTGCCCTCGCTGAAGAGTCCCGGCTTCTTGTCCATCTCCAGGACGACGTCCATCTCGCGGTCGTCCGCGACGAACGTCAGCTCCACCTGGTTCAGCCCGCGGTACTGCTGCGGCGGGAAGAACTCGATCTCCTGGTAGAACGGCAGCCGCTGGCGCGTACCGCGAATGTGGCCGCGCTCCATGTCCGCACTGCGGAAGCCGAAGCCGAGCTGCCCGAAGGCGTCGAGAATGGCCTGCTGGGCCGGGAGCGGGTGCACATTGATCGGGTCCAGGTCGCCCGAGTCCAGCGCCCGTGCGATCTCCAGCTCCGTGGTCACGCCGATGTTCATGCCGTGCAGATGCTGACCGGCGAACATCGTGATCGGCGTCTCCCACGGAATTTCGAGCCCGAACGGTACGACGTGCACGGCACCGGCCCGCACCTCGAACGCGCCACCGAGCCGAAGCTTGGTGAACTCGATGTCCTGCTTCGTCTCCGTGTCCTGGCCCTCGACCTCGACCCGCGCCTGCAGACCGACGGAGAGCCCCTCGATCTGCTGATCCACGGATCCGCCCTGGACCCGCACCTCGCCCTGGACGACCCCACCGGGTACGACATTGAGTTCGGTCAGCTCGGTCTCCACCGAAGCACCACCGGCACCCATGCTCGCGAGCAGCCGCTTGAAGCCCATGTTTACTCCTCCTTGGTCCTGACCCCTACATACGCGCCACGACCGTAGTCGGTTCCCGGTAACCTCGAACGCCATGATCGAGGGCTTGGACCGTACGCCACTGACACGCGACTTCTTCGACCGCCCCGTACTGGACGTGGCACCCGATCTCCTGGGCCGGACTCTGGTGCGCACCACCCCCGACGGCCCCATCGAACTCCGCCTCACCGAGGTGGAGGCCTACGCCGGCGAGATCGACCCCGGATCGCATGCGTTCAGAGGCCGCACCCCGCGCAACAGCGTCATGTACGGACCACCCGGCCACGCGTACGTCTACTTCACGTACGGCATGTGGCACTGCCTCAACCTGGTGTGCGGCCCGGAGGGCAAGGCCGGCGGTGTCCTGCTCCGCGCCGGTGACATCCAGGTCGGTGCCGACCTCACCCGCAAACGTCGAATCTCGGCCCGTAATGACAAGGAACTGGCCAAAGGACCGGCCCGACTGGCCACCGCTCTCGATGTCGACCGCGCACTGAACGGCACCGACGCCATCGCCCACCCCGGCGCCCCGCTGTTCGTACTGCACGGCACCCCACCACCCCGCGACCAGGTACGCAACGGTCCGCGCACCGGAGTGGGCGGCGACGGAGCCACTCACCCGTGGCGCTTCTGGATCGACGGAGACCCCACGGTGAGCCCCTACAGAGCCCATGTGCCACGCCGCCGCGCAACTTGACTCGCCCTTGGGGGCCGCCTAATGTAGCCCGAGCCGCTTGAAACGGGCACTGCTATCGGTACGGTCCATCGGACCGCCCGAGCATCCGGAAGCGGCCAACCACTACCTACGACTCACCCTGGCGGGTGCGAATTCGGCATGCCGTAATTCGTCCCCATCGACTCGATTATGAGTCGCCAAGGAAATCGGTTAACGTGGTGGACACGCCGAAAGGCAAAGGTCACTCCAAAGGCCACCGGAATTCAAATTCGGACCGGAAACGGAACGAAAAAGAATCTGGTAAGGTTGGAACCGCCGGAAAGGGAAGCGCGAAAGCGAAGAACTGGAAAGCAGCCCCGCTTCGACCGGGAATCGGACACGAAAGAGTCTGATAGAGTCGGAAACGCAAGACCGAAGGGAAAAGCCCGGAGGAAAGCCCGAGAGGGTGAGTACAAAG
>NZ_BMRN01000008.1 GCF_014648655.1 Streptomyces atratus
CACCGGTATCGCCATGTGCTCACCGGTAGGCCGACCACCGCGGCAAGGACATCGAACCCGTTCACGCCGTCACCCGCCTCGGCGACTGTTTCCCCGGAGGCTGTGGACGTCATTCCGGCGGGATTGGGGGCGTCGGGGTGCAGGCGCGCCCGGTAGGCCCGAATGCTGGCGGTCCGGGCGCGGTGGAGGCGTTCGGTCAGCGATCCCATCGAACCGGGCTCACGTTGGTCTTTACGGCCCGGTCGGAGAACAGCAGACTGCCCAGCGGGACGAAGTGAGCGGAGGCCCCGAGGTCGTCGTCGGCCGGGGCGGCGCTCTGCTCCACCGCCCGTACCTGCGCGGGCTCGGCGGCCTCGGCAGCTGGGGCTGCGCCCAGGCATACCGACACGGCGGCGATCGCAGCGGAGGACACTGCGGCAAGTCGGGTAGCTGCGGTAAGAGACATGAAGCACGCTCCTGGCTAGTCAGAGATCAGATAAACCAGGCAACGACACCGCACCCCGTCGGTCACGAGCAGCACGACCACACGTTGACCAAACCCAGCGGTCCGGATCAGAGCGCTTCGCGAAGAGCCCGAGCGAGGAAGTTGTTCGCAGTCGTTCCGGGATGGTGAACAACGGCTGCGTACACGGTCCGCCCGCCGGCCTGGAACCGCAGTGCGCGGGCGCGACGGGGCCGGATGATGTGCGGCCTGGTTCCGTTGATGACGTAGATGCTGGCCGGGTGGGTTGAGGTGATGACTGCGGCCATACCGCGGCCGGTGCCCTGGACGCTGAGGGTGATGCCGCGCCCCATGCTGCCGGGGGCCAGCTGCTCGGCCCGCCTCACGACTGGGGCGGCCCGGCGCCGCAGGATGCGTTCACCGATCCCGCCCGGCCGGCGCAGCGCACGTTCCAGCCGGGTTGCGTCGATACGCACTTCCACACTCATGGTGAGGCCTCCTCCGGGCACGGGGCGCACCCTGGCAGGGCGACGATGACGCGCTGCTCGACACCGACGCATCCGCCCTGCGGGCCGATGGTCCGCTGCTGTCCCATCACGAAGCGTCGACCGCGGCGTCCGGCGGTATGCGGCAGGCAGCACATGAGGCTGTTGTAGACGGTGACCGAGTCGAGGTGGGTCACCCGGGCGGCGGCCGCCAGTTCCTCGCAGGTGGGAGGGCAGCCTTGTTCGGCGACCATCGGGGCGCACCGCAGGAGCGTGACGACGAGCTCGACGGCAGTCGTGGGCGGCGGGCGCCCACAGGACCGCCGCGACGGCAGTAGGTGACGGCAACGTGGACGAACAAGTGCAGTCGTCCACGCTCTCTGGCGATCAGCCGGCGCGATGCCTCAAGCGCCAGGTGCAGGTGCCGAGGTAGCCCGGTCGGTCTTTGGGGAGAAGACTTTCGAGGCGCGGGCCTTCTCCTGGTTTGGGCTGGGACCGCACTGCCCGAAGACTCGGCTTCAATGAGTAAATCTTGATCACCGAGCCCACCTCGGGCGCTGCACCTGGTTGCGGTACAGCAGCGAAGTACAGCAACCTCCGCAACCGACCACGACCGGCAGCGCCCCTTCAGGGCCATATCGCGACCGCTATGACCGTCGCTGACCGATCCACATAGAGCTACGGATCGGAAGGCTTCTGACATCCACGGCTGACATCAATCATGGCCCCGGTTGTCGTAGGCGGTGCCGACCTGGACGGGGCCGATGCGGGTGACGTCGCAGAAGCGGCGGCGGGTCATCAGCTGGTGTCCTCTCCGGTGAAGTCGGCGGTGTGCTCGGTGAGTCATTGCCGGATCTCGGCGTGTTCGTCGTCGGTCGCCCGGCTGATCGCCGCTTCGGCGATGGCCACGGCCTGAACGCCCTCGTTGCGTCGGGTCAGTTCGGCGGCCCTCTTCAGGGCGGACTCGATGGACGGACGCATGGCGTGTATCTCCTTGCTTTCAGGTGAGTTGGGCCGCGATGGCTTCGGTCATGGGCGCCGGGACGCCGAGGCGGGCGCGGAGGGTCAGGGTGTCGATGGGGGTTCGGTGCGGGCGTGGTGGTCGGCGGCGACCTTGCGGGCGTGTTCGACGAGGGCGGCCGGGACGGGTACAGCCGGGCGCTCGGGTGGTGCCTGTCGGAAGGGATCCGAGCCCTTTCGTGTCTCGAGAACGTCTGGGTTGACCGCTCACAACCTATTCGTACATTTGTTCGAATGCAGTGGGTCCACCGTGCTACTCGCCGCCTCGTCCGGGGGCTGCTCGCGTCGATCCCTGTGTGTCCGCGCCGAACGGCCCCCTCTCCGATGCCTCTTGGAGGTACTGCGTGACCGCACGCCACAAGCCGAACCGAAAGCGATCGATCGTACGAGGTGGACTCGCCGCCGCAGTGGCCATGGCGGCCGCCAGCGGAACCCTGCCATTCCTCCTGACGGACGCCCACGCCGAGTCCGCCCCGATGACGATCCCGGCCCCGGACCGCTTCAAGCCGGTCGCCAACCCGGTGTACGGGGCGGGACCCGGCGGTGTCGTGGAGCGCACGGAGGTCAAGGACCAGAGCGGGCTCGGCTACTACCGATGGACCCCGGACGGCGGTACCCCGGTCGACCTGCCCGCCTCGTCCCCGTACGACGACGTCAACAGGATCGACGGAGCGAGCCACGTCTCCGTCACCAGCGGGGACGTCGTCGCGATCTACGACTTCCCGAACAAGGTGCAGCTGAAGGACATGAAGTCCGGCACCACCACCAAGTACACACTGCCGGACGGTCACTTCTACCGGGGCGTCTTCGGCTCCGCCGTGCTCACCGCCACCCGGGACGCGAACGGCAACAAGAACGTCCTGCACGTACTGCGCATGACGGACGGGCAGCTCACCGACATTCCCGTCACCGGTCTGAACGGCTGGGTCGCGGAAGACAACATGACGCTCGGCGGCGACGAACGCACGGTGGCGATCTGGTACGCGCACCCCGACGGCACCCGCGGCGTCGGTCTTCTGGACCTGGCGACGGCCGAGGTCACCCCGGTGCTTCCGGGCGCGACCGGCGCGGACGCACAGGTCGTGTTCTCGGACGCGTACGTCGCCTGGTACTCGCCCGAGGGCGGCAACACCACAGGCCGTGTGCTGCCCCGCGCCACCCCGGAGGCGGCCGACACCAAGATCGAGCTCGGCTCGGGCGGCGAGGGCACCCCGCGGCTCGGGCTCGTCGGCGACTGGCTGCTGACCACGCGCCAGGTCGAGCAGGCTGCGGGTGACTTCCTCGTCCGCGAAGGCGCCCCGCTCACCGCCCTGCCGATCGCCGGCGGCGAGCCGAAGACCCTGCTGGCGCACGCCGGCTGGCGTATGGCGCAAGTCCCGGGCGGCAGCCTGGCCATCACCGGCGGCGCCTCGTCCCGGGACTGGGCCCTGCGCCGGGTCTTCGTCGGCGACGACGGGGCGCCCGCGCTGCGGACGGTGCGCGAGGTGGCGCCCAAGGAGGGCAAGCTCACAGGGCTGTCGCTCACGGCCGGGCACCTGGTCACGGCCGAGTCCGACACCACGTACCTGTCGGCGCTCTTCCAGCGGAACATCACCCTGGGCGCTGCCCCGTCGATGGGCGAGCGGTCCCTGCTCGCGCGCCCGGACGCGCAGACGACCGGCGAGACGGCACAGCGCGTCTACGACTCCCGGCAGCCGGTCGGCACCGGAGACGGCCGTACCGTCGTCGCCACCACGGACGCGGACGGCGCCCAGGTACTGATCGTGCTGGCCGCGGACGGCACGAAGACGGTCGTACCCGCCCTGGACCCGCAGACCGGCGAGAAGATGCCGACGGGTTCCGGCCACTCCTCGGCCGTGCGCTCGGCCTCCGGCCGCTATGTGGTGTTCGGCGACAGCGGGCGCGGTCTGGAGGACCGGCAGTACGTCGTCGATCTGGATGCCTCCGGCGGGCCGAAGGTGGTCCGGGTCCGTCAGGGCCAGGGCGCGCTCGCAGTTTGGGGCACCAAGCTGTGGATGCCCGGTGACACGGACGGCACGCTCCAGGCAGTCGACCTGAAGACCGGCACGGTGACGGAAACGGAGCCGATCACCGACAACGGCTGTCTGCCGCAGCAGATGCAGGCCGTGGGGCCCTGGGTGTACTGGGACTGCTACCCCTCGGGGGCCATCAGCTCCGGTCACGGCGTCTACAACACGCAGGCCCAGCAGTCGTCGTACGCCCCGCGCGGCACCCTCGGCGACGGCTACGTGGTGGCGTACGAATACGACCGCGGCCAGCTCAACCTCACTCCGATCGGGGGGACGCCGCACACCGTCGAGGCGTTCACCTCCCAGTACAACGGCCCGCTCGTGGAGGCCGACCGCTTCGGCGGCGCCATCGCGTACGCGAAGGAGAAGAACGCCCGGATCACCGTGCTCGACTCGGGCGTCGCCACCTCTTCTGTGGCCGAGATCGAGTCGCGGGTCGAGCAGTCCGTGAACCTCGCGTCGGCGACCGACGCCGTGTGGGATGCCGACTGGCAGCTGTCCAAGGCGGTCACCGGCGCCCGGGTGACGATCCGGAACAAGGCCGGGCGCACGGTGTTCACCGGGTCGGCCAAGGAGTACGCCGCCGCCGTCGCCTTCTCGTGGGACGGCCGGAACGGCGACCGCCAGTACGTCAACGACGGCACCTACACCTGGGAGCTCACCGGCACGCCCGGGGACGGCAGCGGCGCCCCCCTGAAGGTCACGGGCACGATCGAGCTCACCAAGCGTGCGTAGGCCGCTGCCGGCCGAGGCACGGACAGGAACATCTCTTGGCCGGGCGGGGTGGCGCTAGCGCACGTCTTGCGGAGTTGGTGTCGCACGCCTCCCTCGACGAGCAGCGGAAGGCGGGTTGGCGTACCCGGCGACAGTCCCTCCGGAAGATCCCGGAGGGGCTGTTCGCCTGGTAGGGCGGTTTTGACTCTCACCGACCGGTCCGCATCGCGCTACGGATCACAAGGCTTCTGACATCCACGGCTGACATCAACGACGCCGGACGGGGGCGTACACCAGCATCTCCGTCCGGCCGTTGCACCAGTCGAGGGCAGCAGCCGGAGCGGGCTCGGATCGAACTTGCAAAGCAGATGTCGGCGGTTCGAAACCGTCCGCGCCCACCAGCAGGAAGCACGACAAAGGCCCAGGCCACCGGTACCGAACCGGAAGCCTGGGCCTTGTTCGTTCCTCAGTCGCGGAGGCGGGGGAGAGGCGTCGTGCCACTTACGTGCCAGATGCTTGGTCGGACTCTGCCGGCCGAACCTTCCTGATCTGCTCATGCAGGTCCTCGGACCATGACAGCTCCCGCCCGAAGTCTCTCCATGCCGACCTTCGCTGCCAGGCGCACGGACCGATGGTAATCGCGAAGCGTCCGTCGCGCCCGGCCTCATTGACACCAAGACTTGAACGTGTTCAAGATGATGTCCGCTGCTTCCTTGAGGCGTCGCTCCCGGGCATGTGCGAGACACGAGAGGCAGGGCCGTATGGCTGCCAATCAGCATCAGAGGATACGACGTGCATTCATGGGCGCTGCGTCGGGATGTGCGGTGACATTCCTGTTGGCCTCCTGTTCCGTCTACCCAGTCGAGGTCAACACCGCTGATCAGCTGACGGGCGTGTGGTCGGACTGGAGCGGGGCGACAGTTGAGTTCAAGGACGACGGCACGTTCACGGCCAAGGGCTTGGACAAGGCGGACGTCGTCGGCTGGGGGTGCTCCGGGTTCGCCGACCGGCAACATGGAACCTGGTCTCCCTCCGGAACGTATGGCACGGTCACCTTCGACGGCGTGGACTGCGAGGACATGAAATTGGCCTTCTACGGCTCCCCGGATTCCTTCATCGCCTGCTTCACTCGGGACGTGACTTCCGGTGGGTGCACGCACGAATTCAGCCGGGAGAAAGGCTGATCCGAGTGATCCTGGCCGCGAACCGACTACTTGATCGCCACGGCACGGGACATGTACGGGACGACTCGTCAGCCGGAGGGCGTATCTCCAACGACTTCAAAATCCGCTGCTGCGCGGTGACCGACGCAAGGTCCGGTCACTGCGCAGCGGTATGAAGTCCCAGTGCAGCCTCTGCTCCTCGTCCACTACGGGCGTGTAGTTGTTGAGGGGCTGGGAGGTCTCGAGAGACATGGCGATCGCCTCCATGAGCACCGGCAGGGACGTCCACATCTCGTGTGATACGCGCATAAGGCCTTCCACGGCCTCGGCTTCGTGGACGCGCCCCCGGTCGATCTCGGGACGGTGGTCCAGTACGAGGTAGCCCCCGCCGACGTCCCGCGCGATGGGGATCAACTGCGGGTGTCCGTACAGGACGTGGCCGGCCCCGATCTTCATGAAGTCGTAGTCCGCCTCCTCTCCTTCCTCGTCCGCCGTGCGCTTGTCGTAGAAGCGGGTGAAGAGTTGCCACTCAGCCGCTGTCTCGCGTGCACTCATCGGTCTGTAGAACCCTGGCAGCAGCGAGAATCGCTGGTCGAGGAGACCGTCGTGCCGCAGCAGCGACATCACCAAGGGCTTCAGCAGTGGCCGGCCGATGACGCGTTCGGTCGCGGCGATGTCCGCCGGATCCGCGGGCGGCGCCAGCGCAGCACAGGTCGCCGGCGCATGCTCGGCCAGCCAGTTCTCGATTCGCGTTCACGACTCACTGATCGGTGCGGTCATGGCACGGCATCCTGCCACCTGGTACTGACAACCCCAGGGAAACAGCCAGACGGCGGCCATGACCCCGATTCATCCGACTGGGGCCGTCGCCGGGCCGTGCGAGGGGACTCAACGATGACAGGCGACGACAATCGCCGACCGCCAACCCGCAGGCCAGAAGGGCGACAGCTGTAGTGCGTGCAGGTCAGGAAGGTACCGCGTCACTTCTTCGGCTACTGACCGAGCTGGAGCCCGAGGTCCGCCCGTGGGCTGCTCGGCCGGCGCCCCTGGATCGTCGCAGGACAGCAGCGAAGTACAGCAACCCCATCGATCGGCGCCAACGGTCTTCGCCCCTCGCCAGGTGCGCCACCAGCCCAGGAGACCCCAGTGACCGCCACGCCCGTAGTTCGCATCGAGGAGTTCAGCGGCAACGCCTCATCGCCAGCCGACGCAGCCTTATGAGTAGAAGCCGACCCCGTACTCGTCACGACTGCACACGAAGTCATCAGGGCGCTCGACGCGCAGCACCTCGTACCGGGCAGCAAAGATGTCCAGCGCCTCATGGAGCGAACAGCCGAGGTGCCCTCGGATCACCATGAGCCCGCGGATGATCTGCTTGGCGAGGATCTGGTGGTCGGCAACGTCGATTGCGGCACCATCGGTCATGGTCGCGATCGAAGCCGACCCGCACCCTATCCGCAACAGAGCTTGCCGCCCTGCCCCTGCGTGCCACTACCGTGCCAGAACGATCGGGCAGTAGCGGTCAGTCAAGAGCAGCGGTGGGGCCAGTACGCGTTCCGCGACCATGGGACCGCTCAGGCTGGATGACCTGGGCAAACTCCTCATAGATCATTGCCAGGTTTACAAAGCAGATGTCGGCGGTTCGAAACCGTCCGCGCCCACCAGCCAGAACGCCCCCGGAGGTCGGGGGTTGCGATGATCGTTAGAACCCAAGCTCGCGACCCGCTGCGGGGGCGTTGACGGTAGTTCTTGACGGCAGTCGCTCAGTCGGACGGGCGGCGATGCCGCAGCAGACGGTCCATGTGGCCCATCGCCTCCCGGACACGTGTCCGCACTGGTCGCAGCATTGTCCGCCACCAGGCCGGGCCCGATGTCCGCAGGTGCCCGGACACCGGCCCGGACACCTGCCCACGAGTGTCCGGACACCAGGCGCGGCCTGCCTGCCCCCTGACTTGGAGGGGCGGGCAGCTATCGGAAGAGCGCGACGACAAGGGCTATGGGGCGGGTATCGAAAGCAGATCTCGACCGCGCGGTGATCTCGGCGAGTGCCGCCGATGTCGCCGACCCGTCAGCCGCCGGGTCGTCCACTGCCAAAAGCCCCACCTTTGTCATCCTTGTGTGCGTCCCTCGGCGAAGAGGGCCGGTTGATCTGATATGGGCTGAGACCTTCCCCGAAATCATCTGCAGCCCTCAAGTTTTCGTCGCTTCGGGAGGCAGGCTCGGCCCGTGGTCCCTGCTGTCGTGCCCGAGACCGACGGCGCGCGTCCCACCGGACGAGGCCAAGCAGAACAGCGACTACGACCACTGCTATACCGACGGGGAAAATCCAGCGCACAGCTGAAGCGGCCAGTGTGATGTCACTGATGGGCACCTGGCTCACAAGGTGGCTCATCTGGCCCACGTCCTTCCTGAGGGGATTCCACCGCTCACGAAGCGAGGCAGAGGCTTCCGCTCATTGGAGAGAGAGCCCGCGATGGCTGGAGCCATGGGGAACTCCAATCCCGCCGCCCTTGGCGGGATCAATCTCGCGGGGCCCGCCTGAACTGGACGTCTGGCAAGGCTCAGGCTCCCTGACAAGTCTACGGCGGGGAGCGTACGGGGGACCGCTCAGTGCGCGGCGGGTGTATCAGCGGCCGGAGAGCCATCTGCACGAGAGTGAGTGCACGCCTGCGCCGATCTCGGGTGATGGCGTTCCACCGTTCTAGGGCTTGTGGTCCGGCACTGACTCGGGCAGCCCTGCGTACCAGCCCTGGACTGCCAGCCAGAATCCGGCCAGCACTATGGCGACGAGGGCGACGCGGCCTGCGTACCCGGCAATGGACGGCCCGATTGTCCATCGCCGGGGCGGCAACCACGCTGACAAAGCGGCTACCACTCCGATGAGAACGGTCAGCGGAAGCTCCGCGTACAGCACGCTCCAGTCCGGCCCTGCTTCGAATCCGGCGCGCGCCCGGAGTTCGGCATCCGCGGCCCATCCCAGCAGCCCGACGAATCCACCGGCCAGGGCCACCCCGGTACCACTCAGTGCTTCAACGCGTTCCCTCATGATCACTGGAGACGCCGGCTACTTCGTGGGAGTTCCCGGAGAACCGCACGATTCTCCGTCGCGAGGCAGGCCGGCGTGCCCATCAATGGTTCGAGTCCTTGATCCGACGATGAGAGACCTGTTCCCGTGCCGTGCGCCACCGTGACCGAGTCTGGTCGACCACCCTGTCCCACTGTCGGCGGACCTCATGGTCGGAAGGACGGTGGCCCTGACGGATCCGGCTGAGCTCGTCTCGTACTTCTCGTCCCAGTGCCGCCGATGCAACCAGGGCGAGCATGACAGCGAAGAGGGCGGAGAGCATCGCGAAGACAGCACCGACCACCCCGTAGCGTGCTACGGAGGTGTTGAAGAGACGCGGCATGTAGATGGTTGCGCCCACTGAATACGCCGCCGTCAGGACGGCGCCGGTGACACCGAAGGGAAGCAGGTCCGGCCGGCTGATCCGCTTCGCCGACAGGATCCGGCCGCTCCAGACGAGGAACGCAGCGGTCACCAGTACCCCACACGCCAAGGCGGCCAGACCCAGCGGGCCCCCGCTGAGGAGCGCGGAGAGCAGCGTGGTGACCGCTGCGTAGCCACCGAGAGTGAGGATCCACCACAAGCCGTTGCGTGTGTTGCGCACACTGAGGGGCTTGAGTTCCCATGTCTGTTCGAAGAGTCGCTGTGCGGCTCGCGCGAAACTCAGCACCGAGATCGCCAGAAACACGACCCCGAAGATGCCCACGCTTGCGCTGGTCGTTTCGGCAGGAGAGAACAGCGAACTGACTGCCGTGGCGCCTGCTCCGGTGAGGTTGTAGCGCCGGATGATCCGCTCTGCGGCGTTGTAGTGCACGAAGTTGCTCAAGACAGCGCCAAGGAGGATGGAGAGCGGGACCAATGCCGTCAAGGCGCTGGATGCCAGGGCCAGCGAGCGGTCGAAACCCACGATCTTCTGAAACCGGTTGATGACTCGCAATGCGAAGGCAGGCCGCAGCCAGAACGTCAGCGTCCTGACGAGGCGCTCTCGATTGATCCCCGTCGTCGTGCCCTCCGTGAAGATCGGGACCTTTGTGGCGACGCGAGCCTAACGGTCGGTCGCCTGACCGATGAAGTGCGACACGAGAAGCAGCATGCCGACCGTACGCAGCACCCCGCCCGGCACGAACCGGGCGGGGTGCAGGTCCGTGTCGGCCGCGGGAGTTCCGGTGTTCACCCGATCGCGGCCGCTGTGCTTCTCCGCCCGTCCGCTGGAGAAGTTCGCGCATGCCCGCCCGGCGAACGGCCCGGCCTGCGGATCAGCGGATTGCGGGCCCCGGTGGGCGCTCTTGTGGGGCGGAGCCAAGGGGGTGAGCAGGGGTACAGGAAGCGGCGGAGGCCCTTCTGCTTCGGCCCCTCGGCCTTGGGTTCGGGCGCAGCCCGGAGCGCCCGAAGAGAGCACCGGGCCGAAACCTGTACGGCAGATGTCACTCCGGTCGGATGGGAGCTACAGGTGTACAGCAGCCACTGACGACCTGCTCAGGTCCCTGATACCCGGTGTGCAGATCCCAGGACGGCGGCCCACGGAAGCTCTCGGTCCGCCGGGCCCTGACGTGGTTCGTCCAGCGGCCAGACGTCAGCCCCGTACACCAGCTCCACACCTGCCTTCCGCAGCGCCTCGATATGCCCCTCCCACGCCGGGTGCCTCGCATGTGCCGCATTGATCCGGGGGAACACCACGACCGGAACGCCGATGGTGCCCAGCGCTTCGCCCACTTGCGTCAGGGCTTGGTTGTCGGCGATGCCCGTCGCGAGCTTGGCCACGAAGTTCGCGCTGGCAGGGGCCACGACGTAGCAATCGGCAACCGGGTGTGGACGTGGCTCAGTCGGCAGGCGAGGCGCATCCCGCACCGGCAGGCCGGTCAGTGACTCCAGTCGGTCCAGCTCGCCGTTCGCACGCAGCCATCGGCCGGCATTCGGCGTCAGGGTCACGGCTGCCTGCCAACCGAGGGCGATGGCCGGTTCGACCAGTCCGGTGCGCAGTGTCTCGATTCCATCGGCCGCCGTGCCTACGACGCCCAGCACTCCAAGACTGCCAACGCTCACCGTTCCACCGCCCCGTATCGGTCCGCCCCAGGGGCAGCAGTACAGCAGAGAAGTACAGCAACCACACCAACTGCCAGCAACCGTTGCTCATTCCTGCAGCCCGTGTTGCCAGGCCGACAGACCTCGGAACCGCAGTTGTACGTGATCACGCCGAGCGCGATTGTGCCGGCTGACAGCTGCTGACAACGGAGATGTTCCGGCAACGGGCCCATGGCCGCAGGCAGTTGGCGGGGGGCGACATGCCGGGGGTTGTGAGCTGCTGTCGGTTTGCTGAGCTGAAGTGCGTTGTGGTGAGCAGGTGAGTCCTGTCGGCGAGTTCACCGAGTGGGAACGGAAGTTCTTGGATCGAATGGGTGACCTTGACGTCTGCTGCTCGTTGGGCAGGTGGCAGGTTTCCGGTCTCGTGGGAGGCGGTGTTGTGGTGGGTGGTGTGCGGGAGTTGGCGGGGCCCTTCGTGGTGCCCGGGCCTTGCGGGGTGGCGGTCCGGGACCGTAGACCCGCGAGAAACACGGCCGCAGGAAACGGTTCCGGCAGCTGATCTCCGGCATCCCGACCGGAAAGCTCAAGGCCCGGCTGGTCTCCATGGCCGCCGAACAGGGCCTGAGCATGGTCGCGGTCGACCCCGCCTACACCAGCATGTGGGGTGCCCAGCACTGGCAGAAACCACTGGCCACCCCGCACCGCAGAATGTCCCGTCACGATGCCGCCGGCATCGCGATCGGACGACGCGCCCTCGGACACCCGGTCCGGCGTCGGACGGCACCGCCCCCACACGACCGGAGCGATCGTGCGGGGCATCGGACCGCCCAGGCCGGACCAGGCACCCGAGGACGTGAGGGAACCCGCCCGCCCGCAACGGACCACGCCCGCAGAGACGTGCCGCCGAACGGGACGAGAAAGCGGCAACCCAGCGCATCCAGCACCGTTCGGGATGCGCCCAGTACACATCGGTGGGCCCAGGACCCACTCATGCACACTGGCTAGGAACGGTTCAGGGCTCGATTGAGTGCGGTCGTACGGTAGTCGGTGATGCGGGTGCTGAGTTCGGCGTCGGGGGCGAGTAGTTCGCCGGCGTGGATGCCCCCTGGGTAGACGTGGAGTTCGACCGGGACCCCTGCCTGGATGAGCCGGTTGGCGTAGGTGATGTCTTCGTCGCGGAAGACGTCGAGGTCGCCGACGTCCAGGTATGTGGGAGGCAGCCCGCTGAGGTCCTCGGCGCGGGCGGGCGCGGCGTAGGGGCTGACGTGGTCGGTGCCGAGCCTGTCGCCCAGGAGGGACTTCCAGCCCTGGAGATTGGCGGCGCGGTCCCAGATGCCGATGTCGGTGATCTCGTGGCTGGAGGGTGTTGTGTTGCGGTCGTCGAGCATCGGGTAGGGGAGCATCTGGAAGGCCAGGTGCGGGCCACCGCGGTCGCGGGCGAGCAGGGCGACGCCGGCGGCCAGGCCGCCGCCCGCGCTGCCGCCGTAGAGGGCCAGCCTGCCGGGGTCGACGCCGAGCGCGGAGGCGTTTCGGGACATCCACAGCAGTGCGGCGTAGCAGTCCTCGACGGGGGCGGGGTCGGGGTGTTCGGGTGCCAGGCGGTATTCGACGGAGACGACGACCGCGTTGACCGCTTCGACGAGGGGCAGCACCTGCCGGTGGTCGGTTTGGATACTGCCGGTGATCATGCCGCCGCCATGGATGTACAGGATGCCCGGGAGGGGTGCGGTGTCCGTGCTGTCCGTGGGGCGGTAGATCCGTACGCTCACCTCCGGGCCGTCGGCCGGGCCGGGCACGGTGAGGTCTTCGTACTGCACTCGGTCATTGGGAGGCAGTGCCGCGAGGGCTGCCCGGTTCATCTCCTCGTACAGCTCGCGCTGGCGCGGGATGTCGAAGTTGATCAGACCGCCGGGACCGGTCAGTGCGTGCAGGCCCTGCAGGCCCTGGCGGACCTGGGGGTCGATGCGGTCGGTCGTGCTCGGGTCGGACATGTGCGTGCGCCTTTTCTCCGGTGATGGGGCTGAGGTGGAGTAACGTAAAACCCTCACGTGGACGTGAGGGTCAATCCGGTGCGTTGTGAGGTGGGTTACATGAAGATCGGCGAGCTCTCGCGGATGACCGGCGTCAGCGTGCGTGCGCTGCGCTATTACGAGGAGGAGGGGCTGATCCGGCCCGCCCGGAGCAGCAACGGCTATCGCGACTTCTGCGACGGCGCCGACGAGGTGGTCCGGCAGATCCGCGGGCTGATCGAGTGCGGGCTGCCCACCCGGATCATCCGCGACATCCTGCCGTACCTCGACGGCCCGTCGGATCTGCTGCCGCAGGTCCCGTGCGCGCAGATGCTCGACCAAGTGGCCGCCGAGCGGGAGCACCTCGACAGCCGCATCCGGTGCCTGACCCGTAATCGCGACGCCGTCGACGCCTATCTGCGGGCCGCCCGGAAGGCTGCCCGCGCGACCGTGGAGGCGTGAGTCCGGGATGGTGCGGCCCGGGTTTGACCCTCACGCAGACGTGAGGGTTTTAGCCTCCGGGCATGACCTCTGCCACTCACTCTCCGCGTTCTGCGAATCCCTCCAGCACCACGAGTTGGCCGCTCGGTGGACTGCTGGTGCTGGCCGGATCCGCGTTCGTCACCATCCTCACCGAGGCCCTGCCGGCCGGAGTGCTGCCCGCGATGAGCGGCGACCTGGGCGTGAGCGAGGCGCGTGCAGGGCTGCTGATCACCGTCTACGCACTCGCCGCGGCCCTCACCGCGATCCCGATGACCGCCTGGACCCTGATCCTGCCCCGCCGCACCCTGCTGCTGGCGCTGCTCCTCGGCTTCGCCGCCACCAACATGGTGACGGCGATGTCCACCGGCTTCGCCCTCACACTTGCCGCGCGGGTCGTCTCCGGGGTGTTCGCCGGCCTGCTGTGGGCCATGGTCCCTGCCTACGCCGCGCGGCTGGCCCCGCAGCGCAGCGGCAAGGCGATCGCCACCGCGCTGGCCGGCATGACAGTCGGGCTGTCGCTCGGCATCCCGGCCGGCACCGCGCTCGGCGGACTCATCGGCTGGCGCGCCACTTTCGGGCTGCTCACCGTGCTGGCCGTGGCCCTGGCCGCCACCGCGCTGTGGCATCTTCCGCAGCTGTCCGGCGAGACGACGAGCCGCGGCGCGGGGCTGATGCGCACACTCCGTACGCCCGGAATCCCCGCCATCAACATCGCGTCGCTCCTGATGGTCCTCGGTTTCTACGTCCTCTACACCTACATCGCTCCCTTCGTGGAACGGGCAGGGCCGGGGGTCGGCACCGGCACCGTGCTGTTCCTGTTCGGGCTGGGCTCCATGGGCGGCGTCTGGATCGCCGGAGCAACCGCCGACCGCCGGCTGCGCGCCGCCACGATCGGCCTGCTGGCGTTGGCCGCCGTGTGCCTGGTGGCATTCGGAGCGGCCGGGCACAGCACCGTGGCCGTAGTGCTCGGTGCGGTGTTCTGGGGCGTGACGCACGGTGGCATTCCGACGCTGACGCAGACCGCGGGGGTGAAGGCGGCCCCGCTCGATCCCGACACAGCCAACTCCCTCTGGGTCACCGGCTGGAACATCGGCATGGCCGGCGGCTCCCTGCTCGGCGGTGCCGTCCTGGACGGCGCAGGGACGGGGGCGCTGCCGTGGACGGCCTCCGCCCTGCTGGCGGCCTCCGTGCTGACGGCCGTGCTCGCCCGGCGCGACGGCTTTCCTTCCCCCAGCCGCATTTACGCCCGCGACCTCGATCGGATGCATCGGGGCCGCTGAACCCGTCCCGCAGGCACGGGCACCCCTGACGATCGTCAGGGGGAGGCCCTTGCCCTTCGGCCCGGGTCTGCCGTTCCCTGGGCTTCTAGGTTCACTTCCCATGAAGCGAGAAACCGGAAGAAACAGGACCCGGAACGGACGGCCGTTGGCCGCCTGCGTCGTTCTGGGGGCGGGCGCGGCCGTCGTCGCGGGGCTTGCCCCGGGCGGATTGGGCAGGGCCGGAGCCGTGGAGGTGACGGGCGGCGCGTCCGCGTCCGCGTACCGTTCGCTGACCGGGGCGGTGGCTGACGGTCCCTCATGGACGGGGCCGCTGCTGGAGGCGGCTACCGAGGGCACCCTGGTGGCTCTCGGGCTGCTGTTGGTGTGGGCCTGGTGGGGTGCCGTACGTCGTGGGGACACCCGGCTGTCCGCCGGTACCGTGCTCACCGGCATCGGCACCGTACTGGCCTACGCGGTCAGCGAGGCCGTGAAGCAGGTGGTGGACGAGGCGCGCCCCTGCCGGGTCCTGCACAGCGGCGCGGAGGCCGTCGCCGAGTGTCCGGACCCTGGCGACTGGTCCTTCCCGAGCAACCACGCCACCCTGGCCGCCGGCCTCGCGGTGGGCCTGGCCATGCTGCGGCCGCGCCTCGCCGCCGTCACCCTGCCGTTGGCCGGCGCGGCGGCGTTGCTGCGGGTCCTGGTGGGGGTGCACTACCCGCACGACGTGCTGGCCGGTGCGGTCCTCGGGGGGTCGGTGACGGCGGCCGTGCTGCTCGCCTTCCTGCCGCTGGCCCGGACCGCGGCGTCAGCGCTCGGGAGGCGGCTCGGCAGGCGCGACGATCCCGGCCTCGTGGGCGACGACCGCCGCGGCGGCACGGTTGTCCACACCCAACCTGGCCAGGATGGAGCTCACATGGGCCTTGACCGTCCCTTCCACCACATGGAGCCGCCGGGCGATCTGTCCGTTGGACAGCCCGCTGCCGAGGAAGGCCAGCACGTCGCGTTCCCGGCCGGTCAGCGCACGGACCCGTTCCCGGGCGGCGGTGCGGCGGCCGGCCAGAGCACCCGCGCCCGTCGCCGAGAGATGGGCGACGACCCGCGCCGCGACCTTCGGTGACAGATAGGCGGCGCCGTCGGCCACCGCGCGGACTCCCGCGATGAGCTCCTCGGGCTCGCCCGACTTGATCAGGAAGCCCGCGGCGCCGCCTCCGAGCGCCTGGAGGATGTAGTCGTCCTCACCGAAGGTCGTGAGCATCACGACCCCCGTCTCCGGCACCGTGCGCCGGATCTCGGCCGCCGCCTCGATGCCGTTCATCCCGGGCATCCGGATGTCGAGCACGGCAACGGCCGGGCGATGGCGGCGGACCAGCTCCACGGCGTCGTGCCCGTCGGCGGCCTCGGCGACGACATCGATTTCCGGATCGGTGGACAGAACGGAGCCCACACCCTTGCGGATCATCGGCTCGTCGTCGGCGATCAGCACCCGGATCACCGGCCGCTCACCGTCCCTTCCCCGCGCAGCGGAATCATGGGGTCAGGGCCTCCTTCGACATCAGCCTGCCGTTTTGGAAGCAGAGCCGGTAGGCGTCCCCGGACCGGTCGTCGAAGCGGTCCGCCGTCATCGCGTAGTACTCGCACGTGGTGTCCTTTCCCTTCGGTTCCCCGGCCACCGGCCGCTGGGTGGTCTGGCGCTCGGGCAGCAGCCGTTTCACCGTGTCCCGATCCTGTCCCACCCGCAGCCGGGCGTAGTCGCCCGGGTCCAGCACGGACTGCCGGGCCGAGCGGATGTCCCAGCCCATGAGGGCGGCACTCAGCACCGCCCACGCCACCAGGGGCAGCACGACCGCCGTGGCCAGCGCCCGGCGGGCACGGCTGCGGGCGTGCCGGTGTTCCGGGGGCAGTGCCGGAGCCGACGCCCGGGGTGCCGCGGCCGGGCGGCGGGCGGGCGGGGTGCGCGGTATCCGCGCGGTGACCGCGAAGCCGCCCTCGTACGGACCGTGCTCGAACATGCCGCCCGCCAGCCGCACCCGTTCGTCGAGCCCGATCAGCCCTCGCCCCGTGCCCGGTACGCCCTCCGGGCCGCCCCGCGCGGGCGAGGGTCCGTTCTGTACCCGGACCGTCGTCTCCTCGGCGGTGTGCGTCACCCGCACGCTCACCCGTGCGTGCGGCGCGTGCTTGGCCGCATTGGTCAGGGACTCCTGGACGACCCGGTGGGCGGCCCGTGCGGCCGATGGCGACACCCCGTCGGCGTCGCCGTCGATCCGCAGGGCGACCGCGAGGCCGGCGGCTGCGGCCTCCTCGACCAGCCGGGGAATGCCGGGTCCGGGCGGCCGCGGCGGCTCGTCGTCCGCCTCCTCGCGCAGGATGCCGATCACCTCGCCGAGCCGCTCCACCGAAGCGGCCGCCCGGGCCCGGATCTCCCCGGCCGCGGTCCGCTGGGCCTCGTCCAGGCCGGGGGCGAGTTTGAGGGCGCCCGCCGACAGGGCGATGAGACTGAGGTCGTGCCCGAGGACGTCGTGCATGTCCTGGGCGATCCGGGCCCGCTCCCGGGAACGCGCCTGTTCGGCGACGAGCTGCTGTTCGCGCTCCAGCCGGCCGGCCCGCTCCCAGCCCGCCCGGACGAGTTCCTGGTACTGGCGCCAGAAGCGCCCGGCGAACCAGGGCAGCATCGCGGCCACCGCCACCACCGCGACGAACCGCCCCGCCATCAGCAGCCACGAGGGCACCAGGGCCACTGCCACGACTCCGCCCGCGACGACCGCGATGAGCAGGAGGACCGTGGGTCCGGTCCTTCCCGGCTCCCGGCCGGCGAAGAAGGCCGCCGCCGCCGCGAGCAGGGCCCACCACGAACTGACGGCGCTCAGTCCGACACAGACCGCCGCGACAACGGTCAGAAGGCTCCCCGGTTCGACGGCCCGCCGGGCCGCACCGCTGATCATTGCTCTGTACACCCGTACGACGGTACGCAGCCGAGGGGCGTCCCGGCACTGCCGAAAGTCAACCCTGCGCGTGCGGTGTCCCTGTCACCCCGTTGTCATGCGTGCGCTGTGCCCCGGCGTCGACAGCGCAGACCGGACCGGCTTGCCGGAGATCCTGTCGGGCCCGACTCGGCGGGAGCAGTGGTTCTGATGGGGCATGAGCTCGTCGACCGTACCGGCCGTCGCCGTCGCCGTCGCCATCGAGTCGAACGGTGTGCTCCATGAGCAGGACGGTCGGCTGTTCACTCGTGGCATTCCCCGCCGGCCCGGTCGTGCACTCCGGACAAGCGCGTCATCAGCTTGCAGCCACGGGCGGGACGCCCCGAGCGTGGAGTCGGCGTCCCCCCGGGCTGTCTGCTCGGTCGGCTCAGGCGTTGGGACGCTTGCCGTGATTGGCCTTCTTCTTCTTGCGGCCGCGGCGCTTGTTTCCTCGCTTCGCCATGCTGCACATCTCCCTCATTCAGGATGTTTCGGGCCTTCGTCAGTCTAGGTTCGACCCGGTGCAGCCGCATCGGAGGCGCTCCGCGGCCGGGTGCGCAGCGCCTGCGTGAACCACGTGAATGCCGGTGCCGGGTCGTCCGGGGGAGGCCAGGCGTTGATCACAGCGAGCAGCTCCAGGTACCGCTGCCGGCGGGGGTCGTTCGCGGTCTCCAACAGGGTCAGCAGTCGTTGGCGGAGGGCGAGGTCGTCGGGGTGGCCGATGCCGTGTGCGTAATCGGTCATGACCGGTTCGACGATCGGATCCGTGTGTGGCGCGTGCCCCCACTCTCACGCCTCCCCCTGCGGGAGACTCAAGCCCCGGTCACGTCGTAACGTGTCTCCTTCACATCCGCACCATCCGCACCATCCCGTGGGGGGAATCCATGTCGTACGGCTATCCGCCGCCTCAGCCGGATCAACAGCCGTCGGCGTACCAGCAGTGGCCGCAGCCGGGCCCGGGAGCGGGCGGCTTTCCGCAGCCGCCGAAGAAGTCCCGTACCGGGCTGATCGTCACGCTGTCCGTGGTGGGTGGGGTGGCTGTCCTGCTGGCCATCGGCGTGCTGATCGCCACCTCGGTCGGCAGTAACTCGTCGTCGGACAAGTCGAATCCGCCGTCGGTGGAGGCCACGGAGGGCGGTGCTCCTGTGGAGGGCGGGGCGTCCGGCGTGCCCACCGAGCCGCCTGCTGCGGGGGACGCGGGGGCCGAGGACGATGTGCGGATCACCAGTTGTGAGCTGGACTCGGTGACGCAGTGGCCCGCGGCGGATGTGGAGATCGTGAACCACACCGGGGCGCGGGCGTCCTACATCGTGAACGTGGAGTTCGTGGACGGGAACGGTACGCGCCACGGCGAGGGGCTGACGTCGTCTTCCGACCTGGATGCCGGGCAGAAGTCCGTGGGGAAGGCCCAGGGGCTGGGGAAATTCACGGGCAAGCTCACGTGCAGGGTCGCGAAGGTGTCGCGGTTCCCGGCGCCCTAGCCCCGGCACCGTAGCCCCAGCCGTTCGGCTCCGGGTTCGGCCCCGGCCGTTCGGCTCCGACTGTTCGCGGACCGGATTTCCCGCGTGACGCACGGCTGCCCGGCTTCACCGCCGCGCTTCCCGGGGCGTCACCCGTATGGATGCGTCCGGGTGGTAGCCCGGGAAGACGCCACGCAGGGTCGGTTCTGTCTTGCAGTCCCGCTCCGGCCAAGGAGTTCCCATGGCACATTCAGCGCATGCGACCGGCTCGGCCCGTTCCGCCGGCCAGGAGGACATCAACCCCTGGGCGGCCGGCGGGATCACGTTCGCCGGCGTGCTGCTTCTCGTCGACGGCGTCTTCGGAGTGATCAAGGGCATCAGCGGTATCGCCTCCGACCAGGTCTACGCGCGCATGAGCAACTACACGTTCAAGTTCGATGTGACCGCATGGGGATGGATCCACCTCGTCCTCGGCATCCTGCTCGGATTCGTCGGCTGGGGCATCCTCAAAGGCGCCACCTGGGCCCGTGCCACGGGTGTCGTACTTGCCGCCGTCAACCTGGTCATGAACTTCATGTGGCTGCCGTACCAGCCGACCTGGGCGATCATCTCCATCGCCATCGACACATTCGTGATCTGGGCCCTGTGCACGGAGACCTCGAAGGCGGTCATCTGAGCCGTCAGGGTGTACGGGCCCGGCCCGGCCTTCCTGGGCGGAGGCCGGTCCACGCCGGCCCTTGCCATGAGCGGGTGCCGTGAGTGAGTGAAGGGACTGCGGTGTCGAAGGAGAACACGGAAGAGCTTGTCGCCCTTGCCGCCGAGGCGTATGTCTACGGCTGTCCGCTGGTCCATGACCTGTCGGCGGTCGAGGACTTCATGCACACGGGCTTCGGTCCGCTGCCGCCCACCCCCTTCAACCACTTCGCGCACTCCGCTCAACTGGATCTCCCTTACACGCACTTCGTGTCCGCCGACAACGACACCGTCCACTCGATCGCCCACCTCGACCTCTCCGGCGGTCCGGTCGTGCTCCATGTCCCCGACACGGACGGCGCGTACTACGTGCTGCAGTTCGTGGACGCCTGGACCAACAACTTCGCGTACGTCGGCCGCCGTGCCACCGGTACGGGGGCCGGGGACTGGCTCGTCGTGCCGCCGGGCTGGTCGGGCAGCGTGCCCGACGGGGTGCGCGGGGTGATCGACGCACCGACCTCCGTCGTCTCCGTCATCGGCCGCAACGCCTGCAACGGTCCGGAGGACCTGGAACGGGTGCGCGCCCTTCAGGCACAGTTCGCCCTCACGCATCTCGAACCGGGCACTCATCGCACGGGACTGCCCGCGCCCGACTCCGACGTACCGGAGCCGCTGCGGTTCTTCGAGCAGCTCAGGGTCTGGATGGCGGACTTCCCGCCGTCCGCGGCCGACCAGGCCTATCAGGACCGGTTCCAGCCGCTGGAGCTGCTGGAGGAGGGGCCCTCGCCGTACGTGTCCGCCGACCCCGCCCTCGTACACGCACTGACCGAGGGCCTCGCGCGGGGCAGAGCGCGGGTGGAGGAGGCGAGCCGGCCCGCGGCGGCGCGCGAGGGCTGGGAGATGGATCCGCATCTCTTCGACTACAACCTCGACTGGCACGGCGTCGGGGTTGTCGACTCCCCGCAGTGGCGGATCACTGACCGCGAGGCCTCCTATCCGGCCAGAGCGGTGGCGGCACGGACCGTGCTGTGGGGGAGCCACGGGTATGAGGCGGTGTACGCGCACACCGTCCGCGACGCCGACGGTGAGCAGCTGAACGGCGCCCACTCCTATGTGCTGCGCTTCGAGCGGCAGCCGCCGGTCGAAGCGTTCTGGTCCGTGACCATGTACGGCCTGCCGGACCATCGCCTCGTCGAGAATCCGGCCGCGCGGTACTCGATCGGTGACCGTACGCCTGGTCTCGTGTACGGCGAGGACGGTTCGCTGACGGTCCACATCCAGAGGGAGCGTCCGGCCGACCCGGATGCGGCGGCGAACTGGCTGCCCGCGCCCGACGGGGATTTCCGGCCCGTGCTCGGGCTCTATACGCCGGGGCCGGAGATCCTCGACGGTACGTACGAGATCCCCGCCGTCGAACGGAGCGGTGAGCGGTGAGGTGAGCGGAACCGGGAGTGGCGAAGCGATGCGAGGTTGATGCCATCGGCAGATGCTCGCCTCGCCCGCTTCTTGTCGCAGACGCACGCCCCCGCCCTCCCGTTGTCAGTGGCCCGGGTCACACTGGACTCATGTGCCGCAGCATCAAGACCCTTCGCCCGCCCGCCCTCCCCGAAGAGGCCACCGAGGAGGACATCCGGGCTGCCGCCCTGCAGTTCGTACGCAAGGTGTCCGGCTTCCGGGCTCCGGCCGCGCACAACCAGGAGGTGTTCGACCGGGCCGTCGACGAGATCGCCGAGGCGACCGCCAGGCTGCTGGACGGTCTGGAGATACGGGGCGCCGTCAGGACGTCGTAGTGGCCGTCGCGGTCGATGCCTGGGCGGCGGCTTCCGCTGCCGGGCGCCGCATGACGTACGCGGCCAGGGCGCCCGCCACGAACAGGGCGAGGACCGAAACGGCCGTGCCCACCCAGGTCGCGCCGAGCCACTGGGCGCCGAAGTAGCCGAGGCCCACGCTGTAACCGGCCCAGGCCACGCCCGCCAGGGCCGACCAGGGCAGGAATTCCTTCGCCTTGCGATGCGCGGCGCCCGCGCCCAGGGAGACGACCGAGCGTCCGGCCGGGGCGAAGCGGGCGATGACGACGAGGATGCCGCCGCCCCGGGCCAGGGCGGTGCCGAGGCGTTCCTGCGCGGAGGTGAGCCGGCGGGAGCGGGCGATGGCCCGGTCCAGGCGCTCGCCACCGCGCCAGGCCAGCCGGTACGCGACGAGGTCGCCGAGCACCGAGGCGGTGGCCGCGCACAGGATCAGGGCAAGGAGGGAGGGGACCTCGGGTACCTGCTCGGCGCCGTGCGTCGCGGAGGCCGCGCCTGCGACGGTCGTCGAACCGGCGGCTGCCGTGGCAGCGGCGATCACCAGGACTCCGCTGGGCAGCACGGGCAGAAAGACGTCCAGGAGCACCGAGACCGCGACCACGGCGTAGATCCATGGGCTGCCGGTCAGCGCACCCACACTCTCAAGCACCTACTACTCCCCGATCCGGAACAACGCCGCGACGTCGCAGGGGAGCGGCAGGAGCGGCAGGGCCAGCTGTACAGCGTACGCCTGAGGCTCATCCGGTGATCTACAAATACGGATGATGTTGGAAAGCTCACGTACACCCGGAAATGGGAAGCCTGGGTTCCGGGTGTACGTGAGAGAACGGCCCGTGAGCGGAAGGGGCGGTCCGGTCGTGATCGGGCCGTGACGGCCGTCGGTGGGGCCGTCACTCCGGTCGTCAGACCGTTACGGCCGGTGCCTGCTCGCGTGCGCGGTCCTCGCTGTCGCTCTCCGCGCCGCCCCGGCTGAACAGCCGGTCCAGGGCCAGCGCGCCGGGGCCGGTGAAGATCAGCAGGAGGAACACCCAGCAGAAGACGGCCGAGGGCTCGCCGCCGTTCTGCAGCGGGAAGAGCGCCTCGGGCTGGTGGACCTTGAAGTACGCGTACGCCATGGAGCCGGAGGAGATCAGGGCGGCGATGCGGGTGCCCAGGCCGAGCACCACCAGGCTGCCGCCGACGAGCTGGATGACCGCCGCGTACCAGCCGGGCCAGGTTCCGGCGGGTATGGAACCGCCGCCCATCGCGCCGCCGAGGACGCCGAAGAGAGAGGCGGCGCCGTGGCAGGCGAAGAGCAGGCCCATGACGATCCGGAACAGGGCGAGGGCATAGGGCTGAGCCTGGTTCAGGCGTGTGTGCATGGGGGGAGGGCTCCTTCGGTCTGGTGGGGACGTGAACCGATCGAGTGCCCCAGGTTAGGGAAACCTCACCAATGCTTGCAAGTTCAACATTTGGTTGCCTGGCTGAAAGTCGTCCCATGGTTGTCGGCCAGGGGGCGGTCCGGCACCGTCTCCAGCTGCGCACCCTTCTTCGTCGCCTTGGCCTGAACCAATGTCGGCGCAGCTTTCCGGCCATGCAGGGTGAGTGTCATGAGCTGATTGCCGAACCACGGTCCGCCGGTCCTGCGCCAGTGGACCGGAGGTGTGCCCGTCCGCCCGTGCCGCGCCGGCAGTCGGCCGAGCCGCCGCCCCGCCCGGCTCCAGCCGAAGCGGAAGCCGGCCCTGAGCGGGCCGGGGATCGAGTTGTGCACAGGGGAGCAGGTCAGCTGAAGGATGCGTGCCTCCGGGGCGCCGCCGGGCACCCCGGCCGGCCATGCCGGCTCCGCGATGTGCGCGTGGTGCACATCGCCCGACAGCGCGCATACCGACGCCGGGGCGTCCGGCCCGCGGCCCGCCTGCCGGATCAGCTCGGTCAGCTCCCCGAAGGGGTCGGGGAAGGCCGCCCAATGTTCCAGGTCGGAGCGTTGGCGCAGCTTCTCGCCGAAGCGCGCCCAGCGCCCCTCGGGCCCGCCGCGCTCGCCACGGCGCAGCGCGGCGTTCCACTGCTCCGCGTCGTGGACGTGCGGCGGCAGGAGCCACGGCAGCGAAGTGCCGATCAGGAGATGGTCGTACGAACCGGGGTCGGCAAGGGCTTCCTCGCGCCCCAGCGGGCCTCTTCGGCGTCGAGCACCGACCGCCGCTGCTCGTCGAGCTCGCGGGCCGCGCGGGTGTCCACCATCAGCAGCCGTACTCGGCCGAAAACACGTCGGTAGCTCCAGCGCGTACGGGTCGGTTCGGCGTACGGGTCGGTTCGGCGTCCGCCTCGGCAGCGAAGCGGCGCAGCGTCTCGGTGCCGTCCGGGGTGGCGCGGACCGCGGCGTAGAGCGGGTCGGCGGTCAGCTCGGCGCCGCCGAGACAGCAGCGCGCCGGCCGCTCGAACCCTGCCGACTTCCCTCGTCTCACCGTGGTTCGACGCATCTGACGGAGTGTTCGGAGCGCCGGTAGGCGGGCGAGAGCAGATGGACCACTTCGTATTCTCCGCCGGGGCAGTCGTCGTTCAACACTCGCGTATCGATCAGCAGGCGGTTCACGGTGTGCCCGTCGCGTTCCAAGAGGTCTCTCAGGAACGTTTCGGGAGCTGCCCTGAGCGCACTCTGCTCGGCCTCGGTCAGTTCAAGTCTGTAGACCTCAACGGCGGATGCTTCAACTTCCGTCGGGCGGTGGACGGTAGCCATGGCGGCACCTCTCGCTGGGACGTCTCTTTCCAGCATGCGCTGATCGGGTTGTCCCGCAACTGCTCCGAGGCGGAGCGCCTCCACGTTCGGGGGGAGATGCGGGTTCGAACCCCGTCCGCGACGCCTCGTCTTCGACGTCATGCACTCCGGGACCTCTCGGAGCCGGCCTCTGACGTCGCAGCGGTCTCCCGGTCGACGTACCGCAGCAGTGGTCCCAGCCGGAGCCCGGCCATGGTGTGCCCGTCTCGCGTCGTCCCGGTGTACGGGTACGGAGCCGTGCGGCGTGCACGGCTCCGTACGGTACGGAACGACGTGGGAGGGCGGGCCGGTTCCGCTCAGCGGCCCCCGGCTCTTCGGCGGGGCCGGACGCGGTTGCCCGGCGCGGTCCTCGCTGTGTCGTTCGGCGGCCGTTCAGCAGCCGTTCAGGACGGACTGCAGGGCGCTCTTCTCGGCCGAGTCGACGCTCAGGTCGTAGTAGTGCTTCACATGCACCCAGGCGCGCACGTACGTGCACCGGTACGCGGTGCGCGAGGGCAGCCAACTGGCCGGGTCCTGGTCACCCTTGGACTGGTTGACATTGTCGGTGACCGCGATCAGCTGCGGGCGCGTCAGGTCGTTGGCGTACGCCTGTCGTTGGGCGGTCGTCCAGCTGCTGGCGCCCGATCGCCAGGCCTCGGCGAGCGGGACCATGTGGTCGATGTCCAGATCGGATGCGGCGGTCCAGGTGGCGCCGTCGTACTCCGAGTACCAACTTCCGCTGACGGCTGCGCAGCTGGAGTTCTGCGTCACATTCGTGCCGTCCCGATCGAGGACGACCTCACGGGTGTTGCAGGTGCCCGACTGGGTGATCCAGTGCGGGAACTTGTCGCGGCTGTAGCCGGTCGACGAGCCCTCCGCGGAGACTGTCAGTTCGCTCAGATAGGTACGGGCGGTCGATGCCGAGACCGGGGTGGGCATGGCCGCCTGGGCGGTGGGGGCGGTGAGCAGTCCGGTGGTTGCGGCGAGGGCGGCGGATGCGGCGACGACAGTGATGCGACGCGCGTAGACACCTGACATGCGAACTCCCTTGATGTGGGGGGACCTTGGACGGGCGACCCGTGGGGCCCGGCCATCGTGGCGGCGCCAGGTTTCCGTGGGGTGGGCGCCAGGTAACAGAGTGGCGACATGGGCACGTCACATCAAGAGTTCTGACGAACAGGGCTGGGGCATGGGGGCGTACGTCCGCATCTGCGCGGGCGCATGTACTGACGCACCGGCAATTCGCCGGTGCAGTGGCCCGATTCGCTCAGGTGCTCCGGGCCTGGCCGGTCGTAGGGTTACGGCGTGCTGCTACCGGTCGACATCACGCTCGGGGTCGTCCTGGCCCTGCTGCTCGCGGCGGCGGCCTCCGTCGCCGCCCTGGCCTCGCTCGGCCGGTCGCGCGAGATCCTGCTGGCCGGGCTGCGGGCCGCGGTCCAACTCGCCGCGGTTTCCCTGCTCATCGGCTGGGTGGTCCGTTCGCTGCCGCCGCTGCTCGGGTTCGTGGCGTTGATGTACGCCGTGGCGGTACGGACCGCGGGCCGTCGGATCACCCGCAATCGCACCTGGTGGTGGGCGGCTCTGCCGATCGGGGCGGGGGTCGCGCCGGTGGTCGCCCTGCTGCTGCTCACCGGACTCGTTCCGGTCCGGGGCATCACGCTGATCCCGGTGACCGGCATCCTCATCGGGGGTGCGCTGACCGCGACCGTGCTCGGCGGGCGGCGGGCGCTGGACGAGTTGACGACCCGGCGCGGGGAGGTGGAGGCGGGTATGGCGCTCGGGCTGCTCGACCGTGACGCGAGGCTGGAGATCGCCCGGCCCGCGGCGGCGGACGCGCTGCTGCCGGGGCTCGATCAGACGCGGACGGTGGGGCTCGTCACATTGCCGGGCGCCTTCGTGGGCATGCTGCTGGGCGGCGCCTCGCCGGTCCAGGCGGGGGCCGTGCAGCTGTTCGTACTGGTGGCGCTCATGGCCGTACAGGCGGTGGCTGTCACGACCGTGCTCGAACTGGTGGCACGGGGACGGCTGCACCGGGACTGAGGGCTGCCGCAGGCCGGCTGTCGCGGACCGGGGCCCGCCGGGGCCCGGCTATCGCGCGCTGATGCGCAGCCGGATCGAACCGTCGGCCGCCGCTTCCACCCGGAGCTGAGTCAGGTCCTCGACGTGTGCGTCGGGCGAGAGTGCTGAGGCCCGCGGGCCGACGCCCACGACACGCATGCCCGCCGCCCGGCCGGCCGCGATGCCCGCCTCCGAGTCCTCGAAGACGACACAGTCCGCCGGGGCGAAGCCCAGCTCGGCCGCTCCCTTGAGGAAACCCTCGGGGTCCGGCTTGCTCGCGCCGACGCTCTCGGCGGTGACGCGGATGACCGGCATCCGCAGTCCGGACGCGTTCATCCGGGTCCGGGCCAGCGCCTCGTCGGCCGAGGTGACCAGGGCGTGCGGGAGCCCGGCGATCGCGTCCATGAAGGCGGGTGCGCCGGCGATCGGGACGACGCCGTCGGTGTCGGCGGTTTCCTCGGCGAGCATCGCCCGGTTGTCCGCGTAGTTCTGCTCCATCGGGCGGTCCGGGAGGAGCACCGCCATGGTGGCGTACCCCTGCCGCCCGTGGACCACCTTGAGCGCGGCCTCCGGGTCGAGCCCCTCCCGCAGTGCCCAGCGCCGCCAGCAGCGCTCCACGACGGCGTCGGAGTTCACGAGGGTGCCGTCCATGTCCAGGAGCAATGCCTTAAAAACGCCAATGGTCTCTGACCTGGGCAAGGGGCCGTCCTCTGTGTGAGACAAGTTTGTTTCGCCACGATACAAAAAGGATGCCGCTCTGGTCAATCCAGAGGCGCGCTGGAGGCCCGGCCGCATTCGCGATCGGGCCTCCAGTTGTCTTCATCGCCGATGCGATCGGTGTATCCCTAGCCGACTTCCTACGCGAATGAGCCCCGGCCGGCCGACGGGGGGCGCCGACCAGGGCGGTCTCGGGGCGGTGGCTCCGTCAGTTCCCGCAGACGTTGCAGGGATATGCCGTCTGGGAGATGCAGTTGCCGTGATCGTCGTACACGTACACAACGCTCTTGGTTCCGGGGCAGTTCGGCGTGGAGCTACAGGCCATGGCGTGGTCTTCTCGGTGTCCCATACGAGAGCTTCGCCTTCTGTTCGAGAGTGGGCTCCCACTTCGCTCGGCATCCGGCGCAGTACCAGTCCCACCGTTCCGCTGTAGTCGGTGTGGTGCGGCTGGTGTCTCGCCAGAGCGCCGGGTGGTCGAGGCAGTGGGGGCATGACGGCGGCCGATACACCACGTGGTCCTCCTGTATGGGGTCCTGGCCAGGGTGGCTCGGTCACTGGGGACGTGCTGTGCTGACCCGCTGCGGCCACCCGTTCGGGGGACCTGCGGCGGGAGTCATCGGGGCTGTGCGCTGGTGCAGCAGGGTCCGGCCCATACCTCGGTGTCGAGGTTGTGGGCTCCGAGCTGGTTGCGGATGAACCCGACACTCACGGCGCCGGTGGTGAGGGGCTTCTTGCATCAGACGCAGGCGCGACCCATGGACTGGTCCCACGTCAGCGTCCCCGGACCGGGAAGCGGACGGGCGGGGGCGGTCACTGCTGCTTGGCCTTGCATTGGTCGCACTCGCAGTCCGGATACGCCGCGGTGAGGGAATACCGCTGACCGTAGGAACCCGTTGTGCATGCGAGCTACGAATGTGCAGAAGTGTGCGCACACTGCGCTCGCGCGGGTGGTTGGCCGCTTCGCACCCTTAACCGGTTGGTCCTTTTGGAAGACTGTGATGCGCACAACTGCACACCACATGGACGGAGGCCGGCATGTCGTTGCTGTTCATCGGGATCGAACCACGTCTACGACGACGCGCTCGTCTCTGTCGAACTGGTGTCTGCGCAGGTGAGAATCACGCAACCCAGCGAGATCGCCTTGTACGTGAAGGCGTTCGAGCAGATGAGACAGACAGCCGTGTACGGCGCTGAGGCGCGCGCCCTGATCGTGAAGGCCATCGATGCCCTGACCTGATCCGGGCGCACGAAACCGCCCCCGCACCGGCCGAAGCCGGAACGGGGGCGTGGTGAGCGGGCCCACTGCTGGGGACTGCCTGATCGGGCGAGTCGAGTCACCCCCATCGGTGCGGTGCGTTGGCGGGGGGCCTCCGAACCAATGTTATACGTTGCGTAATCAATCGGGCACGCAATGTGACCGCTTTGGAGTGGAGGAGTCCTTCATGCGCATTCGATCTGCCTGCGTCACGGTTGCCGTAGCGCTGAGTGCGACCGTACTTGGGGTGGGCACCGCCGACGCGACCGGGCCGTTGAGCGGCACCAAGGTCCGCAACTGGCAGACCGGCTATGTCCTCGGTGTTGCCGGTGGCTCGACGGTCGGCGGCGCCCAGATCCAGTACGAGGTCGACACCGACAACTTGGCCCAGAAGTGGGCCATCGACCCGGTCACCAGCAGCACCTTCCTGCTGCGCAATCTCAACAGTGACATGTGCGTCACTGCGGTGGGCGGAGGTAACACCGAAGCCCTCCAACAGCGTCCATGTGACGCCCGGTGGGACGAGCAGATCTTCAGCATGGAGGCCTCCAGTAAGGCCAACCGGTACCAGCTCAAGAACCAGGCCTACAACCTGTGCTTGAACCCCGGCACCACTGGCGCCCCCGCCTACGCCCGAGTTATCGCCTGTAGCGTTACCAACAACTACAACGCCCACTCGTTTGACGTCCGCTGACCTCTTCAGCGCGGAGTGATACGAAGCGGCGTGACGAGACCGCCCCCTCCCACACGGCGCGGGAGGGGGCGCGGTTACTTCTGCGGGATCTGCCACAGGGTCAGGGCGAGGCCGGTCACGTCGGCCGGTGCAGCGATGGACGGGAGCGGCCACCGGGTACGTTCGAGGGTGTCGAGGCGCTGCTCGTGGTCGTCGATACGCCGGTCGGTCTGGTCGCCACGCTGTACGAGCAGGGTGAGCGACCCATCGACCTTGGTGAAGCCGGTTTCCATTGCGCCGCGTAGCTTCTCCAGCTCGACCGCGACCGCGGCCGCCAGCCGCCTTGAGCGCCCGCTGACGTCCCTTCGCCGAGGGCGACTTGCGACCAGGGGCGAGGCCGGCCGGAAAGGCGGGCGGCGAGTACGGCTTGCGGACCCCGTGGACGAAGGGGTCGACGCAGCAGCGCCGGTCATCCCCCGCCGGCGGCGCGACGTAGCCCGGGACCGGGCCCGTGCTGCTCGCGAGCGGGCCCGACTGCAAGGGGAACTGGTTGAAACTCCAGGACGGATTGGCGAGGCTTCAGGCCGACCGCGCCGTGAACCCGGACGGCTACCCGCCCGGCGTCCATGAAGCCGCCCGCGACCGCATCAAGACCCAGGTGAGACGGCCGATCAGCTGCTCGCCAAGTCCGCCGTCATCGAGGCAACGCCCGACGTATCCGACTATGAGCTGCCGATCGTCGGGCTGCTGGATGAGTGGGAGACGATCGCTGACAGCGAGCGAAGCGGCATTCTTCGGCAGCTGCTCATCCGCGTTGCCGTCTACCGGGTAGAACGCGAGGGATACGCCCGCGCAGCGAGCCGCATCGAGTTTCACCCGGTGTGGGAGCCGGACCCATGGGAGGACGGTGGCCGGGCATGGGCGGGCTCCAGGGGGAAAGAGAACAAGTAGCCTCGCCCGCCGGTCAGGGAGTGGCGGGCGGAGGCTACTTTGTTCCATCACGATACAAAAACCCGTCCGGGAAAGCCAATTCGGTCCCGGGCGGGTTCGTCGGGCCGGGTGGTCAGGAGCGTCCCCGGCCCGTCGTCTCCGCCTCCAGGGCGCGGCGCGTATTGGGGCCGTACACCCCCGACGGGTCGCCCTCGATGGACTTGTACGACTGGTAGACGCTTACGGCGTGCTCGACCTGGCCCGTGAAGTCGCCGTCGTCCCGCCCGTGGAAGAGCCAGATCTCCTCCAGCCGGCGTTGCAGCTCGGCCACCGCGGGCCCCTGGTCGCCGAGGCGCAGCGTGGGACCGGCCAGTGGAGCGGGCGGTGCGGACGAGGCCGGACGGCTCGCGTGCGGCGTGGACGCCGAGGGCGAGGGGGTGGCCGGCTGTGAGGCGGCGGACGCGGAGGGGGACGGCGAGGCGCTCGCCGAGGGGGACGTGGAGGCGGACACGGACGCGGACGGTGACGTGGAAGCCGGTCCGGAGGGCGCGGCCGATGCGGAGGCCGATGCGGAGGCCGATGCCGTCTCCTCCGCCGGGGCGCTCGCCACGGTGCTCGGCAGGGCCTGTTCCCCGTCGGCGTCCCCGTTGCCGATTCCGTCGAACAGTCCGCCTGCGAACGCCGCCGTGCCCACGACCGCGGCCACGGCCGCTCCTGCGGCGAGTGCCGCGAAGGGCCGTCGGCGGCGCGGCTGAACGGGATCACCGGCGGGTGCGAAGGCCGGTGCGAGGTGCGGTGTGCGGGCCGTGGTGCCGGGGACTTCGGCCGGCTCGACGGCGTCCGGCGGCGGACCTGCTGTCGCCGGGCCGAGAAAGAGCGGCATCGTCGTGGCCGCGTCCCCCGCCGGTCTGTGGTGCTGCTCGTCGTCTGCGGCCGGTGTCTCGTCGCCCAGCGTCACGTACGGCCGGATGCGCAGTGGATCGAAGTCCTCCGCCGCCGCGATCTCCGCCGAGTCGGCCGCCGACCGCGCGGCCCGGTGCTGCTCGGCGGCCCGGCGCTGCTCGGCGGCCCGCTGTGCCGCCCGTTCCCCGCACGCGCAGCCGGCCCCGGGTCTTCCGCCCGGCCCTCCGCCCAGCGGCCCTCCGTCCGGGCGTCCATCAGGTCTCTGCTTCTCGCCCGGTCTGCTGTCCATACCGCACTCCGGGCATATATGTCCGGTCATATTGGGCCCCTCCCCTTGAACTGCCTGCGATTATGCAGCCCGCTGCCGGGATGCCCAATGCCGTACCGAAATGCGTACCCGGGATGAATCCCGCTGCGACACACGCCGCGACACCCGCCCAGGGCCCGTCCCCGCAGGTCCCGGGCCCGGTCCCGCTCGGCAGGCCATAACCGTGCGGAACGGCCAGGATGGGGATGTAGCGGATCCGAGGAGATGTTCCATGGCCAAGCATCTGAGCCCCCCGGCCCCGGCCCCCGGCGAGGACCGCTCCACGCGGTCGGTCATGGTGGCCATCGGTGCGCTTCTTCTCGGCATGCTTCTGGCCGCGCTCGACCAGACCATCGTCTCCACCGCGCTGCCGACCATCGTCAGCGACCTCGGCGGTCTGGAACATCTCTCCTGGGTCGTCACGGCCTATCTGCTGGCGTCGACCGCCGCGACGCCGCTCTGGGGCAAGCTCGGTGACCAGTACGGGCGCAAGAAGCTCTTCCAGACCGCCATCGTCATCTTCCTCATCGGCTCGGCGCTCTGCGGCGTCGCCCAGAACATGCCGCAGCTCATCGGCTTCCGGGCCCTTCAGGGCCTCGGCGGCGGCGGCCTCATCGTGCTCTCGATGGCGATCGTCGGCGACATCGTCGCGCCGCGCGAACGAGGCAAGTACCAGGGCCTGTTCGGAGCGGTCTTCGGCGCGACGAGCGTCCTCGGGCCGCTCCTGGGCGGCTTCTTCACCCAGCACCTCAGCTGGCGCTGGGTCTTCTACATCAACCTGCCGATCGGCGTCGTCGCGCTCCTCGTGATCGCCGCCGTGCTCTACATCCCGGTCCGTCGTACGCAGCACACCATCGACTACCTCGGCACCTTCCTCATCGCCTCCGTCGCCACCTGTCTGGTCCTCGTCGCCTCGCTCGGCGGCACCACCTGGGCCTGGGGCTCCGTGCAGATCATCACTCTCGCCGCGCTGAGCGTGCTGCTGCTGATCGCCTTCGTGCACGTGGAGCGCCGTGCCGCGGAGCCCGTCATTCCGCTGAAGCTGTTCCGGATCAGGACCTTCACCCTCGTCGCCGTCATCAGCTTCGTCGTGGGCTTCGCGATGTTCGGCGCGATGACCTATCTGCCGACCTTCCTGCAGGTGGTGCACAGCATCACGCCGACGATGTCCGGTGTGCACATGCTCCCGATGGTGCTCGGTCTGCTCCTCACCTCGACCCTGTCCGGGCAGATCGTCAGCCGCACCGGCCGCTGGAAGGTCTTCCCGATCGCGGGCACCGGCATCACCGCGATCGGACTGCAGCTCCTGCACCGGCTCACGGAGACCAGCAGCACCCTGGAGATGAGCATCTACTTCTTCGTCTTCGGTGCCGGGCTCGGCCTGGTGATGCAGGTTCTGGTACTGGTCGTGCAGAACGCCGTCACGTACGAGGATCTCGGCGTCGCCACGTCCGGAGCCACTTTCTTCCGCTCCATCGGCGCCTCGTTCGGTGTCGCCGTCTTCGGCACGATCTTCACGAACCGGCTCACCGACAAACTGGCCGCCGCGCTCACCGGCCGCTCCCTGCCCCCCGGGGTCAGTGCCCAGGGGCTGGCCGCCGACCCGCGCGCCATCGGCCGGCTGCCGCCCGCGCTGCGGCCCTCGGTGCTCCACGCGTACTCGACCTCGATCACCGATGTGTTCGTGTACGCGGCACCCGTCGTCCTGGTCGCCTTCGTCTTCGCGTGGTTCCTCAAGGAGGACAGGCTGCGCGGCTCGGTGACCGCGCCGGAGCCCACCGAGACCCTGGCGTCGAACCCGGTCGAGCGGTCCTCGTACGACGAATGCGCCCGGGCCCTCTCGGTGCTCGCCACCCGCGCGGGGCGCCGCAAGGTCTACGAGGAGATCACCAAGAGAGCGGGGTACGACCTGCTGCCCGCGGCGAGCTGGATGCTGCTGCGCACAGCCCGGCACGGCACGGTCGAACCGGCCATGCTCGCCGAGGTCACCCCGGTGCCGCTACGGGTGGTCACCGAGGCGGCACGTCAGCTGGAGGAGCGCGGACTGGTCCGGCGCGAAGGCGTACAGCTGGTGCTCACGGAGGCCGGCGCGGAAGTGGTGGTGAAGCTCGCGCAGGCCCGTGAGGAATCGATGGCCGAGCTGCTGGGCGACTGGTGGGGGCCGGAACGGCCGACGGACCTGGTCAAGCTCGTGGCGGAGCTGACCGCCGAGACGAACGGGTCGAGCAAGGAGCGGCCGCAGAGCCCCGAGGCGATGCGGGACCACACGGCCCGACCGCGGTGAGCCGCTTCGCGGACACCTCCTGCGCCTCCTGCAGGCTCCCGGACCCCTACAACTCCTTGGCGAACCAGTGCTCCGCGTACTGTCGCCGGTGGAACGCCGGAACCTCCCGATAGCCGTGCTTGGCGTACAGCCCCCGTGCCTCGACCAGGTCATTGCGGGTGTCGAGCCTGACCGTGCTTATGCCGAAGGCGCGCGCCGCGCTCTCGACGGCCGCCAGGAGCAGCCCGCCGCCGCCCGTACCGCGGTGTTCGGGGCGTACGAACACCCGGGTCAGTTCCGCGACGTCCGCGTCCACCACCAGCAGCCCGGCGCAGGCCGCCGGCTTCCCCCCGAACCGGCCGACGACGAACTGGCCGGTGGGCGCAGCGAGCCGGTGGGCGCCGTCGTCGGTGAGCCCCTCGTCGATCTCCTCGGCGGTCGCGGGCCGCCCCCAGTAGCGGCTGGCGACCTCGTCGTAATAGTCGCGACGCAGCAGCGCGGCGTCGGGGGAGTCGAAGGGTTCGGGGGCCATGGTCCAGGTCATGCCGGTCATCCTGACTCGATCACGGCCGGCGGAGCGAACGGATTTGGCCGGCTCGGCAGGGAGGAACGAACGGATCGGTGGAGCCGGCGCTTCACTCCGCACGCAAGCGTTCGGATTGCGGCAAGCGGCCCCGGTGCTCATCCCAGCGGCGGCGGAACCGTGACCGGCGGCGGAGGCACCACAGGCCGGTGCCGTCGGACCCGCAGCACCAGCAGCACCACCGCAGCCGCCACCAGCACGGCCCCGAGCAGCGACAGCACCCAGACGGGGACACCGCCCACGGTCAGCAGCCTGTCCGTGTACACCATGGTCCGGTACGGGGTGTCGGCCTCGGCCGCGCGCAGTTCATGATCGCCGTCGATCCGCTCCGGATACGGGAACGACTGCTCGATCGCGGTGACGAACACCGGCTTCCCGCCCGTCACCGCCTCCAGCGCCCCGGTGTCGTCCCGTGCCGACCGGGGGTCGATCCTGCCCGCATACGTCACCTGCGGCGCATTGCCGCCGATCGCGTCGCGCGGCTCCATCCGATGCGCCGCCAGGACGTACAGGTCCAGCTGCTGCGGCGTCGAAGCGAGCTTCGACAGCCGCATCGGGTAGACCAGCCGGTCGCTGGCGAAGCGCAGCCGCAGCGGATCGAGGTCGCCGCCGAGGGGATTGTTCTTGTCCCGGGGAGCGAGGCGGATCGCGACGTACTCCCACTTCTGGTCGACATAGGGCTTCAGCGCCGTCGCCAGCCGGTCGGGCAGCTCGAAGCCGTTGTCCTGCAGCCATTTCTGCAGCGCCTCGGGGTCGGTCGCGGCCAGCCGCGCCACATCGAACGGGCCTAGCCGTTCCCGGCCCACCACCTCGACGGACGGCGCGGCGCTCGAAGGGGCCCCGACTCCGTCCCCGCTGTTGCCCGAACCGGCGAACGGCCAGTCGTCGGAGCGCGGCCAGAAGTAGTGTCTGGTCGCCTGCACCGGTGCGGTGAGGGTGGCGAGCTCGGAGAAGAGCGACGGATCACCGAGCTCCACGGTCGCCCGGTGCGGCACCGGCATGATCCAGGCCGCCTCGGGGGCGTCCCCGCGGACCGTGAGCCGCATGACGATCTGTTCGGTACGGCCGTCCCAGTCCACCACCGACGTCTCCCGGTCGACCGAGACCTGGGTTGCCCTGCTCGGGACCATCGCCCCGCAGCCACAGGCGTACGCCGGGCTGATCAGCGACCCCAGCTGCAGCGACGCCAGCATCAGCAGCAGTGACAGTGCGCGCACCAGCCACCCGCGCCCCTCACCCCGCACACCCCGCATCCCCCCTGCGCACCGCATGTCCTGTCTTCCTCCCCCGCGATCGACGAACACGGGGGAGGACGTGGGAACCACCGGTCCGGTTCCGGCGCCGAGGCCCGGCCCAACAGGCCCTTCGGTCACTCTTTCGGAAAAAAAGGATGATGACGGTCAGGCGAAGAGGGGGTTGATTGTGTCTACCTCATAGCGCAATGCGAAGGTTTCACAGCACGCCCAGGTCGAGGGACGGGCACGGAAACGGCGGGAGGGTCGGCGCAGCGTGGCGGATGCGGAGCACAGTGTGCGCGGAAATGCGGCGACAGGGGAGAGGACGGGAGCTGCCCGGGCTCTGCTCTGGCTGGTTGTGGCCGCACTGGCCGTACGGCAGATGGCGGTGGTGCTACGGCAGCCGCCGGGCGAACGGCTCACCGATCTGGAGACCTGGATCGGTGAGAACGGTGTCCTGCACGTGACGGGCTCGCTGTACAGCAGCGACCGGTTCACCGGCACCCCGTTCGCCGGGCTGGTGCTCAAGCCACTGACCCGGACCGCCGAACAGAGCCTGGGCGTCGCCTGGACCTTCGGTTCGCTGCTGCTCGTCGCCGCCCTCGGCATCATCGCCGCCCGTGCGCTGCCGGCCCCGGTCACCCGCCGCACCTCACTGCTGGCCGCCCCCGTCGCGATCAGCCTGCTGATGCTCTCCCTGCCGGTCCGAAACGCACTCCACCTGGGGCAGACCAGCATCCTGCCGGTCCTGCTGGTGCTGCTGGCCTGTTTCGCGGTCCGCGGGGAACGTGCCTCGGGCCTCCTGATCGGGCTCGCGGCCGCGCTCCAGCCGGCCGTGCTGCTCTTCGCGGTCCTGCTCCGGCTCACCGGCCGCCGGCAGGCGGCGGTGACCGGTGGCATCGCGTTCGCCGCCTGCACCGCGCTGGCCTGGGCCGCGATGCCGCACGACTCATGGACCTACTGGGTGCACCATGTCGCGGGCGCCGGGCTCGGCGACAACGCGGACAGCCTGGCCAACCAGTCCCTGCACGGCGCGCTGCTCCGATTCGGCCTGGAGGGCCCGCTGGAAATCGCGCTGTTCGTGGTGCTGGCGGCCGCCGTCTGCTACCTCGGACTGCGCCGCGCCATACGGTACGCACGCGACGGGCAGCTGCTGCTCGCCGTCGCCGTGACCGGCTGTGTCGCCGTCGCCGTCTCACCCACCGCTTGGCAGCACCAGTTGCTGTGGGTGCTGCTCGCCGTGGTCGGCCGGGTCGGCAAGCGGGCTTCCGACCGGCTGGTGTGGCCGGTGGTCGTGGTGCTCGTGCTCACACTGCCGGGGAAGATGCTGCTGCCGAACAATGCGGTGGTCTTCCCCGTACGCGACAACGTGCTGCTGATCGCGGCGCTCGGCGCGGCCTGTGCCGCACCGTTCCTGCCGCGCACCTCGCCGTACTGGCAACACCCGATCCCGACGGACCACGCGGCCCCGGTCGCGGCCCGCTGGGGACGCGTCCCCCTGCTGCCGTTCTGGCGGCGGGTGCTCAGCCGGCCCAATCTGCTGCTGGAACTGCTTCTGATCAGGGTCGTGTACTCCGCTTACTCCCATGTCAGACTCGCGGCGACGGCCGGCCGCGCCACCGCCGAACACCACGGTCGGCAGGTCCACTCCCTCGAACAGTGGCTGCACATCGACATCGAGCACTGGGCCAACCACGCGGTCGTCGAGGTCCCCTGGCTGCGGGGCTTCTTCGACTACTACTACGCGACGTTCCACTTCATCGTGCCGCTGGCGATTCTCGGTGTGCTGTACGTACGACGCCCCGCGGACTACCGCTGGGTCCGCAGCTCCATAGGCTTCGCCACGGTCCTCGGGCTGGTCGGCTTCTGGCTCTACCCGCTGGCCCCGCCGCGGCTGATGCCGGGACTCGGCTTCATCGACACCGTCCATGGCGTGCAGGACTTCGCGAAGCCGGACTACGGAACGCTGACCTCGATGACCAATCAGTACGCGGCGATGCCCTCGCTGCACTTCGGCTGGTCGCTCTGGTGCGGTGTGGTCATCGTCATGCTGGCCCCGAAGATGTGGATGAAGGCGCTGGGGCTGCTGCACCCGCTGTTCACGGTCTCCGCGATCGTGGCCACGGCCAATCACTGGGTGCTGGACGCGGTGGGCGGCGCGGCCGTCGTCGCGCTCGGCTTCGGGCTGACCTACGTACTGTCGGGGCCGCGGAGGCTGCAGCTGCCGGCCGTGCCTGCGGCGGCGGAGCCGAAGGACGGGATCGCGGTGCCGGTTCCGAGGTCGCCCGACGACGCGGTGAGCAGCAAGCAGCTCCAGTAGCGCGGAGACCGTGAAGGGCCGAAGGGGTGCCGGGACGAGCACATCGTCCCGGCACCCCTTCGGCATGGATCGCCGCCTGCCCAGCATCCGCCCGTCGGCCTCACCCCGCCACTCGAACGGCTCAGGGGCCGGTCGTCCCGAGCACCCAGGTGGCCAAGGACAGCGTGGCCATGGACACCACCGTCGAGGCCACCACGGAGTTGCGGGCCACGCGGGTGTCCAGGCCGTACTGCTGGGCGTAGATGAAGGCGTTCTGAGCGGTCGGCAGCGCGGAACAGAGCACGACGGCCATCAACTGGTGGTCCGGCAGATGCAACAGCGGGCCGCCGACGACGAAGGCGATCAGGGGCTGGACCAATGTCTTGAGAGCGACCGTCACAACGACCTCCGCACGCTTCGTACGCACCGTGGACTCGGCAGGCTCCGTGTGCTCCGTCGGACCGCCGGTCGCCGGGCGGCTGTTCAGGGACAGGCCCAGCGTGATCAGGGCCGTCGGCACGGCGGCGGCGCCGAGCAGGTCGCCGGAGTGGGCGAGGGCGTGCGGCAGCCGCAGGCCGAGTGCGGAGACGACGACACCCAGCAACGAGGCCATGATGATGGGGTTGCGGACCGGCATGGTCAGCATCCGCCGGACCACGACGCCCTTTCCGGAGCCCGTCCCCGTGCCCGTGTCCAGCAGCGTCAGGATCACCGGGGAGACCAACAGCACCTGGAACAGGATGATCTGGGCGACGAACGACGCGTCGCCGAGCACCTGGACCGCCACCGGAATACCGAGATTCGCGGAGTTGACGTAACCGGACGCCATGCTGCCGATCGCCCGGTCGGCCGTGCCGCGGCCGAAGAGCCGGCCGGCCGCCACGAAGCCGAGGCCGCAGACCAGCGCCGTACCCGCCGCGAAGGCCACCATCGAGGAGTTGGCGAAGGCGGCCGGCCGTGCCCCGGAAACCATGGTGAACAGGGCGGCGGGCATCGCCACATGGAAGACGAACCGGCCGAGCACGGCTTCCGCCTGTTCGCCGAGGAGACCACTGCGTCCGACCGCGTACCCGATGGCCGTGAGCGTCCAGATGGGGGCGAAGGCGGAGAGCAGGGCGTGCATGCCCGCCATCATCCTCGCGCAGTTGTGCGTGTCTCCCGCGGGGGTTCGGAGGGGGGCGGGGTCTGTCGGTACGGACGGCGGGGGCCGGGGCGTGAGAGGGAGCCCCCCGCCGTCCGAAGCTGCCGGAAGCGGTCAGCTCCCGGTGGTACCGACGCCCGCGGCGCTCGCGGCGGTGCTGACCTGAAGCTGCTTGATCCCGTTGAGCCATGCCGAGCGCAGCCGCCGCGGGTCGCCGACCAGCCGCAGGTCCGGCAGCACATCCGCGATCGCGTTGAAGATCAGGTTGATCTCCATCACGGCAAGGGACTTGCCGAGGCAGAAGTGCGGACCGCCGCCGCCGAAGCCGAGGTGGGGGTTGGGATCGCGGGAGATGTCGAAGGTCTCCGGGTTCTCGAAGACCTCGGGGTCGTTATTGGCCGAGGAGTAGAACAGGCCGACCCTGTCGCCCTTCTTGATCTGCTGCCCGCCCAGTTCGGTGTCCTGAGTGGCCGTCCGCTGGAAGGAGACCACGGGGGTGGCCCAGCGGACGATCTCCTCGGCGGTCGTCTCCGGCCGCTCGCGCTTGTAGAGCTCCCACTCGTCGGGGTGGGTGAGGAAGGCGTGCATGCCGTGGCTGATGGCGTTGCGGGTGGTCTCGTTCCCGGCGACGGCGAGCAGGATCACGAAGAAGCCGAACTCGTCGGAGGAGAGGTTCCCTTGACCTTCCGCGGCGACCAGCTGGGAGACGATGTCCTTGGCCGGGCACTCCTTGCGGGCGGCCGCCAGATTCATCGAGTACGAGACGATCTCCATGGCCGCCTCGGCGCCGACCTCCTCGGTGATCGCGTACTCGGGATCGTCGTACGCGGCCATCTTGTTGGACCAGTCGAAGATCCTGGACCGGTCCTCCTGCGGCACACCGATGAGTTCGGCGATGGCCTGGAGCGGCAGTTCGACGGCGATGTTGGTGACGAAGTCGAACGAACCGTCATCGCCCGCGGCGGCCAGAGCGGTCTCGACGATCTGGCGGGCGCGGCTACGGAGGGCCTGCTCCAGGGAACGAATCGCCCGGGGCGTGAACCCCCGCTGGACGATCTGCCGGACCCGGGTGTGTTCGGGCGGGTCCATGTTCAGCATGATCAGCTTCTGGACCTCGATCTGGTCGTGGCTGATCGACTCGTTGAACCGGATGACCGCGGTGTTGGTGTTCGAGGAGAACAGCTCGGGATGGGTGGAGACGTACTTGACGTCCGCGTGCCGGGTGACGACCCAGTAGCCCTCGTCGTCGAAACCGGAGATACCGGCCGGCTGGGTGCACCACCAGACCGGTGCGGTCTGCCGCATCTGTGCGAACTCCGGGTGCGGAATGCGGGCTTGGAGCAGATCGGGATCGGTGAAGTCGAACCCTTCGGGCAGATGGGGGCAGGGCATCGGCAACTCCAGGTCGGGCCGAGAGTCGCCCGAACGATGTCTGACGACCCATCAGAAGTTGCCCGAAAGGTAGTAACGAGTTCTACAACTGGCAAGAGGGGTGGCTCGATCTGTTGCGTGAAGAGTGGGTGAGGCAGGCATGAAGCGGGCGCAAGGTGCGTGCAAGACCCTTGCGTACCCGGGGTAAGCCCCACAAGACTGCCTACAGAACTAGAACGCGTACTAGTTCCCCTCCGCGGGCGCCGGGACGCCCCTGCGGAAGTGCGAGGAGAGGACGAGCTCATGGCCGCGGAACCCGTCATCGTCGAAGCTGTACGCACCCCCATCGGCAAGCGCGGAGGTGCGCTCGCCAATCTGCACCCCGCCTATCTGCTGGGCGAGACCTACCGAGAACTCCTCGGCCGCACCGGCATCCACGCCGACTGCGTCGAACAGATCGTCGGCGGTACGGTCACCCACGCCGGCGAACAGTCCATGAACCCGGCCCGCAACGCCTGGCTCACCGTGGGCCTTCCGTACGAGACCGCCGCCACCACCGTGGACTGCCAGTGCGGCTCCTCGCAGCAGGCCTCCCACATGGTCGCCAACATGGTCGCGGCCGGAGTGATCGACATCGGTATCAGCTGCGGTGTCGAGGCCATGTCGCGGGTGCCGCTGGGCAGCGGCTCCAAGCACGGACCGGGCAAGCCCTGGCCCGACGAGTGGAACGTCGACCTGCCCAACCAGTTCGAGGCGGCCGAGCGCATCGCCCGCAATCGCGGACTCACCCGGGAGAACGTCGACTCGCTCGGGTTGATCTCGCAGGAGCGGGCCGCCGTCGCCTGGGCCGAGGAACGGTTCAAACGGGAGACGTACGCGGTCCAGGTGCCGACCACCGAGGAGGAGCAGGCGGCCGGGCAGGGCATGTGGCGTCTGGTCGACCGGGACGAGGGGCTGCGGGACACCACGATGGAGGGGCTCGGCCGGCTCAAACCGGTCATGCCCACCGCGATCCACACCGCGGGCAACTCCTCGCAGATATCCGACGGCGCCTGCGCGATCATGTGGGCGTCCAAGCGGATGGCGCGCGCACTCAAGCTCAAGCCTCGCGCCAGGATCGTTGCGCAGGCGCTGGTCGGCGCCGACCCGCACTTCCACCTCGACGGACCGATCGACGCGACCCGCGCGGTGCTCGGCAAGGCAGGGATGTCGCTCAAGGACATCGACATCGTCGAGATCAACGAGGCCTTCGCATCGGTGGTGCTGAGCTGGGCCCAGGTCTTCGAGCAGGACCTCGAAAAGGTCAACGTCAACGGCGGTGCCATCGCGCTGGGCCACCCGGTGGGCGCCACCGGGGCCCGGCTGATCACCACGGCCCTGCATGAACTGGAGCGCCGCGACAAGGAGTTCGCTCTGATCACGATGTGCGCGGGCGGAGCGCTGGCGACGGGCACGATCATCCAGCGGCTGTAACGCGGCACTGTGGAGGAAGCCCCCGCGGCCGGGGGTGTTGTCAGATGCACCTCCGGCCGGGGGCCCACGCCGGTACCGGCGCCGCGCGCGGCTGCATACAGGGTTCTGCCGGCCACACGTACATGAAGTCGGGGCCACAGATCGTGCGCTGGTTCGACACAGTCGCCGCGCGGCACTGAACCGGGCGCCCGGCGGCATGAACCCGACCGGGTCCATGCCGCCGGGGTGACGGACGGGCGCGCCCGCTCAGTACGGCACGTGGGTGGGGAAGGTGGTGGTGGGGGCGAACAGTGTGGCGTATCCGTCTTCGTGCTGGCGGCGGTGCCGCCCGGACCGGCTCACCTCGGCGACCGGGGCCGTGAGCGTGAGCAGTCCGTCGTTGGCGAGCTCCTGCACGCGCATCAGCAGTGCCCTTACGTCCAGACCGAGTTCGGCGGCGACCGTCTGCACGTCGAGGCCGGACTCCCAGCTCCACAGCAGTACGGAGTCCATGCTGGGCGACCAGACGACCGTGTTCTCCATCTCGACGGGCGGCAAGGAAGGAGGGGGCGGAGCCGGGGCCGGCGGTGGCGTGTCCAGCGGCGCGACGACCACCTCTTCGCGCGGGTGAGGTACGGGGATCTCGGGTGCTGGTTCGGCCGGCGCTTCCCTCGTCGCCTGCTGGGTCCGGCTCAGGAGTTCCTGGGCGAGGGACCGGGCGTCACCGCGGCCCACCGTGCGTCGCGCTAATCGCACTTCGCGTTCGTTGAGGCCCATCATGTCTGCGATCGAGCCGTCGTCGCCGACTGTGACGGCGAAAGCCGCAAGCATTCTGCTCCGCTCCGCCTGCGCCTCGTCCAGTAGCGCCTGCGCCAGGCGCATGCGTTCGTCGCTGGCGCAGAATGCTTCCGCCAGTACGGCGTTCCGATCCCAGAAATCTCGAGGTTCCACGTAGGTGACAACGCTTCGGCGGCTGACGGGAACGGACGCCCAAGCAAAATGCGCCTAAATGGACCAACGGTTTATTAAGCTGGCCAAGTTATATGAAGTAGACCGTTTCCAAGTGTTGACCCGCCTCAGGGCGTGGCGAAGGCCCCGACCGGTGGTCGGGGCCAACGCGTGAGCTCAGGAGGTGTCGGCTCAGTACCAGTGGTTGGCCTGCCAGAACGACCAGGCGCCGCACGGGCTGCCGTAGCGGGAGTTCATGTAGTCCATGCCCCACTTGATCTGGGTCTTGGCGTTGGTCTTCCAGTCGGAGCCGGCGGAGGCCATCTTCGAGCCGGGCAGGGCCTGGACGAGGCCGTAGGCGCCGGACGAGGCGTTGGTCGCGCTGGGGTTCCAGCCGCTCTCGTGCTGGACGATGTTGCTGAAGCACTGGAACTGTGCGGCGTTGCCGATCAACGACTTCGCCGTGTCCTGCGCGCCTGCGGCGACGGCGGTCGGCGCGGTGGCCGGTGCGGCCATGGCCGGGGTGACGCCGAGGGCCAGGCCGGTGGTGCCGAGGAGTACGGCGGTGCCGGCGACGGCGGACTTGCGGCGGGCGGTGCGGGGCAGGGCGAGGATGTTACGGGCGAACGACACAGGAGTCCTGACGGTCGGGTACGGGGGAGTCGCGGGCCGATCCGGATCGTGCGGTGGTGCGGGTGGATCGGTCTCGTCCGACCGCGGTCCGTTTCGGTGGACCAGGCGGTGCTCGGCGACGTGCTCCAGTGTTAGCGGCGCCGTTCGGCCGTGGCAACGACCCCCGATACGAGCCCGCTTCGCACCCGGAGGCGGAAGTCCCAAACCGTCCGAATTACCTCAAAGGTGTCATAGCAGGTCAGGGGGCATATGGAGTGGTTCGTACCGGATGGGTGCGGCTACTACCCCGGGTCGTGGAGCACCGAGGCCCTGTGGGAGGCCTCACTTGCCGGAGGCGTCGAATGTGACCTGGGCCTCGAAGGCGGCGCGGCGGGTGGCCCGGCGCAGCGCCTTCAGCAGCGTCGCGCCGATGGTGAGGGTCAGCACCAAGGTGAGCACGGCCCGGCCCAGGTCCCAGCCGAGCGAGGTGGCCGTGCAGTACGCGAGGAAGCGGACCAGGTTCTCCGGCAGTGGGTCACCCGGCTGGAAGGAGATCCCCGAGCCGAGTCCGGGCACGATCGTCCAGCCGTACAGGTTCATCACCGTGCCGTACGCGAACGACGCCACGAACCCGTACGCCGCGAGCATCAGGAGCTCGGCCCGTCCGCGCAGCCGGTCGGGGCCCGGCAGCAGGCCCGCGCCCATCGCGAACCAGCCCATCGACAGCATCTGGAACGGCATCCACGGACCCACCCCACCGGTGAGCAGCGCGGACGCGAACATCGTCACCGAGCCGAGCACGAAGCCGAAGCCGGGCCCGAGCACCCGGCCGCTCAGCACCATCAGGAAGAACATCGGTTCCAGCCCCGCCGTGCCCGCGCCCAGCGGGCGCAGCGCGGCGCCGACCGCGGCCAGCACCCCCAGCATCGCCACCGCCTTCGCGTCGAGACCGGAGTCCGCGATCATCGCGACGACCACGCCGACCAGCAGCGGCAGCAACGCGGCGAACAGCCACGGCGCGTCCTGGGAATGCGCCAGACCGGAGTCCGCACCGGCCAGCAGCGGCCAGCCGAACGCGACCACCCCGATCGCACTGATGAGGACGAGCGCGGCGATCGCACGCGGCCCGAGACGTACCGGTCGTGTCCGGCGCCCGCTCATGACGTGGCTCCCAGCGCGCCGCGCACCTGCGTCACGGTCAGCCACTCCTGCGGGGCGAGGATCTTCGCGGTCTGCGGAGCGAACGCCGGGGAGGAGACCACCACCTGCCGGGTCTCCCCGTCCGCGACGGTCTCCCCGTCGGCGAGTATCACCACCCGGTGCGCCAGTTCGGCGGCGAGTTCCACGTCGTGCGTGGCCAGGACGATCGCATGCCCGTCGGCCGCGAGACCGCGCAGCACCCCCACCAGTCGGGCCTTCGCCGCGTAGTCCAGCCCGCGGGTCGGCTCGTCCAGGAGCAGCAGCGGGGGCCTCGCGGTGAGCACGACGGCCAGGGCGAGCGCGAGGCGCTGCCCCTCGGAGAGATCGCGGGGGTGCGTGTCGTCCGGCACACCGGGCAGCAGTTCGCAGACCAGGGCCCGACAGCTGCCCGCTGCGGCGCCCGCGTCGGCGTCGGCCGCGGCGCACTCGGTGGCGACCGTGTCCGCGTACAGCAGATCGCGTGGTTCCTGCGGTACGAGGCCGACCCGGCGCACCATCTCGCGCGGCTGTGTACGGTGCGGGGTCCGGTCCCCGACGAGGACGCTGCCCGTGGTGGGCTCGACCATGCCGACGAGCGCAGCCAGCAGGGTGGACTTGCCCGCACCGTTACGGCCCATCAGGGCGACGGTCTCGCCGGCGGCGACGGTGAGCGTCACCCGGCGCAGCGCCTCGACGCGCCCACGCCGTACACCGAGACGCTCGACCCGGGCCGTGGCATCGGTGACGGGCTCAAAAGCGGCGGTGGTGGTCTGTGCGCCGCGGCCCAGCAGCCGGGCGAGGGCGCCGCGCCGCGCGGGGGCGGTGGGCAGCGGGGCCAGCACGGTTGCGCAGGCCGGCGCGGGCGACGGGGGGTGTGCCTGCGCCAGCCGCTCGCGCAGGCCCGCCGCCCGGCGCCGGGCATCGCGGACCGAGAGCGGCAGTGGCTCCCACCCCGCCAGCCGGCCCAGCGCGACGACCGGTGGGTGGACCGGGGAGACGGCCATGATGTCCGCGGGCGCGCCCATGACCGGTGCGGCGCCCGGCGACGGCAGCAGGACGACCTGGTCCGCGTACTGCACCACCCGCTCCAGCCGGTGCTCCGCCATCAGGACCGTCGTACCCAGGTCGTGCACCAGCCGTTGCAGCACGGCGAGGACCTCCTCGGCCGCCGCCGGGTCCAGCGCGGACGTCGGCTCGTCGAGGACCAGGACCTTCGGATGCGGGGTGAGGACCGAGCCGATCGCGACCCGCTGCTGCTGCCCGCCGGAGAGCGTGGCGATCGGCCGGTCGCGCAGCCCGGCCAGGCCCAGCAGATCGAGGGTCTCCTCGACCCGCCGCCGCATCACATCGGGGGCGAGGCCCAGCGACTCCATCCCGTAGGCCAGCTCGTCCTCGACCGTGTCGGTGACGAAGTGGGAGAGCGGGTCCTGGCCCACCGTGCCGACCAGATCGGCGAGTTCGCGTGGTTTGTGAGTACGCGTGTCGCGACCGTCGACCGTGACCCGGCCGCTCAGCGTGCCGCCGGTGAAGTGCGGTACGAGACCGGACACGGCGCCCAGCAGCGTCGACTTGCCGACCCCGGACGGACCGACGAGCAGTACCAACTCGCCCTCGGGAATGGTCAGATCGACCCCGCAGAGGGTGGGGCGCTCCGTCCCCTCGTACTGCACCGAGACGTGCTCGAACCGGATCACTGGCTCTCCTTGGAATTCGGGGCGCCCACCGGGGGCGGCACGGGCGCCACCACCGCGGGCAGCAGCCCGATCAGCACCGCCGCCGCGGGCCACAACGGAAGCACCGGTGCGACCAGCGGCACGACCCCGGGGCGCAGCGCCTCCCCGTCGACACCGCCCGCCCAGATCATCGCCACGGCCACCGCGACCCCCGAACCCGCCACCAGCCAGGCCCGCACACCCCACCGGTCGGGCCGGTAGCGGGTACGGACCGAGCGGGCCCCGCCGAGCCGCAGCCCGGCCATCGCGGCGACGAGCCCGGCGATCAGCAGCGGCAGGCCGTACACCGCACCCTGCGCGGCCAGCAGACCGTACGTACCCGCGCACACCCCGAGCAGCCCGCCGAGCGTGAGGACGTTCGTGGTGTGCCGGACGGCGGGCGGGACCTCGGCGGTGCGCCCGTATCCGCGCGCGTCCATCGAGGCCGCCACCGCGACCGATCGCTCCAGCGCACCCTCCAGGACCGGCAGTCCGATCTGGAGGACCGCCTTGATGCCACCGGTCGGACGGCCCCGCAGCCGCCGCGCGGTGCGCAGCCGCACCACATCGGCGACCATGTTCGGCGCGAACGTCATCGCGACGACGACGGCGACCCCCGCCTCGTACAGCGCACCCGGCAGCGACTTCAGCAGCCTGGCCGGGTTGGCGAGCGAGTTCGCCGCACCGACGCAGATCAGCAGGGTGGCCAGCTTCGCCCCGTCGTACAGCGCGAAGACCAGCTGTTCGGCGGTGACCCGGCCCCCGATCCTGACGCCCTTCGCCCAGTCGGGCAGCGGCACCTCGGGGAGTGTGAACACCGTATGCGTACCGGGGATCGGCGAACCGAGAAAGACGGCGAAGACCAGCCGCACACCGACGACGAACAGCCCGATCCTGATGAACGCCCCGTACGAACGGGCCCACGGCGCATCCGTACGGCGTGCCGCGACCACATAGCCCGCCACCCCCACCAACAGGCCGAGCAGCAGTGGGTTGGTGGTCCGGGACGCGGCGGTGGCGAGGCCGAGCGCCCACAGCCACCAGGCCCCGGCGGGCAGGGCGTTGCTCCGGGTCGCCCCGGGGGCGCGCAGCGGGCGGCGCAGCCGGACCGGGCCGGTGGTCGGGGCGGTCATCCGCGGCGGCGGCGGGCCTGCACGACTGCGGCGATGCCGAGGAGAAGAACGGCACCGACCCCGACCAGCACCCCGGCGGACGGTCCGCCACCGGAGCCGCCGGAGTCCCCGTCGGCGGCGGAATCGGCCGGGGACGCGGATGCGGACGCGGCAGGCGCCTGGTCACCGTTGCCCGAGACCTGTTCGCCGCAGCCCGAGGCCGGATAGCCGGATATGGCACAGAGCAGCGCGTCGCTGCTGTAGCGCAGCGGTTTGGCCACCGATGCGAGCGCCTCCGCGGTGCTCGCGTCCGGGGCGACCCGTGCGCACGCGGTGCGCAGCGCGGGCGGAGTCTCGCCGGCCGGGGCGTCCGCCGTCGTGCCCGGGTCGATGACCAGCGCGACCCGCTTGGTGCCGTCCTCGGCCGGGGTGTCCGCGCAGATCTTCGCGAAACCGGGAGAGCGGCGCGGCTTCGCCGAGTCCTGGGAGTCCTCGCTCACCGAGAACCGGAAACCCTGCACCGCGCCGTCGTCCGGGCGGACCAGGGACGGGCCCTGGGTGGCATACGTCCACCCGGTGCCGGAGCCCTCCCAGAACGACCAGTACCGGTACCCGGCCGCCTGAGCCGTCCCCGCGCCGAGTACGGCCAGGACGGCGCCCAGGACCACCAGGAGAGCGGCGGCCCTTCCCGCCCGCCTCACAGCTGCTGGTTCTTGCGGCGGCCGCTGATCAGGAAGCCGGCGCCCGCACCGACGACGAGGCCGATGCCGACGTACCACCACACGCCGCCGATCACGTCGTCCCCGCTGTGGACCTGGTCCTTCTCCGTGGCCACGTACCCGGTGTCGGCGGACGGGTCGGGCGTCGTGACGGCCGCGGGGGCGGGACCGGTCGCGTTCAGCTTGTCGATCAGGTTGACGCCGCCGAAGTCGCGGGCGTCGGCGCCGGTCGCGTGCGCGGCGAGGGCGAGCTGCGCGTAGGCGGCGGGACCGTTCTGCTCCGCCCAGGCCCCGGAGTTCTTCTTCAGCCAGGCCACGGCCTTGGCCGCCTTGTCCTGGTGGCCCGCGGCCGACAGCGCGACGACCGCGTCCGCGGTGTTGCCGAAGTCGGGCTGCGGGGTGGAGTCGGTGGCGCCGGGCATCGGCGCCAGGTCGAGATGACCGCTGGTCGCGAGGGCGTCCGCGAGGAAGTGGGCGCCGTTCTGGGCGGCCTGCTCGGGCGTGAGACCGGACCCCGGATGGCAGCTGGGCGCCTTGACCGCGGCGTTGTTCCCGACGGCCATGGCCTTGCCCATCGTGCCGAGCACGGCGGCCGCGGTGGCGTCCGCGTTGGCGGCGAGCTTCCCGGCCTTGTCGGGCTGGTAGGCGAAGGCGCCGCCGTCCTTGCTGCCGCACGGGATCGCGAGCCCCAGCAGTGCGTCGTAGGGGGTCTTGCCGCCCGGGGTCGTGATGTCCGCGATCCGCTGGCCCTGCCGGGCAAGGGCGCCGATCACCAGCGAGGTGGAGTTGGCGTCACTGGCCCCGCCCGCGGTGTAGCCCCAGCCGCCGTCCTTGTTCTGTACGGACTTCAGCCAGCGCACCGAGTTGTTCACGATGTCCCGGTGCCCGCCCACCTCGACGAGCGCCTGGACGGCGGCCGCGGTGGCATTGGTGTCCAGCACGGTCTTCTCGGTGCACGGCTGGGAGACATCGGGCCGGTACGAGGCGTAGGCGCCGTTGCCGCACTGCTGGGCGATCAGCCAGTCCACCGACTTCGTGGCGGGCGTGACGCCCTCGACCCGCTGGGCGAGGAAGGCCAGCGACTGCCGCCAGACACCGTCGTACGTGGGGTCCTTCGTCCCGTACAGCCCGGAAGGCAGTGCGGTGGACGGCGAGGGCGACGGGGACGGCGCTGCGACCGCGACCGGGGCAGCGGCCGCACAGAGCACGGTGGCGGTGGCGGCGAGCATTGCTGCGCTGCGGCGTACGGTCATGGCGGGCGGGGCCTCTCCTGCGGGGGGAACCGGGCACAGGCACGCTCACGCACCAGGCTCCGGCTCCGTATACCTCGACGGTGCCGACCACCGGGGTTCCGGTGGTGCGAGCCGGTCACGACCGCGGACAGGGCATTCCGACTCACCGTCTCCTGTGACGGTTCACGGCTGCGTGGTCAGTGCCGGATTTGCACCGGCTTCCCCCTGAACGGGCATGATGACGACTCGCATACTCTACCGGGCGGGTTCGGGCGGCCTCCGAGCCGGGAGGAGCGTCGACGCCCGTCCTGGCTCCCGCCAGGGCGGGAGCCCCGTCACACCGCGATGTACGTCACCGGCTCGCTCCCCGCCACCGCCTCCGCGCGCCCCAGCTTCACCAGCCGCCGCAGATGCGCCTCCGCCTCCGAGACGGCGATGCTCCGCGAGCCGTGCGGGATCTGCGCCCAGGGCCGGTTCCACTCCATTCGCTCGGCCAGCTGCCACGGCGTCAGCGGGGCGGCCAGCAGTTCGAGCAGGCCGGTCAGCCGCTCCTCGTGATGGTCCAGGAGTTCCTGTACGCGGCCGGCGGCATCCGCGAACGCGTACTGATGGGCGGGCAGCACTTCGGCGACCCCGAGCCTGCCGATGCGCTCCAGTGAGTCGAGGTAGTCCCCGAGAGGGTCGGTCACCGTCGCGTCGTCCGGGCCCTCGTACAGCCCGATGTGCGGGCTGATGCCCGGCAGCAGATGATCCCCGGAAAAGAGCCGGCCACGGCCCGGCAGATTCCGCGGATGCTCCTCCTCCAGGTGCAGGCAGACATGGCCGGGCGTGTGCCCCGGCGTCCAGATGGCCCGCAGCTTGCGGCCGGCCAGACCGAGGAGTTCACCGGGAACGATCTCCCGGTCGGGAAGTGCGGCCCGCAGCCCGGGCAGCGTGCGCATCCGGCCCCTCTCGGCCGCGGCCGCCCGCAACGGCGCGAGATGCTCCTCGGGCGCACCGACCGCGCTGAGCTTCGCCGAGAGATACGCCAGCCAGGTACCCGGCCGGGACTCACGGGTACGCCGCACGATCGCGGTGTCCGCCGCATGCATGGCGATCCAGGCCCCGGACGCCTCGCGCACCTGCCCGGAGAGGCCGTGGTGGTCCGGGTGATGGTGGGTGATGACCACACCGTGGATGTCGCCGATATCCACACCGGTGGCGGCGAGCCCGTCGGTGAGCGTGTCCCACGCCTCCGGATCGTCCCAGCCCGTATCGATCAGGACCGGCCCGCGATCGGTGTCGAGAACATGCACAAGAGTGTGGCCGAGCGGATTGTCAGGGATGGGGACCTTGATGCTGTGTACGCCCCCGCCGTGGTCGGTCACCTGCGTCATGGGCTCCCCATCTCTCTCCGCGGCCTGGTCGGCGTACCGGACGTACGGCTGTGCGGTGCACCGCGCCCACTGTAACGAGAACTTGTTCCAGTAGTAGCCCCGGTCGACCATCTATTCGTTCGGGGGTGTTCCTCGGTTGTGCGGCGGCCCGGATCGATCGGCCGGCGGCCCGGGTGGGTGCTGTCGCAGCCGTGGACTCCTGGAACTGGAACTGGTATCAGTTCTGGCACGGAGTCAGGTAACGTGCCGGGTCGCGGGAGGCAGCAGCCATGACCGAGCTTGTCGAACACGGAAAACTGTTCATCGGCGGGGAGTTGGTCGATCCGCTGGGCCGGGATGTCATCGAGGTCATCTCCCCGCACACCGAACAGGTCATCGGCCGGGTGCCGCACGCCTGCGAGGGGGATGTGGACCGGGCGGTCGCCGCCGCCCGGCGGGCCTTCGACGAGGGACCCTGGCCACGGGCGTCCCTCGACGAGCGGATCGAGGTGATCACCCGGATCAAGGACGCGTTCGCCGTGCGGTACGAGGAGATCGCCCGGGTCATCAGCTCGGAGAACGGCACCCCGTACACGTCCGGTGTCATGGTGCAGGCGCTTGCCGCGATGATGGTGTGGGACGCGGCGATCACCGTCGCCCGCAGCTTCCCGTACGAGGAGCGGCGGGACGGGGTGCTCGGGCCGCTGCTGGTGCGCCGGGAGCCGGTGGGGGTGGTCGCGGCCGTGGTGCCGTGGAACGTTCCGCAGTTCACCGCCGCCGCCAAGCTCGCGCCCGCGCTGCTGGCCGGCTGCTCCGCCGTGCTCAAGGTCTCGCCCGAATCCCCGCTGGACGCCTACATCCTGGCCGAGATCGCCGCCGAGGCCGGGCTGCCGGAGGGGGTGCTGTCGATCCTTCCGGCCGACCGTGAGGTCAGCGAGTACCTGGTCGGGCATCCGGGCGTCGACAAGGTGTCGTTCACCGGGTCCGTGGCCGCGGGGCGCCGGGTGATGGAGGTCGCCTCCCGCAACCTCACCCGGGTCACGCTGGAGCTGGGCGGGAAGTCCGCCGCCGTGATCCTCCCCGACGCCGATCTGGACGCGGCCGTCGCGGGCATCGTCCCCTTCGCCTGGATGATCAACGGCCAGGCGTGCGTGGCCCAGACCCGCATCCTCGTCCCGCGCTCCCGCTACGACGAGATGGCCGAGGCGTTCGCCGCCGCGGCGGGTGCGCTGAAGGTCGGCGACCCGCTCGACCCCGCCACCGAACTCGGCCCCCTTGTCGCGCAGCGCCAGCAGCGGCGCTCGCTCGACTACATCCGGATCGGACAGGACGAGGGCGCCAAGATCCTTACCGGCGGCGGTCGTCCGGCGTCCCAGGAACGGGGCTGGTACGTGGAGCCGACCCTCTTCGGCGACGTCGACAACTCCATGCGCATCGCCCGCGAGGAGATCTTCGGCCCCGTCATCTGCCTCCTGCCGTACGGCGACGAGGACGAGGCCGTACGGATCGCCAACGACTCCGACTACGGGCTCAGCGGCAGCGTCTGGACCGCCGACACCGAACGCGGCATCGACATCGCCCGCCGGGTCAGGACGGGCACGTACAGCGTGAACACCTTCAGCCTCGACATGCTCGGCCCGTTCGGCGGCTACAAGAACTCCGGTCTGGGACGGGAGTTCGGCCCCGAGGGATACGCCGAGTACTTCGAGCACAAGATGATCCATCTGCCGGCCGGATACGAGGGGGCGTGATGGGGGACCGCTGGGCCGTGGAGGTCGACCGCGGGGTCTGCATCGGTTCCGGGATGTGCGTGAACCATGCCCCGGGCGGATTCGCGCTGGATTCCGCCCGGCAGTCCCACCCGGCAGCCCCGGAGACCGATGCCAACGAGAAGGTCCTCGCCGCGGCCGAGGGGTGCCCGGTCGAGGCGATCACGATCACGCTGACCGGATCGGGGGAGGTCGTCTTCCCGCCGGAGGAGTAGCGGGAGCAGCAGGCGGGAGGGCGACGGTCAGAAGTCGATCCGCATGACGACCCGCCTGAGTGTGGGCCTGTTCACCCCGGTGAACCTCGCGTCGGCGAAAACGTCGCGGCTGCCGACGTGGAGTTCTCCCCAAGTGATCTCCATTCCTGGCTTTGTGATCACCGGGTATGCCTCCGGCGCGCGAGCGCCGCGCTCGCGCATGAAACCGACCGTGGCGCGTGCGAGCGCGTAGGTGATGCCGCGGCGGGGTCGCGCAGCCGCTCGGCGCGGCCCACGGCATCCTCGGCGAGTGGCTGGTGTCCGTACAGAACAACTTCTCGCCGGCCACCCGTGACAGCGAGCCGCAGCTGCGCCCGTGCACCGAGCTGGGGATCGCCTTCCTGCCGTACAGCCCGCTGGACGGCATCTCCCGGGCGGGCGGCCCGGGTTCATCACACGCTGCGTTCGCGCGGATCGCCGAGGAACGCGGGGGCGGCCCTCAGCAAGTGTGTCCGGCCCGGGAGTTGGCCGAATCCCCGGTCGTCGTCCCGATCCCGGGGCCGCCCCGGCCGGCCACCATTCGCGACTCGGCGGCAGCGGCCGACCCGACGCCCGACGAAGCGGAGTCGCCGAACTCGACGCGGCCTCAGGGATGCCCCAGGAAGGGCGCTGAACCCCGGCGCAAGGGCTGGAGCGACCGGTCAGCGGGGCGGGAACGGGGCCAGGCAACGGTCCCATTCGTCCGCCGCCCGCCGCAGTCCTTCAGCGGTGGCCCTGATCTCGATCACGCACGCATCAGAGCTCTTGCCGCCCGCCCGCCATGCAGGCGCTGCTTCGTAGCAGAGGTGCACTCGCAGTGCCCCGGCGCCATCGCCCCCTGCGGCATGACTGAAGGACAGAACGGGCTCGAGGAAGGAGAGATCCGGCAGTGTGCCCGTCAGCGTTTCTCCGCCCGCGGCCCGCAGCCACGGCGAGATCTGGCGTGCCTCTTCGGTCAGCAGGCATGGGTCGGTGAAGGACCAACTGGCCTCGGGTGTGGTCACCTCGCCTTCGACGACCAGCCAGTTGTCGTCGTACCGGTCGCCGATGACCGCGGGGAACCGGTAGCGCAGCGGGCGCAATTCGATGCGATGTTCCTGATCCGTGAGCAGCACCGCCCAAGGGTGCCACGCACCGTCGCGCACACCAACGTGAATGAATGCGGAACCAGCCGAAAGTCAGGCGCCGTGTATCGCGGGCAGGGCTTCACCTCGTACGCGGTCGGCAGCGTTGCGGGCCGGGAAGTTGCCGGACACTGCACAAGCAGGTGCAGCCCGGCCGATGGCAGGATTCCGCGCATGACCGATGCCCGGGAAGTGACCTGCCTGCCCCTCGGGAGGCGCACCCTGTGGTCGTTCGTAGGGCTCGGTGCGGCCGGGGTGAGCCTGGCCGCGGTACGCACGGCGTACTGGGGCCCGGATGTGTGGCTGGGCGTGGGCCTTCTTCTCGCATGGGTGGGCAGCGCGTCGCTCCGCGCGGTCACCTGGGGCTGACCGCGGAGCAGCGGGCGGCGCTGGACGCGGCCCACTGACGGCCCGGGACCGGACCCGCACCATGTACGCCGCCACCATGCCGTCGTACGACGGTGTGTGCACCGACCCCGTGTGACGAGGGCCTGGGTCTCCTTACGGTGACGACCATGGAGACTCCTCAGAGCCCGGACCGCGGGCCCGCCCAGCAGGCCGCCCCGTCCACCGTCCCGCCGCCCGCCGCAGGTCCCTCGCCGTCGACCGCGGACCGGCTCCTCGCCGGGCGCACCGCCCTGGTGACCGGTGCCGCCAGCGGTATCGGGCGGGCCTGCGCACAGGCCCTGGCCGCCGCGGGCGCCCATGTCCATGTGGTGGACAAGGCCGCGGACGCCGCGAAGAGCCTGGCGGAGACGATCGGCGGGACGGCGTGGGTGGTCGATCTCTCCGTCCCGGACACGGTGGACACGCTGCCCGCCGACGTGGACATCGTGGTCAACAACGCAGGGCTTCAGCACGTCGCCCCCGTGCACGAATTCCCACCGGACCGGTTCGCGCTGATCCAGCGCGTCATGGTGGAGGCCCCGTTCCGCATCTTGCGCCGGACCCTGCCGGGCATGTACGAACGCGGCTGGGGACGCGTGGTCAACATCTCGTCCGTGCACGGCCTGCGGGCCAGCCCCTACAAATCGGCCTATGTGACGGCCAAGCACGCACTGGAGGGACTCAGCAAGGTGGTCGCGCTCGAAGCGGCGGAGCACGGGGTGACGAGCAACTGCGTCAGCCCCGGGTACGTACGCACCCCCCTGGTCGAGAACCAGATCGCGGACCAGGCCCGTACGCACGGCATCTCCGAGGAGGAGGTGGTGGGCCGGGTCATGCTGGAACGCAGCGCGATCAAGCGCCTGATCGAACCCGACGACGTCGCCGAGGCCGTGCTGTGGCTCTGCGGGCCGCGTACCGGGCACATCACCGGCACCTCGCTCTCCATGGACGGCGGCTGGACCGCCAACTGATCACCCGACCCCTACGAACGATGGCCGCCCATGTCTGAACCGTCCGCCTCCGCCGCGCCCCATCTGCGGCGCCTTCTCGACCTGCTGGCCGACGACGCCCCCGCCGAGGCGCTGGGCGCCGTCTCCTCGCAGGCGCGGGCCGCCGGTGTGCCCGCGGGCGATCTGGCGGAGGTGGAGCGGGCCACCGCCACCGCCCTGCGGATCAGGGGCGCTCTGCGGCAGCACCGGCGCCGCGAGCTCCAGCTCACCGCCCTCTTCGACACCGCGGGCGACCTGGCCGCATCCCGCGACCTGGACGACGTGCTGAAGGCGATCGTCCGCCGCGCCAGGATGCTGCTCGGCACGGACACGGCATATCTCACGCTCCCCGACGAGGAGGCGGGGGACACCTATATGCGGGTCACCGACGGGTCGGTGTCGGTGTCCTTCCAGTGCCTGCGGCTGGAGCTCGGTGAAGGGCTCGGCGGGCTGGTGGCGCAGACCGCGAGCCCGTACGCCACCCACGACTACCGCACCGACGACCGCTTCCACCACACCCGCAACATCGACTCCGCGGTGCTGGACGACGGGCTCGTCGCCATCCTGGGCGTGCCCCTGCTTCTCGGCTCCAGCCGCGGCGGTACGGGAAAGGTCATCGGCGTCCTCTTCGCAGCCGACCGCGCACCCCGCGTCTTCAGTCCCGACGAGGTCGCCCTGCTGTGCTCGCTCGCCGCACATGCCGCGATCGCCATCGACACCGCCCGCGCGCTCGCCGACACCCGGTCCGCGCTGGACGAACTGGCCGAGACCAACGCCGAACTGGCCGAGGCCAACGCGGCCGTACGGGCCCACTCGGCGGCGATGCGGCGCGCCGAGGAGTCCCACGACCGGCTGACCGATCTGGTCCTGCGCGGCCGTGATGTCAAGGATGTCGCCGCGGCGGTCGCGGGGCTGTTGAACTCCCCGCTCACCATTCATGACCCGGGCGGGCGGCCCCTGGCGGCGGTCCGGCCCGACGGTGCGGACTTCGCCGCCGACAGCATGGACGCCGGGTGGCTGGCCGAGACCGCCGAGGAGTCCCGTACCGGTGCCCGCGCCGTGCACCGCGACGGCCGCTGGATCTGCGCGGTCCTCGCCGGACGGGAACTCCTGGCCGGTCTGGTCCTGCACCGGCGTGAACAGCTCGACGACTCCGACCGGCGGCTGTTCGAGCGGGCCTCGGTGGTCACCGGACTCCTTCTGCTGCTGCGGCGCACGGTCGCCGAGACCGAGAACCGGATCCGCGGAGAGCTGATCACCGACCTGCTGACCGACGCGGACCGCGACCCGGCCGGACTCGCCGAACGCGGCCGACGCCTCGGCATCGACCTCGACCGCCCGCATCTGCTGCTGGTGGCCGAGGGCGGCGCCCGGGAGAGACTGGCCCCTGCCGCGATGCGCTATCTGTTCGGCGGGGACATCCACGGGGTGAGCGCCGAACACGCGGGGAACGTGGTGCTGTTGCTGGAGGCCGACGACCCCGGCCCGGCTGCCGGTGACGCGGCACGCGCGGCGGCGGCCCAGCTCGGCCAGCTGATCCAGGCCCCCGTCACCGTCGCCGCCACCGGGCCGGCCCGCGGCGCCCGGGAGCTGGCCTCCGCATACGGGGAGGCCGCCCGCTGCCTGCGCGCCATGCGGGTCCTGGGGCGTGCGGGGGAAGGCGCCTGCATCGAAGAACTGGGCTTTCTCGGTGTGGTGTTGGGCAACGCCCAGGACGTCGACGGCTTCGTCACGGCGACACTGGGGCCGCTGCTGGAGTACGACGCGCAGCGCGGCACGCATCTCGTGCGTACGCTCGGTGCCTATTTCGGGTCCGGGGGCAGTCTCATCCGCGCCAAGGACGAGCTTCACGTGCACGTCAACACGGTGGTGCAGCGGCTGGACCGGGTGCAGGTGCTGCTGGGGCGGGACTGGAACGAGCCCGGCCGGGCGTTGGAGCTGCAACTTGCCTTGCGGTTGCATCTGTTGGCGGGCGGCCGGGAGCGGTAGAGGCCGCCCGGCCGCCCGGGGTGCGTTCCGGTGTCTGTGTCCTCAGGCGCCGGACGGGCCGGGGGTGGCGGCCATGGTCAGCAAGTGGTGTGCGATCTCTCCGGCGCCCGCTTCTCCCGTCAGCAGTGTGTAGTGGTTGACGTCCCGTACCGGCACCGGTGTCACCTCCGTGCCCCCGAGGTCGGCCGCTGCCAGCCGTGTCTCGTCGTACAGGCCCTGGTCCTCGTTCATCAGGCCCCGCCGCGCCCACAGCAGAGTCGCCGGAGCCGGCAGCTTCCGTACCGCCGTCAGCACCTCCTCGTCGAAGAGACCGATGCCGTCGGTGCGTACCGCCTCGATCCGGCAGGTGGAGTGCATGGCGGGTTCGTCCCCGGTCAGGTCGCGCTGGATGTACGCATCCACCTCTGCCGACCACGCACCCGCGAACGCCGGATGCGCCTGCCAGAAGGAGCGGTAGGCGGCCCGGTCGGGGAAGGTCATCGACAGCCGGTCCATGGCCGGGCCGATCACGGCGGTCATCAGCTCGTCCGGGGAGAGATGCGTGGGGGCGGGGAAACCGATGCCGCCGTCGACCAGCAGCAGCGGCCCGAACCGTTCCGGGTGCCGCACGGCGGCCAGCGCCGCCACGAACGCGCCCATCGAATGGCCGGCCAGCACCACCCGGTCCAGACCCAGGGCCTCGGTCAGGGCGGCGATGTCATCGGTGTGCGTGGCGATCCCGTACGGCCCCGGCAGGGCCGAACTCCCGGCCCGGCCACGCAGATCCGGAGCGATCAGGGTGATGCGGCCGTCCAGCAGTCTCGCCACCGGGCCCCAGGACAGCGCGTTGGCCGTGATGCCGTGCAGGGCGACGACGACCGGTGCGTCCGGCTCGCGGGCCGGCCACCTCAGTACCGCCAACTCGCCCCCGGTCACGGGGACCTGTACCTCTTCGTACGCAATCACGGGCGTCCGTTCTCCTTCCGGGCCTTCCTGGCCGGGAGCGTTTCGGTGGTGGCGGGCCTGCGGCGTACCGCCGCCAGCCGGGACGGCAGCCGGGCCAGGCCGCCCGGCAGCAGGTGTACCACGGCCACGAACAGCACGCCGAGCAGGAACAGCGGCTGGGAGAGCGGCACCCGCAGCACCGCGGGCAGATCGGCGACCGCGCCCGACCCGGCCAGATCGCCGAGCCGGTGATCGGCCCAGGTGTAGAGGATGCCGCCGACCATCGGGCCCCAGCGGGTGCCCGATCCGCCCAGCACCACCATCACCAGCAGCGAGAGGGTGAAGTCCGAGGTGGTTGTCTGAGGGGTCGAGCCGCCGGTGAGCAGCAGGTGCACCAGACCGCCCAGCGCGGCCAGCGCGCCCGCCAGGACGAAGGCCGTCAGCTTGAAGCCGTACGGCTTCAAGCCCAGTACCTCCACCCGGCGTTCGTTCTCCTTGATGCCCTCCCAGACCCGTCCGGTGGGGGAGCGGACCGCCCAGTGGACGACGGCGAGGGTGAGGACCAGATAGGCGAGTGCCACCCAGTAGAGGTTCGCGGTGTGCTCGATGCCCACGAGCCCGGACGGCAGCAGATCCGCGGGGGCGGCCCGGCCCTCCTCTCCACCGGTGAGACCACCGGGGTTGCGGGAGACCAGGATCGAGCCCGCCTGGGCGAAGGCCAGCGTCACCATGGAGAAGCCGATGCCGGTGACCCGCAGGCTCACCGACCCCAGGACCAGCGCGAGCGCGGTCCCGAAGCAGAGGCCGAGCAGTGCGGACACGGCGAACGGGAGGCCCGCCTCCAGCAGGAACATGTTGGTGGCGTAGCTGCCCGCGGCGAAGTAGAGCGCATGCCCGAAGGAGAGCAGCCCGGTGCGGCCGAGCAGCAGGTCGTAGCCGGTTGCCAACGCGCCGAACAGCAGGCAGGTGGCAAGGAGTTGGAGACTGCCGGGGCTGCCGAGCGGGCCGTCCAGGAGTCCGGGCAGCGGCAGTGCGCTGTACGGCGCGACGGCGAGGATCAGCAGTGCGGCGGCGGGCCACCAGCGGCGCAGCAGCCGGGCGGTGTTCCCGGGGCCGGGTGCGACCGTGTGTTTTTCGCCGGTGCGGTCGTGTGTCTCGGTGACGGTGCTCACGCGAGCCTCCCGGTCAGTCCGCGCGGCCGCAGAAGCAGCAGCGCGGCGAGCAGGACGACGACGGCCAGGTCGCCGAGGCCCGCTGCGGTGTAGTAGTTGGCGAACTGCTGGACCAGGCCGATGACGGCGGATGCCACGGCGGCGCCGGTCACCGAGCCCATGCCCCCGGTGACCACCACGACGAACGCGAAGATCAGCAGCGAGGTGCCCTGGCGGGGGTCGACCGAGCCGAAGTACAGGCCGCCGAGCGCCCCGCCGAGCGCGGCGGCGCAGCCGCCGATCGCGAAGACGAGTGTGAACGCCTTGCGTACATCGATACCCAGGGCGGTGACCATCGCCCGGTCCTCGACCCCGGCCCGTACGACCAGACCGTGCCGGGTACGGCCGAGGAAGAGCCGCAGTGCGACGAGGACCACGACCGCCGCCGCGACCAGTACCAGACGGTTGACCGGGACCTGGGCGCCGAGCAGCCCGAAGGTGCCGGACAGCGCCTTCGGCCCCGGGAAGGTCCGGGCGTCCGAACCCCAGATGCCCGACAGCAGCGCCGGGACGGCGAGCCCCACCCCGACCGTGGCGAGCACCTGCTCGCGCGGCCGGGTGTAGAGCGGGCGGACGACGGTGAGTTCCAGCAGCACGGCGGCCGCGGTGCCCACCGCCGTACCGAACAGGACCGCGAGGAGGAAGCCCGCTCCGCCCGGGCCGGCGCCGGGCAGATTGCCGGACGCCGCCCACCAGGTGCCGTACGCACCGATGGAGAGCAGCGCCCCGTGCGCGAAGTTGAGCACATCCATCAGGCCGAAGATCAGTGAGAGTCCCGATGCGATCAGGAAGTAGAGCGCCCCCAGACCGAGTCCGGTCATGGTGAGCAGAACGACGGTGGACATCAGGAATCCGCCTCCACGCAAGGTGCTTCGGTGGCCGGGCCGTGTCCCACGCCCAGCAGACGACGTGCCGCTTCCGCATCGCCCAGCAGTTCGGCGGCCGGTCCCTGATGGGCGGTCCGGCCGTCGGCCAGCACCGCACAGTGCTCGGCCAGGCGCCGCACGACGGCGAGGTTCTGCTCCACGAGCAGCACCGGCACCGCCTCGGCGGCCCGCTCCAGCACCTGGGCGACCTCGGTGACCACCTTCGGCGCCAGGCCCTTGGTGGGTTCGTCGGCGATGATCAGCCGGTTGCCGCACAGCAGCGTGCGGCCGATGGCCACCATCTGCTGCTGCCCGCCGGACAATGTGCCCGCCAACTGCCTTTCCCGGCGCTTCAGTTCGGGAAAGAGCTCATGGACGAGCGGGTACGCGGGCTCGCCCGCGCCGCGCCGCTCGGCCAGGCGCAGATTCTCCGCGACGGTCAGCCCGGCGAAGATGCCCCGGTCCTCGGGGGCGTAACCGATGCCGAGGCGCACCACGGTGTGGGTGGGCATCGACACGGTCTCCTCGCCGTCCAGCCGCACGCTGCCGGTGCGCGGGACGAGGCCGAGGACGCCGCGCACGGTCGTGGTCTTCCCTGCGCCGTTGCGGCCGAGGAGCGCGGTCACCCCGTGCCGGGCGACGTCCAGGTTCACGCCGTGCAGGATGTGCCGGCCGCCGATCAGGACCCGCAGGTCCCGTACGGCGAGCAGGTTCCCTGTCGTCACAACCCCTCCCCGAGATAGGCCTGTTGAACGGTCGGGTCGGCGGTCACTGCCTCCGGGGTGTCCAGCGCCAGCAGCCTTCCGTGGTGCATCACAGCGAGCCGGTCGGCCAGGCCCAGCAGGACGTCCATGTGGTGCTCGACCATCAGGACGGTGCGGCCCTCGTCCCGGTGCAGGGTGCGGATCAGTTCGGTCAGCGCGGGTACCTCCTCCGCGCTCACCCCGGCCATCGGCTCGTCGAGCAGCATCAGCCGCGGCTCGCCCACCAGCAGCACCGCCAGCTCCAGCTTCCGTTTCTCGCCGTGCGACAGCTCGGACGCCATCGCCCGGGCCCGGTGGCCGAGGCCGGTGCGTTCCAGTACGCCGTTCACCTCGGCGGTGTACGGGGAGGCGCGCCGCCACAGCCGGTACGAGCCGCCCCGGGCCGCCTGGGCGGCCAGCCGGACGTGGTCGGCCACGCTCATCCCGGGCCAGAGGCTGGATGTCTGGAACGTGCGGCCGATGCCGCGTCTCGCACGCGCGTGCGCGGGGTGGTCCGTCATGTCCGTACCGTCCAGCGCGATCGTGCCCGACGTGGCCATGGTCAGCCCGCTGATCAGGTTGAACAGAGAGGTCTTGCCGGCTCCGTTGGGGCCGATGAAGGCGAGGAACTCGCCCTCGTGGACGCTCAGCGTGACGTCCTCGACGATCGTCGCCCCGCCGACGCCCCAGCCGAGCCCGGCCAGTTGAAGCACCGGGGCGGTGTTCCGCGCCCCGCCCCGGCGCTCCGCGGTGGTGTCCGCTGCGGCCATCGGTCAGCCCGCCGAGGGCTTGGCGGGCGGCGCCACCTCGTCCATCGGTTCGGTGCTCACCAGCTCCGGCCGGGCACCGGCGCCGTTCCCCTTGAGCTTCGCGACGAACATCGGCTGCACCAGTGCGTGGTCCCCGGCACGGACCTGCTCCTTGCCCTTCACCCCGTCGAAGCTCCAGCCCTCGAGGGCCTCGACCATGGCGGCGGAGTCGGTGGCGCCGCCCTCCTCGACGGCGCGCACGACCATCTGTGCCGCGGTGAAGCCGTCGGGGGTGAACAGGTCCGGGGTGCCGCCGGCCTTGGTCACCGAGTCGAGCATGGCCTTCTCCACGGCGTTGCCGCCGCCCGCGCCGGGGAAGTAGTGCGCCAGGAACGACACCTTGGAACCGGCGTTCCCGAAGATCGGGTACGAGGCCGTTCCGGCGAGACCCGTGACGACCTTGCTCGCCTCCAGCACGCCCTGCTGGTCCAGTGCGGTCCACAGCGCCGGTGCGGTGGAGCCGGCCCAGGCGACGAAGACCAGATCGGGCCCGCCCGCCTTGACCTGTCGGGCGAACGGGGTCAGGTCGGTGGCGCTGGGCGGAGCCAGTACGGAGCCCACCTTCGCGCCCTTGGAGCCGAGGACGGCCTTCACGGCGGCGACATTGGCCTGGCCGAAGGTGGAGTCCTGGGCCAGCACCGTGACCTTCTTGCCCTTGGCCTCGCCGAGCATCGTCCCGGCCGTGAGGATGTCCTGGTAGGACTGCCGGCCCGAGCGGAAGGTGTAGTCGTTGATGCCGGTCACGGCGTCGGTGGCGGCGGGGCCGCTGATGTACAGCACCTTGTTCTGGGCGGCGAGCGGCGCCATCTGGAGGGCCACCCCGGAATCGGTGGTGCCGGCCAGCACCTTGTAGCCCTTGCCGATCAGGTTCTTGGCCGCGGAGACCGCCTTGCCCGGGTCGCCCGCGTCGTCCTGCTCGGTGACCTCGATACGGTGCCCGGCGACCTTGCCGGTGCCCTTCGTCGCGTAGTCCAGGCCCGCCATGAACCCGTCGCGGTACTGCTTCCCGTAGTCCGCGAGCAGCCCTGTACGGGAGTAGACCAGGCCCACCTTCACGCTCTGGTCCTTCGCGTCCTTGCCGGACGCGGAATCGGCCTCGCCCGCCTTCCCCGCGGCGGTGCACCCGACCAGCAGCAGGCCGGCCGAGGCCAGCGTGACGACGGCGGAGAGAGATCTGTGGTGACGGACGGTGCCTGTGGCTCTGCGACGCATGGTGACGGGCTCCTCGGCGTATTCATGTGATGTCGCCGAACCGTATGAACACCGTGCCGCCGTCGACATGGTGCAGAGCGCCCCACCTGATGCGGTGCACATGTGGGGGCCGCACATGTCCCGGGGCCGTGGGCCGCGCCCCCGGGACGGGATCCGGACGGGATCCGGTCCCGGGGGGCGCGGCGCGCGAAGCGTCAGCGCCGCGGGCGGTGGCCCGTCACACGGCGGCGACCGCCTGGATCGTGGCCACGGTGAAGCCGAGGGCCGCGAACGCGCAGCCGATGATGCCCATCACCATTCCGGCGGTCGCCTGGCCGCGGCCGCCTCCCTCGCCCCGGTCCGCCATGCGGCGGGCCGAGACGCCGAGGCACAGCGCGATGATCGGCAGGATGATCGGGATCAGCACCAGCCCGAGGATGCCGAGCACCATCGAGGTCGTCGCCTTGCCGCTGGGCAGCGGGGCGCCACCGGGGTACCCGTAACCGACCGGGGGCTGCATGCCGTAACCCGGTCCGCCCGGGGCCTGCGTCCCCATCGCGCCGCCCGTACTGCCTGACTGGTCAGCCATGTCTTCCTCTCCATCGATGCTGGTCATGATCATGATAAGGAGAGGCCTGTGGTCCTTTCGGACGGGACGGTGAGGGATGTGTGATGAAAGGCCATGGATCCGCTGCCGGGGCCGGACGGGCCCTACGCGTCCCGGGGTGCCGTCACGTCGATCAGCCGGCACACCGTCTCGATGTCTATCTTCACCTGGGCGATCGACGCCCGCCCCGACAGCCAGGTGATCAGCGCCGAGTGCCAGGTGTGCTCGATGACCCGGACCGCGGACAGCTGCTCCGGCGTCGGATGCTCCAGGCCCATCGCGTCCAGGATGATCGCCGTCGTGATCCGCGAGACGGTGTCCACCTCCGGGCTGACGCTGCGGTCCGCGAAGGTCAGGGCCCGCACCATCGCATCCGCCAGATGCGGTTCGCGCTGCAGTGCGCGGAACGCCCGCATCAGAGTGTCGGCGACCCGCTGCGCCGCGTCGTCCCCGGCCGGGGGGCGCTTGTGCAGCGTCGTGTGCATGTGCTGGAGCTGGTCCTGCATGGTGGCGACCAGCAGATGGATCTTGGACGGGAAGTAGCGGTACAGCGTGCCCAGGGCGACCTCGGCGGCCTCCGCGACCTCACGCATCTGCACCGCCTCGAACCCGCCCCTGCTGGCGAGCTGGGCGCTGGCGTGCAGGATGCGGCGGCGGCGGGCTTCCTGCCGCTCCGTCAGCGGCGGCGATGCCGGCTTGGCTTCCGCTGTCATGTGTCCCCATCCATGGCTTCTGTCCGCAACCGGAGGGAGGCGCTCGGTCTCCCGGCGGCGCACAGCATGCCAGGGCGGCCGGTCGTGGCGCGAATCACCTGATCCGGCCGTTGCGCCGACGCTACCTGCCGGTAGATTCGTAGCTCATTGAACGATCCAGTCTGAAACTTGTTCTAGATTAGCGTGAGCGGCTACGCTCCGGCGAACACGCAGTGAGAAGGGGGCCGAGTGTGACCGCTGAGGCCGTGGAGACGGGCCCCCGCACGGGCAGCGACACGCAGGGCACCGCCGGCGACCGTCCGTTGCGCATTGCACTCCTCAGCTACAAGGGCAACCCGTTCTGCGGCGGCCAGGGCGTTTACGTACGCCACCTCGGCCGCGAGCTCGCCCGCCTCGGCCACAGCGTCGAAGTGATCGGCGCCCAGCCCTATCCGGTGCTCGACGAGGGCGTCCCGCTCACCGAGTTGCCGAGCCTGGACCTCTACCGCCAGCCCGACCCCTTCCGTACCCCGAAGCGCGGCGAGTACCGGGACTGGATCGACGCCGCGGAGGTCGCCACCATGTGGACCGGCGGCTTCCCGGAGCCCCTCACCTTCAGCCTGCGCGCCCGACGCCATCTCGCCGCACGCCGAGGCGAGTTCGACGTCATCCACGACAACCAGACCCTCGGGTACGGGCTGTTGGCTGACCTCGGCGCCCCGCTCGTCACCACGATCCACCACCCCATAACGGTCGACCGGCAGTTGGACCTGGACGCCGCCGAGACCCGTCGTCGGCGCGCCTCCGTCCGCCGCTGGTACGCCTTCACCCGCATGCAGAAGCGGGTCGCGCGCCGGCTGCCCTCGGTGCTCACCGTCTCCGGCTCCTCCAAGCAGGAGATCGTCGACCATCTCGGGGTGCGGGGGGACCGTATCCACGTCGTGCACATCGGCGCGGACACCGACCTCTGGTCGCCCGACCCGTCGGTCGCCGAGGTTCCCGGCCGGATCGTCACCACCTCCAGCGCCGACGTCCCGTTGAAGGGCCTCGTCCACCTCGTCGAGGCGCTCGCCGAGCTCCGTACCGAGAACCCGCAGGCGCACCTCGTGGTCGTCGGCAAGCGGGCCGAGGACGGGCCGGTTGCGCAGGCCATCGAGCGGCACGGACTCCGGGACGCCGTCGAGTTCGTCAAGGGCATCAGCGACGCCGAATTCGTCGACCTGGTGCGCAGCGCCCAGATCGCCTGCGTCCCCTCGCTGTACGAGGGCTTCTCGCTGCCCGCTGCCGAAGCCATGGCCACCGGCACGCCCCTCGTCGCCACCACCGGCGGTGCGATCCCCGAGGTCGCGGGCCCGGACGGCGAGACCTGCCTGGCCGTCCCACCCGCCGACGCCGGGGCGCTGGCCGGGGCGCTCGCCCGGCTGCTCGGCGATCCGGAACTGCGGGCCCGGCTCGGCGCCGCGGGCCGCGCCCGGGTGCTCTCCCGGTTCACCTGGAAGCAGGCCGCCATCGGCACCGCCGCCCTCTACCGCGAGGCGATCGCCGCCCGCGCCGGTACCGCGCGCCCCGGCGGCCGTCGTTGACACCGCCGCCCGTCCTCGTCGTCCCCGCCCACTGACCCCCCTCGACCGCGAAAGCAGGCATTCGTGCTGACCGTGGACTTCACCCGCTTCCCGCTCGCCGCAGGTGACCGAGTGCTCGACCTGGGCTGCGGCGCCGGACGCCACGCCTTCGAGTGCTACCGGCGCGGCGCCCAGGTCGTGGCACTCGACCGGAACGGCGAGGAGATCCGCGAGGTCGCGAAGTGGTTCGCCGCGATGAAGGAGGCCGGGGAGGCCCCCGAGGGCGCCACCGCCACCGCGATGGAGGGCGACGCGCTCAATCTGCCGTTCCCCGACGAGTCCTTCGACGTCGTGATCATCTCCGAGGTGATGGAGCACATCCCCGACGACAAGGGTGTGCTCGCCGAGATGGTCCGGGTCCTCAAGCCCGGCGGCCGGATCGCGATCACCGTGCCGCGCTACGGCCCCGAGAAGGTCTGCTGGACGCTCTCCGACGCGTACCACGAGGTCGAGGGCGGCCACATCCGCATCTACCGGGCCGACGAACTGCTCGGCAAGATCCGCGGCGCCGGCCTCAAGCCGTACGGAACCCACCACGCGCACGCCCTGCACTCGCCGTACTGGTGGCTGAAGTGTGCGTTCGGGGTGGGCCGCGACGGCAAGGACGCAGCGTTGCCGGTCCGCGCGTACCACAAGCTGCTGGTCTGGGACATCATGAAGAAGCCGGCCGTCACCCGGGTCGCCGAGCAGTTGCTCAACCCGGTCGTCGGCAAGAGCTTCGTGGCGTACGCGACCAAGCCGCACCTGCCCGTGGCCGCCGCTGCCGAGGACCTCTCCAGGGCCGAGGCGTGACCACTCCCGAGCAGACCGAACACCTCGTACTGCCCGGAGTCCTCACCGCCGAGCAGGCCGCCGAAACCGTCGCAGCCCTCCTCGCCGCGCAGTGCGAGGACGGCGCGCTGCCCTGGTTCCGCGGCCACCACCTCGACCCGTGGGACCACACCGAGGCCGCCATGGCTCTCGACGCGGCCGGCGAGCACGCCGCCGCGGAACGCGCGTACGACTGGCTGGCCCGGCATCAGAACGAGGACGGCTCCTGGTACGCCGCCTACCACGACGGAGACCCGGAGCAGCCGACCGACCGCGGTCTGGAGACCAACTTCTGCGCGTACGTGGCCGTCGGTGTCTGGCATCACTACCTCGCCACCGGCGACGACGCGTTCGTCGACCGGATGTGGCCGACGGTCTACGCCGCCGTCGAATTCGTGCTCCGGCTCCAGCAGCCCGGCGGCCAGATCGGCTGGAAGCGCGAAGCCGACGGAACCCCCGTCGAGGACGCGCTGCTGACCGGCTGCTCCTCCATCCACCAGGCGCTGCGCTGCGCACTCGCCCTCGCCGAACAGCGCGAAGAGCCGCAGCCCGACTGGGAGTTGGCGACCGGTGCGCTGGCCCACGCGATCCGCAACCACCCGGAACGCTTCCTGGACAAGAGCCGCTACTCGATGGACTGGTACTACCCGGTCCTCGGCGGCGCGCTCACCGGAGCGGCCGCCAAGGACCGGATCGAGGAGGGCTGGGACCGCTTCGTGGTCCCCGGCCTCGGGGTGCGCTGTGTGCTGCCCAATCCATGGGTGACCGGTGGCGAGAGCTGTGAACTCGCCCTGGCGCTCTGGGTGATGGGTGAGTCCGACCGGGCGCTGGAGATCCTCCAGTCCATCCGGCATCTGCGCGCCGACAACGGCATGTACTGGACGGGGTACGTCTTCGAGGGCAACCGGGCGTTCTGGCCGGAGGAACTCACCACCTGGACCGCCGGTTCGCTGCTGCTCGCGGTGGCCGCGCTCGGCGGCGACGAGGCGACCACCGCGGTCTTCAGCGGCGAACGGCTGCCGCGGGGGCTGGAACCGGACTGCTGCGGTTAGGGCCTGTCCCGCGCAGATCCGCCGGACAGGTCCAGGAGGGTGCTGACTTCAGCACCCTCCCGGCGCCGGATGCGGCCGGCCACCGCGTGGCCCACGAAGAGGTGGACGACGGCGGCCGGCCCGTATCCGGAGACCACCCGCGCCCACGCCTCCTCGAAGGTGGACAGGTCGTACGACCAGTCGGCCGGCCGGCGTGCGGTGTGCCGGACGACATTCACCAGGTCGTTGCCACGGTTGGCCTCCAGCAGGTACATCAGGATCCACAAACCGATGACGAAGGCCATGATGTCGGCCGCGACGGCTATGACACGCGCTGCGGTGGTGCTTCTCGTACTTGTCCGAGGAGACGTGGGTTCCGGGTTGCCGTTTTCCGGCAGGAGAAACCCGGACGGCGGCCCCGAGTGGCACGCTGCCCGGGGCCGGGCGAGCCTTGCGGAGAGTGTCCAGACGCGTCACTCACTGTAAAGATCGCCGTGATGCGCCCGGCCAGGGAGGCCCGCTGTGCTCAGTTCCGCCGTGAACCGTCCCGTACCGCTCCGCCGTCTGCTCGTCTCGCTGATGCTGTCCTGCGCCGTACTGGTGGGCGCCACCGCGTGCGGCGGCGGCAACGAGAGCAAGACCGCGAGCAGCTCCGCCTCCCCGAGTGGCACGTCCTCGGCCGAGGCGCAGAAGTTCGCCAAGACGCGGTTCGTCGCCAATGCGGGGCTCGCGGCCGGTGCGACGTACCAGTGGATCGTGAAGCCGTACCGTGAGGGCAAGTTCAAGAAGGGCGCGGACGGACGGACGTTCGCTCTGGTCAAGGCCGGGCTCGCGGGCGGCTTCGCCTACAACCGGCTGAAGGCCGCGGTGGTCAACGCCAAGGGCGACCCGCTGCTGTCGAAGGCGGTCGCGCCGCTGACGGCGGGCATCGAATCGCTCAAGGGGCTCGGCAGCAAGCTCCGCAAGGGCGAGGCGGGCGCGGGCGACATCGGCGCCTTCGAGAGCGTGATCAGCGGCATCAAGGACGCGGGCAAGAGTGCGGGCGCCGAGGTGAAGGACAAGGTGCCCACCAGCTCGCAACTCGGCGGGTAATCGATGGGATTCCGGCCCTTGATCGAACTAGGGTGCGTGTCATGAGCGCACTCCCACATGACCTCTACTGTGACGAAATCATCGGCCGCACCGACGCGTTGAGGGCGGCGATCAAGGACGCCGACCTCGACGCGACCGTCCCGACCTGCCCCGACTGGACGCTGCGTGACCTCGCCGTCCACGTCGGCCGAGCGCACCGTTGGGCGGGCGAGATCGTACGCACCCGGGCCACCGAAGCGGTCCCGCACGAACGAGTGCCGGATTCCACACCCGAGGGCGACGACCCCGCCGTGCTGGACGCCTGGCTGGCGGACGGCGCGGCGAAGACCGTCGAGGCGCTGCGGGCGGCCGGCCCGGACCAGGAGGTCTGGTCCTGGGGGTGGGAGCGGAGCGCGGGCTTCTGGGCGCGCCGCATGGCGCACGAGACGATCGTCCACCAGGCCGACGCGGCGCTCACCGCGAAGACCGGCTACGAGGTTGCTCCCGAGCTGGCCGCCGACACGATCGAGGAGTGGCTGGAGATCGTCGCCTTCATGCAGGCAGCGGGCATCAAGGAGGTTGCCGGACCGGTCGGCACCGGGCGCTCGATCCATCTGCACGCCACGGACGTGCCCGGCGCCGAGTGGCTGATCGAGTTCGCTGAGGACGGCTTCACCTGGCGGCGCGCCCACGAGAAGGCGACCGTGGCGCTGCGGGGCCCGCTCACCGACGTCATGCTGGTCTTCAACCGGCGCCTCGCTCCGGACAGTGACCGGGTCGAGGTGCTGGGGGACGCGGAACTGCTGGACTTCTGGCTGGAGCGCGCGGCGTTCGGCTGAGCCCCCACCGGCCGCGGCCCGCTGTGCGGTCCCCGTCCGCTGTGCGGGCGCGGCGGTGCTGAGCCAAGCTGGAGGGGAGAGCACGTTGTGTCCGGCGGCCCCTGTGGAGGTGCCGATGGAGCCCGTCCGCGCCCTGAAACGGATCGCCTTCCTGCTGGAACGCGGCAGGGCCGACACCTACCGCGTGCAGGCGTTCCGTACGGCCGCCGACGTGGTCGCGGCGATGACGGACGGCGAGGCCGCACAGCGGGTGGCGGACGGCTCGCTGGAGTCGGTCAGGGGCATCGGGCCGAAGACCGCGCAGGTGATCCGCGAGGCGGTGGCCGGGGAAGTGCCCGGCTACCTGGAGCGACTGGAGGAGGAGGCCGCTGCCGCCCCGCTCCCCGACGGCGGCCGGAGCCTGTTCGCCCTGCTGCGCGGCGACTGCCATCTGCACTCCGACTGGTCGGACGGCGGCAGCCCGATCGAGGAGATGGGCCGCACGGCGGCGGAGCTGGGCCATGAGTGGGCGGTCCTCACCGACCACTCGCCCCGGCTGACCGTGGCGAACGGGCTCTCCCCGGAGCGGCTGCGCCGGCAGCTGGATGTGATCGCCGGGATCAACGCGGGCTGGGCGCCGTTCCGGCTGCTCACCGGCATCGAGTGCGACATACTCCCTGACGGCTCCCTCGACCAGGAGGAGGAGCTGCTGGAGCAGTTGGACGTCGTGGTGGTCTCCGTACACTCCGAACTGCGGATGGCCGCCGCCCAGATGACCAGACGCCTGCTCGCGGCCGTCCGCCATCCCCGGGCGAACGTCCTCGGGCACTGCACCGGGCGGCTGATCACCGGCCGGGGCCGCCCGGAGTCCCGGTTCGACGCGGACGAGGTCTTCGCCGCGTGCGCGCAGGCGGGCACGGCGGTGGAGATCAACAGCCGGCCCGAACGGCTCGACCCGCCCCGCCGGCTGCTGCGCCGGGCCGTCGCCGCGGGCACCCTGTTCTCCATCGACACCGACGCACACGCGCCCGGACAGCTGGACTGGCAGATCCACGGCTGCGCCCGCGCCGAGGAGTGCCACGTCCCGGCGGAACGCGTCATCACCACGTGGTCGGCCGACGAACTGCTGGCCTGGTCGCGCGGGGGCACGACCCCGGAGCGGGCCCGCTCCGGGGCGGACGGGGCGGTCTGCGCAGCCCCGGGACAGGAGCGGTGAACCCATGACGGCCACAAGCGTGCGAGGCATCGACCACATCGGGGTCACGGTCCCCGACCTGGAGACAGCCACCCTCTTTCTTGCCAGGGCGTTCGGCGCCGAGGTGCTGTACGACACCCTGCGCCGCCAGGACCACCCGCAGGGCGGGCGGGACGTCGAGCGGCGGCTCGGAGTCCCGGCGGGCACACAGCAGTTGGCGATCCGGATGCTGGCCCTTCCCGGCGACGGCCCGGGCATCGAGCTGTTCGAGTTCCAGGGCCCCCGCCGGGAACCACCGGTGCTGCCCTGCGACTTCGGCTGGCAGCATGTGGCGCTCTACGCCGACGATCTGGACGCGGCCGTGCGGGACTGTGTCGCCGCGGGGGCCTCGCTGCTCGCACCGGCGCAGCCGCTGTGGGGCCCCGAAGCGGGGGAGCGCAACCGGTTCGCGTATCTGCGCACCCCATGGGGCAGCACGCTGGTACTCCTGACGTACCCCGACCCCCAGCCCTGGGAGCGCACCGCGCCACGACGGCGGGTGCGGCCCGCGCCGGTCGGCACCGGGGCCTGGCCGACGGACCCGGCCCGGCCTAGTTGAGTTCAGCGAGCACCCGCAGGGTGTGCGGGTCCGGTGCTGTCACCAGCAGATCGGTCACCGGCCCCTTGCGCCACAACTCCAGCCGCTCCGCGATCCGTCGACGGGGTCCGACGAGCGAGATCTCATCGGCGAACGCGTCCGGCACGGCCAGCACCGCCTCCTCCTTGCGCCCTTCGAGGAACAGCTGCTGGATCCGCCGCGCCTCCTCCTCGAATCCCATCCGCGCCATCAGATCGGCATGGAAGTTACGGGCCGCGTGTCCCATCCCTCCGATGTAGAAGCCGAGCATCGCCTTCACCGGCAGCAGCCCCTCCGCGACATCGTCACAGACGTGCGCGCGGGCCATCGGCGCGACCATGAAGCCGTCGGGGAGATCGGCCAGCGACGCCTCGTACACCTCGGTGCGCAGCGGTGACCAGTACAGCGGCAGCCAGCCGTCGGCGATCCTCGTCGTCTGCGCGATGTTCTTCGGGCCCTCCGCCCCGAGCAGTACGGGCAGCCGGGACCGCAGCGGATGGGTGATCGGCTTCAGCGGCTTGCCCAGACCGGTGGCGTCCGGACCGTTGTACGGGTGGGAGTGGAAACGTCCGTCCAGCTCAACGGGGGCCTCGCGGCCCAGTACTTGACGGATGACATCGACATACTCGCGGGTCGCGGTCAGCGGGCTCTTCGGGAACGGCCGCCCGTACCAGCCCTCCACCACCTGCGGTCCGGACAGCCCCAGGCCGAGCATCATCCGGCCGCCGGAGAGATGGTCGAGGGTCAGGGCGTGCATGGCGGTCGCCGTCGGGGTGCGCGCCGCCATCTGCGCGATACCGGTGCCGAGCCGGATGCGGGAGGTGTGCGCGGCGATCCAGGTCAGCGGGGTGAACGCGTCGGAGCCCCAGGCCTCCGCCGTCCACACCGAGTCGTACCCCAGCTCCTCCGCCTCCCGGGCGAGCTCGAGATGGGCGGGGTTCGGGCCGCGGCCCCAGTAACCGAGCGCGAGTCCCAGCCGCATTCCGTTGCCTCCCACCATTTCTGACGTCATGTCAGATGACGCACGGACGGAGAGTACGACAGCGGCCCCCCACCCGGAAGGGGCGGGAGGCCGCTGTTCGTGCTACGGAAGCGTGGACTCAGCCGCGCTGGATGCCCGTGGTGTCCTGGAGCACACCACGACGGCCGTCCTGGGTCTGGGCGATGAGGCCCGGACCGCGCTGCTCCACCGCGAGGTACCAGGTGCCGGGCGCCAACTCGGCGATCGGCGACGGCGAACCGTCCTCCGCGTACAGCGGGCGGGCCACCGGCACCGCGAACCAGAACGGTGTGAAGTCACCGGCCGGCGCACCGGCCGCCGGAGCCGGCTGGGCGTTCTGCGGCTCCGGCTGACCGGGCTGCGGCTGGCCGGCCTGCGGCTGCGCACCGTACGGCTGCGGCTGCCCCGGCTGTGCGCCGTACGGCTGCTGCTGGGCGCCGGGGTAGCCGTATCCCTGGCCGGGCTGCGGCTGGCCGCCGTACGGCGACTGCACGGCCTGCGGACGCGGGGCGCTTGCCAGCGGGGCCTTGAGCGCGGGGACCAGCGGAGTGGCGATCGCGCCCGCGGCCAGCGCCAGGGCGGCGATCAGGCCGAGGACGAGACCCGCACCGGCGTCGACCTGACCGAGGTCGATGATCGTCCAGAAGAGGTTCCAGGCGGTGAAGACCGTAGCCGCGACACCGAACTGGCCGAGATCCAGACCCGCGACCTTGCGGGACTGAGGCTGCGAGCGGGACAGGATGATCAGTGCCGCACCGGCCACCCCGACCATGTAGACACCGATCGCGTTGCCCAACGACTCCCAGGCGCTCGGCGCACTTACGTTGAGGTCGCCGTAGGAGAAGTAATCGAGGAAAGAGGCGATGAACAGCACGACCGCTGCTCCGATCACCACGCCATCGCCTCGAGTGAGGGAGCGGATATTCACGTGAAGGTCCTTAGTCGATCGTCTCGTCGGGGCGGTCGTCGCTGCCACCGATAGGGCGGGCACGGCGCGAAGCTCGAGGGCGGCTCCCCATCGTACGGATGAATCTATCGTCTGCCCGGGCGGGTTGTGTCCCTGCCCGGACCTTGGGTGCACATCCCCCCAATTTCGCCTCAGAACTACCTCTTGCTACCCCATCAGATAGCTGCTGATGCCATCGGCAATGCCCTGCGCCGCCTTCTGGCGCCAACTCGCACTGGTGAGCAGGGCGGCGTCCTTCGGGTCACGCATATTGCCGCATTCGATGAACACTTTGGGCACGGTCGACAAATTCAGTCCGCCCAGATCCTTGCGGATGTCCAACCCGGTATTGCCGCCCACGTAATTGGAAGGTGCACTTCCGGTATCGCGGACGAAGAGACCGGCGATCCGGGTGCCGAGATCGCGCGACGGCTCGACGATCTCCGAGGTGTCCGCCGCTCCTCCCCGTACCGGCGCGGGGACGATCACATGGAAGCCGCGGTTGCCGACCGCGGAACCGTCCGCGTGCACCGAGACCACCGCATCGGCCTTGGCGTCGTTGCCGATCCGGGCCCGCTCGTCGACACAGGGCCCGTACGGGCGGTCGTTGTCGTACGTCAACACGACCTTCGCGCCCTGGTCCTGCAGGAGCGTACGCAGCCGGTGCGACACGTCAAGGGTGAACCGGGCTTCCGCGTAGCCGGAGTTGGTCGAGGTTCCGGTGGTGTCGCACTCCTTGTGCGTGGTGCCGATGTCCACCTGGCGGTTGATCTCGCGGGTGTGCAGATGGTTGTTCGGGTTGTGGCCGGGGTCGATGACGACGGTCTTCCCGGACAGCGGCCCGGACACCCGGCCGGGCGCGGACTTCGACGGCTTCGCGGACGGGGTGGGGGAGGCGGACGTCTTCTCCGGCACCGGAGTGCTCGTCGACGGCGGGGCCGACGGCGACGCGGCGGCGCTACCGCTGCTGCCCGGCAGTGCCTGCGCCCCGCCGCCGGCGCCGTCCGCACCGCAGCCCGCGGCACTCAGGCACACGGCTGCGAGCAGGGCGGCGGCGAGCAGGGGCCGGCGGCGTGGGGTGGGGGGAACGCTCTCGTCGTACGGCACCCCGCGATGCTATCGGGGAGCCTCGGACCGACCGGTCCGAACACCGGTACCCGACCGGGACCCGGAGACCCGCACCCGACCGGGGCCGTATCCGGCTGCCCTCAGATCCCCGCTCCGGTACGCCGCAGAACCCGCAGCGAATCCGTCACCGAGACCTCGGTGAACGCGCCCGAGGCCAGCGCCCGCAGATAGACGCGATACGGAGCCTGGCCCCCGTGCGCGGGATCCGGGAACACATCGTGGATCACCAGCAGCCCGCCATCCGCGACATGCGGCGCCCAGCCCTCGTAGTCACCGTTGGCATGCTCGTCGGTGTGACCGCCGTCGATGAAGACGAGGCCGAGCTTCCCGCCCCACACGGCCGCGACCTGCACAGACCGTCCGACCAATGCCACGACATGGTCTTCGAGACCTGCCTCGTGCAGGGTCCGGCGGAACGTCGGCAGCGTGTCCATACGGCCGACCTCCGGGTCCACCACGGTCGGGTCGTGATACTCCCAGCCCGGCTGCTGCTCCTCACTGCCGCGGTGGTGGTCGACGGTGAGAGCCGTCACACCGGCCGCCCGCGCGGCGTCGGCGAGCAGGATGGTGGAGCGCCCGCAGTACGTCCCGACCTCAAGGACCGGCAGCCCCAGCGCGGCGGCCTCGACGGCGGCCCGGTACAGGGCGAGCCCCTCGACCACCGGCATGAAGCCCTTGGCGGCCCGGAAGGCGGCGAGAATCTCGGGCTCGGGCTCGGCGACGGACTCGACGGGCACGGGTTCCTCCTGGTGGGGACGGTTCTGACGGGTACGCGTTCGACGGCGCCCCATCGTGCCGTACGCCCCCGCCGAAGGCATCGGCGGGGGCGTACGAGGGGTGAGCCCGGGTCGGGGCGCCCCCGGCAGGGCTGCGATATGGAGGTCAGCAGCTCTGCCAGAGCCGGGTCATGACGCGGACGCCGAAGCGCAGGCCCTCCAGCGGGACGCGTTCGTCGACGCCGTGGAAGAGACGGCCGTAGTCCAGGTCGTGCGGGAGCTTGAGGCCCTTGAAGCCGAAGCAGCGGATGCCGAGGTGCGTGAAGGCCTTGGCGTCGGTGCCGCCGGGGTTGCAGTACGGGACAGGGTGGCCGTCCGGGTCCTCGGCGCGTACGGCTTCGCACATGGCGTCGACCAGCGGGCCGTCGAACGTCGTCTCCAGCGCGATGTCGTGGTTGACCCACTCGCGGGTGACCGAGGGGAGGAGGAGCTTGTCGACGGTGTCGATCAGCTCCTGCTCGTGGCCGGGGAGGAAGCGGCCGTCCACCCGGGCGGTCGCCTTTCCCGGGATGACGTTGGTCTGGTAGCCCGCGCTGAACATGGTGGGGTTCGCGGAGTTGCGGAGCACCACCTGCATGAAGTCGGAGACCGGGCCCAGCCGGGCGAGGCTGCCCTCGATGTCGTTCTCGTCGAACTCGACACCGTAGAGGCGGGCGGCCTCTTCGAGCAGGGCGCGGACCGGTTCGATCAGGCGGATCGGGAAGGTCTCGCGGCCGATGCGGGTCAGCGTCTCGGCGAGATCGGTGACGGCGTTCTCGTCGTTGGGGGACGAGCCGTGGCCGGCCCGGCCGGTGGCGGTGAGCTCCATCCAGGCCATGCCGCGCTGGGCGTTCTCGATCGGGTAGAGGCGACGGGTGTCGTCGATGGCGAAGGAGAAGCCGCCGCCTTCACCGATCGCCTCGGTGACCCCGGCGAAAAGCTCCGGCCGGTGCTCGACCAGCCAGTGGGCGCCGAACTTCCCGCCCGCCTCCTCGTCGGCGAGGAAGGCGAGGACCAGGTCGCGCGACGGCTTGGTGCCGGTACGGGTGAAGTGGCGGGCGGTGGCCAGCATGACGGCCACCGTGTCCTTCATGTCGATCGCGCCGCGGCCCCAGAGGTAGCCGTCGCGGATCTCGCCGGAGAACGGCGGGACCTGCCACTCGGAGGCGTCAGCGGGTACGACGTCGAGATGGCCGTGGACCAGGAGGGCTCCGCGCGTGGGGTCGACGCCCGCGATACGGGCGATGACATTGGCGCGGCCCGGGGCGGACTCGACCAGTTCGGAGTCGATGCCCGCCTCGGCGAGACGGCCCACCACCCAGTCGGCGCTCGCGCGCTCGTTGCTGGTGGGGTTGGAGGTGTCGAACCTGATCAGTTCGGCGCAGAGATCGATGACCTCGTCCTGGGCCTCGTCGGAGGCCGGGACGAGAGCGGTGGTGGGGCCGGGGGTGCTCATGCTGCTCCCACAGGGGTTGTGGCGCGGGCGGCGGGGGCGGCGGCGTCCTCGTCGTCCAGGGTGGAGGTGCCGTACGGCTTCACCCAGCCCAGCAGGCCGAGGACGCTGTACAGGATGAAGGCGGTGGCCAGCGAGTTCAGGGCCGGTATGCCGCCCTCGTAGAACTTGCCGACGCAGAACGCCGCGATCCAGATGGCGATGGACATCGGTACCCAGGTCGGCGAGGACTTCGGCAGGGTCTCGGACTCCCGGGTGTCGTCCAGCGGCTTGCGCATCCGCTTCACGACCCAGTACTCGGCCACGATGATGCCGCCGATCGGCGGGATCGCGACGCCGAGGACGGAGAGGAACTCGGTGAAGTGGGTCATGATCCCGACCGCGGACAGGATGGTGCCCGCGATGCCGAGGACGATCGTGACCGCGCCGCGGTGCAGCCGCTTGCCGAAGACGACCTGGAAGAAGTTGACGACGCCGAGCGAGGAGCCGTACAGGTTCCAGTCGTTGATCTTGGCGGTGGACATCAGGACCACGATGACACCGAAGGCACCGGAGGTGGAGAGCACGATGTGCGACACCTCGTTGCTTTTCACCAGGTGGCCGAGCAGCACACCGGTCATGCCGACGATGTACTCGGAGAGGATCATCGACGAGGCGCTCTGGATGAAGACGTGCGAGCCCTTGCGGTTGTAGCGGGTCATCTCCGGGGCCACGATCGCGCCGGTCATGAAGCCGCCCGCGATGGCGGTCGCGGCGACGGCGAGCGGAATCGTCTGGCCGGGGGCCGGCGAGTGGATCAGCTCGCTGATGGAGTGGTCCTTCAGCGTCGAGACGATCGACCAGGCGACCATCGCGAAGAAGAGCGGCGTGACGATCTTGGCGAAGACGGCCATGTACTTGAAGCCGAAGATCACCAGTGCGGTGATGGCGACGCCCGCCAGTACGCACCACATCCAGGACGGGCCGCCGACCAGCGCCGAGACACTGTTGCCGAAGATCGTGTTCTGGACGCCGAACCAGCCGACCAGGCTGACCGCGATGACAAAGCTGACCAGCGCCGAGCCATTGCGGCCGAAGCCGACCCAGCGGGTCAGCATCGGGGTCGCCAGGCCCTCGCGCATACCGGCCAGGCCGATCGCGAAGATCACGATCTCCAGGATCACCGCGCCGAGCGTGAAGGCGAGGAAAGCGTTCCCGAAAGTCATCCCGACACCGATGGTGGCGCCGAGCGTGAACTGCGAGATCGAGCCGGACTGGGCCAGCCACTGCAGCAGCATGGACCAGAATCCGAACCTCTTGTCGCGCGGGACGCGCGAGAGGGAGTAGTCGTCGCTGCCGATGCTCTTGGCCTCGGCCTGCGGGGCGGCGGCTGCCATCAGGACTCCTGGGGTGTACGGCCGAAGGTCTGCAGGTGCGTCAGCGACCCGTAGCGGTTGACGAGGTTGTCGAACTCCACCGCGTCGTGGAAGTCCAGATGGCCGCTGCCGTAGGCCTTGGCGACCTCCACGGCGTAGCGGGCGGCGGACGCGATGTCGCTCTCGTGGCTCGCGCCCGTACCGCAGCCGGGCACCGCGGCGGCCGAGGTGATGGCCAGGCCGACGACCGGGGCGGCCGTCGCGGTGGAGGGCTGCAGGATCGAATTGATGTGGTGTGCACCATTACCGTACGGGGTGATGTCCTGCGTGGTCACCGGGTACGTGACCAACGGCTCACCGGTCACCACGGCCAGCAGCTCGCCGAGCTGCTCGCCGACCCGGAGCACCCAGCCCTCCTTGACGGTGGGCGACAGGGCGAGGCCCTTGTGGTTGATGATCCGGTTGCCCTTGGTGGTGTCGATGGAGAGCACGGCCTCCATCTCACCGGTCACCTCGTGGCGGTTCATGGTGGCGATGTCCACGGGCGAGCCCATGAACGGCACCGGGTCGTGCGGCTCCGTCGGCGCGTTCGGGCAGATGTGGGTGGCGACGATCACATCGCCGGGCAGCACATCGCCGCGGCGGCGCATGTCGAGCAGCTTGGCGGCGGTGGCGATCGCGGAGACCGCACCGTCGGCGTCGGAGACCATGCCGGTCACCTCGGGCCGGGCGCCGATGCCGCCGAGCCGCCCGACCACGCCCAGCGTGCGGGCGCTGCCCCCGGACGTACGCCCTTGCGCGCCCGGGATGCGGACCATCACGAAGTCCGTCGAGCCCTGCTCGCCGGCGACCGTGGTGACCTGCGCCTGCGATCCCTCGGCCCCGCTCACGGAGTCGAGGTACCCGGCGACCGTCTTGCCATTGACCTGGGGATCGTCCAGCAGATCGACGATGTCCAGCACGTACTTCAACATGGGGGCCTTTCTCGCTCATCCGGGCACCCGGGCCGGCGCTCGACGGGGGAAGCGCGGGGCGGGGTGCTGAGGCAACATTCGGGATCGGATAGCGTTGAACGCAACTGTTTCCCGTTATTTGCAATTCAGGTCTGAATGGTGAGATGACGATGGCGGACTTCGATCTGGACCGGCGCACGCCCGCCGGGGCGCTGCAAACCGTCGACCGGGCGCTCCTCGTGCTGCTCGCCTTCGAGCGGACCCGGCCCGACTGGGGTGTCACCGAGGTCGCCGAGGAGTTCGGGTGGGACACCTCGGTGGCCCAGCGACTTCTCGCCACCCTCGCCGGGCGTGGCTTCCTGGTCTCGGACCCGGTCACCCGTCGGTATCGCATCGGCCCCGCCGTGCTGCGTCTGGGCAGGCTCTGGGAGCGTTCCGGATCGCTGGAGCTACTGGCCGGGCCGGTCCTGGAGGAGCTGCGCCGGGTCACCGGCGACACGGTCCTGTTCTGTCTGCCGGACAGCTTCCACATGCGGTGCGTCGCAGCGGAGGAGGGGGAGGCCGGGCCGCTGCGCTACTACCCGCTGGTCGGCGAGCTCTACCCGGCGCACGCCGGGGCGACCAGTAAGTCGTACTACGCGTATCTGCCCGATGAGCAGCGCCACCGGCTCTTCCGGGGCCGCCCGATGGCCCGCTTCACCGACCGGACGGTCACCGACCCGGACCGGCTGGAGGAGGAGTTCCTCAAGGTTCGCGCCCAGGGATACGCCTGGACGGTCGGTGAGTACGACACCGGTATCGCGACCGTCGCCGTGCCGGTCTTCCTCGGGCGCGAACCGTACGGGAGCCTCAGCCTCGGCGGTGCCGAGGAGCTCTTCCGCGGGGCGCCCGAGGACCGGCTCGATGCCCTGCGCCACGCGGCCCAGCTGCTGGAGAGGCGGCTCACCCAGCCTCCGCAGCGCCCGAAACCCCGTGCCCGTCGCACGCGCACCACCTGATCCGAAGAGAACCCTTCACCGGAAGAGATCCCTCGCCCGAAGAGAAATCTTCGCGCGAAGAGAACCCAAGAGGAACCTCGTGAATCTGCTGCTGCTCTCCAACTCCACCCAGTACGGCTGCGGTTATCTGGAACACGCCCTGGACACCGTCACCGCGTTCCTGCCCTCCGGCGCCCGACTGGCCTTCGTTCCGTACGCGCTCGCCGACTACACCGCGTACACCGCACGCGTCCGCGACGCCCTCGCGCCCTTCGGCATCAGCGTCCGAGGGGTCCACGAGAACGCCGACCCGGTCGCCGAACTCGCCGCGTCCGACGCCGTGTTCATAGGCGGCGGCAACTCCTTCCGGCTGCTGAGCGCGCTGTACCGGACCGGTCTTCGGGACGCCGTGATCGAAGCGGTGCGGGGCGGGCTGCCGTACATGGGGGCCAGCGCTGGTACGAACATGGCGGCGCCCACCCTCCGTACCACCAACGACATGCCCATCGTGCAGCCGCCGTCCTTCGAGACCCTCGGTCTCGTCCCGTTCCAGATCAACCCGCACTATCTGGACCCGGACCCGGAGAGCACCCACAAGGGCGAGACCCGAGAGGAGCGGCTCACAGAGTTCCTCGAGGAGAACGACGTGCCGGTGCTCGGCCTGCGCGAGGGGTCATGGCTGCGGGTCAACGGGCGCCAGGCCCGGGTGCAGGGCGCCCGCCCCGCCCGGCTGTTCATCCGCGGCGCACAGCCGCAGGAGCTTTTGGCGGGGTCGGACGTCTCTCATCTGCTCACGACGACACCGCGGTTCGACGCTCCCGTGCGCTGACCGCCGGCACCAGATCGGCATCGACCGGCAGCCCGTTGCCCGGGTGGACCGCCGGGCAGGCGCGCGGCGCGTATCCGGTGGCCGATCCGGCCGGAACGAAGTCGCCGCCGGACGGGGCGGCCGGCATGTAGTGGCCGTCCTCGTCCGGGTGGACCGGCCTGGCGGCCCCGGTGGTCGATCAGCGTGACATCGGCGCGGGCCACCGGCGTACCGTCCGTGTCCAGCACCCGGCCGCGGAAGCCGCCGGCGACCAGCGCGGCGGCGGGCAGCGCGAGTCCGCCGCCCACCCCGATCGCGGGCAGCACGGGCCGCCAGGTGTGTGCAGGGTGAAACCTTCCGCATGTCCGAGGTATTCCGGTGAACGCGGTACGAACGGGGCACGGCCGCACACCCGGCCCTGAGGCATGCGGCGATCCGGCGCCACCGGATCCCTCCACTGACCTTCCGTCAGATTGGAACGTGTTCTACTCTTGCGCCGTTCCAGTGGCTGCGACCGGCGAGGATCCGCATGGGCATCGGAATCACCGAAGAACAGAGGGAGTTGGCGCAGGCCGCACGGGGCTGGCTGGCGCGCTCCGTACCGCCTCAGGAGATACGCAAGCTCCTCGACGCGGACGCTCCCGGTACACCCGGCGTGCGCCCCGGGTACTGGGACGGGCTCGTGGAACAGGGTCTCCTCTCTGTCCATCTGCCCGAGGAGTACGGGGGCGGGGGCGGCCGGCTCCTCGATCTGGCCGTGGTCCTGGAGGAGGCGGGCCGGGCCGCGCTCCCCGGCCCGTACCTCGCGAGCGCCCTCGCCTCCGCCGTGCTGCACGCGTCGGGGGCGGGCGCGCTGGTGCGTGACCTCGCGGACGGCACGCGCATCGGCGCCGTCGCCCTCGGCCCCGGCACCCTCACCGCCGTGGAGCACGAGGACGGGCATCTGCTCGACGGGGCGGCCCCGCCCGTCCTCTCCGGCGCCGATGCCGATCTGCTCCTGCTCCCCGCCGAATCGGCCGCCGGCACCCTCTGGTTCGCCGTCGACGCCGCCACGGAAGGGCTGACCGTCCGCCCGCACCGCAGCGCCGACCCGACCCGCCCCACGGCCGGGATGCGCGCCGAGGGCGTACTCGTCCCCGCGGAACGCGTCGTGCGGGCCGACACCGCACGCGTACGGGACCTCGCCGCTGTCCTCTTCTCCGCCGAAGCGTGTGGAATCGCGGCCCGGGCGCTGGACACCGCGGTCGAATACGCCAAGGTCCGCGAACAGTTCGGCCGCCCCATCGGACAGTTCCAGGGCATCAAGCACCTCTGTGCCGACATGCTCGTACGGCTCGAGCGGGCTCGCGCGCTGGTGTGGGACGCGGCCCGCGCCGCCGACGAGGAGGACGACCCGGACGTACGGTCCATGGTCACCGCCCTCGCCGCGTCGGACGCCCTCGACGCCGCGTACGGCTGCGCCAAGGACTGCATCCAGATCCTCGGCGGCATCGGCTTCACCTGGGAGCACGACGCCCATCTGTATCTGCGCCGGGCACTGGTGGCCAGGCAGCTGCTCGGGGCCGGCGACGCCCACCGGCTGCGGGCCGTACGGCTGGCCGAGGGCGGGGCACGTCGCGAACTCACCCTCGAACTCCCCGCCGAGGCCGCAGTCCACCGGGCCGGGGCGCGCGAGGCCGTCGCCGCCGCCCGAGGCCTCGATCCGAAGGCCGCCCGCCGCACCCTCGCACCGACCGGGTACGCGGCCCCGCACCTCCCCGCCCCCTACGGGCTGGGCGCCGGCCCCGTCCAACAACTCGCCATACAGCAGGAGTTGAAGGAACAGGGGGTGAAGCTGAGCGACCTCGGGATCGCCACCTGGGTCGTCCCCTCGCTCATCGCCCACGGGACGGCGCAGCAGCAGGGCCGCTACCTGCTGCCCACCCTGCGCGGCGAACTCCTCTGGTGCCAGCTGTTCTCCGAACCCGGTGCGGGCTCCGACCTCGCGTCGCTCCGGACCAGGGCCGAGCGGACGGCCGAGGGCTGGCGGATCAACGGGCAGAAGGTGTGGACGAGCGCAGCCCAATGGGCCGACCACGGAATTCTGCTGGCCAGGACCGACCCGGACGCGCCCAAGCACCAGGGGATCGGCTACTTCCTCGTCGACATGAAGAACACCGAGGGCATCGACATCCGCCCGCTGAAGGAGATCACCGGCGACTCCCTCTTCAACGAGGTGTACTTCGACAACGTTCTGCTCCCCGCCGACGCCCTCGTCGGCGAGATCGACGACGGCTGGCGGGTCGCCCGCAACACCCTCGGCAACGAACGCGTCCACATGGCCGACCAGATGACCTTCGACACCGGCCTCGAGGCGCTGATCGCCCGCTCCGGCGAACTCGACGGCACATACCGGGCCCGTATCGGAGCACTCGCCGCCGAGGCCCACGCACTCGCCTGCATCGGACTGAGGACCACCCTGCAGCAGGTGTCCGGTCTCGAACCCGGCGCGGGAGCCTCCGTCCGCAAACTCGTCCAGACCACCCACCAGCAGAAGGTCGCCGAACTGGCCCTCGAACTCCTCGGCCCGGCCGGCGCAGCCGGCGAAGGGGCGGCGGAGCGGGCCGTGCACGGCTTCCTGATGTCCCGCTGTCTGACCATCGCGGGCGGCACCACCCAGGTTCAGCTCAATGTCGTCGCCGAGCGCATCCTCGGCCTCCCGCGCGATTGAAGGGACTTGCTCATGAAGGCGTACATCGTCGGTGTCGGAATGACGAAGTTCGAGAAGCCCGAGACACGCGACTGGCAGTACTGGGACATGGCGAAGGAGGCCGGCACGGCGGCGCTCACCGATGCCTCCCTCGCGTACGAGCAGGTACAACAGGTCGCCGTCGGCTACTGCTTCCAGGCATCGACCGCCGGTCAGCGCGCCGTGTACGAACTCGGGCTGACCGGAGTGCCCGTCTACAACGTCAACAACAACTGTGCCACCGGCTCCACCGCGCTGATGATGGCCCGGCAGTTCGTCGAGGGCGGCGGCAGCGACTGCGTCCTCGCGCTCGGCTTCGAGAAGATGGCGCGCGGTGCGCTCGGCGGCAAAGGCGCCGACGGCGGTGCCGCCGACTTCAAGACATCACCCGTCGCCCGGCACTACGGGATCATGGCTGCCGCCCACGGCTTCGAGATGAGCCCGCCCACCGCCCAGATATTCGGCAACGCGGCCCGCGAGCACATGGAGCGGTACGGGACGACCGAGGCACAACTCGCCGCGGTCGGCGCCAAGAACCACCGGCACTCGGTGAACAACCCGTACGCCCAGTTCCAGGACCCGTACACGGTCCAGGAGATCCTCGCCGCGAAGACCGTCCACCGCCCGCTGACCAAACTCCAGTGCTCACCCACCTCCGACGGGTCGGCCGCCGCCGTCGTCGTATCGGAACGCTTCGTCGAGAGCCACGGCCTGGGCGACCGGGCGGTCGAGATCGTCGCCCAGGCGATGACCACCGACACCGGTGACTCCTTCGCCTCCGGGACCTGCATCGACGCCGTCGGACAGCCGATGTCGCGGGCCGCCGCCCAGCAGGTGTACGAGGCCTCCGGGCTCTCGGCCGCCGACCTCGACGTCATCGAGCTGCACGACTGCTTCTCCATCAACGAACTCCTCACCTACGAGGCGCTCGGGCTGTGCGGCGAGGGCGAGTCCGGGAAACTCGTCGAGTCCGGGGCCACCACGTACGGCGGCCGGTGGGTGGTCAACCCGTCCGGCGGGCTGATCTCCAAGGGGCACCCGCTCGGCGCCACCGGAATCGCCCAGGCCGCCGAACTCACCTGGCAGCTGCGGGGAGAGGCGCAGGGCAGGCAGGTGAAGGACGCCCGGGTCGGCCTGGCCCACAACATCGGCCTCGGTGGAGCGGCGGTGGTGACGTTGCTACGGCGTTAGCGGGAGATCGGCGGGCATCGTGCTACGTCGCCGGACCGGGCCCGGGTCGGCCCGAATACCGATGTACGGGGCGCAGGGCGGCTGCGAGTATGACGGTCATGGTTGACGTCACGACGCCCGCACCCCCGCAACAACGACACAGGACCCGCACCTGGGCGGCGGTGCTCGCCGCCTGTGTCGGACAGTTCCTCGTCGTGCTCGATGTATCCGTCGTCAATGTCGCCCTGCCGTCCATGCGTTCCGACCTCGCAATGACCGCCGCCGGACTGCAATGGGTGCTCAACGCCTACTCGATCGCGTTCGCCGGATTCATGCTGCTCGGCGGGCGCGCCGCCGACATCTACGGCCGCAAGCGGATGTTCCTCATAGGCCTCGGCCTGTTCACCGCGGCCTCCCTGGCCGGCGGGCTCGCCCAGGAGGGCTGGCAGTTGCTGGCCGCCCGCGCCGCGCAGGGGCTCGGTGCCGCCGTGCTCGCCCCCGCCACCCTCACCCTGCTCACCACCACCGTTCCCGAGGGCCCGGCCAGGACGAAGGCGATCGGCACCTGGATGGCCGTCGGCGCGGGCGGCGGAGCGGCCGGCGGGCTGATCGGCGGGGTGCTCACCGATCTGCTGTCCTGGCGCTGGGTCCTGCTGATCAATGTGCCGGTCGGCGTGCTCGTCCTGGCCGGCGCGGCGGTCTGGCTCGCCGAGGGCCGGGCGGGCGACCGGCGGCGGATCGACTTCCTGGGCGCGGTCCTCGTCACTGCGGGGCTCGCCCTTGTCGCGTACGGCATCGTGCAGACCGAGGAGTCGGGCTGGACCGCGGCGGCGACCCTGGCGCCGCTGCTCGGTGGGGTGGCCCTGCTGATCGCCTTCGTGGTGGTGGAGGCCAGGACCGCGGAGCCGCTGATGCCGCTCAGGGTGCTCGGGGCGCGGGCGGTGACCTCGGCGAACGCGGCGATGTTCGTGATCGGTTCCGCGACGTTCTCGATGTGGTACTTCATGACCGTGTACGCCCAGACGGTGCTGGGTTACACCCCGTTGCAGGCCGGACTCGCCCTGATGCCCACGTCGTTGGCCGTCGTCATCGGCTCGAAGTGCGCGCCCCGCGTCATGGCCAGGGTCGGCGCGAAGAACCTGGCGCTCATCGGTACGACCGTCGCCGCCGCGGGTTTCGGCTGGCAGTCCACGATGGGTGCCGACGGCTCGTACCTCACCTCGGTCTGTCTGCCCGGCGTCCTGATGATGGCCGGTGCGGGCCTGGCATCCACCCCGCTCGCCTCCCTCGCCATCACGGGGGCTGCCCACGGCGAGGCCGGTCTGGTCTCCGGCCTCGTCAACACCTCCCGCACGATGGGCGGTGCGCTCGGTCTCGCCGTGCTCTCCACCGTCGCCGCCGCACGCACCGCGGGCGGCACCGGGCCCGAGGAGCTCACGGCCGGGTACGCGCTGGCGTTCCGGACGGCCGGCACGGTACTGCTGGGCGGACTGCTGCTGATGGCACTGTGGCTGCCGCGCCACCGGTCGGTTCAGCGCTGAGGCGCAGGGGGCCGGTCAGGACGACTGCTCCGGCGCAGGCGGCAGCACAAGCTCCGCAAGGCTCAGGAAGGCCTCCGTGGTAGCGGGCCGCAGGCGGCCGAGGTTCCAGTCGGGAGACTGGAGCACGGCGTCGAAGGGGACGTGCACCACGTGTTCGGGGCGGATGCGCAGGCGACGAGCCAGGCCGGAGGGCAATCGCCGCCCCGTGAGGCCGTCGACCTCGGTCGTCACCACGATCGCCCGGTCTGCCAGGTGTTCGCGTCCTGCCCTCCGCATGGACGCGAGAGTACGTACCGCCGCCTCCAGGGACACGTCGATGGTGCTGCAGCAGATGATCAGTCGATCGGTGTGGTCGAGGAGCACGTCCGCCGACTGATTGAGGTGCAAGGGGGCCCAGTCGCTCAGCACGAAGGAGTAGTAGGGCGCCGTCTGCGTCAGCACGCGCGCGTAGTCCTGTGCGTGCGTGGGGTTCGGACTGAAGTGACCCCGGTGGTGCGCGACCACCTCCAGGCCCGAAGCCAGGCGTGTGGTGCGTGCGCGGATCTCGGCGTATGAAGGGGCCGGCGGCAGCGCCGCCACGTCGCGCATCACGGCCCGGTTGCGGTGGGTGAGGAACGCGTCCAGGGCCCCCACGGACGCGGCACCGTCGAGAGCCAGGACGGGTTCGCCCCGCACCGCGGCCAGCAGGTTGCCGAGCACCATCGTCGTGGTGGCCCGTCCGCTGTAGTGGTAGGGGCCCGCCAGCGTCAGCCGTCTGCCGTGCGACATCGGGACTCGCAGATGTGCCAGATGTGCCTCCGCCCTTCGGCGGGCGGCCCCGAAACGAGCGATGCGCAATCCGGGCCCGACGGACCTGGAGGGACCGGCGCTCGGAGGCAGGTCGAGCGGGGCGGGCGCCGAGCGGCGGGCGGGGGCGGACGGGGGCAACACCTGAGCACCCTCGCGTTGGGAACGTGTCCGGGCGACGTACTTGCCCAGGACCTCGGCGACCTCGCTCGCGGCGGGGCGCCGCGCCGGATCCGGATCGAGGCAGCGAAGCACGAGCCGGCGCAACTGCTCCCAGGTGTCGCCCTGCCACAGATGCATCCCCTCCGGCATGCTCGGCATGTCCCAGCCGGCCTTGCTGCTGATGATCTGGAGGAGCTCGCCGAGGGAGCGCACGTTGTCCTCGCGGGTCGGCACCGCGCCCGGGCCCAGGAACTCCTCATCCACGACGCAGTCGGAGAGGTTGGCCAGGACCACCGTGCGGCGCAGCACGAAGACACTGTCGGCGTTGAAATCCGCCAGTACCAGCCCGTTGACGTGGCAGAGCGCCAGCGCGTTCGCGAGGTAGAAGGCGACGATGAGCCCGCGGAGGGTGTCGAAGGGGGCCACGCCGTCCAGGAGTGCCCGGGCGAAGATCTCGTCGAGCCGCGGGGGCTGCGTGTGGGGCGCGGCAGCATCTGCGATGGTGGTCATCGCCAGCCACGGTGAGGAGTCCCTCGTCCCGGTGGCGAGCAGCATGGGTGCGTACTGTCCTTGGAGCCGGGCCAGGGCTTCTGCTTCCACTTCGATCAGCCGGGTGTTGACCGCCGGCAGATCGGGGCGCGGGATGCGCAGCACCGCCTCGGTGCCCTGCTCGTCGATGCCCTGGTACACCACGGTGCGGCGTCCACGGCGTCGGCCGCGCAGCACGTAACCGCCGAGCTGACGGGGGTCCTCGGCCACGAGCGGACCCCAGCTGTCGGCATCGAGGACGGCTCGCTCCGGATCCGGGCCGAGACCGGGCGAGGTATCGCCGAACGACACACCGAACCGTGTGAGCAGCCGGCGTTCCACGCTGGTGAAGGGCTGATGAGAGCCGGGTAGCCGGGCCGAGCCGTCAGGATGGGACAGCCATGCCGGGAAGTCAGGTGAATGGCCGGCCAGTTCGTCGAGGCGGCGGCCGATCCGACGGCTCGTATGCAGGAGCTCAGCGGGAGGAATTGCATCAAGGAGTGCGGCCTTGGACTCGTCGGAGAAATCGAAGACCCGGTGCTTGGCCGGCAGCGGTCCCGGCACCGGCGCAGGGTGGGGCCGGATGAGACCTCCGAGGAAGACTTCTGCGAGGTGGGACGTACTGGCCCGCCAGGGCACCGCGGTCTGCACCAGCCGCATCACCGGTACCGACAGCGGTGAGACCGCAGCGAGATGGGCTGCGAGACGGTACGCCTCCGGAGTGGCAGCGTCCCGGAAGTGCTGGGCGCTGCCCGGATCTCGCGACGGGGCAGTGGCCCCGTACTGGCTCGGGCGGACCAGCAGGGGCAGCTCGATGGTCGTGCCGGGCGAGGCGAGCAGGCGTGCCCAGTCGCGCAGTGACGAGGGATTCGGAGCCAGAACCGGCACCGGCACGCCTTCGAAGCGGGCGATCCCCGGCGGCAGCACCGGGTCGACGATCCGCCACGAGGAATTGGCACCGCCGATCCGCCGGGTGGTGGCCTGCCAGACCTCGGCGGAGATCCCCGAAGCCTCCCACATCTCGGAAGGCAACGTGTGCAGCACCGCGACAGGACCCCGGGCTGCCCGCTCCGCGAGCATGTCGTGCATCGAACCGGACCGCCAGGCCGCGCCCATCCCGTCGCTCACCACCAGCAGCAGGGTGCGGCCCAACGGGTCGTTGACCGTGCTCAACGGCAGGTCGGGGCCATCGGACCGGAAGGGCCGCGCGTGCAGGCGTGGCCGTACCTCTCCCGCGTCGAGCCCGAGAACGCGGATGGTGGAGAAGGCACCCAAGCGTTCGAGCAGCGTGCGCAACTCGGCTCCGAGCCGGTGCCACAACAGCATGGACAGGCCGTCGTCGACGAGCAGAACCAGGCTCAGCCAGCGTTCCCGCACCGGCCGTTGCACGACGTCGAGCAGACCGGTCTGCGCGAACTCGGCGGCCGTGAGCTCCTCGTCGATCTCCATGTGGTGGCGGCTGTCCCGACGGCGGCGCAACGGCCGCAGGGCACGTCCGAGCCCCAGCTCGTCGGAGAGTGCCTTCTCCTCCGGGACACGCAGAGGCATGGCCTTGCGGGAATCGCGACCGTGGCGCGGGAGGGGCGACTGCGGTGCAGGGGGCTGACGCGCCGCCGCGTACAAGGACGGCGCCGTCAGGTCGGGCAGGTCCCGGTCGTCGGGTTCCGGCACGGGCCGGCGGAGGGAGACCCGGTCCGGCTCGGGACCGGGGCCGGCACTGGGCTGACCGGTCTCGGGCCGCTCCCGGTGGAGCGGTGCGCCGGGTCCCGCGGGCAGGCTGCGCGCCAGCCACAGCACGTCAAGAAGCTGATCCGCGTCCAGATCGTGGCCGCAGGCCGACAGGACCCGCAGTGCCTCGGCCAGGCGGACCCCACCGCCGGGCATGGTCACATCGCCCCGGTGAGCTGGTGGAGTACGGCATCCAGCAGACCCTCCGCGTCCAGGTCGACTCCGCCGGTACGCAGGAACACGGCGTTGAGCAACTGATCCGTGGCGAGTTCTCCCGGGGCGCGGCGGCGAAGAAAGGCCTCGATGAGATCTTCGGCCGTCCGGAGCGCCTCGCCTCCGAGGTGCGCGGCGACAATGGCACGCAGTCTCTCCTCGTCGGGCACGGGCAGGTCGAGCCGTACACAGCGGCGCAGGAACGCGGGTGGAAAGTCACGCTCACCATTGCTGGTGATGACGACGACCGGGAACTCGGCGCACTGGACGACCCCTTGATGCACGAGGACGGTCCCCCGATGGTCGAGGGTCTGCACCTCCACATCGGCCATGTCCTCCGGGAGCCGGGTCAGCTCCGGAATGTCGTAGACACCTTCCTCGAAGACCGTCAGCAGATCGTTGGGCAGATCGACGTCGCCCTTGTCCATCTCGTCGATGAGCAACGCTCGTGGCGTGGCCGACGGCACCAGCGCGGTCCCGAGCGGGCCGAGCCGCACGAACGTGCCGATGGACGGCTCGCGTTCGCCGCGGTCCCGGCTCAGCGTCGTCTCGCGCAGCCGGCCGATCGCGTCGTACTGGTAGAGGGCGTCCTTCACGGTGGACCGGCTGTTGACGGGCCAGCGCAGCAGTTCGCCCAGGCGGAGCTCATGGGCGACGGCATGGGCGAGCGAGGACTTACCGGTGCCGGCCGGCCCGGTCACCAGGAGCGGACGACGCAGATGCAGCGCCGCGTTCACGATATTCGCGTGCTGCGCCTCGATCACGTAAGGCATGTCGGGCTGCCTCGACCGCCCCGGCGTGAAACACCGCCAGGGCGGGGCCGGAGGGAGGGTCACGGGCCGGGGCTCCCCGTCTCCGCGGAAGAGGCGCCAGTCGGGCCCGGGAGCGGATGTCATGCGCTCTCCTGTGGTTCGGTCAGATGGAGTCGGGGTACGGTGCGATCGGCGTCGGCCCAGGCGAGGACCGGGCGTCCGGGGAACTCGGGAGGACTTGCCTTGGCGTTCGCACGGTAGGTGCGCACTCCGTCGGGCAACTCCCGGGTGGCGACGTCCGCCATGTGCTGAACAAGGTGCGAAGCACCGTCCCGGCCGCGGTCCCACACCACTACAGGAATGCCCAGAGCGAGACATGTCTGAACGATGCCGTCCCGTGGCCCGGGCGGTACGTCCACGGAGACGCGCACCGTGTCGAGTTGGTTGACCAGCTTGGAATAGATGGCATCCGGGTCCATGGACTCCGAGACGACGAAGGTCTTCCCCGAGTCCAGCCGATTCCATCTGCTGCGCCAGTGCGACATGAACCGCCCGTGCCGGCGCAGGAGTTCGGGGCAGTGCACGACCAGGGGAAACTCCACACCGAGTACTCCGGGCACGATCTCGTCGGGGTCGTGCGCAGCCCACTCGTCGACAGGGAGGTTGAGGCTGGCCCGGTCGACGAGTACTTCGACCAGGGGCGGCCGCTCGTCGTCGGCCGGAGGCGTCAGGGACTCCAGAACGCGCAGCACTTCGCGTGCCCCGTCCGTTGCCGAATAGGCTGCGAGGCTGTCCGTGGAGACCTGTCGGGGGCCTGCGCCCTCGTCGCACCAGATCCGCAGCCGGTGGCGGCCCCGTTCGGCGCGCGTCACCTGGACCAGGACACGCATCCGCGCGGAACGGCCGCGCACCGAGCGTCCCCAGGCCTGGGCGTCCGACCGGCGCTCGCCCAGAGCCGCCCGCGCGATGCCGAGGCGCTGGGCGACTCCGTCGGCCCACAAGCGCAGTTCCGCCCGCTTTGGCCCCGGGCAGAGCGCGCCGACATACTCCAGGACCCGCAGCAGTGCCGGGACTCTGCGCTCACCGTTCGCGGAATGGCCGTCTCCGGGCAGTGCCTCCAGCCGGTTGAGGAGCGCGTCCAGGGACTCCCCGCCAGGGAAGGCCGCCACGTGGGGCAGGGCGGCGCGGGCAGCCTCGGGAAACCTCGCGAGCACAGCACGGTCTGTGGTCCGCAGGTGCTTGCGCAGCCCGGCGTACTCCTGCGGGGACAGCATCTTGGGGGTGATGCAGAGGGAACCCGCAGCCAGAACGCGGTCCGCCGCATCCGGGCTGTCACGCCGCAGGATGCCCGAGAAGGCGGCCAGGGCCCGGGGATGGGTGAGAAGGAACATGGCGAATTCCTCGGGTGTGGGCGGGGTTACGTCACTCCCGCACCCGACACCGCAGGCCCGGGCCAGTCGTTTGGCGCAGTCCGTACGCTGACTCGGTGAGAACAGGATGTCTCCGACAGCCTCCATCAGCAGGAGCAGCGCGGGATCCTCGGGGTCGGGAGACTGCGGAGGCAGGACGTCGTGCACGCCCACGGCGGCCAGTTCGCTTCTGACGTGCTGCCAGGGAATCGCCCAGCTGCGCCTGATGAGGTGCTGTGAACTGTGCGGAAGAGGCAGTCCGGTGGCCGCGTCCTGAGGCGGCATGAAGTGCGCCACCACAAGACCGACCACGGCCCGTTCGTGGCGGCACCACAGCGGGCCGCCGCTGTATCCGGGGCCGACCGCCATGCCCGTGGCCTCGCCGTCCAGGTAGCCGTGCGAGCCATGGAGCGAGGCGACGGTGAGCCGTGCCAGGGTGGCGGCACGGCCGCCGCCGTGCCAGGCGCTCACTTCCTGGTCGGTCGACATGGCAGCCCGGTCGGGGGCGGCGGGCAGGCCTCCGGCCGGCCCGTCGATGCGCAACACGGCCAGGTCGCCGAGCCACTCGCTGTCACCCTCGCGCACCGTGCTGCCATCCCTGGCGCGCGGGGCGACCCAGTGGAGCAGGCGCGCGAAGTACTGCTCGGTCGAGGTGCCGCGCACCTCGACCAGGATCTCTTCCAGCTGCGGCGGCCTGGCTTCGAGCATGGGCCGGCCGAGAGCGTCGTTGACGACGTGGGCGCAGGTCAGAACGGTATCGATGCCCAGGACGAAACCTGCGCCCGCCGTACCGCCGTCAGCGGCCCGCCGCACCGTCACGACGAGGCGGGACGGATCGTCGTGGTGCGCACTGCCTGTGACGCCGAACCACCCCATGCGTCACTCTGAGGCCGGAGTCGTGCCGGCCCCCCGGGACGGAGCCGGACGCCAGCTGGCGGTGACGGTGAGGTGGGCCTGTCCGCTGCCGCCCACGATCCCGAACTTGAGGTCCTGTCCGACCTGGATGCCGAACGTCACGCTCAGCTCCGTGGGCGGCTCGGGTGCGGCCACGACGGCATCGTGGACTTCCTGCAGCAGCGGACCGACGGGCTTGAGCGCGCCGCGAAGGGCCCCTGCCGCGAAGTTGGCGACGGACCGCCCCCCGGTGGCTACCGGTATGGCCTTCCCCATGCCTTCAGGAAGGTCCCCGTCGCCCTGCGCAGGGAGTGTCGCCGCACCCCCGCTCGCCCCGGCCGGTGACGTGAGCAGGAAGCGGACGGGCGTACCGTCATCGAGTTCGATGTCAGGTGTTGTGGACACGATCACATTGTCACCGGATCGGCACTGTCGAAACGCGAGCATGCTCAACTCGGTTACGTGATCGATGCATTGCGCCGAAAGTATCGTCCCGGCCGGTACGCGCGCAGCGTCGGCCGGTGAGGGATCCGCGCTCAGAGCCACCCCTGCTGCCGAGCCGCCCGCACCGCCTCCATCCGGTTACGGGTCACCGTCTTCCCGATCGCGGACGACAGATAGTTCCGCACCGTCGACTCGGACAGATGCAGTTTCGCCGCGATGTCGGCGACCGTCGCCCCGTCCACCGAGGCGTTCAGCGCGTCCCGCTCCCGCGCGGTCAGCGGGCTCGGTCCGGCGCTGAGCGCGGCGGCGGCCAGCGCCGGATCGATGACCGTCTCACCGCTCAGCACCCGGCGGATCGCGGCGGCGAGCTCCTCGACCGGGCCGTCCTTGACCAGGAACCCCGCGGCCCCGGCCTCCATCGCCCGGCGCAGATAGCCGGGACGGCCGAACGTGGTGAGGATCAGCACCCGGCAGTCCGGCACCTCCTCGCGCAGATCGGCGGCGGCGTCCAGACCGCTGCGGCCCGGGAGTTCGATGTCCAGGAGCGCCACATCCGGGCGGGACAGCAGCGCGGCAGCCACGATCTCGTCCCCGGCGCCCACCTGCGCCACGACCTCGATGTCAGGTTCCAGGCCGAGCAGCAGGGCGAGCGCACCCCGCATCATGCCCTGGTCCTCGGCGAGCAGAACGCGTACGGACTTGGTCGGACGGTGATCCTGCGGCATCTCGTTCACAGGCCCAGCGTATGGCTCCGGGCGGCACAGGCGGCCGCATCCTCGTCCGCCGGATCCGTCCCGTCCACCGGCAGTTCCGCGGTGAGCACGAAGCCGCGCTCCGGTCCCGGGCACGCCCGGAGCGAGCCGCCCGCCGCTGCGAGGCGCTCGGTGAGGCCGGTCAGTCCGGTGCCGCCGATACCGGGTGTTGCCGGTGCGTCCGGGTCCGGTCCGCAGCCGTCGTCCGTGACCGTGAGCCGGACCCGTTCGGATGTGCTGTCGACGACGAACGAGCAGGTGGTGGCGTTGGAGTGGCGTACGACATTGGTGACGGCCTCCCGCACCACCCAGCCGAGCAGCGCCTCCGCCTGCGGTGCGAGCGGCGGTCCCGAGCGGCGGAGCACCGGTTCGATCCCGGCGGCGGTCAGCGCGGACCGGGCCCGGTCCAGTTCGGTGGCGAGGCTCCCCTCGCGGTAGCCGGTGACGGCCTCACGGATCTCGGTGAGGGCCTGGCGGCCGACGGACTCGATGTCCGCGACCTGGACGAGCGCCGCATCCATGTCGCGCGGCGCGAGCCGGCGCGCGGCCTCCGACTTGACCACGATCACGGAGAGCGTGTGGCCCAGCAGATCGTGCAGATCGCGGGAGAACCGCAGCCGCTCCTTCTCCACGGCGGTGCGGGCCAGTTCCTGCCGGGCGGCGCGCAGTTCCATCACGGTCTCCGCGAGGGATCGTCCACGGCTCCGAGCCGCCGTTTCCGCGCCACATGGCGATGAGGCCGGCGACCACGGCCAGGGAGAGCAGGCCGGCGGCCAGCTGCCGCTGGCGCAGGATGGTGCCGCAGGCCAGCGAGAGCAGCGGGAAGAACAGCAGCCAGCTCCCGCCGTAGCCGATCGCGAGCCCGAACGTGACGGTGGCCATCGTTGCGAGCAGCCAGTACGACACCGGGCTCTCGCGCTTTCTCTTGTCGAAGCCGCGGAACACCACGGAGATGTAGAGGGAGTTGAAGGTGAACAGCCCGAGACCGCCGAGCCAGGGGTTGGGGGTCTCGCCCTGGAAGAGATTGGAGAAGGAGCCCATGCCCATCAGCAGCCAGGGCAGCAGGGTGTACGGTCCGGGCGGGCCGGGGCGCCGGTCGTCGCGCCATCTTCGCCGTTCCCGCCACGTGCACGTCCGCGTACCCGTTCGGTTCCTGGCCATGTCCACTCCTGTCACACGGTCGTCGTGTGTCACACGGTCCTCGCGGAGCGACGGTACGAGATCACGGCGTACACACCGAACAGCAGGAGCCACGCGCAGAGCACGGCGATCGTGCCGGCGCCGGGCGCATGTCCGTCGGTGGTGGCCCAGCCCAGATCGGCGAACCGGTTGGCGGGGGTGAACCTGCCGATGGAACGCAGCCATTCGGGAAGCAGGTCCAGCGGGAACCACAGCCCGCCGACGATCGCGAAGCCCATCAGACAGGCCACGTTGACGACCCCGGTGCCCTGCGGGGTGAGCCGGTAGCCGTTGCCGAGGCCGAGCAGGGTGAACGGCAGCGCGCCGATCCACAGCAGCAGTGCCAGTGCGATCCACTGCCAGGCGTCCAGCCGCACCCCGTTGAGCAGTCCGCCGGCCGACAGCACCGTCAGGATCGTCGGCAGGACGGTCACCGAACCGCTGATCGCCCGGCCCACGACCGCCTGCGAAGGGGCGAGCGGAGTGACCCGCAGCTGTTGAAGCCAGCCGAGCGTCTTGTCGGAGGCGACCCCCGTACCGATCGACATGGCGGAGCCCAGCGCACCGTACGCGGCCATGCCGACCATCGAGGCCGTCTTCCAGCCGTCGACGCCCTCGCCCCCGCCGATGTTGGTGAAGAGCAGATACATCATCACCGGCATCCCGGTCCCGAAGATCAGGAAGAAGCCGTCACGCAGGGTCCTGCGCACCTCGAGCACGATGTAGCGGAACATCACACGGTCTCCCTCTCGGAATCTGTTGCGGGTGCTGCGGCGGCCGGTGCGGTGAGGGCGAGGAACGCGTCCTCCAGCGTGGCCCGGGAGACGCGGAGGTCACGGATCGCGCCGAGGCGGGCCAGCTCGATGACGGTGGCGTCCGAATCGTCGGTGTGCAGCAGCGCCCGGTCCCCGGACACCTCGACGGTGACGACGCCGGGCAGCAGCTCCAGGCCCTCGGTCGGCCGGCCCGCCAGGTCGAAGGAGACGAGACTGCTGCCGGCCGCGCCCCTGATCGTGTCGCCGGTGCCGTCCGCGACGATCCGGCCCCGGTCGATGACGACGATCCGGTCGGCGTTCTCGTCGGCCTCCTCCAGATGGTGGGTGGAGAAGAGGACGGTGTTGCCGCGCCGGGCGTAGGCCCGCATCGAGTCCCAGAACGTCCGGCGTGCCTCCACGTCCAGGGCGGCGGTCGGCTCGTCCAGGACGATCAGCTCGGGGTTGCCGGCCAGCGCGACGGCGAAGCGGACGCGCTGGGTCTGGCCGCCGGAGAGCTTGTCGATGCGTCGGTTCGCGTACGCGGTGACGCCCGCCAGCGAGAGCGCCTCGGCCACCGGCATCGGCTGCGGGTAGGTCGAGGCGACGAAGGTGATCAGTTCGCGGACGGTCACCCGCTGGATGGGCCGGCCGTCCTGGAGCATGGCGCCGACCAGACCGGCCCGTACCGCCTGCTCGGCGGTCCGGCCCAGCACCCGCACACTGCCGGAGTCCGGCCCGTCCAGACCCAGCAGAAGGCCGATGGTGGTGGACTTGCCCGCCCCGTTGCGGCCGAGCAGGGCGACCGTCTCGCCGCGGCCGATGGACAGATCGATCCCGTCCACGGCCCGTATGCTCCGCCCCGTCCGGCCGAAGGTCTTGACCACCGCGGTGAGGACCACCGCGGCCGAGTTCCCCGTCGTCTGCTTCATGACCACGACGCTACGGAAGGTGCCCGAGGCCCCGGCAGAGGTGTGTGTACGGACTTCGCGATGACATATGTCATGGTGCCGGCCCCCGGAGGAGTCATATCTGACACCACGTCAGCAACGGTCTTCACAACTGCTGGGCGCTGCGTTATACATGGGGGTCATCGGCTAGAACGCGTTCTAGAACGGGCGTGAGGCCGGTCCCGCACGACCTCGGTGCGGCCGACGGTGCGGACGGCCGCGCCGAGGTCTTCCCACCATCAAGGAGCAGCTTCCCCATGCCCATTGATGCCGAAAAGGCTGTCGCCGCCGAACCCCGGTCCACCCGGATCAGCTGGGACCACAAGGACGTCCAGCTCTACCACCTGGGGATCGGTGCGGGCGCCGATCCCGACCGGGCCGACCCCGCCACCGACCCCGGTGAGCTGCGCTACACCCTGGAGTCCCGGCTCCAGGTGCTGCCCTCCTTCGCCACCGTCGCGGGAGCGGGAGCGGGCGTCGTCGGCGGACTCTCCTCGCCCGGCATCGACGTCGACCTGGCCGCCGTCCTGCACGGCGGCCAGAGCGTGCGGGTGTACCGGCCGATCCCCGTGAAGGGCAGCGCCGTACAGACCTCGAAGGTCGCCGCCGTGTACGACAAGGGCAAGGCGGCCGTGCTGGTGCTGCGCACCGAGGCCGCCGATGACGAGGGCCCGCTGTGGACCAACGACGCCCAGATCTTCGTCCGGGGCGAGGGCGGCTTCGGCGGTGAACGCGGCCCCTCCGAGCGGGTCGCGTATCCCGCCGTCGCCCCCGACCGCGTGGTGGAGCGGCCGATCCGCCCGGACCAGGCGCTGCTGTACCGCCTCTCCGGGGACTGGAACCCGCTCCACGCCGACCCCGAGTTCGCCCGGCTCGCCGGCTTCGACCGGCCGATCCTGCACGGGCTGTGCACCTACGGCATGACGCTCAAGGCCGTCACCGACACGGTGCTCGGCGGCGATGTGACCCGTATCCGCTCCTACCGCACCCGTTTCGTCGGTGTCGTCTTCCCCGGCGAGACCCTCCGTATCCGGATGTGGACCGGAAAGGACCACGTCCGGGTCGAGGTGCGAGCCGTCGAGCGGGACGACGCCCCGGTCCTCGGCGACACCTTCGTCGAACACTCCTGAACCAACTCCAAGAGGTCCACAGGCCCATGAGGGGAGCCGCACCATGCGCGCAGCCGTACTGCACGAGATCGGTCAGGACAAACTGGAAGTCCTCGACGACGTCGAGGCGGTGGGCTTCGGCCCCGGCAAGGTCAGGCTCCGCATCCGGGCCACCGGACTGTGCCACTCCGATGTCTCCGCGATGAGCGGCGTGCTGCCGCAGCCCGCCCCCTTCATCCCGGGCCACGAGGGCGCGGGCGAGGTCGTCGACATCGGTGACGGCGTCACCGGGCTGAACACGGGGGACCGGGTGCTGGTCTGCTGGCTGCCCGCATGCGGGGCGTGCCCGTCCTGCAAACGCGGCCAGACCCAGCTCTGCCTGGCCGGCTTCATGAATGCGGGAACACCCAACTTCAAGCGCCCCGGGGGAGATGTCTTCGGCTTCGCGGGCACCGGAACCTTCACCGAGGAGGTCGTCGTCGACGCGGGCTGCGCGGTACCGATCCCCGACGACGTACCGTTCGAGATCGCCGCGCTGATCGGCTGTGGGGTGACCACCGGGCTGGGCGCGGCCATCAACACCGCACAGGTGGAGGCCGGTTCGTCGGTCGCCGTCATCGGCTGCGGCGGTGTGGGCATCTCCACGATCCAGGGCGCCAGGGTGCAGGGCGCCGCCCAGATCGTGGCCGTGGACCCGGTCGCATCGCGGCGCGAGGCGGCGCTGCGGTTCGGCGCGACCGAGGCGGTGTCCCCGGACGAACTCGCCGACGCCAAGCAGCGGATCACCGCGGGCGAGGGTTTCGACTACGTCTTCGAAGTCGTCGGCAAGTCGGCCACCGCCCGCACGGCGTACGAGAACACCCGGCGCGGCGGCACTCTCTGCATCGTCGGCGCGGGCGCGATGGACGACAACTTCCAGGTCAACATGTTCGAGCTGTTCTTCGACGAGAAGCGGATCCTGCCCTCCATGTACGGCGGAGGCGATGTGCTCCGGTCGTACGAACGGGCCATCGCGCTCTGGCGGGCCGGCCGGATCGACCTCGAATCGATGATCACCCACCGGGTGCGGCTCGACGGCGTCAACGACGCCCTCGACCAGATGAGGACCGGCGAGTCGCTGCGCACCTGCATCGAACTCTGACCTCACCCTGCTCCCACCCTGCTCCCACCTGAGAGGACTCCGAGATTCCGATGTCACTTCCCCTGGAAGGCATGTCCGCGATCGTCACCGGCGCAGGCCGCGGCCTCGGACGCGCCGAAGCACTGGAACTGGCGCGGCTCGGCGCGTCCGTCGTCGTCAACGACTACGGGCAGCCGGGCCGAGACGGCTCCGGCGAGGCGTCCGCGGCCCCCGCCGAGGAGGTCGCCGAGGAGATCCGGGCAGCGGGCGGCCGGGCGGTCGCGCACCTCGGCGACGTCTCCGACCACGAGCAGGCCCGCGCCCTGGTGGAGCTGGCCGTCGGCACCTACGGAAAGCTCGACATCCTGGTCAACAACGCGGGCATCCTGCGCGACCGGATGGTCTTCTCTATGACCGAGGACGAGTGGGACTCCGTCATCAGGGTCCACCTCAAGGGCCACTTCAACACCACACACTTTGCCGCATCCCACTGGCGCGCCCGCTCCAAGGAGTCCGGCGGCCCGGTCTACGGCCGGATCGTCAACACCTCGTCGGAGGCGTTCCTGGCCGGTTCGGCGGGGCAGCCGAACTACGCGGCGGCCAAGGGCGGCATCGTCGGCCTCACCACCTCCACGGCCCTGGCCCTGGCCAAGTACGGTGTCACCGCCAACGCCATCTGTCCGCGGGCCCGCACCCGGATGACCGAGGACGTCTTCGCGGGCTTCCAGGAACCGACGGACGGCCGGCTCGACGCGCTCGCCCCCGAGCATGTCTCTCCGCTGGTCGGCTATCTGGCCTCCCCGGCGGCCGCCAAGGTCAACGGGCAACTGCTCGTCGTGCACGGCGGGATGGTCGCGATCATCGAACGCCCCAGGGTGGCGGCGAAGTTCGACTCGTCGAAGGAGACGTTCTCCTTCGACGAGCTGGATGAGCTGATCTCCCCCTACTACGAAGGCCGACCGACGGGCGAGACCTTCGCCGCCGCGGAGGTGCTCGGTCTCAAACGGGGCTGACCGCAACGGAAACGGGTGGGCCCCGGCAGCCGATCGGCTGCCGGGGCCCACCCGTTTCTCGTCGATGTTCCGCGCGGTCAGGCCGCCCTGCTGTCCCCCTCGGAGGGGCGGCGGTGGCGACCGTGCGGCTGTGCGGACGCGTCGTCCATCGACACACCCCCTCGGTGCTTTCCGGAGACGTCGGCTTCGGCCCGTTCCGCGTCCGCCCCCGGCGGACGCGTCTGGGTCGTGTCGGTTCGGGCTTCAGACATGTGGGAAGTCACCCCGTTGTGATCGCTTACGTGTGTGTCACCAGGGCCGATCACGCCACCGCAACACGGCGGCTGCGCAGCCCAGGCCCAGGATCTTAACCAGGCACCATGCGCCCCATGAGAGGCGCCTGCCCCAGTGGAATCGGCTTGCACATCGGAAGAGGCGCAGCGGCAGCGGACGGTTGCATACCGCTTTCCGCGCCCGCCTTCGCCGCCGGTCCCGTGCCGCGTTCCCCGTCCACCGGTGCCTCCAGCAGTGCCACCCCGCACGCCACGTTCTCGTTGGCGTACGGAAGTCTGAGTACGCCGTCCCGGGTCCACACCCCGCGACCGGCCTGCCACCCCTCGGGCGCGGTGAGTTGATGCAGCCGGCGCCCCGCCGGGCGCCACACCCCGAGCCAGCTGCCGGCCGCCCCGTCGATCCGCAGGGCCACAGCGCAGCTCTCCGGCATCAGCATCTGCCCCGGCTGTACGGCGAACGGCGTCACCGCCACGTCTGCCGGGCGCAGGCACTCCGGGAAACGCACCGGCAGACAGCTGCCCAGCACCCCCCACCCGAGCCGGTCGTGCCCCGGCGCGTCCGAGCGGATCAGCAGCAGCCCGCTGTCCGCGTCGGCGAGCAGCAGCCGGTCGTTGCTCTCCGGTGCGATCTGCAGCAGCGGTGTCACCTCGCCGCCCCGCTCCAGGTCCACGGCGACCGCCTTGACCGGCCCGCCGCCCGGCATCTCCCGGTCCAGGGCCAGCATCCGCCCCGCCCGGTCCAGCCAGACCCCGCCGGAGCAGCGCCCGGGCACCTCCGCGACCAGCTCGGGCCCGATGGCACCGCCCGTCACCAGCCAGACGGCGGTGGAGCGCGCACCGACCGACAGGGCGTACGCGCTCGCACCGTCCGGTGACGGCGGCAGCAGGGTCAGATCCGCGCATCCGACGGCGCCGAGCGGCAGTTCACCGGTGCCGGGGCCGGTCGGATAGAGCAGCGAGAACGCATTCCGGTCCGCGACCCGGCGACGGATCAGCACCCGTCCGTCGGCCAGTGGCAGCACCTGGGAGTCCGGCTCCTCCGGCTGATCGAGGGGGAGCGGCACGGCGTACGGCTCGTGCCCGTCGAGCGTCCAGCGTTCCACGAACCACGCCTGCGCGGTCTCGTCGGACGCCTCCGCGGCGACGTTGCGAAGGGTGAGCCGGGCCGCGTACGAACCGTCCGCGGCGATCGTGAGCGCGGGCGGGGCGAGGGCTGCCCCGGCGGGCACACCCGATTCACCCCGCGCACCGGCCTGCTCGGGCACGCCGTCGTCCGCTCCGTCCTCGCCGAACCCGGCCCGCTCCCCGGCTGCGTCCGGCTCGTCGTCCTCCAGGACCGCATCCCCGGCGGCCTCGGCCGCCCCCGCGGTCTCGTTCTCGATGGCACAGGCAGTCATGGGCTGGTCACCTCCGGCAACCGAAGCTAGTTTTCGCACTTCCTGCCGAACAACGCGAGACCCGCCACTTCACACATAAGGGTGGCGCTGCCCGGGTTTGCCTGAAGGCGAGGGGGTGCCTGTGCTCGGCGCGAGACGGGTGAGTAAGGTAAGGCATCCCTAAGCGATACCTGTGTGACCTCGAACTGGAGCAAGTGATGTCCCTTCGTCGCCGCGGTACTGCCGCAGTCGGCCTGGCAGTGGTTGCCGCCCTTTCTCTCTCGGCCTGCGGAAGCGACGACCAGGGCGCGGGCGGCTCGGCCAAGTCCGAGGGCGGCGGTGACAAGAAGGCGGCCGTCGCGACGGGCGGCAAGGACTTCGCCGACGCAGCGAAGAAGACGGCGGAGTACGGCACCGACGCCGAGGCCGGCCAGTTCCCCCGGACCCTCACCCACGCCATGGGCAAGACCGAGATCAAGTCCGCCCCCAAGCGCGTCGTCGTGCTGGACGTCGGCGAGCTCGACAACGTCGTCTCGCTGGGCGTGAAGCCGGTCGGCTACACCCCCTCCGAGGGGAGTGCGGCCATGCCCTCGTACCTCAAGAAGGACGCGGGCAACCCCAAGAGCGTCGGCACCATCAACAACCTCAACCTTGAGGCGATCGCCGGCCTGAAGCCCGACCTGATCCTCGGCAGCCAGCTGCGCGCCGCCGACAAGTACGACGCGCTCTCCAAGATCGCGCCGACCGTGTTCTCCATCCGTCCGGGCTTCACCTGGAAGGAGAACTACCTCCTCAACGCCGCGGCGCTGGACAAGACGGCCAAGGCCGAGAGCCAGCTCGACGCCTATGAGGCGAAGGCGAAGAAGCTCGGCGAGGACATCGGCCCGGACAAGCCGACCATCTCCATGGTCCGCTACCTGCCGGACCGGATCCGCCTCTACGCCAAGGCGTCCTTCATCGGCACCATCCTCGAAGACGTCGGTCTGCCGCGGCCCGAGAACCAGCAGATCAACGACCTCGCCGCGGAGATCAGCCCGGAGAAGATCGACGAGGCCGACGCCGACTGGATCTTCACCGGCGTCTACGGCGACGTGAAGGCCACCGAGCGCGACACCGCCCAGTCCAACCCGCTGTGGAAGAACCTCAAGGCGGTCAAGGAGGGCCGGGCCAAGGACGTCTCCGACGAGACCTGGTACCTCGGTCTGGGTGTCACGGCCGCGAACCTGGTCCTCGACGACCTCCGCGCCGACCTCGTGAAGTAACGATTCCCTGGGTCCTGTCGTCGGACTGCCGCCTGCCGTGCGGCGTCCGGGCGACGACGGCAGTCCGACGACGGGACCCAGCAGGCCGTGGCCCGTCCCTACGGGTCGCCGAAGCCATGGGTGACGGGGCACGGAGGGCAGGTAGCCTTTCCTTGTGCCCCGTCTGTCTGAAGTCCTCGCCGAGCTCGACGCTCTCTGGCCGCCCGAGCGGGCCGAAGGCTGGGACGCGGTCGGCACCGTCTGCGGAGACCCGGCGTCGCAGGTCGACCGTGTGCTCTTCGCCGTCGACCCCGTCCAGGAGATCGTCGACGAGGCACTCCGGCTCGGCGCCCAGCTGATCGTCACCCACCACCCGCTCTATCTGCGGGGCACGACGACGGTCGCGGCCGACACCTTCAAGGGCCGGGTCGTGCACACCCTCATCAAGCACGATGTCGCGCTGCACGTCGCCCACACCAACGCCGACACCGCCGATCCGGGCGTCTCCGACGCCCTCGCCGGTGCGCTCGACCTGCGAGTCGAGGGGCCCCTGGTGCCGGACCCGGCCGACCCCAAGGGCCGTCGCGGCCTCGGCCGGATCTGTGTGCTCGACCACCCCGAGAGCCTGGCCGACTTCGCCGCCCGCGCCGCGGCCCGGCTGCCCGCCACCGCGCAGGGCATCCGGCTCGCGGGCGACCCGGCGGCGACGGTGCGTTCCGTCGCGGTCAGCGGCGGCTCCGGTGACAGCCTCTTCGACGCGGTACGCGCTGCCGGTGTCGATGCCTTCCTCACCGCCGACCTGCGCCACCACCCGGCCTCCGAAGCCATCCAGCACTCCCCGCTCGGCCTGGTCGACGCCGCACACTGGGCCACCGAATGGCCCTGGTGCGAACAGGCCGCAGCGCAGCTCGACGCGATTTCCGACCGCCACGGATGGGACCTGCGGGTCCATGTCTCGAAGCAGGTCACCGACCCGTGGACCACCACCACCCATCACTCTTCTGGAGCCCCCAACTGAACGCCGCGCCCGCCGACCAGATCCGACTCCTCGACGTCCAGGCCCTCGACGTACGCCTGTCGCAGCTTGCGCACCGGCGCAAGTCGCTGCCCGAGCACACCGAGATCGAGTCGCTCACCAGCGACCTCGCGCAACTGCGTGACCTGCTGGTCGCCTCGCAGACCGAGGAGAGCGACACCGCCCGCGAGCAGACCAAGGCGGAGCAGGACGTCGACCAGGTGCGCCAGCGCGCCGCCCGCGACCAGCAGCGCCTCGACTCGGGTGCGGTCGCCTCGCCCAAGGACCTGGAAAGCCTCCAGCGCGAGATCACCTCGCTGGCCAAGCGCCAGGGCGACCTGGAGGACGTCGTCCTCGAAGTGATGGAGCGCCGCGAGTCCGCCCAGGAGCGTGTCATCGAGCTGTCCGACCGGGTCTCCGCCGTCCAGGCCAAGGTCGACGACGCGACCGCCCGCCGTGACGCCGCGACCAAGGAGCTCGACGAGGAGGCCGCGACCGTCACCAAGGAGCGCGAGCTCGTCGCCGGGTCCGTCCCCGCGGACCTGCTGAAGCTGTACGACAAGCTCCGCGTCCAGCAGGGCGGGGTCGGCGCCGCCCGCCTCTACCAGCGCCGCTGCGAGGGCTGCCGTCTCGAACTGAACATCACCGAGGTCAACGACGTGAAGGCGGCCTCCCCGGACACCGTCCTGCGCTGCGAGAACTGCCGCCGCATCCTGGTCCGTACGTCGGAGTCGGGCCTGTAATGACCCAGCCGCGCCAGTTCGTCATCGAGGCCGACGGCGGTTCCCGGGGCAACCCCGGGCCCGCCGGTTACGGTGCGGTCGTCGTCGACCCGGTGACGGGGGAGACCCTCGCCGAGGCCGCCGAGTACATCGGCGTCGCGACGAACAATGTCGCCGAGTACAAGGGCCTCATCGCGGGTCTGAAGGCGGCGAAGGCGCTGGTGCCGGACGCCTCGGCGGGCGGTGCGCTCCAGGTGCGGGTCCGGATGGACTCCAAGCTGGTCGTGGAACAGATGTCGGGCCGTTGGAAGATCAAGCACCCCGACATGAAGCCGCTCGCAGCGGAGGCCGCCAGGATTCTGCCAGCCTCCGCCGTGACGTACGAGTGGATCCCGCGCGAGAAGAACAAGCACGCGGACCGGCTCGCCAACGAGGCGATGGACGCGGGCAAGCGTGGCAAGCAGTGGGAACCGTCGGCGTCGACGGCCGCACTCGACACCCCCCGGCCCTCGACGACCGCAGGCCTGCCGCCGGTCTCGGGCCCGCCCGGTGACGCGGCAGCGGGCGCGGCCAGGGCCCGCGCGGCCCTGTCCTCCCGGCCGGGAGCGGCTACGGGCACGGCGCCGGCAGCCGCCCCCACGCCTACGGCATCCTCCACCGCCCCCCAGGTGGGCTGGGCCGCGGCGCCCGATCTCGGGGCGCCCGCCACCTTCGTACTGCTCCGGCACGGCGAGACGGCACTCACCCCCGAGAAGCGGTTCTCGGGCAGCGGCGGCAGCGATCCCGAACTCTCGGCGACCGGCCGCCACCAGGCCGAACGCATCGCCCAGTCGCTGGCCGCCCGCGGCACGATCGAGGAGATCGTCAGCTCCCCGCTGCGCCGCTGCCGCGAGACGGCGGCCGCGGTGGCGGCCCGGCTCGGCTTGGAGGTCCGGATCGAGGACGGCCTGCGCGAGACGGACTTCGGCGCCTGGGAGGGCCTGACGTTCGCCGAGGTGCGTGAGCGCTACGGCCCCGACCTGGACGCCTGGCTCGCCTCCGCGAAGGCAGCCCCCACCGGGGGCGGCGAGAGCTTTGCCGAGGTAGCCCGCCGCGTCGCGGCCACCCGCGACCGCCTCACCGCCCGCTATGCGGGCCGCACGGTCCTCCTGGTCACCCATGTGACGCCGATCAAGACCCTGGTCAGGCTGGCGCTGGGCGCCCCGCCGGAAGCCATGTTCCGGATGGAACTCTCGGCGGCCTCGGTCTCCGCGGTGGCGTACTACTCGGACGGGAACGTGTCGCTCAGGCTGCTGAACGACACATCGCACCTGCGGTAGGGAACGGGGCTCCCGCGTGAGCGTGCGGTGCTCTGGGGCAGCGGAGCCCCGGCGGCGCGAAGCTGCCGCTTCCTCGGGTGGCGGGGGCAGCCCGCACCCCGGTCAGCACCCACCGGGGTCCGGGGCGGAGCCCCGGTTCCGGGAAGGGGCGCGCAGGGGGAAATCAGCCGCGCAGCGCCGCCGCCTCGCTCGCCAGCCGCTCCACCCGCGCCCAGTCCTTATCCGCCACCGCGTCCGCCGGGACCATCCAACTGCCGCCCACGCAGCCGACGTTGGGCAGCGCCAGATAGGACGGTGCAGAGGCGAGCGAGATGCCGCCCGTGGGGCAGAACCGGGCCTGCGGCAGCGGCGAGGAGAGTGCCTTCAGATACGCTGTGCCGCCCGCCGCCTCGGCCGGGAAGAACTTCATCTCGGTGACCCCGCGCTCCAGCAGCGCGACCACCTCGGACGTCGTCGAGACGCCCGGCAGGAACGGCACCCCCGACGCCTTCATCGCGTCCAGCAGCGTGTCCGTCCAGCCGGGGCTGACCAGGAACCGGGCCCCCGCGGCGACGGTGTCGGAGACGTTCCGTACGGAGATCACCGTGCCGGCCCCGACCACCGCGTCCGGCACCTCGGCCGCGATGGCCTTGATCGCATCCAGTGCCGCGGCGGTACGCAGCGTCACCTCGATGGCCGGGAGCCCGCCCGCGACCAGGGCCCGGGCGAGCGGCACCGCGTCGGCGGCGTCCTCCAGGACGACGACGGGGACGACGGGGGCAAGATCCAGCACAGAGGAGGTCATGCGCTCATCTTGCCGCGCACACCGCACACCACGCAACGAGCGTTGCGCATGATGCAACGCGATGGCTTTCCCGGTTCAGTGAATCTCGGTCACCACGACATCGAGCGACCACGCCCGACCGGCCCGCGCGGGGGCCTCGGCCTCCACCGCGTACCCGAGCTCCTGCAATGTCCCCACCAGCTCCGCGGGCCCCTTCGGCCGTGCGCCCGCCAGCAGCAGATCGCGGACCATCCGCCCCTTCGTCGCCTTGTTGAAGTGGCTGACCACAGAGCGCTTCTCGACCCCGTTCACCAGCTGGGAGTGCAGCACCCGCACGCTCGCCGTGCGCCCGGCCACCTCGCCCTTCGGCTTCCAGGCCGCGGTGTAGGCGGAGGACCGCAGGTCCAGGACGAGCCCGTCCCCGGCCGCCTCCGGCATGACCTCCGCCATCGGGTCACGCCAGTACGCCCCGAGCGCGCCCAGCCCCGGCAGCTTCACACCCATCGAGCAGCGGTACGAAGGAATCCGGTCGCCCACCCGCACGGCGCCCCACAGTCCGGAGAAGACCAGCAGCGACTTTCCGGCTCGCCGCCTGGCCGCCGTGTCCAGGGAGGCCAGATCCAGGGCGTCGTACAGCACCCCCGTGTAGATCTCCCCGGCCGGACGCGTTCCCGCCGTCCGCAGCTCGACGTTCTTCGCGATCTCGCCCCGCAGCCCCTCGCTCAGCCCGAGCACCTCGCGGGCCTTCTCCTCGTCCGCCGCACACAGCTCGACCAGCTCGTCGAGGACCGCGGCCCGCGCCGCAGCCAGGCCCGGCAGCGACAGCGACTCCGGCTTCAGGGGTGCTCCGCGCCCCGACGCGGCCTTTCCTTCGGAGGGCGGCAACAGCACGAGCACGGCGGTTCTCCTTCGTACGTACGCACAGGTATACGGGCTCAGAAGGCCCGGGGCCCCGTCGTCGAACTGCCGTCCGCCGTGCGACGACGGCAGACGGCAGTTCGACGACAGGACCTGGCACCAGCGTACGGGGACCGCGGTACCGCACTGGGGCCTGTCCGGCGGATCAGGGCAGGCACTCGCCGCCGGGATGCCGCCCGGCCCGCCCCGCCATACGCTCGGTCCATGCCCCGCCGCCATCTCCATATGACCGGGCCGGCCGAGACCCCGCTGAGGGCGGCCCTGTGCAAACTGCGCACCGAGCTCGAACTGCCCGACAGCTTCCCGCCCGCCGTCCTCGCCGAGGCGGCGCAGACGGCGCGGGCCCCGGCGGTGTCGGCCCACAAGGACGCGACGGACCTGCCGCTCTTCACCATCGACCCGCCCACATCCACCGACCTCGACCAGGCCATGCACCTCGAACGCCGTCGCCACGGCTTCCGCGTGCACTACGCCATCGCCGATGTCGCCGCCTTCGTACGCCCCGGCGGCGCACTCGACACCGAGGCCCACCGTCGGGTGACGACTCTCTACTTCCCCGACGGCAAGGTGCCGCTCCACCCCACCCTGCTCTCCGAGGGCGCCGCCAGCCTCCTCCCCGGACAGACCCGTCCCGCCCTCCTCTGGCAGATCGACCTGGACTCCGAGGGCGGCGCCGTCACCACCTCGGTGCGCAGGGCCCTCGTCCGCAGCCGGGCCAAGCTCGACTACGCGGGCGTCCAGCGGCAGATCGACACCGGCACCGCCGAGGAGCCCCTGGCGCTGCTCCGGGACATCGGACGGCTCCGCGAGGAGCAGGAGGTCGCCCGGGGCGGCATCTCCCTCAACGTGCCCGAGCAGGAGATCGTCGAGCGCGACGGCACATACGGCCTGGAATACCGTGCCACGCTGCCCGCCGACGGCTGGAACGCACAGATCTCCCTCCTGACCGGCATGGCCGCCGCCCACCTCATGGCGCAGACCGGTACCGGCATCCTGCGGACCCTGCCGGTCGCACCCGACGGCGCCGTGGCCCGGCTCCGGCGCTCGGCCGAGGCGCTGCACATCGACTGGCCGCACCATGTCCCGTACGCCCAGGTCGTCCGCTCCCTCGACCCGAGGAGGACAAACCACGCCGCGTTCCTCCAGGAGTGCACCACCCTGTTGCGCGGTGCCGGCTACACCGTCTTCGAACACGGCGGACTCCCCACCCCCGCCGTGCACGCCGCCGTCGCCGACCTGTACACGCACTGCACCGCCCCACTGCGCCGCCTCGTCGACCGGTACGCGGCCGAGCTGTGCCTCGCCGCCGTCGCGGAACAGGACCCGCCCGAGTGGGTCCTTGCCGCGCTGCCCCGCCTGCCGAAGGAGATGGCGGACGGGACCGGCCGGGCCAACACGGTGGAGCGCGAGTGCGTCGACGTGGTCGAGGCCGCGCTGCTCAAGGACCGTGTCGGCGAGGTCTTCGACGCGTACGTGGTCGACGTGAAGGAGCAGGAGCCCACCACGGGCACCGTCCACATCGACGACCCGGCCGTCGTCGCCCGGGTCGAGGGCGCAACGGCGAAGCTCCCGCTGGGGGAGCGGCTGCGGGTCAGGCTCGCCCAGGCGGATCCTGGCTCGGCGAAGGTCCTCTTCGCCCCCGCGTGAGCGCGGCCACGGCGGCACCCGGATCATCCGCATGGAACCGCACCGTCCGCGCCCACCCCCGCTTCCCGAGCGGCCGTACGAACGCGACCGGAGAGACCAGCTCCACGGTCACCGTCGTCTGCCCGCCCACGACGAGGTCGAGCACCCCGTCCGCCTCCGTCCGCACCGGCCCGCCCTCGGGGTATCTCCGCTCGACCCGTGCACCGGCCACCGCGCCGACGGGAACCCGCAGGTCGAACAACCCCCCGTACCGAAGCCGCAGCGCCCCGTCGGCGTCCACGACATGCGGCCGGGTCACACACGCGGCGTGGAGGGCGAGAACCAGGAGCACCCCGTACACATCGAGCACGAGCAGAACCCTGTGCACGACCGGCCACGGGATCAGCAGCGCCAGCATCACCGTCTCGACCAGAGCGACGAGGACCAGGCCGTACATCGTGGCGGTCTGCGGCCCGGAGTACGGGACGGCAAGGGCACCCTCCGGCACGCCATGACGCCGTCGCAGCACCCACAGCCCGAGACTGTGCAGGGCGCGCACCTCGTGGGCGACGAGACGGCGCACCTTCTCCGGCACGACGGTACGCAGCGCCGCACCCATCGCCTCCCGCCGCCCGGCACCCGCGCGCCGGCCCACGAGCCAGAGCCGCCACAGGACCACGCCCTCGAACCCGAGCGCGGCGACCACCAGGGCCTCGGCACCGAGCAGAACCGCACCCGGCACCCGGACCCCCGCCAGCAGACAGCCGACCAGAACCAACTCGACAGCCGGCACAGCCCCCACGGCATACCGCGCAATCCGCACACTCATCCCGTTCCCCTCCCCGCCACGCGTGCCGCCAGGGCCGCCATCACCCGGCGCACCACCTCGGCCTGCGCAGGCGCGTAGTCGTCGAGCAGGGCCTGACCGAACCCCGTCATGACCGGCCCGCCGGAGGGGATCGCCGCCAGTACCTCGTCCGGCACGGCGGCGGCCATATCGGCGGCGAGCGGGACGATCCGCGGATCGTCCAGCGGCGCCGCGGCCAGTGCGTCCAGCCGCTCGTACAGCGCGTGCACGGCCGGGTCCTCGGCCAGTGGCCGCAACGCGGCGTAGACCTCACTGCCGACACCCGTCGTGTCCAGCAGCACCAGGTGCTCACGGTCCTTGGCGGCCATCGGGGAGTCGGTGGCCGGAGCCGTGCCCAGCAGTTCGGCCAGCGCGGGCGATACGACCTCCTCGGCGCTCACCGGGCCGTCCAGCAACCGGGCCAGGCGACGCCGCCGCTCCCGGATCTCGTTCTCCTGCCGGGCCAGATCCGCGTCCAACTCGACGAGCACTTCGACGAGTTCGCGCCCGGCATCATCGGCGAGGACGTCCCGCACCTCGTCCAGACCGAGCCCGAGCTCGGTGAGCCGCCGGATCCGGGCCAGCACCACGGCGTCGCGCACGCTGTAGGCGCGGTAGCCGTTGGCCCGGCGCCCGGGCTCGGGAAGCAGTCCGATGTGGTGGTAGTGCCGGATCGCCCGCGAGGTGACCCCGACGAGCGCGGCGATCTCTCCGATACGCATGGGTCCAGTAGAAACGTTGACGCAACGGCAGGGTCAAGTACTCACCGCACCCGTCCGCATCTGACAACTCCGCACCCTCCTGTGCCACGATCGAAGGAAGTACTCCCATCTCACGGACGGCTGATCCACTGATGTCCCAATCTGGCGAGCGACCGAGGAAGGGGCGTGACATGACTGCCATGCCGCACGAACCGCTCACGCAGGCGGACGTCCTGCTGGAGGGCTTCCTGGCGCTGGATACGCCGGAGGGCTTCCGGGCCGAGCTGATCGAGGGGGAGATCGTCGTGACGCCGCCGCCGGACGGGGACCACGAGGACTACATCAGCCTGATTCTGGAGCAAGTGATCACCCGCTCTCGCATCAAGATGCAGTTTTCCGGGAACAAGGGACTGAAGCTGAAGAGCGGCGGCCGCTGCCCCAGGAACCACGTCATTCCCGACGGCACCTTCGCCCCCACCGAACTGCGTCTGTACCGGGGAGCGGATCCCTGGATGCCATGTGAGGGGGTTGCCCTCGTCGTCGAGGTCACCTCGTCCAAGCCCCGGGCCGACCGCACGGACAAGCGTCACTGCTACGCCCGCGGGCCCGTCCCCCTCTACCTCCTGGTCGACCGTGAGCAGTCTTCGGTGACGCTGTTCAGCGACCCGGAGGGGGACGACTACCGTCAGCACTGCACGATTCCGTTCGGCAAGCCGCTTTCCCTTCCCGCTCCGTTCGCCTTCGACCTGGAGACCGAGGCGTTCATCTGAGCGCCCCCGTCCGGCGGCTCCCGCCAGGCGGGTAGCATGGTCGGCACGGCAGACGAGCCGGGCGGACGGCCGCGTGGGGATCCTCGGATCCCCCCGAGGAACGTCCGGGCTCCACAGGGCAGGGTGATGGCTAACGGCCACCCGGGGTGACCCGCGGGACAGTGCCACAGAAAACAGACCGCCGGGGACTTCGGTCCTCGGTAAGGGTGAAACGGTGGTGTAAGAGACCACCAGCGCCTGAGGTGACTCAGGCGGCTAGGTAAACCCCACCCGGAGCAAGGTCAAGAGGGGCCGTCGCAAGGCGGCCCTGCGCGAATGTCCGAGGGCTGCCCGCCCGAGTTCGCGGGTAGACCGCACGAGGCCGGCAGCAATGCCGGTCCTAGATGGATGGCCGTCTCCCCGGCCGCCGTGAGGCGACCGGGCGACAGAACCCGGCGTACAGCCCGACTCGTCTGCCGCCCAGAGTTTCCGCAGGTCAAGGCGGGATTTCTCTGCGCCGGCATTCTCGCCCGGCCGGATCCGGGGCGTTTGTGACCCGGAAATGGTGCCCGACCGGGCGCACCCACCGCCAGGAAGCGGCTTGCCCACCACCCGCCAGGGAATGCAGAACGGTCCGCCGACTCCGTCGGCAGACCGTCACGCCAGATCGAGGTCAGCCATCCTTCCCGGTCACGCCCCAAAGAGCGTGACCGGACAGCCATTCCCCGCAACCGAATGTCGATTCGTCACAGGATCTGGATGGCGACGACCCTCGGTGGGTGGTTCGGGAAGGTCATGTCGTGCCAGCGCTCGATCTTCACCGAGTCACCGTTGGCGTCGTAGTAGATCAGGTCGTTGTTGCCCGTGGAGATCCGGTCGATCCACCACCCGCCGAAGCCGGTCTTGCCGGCATTCGCGTAGCAGTCGACGCTCTCACGGCCATCGAGGTGTGACCAGATCTTCAAGAAGTTCTCCCCGCCGACACATTGGACGTGGTCGATGGCGAAGGCGTTGCCGCTCGGCATGCTGACGGTGAGCGCGGCAGCCGCGGCGAACGCCACGGCCATGGAACGCGTGACCCTCTTGCTTTTCGAGATCACAGATTCTCCTTCATGCGAAGGCCGGCGTATGGTCCGGCCCGGTTGGCGACGTTGCGTCATGACGGAACGGTGCTTCGTCGAGCCGGCAACCGATGCGACCGCCATGAGAGCCCATTGGGCAGCTCGAACGATGTCGTCTCCACGCTACAAACGGAATGAGGTCATACCGGCTGCAGCCAGGAAAAACACATCAAAAAGGTGATAACTCGGGGTAAGGTCATGGCGTTCGGTCGGGCACGCAACAGCCTGAACCTCCGCAGGCTCCGGCCCACCCGCCGCGCCGGGGGCCGCGCGTGCGTACCGGACTTCGCCTGCCGCCGAGCGCTTGTACTCCTCACCGCCGAATGCGGGAGCGTGCCGGAACACTCTGCTGCGACAAGGGATTTCGGAGCTTCCCCATACATCGGCCGCGTTGCCGTCATCGCCGAAGCAGTTGTCGACGCCGTCCACGGTCGGCCTGCCGAAACAGGTCGGGTCCTTCGCGTCGGTCTCCGGGGCGAGCACCACCGCGAGGTCGTGCAGAGCGGCTGCCGGACGTGGGCATTCGCCGCGTACACGGCGGGCTGGGCCCGGTCTTTGAGGTCGTACGGCATCCAGGCGTCGGAGAGCGTCACCGGATCAGTGGTCACGAAGTCGGCGAATGCGGAGCCCCCGAGCTGGAACAAGCCTTCCTGCAGGGCCTCTCCCGTTTCGTCGATGAGCATGCCGGTGCACTCGACGGATGCGGGTGGATGGGATTGTCGCCGATGTGGGCGGCGTTGTCGGCGGTGTGGGCGCCGACGCCGACCAGGACCGGTTCCGGGTGAGCCGATGCGCGGGGTGTCGGTGTCTGTCGTGTCCGGGGAGCGTTCGGGGCGGGCGTCTTCTGCCTTCTGGAGGACGTTGCCGTTCTCGTCGAGGAGGTTGTACTCGCTGTCGAAGCAACGTGCCGGTGGGCAGCTTCGTGGTGCCCTCGGGCAGGACGGGGGCGCAGTCGGGGAACTTGCAACCCCGGGATCACGGTTGCAATCGCAGGGAACTCCTGTGACACACGCGTGACAGCCGGACGGGGTGTGATGTTCCGGGCCACATCATGGGAGACGATCTCGTTCGGTCCGTCCTCGGGAAAGGTTCTCCATGTCCGATCGCGCCTACGGAAACCGCGGTTCTCTGCTCGCGGTGAGCGACCTTCACGTCGGGATGGCGGACAACCGCCCCATCGTCGAGTCCTTGCGGCCGGATTCGGACGAGGACTGGGTCATCGTCGCCGGTGATGTCGCGGAGAAGGTCGAGGACGTGGAGTGGGCGTTGCGGCTGCTCGCCGGCCGGTACGCCCGGGTGATCTGGACCCCCGGGAACCATGAGCTGTGGACGACCAAGCACGACCCGGTCCAACTGCGGGGCCGGGAACGGTACGAGCACCTGGTCGAGCTGTGCCGGAGCCTCGGGGTGTCCACTCCGGAGGACTCGTATCCGCTGTGGCCCGGCCCCGAAGGGCCGGTGGCCGTCGCGCCTGTGTTCCTGCTGTACGACTACAGCTTCCGGGCGCCGGGCACGACGACCAAGGAGGAGTCCCTGGCGTACGCGCACGAGAGGGGGGTGGTGTGCACCGACGAGTTCCTGCTGCACCCCGACCCGTACCCGAGCCGTGACGCCTGGTGCCGGGCGCGAGTGGTGGAGACCGAGCGGCGTCTCGCCGCGCACGATCCGGAGATTCCGCTGGTCATCGCCAGTCACTGGCCCTTGGTGCGCGAACCGATGGCCGTTCTGACGTATCCCGAGTTCGCCCAGTGGTGCGGCACGGAACTCAGCGCCGACTGGCACCGGCGCTTCAATGTGGCTGCCATGGTCTACGGCCATCTGCACATCCCCCGTACGACCTGGTACGACGGGGTGCGCTTCGAGGAGGTCTCCATCGGTTACCCAAGGGAATGGCGCAAGAGGGGCCACCCCAAGGGGCTCCTGCGGCGGATCCTCCCGTACGACGACGGCGTCACCGGGCCGGCGCCGGTCAGCGATGGCCCAGCACGTTGATCACCCGGCCGTCGGGGGCGCGGACGAAGAAGCGGCGTACGCCCCAGTCCTCGTCGTGCAACGGGTACACGATCTCCGCGCCGCCCTCCTGCATGGCGGTGTAGGCCGCGTCGACGTCCTCCACCTCCATGCTCATGTCCGGTGTCACCGGGGCGGTTGCGTCGGTCTCCACGATGCTGATCTGGGCCGAGGGGTGGGAAGGAGAGGCGAGCGTCATGATCCAGCCGTGGTTCATGACCTCCTGGAGGCCCAGCAAGCCGTAGAACTCCGCGTTCCGCTTCATCGCGGCGGCCACGGCGGCGTTGGCGGTGGCGTCCGACTCGGCCCCGGGGCCGGTGCCGGTCCGAATGTTGGGGACGATCCTGCGGACGGACATCGGCAACTCCTGTCTCGGGACTGACGCTGCGCCACCCGGCCCCGTCGCGGATCAGATGACCGGTGGCCGTCCCAGTTTCGTCATTCGCCACACCGTGCGCCACCGCATGGGCTGCCGCCGCCCGCACGGCGTACGGACCCCCTCGGCGAAGCCGCCGGCCCAGGCGCGCAGCCCCGTCGCCGACCGGGTGCGGGCCACGGTCAGGAGGGTCCAGGTGCCCAGGTAGGCCGGGACCAGGGGGAGGGGCAGATTGCGGCGGGCCAGCCAGACCCGGTTGCGGGCCGTCATCCGGTAGTAGACGGAGTGCCTGGCCGGGGAGGTCTTGGGGTGCTGGAGCAGCAGATCGGGCTCGTACAGGATCTTCCAGCCCGCGTCGAGCGCCCGCCAGGACAGGTCCGTCTCCTCGTGCGTGAAGAAGAACTCCGCGGGCCAGGGCCCCGTCTGGGCGAGCATCTTCATGGAGAGGGCGTGGCCGCCGCCCAGGAACGCGGTGACCGGGCCGCGCCGCATCGGGTCGCCGGCGCGCAGGCGCGGGACGTGGCGGCGCTGGGTCTCGCCGTGCTCGTCGGCGATCCGGAAGCCGACGATGCCGAGCCGCGGGTCGGCGGCGTACAGCTCCTGGACCTTGCGGAACACCCCGCCGTCGACCAGGAGCCCGTCGTCGTCGAGCTCGATGACGACATCCACATCGCCGAACTCCGCCAGCTTGCGCAGGGCGACGTTACGGCCACCGGGGCAGCCCAGGTTCTCGTCGAGTTCGATCACCGTCACACCGCCTGACAGGTCGGACAGACCGGGAAACGCGGTGAAGTCCGGGAGCGGTGAGCCGTTGCCCACGACGACGAGCCGGGCCGGCCGGACGTCCTGTCCGGCCACCGAGGCCAGCAGGGCCTCGACCTGCTGCGGGCGATCGCCCATGGTGACGATGGATACGGCGATGCGCGGTTGGGACACGGTCGGCACTCCTGGTCTCGCTGGGTGCCCGCGATCGTAGCCGCAACTCCTCGTCGCCCGAGGTTCAGCCGATCGTCGCTGCCGTGTCATGTCCCGTGATTCTTCGTCGGTCGGGCCTGGCCCGTCAGTCGGGTGCGCCGGCCTGGCTGGGGACCGATCCGAGGGTGCCGAACAGGCGCTCGCCCCGGTCCTCGGCCATGTCGAGCGTGGCCAGCACGGCAGGGGTCGAGATGCTCGGCAGTACGTAATGCAGAAGGACCGAGATCCGCCGCCCCAAGTCCTCGCGCTTGCACAGGGCTTGAGACATCACCTGAATGCCGGAGAAGGAACCCGCCAGCATTTCGGCGGTCTCGCGGGCATTGACGTGCGGCAGGAGTTCACCCTGGTTCTTCGCGGCGGTCAGCAGATGTTCGAGCCGGTCTATCCAGGCACGGAACGGGGTGCCCCGGTCGAGGCCTTCCACCGCCTGATCCATGGCCAGCCCGACGCTCGCGCGTACCAGTGGCTCATGCCGGAGCCGATGGGCGAGCAGCATGCCCTGATCGACCAATTCCTGAAGCTTCGTCAGTTGGGCGGGAAGTGGATCGCTGTCCAGCTGTACGTCCATCACCCCGAGTGCGAGGTCTTCCTTCGAGGTGAAATGGAAGTAGAGCGCACCCTTTGTCACTCCGGCCCGCGCAAGAATTTCACTGATGGTGGCGCTGCTGTAACCGCGTTCGTCGAAGACGGCGGCGGCCGCCACCAGGATTGACCGTCGAGTCTGGATCGCGCGCGCCTGCTGTGCCATCAGCTACGAGTCTCTCTCAGTCGTGGCGTGGTCAGCACCACTGGGATATGGCTGGATAGGAAAACCGGACTGTCAGTATCTTACTGCGAGGGCGGCCCGCCCTCCCGGTATGGATCCTCTGGGAGGAAAATTCATGGTTCAGCTCACCTCGCACAGCGCATCGGTGTCCGTCGAGGGCGCAGGCGCCGCCGATTTCACCGAATCCCCTGGAGAGGGCGAGACGGCATCCAGGGGCAGACATGGCGAGGCGGACTTCCCGAGACACCTGGTTCACCGGTCCGATGCCGAGGATGTCTTTCCCACCGGATGGACCCCGCAGACCGACACCCAGTTCTCGGTATCGGCCCGTTGGCCGCATGCGCACCGCTTCTTCGCCCCCGTGTCGGGCCGGTATCAGGACCCGCTGCTGATCGCGGAGACCATGCGGCAGACGACGATGCTCCTGGGGCATGCGGCGTTCGACGTCCCGGTCGGGGACCAGTTCGTGATGTGGGAGCTCGCGTACGTCTGCGAGCCCGATCGGCTGCTCCTGGGCCGGGCGCCCTGGGACATCACGGTGGATGTGTCCTGCTCCCGGATCCGGCGGCGCGGCCGGAGCATCGGCTCCATGCATGTCGAGCTGCTCCTGCACCGCCTCGGCACCGTCCTCGCCAGAGGCGGAGGGCGTATCAGCTGCACCTCGGCCAAGGTGTACGAGAGGCTGCGGGGCGACCGGCGGGACGTGATCGGCGCCCCGATACCCCTCCTGCCCGCCGTCGCGCCGGCCGAGGTGGGCAGGACCGATGTACGCGATGTCGTCCTGGCACCGGGTCTGCAGCGGAACGTCTGGCAGCTGCGGCTCGACACCGCACATCCGACATTGTTCGCCCGGCCCAACGACCATGTGCCGGGCATTCTGCTGCTGGAGGCGGCCCGTCAGGCGGCCGTCGCCGTGACCCCCGGCCATGACTTCCTCCCGGCATCGGTGAAGACCGACTTCCTCCGGTACGTGGAACTCGACCGTCCCTGCTGGATCGAGGCCCGTCCCGTCCCGGCCGGCGACCGCAGTATGACCGGGGTGCACGTCTCGGCGATCCAGGACGGCGAGCCGGTCTTCACCTGCACCCTCGGCTCCCCGAGCGGCCCGCACGGCACAGCGGGGAATCAGCGGAGCCGGCCGGACGACCGGCAGAATGACCAGTCATGACACTGCGCATACTCATCACCGGCGCTACCGGTTTCATCGGCAGCCATGTGGTGGCCGCGGCCAGGGCCACCCCCGGTGTCCGGCTGCGGCTGATGACCCACCGGACAGCTCTCACCGCAACGGCAGGCGCCGGGCCCGGCATCGAGACGGTGCACGGGGACCTCGCCGACCCCGCAACGCTGCGCGGCAGCTGCGAGGGCGTCGACGCGGTGATCCACTGCGCCTCACGGATCGGCGGCGACGAACCGACCGCCCGGTCCGTAAATGATCAAGGAACCCGTGCCCTGGCCGAAGAGGCGGCCCGCTGCGGAGTCACCCGGATCGTCCACCTGAGCACGGCATCCGTCTACGGCCGGGGCCCGTTCACCCGGCTGCGGCCCGGACAGACCGAGCCGGACCCGGCCTCGGTCACCAGCCTGACCCGTGCCGCCGCCGAACAGCACGTCCTGGCGGCCGGCGGCGTCGTCGTGCGCCCGCACATCGTGTACGGGGTCGGGGACCGATGGGCCGTGCCCGGCCTGGTCGCGCTCGTCCGGCAGCTCTCGGCCGTACTGACCGGGTGCGAGGCACGGCACTCGCTGATCGACGTACAGACGCTGGGGCGGGCGCTGCTGGGTGCGGCGCTGTCCCCGAAGGAGCCGGCCGGGGTCTACCACGTCAACCACCCCGAACCGGTGAGTTGTTCGCAGCTGCTGTCCACGGTCGTCGACGAGCTGCGGCTGCCCTGGGGAGCCACGGGCATCGATGTGGACACGGCCCGCGAGCGGCTCGCCGACGTCCCGTTCGCGCTGCACCACCTCGGCATGCTCGCCGTGGACCACTGGTTCACCGACGAGCGGGTCGGCCAGGACTTCGACTGGGAGCCGGGCGAAGGGTTCGCGACCGCGTTCGCCCGGCACGCGCCGTGGTACCGCCGGCATCTCGGCGGCTGACGGCGCCGCGGCGCCCCCTTGTCAGGCCTCGATCCGGGTACCGGTACCGCTCACCCGCACCCGTGCGTCGCCCGCCCGCAGTTCGACCGTGAGCGTGCCGGGGCGGCCCATGTCCTCGCCCTGGTGGAGGGTGAGGACCGCGGTGTCCGGGACGAGGCCCAGGGCGCGCACATAGGCGCCGAAGGCGGCCGCCGCCGCGCCCGTGGCGGGGTCCTCCACCACGCCGCCGACCGGGAACGGGTCGCGGACGTGGAAGACGTCCGGCGCCGCCCGCCACACCAGCTGCAGGGTCGTCAGGTCCAGCCGGTGCATCAGGGCTTCGAGGCGTGCGAAGTCGTAACCGAGGTCGGCAAGCCGCTCACGGGTCGCGGCGGCCAGCACCAGGTGGCGGGCGCCCGCGAAGGCGATCCGGGGCGGCAGGGCAGGGTCGAGATCGGAGGCCGGCCAGTCCAGTGCGGCGAGCGCCTCCGCCAGGTCGTCCGGCGCGATGTCCATGACGTCCGGTTCGACGCTGGTGAGCGTGGCACGCAGCTCGCCGCCCTCCTGGGTGACGGTGACCGGGACCGTACCCGCGGGCGTGCTGAACACCAGATCGCCGGGACCGTCGCGCTCGGCGAGTGCGAGGGCCGTCGCGACGGTGGCGTGGCCGCAGAAGGGGACTTCGGCCTTCGGGCTGAAGTAGCGGATCGTGTATTCCCGGGCGGCCGACGGCCCTTCGTCGCCCGGCTCGTCCCGCTCGGTCAGAAAAGCTGATTCGCTGTAACCCAGCTCCGCCGCGACGGCGAGCATCGCCGCGTCGTCGAGACCGGACGCATCAAGGACGACACCTGCCGGATTGCCGCCCTCCGGGTCGGCGGAGAAGGCGGTGTAGCGCAGGATCTCGGTACCTGAATTCTGGCTCATGCCACAGGCCAACCCTGCCGCGGCCCGGGGCATTCCTGCTCCGGCCGGCCGGATGGTGCTCCGAGCCGCGGGTGCCCGGCTCAGTGGCAGTTCTTGGTGCCCTTGCTGGACTTCGTCCAGGAGCAGGAGTCCTGGAGCTTGCCGTTCGGCTTGATCAGCCGGGCCTTGTCACCGGTGTTGTTCCAGACGTACGAACCGCGGTTCCAGTAGACGTGGCCCGAGGAGTTCCTGCCCTTGCCGGTGTGGACCTTGACGGTCTTGCCCGCGCCGATGGTGTAGCTGCCGAAGGTGTACGTGTAACCGGTGTTGTCCTTCAGCTTGTATCCCTTGAGCTGAAGCTTCGACCTGCCGTTGTTGTGGATGTCCACCCACTCGGCGTTGAGGGACGCGTTGGTACGGGTGTCCTTGCCGGGGCTGTCGTACTGGATCTTGCCGAGGTGCAGCCCGCCCTGATGCGAGGCGGCCTGGGCGGGGGCCGTGACGAGCAGTGAGCCGGCCAGGGCGGCGGCCAGTGCGAGCGGCGCGGCGGCACGTATGTGCATGCTGTGATCCCTACGTGGAGTTATGGTGAAGAGCTGTGATCATAGGGGCAGCGCGCGCCGACCTGAAGGGGAGGCGCATATTCCGGCCAGGGTGTGGTCGTTTGGGTGGCAATCGCCCACGCGGGGCGGCCGGTTCGGTCGGTCCCGTCAGCCGCGGCCCACGTACGGCATCGCCGTTGCCAGTACCGTCGCGAACTGCATGTTCGCCTCCAGGGGCAGCTCCGCCATATGGAGCACCGTCCGGGCCACGTCCGCCGCCGCCATCACCGGCTCCACCGCCAGTTCACCATTGGCCTGAAGGGTGCCGGTCCGCATCCGCTCCGTCATGTCCGTGGCGGCGTTGCCGACGTCGATCTGCCCGCAGGCGATCCGGTACGGACGGCCGTCCAGGGACAGCGACTTGGTCAGGCCCGTCATGGCGTGCTTGGTCGCGGTGTAGGCGACCGAATGCGGACGTGGTGCGTGGGCGGAGACAGAGCCGTTGTTGATGATCCGGCCGCCCTGCGGGTCCTGCGCCTTCATCAGCCGGTACGCCGCCTGAGCGCAGAGGAACGCACCCGTCACATTCACGTCCACCACCGAGCGCCAGTCCTCCACGGACAGGTCCTCGACCGGGACGGAACGCGGGCCGAACGCACCCGCGTTGTTGAAGAGCAGATCGAGTCGGCCGAAGCACTCCCGCGCCGAGGAGAAGAGCCCGTCCACGTCCTCGGGGCGTGACACATCGGTGGGGACGGTGATCACCCGGGCGTTCTTCCCGGCCAGTGCGGCGGTCTCGGCGAGGGGTTCCGGGCGCCGGCCCGCGAGCGCCACCGACCAGCCGGCGCCGGTCAGGGCGAGAGCCACCGCGCGGCCGATTCCGGATCCCGCGCCCGTCACGACCGCCGTCTTCGAGGCGGAGTTCAACAGTTTGTTGCTCATGACGCCGCAGCGTACGCCTTACCGTCCTGCGGGGCGTGTGGGGCCACATGGGGCCAAGAAGGCGTGTGGGACGGCGGGTTCACCCGCCGGACGGCCGGCAGCGACAATCATGGTCTGCGTCGCGTATGCGCACTTCGTCCCGTGAACCCATTCCTGCCGCATTCCTCATCCGCGCGACGCCCGAGCGACGCGAACACGACGACCGCTCGATGCGCCGGCCCGGTGCACTTACCGAGTACACCACCAGCCAGGGGAGGGACAGATGACGCACTCATCTCACCAGCAGGAGATGCGCGACGCCGCCAGGCATGTCGGACGCCGCCGCTTCCTCACCGCCACCGGTGCCGCTGCCGCGCTGGCCTTCTCGGTCAATCTGCCGGCCGCGGGCACCGCGAGCGCCGCCGAGCTGGACGGCCGGAGGATCGGCGAGGACCCGTTCACCCTCGGCATCGCCTCGGGCGACCCGCAGCCCGACTCGGTCCTGCTGTGGACGAGACTCGCACCCCGACCGTACGAGACCGGCAGCGGACTTCCCCAGTCCCGTGTCGAGGTGAGCTGGGAACTCGCCCACGACGAGCACTTCTCCCGCATCGTCCAGCGAGGGTCGGCCACCGCCCACCCGGAGTTCAACCACAGCGTCCACGTCGAGGTCAAGGGCCTCGAAGCGGACCGCGTCTTCTACTACCGCTTCCGCAGCGGTACGTGGATCAGCCCCGCCGGCCGGACCCGCACCGCGCCCGCCCCCGACGCCCGCAACAGCGCGCTGCGCCTGGCCGCCGTCTCCTGCCAGGCCTACCACGACGGCTACTTCACCGCGTACAAGCACCTCGCCCAGGAGGACGTCGACGTCGTCTTCCACCTCGGCGACTACCTCTACGAGTACGCCGTCGACGCGACCGGCGGAGCCCGTAACTACACGGACCGCAAACTCCCCGCCCGTTTCAACCGGGAGACGGTCACGCTGGAGGACTACCGGCTGCGGTACGGCCTCTACAAGTCCGACCCCGATCTGCGCGCCGCCCACGCCGCGCACCCCTTCGTCGTCACCTGGGACGACCACGAGACCGAGAACAACTACGCAGGCGACACCCCCGAGAACGGCGTACCGCCGGAGGAATTCCTGCTGCGTCGCGCCGCCGCCTACCGGGCGTACTGGGAGAACCAGCCGCTGCGCACCCCGCAGCAGCCGAGCGGCCCGGACATGAAACTCTACCGGCGCCTGCAGTTCGGAAGGCTTGCCCAGTTCGACATCCTCGACACCCGTCAGTACCGCAGCGACCAGGCCTACGGCGACGGCTGGCACAAGCCCGGACCGGAGTCCGAGGACCCCTCGCGTACCCTGACCGGCGCCACCCAGGAACGCTGGCTGCTCGACGGCTGGCACGCATCACGGGCCACCTGGAACGTCGTACCGCAGCAGGTCGCCTTCGCCCAGCGGCGCGATGTCCCCACCGACGCCTATCTGCTCTCCATGGACGCGTGGGACGGCTACCCCGCCTCCCGGGACCGGATCCTGAAGGGGGCCGGGGCCGCCGGGATCGACAACCTGATGGTGCTGACCGGCGATGTGCACGTCGGCTACGGCTTCGACCTGAAGAAGGACTTCGACGACCCGTCGTCCCGCACCGTCGGTACGGAGATCGTCGCCACATCCATCACGAGCGGCAAGGACGGCACGGACAAGCCGGCCGGCTGGAACAACCAGATGCGGGCCAACCCGCACATGAAGTTCTTCAACGGCCGCCGCGGATACGCGGTCATCACGCTGGGCCTGAAGCAGGCGCGCGCCGACTACCGCACGGTGTCGGCCGTCACCACGCCCGGTGCGCCCGTGACGACGGCCGGATCGTTCGTCACCGAGGTGGGGAACCAGGGCCTCACGCCCGCGTAGGACCGACCGGCACACGGGGGGCGGGAGAAGGAGCGGAGCCGGGTGTGTGCCCGGCCCCGCGACGCCGCCCTCCATCTGCCGGTCGTCCTGGGCCCTTCGCGGACAGGTCCCGGTCAGACGAGGCCGTCGGCCGGGTAGCGGACGCCGATGCGGTCGCGTACCGCGTCGAGCGTCCGCATCACGGCAAGGGAACCGTCCAGCGGCACCAGCGGCGACTCCGTCTCGCCCGCCCGCAGCGCCCGCGCCACCTCGGCCTGCTCGAACTGCATCCCGCGCAGCCCCTCGCCCGCCGCCTGCGCGGTGAACTCCTCCGGCTCGTGACCTTCCCGGTGCAGCACGAACCGCTCCGGGAAGAAGAAGCCACGCGGGAAGTCGATCCGCCCCTTCGTGCCCGTGATCGAGGCGGTCAGCGGCGTGTCCGCGACGATCGAACAGTTCAGCAGCGCCGAGGCGCCCGCCTCCGACCAGCCCAGCAGCATCGCGGTGTTCAGATCGGCGCCCTCCGGGGAGAGCAGCGCGTCGGCCTGTACCCGGTCCGGCTCACCCAGCAGCAGATGTGCGAACGAGACCGGATAGACCCCGAGGTCCAGCAGCGCGCCGCCGCCCAGCGCCGGGTTGCGCAGCCGGTGTTCGGGACCGAAAGGACCCGCGAGTCCGAAGTCGGCCTGCACGGTACGGATATCGCCGATGGCGCCGTCCCGCACCAGCTCCGTCATGCGCCGGATGACCGGGTTGCAGTACATCCACATGGCCTCCATCAGGAAGAGGCCGCGGTCCCGGGCGAGCTTCACCAGCTCGTCCGCCTCCCGCGCGTTGAGCGTGAACGCCTTCTCGCACAGCACGTGCTTTCCGGCCTCCAGACAGAGCGCGGCCGCTTCCCGGTGGGCCGAGTGCGGTGTCGCCACGTACACCACATCGACCTCGTCGTCGGCGGCGAGATCGGCCCAGCTGCCGTACGCCCGGGGTATCCCGAACCGCTGCGCGAACGCCTTCGCCGCGGCGTCCGTACGGGATGCGACGGCCACCACCTCCGCGTCCGGCATCGACCGCAGGTCCTCGGTGAACGTCGCGGCAATACCTCCGGTCGCCAGCACGCCCCAACGCACAGCCCTGCTCATGCCTGTCATGCCTGCTCCCCAAAAAGGTCTCGACCAGTCCGGCTGAGCTGAGAGCATAGGGGCGGATTCAACGACATGGAGATGAGAATGCCGGAGAGCGGCGCAAGCCGGGCCCAGCAGGAACGTACACACATATCGACCACCCAGGCCGTGGCCGCGGAGTCGGCGGCCACCGGCACACCTCCCGGAAATCCGGCCGCCACCGACGCGGCCCGGCGCACCGGACTCCTCGTCACCCTGGTCCTCGGCGGCCTCACCGCACTGCCGCCGCTCTCCATGGACATGTACCTCCCGGCTCTGCCCGCGGTCACCGAGTCCCTGCACGCCTCCGCCGCGACCGTGCAGCTCACCCTCACCGCCTGCCTCACCGGCATGGCGCTCGGGCAGGTCGTCGTCGGACCGATGAGCGACCGGTGGGGCAGGCGCAGGCCGCTGCTCCTCGGCATGATCATCTATGTCGTCGCCACCGCGATCTGCGTCTTCGCCCCCACCACGGAACTCCTCATCGGCTTCCGCCTCCTGCAGGGCCTGGCCGGTGCGGCGGGGATCGTCATCGCCCGTGCCGTGGTGCGCGACATGTACGACGGCGTGGAGATGGCCAGGTTCTTCTCCACCCTGATGCTGATCTCCGGCGTCGCACCGATCGTCGCACCGCTGATCGGCGGACAGGTTCTGCGGTTCACCGACTGGCGGGGGATCTTCGCCGTCCTCACCGTCGTCGGCGTGGTGCTCACCCTGGTCGTCCAGAAGTGGCTGCACGAGACCCTGCCGCCGCAGGACCGGCACACCGGCGGCATCGGCGACGCGCTGCGCACCATGCGCGGGCTGCTCGCCGACCGGGTCTTCACCGGCTACATGATCGCGGGCAGCCTCGCCTTCGCCGCCCTCTTCTCGTACGTGAGCGCCTCGCCGTTCGTCGTGCAGGAGATCTACGGGGCCTCGCCGCAGACGTTCAGCCTGCTCTTCGGCATCAACTCGGTCGGCCTGATCGTCGTGGGCCAGATCAACGGCAAGGTACTGGTCGGCCGGATCAGCCTGGACAAGGCGCTCGCCTTCGGGCTCTCGGTCATCGTGCTGGCCGCGGCCGCGCTGCTGCTGATGACGTCCGGGGTCTTCGGGCACGTGGGCCTGGTCCCGGTCGCGGCCGGGCTCTTCGTGCTGATGTCGGCGATGGGGCTCGCGATGCCCAACACGAACGCACAGGCCCTGATGCGTACGAAGCACGCTGCCGGGTCCGCCTCCGCACTGCTCGGTACGTCGTCATTCCTGATCGGCGCCGTCGCCTCGCCGCTCGTCGGAATCGCGGGCGAGGGGACGGCCGTTCCGATGGCTGTCGTGCAGCTGGTGTGCGCGGTGGGTGCGATGGCCTGCTTCCTGGGGTTGTGCCGGCCCTGGCAGCGGGCTTCGTAGCGGGGCCGGGTCCAGCCCCACGTCCCGCCGCTGATCAGGTCCGGTCCGAGGTGGCGGGAGACGACGGAGACGATCGCCGGTACCGCGCCTTCCCCCGACGCGTGCTTGAAGGTGTGGACCACGCAGGTCCGCACCGGGTGCATCGGCCCGCCGGGGAATCCGCAGTCGTCGGCGTACAGGGGCCGGTGCCGCGGGTGTGCCAGGGCGAAGCAGACGAGCGTGTTTCCGCAGGCCCGGTCGGACCGAGCGGTACACCTAGTTCGCGCTCGGGTAGCCGATCAGATGCGAGCGGTCCTTCTCGTCCGTCCAGCGGAACAGGCCGACGCCGTCCGACGTCACCGCGCCCGGAATCCGTTGGTTCGAGGGCAGGGCACCCGTCGTGCCGCTCCTGATCGCCACCGCGACGGGGGTGCCGCCGCCGGCCAGTACGTCGGCCGCGTTGCGTGCGTTCGCCGCGCCGTACGCGATGCCCTCGTCGTTCACGGACGCGAGCGTCAGCGGCTTCGTGCCGTCCGCCCCCTCGAAGCAGAACCCCCGCTTCGTCAACAGGTCGAAGGCGAGCGGACCGGCCACCAGGAAGTTGCCCGAGGGCGCGGCGACCAGCTGCGGGTACTGGCCCGGCTTGATCGCAGGCTTGCTGCACTCCACCGAGGCGAGGGGCTTGCCCGTCTCCAGGTCCTGCACCGTCCACAGGTCATGGGTGGCGGCCCGCTTCGCCCCCTTCGCGAGCTGCCACTTCGCCAGCACCAGGCCCGGGACCACCGATGTCGGGATTCCGCTGAGCCGGTCGGTGCCCTTGGGGGCGACATTGCGGCTGAACCAGCCACCCTGCACCCAGAATTCCTTGGCCCCGCTGACCAGCAGGCCCTTCTTCGTCAGCCCGCGTACCTCGGTGAGCTGCTTGCAGGTCTTGCAGCCCTTCGGGTACTTGAGCGCGGGGGCGGTGATCTCCGACACCCGGCCGGTCACCGGGTCGACCACCGCGCTGTTCGTCCGGCCGTCGCTGATGAGGATGCCGGGGCCGGTGGTGGTGACCGTGGGGACGGAGTTCCACGGCACCTCGATGCGCCGCCGGGAGCCGTCCTGCACGTCGTAGACATCCAGCGAGACGATCGTGTCGGCGGGGGTCAGCGCGTTCTCGCCGACCTTCCCGTACGACCACGTCACGAAGTACTCGTGGTCGTCCACGGTGACCGGGAGGAGCCTCGGGAAGTGCTGCGGGGACGGGGGCCGCCAGCTCTCCCCGTGCCAGCCGGCCTCCCCGGTCTCCGAGTCGATGGTCCGCAGCTGGTACTTGGTGTCCGAGACCCGCACGAGATAGGCGAGGCTGCCCGTCGTCCGGGAGAGCGCGTAGTCGGGCGAGGTGCCGATGAGCTCCCAGCCGTGCTCGGTTGCGAACACGGAGGGGACGGTGAGCTGTGTCACCGGGGCCGCGCTCGCCTTGGCCCGCTTCTTCGGCTTGTCGGAGCTCTTCTCGCCGCTGCCGCAGGTGGCCAGCAGAAGCAGCATGGCAAGCACGAGCACTCCGCCGACCAGAACCAGGCGCACGATCTTCTGTCTCATGGTTTCCCTCGATGGGCGATCCCGACCTCGCGCCGGTCAGCGTAGCAACTTGCGCAGGCGCCGCGGCAGTTCGCATGCACTGCTGTTCGCTACGGGTGCCGGGTCGGAAGGGGGTCGGCCGCCTTTGCCTACAATTCGTCGGTGAACGCCACCCTCCCCACCGCGGAAACCCTGCGCGCGGCGCTGGCCGGACTGCTCGACGGGCTGCCGCCCAAGCAGGCCGCCCAGGCCGTCGACCGGCTCATCGCCAACTACCGCGGGACCACCCCCACGGACGCCCCGGTGCTGCGCGACCGTTCCGACGTCGCCGCGTACGCCGCGTACCGGATGCCCGCGACCTTCGAAGCGGTACGGTCCGCACTTGCCGCACTCCAGGAGGCAGCCCCGGACTGGGTGCCCGCCACGCACACCGACATCGGCGGCGGCACCGGAGCGGCGAGCTGGGCCGTGGCGGGGGCCTGGGAGGGGCCGAGGACGACTGTCCTGGACTGGGCCGAGCCCGCACTCGCCCTCGGCCGGGAACTGGCCGCGATCTCCGGCATCCCCGCCCTGCGCACCGCCGAGTGGCGCCGGGCCCGGATCGGCACCGGCCTCGAACTCGCCCCCACGGACCTGATCACCGTCTCCTACGTGCTCAAGGAGCTGACGGCGGACGCCCGCGCCGGCCTCGTCGACACCGCGGCGGCCGCCGCACAGGCGGTCGTGGTCGTCGAGCCGGGCACCCCCGACGGCTACGCCCGGATCATCGAGGCCCGCGACCGGCTGATCGCCGCCGGGCTGAAGGTCGCCGCGCCCTGCCCGCACGACGACGCCTGCCCCATCGAGCCGGGCACGGACTGGTGCCACTTCTCGGCCCGGGTCAGCCGCTCCTCGCTGCACCGGCAGGTCAAGGGCGGTTCGCTGCCGTACGAGGACGAGAAGTTCAGCTATGTCGTGGCGACCCGCTTCCGGACGGAACCCGTCCGCGCGCGGGTCACCCGCAAGCCGCAGATCCGCAAGGGGCAGGTGCTGCTGGACCTGTGCACCCGTGACGAGGCTCTGCAGCGCTCCACAGTCACCAAGCGGCACGGCGAGCTGTACCGGGCCGCCCGGGACATCGCGTGGGGCGACGAGTGGCCGCCGCACGACGTGGGTGAGTCCGGCGCCTGAGAGCGGCTGCCGGACCTCCGGCTACCCGCGCAGCTCCTGCGTGCAGCACTTCACGCTGCCGCCGCCCTTCAGCAGCTCGCCCAGATCCATCGGCACCGGCTCGAAGCCGCGCGCCCGCAACGGATCGAAGAGCCCCGTGGCGGCCTGCGGCAGCAGCACATGGAGCCCGTCGCTCACCGCGTTGAGGCCGAGCGCCGCCGCATCCGCCTCCTCGGCGATCAGTGCGTCGGGGAAGAGCCGCGCCAGCACCGACCGGCTGCCCGGCGAGAAGGCGCCCGGGTAGTACATGATCTCGTCGCCCGCGTCGTCGAGCACGGACAGAGCCGTGTCCAGGTGGTAGTAGCGCGGGTCGACCAGATCGAGCCCGACCACCGGGCGCCCGAAGAACTCCTGCGCCTCGTTGTGCGAGAGGGGGCTGGACCGGAAGCCCCGCCCGGCCAGGATGTACGAAGCGGTGACCGCGAAGTCGCCCTCGCCCTCGTTGACGTGGGCCGGTTCATGGATCGCGGTGAAGCCGTTGTCCCGGAACCACTCGCGATGGGCCCCGGCCTCCTCGTACCGCTCCTGGTACGCGAACCGGGCGCCGAGCACCCGGCCGTCGATGACGGTGGCACCGTTGGCGGCGAAGACCATGTCGGGCAGTTCGGGGCGGGGGGTGAGCAGCTCCACGGTGTGTCCGAGGGTGCGGTAACGGTCGCGCAGGTCCTCCCACTGGGTCTGGGCCAGGGGGAGATCCACAGGCTTGCTGGGGTCCATCCACGGGTTGATGGAGTACGTCACCCTGAAGTGGGCCGGGGCGCACATCAGGTAACGGCGGGGTGTGGCTTCACGAGGCAATGAGGGCTCCTCACGAAAAGCAGGGGTTACCTGCCGGGGGACTTCGCACGGGTCTGTGCGTGAGCCCATGGTCCACTTTCCGGGGCCCGCGCGCAGTGATCCGATCGGGTGGTTCCGCACGGTGATGAGACGACACGTATCGACTCGTGCCGCTGCTAGATTTGCCGGCATGGTAGAGAACCGGCCACCCGACCCCAGTCGCCGCAGCGAGCGCTCGCGCCGTGCGATCTACGACGCGGCGCTCGGCCTGGTCGGCGAGGTGGGCTACCCCAGGACCACCGTCGAGGCCATCGCCGCGCGGGCCGGCGTCGGGAAGCAGACGATCTACCGGTGGTGGCCCTCCAAGGCGGCCGTCCTCCTGGAGGCCTTCGTCGCTCTCGGTGACCGGGTCGCCGAGGAGAACGGCGCGGGTGACGCGCGGGGGCTCCCGGACACCGGTGATCTCGCGGCCGACCTCAAAGTCGTCCTGCGGGCCACCGTCGACGAGCTGACCGACCCCGCCTTCGAGGCGCCGACCAGGGCACTGGCCGCCGAGGGGATCGTCGACCCGCAGCTCGGCGCCGAATTCGTCCAGAAGCTGCTCGATCCCTCACTCCGGCTGTACGTCGCACGGCTGCGCGCCGCGCAGGAGGCGGGTCAGGTGCGCGCCGACATCGACCCGCGGATCGCCCTGGAACTCCTCGTGGGTCCGCTCACCCACCGTTGGCTGCTGCGCACCCTCCCGCTCACCCATGAGTACGCGGACGCGATCGTCGACTACACCCTGCACGGGCTGGCGCACCCCTGAGACGCACCCGTCATTTCATGACAAGAAGTGGCATAGTGCGCAGCTCGTGGCGTCGTCCCCCGTACCCCGCTTCGGAACTCCGGCCACCCGAGGCGCAGGATGGTGGGACCATGGGCAGGGCAACGCTGAGGTAAGGGGATTGATGGGCGCCGATTTCGGCCGTTATCGCGGCTCAGAGAGCAAATTTTCCCAATGGCTTCGCCGCCGACCCAAACCCCAGCAGAGCGAGGTCGACGACACCGCCCGGGAGGCGCTGCTCCTGGCTGTCGCCGAAGCCGGAATGCCGATCGCGCCCGCCGCCCATCCGGTCGGCTACCGATGTTCGTGCGAACGCATCGGCTGTCCCACCCCCGCCCGGCACCCCATCTCCTTCGCGTGGCAGACGCAGTCCACCACCGACCGTGCCCAGATCGAGCGCTGGGCCCGCAGCCACCCGCAGGCCAACTTCATCACTGCGACCGGCATGATCCACGACGTTCTCGACGTACCGCTGTCCGCGGGCAGCCAGGCACTGGAACGGCTTCTCGCCGCAGGCATCGACGTCGGCCCCGTCGCACGCTCCGGTGACGACCGGATGCTGTTCTTCACCGCCACCCGCGGTACGCCCGAGGACGAGGACGAGTGGTGGCCGTGCGAGCTGGACTGCCACCCCGAGACCATGGACGAGCATCCGGGACTGCGGTGGCACTGCCGCGGCAGCTACGTACTCCTGCCGCCGGCCAGGCTGCCCGGTGAGCTGGATGTGCAGTGGGTGCGGGGGCCGGAGAACCCGCTGCCCGATCCGCTGACGCTGCTGGAGACGCTCACGGACTCGTGTGCGCAGTACGCGGACGCGGCGGACCAGAGCGATCTGGACCATGACGCGGTGGCGTGGCCGCTGAGCCGCTAGCTCAATGACCGGGGCCGTCCGGTGGTTGCTTGTCAATCGCCGGACGGGCTCGACAATCGCCGGACGGGCCGGGCGGCGTCCTCGATCGCCGGACGGCTTGATTCTGCCCCGGTCACGACCCCTTCGCCGCCGTCAGGCCCGGCAGCCGGTTCAGTATGACCACCTTGCCGTCCCCGGCGCCCTTCTTCGGAACGAACACCAGCTGGCTGGAGACCCGCTCCTTGGTGAGGGTGGACTTCACCTCACCGGTCAGCAGCGCCTCCACATCCGCGTTGAGCGGCGGACGCAGGCCCTTTGCCGCGGTCTGCCGTTCGAAATGCTTGCTGCTGAAGAAGACCAGCGCCCCGCCGTCGTCCGTCTTCAGGCCGAGCGGCGCGAACGTACCGCTGTCCAGCGGCTGGTCGATGTACTGGTACGAGAAGCCCGCCCGACGGGTGGTGCGGCGAGCGTCCCGCCAGCCCGAAGTGGTGGTGCCGGGGGCGAAGACGTCCGGGGTGCCCTTCTGCAAGTACCCCGTGTACTGGGTGCCCAAGTCCTCCGGCGCCACGGCCAGTTCGGAGCTGTCCGCGGCCACCGGCTCGGCCAGGCCGTCGCTGTCCTTCGTGAAACCGGGCAGCTGGGACGGTGCGACGACCGACAGATAGGAGGTCTTCCACCCCGCGTCCGGCCCGGACTTGACGAAGGCGAGCAGCCAGCGGGTGTCCAGCTTTCCGCTGTCCTCGTCGCGGTTGGAGTCCGTGTCCGCGAGGAACCACCGCGGCCAGCCGGCCTTCTTCGGGATGAGATACCTGGCGTCGGTCAGCTCCAACGGCGTGTGGTTCGCGTTGCCGTCCGGATTGTTCTTCTGGCGTGCCTTCAGCCCGGCCTGGTTGATCGCGCCCAGCGGGCCCGCGACCCGGTCCGCGTCCAGAGCCGGGTCGTAGGCCTTGTCCGCCGCGTTGTACGCGGCGGTGAAGGCCTTCAGGGCCTGTGCGGCCTCAGACCTGGTTGCCGCCGGCACCACTTCCAGCTCGCCGTGCACCGTCACGCACCCGCTCGCCGTCATGGACAGCACCGTCGCCGTCGCGAGCCCCGTCGCCAGCCGAATCGGCCTCAGGCTTCTCATCCGTTGCTTTCTGCGCCTTCTGATCCGTCGCCCGCACTGACCGTCCGAACCCTACCGGGGCGAGGAACAGCGCGAGAGTGGGGATCAGATACAGCGCCCACACCGTGATCTGAAGAACGGTCGGGTCGGGCTGGAAGTTGAATGTGCCCTTCAGCAGCGTGCCGTACCAGCTGTCCGGCGGAATCGTGGCGCTGATGTCGAACGCCCGGTTGTGGATACCGCCCAGGAACTCGGCTTCCTGCAGGTCGTGGACGCCGTACGCGAGCACGCCCGCGGCGACGATCACCAGCATGCCGCCGGTCCAGGTGAAGAACTTCGACAGATTGATCCTCAGCGCACCGCGGTAGAACAGCCAGCCCAGCACGACGGCGGCCGCGATGCCGAGGAACGCACCGATCATCGGGTGCCAGCCGTCGTCCGCCGCATGCACCGCACGCCACACGAACAGCGAAGTCTCCAGACCCTCCCGGCCCACCGCGAGGAGCGCCGTGGCGACCAGCGCGCCGGTGCCCATCGAGAGTGCCGCGTCGAGCTTGCCGTGCAGCTCCGTCTTCAGATGCCGCGCGGTGCGCCGCATCCAGAAGACCATCCAGGTGACCAGACCGACCGAGATGATCGACAGCGAACCGCCGAGCGCCTCCTGGGCCTTGAACGTCATCTCCTGCGAACCGAATTCGAGGCCGGCACCGAACGCCAGGCTGACGACGACCGCGATACCGACGCCGATCCAGATCGGCACCAGTTTGTTCTTGTTGCCGGTCTTCACCAGATAGGCGATGAGGATGCAGACGACCAGGCTGGCCTCAAGGCCCTCACGCAGGCCGATCAGGAAGTTGCTGAACACGTCTCGGTTCTCCTTTTCTGCTTCGAGTCCCGTTACGAGAACAGCGCCCGGCCCCACCAGTCGTCCTTGTCGCGGACGCCCGGCGGGACAGCGAAGTGCGCCGAACCCACGTGCTGGATGTACTCGTTGAGTGCGTCGTGCGCCGCGAGGCGCCGCTGCAACGGAATGAATGCCTTGCGGACATCGCGCTGGTAGGCGATGAAGAACAGCCCGGCGTCGAGCCGGCCGAGGCCGTCCGTACCGTCGGTGAACGAGTAGCCGCGGCGCAGGATCGTCGCACCGTCGTTGCTGTCCGGGTGGGCGAGGCGTACGTGCGCGGTCGGCAGCATCGCCTTCAGGAACGGCTCGTCGTGCTCCTTGGACTTGCCGACCGCAGCTCCCTCGCCCTTGTCGCGGCCGAAGACGTCCTCCTGCTCCTGGAGCGAGGTACGGTCCCAGGTCTCGATGTGCATCCGGATGCGCCGGGCCACCAGGTACGACCCCCCGGCCATCCAGCCCGCGTCGTCTTTCCCGCCCACCCACACGTGCTTGTCCAGGGCGGCGGTGTCGGTGCCGGAGATGTTCCGGGTGCCGTCCTTGAAGCCGAACATGTTCCGCGGGGTCTGGGCGTCCGGCGTCGTCGAGGATGTCTTGCCGAAGCCCAGCTGGGACCAGCGGATCGCGGTGCGGCCCATGCCGATCCTGGCGAGGTTGCGGATGGCGTGCACCGCGACCTGCGGGTCGTCCGCACATGCCTGGACGCAGAGGTCGCCGCCGCTGCGCGCCGCGTCGAGGTTGTCGCCGGGGAACTTCGGCAGGTCGACGAGCGCCTCGGGCCGCTTGTCCTCCAGGCCGAACCGGCCCTTGGCGAAGAGCGAGGGCCCGAAGCCGATGGTGAGGGTGAGCCGGGACGGCTTGAGCCCCAGCGCCTCGCCCGTGTCGTCCGGCGGGGCCTCGGCGAGACCGCCGTACGCCCCGTCGCCGACCGCGTGACCGGCCGTCATCCGCTCGGCCGCCCGCGTCCACTCCTTGAGCAGCGCGATCAGCTCGGCGCGGTCCTTCGTCGTCACGTCGAACGCGGCGAAGTGCAGCCGGTCCTGTACGGCGGTGGCGATACCGGCCTGGTGTGCACCGTGGAACGGCACGGCCGCACCACTGTCCGCGGCCGGTACTGCGTCGCTCTCCGTACGCACCGCGGCGACCGCGCCACCGGCCGCGACCGCGCCCAGCGCAAGACCGGCGCCGCCCCAGCCGAGCAGTGCCCGACGGGACGGGGCACGGCCACCGGTCTCGGCAGCGGTTGCCCCGGCGGCGTCGTCCGCGGCGGTGTTCTGCGTCTCCTGCGACATCCCGAAGTCTCCCCGCTCGTTACTTCGTCACCGCGGCGGCGAGCTTGGACAGCGGCTCGGCCAGCGCGTTGACAGAGTCCGAAAGCTCCTTGCGGTCCGCCTTGCCGACCTTCTCGTACGAGGTGAACTCGTAGGAGGTCTTGTCCTTGCGGTACTTGTCCAGCAGCGTGTTCAGCGCCGCGAACTGCTTGTCCAGGGACGCCGTCAGCGCCGGGTCGTTCTTCGACGCGATCGGCTTCAGCAGCTCGTAGGACTTCTCCGCGCCCTCGACGTTGCCCTTGAAGTCGATCAGGTCGGTGTGGCTGTAGCGCTCTTCCTCGCCGGTGACCTTGCCGGTCGCGACCTCGTCGAGGAGTTCCTTGGCACCGTTGGCCATGGAGGTCGGGGTGATCTCCGCCGTGCCGACCCGCTTCTGCCAGTCGAGCAGGTCCTTGTAGAGGACCGGTGCGAGGGCCTTCTCCTCGGCGCCCAGCTTCTTGTCCTGCCACAGCGCCTTCTCCAGGCGGTGCCAGCCCGTCCACTTCTGGCCGTCCTCCAGGCCGTCCTCGCGGATGTCGACCTTCGGGTCGATGTCGCCGAAGGACTCGGCGACCGGCTCGGTGCGCTCCCAGCCGAGACGGGATTCGGCGTAGACCTTCTTGGCGGCCTCGATGTCACCGGCGGCGACGGCGTCCGTGAACTTCTTGGCCTTCGGCAGCGTCTCGTCGGCCTGGGCCTGGACGTAGGTGCGGTACTCCGCGACGGCCTTGTCCATCTCGGGGCTGCGCTCGGCCGCGTTGGCGCCGGTGACCTCGATCTTCTGCCGGATGCCGTGGCCCTTCATGCCGGGCTTGCAGGCGATCTCGTACGAACCGGCCTTGATCTCGGCCGTGATGTTGGCCTTGGTGCCGGGGCCGATGTTCTCGCGCTCGGCGACGATGCGGTCGTCCGGGAACAGGACGTAGACCTCGGTGACCTTGGATCCCTTGTTCTCCACGGCCAGTTCGATGTGACCGGCCGGGAGCTTCTTCTTCGACACCTCGCAGGAGTCGTCCTTCGCGACGACCTGGACGGCGCCGTCACCCTTGCCGTCGCTCTTCTCTGCGCATCCCGTGACGGCGGTCAGAGCGGCCACGGTGGCGGCAGCGGTGACGACGGAGAAACGAACGGCTCGCATACGGGCTCCACATGAGGACGAAGGAGAAGCAGGAGAAGAACGGGACAAAGTCAGGTGAGGCAGACCTAACTTAACCGAGGCTTACCTGAGCGATACCCACCCGTGCCGTGATTCAGCTCTCATCCCGCAGGCCCGGGAACGGGCTGATCACGGACTGGCCATGGGCGCCCCACGGAAAGGTCAAGTAATGGTCAAGCGCCTCTTGTCGGTACGACGAGGGGCGCCCCGGTCCGCGGATGCGGGAACACCTCGACCGGCTGCCGGTAGACCTCGCCGAGCAGCTCGCCCGTGAACACCCCGGCGGGCGGCCCCACCACCGCGATCCGTCCGCCGTGCAGCACGGCCGCCCGGTCTGCGTACGCCGCGGCGAGCCCCAGATCGTGCAGCACCACGACGATCGCGTCCCCGGCGGCGGCCCGCTCCCGGCAGATCCGCAGCACCAGTTCCTGGTGGCGCAGGTCGAGCGCGGCCGTCGGCTCGTCGAGCAACAGCAGCGGGGCGCGCTGCGCCAGCACCCGGGCCAGCGCGACCCGGGCCCGCTCGCCGCCGGACAGGGCGGAGAAGGGGCGCTCGGCGAACTCGGTGACCTCGGTCGCCGCCATCGCCGAGGCGACGGCGGGATCGTCCTCGTCGGCCCGCTCCGTACCGGCCCATGGCGCCCGCCCCATCCGTACGACCTCCGCCACCGGGAACGGGAACGACAGCGCGGCGGACTGGGGCAGCACGGCCCGGCGCAGCGCCAGTTCGGCGGGCGACCAGTCGGTGACCGGACGCCCGTCGATCCGTACCTCGCCCTGCTCGGCGGGCAGATCGGCGGCCAGCGCCGCCAACAGGGTCGACTTGCCCGCCCCGTTGGGCCCCACGAGCGCCAGCACCTCGCCCGCGCGGGCGGTCAGGTCGATGGAGTCGAGCACCGGCCGCTGCCCCAGCCGCACCCGCAGTCCGCGCGCCTCGGCGACGGGGGAGCCGGGAGAGAGGGGAGCGGGAAGCAGGCGCCGTACGCGTACCCGGAAGGGATTCTTCAGAGGCTTCATGCCCAACCACCTTGCTTGCGACGGGTCCTGCGCAGCAGCCAGAAGAAGAACGGGCTGCCGAAGAGCGCGGTCAGCACGCCGAGCGGCAGCTCGGCGGGGTCGGCGACGGTACGGGCCGCGAGATCGCCCACCACCAGGACCAGGGCGCCGCCGAGCGCGCTGCCGGGGATCAGGAAGCGGTGGCCGGGGCCGTTCGCCATCCGCAGCAGATGCGGCACCAGCAGCCCCACGAACGAGATGATCCCGGCGACCGCCACCGCGGCCGCGGTCAGCAGCGCCACGACGAGCACGAGCACGATCCGGAGCCGTTCCACATCGACCCCCAGATGGCGGGCGGACCGCTCACCGAGAGCGAGCAGGTCCAGCTTCCGGGCGTAGAACGGCGCGACGAGCAGCCCGAGCACCGCACAGGGCAGCACGGCGAGCACCTTGGGCCAGGTCGCCTGGGCCAGCGAACCCAGCTGCCAGAAGGTGATCTGCGAGATCTGCGCGTTGTCGGCGAAGAAGACGAACAGCCCGATCAGCGCGCCCGCGAAGGCGTTGACCGCGATCCCGGTCAGGATCAGCGTCACGACCTCGGTCCGCCCGCCCGACCGGGACAGCGCGTACACCAGCAGTACGGTCGCGAGCCCGGCGGCGAACGCGCAGACGGTGACGGTCCAGTTGCCGAAGAAGTTCAGCCCGAGCGCGATCGAGGCGACCGCGCCGACCGCGGCGCCGGAGGAGATCCCGATCACCCCGGGCTCGGCGAGCGGATTGCCGAACACCCCCTGCATCAGGGCGCCCGCGCAGCCCAGCGACGCCCCGACCAGCAGGGCGAGGGCGACCCTGGGCAGCCGTACGTTCCACAGCACGCTCTCGCCGACCCGGTCCAGCGCCGCCCCGCCGAGGCCGAGCCGGTGCTGGACGGAGCCGAGTACGTCGCCGAGCGGGATGCTGTACGCGCCGAGCCCGGCGGAGAGCAGACAGCACAGCAGGAGGGCGGCGAGCAGCCCGGCGGTCAGCGCGAAGGACGGGGAGCGCCGGGGCTTCCCGGTGGCGGTGGCGGTGGTGTCGGTCCGGGGCCGTTCCGGGGACGAGGTCGTCACTTGTCCGCCCCGTCCTGCGGGTGGAGCTGCGCGATCAGTTCGCTCAGCACCCGGTCCGTGCGCGGGCCGTAGTTCAGCAGCACGCCGTCGTCGATGGAGACGATCCGCCGGTCCATCCCGGCCGGGGTCTCGGCGACGCCCGGGATCTTCACCAGACCGTCGACGCCGCCCACCGATTCGAGCCCCTTGGACATCACCAGGATGGCGTCCGGGGCGGCCTTGGCGAGGGCCTCGCTGGTGATGGCGGTGAAGTCCTTCTTCAGCCCGGACGCCTTGCCCGCGTCGACGGCGCCCGCCGCTTCCAGCAGCGAACTCGCCCCGGACTCCCGGCCGCCCAGCAGATATACGGAGGCCGAGCCGCGCAGGTAGAGGAAGGCGACCCGAGGCTTCTTCTGCCCGTCCGCCGGGGTGGGCACGGACTTCTGCACGGCATCGATACGCGACTGGGTGCGCGACTTCAGTTCGGTGCCCGAGTCCGGCACGCCCAGGGCCGCCGCCACGGTCTCGATCCGGCGGCCGACATCGACGAGTTCCTTGGCCGGTTCGACGACGACGAGCGGAATGCCGGCATCCCGGATCTGACCGATGGCCTCGGCGGGACCGGTCGTGGTGTCCGCGAGGACGACCGTCGGCTTCAGCGACAGCACGCTCTCCGCCGAGACGTCATGGGCGCGGGTCACCACCGGGAGTTTCGCCGCCTGTTCGAAGGTGGCGGTGATGTCACGGGCCACGACCTGCTTGCCGAGGCCGAGGGTGAAGACGATCTCGCTCAGGCTGCCGGTCAGCGGAACGATCCGGTCCGTCGAGGCGACGGTGACCTCGGCGCCGTCCGCCGACTTCACCGTGGCCGGCAACTGCGGCTTCGGAGCGGTGGCCAGGGGCTCGACGCGGTCGGCCGCGGCGCTCCTGGAACCGGCGGCGGGAGTCCCCGTATCCGTACTGCCGCCGCAGCCCGTCAGGACGAGGGCCAGGGTGAGGACGGCCGTCGGTGCACCCAGCGGTCCACGGGTCCTGACCGGCCCGCGGCCCGGCCGCCGGGCGCCCGGGCCCGACGGGGCGAAGTCCTGCGAGAAGCGCACTGGGGCACCGTCCTGTCGTTCTGCGGTGAGCAGTTGGCAATGTTTTGCGAGCAATGTGATGGAAGGGGTATCCCCACAAGATCTCCACAGCTTAGGTTAGCCTTACCTGACTTCCCAGACCTCGGAGGGGTCCTCATGCTGCCGTCCAGACCTGCCCGCGCGCCCGGACAGGCCCTGACTGTCGCGCTCCTCGCGGTGCTGCTGGGAGCCCTGCTCCCGGCCACCGCCGCGCAAGCGGCGAGCCGCACGGTGCAGGGCGGCAGACTCGACTGGGGCATCAAGTCCTCTTTCCAGAGCTATGTCACGGGCCCCATCGCGAAAGGAAGTTGGAGCCTGACCGGTGGCGCCGCCACGGTCGGCGGCAGTCAGTTCCGTTTCCACTCCGCCACCGGTTCCTACGACCCGGCGACCGGCGCCTTTGGCTCCGGCTTCTCGGGCGGGGTCCGCTTCATCGGCCACAAGAAGTCCGACGGCGGCTACGAACTGGACCTCACCATCGGCCGGCCCACCGTCCGCATCACGGGCGGCACCGGCACCGTCCTTGCCGACATGGTCAGCAAGGACCGGGGGAGCGGCCGTGTCACCTCGGCCTCCCAGGTGCCACTCGCGACGCTGGGGCTGTCCGGGATCGACATGGCGGGGGGTTCCACCCCCATCACCCTCAACAACATCCCGGCAACACTGACTTCGCAGGGCGCGAAGGCGTTCGCCGGTTACTACACGGCCGGCACACCGCTCGACCCGGTCAGTCTCTCCGTAGACATCTCCGCCCCGGCCGGGAAGCCGGCCATCCCCAAGTCCCCGAAGAAGCCGGCGGAGCCGAAGAAGGCCGAGCGGGCCCAGGGCCGCTTCGAGGACGCCGCCGTCGACTGGGGTGTGCGCCGCACCTTCCGTGAGTACGTCACGGGCTTGGTCGGCAAGGGGAAGTGGACCCTCGCCGACGGCGCCCAGGACGGCGGGGCGCTCTTCCGTTTCCCGCGCGGCAAGGGCACGTACGACCCGAAGAGGCAGACCCTGGACGCCGACTTCGCGGGCAGCGTCCGCTTCACGGGAGCCGACGGACTCGATCTGAAACTTTCGGCGGTCGCGGTCCGGGTGAAGGCGGGCAAGGGCACGCTCTCGGCCGATGTCCTGAGCGACGGCGACCGGCACCCGGCCGTCCCGCTCGTCACCTTCACCGCAAAGGACTTCACGGCGAAGGACGGCCTCGCCGTCCTCACCGAGGCCCCAGCCACTCTCACCGCCGACGGCGCCAAGGCGTTCGGCTCGCTCTACAGGGCGGGCACCGCGATGGACCCGCTCTCGCTGGCCGTCGCCGTCGACACCAAGGCCGAACTGCCCGCCCTGCCCGACCTGGGCAGTGCTCCTGACCCGTCCGGTCCGCCCGCGGAGAAGACCACCACCGCGGCATCGGTGTCCCGCTCCGACTCCGGTTCCCGCGCCGGGCTGCATCTCGGCATCGGCGGCGCGGGCGTGCTCGCCGCCGCGGCAGGCGCGCTGTACCTCGCCCGCCGTCGCAGCACCCGGCAGAACAGCAACTAGACCCGTCCCCCACCCCCCGTTTCATTCCTGAGGAGACCACCGGCCATGACAGCAACCCGCCGTCCCATAGCTCTCGCCGCCGCCGTCGCCACGGCAGCCGCACTCGGTGCGACCGTGTTCGCCCTTCCGGCGCTCGCCGCCGACAGCACCGCGCCCGACGGGGCAGCGGCCGCGGCGCCGAAGCCTGCGCTGAAGGACGGCACGCTGGAATGGGGCATCAAGGAGTCCTTCCGCAAGTACCTCGCCTCGTCGTTCTCCGGCGGGAAGATCACCGTCAAGGACGGTGCCACGCAGGCGCCCGACAACGGTGTGTTCACCTTCGTCAACGGCAGGGGCACCTACGACACGGCCACCCACGGCACCGACACGGCCTTCGAGGGCGGCGTCAACTTCTACGCCCACGGGGGCGTTCTCGACATCACGCTCTCGGACGTGAAGCTCTCCACGACCGGCACCGGCGGCGCGATCACCGCCGACGTCGCGACCCCGGAAGGCACCCGGAACGATGTGGCGTTCGCGGCTCTCGACCTGTCGGCGGTGAAGCCGGGCCAGGGTGCGGGCGGCGCGATGGTCTTCAAGGACATCCCGGCGACGCTCACGAAGGCGGGCTCCGAGGCGTTCAACGGCCAGTACAAGGAGGGCGACGCGCTCGACCCGGCCACGCTCTCGGTGAAGGCGGTCTCGGCCCCGACCACCGAGCCCACCCGGAAGCCGACCACCGAGCCGACCGGGAAGCCCACCACGAAGCCCACCGGGAAGCCGACCACCGAGCCGACCGGGAAGCCCGCCTCGACCGCGTCCCCGTCCCCCTCGGCCGCGGTCACCGACAAGCCGGCCGCCGCCGACCGGGGCGCGATCGGCGACGGCACCCTGGACTGGGGCGTCAAGAAGTCCTTCCGTACGTACGTCACGGGCCCGATCGCCCACGGCAAGGTCGAGACGACGGCCGGCGCCACCGCATCCGGCGACGGCTACCGGTTCCCGGATGCCACCGGTCACTTCGACGCCGACAAGCAGACCCTCGACGCGGACTTCGACGGCAAGGTCCGCTTCCTGGGCCACGAGGAGAACGGCGTCCACACCCTCGACCTCTCCCTCACCGGCATGGAGATCCAGGTGAACGGGACGAAGGGCACTCTGATCGCGGACGTCTCCACCAAGGACCGCGAGACCAGGAAGGTCAGCACATACACCGGCCTGGCCGTCGCCGACCTGAAGCTGCCCAAGGGCGAACTCGCGGCCGAGGGCGGCGTGGTGACCCTCTCGGCCGTCCCGGCGACCCTCACCGCCGACGGCACCAAGGCTTTCGGCGGCATGTACCAGGCGGGCGAGCCGCTCGACGCGCTGACCGTCGCGGTCGCCCTCGACAAGGACGCCGCACTCCCGGGCGGCACGGGCTCCACCGGCTCCACCGGTCCGGCGGGAGGCTCCACGGCCACCGGCGGCGGCAGTGTGGGCGGCGGCTCGGTCGGTGGCTCGGGCTCCCTCGCCGCCACCGGCTCCGACGTCCCGGCCGGTGCCCTGATCGCCGCCTCGGGTGCCGTCGTGGCGACCGGCGCCGGAGCCGTGATCGCCGCCCGCCGTCGCCGTATCGGCTGATCCGTCCGGACCGCCCGACGGCACCGCCCGGGTGACGGCCCAGCTGTACGGCCGTCACCCGGGCGGTGTTTGAATGCCCATGTGAGCGACAGCGACTTCGACGTACCCGCAGGCATCGACGTACTGCGCGTGTTCTGCGGCCCCGACGGCCGGCACGGCAACGCCCTCGGGGTCGTACGCGACGGGCGTACGTACCCCGACGAGGCGTCCCGGCAGGAACTGTCCCGCCGGCTCGGCTTCAGCGAGACCGTGTTCGTCGACGACCCCGAGCGCGGGCACGTCGACATCTACACCCCGGGGCTCCGCCTCCCCTTCGCCGGGCATCCGCTCGTCGGCACCGCATGGCTGCTCGATCTGGAGATCCTGGAGCTGCCGGTCGGGGAGATCTTCGCCCGTCAGGACGGGGAGTTCACCTGGATCACCGCCCGCCCCGAGTGGGCGCCGCCGCGCAAGCTGGAGCGGTACGCATCCGTCGCCGAGGTCGAGGCACTGACCGGGCCGCCACCGGGCGAGGGCTGGCTGTACGTATGGGCCTGGGAGGACGAGGCGGCGGGCCGGGTCAGGGCGCGGGCGTTCCCGCGGCGCGACGACGGGATTACGGAGGACGAGGCGACCGGGGCGGCGGCGCTGCTGCTCAGCGCGGAGCTGGGGCGTGCCCTCAACATCACGCAGGGACGCGGCTCCCAACTCCTCACCGCACCGGCGCCGGACGGCACGGTGGAGATCGGGGGCCGCGTCATGCTGGCTGTCAGTGGCTAGCGCCAATCCAAGCCTGCCCGGCATCGGTCCGAGCCTGTCCGGCAACAATCCGAGCCCGTCCGGCGGAAGATCAAGCCCGTCCGGCGATTGAGGACAGAAGCGGTACGGCGGACCGGGCCGACCGGCGGACCCGGGCCAACCCTCCAGTCGCGCCGCCGAGGCGCTACGCGCTGAGCGGGAACACCTCGCCCAGCTCCCGGAACACTGCCGTGTTCAGTGCGAACGCCTGCTTGCACTCGTCCACGATGCGCTGCTTCTCCAGGTCGTCCGCGTTCACCGCGTCCAGCAGTTCGCGATAACTCCGCTTGAACGAGGCGGGGTTGGAGATCTCCTCGAAGACATAGAACCGGACCCCGTCACCCTTGCGTGCGAAGCCCCAGGTCTTCTCCGCCTTGTCGCGGATGATCTGGCCGCCCGAGAGGTCGCCGAGATAGCGGGTGTAGTGGTGCGCGATGTAACCGGCGGGCCAGGTGCGGGCGCACTCGGCGACCCGCGCGGCGTACGCGGCCGTGGCGGGCAGCGGCGCCAGGCCCTCGCGCCAGCCGGTACCCCGCAGGTGTGCCAGATCGCGCTCCAGCTCGGTGGTGCGCATCAGCTCGGGCTGTATGAACGGACCGGCTACCGGGTCGTTCCGCAGCGCCCGGGCGCCCTCTTCGAGCGCCCGGTACACGAACCACAGCTGCTCGGTGTAACGCGTGTACGCGTCCACTCCGAGGTGTCCGCCCAGCAGGTCGCTCATGAAGGTCGAGGTCTCCGCCTCGGTGTGCTGCTCGTGCGACGCGGTGCGGATGAGCGTCGAGAAGGGCGTGGCGGCGGCGGTTGCGTCCAAGGCGGGCCTCCGGGGACCGATGGGGACAGGAAGTCCGGAAAGGGACAGGAACAGAGACAGAAAAATCGGCAGCGACTGCGTACGGCAGTGGCTGTCGACAACTCCGATCTTCCTACTTAGGCTTACCTAAGTCAACAGTTTCCCGACGGGCTGTCGGTAAAAACGATACGCCTGGTTCCGCTTCCGCGCGGGCGCAGCGGACGCGGGGGGAGCGGCGGGGGAGCACGCGAAAGCGGCCGCCCGGGGGCGGCCGCTTTCGGAGGGGGCTGTCTGCGTGTTTACGGGAGCGTCAGGATCTCGGCGCCCGTCTCCGTCACCACCAGCGTGTGCTCGAACTGAGCGGTGCGCTTGCGGTCCTTCGTCACCACGGTCCAGCCGTCGTCCCACATGTCGTAGTCATGGCTGCCCAACGTCAGCATCGGCTCGATGGTGAACGTCATCCCGGGCTGCATCACGGTGGTCGCGCGCGGGCTGTCGTAGTGCGGAATGATCAGACCGGAGTGGAACGAGGAATTGATCCCGTGCCCGGTGAAGTCCCGCACCACCCCGTACCCGAAGCGCTTCGCGTACGACTCGATGACCCGACCGATCACATTGACCTGTCGGCCCGGCCGGACCGCCTTGATGGCCCGGTTCAGCGACTCCTCGGTGCGCTCCACGAGCAGCCGGGACTCCTCGTCCACGTCGCCGCAGAGGTACGTGGCGTTGTTGTCGCCGTGCACACCGTTGATGTACGCCGTGACGTCGAGGTTCACGATGTCGCCGTCGCGCAGCACCGTGGAGTCCGGGATGCCGTGGCAGATCACCTCGTTGAGCGAGGAGCAGAGCGACTTGGGAAATCCGCGGTAGCCGAGCGTCGACGGATAGGCGCCGTGATCGCACATGAACTCATGGGCGACCCGGTCGAGTTCGTCCGTCGTGACGCCCGGGGCGATGTGCTTCGCGGCCTCCGCCATCGCCTGCGCGGCGATCCGCCCCGCGATGCGCATGCGCTCGATGGTGTCGGCGTCCTGGATCTCCGGTCCGGTGTACGGGGTGGGGGCCGGCTTGCCCACGTATTCGGGGCGCCGGATGTTTCCGGGTACGGAACGGATGGGAGTGATCTCCCCGGGTACGAGCAGCGACTGGCCAGACATGTCAGCGAGTCTAACCAGCGTGCTTGGGGCAGCATGGCCCCGAGGGAAGGAGCCGATGATGGCCCTGTTCAAGAAGCGCACGGTCGGCAAGCCGGGCGAGTGGTACTACTGCCTGCAGCATCAGAAGGTCGAGGAGGGCCCCGAGTGCCCGGCCAAGGACCGCTTCGGGCCGTATGCCTCCCGCCAGGAGGCGGAGCACGCGATGCAGACGGCGCAGGAGCGGAATCTTGAGTGGGAGACGGATCCCAAGTGGCACGACCGGGCCACGCCGCCCGACCCGGAGGCGTGACCGGGGGCCCCGGCCCGGGGGCCCCCGCTCCTCACACGCCGGCGGGGCTGGACTCTCCGGCCGCGCGCCTGCGTACCGCGTCCTCGTCCGTCCCGGAGTCGTACGTCAGCAGCTTCGGCAGCGCTGCGGTGAGCAGCGCGACCGAGGCCACGCACGCCACACCCCCGCTCCAGATCGCGGAGCGGGTCCCCGTCCAGCCCGCCATCGCGCCGGCCCGCACCTGGCCCAGCTGCGGGCCGACGCTGTACGAGAGCACCTCGATGCCCGCCAGCCGGCCCCGCAGCTCCTCCGGGATGGTCTGGTTCCAGATCGTGGAGCGGCCCAGACCGCTGAGCATGTCCCCCGCGCCCGCCACCGCCAGGCAGACCAGCACCAGCCACACATCGCTGAACCATCCGGCCGCCGCGATCGCCAGCCCCCAGGCCGCCGCCCCGAACACGACGAACAGCCCGTGCCGCCGTACCCGTGACGTCCAGCCGCTGGTCAGGCCCAGGACCAGCGAGCCGACCGCCCCCGCCGCGTACATCAGGCCCAGAGACCACTCGGCATCCAGCTCGTCCGCGAGGAACGGGAAGATCGTGTTCGGGAAGGCGAAGAACATCGCCGCCAGATCGACCGCGTACGTCCCCAGCAGCACCGGGCGGCTCCAGGCATACCTCGCCCCCTCGGCAATGCCGCGCAGCGACGGCTTCCGGCTGTCCGGGGCGGGCGGCGCGGGCGCCAGCCGCAGACACAGGATCACGGAGACGGTGAACGTGACCACCGTGACCGTGTATGCCGTGGCGTGCCCGGCGTAGGCCACCACCAGTCCTGCCACCGCCGGGCCGGTGATCTCGCCGAACTGCCAGCGCAGCGAGTTCAGCGCGGCGGCAGCGGTCAGCTGGTCGTGCGGCACGATCCGGGCCATCAGCGAATCCAGCGCGGGCCGCTGGAGCCCGGCGAGCGCGGAGACCCCGCCCGCGACCAGATACAGCGGCCAGAGCATCGGGTCGGGCAGCGCGGCGTTCACCAGGAGTACGAGGGCGAGCAGCCCCAGCCCCGCCTCGGTGCCCAGGATCACCTTGCGGCGATCCGCGGAGTCCGCGAGCGCCCCGCCGTACAGACCGAAGACGACCAGCGGCACCAGCTCGACCGCACCCATCGCGCCGACGGCCAGCGGCGAACCCGTCAGCTCCTTGATCTGGAGCGGCAGCGCGATCAGGGCCATGAAGCTGCCGAAGTAGGTCACCAGGCCCTGGATCCACAGCAGCCGGAAGTCGGCCGAGGAGCGCAGGGGCGAGAGATCGGGCAGCAGAGCGGAGAGCCGGGCGGCCGGGGAGGGAGCTGAGGTCACGAGGGCTCATGGTCCGGCGCCGTAGGTGCCCTCTGCAACAGATTTTCGCGGCGGCCGGGGCGGCCGGCCGACCCCGCCGCGACACCCCGGACGCTCACCACCGGGCCGGTGGCGGCGCCATCAGCTGGTCGGCGAGCCGGGACAGCCGGTCCCGGAAGCGGCGGCGGCCGCGCGGCGCGGGGGCGCTGTTCTCCCCGGCAGCCGCGCTCACCAGATGCTGCACGGTGTCCAGATCGACATCGTCGCTGCCGGTCACCGCGAGCGTCTCGTGGGCGAGCCCCCGCACCTCCGGGTCGCCGTCGTCCAGCGAGAGCACCGTCGCCCCGGCCCGGCGGGCGTCGTGCACCCGCTCCAGCAGCCCGGCGCCGGGCCGCTCCGGGGCCACCAGGAGCAGCGTCTCGCCCCGCCCGGCCGCCTCGATCCGGCACAGACCGACGGCCAGATGCGCCGGAGCGCCCGGCTCCACCCGGTGGCGTACCAGGGTGGGCGTCAGCTCGGGCAGCCCGGACCAGGTCGACTCGTCGACCAGATGAGCCGCCAGATGCCACGGCTCGTACACCGCAGTCCCCACCAGCAGCAGCCCGCCGCCGTGCGGGACGACGGACGACCTGAGCGCCCCGGCGAACCGCCGGGCCGCCGCCGGCCACTCGGTCCCGGTGAGCACTTCACGCAGCAGGGCGACGCGTACGGCATCCATGGCCCGGCATCATGCCCCAGGGTCCGGCCCCGCCACCGGCGAACGACGGCGGAACCATCCGAACGGGCCCTGCGGAGCGATCCGGATCGCTCGGCCGACGACGGAGCGTTCCCCTCCAACGCGCGCAGTAGTGTCGAGGCCATGACTACGAATGACAGTGGCAGCGCACCCAAGCCCCCCGCCAAGGACCCTTGGGATCTCCCCGATGTGTCCGGGCTGACCGTCGGCGTGCTCGGCGGCACCGGACCGCAGGGCCGCGGGCTTGCCTACCGGTTCGCCCGCGCCGGGCAGAAAGTGATCATCGGCTCCCGTGCCGCCGACCGCGCGAAGACCGCCGCCGACGAGCTGGGCCACGGCGTCGAGGGCGCGGACAACGCCGAGTGCGCCCGGCGCAGCGACGTCGTGATCGTCGCCGTGCCGTGGGACGGCCACGCCAAGACCCTGGAGTCGCTGCGCGACGAGCTCGCGGGCAAGCTCGTCATCGACTGCGTCAACCCGCTCGGCTTCGACAAGAAGGGCGCCTACGCCCTGAAGCCCGAGGAGGGCAGCGCCGCCGAGCAGGCCGCCGTCCTGCTGCCGGAGTCCCGGGTCACCGCCGCCTTCCACCACCTCTCGGCGGTGCTGCTTCAGGACGAGGCCATCGAGGAGATCGACACCGATGTGCTGGTGCTGGGCGAGGCCCGCGCCGACACCGACCTGGTACAGGCGCTGGCGGGCCGGATTCCCGGCATGCGCGGCATCTTCGCCGGGCGGCTGCGCAACGCCCACCAGGTCGAGTCGCTGGTCGCCAACCTGATCTCGGTCAACCGCCGCTACAAGGCGCACGCGGGTCTGCGTACCACCGACGTCTGAGCCGGACACGTTCCCGGCACACCCTGCGGTGAGCGGAAAGGGGCATGGGGGACACTGGACGGGACCGTGCATCACCCCGGACAGGAGCCGCCCCCCATGCCCCGCCTCGCTTTCTACGCCGTCGCCGTCTGCGTTCTGGCCGTCGTCGCGGCCGTGATCTCGTTCGTCCAAGGCAGCTGGCTCGGGATCGTCTGGGTGCTGCTGGCCGGGCTCTCGTCCAACATGGCGTGGTACTACCTGCGCCGGCAGCGTGCGTAGACCGCCGGTCAGGGACTGAGCGCACAGACCGGATCGGCCGTTTGCCAGAAGCGGTAGGCGTCGAAACCGCAGTACGTCGTGAAATCGCTGATGCCCAGTGCCCGCAGCAGGGCGTGGATCGCGTCGAAGAACGCGTGGTTGACCTCGGGGATCCACAGGATGCCGAAGACCGCGATCAGCCCGAACGGGGCGAACGGCTCGACCTGCCGGCGGATTCGGTACGAGAGCCAGGGCTCGATCACTCCGTAACCGTCCAGCCCCGGGACCGGGACGAAGTTGAGGATCGCCGCGGTGACCTGGAGCAGTGCCAGGAAGCCCAGCGCGTACTGGAAGACGACCGGGACGCCGTCCAGCGCGTGCAGCCAGAACGGCGCCGTGCAGACGAACGCGAACAGCACATTCGTCAGCGGTCCGGCCGCCGAGATCAGGCTGTGCTTCCAGCGCCCGCTGATCCGGCCCCGCTCGATGAAGACCGCACCACCGGGCAGACCTATACCGCCCATGATCACGAACAGCACCGGCAGCACGATGCTCAGCAGCGTGTGGGTGTAGGCGAACGGATTGAGCGTCAAATAGCCTTTGGCGGTGACTGTCGTGTCGCCACTGTGCAGTGCGGTGCGGGCGTGGGAGTACTCGTGGAGACAGAGTGAGACGACCCACGCTGCCGTGACGAAGACGAAGACCGCGACACCCGAAACCAATGCGAAGCCCGTCCAGACAGCCCAGCCCGAAACGACTATGACCGCGACGATTCCGAGGAAGACCGGGCTGACACGACGCCCTGCTGCGGCGGTGCGAGTGCTCATGGACCGAGAGTAGCGGCGGCTGTTGAGCTGTCCAGAGGGGTGAGGCTGCAGCGGCCCGGGTTACGACAGGTCCAGCGATCGGGCGAAGCGCTGCTTCAGATCCTTGGGTAGACGAAGGACGTGCCCACCTCTGGCCCGAGGGTGGCACTCGACCGTGATGCCTGCCTGAACAAGGTCGTTCGCGACAGTAGTTGTGTCTCTGCCTCGCCACCGCTCGGCGAAGGTCATTCCGATCTCGGCATACTCCCAGCGATCCTGTCTGTCTTCTTCTGATGAGTGCAGTCGATCGAGCTCTTGTCGCAGCCCGGTGAGCGCCTGCTCCCCTTTCGTCCGGAGAGCCTCTGAACTGTAGATGCCACCCGGTAGTAGTTGCGCCACGTGATAGTTGATCGCAGCCTCGATTGCCGCGAGCCGCTCGACCGACCCCTCGCCCGGGACGTAGATCCGCCTGGTGACAGGCTTGTGGCCGATCTCTGAGAGGATCATTTGGGTGACCGGACCGATGATTTCATCGTTCGGTTCGAATACGTACCCCTTGCATGCAGGGGAGCCCACGCGTGACAGGCAGCGGATCTTGCTCGTGACGCGCTCGGAACCGTCTCGCCGTTTCTTCCTGGTGACGTGCAGCTGAAGGTTCTTGCCGCAGCCGCCGCACTTGACCACGCCCAGGAAAGGCGTTCTGGGCGACGCCGGCGGCAGGGACAATAGGCCCGTGCGCTACTGCATCCTCGGGACGACCCAGGCACTCCGCGACGACGGCACGGCCGTCGCCATCGGCGGGGCGCGGCTGCGCGCCCTGCTCTCCGTCCTCGCCCTGCGTCCCGGCCGCACCGTTCCGGCCGCCGTGCTCATCGACGAGGTGTGGGCCGGCGACCCGCCGGCCGACGCGGTGGGCGCCCTGCAGGCACTCGTCGGCCGGCTCCGGCGGGCCCTCGGCCATGCCGCGATCACCTCTGCGGAGAGCGGCTACCGGCTCGCCGCCGAGCCGGACGCGGTCGACCTGTACCGCTTCGAGCGGCTCGCGGGGGAGGGAGCACGGGCGCTGGAGGAGGGTGACGCGGCGAAGGCCCGGGTCGTGCTCGACGACGCGCTCGCCCTGTGGCGCGGGCCCGCCCTGGCCGATCTGCCCGACCGCGGCGCCGTCGCGGCCCGCTGGGCGGCCCGGCGCCTGGACGCCCGCCGCAGCAGGCTCGCCGCGGCCCTCGCGCTCGGCCGCGCGGACGAGGCCCTGCCCGAACTGGTCGCGCTCTGCGCCGAGCACCCGATCGACGAACCCCTCCAGGCGCTGCGGCTGCGGGCCCTGCGCGACGCAGGGCGCACGGCACAGGCACTGGCCGCGTACGACGAGGTGCGCACCGTACTCGCCGACCGCCTGGGCGCCCACCCCGGAGCCGAACTGCGCTCCCTGCACGCGGAGCTGCTCCGCCAGGATTTGGCGCAACCGGTCGCGGCGGCAGTGGTGGCCGAGCCGCACCGGCCCTCCCGTACCCGAACCTCCACCGCCCCGCAGGGAAACCTCCGGGCCAGGCTCACCAGCTTCGTCGGGCGCGAGGACGACATAGAGGCCCTGCGCGAGGACCTCTCGCACGCCCGGCTCGTCACCCTCCTGGGCCCCGGTGGCGCGGGCAAGACCCGGCTCTCCCAGGAGGCCGCCGAATCCGTCGGGCCCGCCTGGCCGGACGGCGTCTGGCTGGCCGAACTCGCCCCCGTCGACGACCCCGAGGCCGTACCGGAGGCCGTGCTGACCGCGCTCGGCGCCCGCGAGACCGTGCTGCGCGGAGCGGGCGCCGAGGAACTCCGGGTGGCCGAGGGGAACGTGGGCGACCCCCTCGTACGCCTCACCGAGCACTGCTCCCGGCGCCGCATGCTGCTGCTCCTGGACAACTGCGAGCACCTCGTCGGGGCCGCCGCCGCCCTCGCCGACCATCTGCTCGCCCACTGCCCGGACGTCACCGTGCTCGCGACCAGCCGTGAACCCCTCGGGGTACCGGGCGAGTTCGTCCGACCCGTCGAACCGCTGCCCGACCCGATGGCGCTGCGGCTGCTCGCCGACCGCGGCGCCGCCGCGAAGCCCGGCTTCCGGATCGACGCGGACGAGGAGACCGCGGCTGCCGCCGCCGAGATCTGCCGCCGCCTCGACGGACTGCCGCTCGCCATCGAACTCGCCGCAGCCCGGCTGCGGATGCTCACCCCGCGCCAGATCGCCGACCGGCTCGACGACCGGTTCCGCCTGCTCACCAGCGGGGCCCGTACCGTACTGCCCCGTCAGCAGACCCTGCGCGCCGTCGTCGACTGGTCCTGGGACATCCTCGACGCCTCCGAACGCGCCGTCCTGCGCCGCCTGTCGGTCTTCGCGGGCGGCTGCACCCTGGCCGCCGCCGAGGCCGTCTGCGCGGACGGGCCGCAGGACGCGCGCGAGGTCGCCGGGCTGCTCGGCTCGCTCGTCGACAAGTCCCTCGTCGTCGCCGCGCCCGCCGACGACGGCGAGATGCGCTACCGGCTGCTGGAGACCGTCGGTGAATACGCCGCCGAACGGCTCGACGGGGCCGGGGAGCGGGACACCGTGGAGCGCCGCCACCTCGTGCACTTCCGGGAGTTGGCCCGTACCGCGGACCCCGAACTCCGCGGCGCCGGACAGCGGTCCGCCATCGACCTCCTGCAGCGCGAGTACGAGAACATCCGCACCGCCCTGCGCCGCGCCGTCGCCGCCCGCGACGAGCAGGAGGCGCTCTGCATGGTGCTGTCGCTCTGCTGGTACTGGCAGATGCGCGATCTGCGCACCGACGCCCTGCAGTGGGCCGACGCGACCGCTGCGCTGGGCCCCGACCCCTTCGCGCCGCCCGCCGAGCCCGCGCCGTCCCTCCACGAACGCTGCACCGACGCGCCGCCGCCCATGTCGCCCGAACTGCTCCAGGAGGCGCGGCGCCAGGTGGCGCTGGTCCAGTTGGTCAGCATGGACCACTCCAAGGACGTGTGGGTCGACGAGAAGGGCATGGCCCGGCTGCGCGTCATCGCGGACACCTACCGGGCGGGCCAGCCGCAGACCTGCCGCACCCCCGCGTCGCTCTGGTTCTTCGCTGTCATGCTCACCGGGGAGCCCGGTGATCTGCGGGAACTGCTGGACGAAACGGTCCGCGCCAGTCGCGAGTACGGCTACGAGTGGGAGCTGGCCGGGGCTCTCCAGATGCGGGCGAACGTGCTGGCCAACCGGGCCGAATGGGCGGGCGACGCGCGGACGGACGCGGACGAGAGCCTGGAGATCTTCAGTCGGCTCGGTGACGACTGGGGTGTCGCCGAAGCGCTCTCCTCCCGCGGCGAGGCCAACGAGAGACGGGGCGACTATCCCCGCGCGGCCGACGACTTCCGGGCGGCTATCGGCTACGCGGAGTGGCTCGGCGCCCAGTCCCAGGTCGCGGTCCTGCGCGCCAGATACGCATCCGTCCTCACCGAAATGGGCCGGGGCGACGAGGGCGAGGAGATCCTCCGCGAGGTGATCGCCGAGGAGCACGGGACGGGGCACGAGGCGAGGCCCGTCGCCCGGCTCCAGCTCGCGCTGTGGCTGGGCCGCAGTGGCCGTACGAGCGAGGCACGCGATCAACTGGCCTTGCTGCGCGAGGAGTTCCGCTCCGAGACCATGGCGATCTTCGAGGGGTTCGTGATGGGCGGGCTGGCCTGGCTGGACAACGAGGACGGACGGTACGCCGAGGCCCTGTCCCGGGGGCGGGAAGCGCTGGCGCGGTCCCACGACCCGCTGTCGCAGATGGTGGCCCCCCAGATGTCCGTTATCCATCTCGTCACTCTCGCACGGGCGTTGGCCGGAATCGGTGGCGAGCGACGGGCCACGCTCGCGGCCCGGCTGCTGGGGGCCGGCCGGCAGCTGCTGCCCCGGGGGCATGTGCCGACGGCGGTGGAGCGGCACGACTACGCCAGAGCGGAGGAAGTGGCCGTCGCCGTCCTCGGCCGGGCCGCCTACGACGCCGCGTACGCCGAGGGCGGCGGCCTCACCCTGGAGGAGGCCACCGCCCTCGTCGACGCGTACCGGGAGTGAACCGCGGCCCGGACCACCGGCCGCCCGCGTACGTACCGGCGCCGACCACCGGCCGCCCGCGTACCGACACGGGCACGGGCACCGGTACCGGCCGGCGTCGGACCGCGCCTCAGGACTTCTTGCGGAACTTGGCAACCGCGAGCGGCCCTGTCACCGCGGTGATCACCGCGGCCCAGCCGAGCGTCACCCACACCGAGTGGGCGATCGGGCCGCCCATCATCAGACCGCGCACCGCGTCCGCCAGATTGGACAGCGGGTTGTAATCGGTGAACGTCTGGAGCCAGCCGGGCATCGTCTTGGTAGGGGCGAAGATCGAGGAGCCGAACTGGAGCGGCATCAGCACGAGCATCCCCATTCCCTGAACCGCCTGGGCCGTCTTCATGGCCAGCCCGAGCAGGATGAAGATCCACATGATTGCGGCGCTGAACACCGCCGACAGCGCGACCGCCCCGATCAGTCCGAACACCGAGGTCTGCAGCTCCATGCCGAGCGCGAAGCCCATGCCCAGCAGGATCAGCGTGGCGACCATCATCCGGCCGAGCTCGACCGTGATCTTCGCGATGAGGACCGAGGAACGGGCGATCGGCATCGTCCGGAACCGGTCCATGACTCCCTTGCGGAAGTCGTCGTTGACACCGGTGCCGACCGCCATGGAGATGTTCATGCCCATCATCGCCATCAGGCCGGGGACCAGGTAGTTCAGATACTCCTGCCGACCGCCGCCCATGCTGCCGCCGACCGAACCGCCGAACACGTACACGAACAGCAGCGTGAAGACGATGGGCATCAGGAGCACATCGAACATCGACTCCGGATCCTTCTTGATCTGGAGGACATTGCGCCGTGCCAGCGCTCCGATGTGCCGCAGATTGGCGCGCAGCCCGATCCGGCCCTCGTCGTGGAGTGCCTTCGCCGGTGCGGTCTCGGTGGGGGTGGGCGTCAGAGTCGCCGTGCTCATGCCGCGACCTCCTCGGGGATCGATGCGGCGGCGGAAGCGGACTTCTCGCCGGTGATGGCCAGGAAGACCTCGTCCAGGCTGGGCAGTGCGGTGGCGACATGCGCCAGCGAGAAGCCCCGGGTGCCGAGCAGGCCGATGACGGCGGTCAGCTGCTCGTCGCTGAGGATCGGCACGTACAGCAGTCCCTCATCCGGGACGGCCTGCGCGCCCGAGACCCCGTCCAGACCGGCCTCCCGGATCGCCTGCGCCATCGCGGGCAGCTGCGCCGGGTCCGACGGCCGGATCTGCAGGGTGCGGCCGCCGACCTTGGCCTTCAGCTCGTTCACCCCGCCGCGGGCGATGATCCTGCCCTTGTCGATGACGGTCAGCTCGTTGGCGAGCTGCTCGGCCTCTTCCATGTACTGGGTGGTGAGCAGCACGGTCGCCCCCTCCGCGACCATCCGCTGCACCTCGTCCCAGACCTCGTTACGGGTCCGGGGGTCGAGCCCCGTCGTCGGCTCGTCCAGATAGAGGACGGCCGGGCTGCCGATCATCGAGGCGGCCAGGTCGAGCCGGCGCCGCATGCCGCCGGAGTAGTCCATCGCGGCGCGCCGGGCCGCGTCGGTGAGCGAGAACCGCTCCAGGAGCTCGTCGGCCCGGGACCGGGCGGTCTTGCGCGGCAGGTCGAGCAGCCGCCCGATCATGTAGAGGTTCTCCCAGCCGGAGAGCTTCTCGTCGACCGAGGCGTACTGCCCGGTCAGACCGATGGTGCGGCGCAGCTGCCGGGGCTGCTTCACCACGTCGTAGCCCGCCACGGTGGCGTGTCCGGCATCGGGGATGATCAGGGTGGACAGGCAGCGTACGAGCGTGGTCTTGCCGGCGCCGTTGGGGCCGAGCACACCGAGTACGGTGCCCTCGCGGACATCGAGGTCCACGCCGTCCAGAGCCTTGGTCGAGCCGTAGTGCTTGACCAGCCCCCGGACCTCGACGGCGTTCGGGCCGCTCCTGGGGTTCTTGTCGATTCGCGTCATGTCCACCATGGGACCAGGCGCCACCGACAGTCCGCCGACAACAGGCCGACAGCCCGCCGATGGGGGATGTCGGCGGGCTGTCGGTGGTGCGGGCAGTGGCCCTGCCCCGGGCCTGATCAGCAGGGTCGGCCCAAGGGTCTTTCCTGCTGATCAGGCCCGGGTGGAACTAGTGGAAGGTGTGCTCAGGGGCCGGGAAGCTGCCTCCCACGACCTCCTCGGCGAACTCCTTCGCCGCGTCACCGAGCACCTTGCGCAGGTTCGCGTACTGCTTGGTGAAGCGCGGCACCTTGCCACCGGTCAGTCCGACCATGTCGGTGTAGACCAGCACCTGGGCGTCCGTGTCGGGACCGGCGCCGATGCCGACGGTCGGGATCTGCAGGGTGCGGGTGACCTCGGCGGCCAACTCGGCCGGTACGAGCTCCAGGACGACGGCGAACGCGCCCGCGTCCTGCACCGCCTTGGCGTCGCGCAGCAACTGCTGGGCCGCCTCCTCGCCGCGGCCCTGCACCCGGTATCCCATCGCGTTGACGGACTGCGGGGTCAGACCGATGTGGGCCATGACCGGGATTCCGGCGTCGACCAGCAGCCGGATCTGCTCGTGGCTGCGCTCACCGCCCTCCAGCTTGACCGCACCGACACCGGACTCCTTGATCAGCCGGGTTGCGTTGCGCAGGGCCTGGACGGGCCCTTCCTGGTACGCCCCGAAGGGCAGGTCGGCGACGATCAGGGCGCGCTTGGTGCCCCGTACGACAGCGGCGGAAAGGATGGCGATCTCGTCCATCGTGACGGGCACGGTGGTCTCGTAACCGAGGTGACAGTTGCCCATGGAATCGCCGACGAGCATGACCGGGATACCGGCCTCGTCGAAGACGGACGCGGTCATCGCGTCGTAGGCGGTGAGCATGGGCCACTTCTCACCGCGCTCGGTGGCGGCGGCGATGTCGTGGATGGAAATACGGCGGGTGCTCTTGCCCCCGTACAGCGCCTTGCTGCTGTCGGTGGGGGCACCCGAGGGGGATGCGGCGGACTTGTTCTGCGCAGCCTGAAGCGACATTGCCAACGGCTCCTTCGTCATCTCGAGGCGCCCTGACGGCGTCCCCGGACCGGTTCCATGGTGGCATCCCGTGGCCGTCCACGGGAAGTGGGCCCGCGCACGTCCCCGGGAGGCGCCCACCCGGTAAAGACTTTACAATACGAGACGGTATCGTATCGAAATCATATAGGCTCCTGGCATGTCAATACCGTCGGGCGCTCGCGACGCCCTGCCCCAGGTCCCCGAGGCGGTCCACCGCCGCCGTTGGGCGATCCTCGTCGTTCTGATGTTCAGCCTGCTCATCGTGGTGCTGGACAACTCGATCCTGAACGTCGCGGTCAAGACCATCGCCGGCCCCGCACCCACCGGCCTCGGAGCCACCCAGAGCGAGCTGGAGTGGGCGATCAACGCCTACACGCTCGTCTTCGCCGGACTCCTCTTCACCGCGGGCCTGCTCGGTGACCGCATCGGCCGCAAGAAGGTGCTGCTCTTCGGCATCGGCCTCTTCGGTGTCGGTTCCGCCCTCGCCGCCATGTCCGGCTCGCCCGGCGAACTGATCACCTGGCGTGCCGTGATGGGCTTCGGCGCGGCGTTCGTCATGCCGGCCACGCTCGCCGTCCTGATGAACGTCTTCGAACGTGACGAGCAGCCCAAGGCCATCGGCATCTGGGCCGGAAGCGTAGGCCTCGCCATCGCCATCGGCCCGATCACCGGCGGACTGCTGCTCGAACACTTCTGGTGGGGCTCGATCTTCCTGGTGAACGTGCCCGTCGTGATCGTCGCGCTGATCGCGATGGTGGTGCTGGTGCCGGACTCCAAGGACCCGAATCCGGGCCGGACCGACCCGCTCGGTGTCGTGCTGTCCTTCGTCGGTCTGGTCCTGCTGGTGTACGGCATCATCCGCGGCGGCCAGCTCGCCGACTTCGCCGACCCCACCGTGCTCCTCCCTGTCATCGGCGGGCTGGTCGTCCTGGCCGCATTTGTCCGGCACGAGAAGCGCACCAGCCACCCGGCCATCGACATCTCGTACTTCAAGCAGCCGTCGTTCTCCGCGGCCGTCGCCTCCATGGCGCTCGTCTTCTTCGCGCTGATGGGCGTGACCTTCTTCTCCGCCTTCTACATGCAGAGCGTGCGCGGCTGGAGCGCGTTGCAGGCCGGTCTGCTGATCCTGCCGCTGGCCGCCGCCCAGATGATCTTCGCGCCGCGCGCCCGGCTGGTCGTCGACCGGTTCGGCGCCCGTGTGGTCTGCACCGTCGGCATGCTGCTGGTCGCGCTCGGCCTCGCGGCGTTCGCACTGTTCGACGCCACCACGCCGGTCTGGGTGCTGTGCGTGCTCTTCTTCGTCCAGGGCACGGGCATGGCGCATGTGATGACGCCGGTCACGGTCTCGGTGATGCAGGCACTGCCCAGGGAGAAGGCCGGTTCAGGATCGGCCATCAACAACACGTTCCGGCAGGTCGGCGGGGCGCTCGGCATAGCAGTGCTCGGCTCGGTGCTCTCCACCGTCTACCGCGGCGAAATCGAGGGGCACCTCGGTGTGCTCCCGGCCGGTGTCAGGGAAGCGGCGGGGGAGTCGATCGAGTCGACGCTCGGCCTCGCGGACAAGCTGGGCCCGGCGGGTGCCCCGCTGGTCGCCGCGGCGAACGACGCGTTCCTGAAGGCGATGCATGTCACCGCCATCGGTTCGGCGACCATCGCCCTGGTGGGCGCTCTCGTCGTCGCGATGTTCCTGCCGGGGAGGACGCCCGCCGGACAGAAGTCCGGCGAGGGCGAACGGTCGGTACGTGCAGGGGTGGGCCGGTGAAAGTCACGGCCCCGGAGAGCTGAAGACGCCGCCCAGGGTTCCGGGCGGCCACCGGAACCCTGGGGCGGCTCACAGAGGCACCGTCGGCGTCGGCGAGAATCGGAACGGCGGACGGTGCGGCGAGAGGTGGATTCACGTGCAGGTGGAGGCAGAGGCACAGGGCGAGGGCCGCCCGGTCCGGGAGGATCCGGAACCGCGAAGGGGCCGGCCGCGCAGTGCGGCGGCCGAGCGGGCGATCCTGGACGCCGTCATCGAACTGCTGGAGGCCGGTGAGCCCCTCGCCGGCCTGTCCATCGAGCGGATAGCCCGGACCGCCGGGGTCGGCAAGGCGACCATCTACCGGCGATGGAGCGGCAAGGAGGAGCTCTTCGTCGATGTCCTGCGAGACATCGAGCCCCCGGAACCGACCGTCTCCGGCACCGCCGGACTCGACGACCTGCGGCTGCTGCTGGAGTCACTGCGCAGGCGCGGTCTGGCCCAGCGCTCCTCCGTCCTGCTCCACAACGTCTTCGCGCAGATGAAGAGTCACCCCAAGCTGTGGTCCGAATACCAGTGCACCGTCATAGCCCCCCGCCGCGCCGCCATGCTGGCCGCCGTGCAGCGGGCGGTCGACGCCGGCGAGCTCCGCGGAGACCTGGACGTGGAACTGATGGACGACCTGTTCCTGGGGCCCATGCTCGTACGCACCATTCACCGGCCCGAAGCGCCGCTGCCCGAGGATCTCGCCGACAGCATCATCCAGGTTCTGACCGAGGGCCTCGCCCCCCGGCCCGCCGCCGACGGCTGACACCCCCGGACCCGCCCGAGTGTGATCGTTCTGTCACAAGCCCCCGCAGATCCCTCCTGGCAGGAACCCGCCGGACCCCGCCCATCGTCCTCGTGGCAGTACAGCCGTCGTGGACGGCAGGAAACACGCCGCCCATCGCCTAGGGTCGAGGGCGCGGCGACATGCACGGCAAGGCAGTGAGGACAGCGCGATGGTGCAGGCGTACGGAGCGGACACCGGGAACGACCGTGCGGAGCCGCGGCGCACCGGGTCCGGATCCCGTTTCCGGGACCTGCGCGACAGATGGACCCGCGACAAGGGCATCTGGCGGCGCGGGATCGTCCTTGCCGTCTGTGCGGTCCTCCTCACCCTCGTGATGGTCTTCCACGCCGACATTCCGAACACCATCGGCAACCTGGGCAGCCTCACCGAGACGTTCCTGCCGTGGATCGGCGTGTTCGTTCCGCTGCTGCTGATCCTGGGCCTGGTGCGCCGCTCGGCGACCGCGCTGATCGCCCTGCTTCTGCCGGTCGTGGTCTGGCTCAATCTCTTCGGCGGGCTGATGCTCTCCGACAAGTCGGGCAGCGGCGGCGACCTCACCGTGGCCACCCACAACGTCAACGCCGACAACCCCGACCCCGCGGGCACCGCCCGGCAGGTCGCGGACTCCGGGGCCGACATCGTCGCCCTGGAGGAACTGCCGAGCGGCAAGGTGTCGGCGTACGCGGCGGCGCTCGCCGACCGCTTCCCGTACCACTCGGTGCAGGGGACCGTCGGCCTGTGGAGCAAGTACCCGATGAGCGACACCCGGCCGGTCGACATCAAGATGGGCTGGACCCGGGCGATGCGTTCCACGGTGACGACTCCCAAGGGCGAAGTCGCCGTCTACGTGGCCCATCTGCCGTCCGTACGGGTCAAGCTGCACGCCGGATTCACCGCCAACCAGCGCGACGACAGCGCGGACGCCCTGGGCGAGGCCATCGCCGACGAACGGCTCGGCAAGGTGATCCTGCTCGGTGACCTCAACGGCACGATGAACGACCGCTCGCTCAACGCGGTCACCTCCCAGATGAGGTCCACCCAGGGCGCGGCCGGCGACGGCTTCGGCTTCAGCTGGCCGGCGTCGTTCCCGATGGCACGGATCGACCAGATCATGGTGAAGGGCGTCGAGCCGATGTCGTCGTGGACGCTCCCGGCGACGGACAGCGACCATCTGCCGATCGCGGCGCGCGTGGAGCTGTGACCGGCGGCCGGTCCGGTTCCAGCGGGCTCGGGGGCGTTCAGTGGTCATGAACAAGGCCGAGGAAGCCCCGACCCCGGCGTCCGCCTCCGACCACTCCGCGTTCAACCTCGCCGACGCGGGTGGCGCATGGCTGGGCGGCGCGGCGATCGCGGCCGGCCGGGTCTGGACGTCGCCGGCCCTGATCGGCCCGGCCCTCGTGGTCGCGGGCCCGGCGGTGGCCGTCACGGCGGGTGTGCTGTGCCGGGAGCGCGGGAGTGTGGCACGGATCGTCGCGAGCGCGGATGCGAGGACCGCGTGAAGCGAGGCCGAGGCGGACGCGCACCGACCCGGGGGGCCGCGCACCCTCCGGGCGCGCTTGTCCTCAGCCGCCGGACGGGCTTGAAATCAAGCCCGTCGAGGGGGTCCCTCCCATGCCCTTGAGGCCATGGGGGAGGCTGAGGACGGAACGGCCGCCGGACGGCCCCGGTCACCCCGACTCGCGCCACCGGTTCGTGATCGGCAGCCGCCGGTCCTTGCCGAAGCCCTTCGGAGAGATCTTCGTGCCCGGCGGGTACTGCCGCCGCTTGTACTCCGCCGTGTCCACCATCCGCAGCGTCTTCGCCACCAGTGCCTCGTCGAACCCGGCCGCGACGATCTCGTCCAGACCCTGGTCCCGGTCGACGTACAGCTCCAGGATCCGGTCAAGTACGTCGTAGTCGGGCAGCGAGTCCGTGTCGACCTGTCCCGGGCGCAGCTCGGCGCTCGGCGGCTTGGTGATGGACGCCTCCGGGATCGGAGGGGTCTGCCCGCGCTCCTCGGCGGCGCGGTTGCGCCACTTCGCGAGGCGGAAGATCGACGTCTTGTAGACATCCTTGATCGGGCCGTACGCCCCGACCGAGTCGCCGTACAGCGTCGAGTAGCCGACCGCCAGTTCGGACTTGTTGCCCGGCGCGAGGACGATCTGGCCCTCCTGGTTGGAGACGGCCATCAGCATCGTGCCGCGCAGCCGGGACTGGAGGTTCTCCTCGGCCAGGCCGGTGAGCCCCAGCGAGCCCATGTACGCGTCGAACATCGGCTCGATCGGTACGGTGCGGAAGTTCAGACCGGTACGGCGGGCCAGCTCGGCCGCGTCGCCCTTGGAGTGGTCCGAGGAGTACTTCGACGGCATCGAGATGCCGTACACGTTCTGTGCGCCCAGCGCGTCGCAGGCGATGGCCGCGACCAGCGCCGAGTCGATCCCGCCGGAGAGCCCGACCAGCACACTGCTGAAGCCGTTCTTGGCAGCGTACGCACGCAGGCCCACGACCAGCGCCGAGTACAGCTCCTCGTCGTCGTCGAGCCGCTCCGCGTAACCGCCGGTCAGCTCCGTGTCGTACGCCGGAAGGGGCTCTTCGGAGAGCACCACGCGGTCGATCCGCAGCCCGTCGTTCACGACACCGGACGGCGCCTCGGCCGTGGCGGCCGGCAGGTCCAGGTCGAGGACGACGCTACCCTCGGCGAACTGCGGGGCGCGGGCGATCACTTCGCCGTTCCGGTCGACGACGATCGAGTCGCCGTCGAACACCAGCTCGTCCTGGCCGCCGATCATCGCCAGATACGCGGTCGTGCAGCCGGCCTCCTGGGCCCGCTTGCGGACCAGTTCCAGCCGGGTGTCGTCCTTGTCCCGCTCGTACGGTGAGGCGTTGATCGACAGCAGCAGTCCGGCGCCGGCTGCCCGCGCGGCCGGCACCCGGCCGCCGTCCTGCCAGAGGTCCTCGCAGATCGCGAGCGCCACATCGACGCCATGGACCCGCACGACCGGCATCGAGTCGCCCGGCACGAAGTACCGGAACTCGTCGAAGACACCGTAATTGGGGAGGTGGTGCTTGGCGAAGGTCAGCGCGACCTGCCCGCGGTGCAGTACCGCGGCGGCGTTCTGCGGGGCACCGGCGGGCTGCCCGTAGCGCGGCTGGGCCGTCTCGGAGCGGTCGAGGTAGCCGAGGACGACCGGGAGTTCTCCGAAGCCCTCCGCGTCGAGACGGGCGGCGAGCGCGCGCAGCGCCTGACGCGAGGCCTCGACGAAGGACGACCGCAGGGCCAGGTCCTCGACGGGGTAGCCGGTCAGCATCATCTCGGGGAACGCCACCAGATGGGCGCCCTGTTCGGCGGAGTGCCGGGTCCAGTGGACGATCGCCTCGGCGTTGCCGGAGAGATCACCGACGGTCGAGTCGATCTGATTCAGTGCGAGGCGTAGTTGAGGCACGCGCACCAGTGTAATCGTCTGACTGACGCGATGTCCTGGCGGGCCGCGCAACAGCGGAGCCGCCCGCCAGGAACGGGTCAGTGGCGGTAGCCGACGACCGTCATCATGCCCACGTCCGAGTGGTAGATGTTGTGGCAGTGGAGCATCCAGAGACCCGGGTTGTCCGCGTCGAACTCCACGGCGATCGAGCTGCTCGGCCGGACGATCGCGGTGTCCTTGCGCGCCCAGGCCGCCTGGCCCCGATGGGAGGCCTTGCGACTGGGCCCCGCCGATCCCACCAGCCCGAACGAGTGTCCGTGCAGATGGATGGGATGCCACATCTCCGTGACGTTGTAGAACTCCATCCTGACCCGCTCGCCCGCCTTGACCGGATGGCGCTGCCCGGGGTTGTACGGCTTGTGATCGAAGCCCCAGTTGTACGCGGCCATGTTGCCGGTCAACTTGAACCGGAGGGTCCGGTCGGGCTCGCGGACGGACAGTGCCACGGATTCGTCCGGCGACAGCTCGCCCGCCTCCACCAGTTTTCCGTCCAGCTCCTTCGGCCGTACGGAGGCGTTGGGCGCCGCGCCCTGTCCGGTACGCAGCAGGGCCAGCGCCGACGCCCTCTTGCCCTCGGCGAGCGCGGTCAGCGGGAACACCCCGTCCCCGGCGGTGACCACCACGTCGTACCGCTCACCCATGCCCAGCAGCAGGGCGTCCGTCGTGGTGTGCCGGACCGGGTAGCCGTCGGTGTGGGTGATCGTCATCCGGTGGCCGCCCAGCGCGACACGGAAAGCGGTGTCGCCGCCCGCGTTGATGATGCGAATCCGGATCCGGTCGCCGGGCTTGGCGGCGAAGGAGGTGGGGGCCTTCGGGATGCGGCCGTTGATCAGGTAGTGCGGGTAGTCGACATTGCCCCCGTGGCTGTCGAGCAGTTCGCTGAACGATTTCTTCATGATCCGAGAGGGGCCGGAGCGGCGCTTGGCGGACTTGGCGGACTTGGGGGAACCCCCGTGCCCGGCGTCGCCCGAATCGCTCTTGTCATCCATGCCGTCATGGCCCATCCCGTGGCCCATCCCGTGGCCCATGCCGCCCCGGCCCCCGCTGAGTTCGTCGAGCACCCCGTCCGGCGTGGAGCCGCCCACCCCGTCGACCCAGTCGTCGAGGACGACGACCCACTCCTTGTCGTACTTGAGGGGCTCCTTGGGGTCGTCGACGATCAGTGGCGCGTACAGACCGCGGTCCTGCTGGACGCCCGTGTGCGGATGGAACCAGTACGTTCCCGGGTGCGGCACCTTGAAGCGGTACGCGTACTCGGCGCCCTGCTTGATGGGCGGCTGGGTCAGGTCGGGTACGCCGTCCATGTTGTTGCGCACATTGAGCCCGTGCCAGTGCAGGCTGGTCGTCGCCGGAAGGTGGTTGGCGAGGGTGAGCGCCAGGGTGTCGCCGACCGCGACCCGGAGTTCCTTGCCGGGCAGCCGGTCTTCGTAGGCCCAGGAGCTGACGACGAGCCCGCCGCCCAGATCGAGGCGGGACGGGGTGGCGGTGAGGTGGATCTTGTGTACGGGACCGGAACCCCGCCCGGCCTCGGCCGCGGCGACCTCCTCCCCGTCGGGGGTGACGTACTCGCCCCTGGGCTTCGCGTGGGGGGCGGTCCCGTGGTTCGCACCGCCGTGACTCGTGCCGCCGGCGTTCGCGCCGCCGGCCTTCGTACCGCTGTGCGCCGTGTCGGATTCGCCGGAGCAGGCGGCCAGGACTGCCGTACCGGCAGTGGCGACAGCGGCGCCGAGCACGGCGCGTCGGGTGGGTGGAGTACGCATGGCGGAAGCACCTCGGGGTCTTGTCGGTATTTCGGTCTGCTGGGGGAGGGGGAGGCACCCCTCCTATATGCACAGCACCGACAACGAAGCGAGAGGGGCCCGGCCGGGCCGGGATACCGGCCCCGCGCCCGGCGACACCCGCGCCACGACGCCCCTGAGGAGGTGAGTGATCCCGATGAGCAGCGCGACGAACGGCAACAACCGTCCGTATGTCGTACGTCCACTCAGGGTCATGTCGAGCACCCTACCCCCGCCCCGTATGCACCGCGCGCGGAAACGTATCGCCGCAGCAACACAGGGCCTGGCGGCGAGAACGCACAGCGACCCGGCACCCCTCGTGGGCGAGGGGTACCGGGCCATTGGGCCGGGTGATCGCGAGCCGGTCAGCCCGGGGCGTAGACCTTCTCCACCCAGAGGGCGATCTGCTCGTCGGAGAGGTGATGCGCGAGATCGGCTTCGCTGATCATGCCGATCAGCTTCTTGTTCTCGACCACGGGAAGCCGGCGGATCCGATGGGTCTGCATCTCCTCCAGAACCATCTCCACACCCGCCCCTGCGTCGATCCAGCGAGGGGTGCCCCGGGCGAGGTCGCCCGCGGTCATCTTCGACGGATCGTGTCCCATCGCCACACAGCCGACCACGATGTCGCGGTCCGTGAGTATGCCGATCATCCGGTCCTGTTCGCCTTCGGCCGAGATGGGCAGCGCGCCCACTTTGTGGTCGCGCATCAGCTGTGCGGCGCGGTCGAGTGTCTCGTGCGCGGGGATCCATGTGGCCCCGGTGTGCATGATGTCCTTGGCGGTGGTCATGAGGGATTCCTCCTGCGTGCCGGTGGGCATGCTGTACGACCCCGAGCGAACCCATCGTCATGGGCCCGTTCGGGGCACGCGAGCGCTATCACCCGTTCGGGTGCATATGTGGCTCGGAGGGAATCTTTCAGGACCGGGGCTTCGCACCTCGTGCCGCCAGCATCCGGGCCATCATGTCCACCTCGGACTGCTGGGCCTCGACCATGCCCTGGGCCAGCCGCTTCTCCACCTTCACCGTGCACAGCCGGGCGCAGCCGCGGGCCATGTCGATGCCGCCCTTGTGGTGGTCGGTCATCAGCTGGAGGTACAGGATCTCGGCCTTCTTGCCGTTCGCCCTGCGGAGCCGGTCCAGTTCGGTCCTGGTGGCCATACCGGGCATGAGGGAGCCGTCATGGGCCCGGTAGCCGGCCCCCATGCCCGCCATCCCGTCCATCGTGTGGCCCTCGTGCCCAGCCGCCATCCAGGCCATCGGCTCCTGCCCGGCGGGTGCCTTCGGCAGCTCCCACAGGTCCAGCCAGCCGAGCATCATGCCCCGCTGATTGGCCTGCGTATTGGCGATGTCGTACGCGAGACGGCGTACCTCCTCGTCCTTCGTACGGTCACGCACGATGAAGGACATCTCGACGGCCTGCTGATGGTGAACCGCCATGTCGCGGGCGAAACCGGCGTCCGCCGATTCCACCGCGGGCGTGCGCGGGGCGGGGGCGGCGGCGTGGTCCGTGCCGTCGTCCCGCGCGGAGGCGACCGTCGCCGCCCCCGCGAACAGCAGCGCGAGCACGACGGCGGAGCCCGCCACCCACTGGATGCGCCGGTCGCCTTTCGCCACGGTCACCGGCCCCCCAGCCCGCCCGTGCACGCGGCACCGGGCTCGGGCGTCTGCGGCCCCTGGACGAACTTGGCGAAGAACTGGTCGACCCGCCGGTCATCGGCGCTGTCCACCGTCACCTGATTGCCCCAGGCACTCAGCATGATCGCCCCGGCCTGGCCCTCGTAAGGGCTCATCAGCGAGTACGGCGTCCTGCCGACCCGCTCGGCGAGCTTCGCCACATCGGCGTCCGAGGCCTTGTCCGTGTACGTCACCCACACCGAACCGTGCTCCAGCGAGTGCACGGCGTTCACGTCGGGGATCGACTTCTTGTACACCTCGCCCTCGCAGTTCATCCATACGGGGTTGTGGTCACCGCCGACCGGGGGCTTCATCGGGTACGTGACGGTCTCGGTGACGTGGTTGCGGGTCAGCTTCTTCGCGTCCCACGTCTTCAGCCCCTCGATCGGCTCGTCGGCGAGCTTCTTCTGCTCCGCCGCGGACGCCTTGGCGTCCTTTGCCTGAACGGCCTTCTCCTTCTCCGACGCCTCGGACTTGTCCAGCACCATGTACGAGCCGAAGCCGACCAGGCCCACGACGACGAGGACGCTCAGGCTTATGGCCAGGACACGGTTGCGGCGCTGCCGCGCGTGGTCGGCGTTGCGCATCTGCTCTATGCGGGTCCTGCGGTCGAAGCTCATGTCGTCAGGTCCTTCTGCGAAGAGGCGGGGAGGGACAAGAAGCGGTCGGGAAAACCGGTGCGTACCGGGCAGTCGCGAAGCCGCTCCGACCCGTGCGCACCATGGGCGCAGATCGTAGTGGGTGGCCGGGTGCTCCATCTCACGTCGTGTGCGTAATCTGGGTGAAATCCCGGGTCGTGATACTGGAGCTTCTCCCCTACCCCGGGCGGTGGTGCACGGACCGTCTGAACTGCAAGGATGTGGCTATGGACAAGCAGCAGGAATTCGTCCTCAGGACGCTTGAGGAGCGCGACATCCGCTTCGTACGGCTGTGGTTCACCGATGTCCTCGGCTACCTCAAGTCCGTTGCCGTGGCCCCCGCCGAGCTGGAACAGGCGTTTGACGAAGGCATCGGCTTCGACGGGTCGGCCATCGAGGGCTTCGCCCGGGTGTACGAGTCCGACATGATCGCCAAGCCGGACCCGGGTACGTTCCAGATCCTGCCGTGGCGCGCGGAGGCCCCCGGCACGGCCCGGATGTTCTGCGACATCCTGATGCCCGATGGTTCGCCGTCCTTCGCGGACCCGCGCTATGTCCTCAAGCGCATCCTCGCCAAGACCTCCGACCTGGGCTTCACCTTCTACACCCACCCCGAGATCGAGTTCTTCCTGCTGAAGGACAAGCCGGTCGACGGCAGCCGCCCCACCCCCGCCGACAGCTCCGGCTACTTCGACCACACCCCGCAGAACGTCGGCATGGACTTCCGCCGCCAGGCGATCACCATGCTCGAATCGATGGGCATCTCGGTCGAGTTCAGCCACCACGAGGGCGCCCCCGGCCAGCAGGAGATCGACCTGCGGTACGCGGACGCGCTCTCCACCGCCGACAACATCATGACCTTCCGCCTGGTGATGAAGCAGGTCGCGCTGGAGCAGGGCGTGCAGGCGACGTTCATGCCGAAGCCGTTCTCCGAGTACCCCGGCTCGGGCATGCACACCCACCTCTCCCTCTTCGAGGGCGACCGCAACGCCTTCTACGAGTCGGGCGCCGAGTACCAGCTGTCCAAGGTCGGCCGCTCCTTCATCGCCGGTCTGCTGACCCACGCCGCGGAGATCTCCGCAGTGACGAACCAGTGGGTCAACTCCTACAAGCGCATCTGGGGCGGCTCCTCCCGCGCCGCGGGCGCCGGCGGCGAGGCCCCCTCGTACATCTGCTGGGGCCACAACAACCGCTCCGCGCTCATCCGTGTCCCGATGTACAAGCCCGGCAAGACCGGCTCCGCCCGCGTCGAGGTCCGCTCCATCGACTCCGGCGCCAACCCCTACCTGACGTACGCGGTGCTGCTCGCCGCGGGCCTCAAGGGCGTGGAGGAGGGCTACGAACTCCCGGCCGGCGCCGACGACGACGTCTGGGCCCTGTCCGACGCCGAGCGCCGCGCGATGGGCATCGAACCCCTGCCGCAGAACCTCGGCGAGGCGATCTCGCTGATGGAGAAGAGCGAGCTGGTCGCCGAGACACTCGGCGAGCACGTCTTCGACTTCTTCCTGCGCAACAAGAAGCAGGAGTGGGAGGAGTACCGCAGCGAGGTCACGGCCTTCGAGCTGAAGGCACTGCTGCCGGTGCTGTAAGGGCTGGTCAGCGCTTGGAGCGCCTTTACGTGGCTTCGGGCCCGACGGTGTCGCACCGTCGGGCCCGAAGCTGTTTCACTCGCTCCGGGCCGTCTGCGGGCCGTCAGGTGCCGCATCGACCACGTGTGGGCCAGAAGCTCCCGCGCGCAAGCGCTTTGACTCGTAGTCGCAGGTCAGATGGGGTTAAGCCGCGAACGCTGCCGTGCGTTGCGCACGGCCGGGCGGTGGCCGGGCCTGTGATCAGCGGAGGTTGCTGTACTTCCCTGCTGTACAGCGCTGTACAGCAGGGATTGTGATCGCCGGTCGCCTGCCGTCACATCAGCCGGCCTCATTGGGCCGGGCCAAGTACTTCGTCGGCGCTGCGTGGTTCTGTGCGTGGCTGCTGGTTGAGCTTGTGGCGCTCGATGGAGGATCGCCGGTAGACCTCCTTGCGGGCCCGCATGATGTTGCCCAGGGGCGTGTGCTCGGCGGTGACCCGCCAGGGCGTGAAGGACAGCGCATCCATCTTCTCCAGATTCTCCGGCTCGGAGATGTCCTGCTGCGGCAGCCGCAGCTTGGCCACGGTGACGGACGGCGAGAGCTGCTCGGGCCACTCCACGGTGGTGTCCTCCACCGGCATGCGCTCCAGGTCGGTGCAGAGCTGGACCTGGATGTCGAAGGCGTAGGGCCGCTCCTGCAACTCGGCTTGCAGGGCCGGTCGGAAGACCTCCGCTGCCGAGGCCGGGTCGAGGGTGCGCCGGACCACCGCGGCGGCGAAGGACGGGTCGGGGGTGATGCGCACCTTGGCGATGTAGTCCCCGTGCCGGACCGCGCCCATCGTCCAGTAGCTCGACAGCAGCACGTTTGCCGGAGGCGTCTTTGACACGCGCAGGAAGGCCAGGAACTCGTCCCACGCCCAGTCGTCCTGGTCCAGCGTTCCCTTCCCGGTCACGAAATCGGTGAAGAAACGATGCGCGCCGGGTCGGCCCTGGGAGAAGTAGGCCGGCGCGTTCAGGAACAGTTCCTGGATGAACAGGTAGTGCTCGACCGTGTTGCAGAAGAAGACTGGTGCGTTGATGTTGGCGTAGTCGAATGTGCCTGTGTCCGGTTCGTCTTCCAGCAGGGTCGGGCCGGGGATGTCGAACATCTTCAGCGCCAGTCCGGTGGCGGCGCCCAGTCGCGCGTCGGCTCCGGCGTGAGGCGAGCCGTTGGAGAAGCGGATGAGCGCATCGTGGGTTCCCGGAGTCGCGTAGATTCCCTGGGCGTACTCGGGGGACAGCCCGTCCAGGATCTCCACTTCCCCTCGGACCAGCCCGTAGCCCTTGGCATGGGCGTCGCGAAGGGCCCGTCCGGTACCACCGGCCTTGACTGAATCGGCGATGTAGCTCTCGGTCTTTTCGATCACCGTCTGCACGTTGCGGTCGAAGTTCAGGTCGTCGTCTTCGACGTCAGGCGTGTAGCGGACGAACTGTGCTGCCATGACTTCGACCTTTCCTCGGAGAGCGTGATCGGACCTCAGGGAGTGTGAATCGCCGTCAGTCCTCCAGCTCGGCGAGCCAGCGCAAGGCGCGCAGACCCGGCAGGAAGCAGTACTCACCGCCGCGGGTTACCACGAAGCTGGGCAGGTTCTGCAGGCGACGCCGGACCGGCTTCTCCGGGATGGTGACGCTGCCGGTTCCACCGTGGTGCCCGGCCACCGGGTCCTTCTCGCCGGGGTAGCCGATGAAGTTGCCGTCGTTGACCCATTCGGCCTTGATGAACTCGAACTGCCGTTCCAGGTGGGCCCCGATGAATGCTCCGACCAGGCCGCGGTCGGCGCCGTCGTCCTCCAGCACGTCCTCGGGCAGCGGCGGGCCGTAGGTGGTGCCGCGGCGGATGAGGCGGTGCATCCGCGCGTTGCCGATGATGGTGGCATCGCGGGGGTTGGTGCGCCGGATGTGCGCACCGGCGGGGCACCGGAACCCTCGGTCGTCGTTCTCCCGGTACAGGAAGTTGTTGACGCGGTGCGGATCGGCCGCCAGCTCCGGGTCATCGTGCTCCGGCGCCAGCGTCAGTGGCGCGCCGCTCGGCCAGCGCCCGACCATCTTGGCCGCCAGGAGTGCCTCCTCCTCGGCGCTGGAGCTGTTGGCGCGCAGGTACCGGCGCCAGGCCGCCACGTTGGTGTGGATCTTGCGAACGGCTACGTAGGTCCCGTTGCGCCCCAGCACATCGGGGCTGGGCATGGGCGGCAGGCTGCCGGTTTCGTCGGGGTAGCCGAGGATGAACTCGCCCGCCTTGATGGGGGCTTCCTGCGGGTTGGAGCCGGGCAGTCCGACGCCCTCGATGTTCGGATGGCTGATGCCGTCACGGAAGCCGAAGGTGGTACGCCCGGTCGGGAGCTGATGGACGTCCTGCTGCCAGATCACCTGGACACCGGGTGTGTCCGCGTAGGCGAAACGGGCCCGCTCCAGCTCCTTGTCCAGCTGTGCCGTATCGGAGGAGAGAGCGCTCAACGCGATGTGGACATCGCCGGTTCCGAACGGTACCTCCCAGTGGGCCGGTGCACTCTCGCCCACGTCGCCGATCAGCTCCGCCCGAGTGGCCATGCCCTCACGAAACGCCCGCGGAAAGCTGTCCAGCGACTCCTGGGGCACCCCCAGGGCCCTCAGCCCCTGAAAGGTGAATGCCACAGCGACCCAGGCATCCTGGCTCCGGTCCGCGCCCAGCAGACCACCCGAGGTCACCGGGAGCAGCCGCCGCACCAGGGCGCGCCCGGCGTGGCGGTCATCGACGCGCAGGAAGACGAACTTTCCCTGGTAGGGCACGGGCCGCGGACGCAGTGCCCCGCTCTGGACGTCGTCGATTTCGACGCTCACGCCGGCCGCGCTGCTGTCCGCTGTGTTCATGGTCGCTTGTGCCTCCGTATCGGTCTCTGTCCGGACAACCCTGCGATGGCCGACCCGCACCGGCCGCCGCGGTCCACCGAGGGTGGGTGGGCTCCGAGGGGCGGCTGTGTCCGGGTTCTAGGCCGAGGCTTCCTCCAGCAGCTTCTGGAAGGCCGACGTGGCCACCAACTCCGCGTTGGCCGGGTTGTCCAGCATCGCCCGGAACTCGGCGGTGTCCAGCACCTCCTGGAACGCGTCGTCCACGCGCTGGTCCTTCCAGATCTGCTGAACGGTCAGATCGGGATACGAGCTGACGAAGACACCTGCGGGGGCTTGGTGGGCGACGAACCAGTCCTTCACCCCTGGGTCGGTTACGCCGGGGAACCCTTTGCTGTGCGAGAAGATCTTGTCGAAGTTTGCCCCGACTACCGTCTGGGCGAAGTCGTCGATGTAGGTGTCCCAGGAGCCGTCGAAGACACTGGCGAACATGAACCGGGTGTCGTTGTCGAAGATCACGTGCCGGGCGTCATGCAGGGTGCCGATCTGGCGCAGCGCCGCACGGGACTTCACGTCAGCGGACCCGCTGGCGAGCGTGGCGAGATCCTCACGCAACGCATCCGCATGGCCCGGCTTGATCTCGGTAATGACAGTGAACTCGCCACAGACCCCGTCCGTCTTGCCGGGACGCTCGGGGGGAGCCGGCTGGGTTGCACCTGTCGTCGCAGTCATCGTGAAATTCTCCTGCCACGGATCGGTGCGAGGGTCGCCAAGCGCCCGAACATGAGGCGCCGTCGCCCCCACAAAACAATCCTCACCGCGGATGTACTGCCTCGCACCCCGGGCCCTGGGCCTGTGGTCACCTGAGGCGGATCCCCGGGAAATTCCGGCACTGCGGGGTCCAGTCCTGATCCCTCCCGTCCCGAGAAAGCTCCCGAGGACAGATTCGGCCAGGCGCAGGAAGATGGAACCGGTGGGACGTGCGGAGTATGTCGTCGTCACCATTCTCGGGCAGCCGCTTCCGCACGGTCGTGAAGACAGTGGCGCAGCCGATCGCGCACCAGCCCGTTGCGCCGCCGAGGCGGTCCGGGCACCCTCTCGCGCCAAGCCCTGATCAACCGGATCGCCACCCCGACCCCACACGGAGGCAACCATGGGCGCAGTTCTTGGTGACGTACTGGGTTTCGCGGCCGCCGTGGCAGTCAGCCCGCTCCCCATCATCGCCATCATCCTCGTACTCGCCACGCCTCGGGGACGTCTCAACGGAGTCCTCTTCACCATCGGCTGGATCCTGGGACTCTCAGCACTGGGCGCGGTGATGCTGGCGATCGCTTCCCCGGCAGGTGCCTCCGCCCACAACCACCCGGCCACCTGGGTGGGAGCCCTCAAGCTCGCCCTGGGCCTGTTCCTCGTCCTCTTCGGTGCCCGGCAATGGCACCGGCGCCCAAAGGATTCCTCACAAGCTCAGCTGCCGAAGTGGATGAGCGCGATCGACCGCCTCACGCCGGTCAAGGTCTTCGCACTCGGACTGGCCCTGGCCGCGCTCAACGCCAAAAACGCCCCGCTGACCATCGCCGCGGGCGCCGCGATCGGCTCAGCCGGACTGCCGGTCGGGCAGCAGATCGCATCGCTGGCAATCTTCGTCCTGATCGCCACCCTCGGCCTGCTGGCCCCACTGGGAGTCTTCCTCCTCGGGGGCGAGCGAGCCAAGACCACGCTCGGCGACTGGAAAGACTGGGCAGCCCAGCACAACGTCGCCGTGATGGCGGCATTGTTCTTCGTCCTCGGACTGAAGCTGCTGGGAGACGGCATCGGCATTCTCACCTCCTGACGGGCTTGCTCGCGTCGCCGTGTTCGAGGTGGCTCGGAGCGCGTACAACTTCCTGCGCAACAAGAAGGCAGGAGTGGGAGGAGTACCGCGGCGAGGTCACGGCCTTCGAGCTGAGAAGGCGCTGCTGCCGACGCTGTCCGAGCGAACGTGAGCGGCTTCGGGCCGACGGTCTCGCACCGTCGGCCCTTCGCCGTATCCCTTATCAGTCGAACCGGCAGGCCATCTCGTCCAGGATCTCGTCGATCACCTCGGCGGGCTCCCGGGCCAGGTCCTCCTCGATCCACATGCGCATGGCGATCCGCAGCGAGGAGAGGAACGCCGCGGCCAGGACCAGGGGGCGGACCGACTTCTGCGACGGGCTCCGGCGGGACGCCACGGCCTCGGCCAAGTCCCGTTCCAGGGCTGCGTGGTTGGCGAGCTGCCGGGCGAGCAGTGAGGGGTGCTGCATCGCCAGCCTGGTCCGCAGGGCCCACTCGCGTTCCGGTGGTGCGACCCGTTCGGCGAACTGTGTCATGGCCGCCCGCAGTGCCGCCCATGCGGTCTCCTCGGCGGGCCGGTCGCGCACGGTGCGGACGAGGTCCCTGATCTGCTGCTCCTCGCCGTGCAGGAGGGCGTCCTCCTTGCCCGTGAAGTAGTTGGAGAATGTTCTGCGGGAGATTCCGGCCGCGTCCGCGACGGCCTCCACCGTGACGTGGTCGAAGCCGTGCTCGACGGTCAGCCGCAATGTCGCCTCGTGCACGGCCTGCCTGGTGGCTTCCTTCTTGCGTTCCCGCAGTCCCACAGAGCTCTCCATGGGTTCAGTATCTCCGCGCCGAGAATAATTGCGCAGTGGGCAATATTGCTCGTACGTCGCCGCGACCCCGCTCTCGCCGTCGTTGCGGGCCTCGCGGCCGGCATGGCGATGTCCGGCGGCGTGGTCTTCCTCGGCCGGTACTTCCGGACAGGCCGCAGCCACTCACCGACCGAGGCCGGTGGCGGTGGGGGCGGAGGGAGAGCCGTCAAAGCGGGGCGCGCCCGAGCACGCGGAGAGCCGGCGATGAGTCAGGCCCGCGCCGCCGCGTCGGACATCTCCGTCAGGTGGCCTTCCCGGCCGGGACACCGTCCGAGGCCGCGACTGGGGTAATGTGACCCCTCCCAACACGGGGACCGACCAAGGAGGTGAGACCCATTACCGCTGTATCAGGCTGGGTGCTCACCCCTCACGATCGCGTGGTCGACCCGACATAATCGACCGCGGAGCGCCCATCGGCTTTCCCGAAAGGCTCCGCTTCATGTCGGTTTCCGCTTCACCGCTCGCCGTTTCCTCCATCGTCACCACACTCCGCGCCGTCGGCTGCGTATTCGCCGAGGACGAGGCGGAGTTGATCGTCTCCACGGCCGCCGACCATGCCGAACTCGCGGCCATGGTCGAACGGCGGGCCGCCGGACTGCCCCTCGAACACGTCCTCGGCTGGGCCGAGTTCAGCGGTCTTCGGATCGCCGTGGACCCCGGCGTCTTCGTACCCCGTCGCCGCACCGAGTTCCTGGTCCGGCAGGCCGCCGCCCTCGCCGGGCCCGGGGCGGTCGTCGTCGACCTCTGCTGCGGTTCGGGAGCCCTCGGCACCGCGCTCGCCGCAACGCTCGACCGGATCGAACTGCACGCCGCCGACGTCGAACCCGCAGCCGTACGGTGCGCCCGGCGCAACGTCGGCGACGGGGGCCGGGTGTACGAGGGCGACCTCTTCGAGCCGCTCCCCGGCTCGTTGCGCGGCCGGGTGGAGATTCTGCTGGCCAATGTGCCGTACGTACCGACGCAGGACGTCGAACTGCTTCCCCCGGAGGCCCGTATCCATGAGCCGCGCGTCGCCCTCGACGGTGGCCGGGACGGCCTCGACGTCCTGCGGCGGGTCACCACCGAGGCTCCGCGATGGCTGGCACCGGGTGGGCATCTGCTGGTCGAGACGAGCGAACGGCAGGCGGCACGGGCCGAGGAGACCATCGCCCGCAGCGGCCTGATCCCGCGCGTGGTCACCTCCGACGAGCTGTACGCGACCGTCGTCATCGCGACCCGGCCGGAGCCGTCCGGGAACTGAGCGCGGACGGACGCAGGGGCGGCTCGGTCCGGTCCGGGCTCAGCATTCCGGCTTCCGCCGGACCACCGCCGTCCCGGCGTCCAGGTCCACCCCCATGCGGGGCGGCGCGCCGTCCAGCGCGTCGTCCTTCAGGACCTGTTCCTCCACCCGGTGCTCGATCTCCACGCGCTTCGCCGAGTCGAGGAACGCGTGCAGCTCATCGGCGACCGAGGCCCCCACGCCCAGCCCATGACGAGGCGTGCGGGCCGCGAGGACACGTCGCAACCAGTCGGGCCGGCCGGTTCAGCCGGTCTCCGTCCGTCACACGCTCCGCCCGGCCCTCGACCACCACGTCGATCCCCTCCGACAGGGTGTTGTCACCGGTGGTCAGTACCCCTTCCGGGTTGGCGGCCAGATTCCGGCCCTCGCGTTCCGACGCGCCCGTGCTGAAGTGCAGCGCGCACTCCGCCCCCCACCCCGATCAGCGGGGTGACATGCGGCCGTCCGGACGGACCGTGCCCAGCCAGTACATCTCCGCCCCTGGTCAAAAGCTCCTTCGCCGCCGACCAGGGGCCGGCCGTGGCGTTCTCGTGGCCGTAGCGGGTATCCGGCTCGGCGAAGGGTTCGAATCCGGACATGCGGGCCTCCCGGTCGGGTCCTTGAGGTGATCGTGCCTGCGAAGTGCGGACGGCGCACCCGCTACGAAATCATCGGTGCGGGGCTAGGCTCGGAATGCTGGATTGTGTGTGGGCGGCGAGCGGGAGAGCACGGAATGACGACGGTGCCGGGGCGCAGGAGCAGTACATTCACCCGACTGCTGCGGCACGGTTTCACCGACCCCTCCGCCGCGGAGCGGCTCCTCGACCTGCCCGAACTGTCGTCCGTACGCTCCGATCCGGTGCTGCTCGACGCCCTCGGGGCCACCGCCGACCCCGATCTGGCACTGCGCGGCGTCGTCCGGCTGGTGGAGGCCGAGGAGCCGGACGAGCGGCAGGTCCTCCTGGACACCCTCGTCACCGCCAAACCGCTGCGGGACCGGCTGCTCGGGGTGCTCGGGGCGTCCGAGGCGCTCGGTGACCATCTCGCCCGCCACCCCCGCGACTGGCACGCGCTCGTCACCTACGAGGCCACCGATCTGCACCCCGGAGTGGCCGAATTCGAGCAGGGGCTCGCCGGGGCCGACGACCCCGACTCGCTGCGCGTCGCCTACCGCCGGTGCCTGCTGGCCATAGCGGCCCGCGACGTGTGCGGTACGACGGACGTCGCCGAGGCCGCCGCCGAACTGGCCGATCTGGCCACGGCGACCCTGCGGGCGGCGCTCGCCATCGCCCGTACGGCCGTGCCCTCCGACGCCGCCCAGTGCCGGCTCGCCGTCATCGCGATGGGCAAGTGCGGCGGGCACGAGCTGAACTACGTCTCCGACGTCGACGTCATCTTCGTCGCGGAGCCCGTCGACGGCTGCGAGGAGAGCGCAGCCGTACAGGCCGCCACCCGGCTGGCCGCGCACATGATGCGGATCTGCTCCGACACGACCGTCGAGGGCACCATCTGGCCCGTCGACGCCAATCTCCGTCCCGAAGGCCGCAACGGGCCCCTCGTACGGACGCTGTCCTCGCACCTCGCGTACTACCAGCGCTGGGCCAAGACCTGGGAGTTCCAGGCGCTCCTCAAGGCCCGGCCGGTGGCCGGCGATCCCGAACTGGGCGCGGAGTACGTCGAGGCAGTCTCGCCGCTCGTATGGCAGGCCGCGGACCGCGAGAACTTCGTCGCCGACGTACAGAAGATGCGCCGACGAGTCGTCGACAACATCCCCGCCGACCGCGTCGAGCGCGAGATCAAGCTCGGTCCCGGCGGGCTGCGGGACGTCGAATTCGCCGTACAGCTGCTCCAGCTGGTGCACGGCCGCAGCGATGCCACCCTGCGCAGCGGCACCACGCTGGAGGCCCTTCGGGCGCTCGCCGCGGGCGGCTATGTCGGGCGGGTGGACGCCGCGCAGCTGGACGACGCGTACCGCTTCCTGCGCGCCATGGAGCACCGGATCCAGCTCTACCGGCTGCGCCGCACCCATCTGGTCCCGGAGGCCGAGTCGGATCTGCGGCGGCTCGGGCGCTCCCTCGGGATGCGTACGGACCCGATCACCGAGCTCGGCCAGGCGTGGAAGCGGCACGCCTCCGTGGTGCGGCGGCTGCACGAGAAGCTGTTCTACCGGCCACTGCTCGACGCCGTCGCCCAGCTTGCGCCCGGTGAGTCGCGGCTCAGCGCGAAGGCGGCCGTGCACCGGCTCGAAGCTCTCGGGTACGCCGACCCGGCCGCCGCGCTCCGGCACCTGGAGGCGCTGTCGTCCGGGGTGTCCCGCAAGGCCGCCATCCAGCGCACCCTGCTGCCGGTGCTGCTCGGCTGGTTCGCGGATTCCGCCGATCCGGACGCCGGGCTGCTCGGCTTCCGCAAGGTGTCCGACGCACTCGGCAAGACCCCGTGGTACCTGCGGCTGCTGAGGGACGAGGGCGCGGCCGCGGAGAACCTCGCCCGGGTGCTCTCGGCCGGCCGGCTCGCCCCCGACCTGCTGCTCCGTGCGCCCGAGGCGGTGGCGATCCTCGGCGATCCGCAGGGGCTGAAGCCGCGCAGCCGGGAGCACCTGGAGCAGGAGGTGCTGGCCGCGGTGGGGCGCGCGGAGGGTGCCGAATCCGCCGTCGCCGTGGTCCGCGGGGTGCGTCGGCGCGAGCTGTTCCGGACCACGGCCGCGGACCTCATCGGCTCGTACGGTACGGAGGAGCGCCCCGCCGAGGAGGACCCCGGGGCCCTCGTCGACCGGGTCGGCAATGCTGTCACCGATCTCAACGCCGTCACGATCGCGGGCGCCCTGCGCGCCGCCGTACGTGAACAGTGGGGGGACACCCTCCCCACCCGGTTCGCGGTCATCGGCATGGGCCGTTTCGGCGGACACGAGCTCGGATACGGCTCCGACGCCGATGTGCTGTTCGTCCACTCACCGCGCGAGGGCGTCGACGAGCAGGAGGCGGGCCGGGCCGCGAACCAGGTGGTGTCCGAGATGCGGAGACTGCTGCAACTGCCCACCGCCGACCCGCCGTTGATCATCGACGCGGATCTGCGGCCGGAGGGCAAGAGCGGGCCGCTGGTGCGTACGCTGAGGTCGTACGAGGCCTACTACCGGCGGTGGTCGCTGGTCTGGGAGAGCCAGGCGCTGCTGCGCGCCGAGCCGATGGCCGGTGACGAGGAACTCGGCCGTGACTTCATCGAGTTGATCGATCCGCTGCGCTACCCGATGGAGGGCCTCGGGGAGGACGCGGTCCGCGAGATCCGCCGTCTGAAGGCCCGGATGGAGTCCGAGCGGCTGCCGCGCGGTGCGGACCCGACGCTCCACACCAAGCTGGGGCGCGGCGGGCTGAGCGATGTCGAGTGGACGGTCCAGCTGATGCAGATGCAGCACGGCTGGGTGGAACCGGGGCTGCGGACGACCCGTACCCGCGAGGCGCTGGCCGCGGCGTGCGCGGCGGAGCTGATCTCGGGCGAGGACGCGCAGACGCTGGACGAGGCGTGGGTGCTGGCGACGCGGGTCCGCAATGCGGTGATGCTGGTGCGGGGGCGGCCGGGCGACACGTTTCCGTCGGGGCCGCGCGAACTCACGGCGGTGGGGCGGTACTTGGGGTACGAGCCGGGGCATGTCGGGGACATGTTGGACGACTACCGGCGGATTACGAGGCGGGCGCGGGCAGTGGTGGAGGAGCGGTTCTACGGTGCGTGAGGGGGGCCCGCCAGGGCGCGGGGCCTTTCGGGGCTCCGCCCCGGAGCCCCGGTTCTCAAGTCCCGGACGGGTTGAAGGGATGCCCTCAAGGCCGGGCGGCTCGGTGCGTCCTCAAGCGCCGCACCGGCTGGAGGGCGCCCTCAAGCCCTGGGCCGGCTTGATGTGTCCTTTGTGTCCAGCAGTGCGCGGCAGTGTCCGATGAACGCGCCCAGCGCCGGTTCGCACGCCGCGTCCGCCCGGCCCGTGCCCCGACAACGAGGCCCTGGACGAGCCGGTACGTGTGCACAGCGAGGCGGGCCGGCTCCGGCGGGCCTCGGCGACGGGCGGGCCGGCCGGGCCTGTCCCCTGCCAGCCCCTTCCCGGCAGCATCGATATGCGGCTCCGCCCCGGACCCCGGTGCTCAAACGCCGGAGGGTCCGAAAGATGTCCTCAAACGCCGGACGGGCTCGAATTGCGTGCTGCCGCGTCCGTCGCCGGGCGTTGCGTCCGGATCGGTGTGCCCGCGGACAGGCCGGCCGGCCGCGACCTCTCCCGCGGCAGCGGAACCCGCTTCGGGAGGTGGTGCGGCAGCGAGCCGTACCAGGCGTACGAGATCGCGTAACCGAAGGCCAGACACGTCATGCCACCCAGCGCGTCCAGCCAGAAGTGGTTGGCGGTCGACACGATCACCAGCAGGGTGAGCGCCGGGTAGAGCAGGCCCAGGATGCGCGCCCAGGGGGCGGAGGCCAGCGCGAAGATGGTCAGGCCGCACCAGAGCGACCAGCCGATGTGCATCGAGGGCATCGCCGCGTACTGGTTCGACATGTTCTTGAAGTTGCCCGAGGCCATCGATCCCCAGGTCTGATGGACCAGGACGGTGTCGATGAAGTGGCCGCCGTTCATCAGGCGGGGCGGTGCCAATGGGTACAAGTAGTAGCCGAGCAGTGCCACGGCCGTGGTCGCGAACAGGGCCAGACGGGCCGCCGCGTAACGGCCGGGGTGACGGTGGAACAGCCACACCAGCACACAGACGGTGACGATGAAGTGCAGTGTCGCGTAGTAGTAGTTCATCGACACGATCAGCCATGTCACGGAATTCACCGCATGGTTGACCGTCTGCTCCACAGCGATGCCCAGGCGGGTCTCGACCGACCAGATCCAGTCGGCATTGTGCAGGGCCTCGGCCTTCTGCTCGGGGACGGCGTTGCGCACCAGCGAGTACACCCAGTAACTGGCTGCAATCAGCAGGATTTCGAACCAGATGCGCGGCCGGCGAGGGGATCGCAGGGAACGCAGTCTCGCCGGGCCGCCGCGTTGCCACCCGGCGTTCTGCCGAGTGTTTGCCGTGGGGGCCGCCTCGTCCACGATGGGTGACGCGGTGGCCTCCGGCCGGCCTTCCTGTGACGTCACGCTCAATTCACCCATAGGCACAGAGTCTGCCAGAAATGTTCCCCCCGCCCGATCATCCTCCGATCGGTTCGGGGCTGCACATCTGAACTGCTGGTACTGCGCGCTAGGAGCGGGCGTGCGATCCTGGAACGGCTCCGGCGGTGGAAGCCGGAGCGGGGCCGGGACCTGCGGCCGTTGAACCGCGAACGACCAGTTCGGGCATGAAGACGAACTCGCTGTGCGGAGCGGGTGTGCCGCCGATCTCCTCCAGGAGGGTGCGCACGGCGGCCTGGCCCATCGCCGTGACCGGCTGACGGATCGTGGTCAACGGCGGATCGGTGAACGCTATGAGCGGCGAATCGTCGTAACCGACCACCGACAGATCGCGCGGCACCTCCAGCGACAGCCGGCGGGCGGCCCTGATCGCGCCGAGCGCCATCATGTCGCTCGCGCACACCACCGCCGTGCAACCCCGCTCCATCAGCGCCGACGCGGCGGCCTGCCCGCCCTCCAGGGTGAACAGCGAGTGCTGGATCAGCTCTTCCACCTCGGCCGGGGCGAGGCCCAACTGCTCCTGCACGGTGGAATGGAAGCCCTCGATCTTGCGCAGGACCGGCACGAACCGCTTGGGCCCTACCGCCAGGCCGATCCGCTGATGGCCCAGCGACACGAGATGTGTCACCGCGAGCCGCATCGCGGCCCGGTCGTCCGGTGAGATGAACGGCGCCTGCACCTTGGGCGAGAAGCCGTTGACCAGGACGAACGGGACGCCTTGGGCGCGCAGTTGCTCGTAGCGCTGCATATCGGCCGAGGTGTCGGCGTGCAGCCCGGAGACGAAGATGATGCCCGAGACGCCACGGTCGACCAGCATCTCGGTCAGCTCGTCCTCGGTGGAGCCGCCGGGGGTCTGGGTCGCCAGCACCGGGGTGTAGCCCTGCCGGGTCAGCGCCTGGCCGATGACCTGGGCCAGCGCCGGAAAGATGGGGTTCTCCAGCTCGGGCGTGATCAGCCCGACCAGTCCCGCGCTGCGCCTGCGCAGCCGTACGGGCCGTTCGTAGCCGAGAACGTCGAGCGCGGCGAGAACGGATTCACGGGTGGCCGCTGCAACACCGGGCTTGCCGTTCAGTACACGGCTGACCGTCGCTTCGCTGACCCCCGCCTGAGTTGCGATATCGGCAAGCCGTGCGGTCATGGAAGTGGACTGTACCGGGCGTATGTCGGATTGCCCACCATCCACAGGAATCGGACGACCGTACCTGTGGGGTGCTCCGGAGTGGGATCGCGGCAACATCTTGCAAGGTCTTGCGAGCCCGGATTGCGGATCGCAGTCAGATCGTCGCACTGCGGCATCGTGGGCTGTGGCCTGCCACTGCCAGGGATTGACGGCTCGCGTCAAGAGGCTTGACGGCAACCGTGAGGACACGCGAATGTAACGATCGCCGAAGCTTGCAGAAATCTTCCGCAAACTCTTTCGGCGTTCTTTCATCCTTGTTACGTTCACGTCGACCCGGCGCCGCGACGGAGCGGTACGGCAGTTGAAGGAGTTCAGATGCGACGTGGCATAACGGCCACCGCCCTGGTCGCGGCCCTGGCGCTCGCGGCGACCGCCTGCGGCAGCGACAGCGAGTCCGACGGCACGAGCAAGGGCTCGGGCGAGCTCTCCGGCACGGTGACGTGGTGGGACACCTCCACCGTGGGCAGCGAGGACAAGGTCTTCAAGAAGATCGCTGAGGACTTCACCAAGCAGCACCCGAAGGTCCACATCAAGTACGTCAACGTGCCCTTCGGCGACGCGCAGAACAAGTTCAAGAACGCGGCCCAGTCCGGCTCCGACGCGCCCGACGTCATCCGCTCCGAGGTCGCCTGGACCCCCGAGTTCGCGGACCTCGACTACCTCGCCCCGCTCGACGGCACTGCCGCGCTGCAGAGGCCGGACGACTTCCTGAAGCAGGCCGCCGCGTCCACCAAGTACAACGGCAAGACGTACGCGGTGCCGCAGGTCATCGACTCCATGGGCATCTTCTACAACAAGAAGATCTTCAAGGAGGCCGGCGTCGAGGTCCCCCAGACCATCGACGAGCTGAAGACCGTCTCCAAGAAGATCAAGGACAAGACCGGCAAGACCGGTATGTACCTGCGCGGCGACGACGCGTACTGGTTCCTCTCCTTCCTGTACGGCGAGGGCGGCGACATGGTCGACGCCTCCACCAAGTCCGTCACCATCGACAACCCCGAGGGCGTCAAGGCGATGAAGGTCGTCAAGGACCTCGTCGACTCCGGTGCGGCCAAGACCGATGCCACGGACGGCTGGGAGAACATGCAGTCGTCCTTCAAGGACGGCAAGGTCGCCATGATGATCAACGGCCCGTGGGCCGTCGCCGACACCTACGCCGGCAAGGAGTTCAAGGACAAGGCCAACCTGGGCATCGCCCCGGTCCCGGCCGGCTCCGCCGCGCAGGGTGCCCCGCAGGGCGGTCACAACCTGGCCGTCTACGCCGGGTCCAAGAACCTCGACGCCTCCTACGCGTTCGTCGACTACATGACGTCCGCCGACACCCAGGCCAAGGTCACCAAGGAGCTGAGCCTCCTGCCGACCCGTACCTCCGCCTACGCCAAGCAGGACGTCGTCGACAACGAGATCGTCGGCTTCTTCAAGCCCGTCGTCGAGACCGCCGTCGAGCGCCCCTGGATCCCGGAGACCGGCAGCCTCTTCGCGCCGCTCGTCACCGAGTACACCAAGGTCCTGACCGGCCAGACCGCGCCGGAGAAGGCCGTCAAGACGACCGGCGACTCCTACCGCAAGCTCCTCAAGGGCTGGAAGTAACAGGAAGGCAGGCCGACTGATGGCTGTCCACACCAGCCAGTCGGTGGCGAAGGCCGCGGGCGACGACGTCGCCCGCGGCCGGAGCCGCGGTACTGGCAACCCCCCGCCGCCGAGCAGGCTCCGGCGGGCTCTGTCGACCCACTGGTACGCCTGGACCATGGTCGCCCCGGTCGTCGTCGTGATCGGCGTGATCATCGGCTACCCGCTGGTCCGCGGCATCTACCTGTCGATGACCGATGCCAATGAGCGCAACGTCGAGCGGTCCATCGGTGTCAACCACTCGCCCGCCACGTACAAGTTCGTGGGCCTGGACAACTACACCGAGGCGCTCACGGGCAATCAGTTCCTCGGCACGCTCGGGTGGACCCTGGTGTGGACGGTCTCCTGTGTGGCCATCACCTTCTCTCTCGGCATGGCCCTCGCCAACATCCTCAACCGCAGGATCGCCGGACGCTCCGCGTACCGGATGGCGCTCATCCTGCCCTGGGCCATCCCCGGCTTCGTCTCCGTGTTCGCCTGGCGCTTCCTCTACAACGAGGACCGCGGGCTGCTCAACAAGATCCTCTCCGGTGGCGGGATCGACGGCATACCCTGGCTGAACGACCCCACCTGGGCGAAGTTCGCCGTCATCGCCGTCAACGTCTGGCTCGGCGTGCCGTTCATGATGGTCGCCCTGCTCGGCGGACTGCAGTCGATCCCCAGCGAGCAGTACGAGGCCGCGGAGATGGACGGCGCCACCGCCTGGCAGCGGTTCCGCCACATCACGCTGCCCGGACTGCGGCCGGTCTCCACCACGGTGATCCTGCTCTCCACCATCTGGACCTTCAACATGTTCCCGGTGATCTACCTGCTGACCCGCGGCGGACCCGGTGAAGCCACCCAGATCCTGGTCACCCAGGCGTACAAGTTCTCCTTCGAGATCAGCCCGCGCGACTTCGCGCAGTCCTCCACCTGGGGCGTGCTGATCCTCGTACTCCTGATGATCTTCGCCGCCGTGTACCGGCGAGTCCTCCGCACACAGGGAGACGACTGGTGACCACCGCCCCCGCAACCACCGTCCCGGCGACCTCCGCACGGCACTCCGCGCGCAAGGTCCGGCTGCGCGGCGAGCGTTCGCCGATCGCCTCCGTCGGGCTGCACCTCACGCTCATCGTCGCGTCCGTGATCGCCGTCTTCCCCGTGCTGTGGGTCCTGCTCACCTCGCTGAAGCCCGCCGCGTACGCGACCACCACGGACTTCTTCAAAGAGACGACGTTCGAGAACTACACGAACCTGATCCAGAACACGAAGTTCCTCACCTGGTTCGGCAACTCCCTGCTCATCGCGGGACTCACCACGCTTCTCGGCGTCATCATCTCCGCCTCCACCGGCTATGCCGTCAGCCGCTTCCGCTTCCCCGGCAAGCGCGGGCTGATGTGGACGCTGCTGATCACCCAGATGTTCCCGGTCGCCGTCCTCATCGTGCCGATCTACAACATCATGGCCGGCATGGGGCTGCTGAATCAGCCCGCCGGCCTCGTCATCACCTACCTCACCATCTCGGTGCCGTTCTGCGCCTGGATGATGAAGGGCTTCTTCGACACCATCCCGCGCGAGATCGACGAGTCCGGGCAGGTCGACGGCCTCACCCCGTTCGGCACGTTCTGGCGGCTCATCCTGCCGCTCGCCAAGCCCGGCCTCGCCGTCACCGCGTTCTACTCCTTCATCACCGCGTGGGGCGAAGTGGCGTACGCCTCCGCCTTCATGGTCGGCGAGGACAACCTCACCCTCGCGGGCGGACTGCAGCTCTTCGTCAACCAGTACGGAGCCCAGTGGGGGCCGATGACCGCCGCGTCCGTGCTCATCGCGATACCCGCGGCCCTGGTCTTCCTCTTCGCCCAGCGCCATCTGGTCACCGGCATGTCCGCCGGAGCCGTGAAGGGCTGACGCGGCCCGCCCCGTACGCCCCGCACGCACCAAGTCACGGCGTCGCCGGAATCCCGACCCGGTCCCGGCGACGCTCCCCACCCAGACACCCCAGGGACGACATGACCCAGCACCTCGCTGCCCCCTCCACCGGCACGTCCGACGACGCTCCGGGCCACCGCACCGGCTGGTGGCAGGACGCGGTGATCTACCAGGTCTATCCGCGGAGCTTCGCCGACGGCAACGGCGACGGCATGGGCGATCTCGCAGGCGTACGGGACAGACTTCCGTACCTCAAGGACCTCGGCGTCGACGCGGTCTGGCTCAGCCCGTTCTACGCGTCCCCGCAGGCCGACGCGGGCTACGACGTCGCCGACTACCGTGCCATCGACCCGATGTTCGGCACCCTGCTGGACGCCGACGCGCTGATCCGGGACGCCCACGACCTGGGCCTGCGGATCATCGTGGACCTGGTGCCCAACCACTCCTCCGACCAGCACGAGTGGTTCAGGCGTGCCCTCGCCGAGGGCCCCGGCTCCGCGCTGCGCGAGCGCTACCACTTCCGCCCCGGCAAGGGCGCGGACGGCGAACTCCCGCCCAACGACTGGGAGTCCATCTTCGGCGGCCCCGCCTGGACCCGGACCGCCGACCCGGACGGCACCCCGGGCGACTGGTACCTCCACCTCTTCGCGCCCGAGCAGCCCGACTTCAACTGGGAACACCCGGCCGTCGCCGACGAGTTCCGCTCGATCCTGCGCTTCTGGCTCGACATGGGTGTCGACGGCTTCCGGGTCGATGTCGCCCACGGCCTCGTCAAGGCCGAGGGCCTGCCCGACCTCGGCACCCACGACCAGCTCAAGCTGCTCGGCAACGACGTCATGCCGTTCTTCGACCAGGACGGGGTCCATGAGATCTACCGCTCCTGGCGCACCATCCTCGACGAGTACCCCGGCGAACGCATTGCCGTCGCCGAGGCCTGGACCCCCACGGTCGAGCGCACCGCCAACTATGTGCGCCCCGATGAGATGCACCAGGCGTTCAACTTCCAGTACCTGTCCACCGCCTGGGACGCCGCCGAGCTCCGCAAGGTAATCGACACCTCGCTGGACGCGATGCGTCCGGTCGGCGCCCCCACCACCTGGGTGCTCTCCAACCACGACGTGACCCGGCACGCCACCCGGTTCGCCAACCCGCCCGGCCTCGGCACCCAGATCCGTGACGCCGGCGACCGCGAGCTGGGCCTGCGCCGGGCCCGCGCCGCCACCCTGCTGATGCTGGCGCTGCCCGGTTCCGCGTACGTCTACCAGGGCGAGGAGCTGGGCCTGCCCGACGTCACCGACCTGCCCGACGAGGTCCGTCAGGACCCGTCGTTCTTCCGCGCGGACGGCCAGGACGGCTTCCGCGACGGCTGCCGGGTGCCGATTCCGTGGACCCGCGACGGCAGCTCGTACGGCTTCGGCACCGGCGGCAGCTGGCTGCCCCAGCCCGACAGCTGGGGCGGGCTGAGCGTCGAGGCGCAGACCGGCGAGGCGGGCTCCACGCTGGAGCTGTACCGGGCCGCGATCGCCGCCCGCCGGGTGCACCCGGGGCTCGGCGCCGGCACCGTGGTGGAGTGGCTCCAGGCCCCCGAGGGTCTGCTGATCTTCGCCCGCCCCGGATTCGTCTGCACCGTCAACACGACAGGCCGTCCGGTACGCATCCCCGTACGCGGCACCGTGCTGCTGTCCAGCACCCCGGTCGCCGCCGACGGTGCCGAGATCGAACTGCCCGCGGACACCACGGTGTGGTGGACGGTGTGACCGTCCCCCTGCCCAGAAGCCCTGGGACCGGCGGTGCGCCGAGACTCTCGGACATCGCCGGCCAGGCAGCGGTCAGCGAGGCGACCGTCAGCCGGGTGCTCAACGGGAAACCGGGCGTCGCGGACACCACGCGTCAGCGGGTGCTCGCCGCGCTGGACATCCTCGGCTACGAACGCCCCGTACGGCTGCGCCGGCGCAGCGCCGGGCTGATCGGACTGGTGACGCCCGAGCTCATCAACCCGATCTTCCCGGCGTTCGCGCAGTCCGTCGAACAGGTACTGGCCGGGCACGGTTACACCCCGGTGCTCTGCACCCAGCTGCCCGGCGGCGCCACCGAGGACGAGCTCGTCGAGCAGCTCGTCGAACGGGGCGTCGGCGGGATCGTCTTCCTCTCCGGGCTGCATGCCGACATGTCGGCCGACCCGGCCAGGTACGCCGCGCTCACCGACCGCGGCGTACCGTTCGTCCTGATCAATGGCTACAACGAACGGATCAGTGCCCCGTTCGTCTCGCCCGACGACTCCGCCGCCGTACGGATGGCCGTCGGACACCTCGCCGATCTCGGTCACCGCAGGGTCGGCCTGGCCATCGGGCCGCAGCGCTATGTGCCGTCCCGCCGCAAACGGGAGGGCTTCGTCGAAGCCGCCGTGAACCTGCTGGGCCTGGGCCGCGCCGAGGCCGAACTCCTCGTCCGTTCCACGCTGTTCAGCGTCGAGGGCGGCCAGGTCGCGGCCGGTGCGCTGCTTGAGCAGGGGTGCACCGGCATCGTCTGCGGCAGCGACCTGATGGCGCTGGGTGTGGTGCGTGCGGCCCGGGAGCGCGGGCTCGACGTGCCGCGCGACGTGTCTGTGGTCGGCTTCGACGACTCGCAACTGATCGCGTTCACCGATCCGCCGCTGACGACGGTGCGCCAGCCCGTACAGGCGATGGCCGCGGCCGCGGTGAGCGCCCTGCTGGAGGAGATCGGCGGCAGCCCCGTGCAGCGTACGGAGTACGTGTTCCAGCCGGAGCTGGTGGTGCGGGGCTCCACCGCCGCGGTCCGCGGCGCCTGAGGCCCGGCCCGTGGGTGTCCGGGCGTACAGGAGAGGCACCGGGAGTCGGCCCTGAATGGGCCGGCGGGGAGTGAGCGACTCCGGGTGCCTCTCTTGTCCGTGACCGGCCCGGCCGGCCGGGCGCGTGGGGTCCGGGGTCACCGAACCCCCGGCCGACCGGACCGGAGTCGGGAGAAACCTAACAGTGCTGCAATGTTTTGCGTAAGACCTTGCAGAAAGAAAACTGCTGGATTTCGTGGATGTGAGCGGGCGGTGTCCAAAGGGTTGACCGAGGCCGGACGGGCTCGTACGGTCTCCACCGCGGCAAGGTTTGCATTCTTGCAGCAAGAACCTTCAGGAGCCTTGAGGGCAGGGCGCGTTGCCACGTGAGGCTGCACCGTCACCCGCATTTCCCCCACAGCAGGAGGAAACATGGCACGCAGACCACTGTCTGCAGCGCTCGCCCTGATAGCAGGCGCCGCCGCTCTCGTGGCCCCCACCACGACCGCCCAGGCCTCCACCCCGGGCGACAAGGACGTCACCGCCGTTCTCTTCGAGTGGAAGTTCGACTCGGTGGCCAAGGCGTGCACGGACTCCCTCGGCCCGGCCGGCTACGGCTACGTACAGGTCTCGCCGCCCCAGGAACACATCCAGGGCGGCCAGTGGTGGACCTCGTACCAGCCGGTCAGCTACAGGATCGCCGGACGGCTCGGCGACCGCACCTCCTTCGCCGACATGGTCAGCACCTGCCACAGCGCGGGAGTCAAGGTCGTCGCAGACTCCGTCATCAACCACATGTCGGCGGGATCGGGCACCGGCACCGGCGGCTCCTCGTACACCAAGTACAACTACCCCGGCGTGTACTCCGCGGCCGACCTGGACGACTGCACCGCGCAGATCAGCAACTACCAGGACCGGGCCAACGTCCAGAACTGCGAACTCGTCGGCCTCGCCGACCTGGACACCGGCGAGGACTACGTCCGCGGCAGGATCGCCGGATACCTGAACGACCTGCTCTCCCTCGGTGTCGACGGCTTCCGCATCGACGCCGCCAAGCACATGCCCGCGGCCGACCTCGCCAACATCAAGTCGCGCCTCAACAACCCCGGCGTCTACTGGAAGCAGGAAGCGATCCACGGAGCGGGCGAGGCCGTCTCGCCCGACGAGTACACCGGCACGGGGGACGTCCAGGAGTTCCGCTACGCCCGCAGCCTCAAGCAGGTCTTCAACAACGAGAACCTCGCCCACCTGAAGAACTTCGGCGAGGGCTGGGGCTTCATGCCGTCGTCGAAGGCCGCGGTCTTCGTCGACAATCACGACACCGAACGCGGCGGCGACACACTGAACTACAAGGACGGCGCCAACTACACCCTCGCCAGTGTCTTCATGCTGGCCTGGCCGTACGGCTCGCCCGACGTCCACTCCGGCTACGAGTGGACCGACAAGGACGCCGGTCCGCCGAGCGGCGGCACGGTGAACGCCTGTTACAGCGACGGCTGGAAGTGCCAGCACGCCTGGCGTGAGATCTCCTCCATGGTCGGCTTCCGCAACACCGCGCGCGGCGAGGCCGTCACCAACTGGTGGGACAACGGCGGCGACCGGATCGCGTTCGGCCGCGGCTCCAAGGCATACGTCGCCATCAACCACGAGGGCTCCTCGCTGACCCGTACGTTCCAGACGTCGCTGCCCGCCGGTGACTACTGCGACATCCAGTCCGGCAACGGCGTCACCGTCAATGGCTCCGGCCAGTTCACCGCGACGCTCGGCGCCAACACGGCCCTGGCGCTCCAGGTGAACGCCCGTACCTGCGCGGGCGGCGGCAGCACGGACCCGGGCACCAGCACCTCCGGTGCCTCGTTCGGCGTCGACGCCACCACACAGCTCGGCCAGAACATCTACGTGACCGGCAACCAGGCCGCCCTCGGCAACTGGAACACCGGCAGCGCACTGAAGCTCGACCCGGCCACGTACCCGGTCTGGAAGCTCGATGTGAACATGCCTGCCGGTACGTCGTTCGAGTACAAGTACCTCCGCAAGGACGCGAGCGGCAACGTCACCTGGGAGAGCGGCGCGAACCGCACCGCGACGGTGCCGTCCTTCGGCAAGGCGACGCTGACGAGCGACGTCTGGCGCGGCTGAACCCGGTGCCCGGGCCGGGGCGGCCGACCACGTCGTCCCGGTCCGGGGGCTGAACCGGGGGCGGTGCCGCATCGGGGTGTCTCCTCGGGCGCCGCAGACTCCCCGGCACCGTGGCGAACCGTCCTATTGCTGCTTCACCCTGCGGGGATCGCCCCGATACGTCCCCTCCCGGCGCGCCGTCCGACAGGGCGTGGTCGCCCCGGGACGGGGGCGCGCCAGGGCGATTCCCGCAGGACGACGCAGTGATTGCACCGTTCCCCTGCGGTGCCGTGGAGCCGCGGCGTCCGAGGAGACGCCCCGGTGGACCCCCGACCCCCGGTCCACCCCACAAGACCGTCCACCCCGAGAACCCCACAACCCTCGCAACCAAGGAGTTCCTGCCCCGTGTCCCGTACCTCCCTCAGACGGGGAGTCGTCGCCGCTCTGTGCGCGGCGCTCATCCCCGTCGTCCCGGCGGCAGCCACCTCCGCTGCGCCCAGGCCCCCGGGCCCGCCGTCGGACGCGGCGCTCGCCGCCGAGCCCGCCCGTCACGATCTGACGCGTGAACAGTTCTACTTCGTCATGCCCGACCGGTTCGCCGACGGCGACACGTCCAACGACCGCGGCGGCCTCACCGGTTCGCGCCTGGAGACCGGCTACGACCCCACGGACAAGGGCTTCTACCAGGGCGGTGACCTCAAGGGCCTGACCGGGCGGCTCGACTACATCAAGGACCTCGGCACCACCGCCATCTGGCTCGCCCCGATCTTCAAGAACCGCCCCGTCCAGGGCACCGGCAAGGACGCATCGGCCGGCTACCACGGCTACTGGATCACCGACTTCACCCAGGTCGACCCGCACTTCGGCACCAACGCCGACCTGTCGAAACTGATCGACAAGGCCCACGGCAAGGGCATGAAGGTCTTCTTCGACGTCATCACCAACCACACCGCGGACACCGTCGACTACGCCGAGAAGACCTACGGCTACCGGCCGAAGGGTGCCTACCCGTACCTCGACAAGGACGGCCGCCCGTTCGACGACGGCAAGGGCCTGGCGAAGGTGGACGCGGACTCGTTCCCGTACACACCGAAGAACACGGGGAACAAGGTCCCGGCCTGGCTCAACGATCCGACGATGTACCACAACCGCGGCGACTCGACCTACGCCGGTGAGTCCACCACGTACGGCGACTTCTCCGGCCTCGACGACCTGTGGACCGAGCGGCCCGAGGTCGTCTCCGGCATGGAGAAGATCTACCAGAAGTGGGTCCGGGACTTCGATATCGACGGCTTCCGGATCGACACCGTCAAACACGTCGACCTGGACTTCTGGACCCAGTGGGCGACCGCCCTGGACGCCTACGCGGCCAAGCACGGGCGCAAGGACTTCTTCATGTTCGGCGAGGTCTACTCCGCCGACACCGCCATCACCTCGCCCTACGTCACCCGGGGCAGGCTCGACGCGACGCTCGACTTCCCGTTCCAGGAAGCGGCACGCCAGTACGCCTCGCAGGGCGCCCCGGCCTCGAAAATCGCCACCGTCTTCGGTGACGACTACCGGTACACCACCGACAAGGCCAACGCCTACGAGCAGGTCACCTTCCTCGGCAACCACGACATGGGACGCATCGGCTCGTTCCTGAAGCAGGACAACCCGAAGGCCGATGACGCGGAACTCGTCAAGCGTGCACAGCTCGCCAACGAGCTGATGTTCCTCAGTCGCGGCAACCCCGTCGTCTACTACGGCGACGAGCAGGGCTTCACCGGCGCGGGCGGCGACAAGGACGCCCGCCAGACCATGTTCGCCTCGAAGACCGCCGACTACCTCGACGACGACGAGCTGGGCACCGACCGCACCCACGCCTTCGACGCGTACGACACGAAGCACCCGCTCTACCGGAACATCGCCGCGCTCTCCGAGCTGACCAGGAAGAACCCGGCTCTGCGCAACGGCGTCCAGACCGAGCGCCACGCGGAAGGGTCCGTGTACGCCTTCTCCCGTACGGACCCCGAGCAGGGACACGAGTACGTCGTAGCCACGAACAACGGCAGCGAGGCCAGGACGGTCGAGCTTCCGACGGCCTCGGCAGGCATGAACTTCCGTACGATCTACGGTGGTTCGTTCTTGACCCGTAGCGGCACCGACAAGAAGCTCACCGTCACCGTGCCCGCGCTCTCCAGCATCGTGCTGCGCGCCGAGAAGCCCCTGGGCACCCCGGCTGCCAAGCCCTCGATCACGCTGACGGCACCCGCCGCCGGGGCCACCGGCACCGTCGAGATCTCCGCGGACGTCGACGGCGGCTCTCTCAACCGGGTCGTCTTCGCAGCCCAGACCGGCAACGGCAAGTGGGTCACCCTCGGCTCCGCCGACCACGCCCCGTACAAGGTCACCCAGACCGTGGGCGACTCGGTTCCCGCCGGAACCCCCCTTCGCTACAAGGCGGTTGTCGTCGACCGTGCCGGTCGCACCGCGAGTGCCCAGGCCTCCTCCACCGCGGGCCAGGCACCCACCGCCGAGAAGCCCGTCGCAGTCGAGCGCGACTACGCCGTCGTCCACTACAAGCGAGCGGACGGCGACTACGACGGACACCAGGTCAAGTCCGGCGACACGACGGCCGACTTCATCGGACGGGACGCCTTCGGCGCCTTCGCCTGGATCAAGCTCGACGAGGGCACCACCTCGGTCCCGTACACCGTGGAGAAGTCCGGCACCCCCGACGGTCCCCGGCGCAGCATCGATCTCGCGAAGACCGGGCAGGTCTGGATCGAGCAGGGCAAGGACGGCCAGGCCGACGAGGCCCCCGACGGCGCCTACCCGCCGCAGGACACCACCAAGGCAGTACTGCACTACTACCGGGCCGACGGCGACTACGACGGCTGGGGGCTGCACACCTGGACCGGTGCCAAGGACCCCACCGACTGGGCCAAGCCGCTCCAGCCGGTGAAGAAGGACGCCTCCGGCGTCACCTTCGAGGTGCCGCTCACCGACGGTGCCACCTCGCTCAGCTACATCCTGCACAAGGGCGACGAGAAGGACCTGCCGAGCGACCAGTCGCTCGACATCGCCACCTACGGTCACGAGGTCTGGATGCTCGGCTCCACGCCCGGCTATCTGCTGCCGCAGACCGGCGGCGTACCCACGCCCGACCTCACCAGGGCCGAGGCGCAGTGGATCGACTCCGACACCGTCGTGTGGAAGGTGAAGGCGACCGAAGCCACCAGCCAGCAGCTCGTCCACGCATCGGGCGGCGGCATCTCCGTCGTCGACGGGGCACTCTCCGACGAGGGGCAGTGGCTGCGGCTCGCACCGTCCGCGCTGACAGACGCGCAGAAGGCGAAGTACCCGCACCTCAAGGACTACCCGGCGTTCACCGTCGACGTCCGCGACCGGGACAGGGTGCGCGAGGCGCTGCGCGGCCAGCTGATCGCCACCCAGCGCGCCGCCAACGGTGCGCTGCTCGCCGCCACCGGCGTACAGAGCGCGGGAGTGCTCGACGACCTCTACGGGAAGAAAGCGGCCACCGCCTCACTCGGCCCGGTCTTCGACCACGGCCGCCCCACGCTGTCCGTCTGGGCCCCCACCGCGCAGACCGTCGCCCTGGAACTCGACGGGAAGAGCGTCCCGATGCGGCGCGACGACCGCACCGGCGTCTGGTCCGTCACGGGCACCGCGAAGTGGACCGGCAAGCCGTACCGCTTCGTGGTGAAGGTGTGGGCGCCCACCGTGCAGAAGATCGTCACCAACAAGGTCACGGACCCGTACTCCACCGCACTGACCACGGACTCCGCGCGCAGCCTCGTGGTCGACCTCGATGACCCGGGCCTCGCACCGAAGGGCTGGTCCGGGCTGGAAAAGCCCGCCGCCGTCCCGCTGCGTGACGCCCAGATCCAGGAGCTGCACATCCGCGACTTCTCGATCGCGGACCCCACCTCGAAGCACCCCGGCGAATACCTCGCCTTCACCGACACCCGCTCCGACGGGATGAAGCACCTCGAGGAGCTGGCCGACTCCGGAACGAGCTACGTCCATCTGCTGCCCGCCTTCGACATCGGCACCATCCCCGAGAAGAAGTCCGCCCAGCAGAAGCCGGCCTGCGATCTGTCCGTGTACGCCCCCGACTCCGAGGAGCAGCAGGCCTGCGTGGCGAAGGCCGCGGCACAGGACGGGTTCAACTGGGGCTACGACCCGCTGCACTACACAGTCCCGGAGGGTTCGTACGCCTCCGACCCGAACGGCACGCGGCGGACCGTCGAGTTCCGGCAGATGGTGCAGGGGCTGAACGGCGCGGGTCTGCGGACCGTCATGGACGTCGTCTACAACCACACCGTGGCCTCCGGCCAGGACGGCAAGTCCGTGCTCGACCGGATCGTGCCCGGCTACTACCAGCGGCTGCTGGAGGACGGCGCCGTCGCCACCTCCACCTGCTGCGCCAACACGGCGCCCGAGAACACCATGATGGGCAAGCTCGTCGTGGACTCGGTCGTCACCTGGGCCAAGGAGTACAAGGTCGACGGCTTCCGCTTCGACCTGATGGGCCACCATCCCAAGGCCAACATCCTTGCGGTCCGCAAGGCGCTCGACGCGCTGACCGTGGCCAAGGACGGCGTCGACGGCAAGAAGATCATTCTGTACGGGGAGGGCTGGAACTTCGGTGAGATCGCCGACGACGCCCGCTTCGTCCAGGCCACCCAGAAGAACATGGCCGGCACCGGCATCGCCACCTTCTCCGACCGGTCCCGCGACGCCGTCCGCGGCGGCAGCCCCTTCGACGAGGACCCGGGCGTGCAGGGCTTCGCCACCGGCCTCTACACCGACCCCAACACCTCGGCCGCCAATGGCACGAAGGCCGATCAGAAGGCCCGGCTGCTCCACTACCAGGACCTGATCAAGGTCGGCCTCACCGGCAACCTCGCCGGCTACACCTTCACCGACTCCTCCGGCAACACGGTCAAGGGGGCCGGCGTCGACTACAACGGCGCCCCGGCCGGATACGCAGCGGCCCCCGGTGACGCCCTCGCCTACGCGGACGCCCACGACAACGAGTCGCTGTACGACGCGCTCGCCTTCAAGCTCCCGGCGGGCACCTCGGCGGCGGACCGGGCCCGTATGCAGGTCCTGGCGATGGCGACGGCCACCCTCTCGCAGGGGCCCTCGCTCTCCCAGGCGGGCACCGATCTGCTGCGCTCCAAGTCCCTGGACCGCAACTCGTACGACAGCGGCGACTGGTTCAACGCCCTGCACTGGGACTGCCGCGACGGCAACGGCTTCGGCCGCGGACTGCCCCCGGCCGCGGACAACGAGTCCAAGTGGTCCTATGCCAGGCCGCTGCTGAGCGCCACCGCGCTCAGCCCCGGCTGCGCACAGATCAACGGCGCGTCCGCCGCGTACCAGGACCTGCTCACCATCCGCTCCACGGAGAAGGACTTCGACCTCTCCACCACCGAGCAGGTCCAGTCCGCCCTGTCCTTCCCGCTCTCCGGGAAGGACGAGACACCGGGTGTGATCACCATGAGGCTCGGAAAGCTGGTGGTCGTCCTCAACGCGACCCCTGGCACCGAGACCCAGAAGATCGCCGGCCTGGCCGGGCAGCAGTACGCCCTGCATCCCATTCAGGCTGCGGGCGCGGATCCTACCGTCAAGGAGTCGACGTACGAGAGGAGTTCGGGAAGCTTCACCGTCCCGGGACGCACAGTGGCGGTGTTTTCCCTGAGCTGAGCCGTACGGGACTACGCTGAGAGGCAGCAGCCGCCGGGGAGTGCCACAACACCGCACTCCCGGGCGTGCCCTCCTACCCCCCGGCCGGTCCCGGCCCCTTTCCGGTACGTCAGGCGTCCTCCCATGCCTGCGCAGTACGGGAATCAGGGGCCGGGACCGGCCGGTCCACCTGTTTCAGCGACGGTGACCATGGCGAGCAACATCCCCGAGGAGACAACGAGCTTTGTCGGACGGAAAGCGGAACTTGCCAGGCTCGAGCACAGCCTCGCCGCGCACCGGCTGACCACACTCATCGGCACCGGCGGTGTCGGCAAGACCAGGCTCGCGGTCCGCGCGGCCCGGCACGCGGCGGCGGGACACCGCGACGGCGCATGGTGGGCGGATCTCTCACCGCTCCACGACGACGGACTGCTCATCGCGACCGTCTCCGACGCGGTCGGGCTCTGCGACCACACCCTGCGCATGCCCATCGACGCGCTGTGCGAATGGCTCGTCGACAAGGAGCTGCTCCTGGTCCTCGACTCGTGCGAGCATCTGCGCTTTGCGTGCGCGCATATGCTCGGCGAAATCCTCACCACGTCACCCGGCCTCACCGTGCTCGCCACCAGCCGGCAGCCCCTGGGCATCAGGGGCGAGCGACTCGTCGAGGTGGAACCGTTGCCCGTCGAGGGCGCGGCCGACGCACTGACCCTGTTCCGGGACCGGGCAGCCGCGGCGGCCCCGGGGCTCGCCCTCGACGCGCCGGGCAACGCCGAGGCCGCCGCCGAGATCTGCCGCCGCCTCGAAGGCATTCCGCTCGCCATCGAACTCGCGGCGGGAGCCCTCGGCCGGGACACCGTCGAACAGGCCGCCGTGCGGATCGGCTCCCGCTTCGACGTACCGGCCGACGAATCGCTCCGGCTGCCGCGCCACCGCACCCTGCGCACCGCCATCGGCTGGAGCCACGAGCTGTGCACACCGCTGGAACGGCTGCTCTGGGCCCGGCTGACCGTCCTGCGCGGCGACTTCGACGAGGCCGCGGCCCGGGAGGTCTGCGCCGAAGGGCCGCTCACCGAGGACGGTGTGACCGAGGCACTGAACGGCCTGGTCGCCAAGTCGGTCGTCGGACGGGACGGAGCACGGCACCGCATGCTCGACACCATCCGCGAGTACGGACGGATGTGGCTCGCCGAGCTCGGCGAGGAACGGGCCGCCGCCGACCGCCACGCCGCCTGCTTCCTCAGCCTTTCACGCCACGCCCACGCGGGCTGGACCGGCGACGAACAGATCACCTGGTACCACCGCATCGCCGAGTCGCACGCAGACCTGTGTGCCGCCCTCGACCACCTGCTGGCCCATGACACCGGGGCCGCCCAGGAGATGGCGGGCCGGATCGGCTTCTTCTGGTGCTGCTGCGGCCATCTGCCGCAGACCCGCGAATACGCTCAGCGCGCCCTGGACGCCGGACCGGCCGAGGGCCCCCACCGCACCCGCGCCCTGTGGGTGCTGGGCATCACCGTCATGCTCCAGGGCGACTATCCGGCCGCCCGGCGCCTGGGCAGGGAGTGCACCAGGGAGGCGGCCCGCGACGGGACGGACGAGGGTATCCTCGCCGCCGCCTATCTGTGCGGCCTCACCCATCTGATGACCGGCCGCCCCGAGGCGAGCCTGCGCCAGGTCGACCGGGTACTGCGCACCACCAAAGCCGCCACCCCGCTCGAAACGGCCTACCGGCTGCGCTGTCACCTCATCACCGTCTTCGCCCTGACCAGCCTCGGCCGGCTGGACGAGGCGGCGGAGGCGGCCATGGTCCTGCGCGCGGCCTGCGAGGCCCAGGACGAGCGCTGGACCCGTAGTTACGTCGACTACCAACTCGCCCTGATCGCGCTGCTGCAGGGCGACGCAGAAGCCTCCGCCGCCCACGCCCGCTCGATGCTCGCGGGCAAGCACCGCCTCCGGGACAGCTTCGGCATCGCGCTCGGCTTGGACATCCTGGCCGCGGCGATCGCCGCCCAGGGCGCGGGCGCCCGCGCCGCCCGGGTGTACGGCACGGGACAGGTCTACTGGCGCATGGTCGGCCACCCGCAACGCGGCACCCCGGAACTGGGCCCCCTGCGCGAGGCCTGCGAACGCCAGGCCCGCGCGGCCGTCGGCGACGCCGCCTACCAACGCGCCTTCGAAAGGGGCCGGGCGGACAACGCGGAGGTGGGTCTCGCGGCCGCGCTCCAGGGCGAACCGCTCTAGGACCTGTCCGGCACCCAGAGCGGGCCGCGCTCCAGGGCGAACCGCTCCAGGACCTGTCCGGCACCCAGAGCATCCGGATCAAGAAACGAATCCTCTTGTGCGGTCATGCCGATCAGCGTAAATGTGAGGTCCGACAACCCGCTGTACCCGCTGTACCCGCACCCAGGAGCGCATGATGCCGCAGATCACCGTCGACTACTCCGCCGAACTCGACGACAGCTTCGACCGCCGCGGCTTCGCACTCGCCCTGCACCCGCTGGTCGCCGAGACGGTCACCACGAAGATCGCCGGCTGCAAGACCCGCTTCCGGCGCATCGAGGAATTCGTGGCGGGCGACGCGGCCACCGGCGACGCGGTCCTGAACATTTCGATCGCCCTGCTGCCCGGCCGTACCGAAGAGCTCAAGGCACAGCTGACCGATTCCGTACTGGAGCTGCTGGCCGCCCACCTCAAGCCCGTCGACGTCACCGTCCACGCGTCGGCGGAGACCCGTGATCTGGACCCGTCCTACCGCAAGCGCTGAGCCGCACAGCCGTCACGGCAGCCGCTGCCCGGGAACGGCCGGCACGGCGGGCGCCAGAGCGGAGAGCCGGTTCAACAGCTCCCCGAACGGTCCGTCCGCCGGCTCCTGCGCGAAGACCCGTAACACGATGCCCGCCATCTCCGTGTTGTACGCGGCACTCACCGCGGCCAGCGCCGCGAAGTCGTGCACCAGCTGCATCTCCAGCTCCTCGCGCGGAATTCGCCGCCCGTCCAGCCAGATCAGCGCCGTCGACTCGGCCAGCGAAACCCACGACCGCACGACCGACTCCAGCCGCGCCGGGGGGTCTTCGACCCCCAGATGGGCCAGGATCTGTTCGTAGGCCGCCTGCCGCACCCCGTCGATCATCGCGTTCGCCGTCGACGACCCGACCGCGGGCCCGCCCCGCATCAGCGCCGAGAACCCCGGACCGTGCTCCTCGACAAAGTCGAAGAACCGCCCCATCACCCTCAACAGCCGTGCCCCGAGCGGCCCTTCACGCGGCTCCACGAACCGCGCGGCCAACTCGTCGGCCGCCCGCCGCAGCGCCGCCTCGTACAGGCTCTGCTTCCCGGGGAAGTAGTGATAGACCAACGGCCGCGAGATCCCCGCAGCGGCCGCGATCTCGTCGATCGACACCTCGTCCGGGGAGCGGTGGCTGAACAACTCCAGCGCGACACCGATCAACTGCTGCCTGCGCTCCTCGACGCCCATCCTGCGCCGCACCCCGGTCGTCATGGTGGACAGGGTACCCAGTGGGGCGGTGGCGGAGGCGTGGTGGGCCGGAGCCGGCCAGGGCGTGGAGCGGCAGCCCACCCCCACGCCTAGAGATCCAGCACCAGCCGCTCCCCGCGGCACCGCGACACGCAGATCAGCATCGAGTCGTCCCGTTCCGAGTCCGCCAGCAGTTCGTCGCGGTGGTCGATCTCGCCCTCCAGGACGCGCTGTTGGCACGTCCCGCAGAAGCCCTGTTCGCAGGAGTACGAGACGTGACTCAGCTCTTCGCGCACCGCGGCCAGTACCGACTGGCCCGCCGCCACCTGGACCGTGCGGCCGGAGCGGTGCAGTTCGACCTCGAAGGGGCCGGAGTCGGCCGAGGACGTGGTCGCTGCCGTGAAGCGTTCCAGATGCAGTGTGCGGCCGGGCGGAAGGGCGGCGGTGACCGCGTCCATCAGGGGCTCGGGGCCGCAGCAGTAGATTGCTGTGCCCTCCGCCGTGTCCGCCAGGGCCGCGGCCGTGTCCGGGTGGCCCGCCTCGTCCCCGGGGACGATCGTCACCCGGTCGCCCTCCGCTCCCAGCTTCTCGATCCCGTCCAGGAACGGCATCGTGGCGCGGGACCGTCCGCCGTACAGCAGCCGCCAGTCGGCGCCCGAGGCGGCGACGGAACGCAGCATCGGCAGGATCGGGGTGATGCCGATGCCGCCCGCGATGAAGAGGTACGCGGGGGCTTCGACGAGGGGGAACCGGTTGCGGGGGGCGCGGACCTCGATCTCCTCGCCCTCGTGGAGCCGGTCGTGGACCTCGCGGGAGCCGCCCCGGCCTTCCTCGACCAGCCGGGTCGCGATGGTGTACGTGTCGGGATCGGCGGGGTTCCCGCAGAGGGAGTACTGGCGGACCAGACCGGAGGGCAGCAGGAGGTCCAGGTGCGCGCCGGGCTGCCAGGCGGGCAGGTCGGGTCCCTCCAGGCGGAGTTGGACCACGCCGTCGGCGGGGGCGGTCCGCTCGGTGATCAGCAGGCGGCGGGTGGTGGTGGAACCGCGGTCGCAGTGGCCCGAGACGGGGTTCTCCAGGGCCGGCAGCGGCCAGAGCGGGGAGTTCTCGATGCGGTGCCGCATGGCCCGCTTCGCGAGCAGCGCGGCGCCGGCGACGAGGACGACGCTGCGCAGGCGGGGCAGGGGGAGGGGCATGGTCAGCTGGTTCCCGTCATACGGGCCTCGGCGGCCGTGGCCGCGGGCGAGTGGGCGAGATAGTCGACTGCCTGGGCCGTACTGCCCTCCTGCGAGGGGTGGTAGGCGTGACTCAGATAGCGGGGGATGGAGCGCAGCAGATCGCCGGTCGCGGGCAGGGTGCCGCGCCGGCCGCTGATGTAGAACTCCTTGAACGACGCCTTGCCGTGCAGCAGGCTCGGGTCGTTCTCCATGAAGAAGCGCGTGCCGCGCTGCCAGAGGAAGAGCAGCGCGGCGAATGCCGCGGCCCAGGTCCGTACCCGCCGCCGGTAGCCGCCGTCGACATGCATGAACACATCGAAGGCGACCGAGCGGTGCTCGACCTCCTCCGCGCCGTGCCAGCGCAGCAGATCCAGCATCGTCGGGTCGGCGCCGCGCCGGTCCAACTCGTCGGCGTTCAGCACCCAGTCGCCGAGGAACGCGGTGTAGTGCTCGATCGCCGCGATCGTCGCCACCCGCTCCATCAGCCACCACTTCCGCGCCCGGCCCGGCGGCAGTGTCCGGTCGCCGAGGAGCTTCTCGAAGAGCCAGTCGACCTGCGCGGTGTACGGCGTCGGATCCAGACCGAGCTGCTTCAGACGGGGCAGGACGTCGTCGTGGGCCTGGGAATGCACGGCCTCCTGGCCGATGAACCCGATGACGTCCTGGCGCAGCTGCTCGTCGTGGATGTACGGCAGCACCTGGCGGTACACATGGATGAACCAGCGCTCCCCGGCGGGCAGCAGCAGATGGAGCACGTTGATGGTGTGCGTGGCGAACGGGTCGCCCGGTACCCAGTGCAGGGGTGTCTTCTCCCAGGCGAAGGAGACCTTGCGGGCCTTGAGCTGCGTGCGCTGCGACGCGACCGGCGCTGGCTGCGTGTTAGACATGTTGTCAATGTACTGATGGGTAAACCGCGGGAACAGGGTCGTGCAGCGAATTCCTGACCCCCGGGTAAGGCCGGGCGTCAGCGCAGGGCGCCCACCCGACTGCCGTCCGTCAGCGTCCCGTTCAGCCGTGCCCGGTCGCCCGCCCTGGCCGGTACGGCGAGAAGACGGCTGTCGGACCGCCCCTCCACCCCGCCCGAGGTGGTCAGCGAGGCGAACTGCTCGCTGCCCGCGGCCAGTACGTACCAGCGCCCGCCGTGCGACTTCCACAGCACACCCGCCAGCACCCGTGGATCGCGCATCCCGCAGGCCGGTGTGTCCTCGGCCCGGGCCGCGACCGCCCCGGGCGGGCCGCCTGTTGCGGCGGACGGTGCCGACGGGGCCTGGAACTGGGCGAGGACCCGGCTTCCGGTGCCGCGCCAGGTCTCCGCCCTGGTGCAGAGCCAGTGCGCGGAGCCGTTGTCCTCGGGCAGCAGCTGCTCGGCGTACTGCCAGGAGTTCACCGACCGTACGCCGTGCGAACGGACCGAGGGCAGCAGGCAGGCGGTCCGCGCCCAGCTGTTTCGCTCCGCCCGCCCGGAGACATCGTGCGCCGCGGACGGCGGGCCCGACGTCAGCCGGGCGGGGGTCAGCTCGCCGAGGTCCGTCAGCAGACGCGTCGCCGAGTCGTCACGCAGCTCGATGGCATCCCAGGCGCGGCAGCTCCCGGCCGTCGCCGGGCTGGTCAGCGCGGCGGTAACGCCGTCGGGGGTGCGGCGCAGCGGCCGCGGGGCGCTGCCCGGCGCGAGCAGATTCCGTACGGAGACCGTATGCACCCAGGGCGCGGTGAGATAGCGGACCCGGTCGCGTGTACGGCCCGCGATCAGGGCGCCCGCCGAGGCCATGTCCGCACCGTCGACCCGGGCGAAGTCGAGCGCCACGCCCCCGGCCGGAGAGGCGTCACGCGGCTCCGCGTACCGCACGATGCGCAGCCCGTCGTAGAACAGCACCACCGTCGCCCGGTCCACCTCGCCCGCGTACAGCAGTTGCGGCGCACCCATCGGCGGGCCGACAGGTGTCCTCTCAGTCGCCGACGCACGCACCGCGCCGTCCGGGTGCGCCCATGCGGTGAGCGCCCGGTGCAGCAGCCGGGTGTCTTCGGCGCGGTCGCCACGGGTGGGCCAGGCAGTGAAATCGGTACGGGGTGAGCGCCGCCAGAACGTTTTCGACACCCGGCGCAACGCACCCGGATCCAGGGCCTGTTCGGCGGCGGCGTTACGGGTGTACGGCGATCCGGGCCCAGTGCCGCGCCCCCGGTCGTTGCCTGCCCAGCCGTTGCCCGGCAGCCCCAGCAGCGCCCCGCACACCAGCAGCGCCGCGACGGCCGCCACCGCCGCCTTCGTGTGCTGTCGGCGGCGCAGCAGATCCGGTGGGCGGGCCTGGAGCGAACAGGGGTCGAACTCCGGGGAGTCGAGCAGCGCGTACGGCGCCGAGACGTCCTCGGCCTCCGCGAGCGCCGCATGCGGGTCGGTCACCCCGGCAGCGGCGAGGACCTGCCGCACCTCCGCATCGGGCAACCGCTCCAGTCCGCGCAGCACGCAGGCGGCGCGGGCGGGAGCGGAGAGGGCCGACAGGGCCTGTTCCAGGGCGAGTTCATCCGATCCGGCGGAATGCGGGAACAGTCGCAGCCCCCACACCAGCGGAAGAAGGGGTGTCACCCGGACGCGGCGCAGTGGACGGCCCGCCTCCAGCGCCCCATGCAGCACCCTCCCGCGGACGTACGCATAGGACGGGTCCACCACCACCGCACCGGCGGGCCTGCGCGGTGGTGGAACGCGGTCCTCGGTCACACACCCTGCGCTGCGCCCCGACAGCAGCGCCCGCTGGGCCAGGGCGTGCGCCGTCAGAACACGGCGATGGCAGCCGAGGGACGGCGGCAGTACGAGGTAGCCGAGCCGGACGAGTCGCGGATAGTGCTCGACGAGCGCGGCCCCGGCCTGCTTCGCATCGGCCGGGGCGGCTGCGGAAGGTACCTCTGGCAGTGGGCGCACGTTCAACTGAACGAGCGAATCGTGCGATGGTCACCCCGGTGTGCTCATGTGCGATGCACCGGGGCACGCCCTCACGACAGCTGCCATCCGCTGAACTCGACAGTGCCGCGCAAACCGCTCCCGCCATTCGTCGCGCTCATGAAGATCCCCACGCCCGAGGCCGCCGCCGCGCCCGGCACGGAGACGGTTCAGGAAGCCTGCGCCGGTGCGGCGACGCCGACCGCAGCAGCGGCGCCGACGGCTCCGGCGGTGCCCAGCAGCGTACGTCGTGAGAGTCGGGAGGAGCTGAAGGGCTGGGAAGGTTCCGTCATGGTCCGCACTCCTCGGTGTTGTTCATGGTGGTGCATGTGACAACAGGCGTGTGCGGTGCGCATGTTAATGACGGGTTGAGGGCGCGGGCAATGGGGCGTACGGCGGTTTGTTCCGATCCAGCTCCTCTCAGGCGAAGGCCGCCATTTGGGGATCCAGCGGCGCCCCGGTCATCCGGTTGCCCAGCGTCGACATCGTGTACGCGCCGATGCCCAGGACCACTTCCAGTGCGTTGCGGGCGGTGTACCCGTGCGCCAGGAACGCCTGGAGTGTCCTGTCGTCGACGGCTCCGGACGTCGCGATCACCGACAGGGTGAACTGCCGTACGGATTCGAGTCGTTCATCGGGCAGGGTGCGTGTCTCCGGTTCGCGCAGGGCCGTGATCAGCTCGGGATCCGCACCGAGTGCGATGAGCTTCGCGGTATGCATCGCCACGCAGACGTGGCAGTCGTTGCGGGTCGCCATCGTCATGATCAGGACCTCTCGGGAGAGCGGGTCCAGGGTGCAGGACTCGAAGATGGCGCCGATCTTCAGGAAGCCGTCGAGCAGCTCCGGTGATGCGGCGAGCCGGGCGACAGCGGCGGGCAGATAGCCCTGCTTCTTCGTCACTGTCTCCATGGTGCGGCGGGCGGCGGCGGGGGCGGATTCGAGGGTGTGGTCGGGGAACGCGGATGCGGGCATGGCTGACCTCTCCTGTGGGTGCTCACGCTAATATCGACAACGTGATTGACGAAAAGGTAAATCGGGTTGTCGAGTTTCGCAATGGCTGAGCGAGGGGTCGAGCCGGGCGCGCGATCGTCCGCGGGTGGCGGGGCGGGCTTCGAGCTGCCCCTGCTGCTGTTCGCCGGATTCCGTTCGATCATCGACGAGTTGCACCGTGAGCTGGCCGAGCACGGCCACCCCGACGTGCGGCCCGCGTACGGCTTCGCACTCCAGGCCGTCGGCCGTGACGGTGCGACGGCCAGTGAGATCGGCCGACGGCTTGGGGTGTCCAAGCAGGCCGCCGGGAAGACCGTCGAGAAGCTCGAAGGCCTCGGGTACGTGGAGCGCGTCGACGACCCCCGGGACGGCCGGCGCAAGCTGGTCCGGCTGACCGCGCGGGGTATCGACGTCCTGGTCAGATCGGCCGAGGGGTTCGACCGGCTGCGCGCCGAGTGGGTCCGGGTGCTCGGTGCCGATCGGGTGCGTGCGATGGAGGCCGATCTGCGTGCCATGGCGCCCGCGAGCGCATTCCGGCTCGATGCGGCGGGGTGGTTCAACGACTGAGGCGGCGCGGGGGTGGTGCTCGGGCCTGCGTACACAAACAGGGTCCGGCACCGTACGCCTTCGACCGGGTCGCCGTCCGTGAGGACATCCGGCGCGGGCAGCGGTTGGAGAAGTTCGCCGTCGAGGCCCGGACCGGCGGGAACCAGCAGCCGATCGCCGAGGGCACGACGATCGGCCACCGCCGCATCCGGCCCCTGGCCGCGCCGGTCACGGCCACTGCGGTACGGGTGAAGGTGCTTGAGTCCCGGGCCACACCGCATCCGGGGGCCACGACGCCGTACCTGAGCACTGCCCCGTAACTTCTGTGGGCTCGCGCGACCCCCACCGGGGTCGCGCGGCCTTCCGGGCCCGAAGTGTGTGATTCAGCCCCGGTCCAGGTAGGCGAGCACCGCGAGAACGCGGCGGTTGTCGTCGTCGGACGGCGGCAGGCCGAGCTTCCCGAAGATGTTCGAGGTGTGCTTGGCCACCGCCCGCTCCGTGATCACCATCTGCGAGGCGATCGCCGCGTTCGAACGGCCCTGTGCCATCAGCTCCATGACCTCCAGTTCACGCGGAGTCAGCCCGCCCATCGGCTTGTCCTGCGAGCGCCGCGACAGCAACTGCGAGATCACCTGCGGGTCCATCGCGGTGCCGCCCGCGGCGACCCTGCGTACCGCATCGATGAACTGCTCCGCGTCGAAGACCCGGTCCTTGAGCAGATAGCCGATACCCCCGTTGCCGTCCGCCAGCAGCTCGCGCGCGTACAGCTGCTCCACATGCTGCGAGAGCACGAGCACCGGCAGCCCCGGCCTGGCCTGCCGGGCCGCCAGCGCGCACTGCAGGCCCTCGTCCGTGTGGGACGGTGGAAGCCGGACGTCGACGACCGCGACGTCCGGCTCCAACTCGTCCAGGGCCCGGGTCAGTTCGGGGCCGGTCTCCACAGCTGCCGCGATCTCGAAGTCGTACGCCTCCAGCAGACGGACCAGCCCGTCGCGCAGCAGGAAGAGATCTTCGGCTAGGACAACTCGCAAGGGATCTCCATGGTCACCATGGTGGGACCGCCCGCAGGGCTGCTGACGGCCATGATGCCGTCGAATGTACCGAGTCGGCGTTCGATTCCGCTCAGGCCCGAGCCGGATCCGACCGCCGCGCCGCCCCTGCCGTTGTCCGTGACGGAGACCCGCAGCATGGCGTCCGCGTGGTGGATGTCCACCCAGACGCGGTCGGCCCCCGAGTGCTTGGCGGTGTTCGTCAGCGTCTCGCTCACCGCGAAGTACGCGGCCGACTCGATCGCGGCGTCCGCCCGGCCGCTCAGCTCCACCCGGACCTGCGACGCGAAGGGCAGCCGTAGCGCCAACGCCCTGACCGCGTCCCCGAGTCCGCGTTCGGCGAGGACCGGCGGGTGGATGCCCCGGACCAGATCGCGCAGCTCCGTGAGGGCCTCGGCCGATGACTCGCGGGCCATGGCGAGGAGTTTCTTCGCCTGCGCCGGATCCTTCTCGATGAGCGCCTCCACGGTGCCCAGGTTCATGCCCATGGCGACCAGCCTGGCCTGCGCACCGTCGTGCAGGTCGCGCTCGATGCGCCGCAGTTCGGAGGCCGCGGTGTCCACGGCCTCGTGCCGGGTCTCGGTCAGGCGGTCGATGCGCCGGGCCAGCTCCTGCTCATGGGTGGGGGCCAGCACTGAGCGGGCGATCACGAAGTGCAGCCGCAGCAGCCGTTCACTGACCAGCACACCGGTGGCGAAGAGCACCACACCGAGCGCGGCGGCGGCAAGCCCCGTCGCCTGGCTGTCGACCGGAACGAACGCGTACCAGTAGCGGTCGTCGGTGAAGACCCGCCACAGGCCCGCCGCCAGGACGAAACCCTCCACCGGGTAGAGCAGCAGTGCGCCGGCCAGGATCGACACCACATAGCCGGCCGTCATGTCGACCAGCAGCCACCGGATGTCCCGCCAGGTCGCCGGGTCCTTCAGGATCAGCCTGGTCCGCTCCACCTGTCCGGTGAATCCGGTGCGCAGATCCTTGGGGAAGGGGCGGTACGGGACCGGAATGCGGATGTCGGACCAGGTGACCGCGAGCAGCCGGCGCCGGTTGGCGTGCTTGCGGACCAGCTCCAGTACGTAGGGGGTGGTGACCAGGCCGATGCCCAGCGGGATGAAGGCGAGGGAGAGCACCGTCCATACGAAGAGGGTGATCGACCCGGCCAGGATGGCGATCGACAGCACGACTCCCCGCCCGGCGGCCAGCAGCGCCGCCCGTACCCGGGCCCGTATCGCGTTCATCTCGGTCCTTCTCCCCTCGCCGGGCCCCGTGTCGGGCCCGTCCGCAGACAGTCTCACCCGGCGGGCTCCCCGGGCGTCAGCCGTTTCGCCACCCGGGCGGGGTGTACCCAGCACCACCCTGCCGACCTCGCCCTACGGCTCCGCGAGAGGGGGCTTCGGCGGCTGGGTCGGGCGGCGTCCCGTTCCTAGATTCATCGACGACGCATTCGACGTCGGCTTCCTCGCACTTCCTCGCACTTCTTCCACTTCCATCTGATTCCGTCTGACTTCTGGGGGCGAACACGCCATGAGGCGCAACCTCGCGGCACGCATCGGTGTGTGGAGCGCACACCACCGCAAGACCGCCATTCTCGGCTGGCTGCTCTTCGTCGTGCTCGCCACGGGCATCGGCGGCGCATCCGGGCTGGTCGAGATGACCGACTCGGAGAACGCCGCGGGTGATTCGGCGCGGGCCGAACAGATCCTCGACGACGCCGGGCTGGGGCAGCCCGCCGGCGAGCTGGTCATGGTGTCCACCGCGAAGGCGGGTGACTGGAAGGACGTCGCCCGCGAGGTCTCCGCCGCCATCGGGAGGACCGGTGAGGTGGCGAACCTCGCGGCGCCGATCCCTTCCGAGGACGGCAAGGACGCGCTGATCACCTTTGACATGAAGGGGGACGCGGCGACGGCGCCGGACCGGGTGCAGCCCGTGCTCGACGCCGTGTCCGCCGTCCGCGCGGACCACCCCGACGTCACCATCCACCAGTTCGGCGAAGCCAGTGCCGGGAAGTGGCTCGGCGATCTGCTCTCGGAGGACTTCAAGAAGGCCGAGTTCACCGCCGTGCCCCTGGCCCTGGGCATTCTGCTGGTCGCCTTCGGCGCCGTCGTCGCGGCGCTGCTCCCCGTCGGGCTGGCCCTGACCGCCTGCATGGCCGCCTTCGGACTGCTGTCGCTCGCCAGCCACCAACTGCACCTGTTCCAGACCACGTACTCCGTGATGTTCCTGATGGGCTTCGCCGTCGGCGTCGACTACTGCCTCTTCTACCTGCGGCGCGAGCGCGACGAGCGGGCGGCGGGACGCGATGCCGAGACTGCGCTGCGGATCGCGGCGGCGACCAGCGGCCGGGCCGTGCTCGTCTCCGGGCTCACGGTCATGGTCGCGATGGGCGGCATGTTCCTGTCCGGGCTGATGCTGTTCAAGGGCTTCGCCCTCGCCACGATCATCGTGGTCTTCATCGCGATGCTGGGCTCGGTGACGGTGCTGCCCGCGCTGCTGTCCTGGCTGGGCGACCGGATCGACGCGGGACGTGTGCCGTTCCTCAACCGGCGGTCGAGCCGACGTGGCAACCGGCGCGCACGCGCCAGTGGCGGGTTCGCCGGCACGGTGCTGAAGCCCGTCCTGGCCAGGCCGAAGATCTTCGCGGCCACCTCGGTCGTCGTGCTGCTCGCCCTGGCCGCGCCCGCCCTCGGCATGAAGACCGAACAGCTGGGCCTGGAGAAGCAGTTCGGCTCCGACTCGCCGCTGTCGGTCTCCTACCGGCAGATCAATGAGAGCTTCCCCGGTGGCCCCGCCCCGGCGCGGGTGGTGGTAAAGGCCGACAACATCGATACGCCCGCACTGCGCAAGGCGTTCGACGGCTTCGACAACGTGACCGTCCACAAGGCGCGGAACGTCGCGGAGATCGAGGTGCCGCTCCCCGACGGCAAGGCAGACCTTGCCGAGCTGCGCAAGGAGCGGTTGCCCGCCGCGTTCGACGGCACCGGGGCCCAGGCGTACGTGACCGGGGAGATTGCCGGGTCCGTCGACTTCAACGACCAGCTGAAGCGCGGCATCGTCCCCGTCTTCGCGTTCATCACGGCGGTGACCTTCCTGCTGATGCTGTTCTGCTTCCGCTCGTACGTCATCGCCGTGACCTCGATCCTGCTCAACCTGCTCTCCGTGGCCGCCGCGTACGGAGTGATGGTCGCCGTCTTCCAGCACGGCTGGGGGGCCTCGCTGATCGGCTCTGAGGGGGTCGGCGCGATCGAGGCGTGGATTCCGCTGTTCGTCCTGGTCGTCCTGTTCGGACTCTCCATGGACTACCACGTGTTCGTGGTCTCCCGGATCCGTGAGGCCCGCGACCGCGGTCTGCACACCCGGGCCGCGATCGACGAGGGCATCCGGCGGACGGCGGGGGCGGTGACCGGCGCGGCCGTGATCATGGTCGCGGTGTTCGCGGTCTTCGGGACGCTGTCGATGCAGGACATGCAGCAGATGGGTGTCGGCCTCGCTGTCGCGGTGCTGCTGGACGCCACGATCGTACGGATGATCCTGCTGCCCTCCGTGATGGCGCTGCTGGGGGAGCGGAACTGGCGGACTCCGCGCGCACTGACCCGACTGCCGGTCCTGGAGCACGGCGAGCCGGAGACGGGCGAGGTTCCGGTGGGGTCGGGAGCGCGGGGCTGACCGGCCGCCCAGTACGTGAGAGCGGCCCTGGTCCGGTACCCACCGGACCAGGGCCGCTCTCACGTGCCTTCAGCGCCGTCAGGGGGCGTACTTGTAGCCGACACGCCGCACCGTCTGGATCGACCGGCGGTGCTCGGCGCCCAGTTTGCGGCGCAGCCGGGCGACATGGACATCCACGGTGCGTCCGTCGCCCACATGTCCGTAGCCCCAGACCGTGGTCACCAACTGGTCGCGGGTGTGCACCCGGTGCGGGTGCGCGACCAGATGCGCGAGCAGCTCGAACTCCAGGAAGGTGAGGTCGAGCGTCTTCCCGTCCACCGCGGCGGTGCGCTGTACGGGGTCGATACGCACCGGACCCGTGGTGGCCGGGTCCTCCACCGGTGCCCGCACCACGTACTGGGCGGCCGCAGCGGCAGCCGCGGTGACGGCCGGCTGCTGATCGGCCGGTACGAGCACCAGGTAGCCGATCATCGGCGGCCGGCCCGGCAACGCCGGAACGGTGTGCTGGGGTGCGGGCAGCCAGGTGGCACCCAGCGGCAGGAACTCGGCCACATCGGCCGGCTGGACGACCTCCTCGGGGTCGACGGCGCGCAGCCGGTGGCGGTTGGGGGAGAGGGAGCGGGCGGAGGTGGTGGCCGCAGCGGTCGCCGAAGGCGCCGCGGTGGCAGCGGCTGCGGCGGAGAAGGTACGAGTGTTCGCCATGAGGGTCAGCTCTTTCGCGCGAAGGAGTCGTCGATGGACGGACTTGCTTGCGTGCGCGCGGACCGAAGGCCGGGTGAGCGGCTTTAGAGGGCCTGCGCGTTCAACGCGCGGCAACACACCCGGTCGAAGTCGTGGTGCTGACGGGACGGCCAGAACGGTTCGAGGTCGCTGCGACCTGTCGAGGTGTACTGGATGCTGGCCATGCCCCCCATTGAACCAGAGAACGCGACGGCGCAGCAGACCTCTCTCACTCGTCGGTACGGACGCTTTGCGTTACGTTCCTCACCCCGGGCTGCCGCACCCGATGAGCCGTCATCCGCCCTCGCCCCTCGGACAGCCGCCCGCCCCAACCGACGTGTGCGAACGCCGCCCGGTCCACGTCGTCCGGCTCGTACAGTCGCCTCGGCATGCGCGTGATGCACGCACGAGGGGGCGCCCACCCGGCCGGGTGGGCGCCCCCTCGTGCGGACGGCGGAACGGGTCAGACCTGGTCGGCCTTCTCCAGCGCGGTGCAGCAGGTGTCCACGATCAGCCGCGTGACGACGTACGGGTCGACGTTGGCGTTCGGGCGGCGGTCCTCGATGTAGCCCTTCTGGTCCTGCTCGACCTGCCACGGGATACGGACCGACGCGCCGCGGTCGGAGACGCCGTAGCTGTACTCGTTCCACGGGGCGGTCTCGTGCAGACCGGTCAGACGGTCGTCGATGCCCGCGCCGTAGTTCTTGACGTGGTCCATCGGCTTCGAGCCCTCGCCCAGGGACTCGCACGCGGTGATGATCGCGGCATAGCCCTCAGGTCCTTCGCGCATCGCCTTGGTGGAGAAGTTGGTGTGCGCGCCCGCGCCGTTCCAGTCGCCCTTGACCGGCTTCGGGTCGAGGGTCGCGGAGACGTTGAAGTCCTCGGCGGTGCGGTACAGCAGCCAGCGGGCGATCCACAGCTGGTCGGAGACCTCCAGCGGGGACAGCGGGCCGACCTGGAACTCCCACTGGCCGGGCATGACCTCGGCGTTGATGCCGCAGATGCCGAGGCCCGCCTTCAGGCAGTTGTCGAGGTGCTTCTCGACGATCTCGCGGCCGAAGATCTCGTCGGCGCCGACACCGCAGTAGTAGCCGCCCTGCGCGGCGGGGAAGCCGCCCTCGGGGAAGCCGAGCGGGCGGTGGCCGTCGAAGAAGGTGTACTCCTGCTCGATGCCGAAGACCGGCTCCTGGCCGGCGAACTGCTCGGCCACCGGACGCAGCACGGCACGGGTGTTGGACTTGTGCGGCGTCATGTCGATGCCGAGGACCTCGCACAGGACGAGAACGTCGTCGTCGCCGCGGATCGGGTCCGGGCACGTGAAGACCGGCTTCAGCACCAGGTCGGAGGCGTGGCCATCGGCCTGGTTGGTGCTCGAACCGTCGAAGCCCCAGATCGGCAGCTCCGCGACATCCTGCGACGGGCTTCCGGCCATGATCTTCGTCTTCGAACGGAGCTTGGCGGTCGGCTCGGTGCCGTCGATCCAGATGTACTCGGCCTTGAACGTCACGGAAGCCATCCTTTGCGGGTGCTGCGGTCCTCTGTGCAGCGCAGCTTCGCAAGACGCGATTTCCCGTCCGTTGCCCGAATGTGAACCCCGTGTTACCGAGGTTTCCTGCGTTGCGCGCCGACCCTGAGCAGCGACTCGAAACCGGCGGCACGGATCCGCCGCACCAGTTCCTCCTCGGTGGTGCCCAGCGTCACGGCCGCCTGCGCGAGCCGCCAGTCCGCGTCGGAGAGCCGGTGCAGCAGATGACCACGTCTGATCTGGGCCTCGGACAGCCGGAACGTCTTCAGATACGCGACCTGCCCCTTGTGATCGGTGATCGTCTCACCGATGTGCTGACCCTCCCCATTGCGCAGGAACGGCGGGAGGAACCGCCACAGTGTGAACGAGCCCATCCGGTACACCCGGTCGAAGGCGTACGAGGTGTCCAGCAGCTCACGCGCGAACAGGGTGTCGTGCGCCTCGGCCCACTCCCGCTCCTGCGCCCGCGCCGCCGCCCGAAGACCGGCGAGCGTCCGCAGATGCGGTCCATCGGAAATCCGCGCCGCGAACTCAGCCACCGGCGCGCCGTACAGCGCGTACTGGTGGACCAGTTCCCCGTACAGATCCTGTACGAGCGAAGGGTGCAGCAGACGGTAGTCGTCCGGGTGCGGCAGAACGAAGGCGGCGGCGAGCGCATCGGCCGCGTACACCATCACCCCGCACTGGCCGGGATGGATCTCGAAGGCCCGCAGCGCGTCGCCGAGCCCGCGCACCGACCACCCCATGTACGCGTCCTCGGCACGCGGCGAGAGCCCGTCGCGCAGCGCCTGCCGAGACCACTCCTCCCAGGCGACCGCGGGGCCACCGAAGTGCAGGGCGAGATAGCCCTCCATCGCGAGGTGCAGCGGCAGGAAGCGCAGCCGGTCGCCCGGCTGCCGCTTGGCCATGCGGTGGTGGCGGTTGCGCTGGAGCCGTGCGGTCCGGGGCGGCGGGTTCCCGGGCGAGGTGCCCGCGCCCAGCTGCGTACCGTACGCGGCGGACCGGGCGCCCTCGCCGGACCAGTCGGCGACGAAGCCGTGCGGGATGTACGAGGTGTAGTGCGTGCGCGGACCGACGTCCACGACGCCGTTCCCGTAACCCGTGTAGACCTCCCGGTGCAGCCGGAGCCCCTCGACCGGCTGCTCGCGCACCAGCGGCACCAGCCGGATGCCGCCCCACACCTGGGCGGGGCGGGCGGCGAGCCCGGCAAGTTCAGGCCTGTTCACGATGCGCTCCCGCCTTCTCCCCACTCACGAAACGTGCCACCTGCCGGTCCAGATAGGCGTACAGGGCCGCCGTTCCCGTGCGTCCCTCGGCGAACTGGGCGATCTCCACCAGCGCCGGCAGGTCCTCCGCGTCCCGTATCCCGGCCGTGGGCACGCCCTGCGCGAGGTGCCGCACATCGAAACCGTCCGCGTCGTATACGGGGTTCATATGAACCACAGCGGTTCGCCGGTCCGGATCGAGCCGGGTCCGCCACACCCGCAGCACCTCGCCCGCGAGTCCGGGCGGTGCGTTGTCCCAGCCGTCCGAGACGATGACCAGCCGGTCCGGGCCGTGCTCCAGGGCGTCCAGTACGCGGGTGCCGAGCGGGGTCGGGCCCCAGGGCCTGACCAGCAGCGGATCGGTGCCGCCCGAGGTCCACAGCGGGATGTACGCGCCCGGCGCGGCCAGCGCCTCCAGCAGGAAGTGGCAGGCCAGGGCCACGGCCAGCGGACGGCGCCGCTTCTCGCCCGACCCGGACGACGAGTAGCTGTCGTCCAGCACGGCGGCGACCCGGCCCCAGCTCCCGGCGTGCGGGCCCGCCGCTCGGCGGGCGGCGGTCCGCAGGGCATGGGTCAGCTCCTTGCGGTGGAGCCCCCGCACCTCGAAGCCGAGCGACAGGACGTACAGGGCGAGCCGGGTCAGCGGCATCACCGTCAGGTCGATATCCGTGGGCAGCCGCACATCGTTTCCGGCGCTGCGCTGCCCCTGGGTCCGCAGCCGCTCCAGGCGGGTCATCCGGGGCACCATCCGTTCCAGGAACACCTCGCGCTTCATCCCGTGCCGGGCGGCGAAGCCCTCGGCGACGGTGAACGGCAGCTTGTCGACGGCGCCCTGCTCGTAATGGGCGCGCCGCCACGCGTCGAGCAGCTGGTGCCGGTAGCGCGGCCGTCGCCCCGGCCGGAACAGGAAGTCCCCGGTCTCGCCCGGCTCACCGGGCCCGCCGAACCGGAGATGGACATGGCGGGCGGCGGTCTTCAGACCGGCGCGGTACTTCACGGCGTCGTGCGCCGGATCCGGCCGGGCGGCCAGCCAGTCGCGCATGATCGCGCGGGTGCGCCGGTTGTTCACCTTGGCCCCGCGCAGCACCCGGAACAGCCGGTACACGCGCTGCGGCGGCAGCTTCGCCAGCCGGGCGGCGATCAGCCGGCCCTCGGTGCGCTTCTCCTCGGCGGTCGCGTCGGCGGCGCTCTCCAGCAGGCCCTGGACGATGCGAACGGCGTTGTGGTCGTTGATGTCGAGGGCGAGCGCGGCGGCGTACACCCGGCGGTAGTTGACCCGTACGTACTCATGGAGGAAGTCCAGCGAAAGCCGCTGCTGATACGCCGTCGAGCGGAACTCACGCTGTCCGGTCGCGGTGATCGCCGCGTTGACGAAGAGGAGTACGTCCTCGGCCGCGACGAGGTCGGCACCGGTCCCGGTGCGAATGGTCTCGGTGCTGGTCGCCATGGTTTCCCCCGTGGTGTCACGCGCCGCCGTACGCAGGGGCGGAGCGCCGGCCGGGGAATGGGGGCGCGAACAGCGAAATCACTGCTTCATAGGCAAGTCCCGGAAGTCGCGCCGGAGTCCCGCGGCCGGCACCGCAAACGTAGCCACTGAAGCCCGCTCTCCGCCAACTCAATACGGGAGTGGTCCGGCGAACCCGGCAGACTTGCCCCATGACGACACTTCCCGCGACCCCCCTGCGCATCGGCCTCGTCGGCACGGGCCCCTGGGCCCGGAACACCCAGGCCCCAGCCCTCGCCGCCCACCCCGGCGTCGCACTGAGCGGCGTGTGGGGCCGACGCCCCGAGGCGGCGAACGCGCTGGCCGCCGCCCACAGCACCACGGCGTACACAGGTGAGGACGGCATCGACGAGCTCTTCGCGGCCAGCGACGCCATCGCGTTCGCCGTGCCGCCGGACATCCAGGCCCCGCTCGCCGCCCGCGCCGCGGCCACCGGCCGCCATCTGCTGCTGGACAAGCCGGTGGCGACCACCGTCGCCGGAGCCCGCGAGGTCGCCCGCGCCGCCGAGGAGTCCGGGGTCGCGTCCGTCGTCTTCTGCACCCTGCGGTTCGCGGCCGAGACGTCCGCCTGGATTGCCGAACAGGCCGCCCTGGAAGGCTGGTTCACCGCCCGCGCCGAGTGGATCGGAGCGCTGTTCGCTCCCGGCACGACCAGCGAGTACGCCGCCTCGCCCTGGCGCCGCGAGAAGGGCGGCCTGTGGGACGTCGGCCCGCATGTCCTGTCGGTCCTGATCCCGGTACTGGGCGACGTGACGCACCTGACCGCGGCCCGCGGCCCGTCCGACACCACCCATCTGATCCTCCGCCACACCTCCGGCGCATCCAGCACGGTGACGCTCGCACTCGGTGCCCCGGTGGGCGCGGTAGGCACGGAGATCGAACTCAAAGGCGAACAGGGAGTCGCCACACTGCCGCGGTGGGGCGACGCGGTCGGTTCCTTCCGGGCAGCGGTGGACGCACTGATCCACTCGGTACGCACGGGGGAGCCGCACCCCTGCGACGTCCGGTTCGGACTACGCCTGACGGAACTGCTGGCCGAGGCGGAGAGGCAGGCGGGGGTGTAGGGAGGCGGGGCTCGGGGGCCGGGCCGGTACGAGGAGGCGGGGCGGCCCGCCCCGTACGGGCTCCGCGGCTACATCAACCGCGTCCGGAGTCGCAGCCAGGCCTCCACCTCGGCCCTCAGCGCCAAGTCCTGCCCACCCCGGCGCAGTTGCTCACCTGCGGCCATGGAGAGAGCCTTGGCCCGGCGGGACCTGTTGATCGCCGTGATGTGCTCCCGGGTGTACGCGGTGGTGTCCCGGGTCGCCACCTCGGCCCGGGACACCGGGATGGCGTCCAGACACATCCGCACGGTCTCGTCCGGCGGGAGCAGCGAGTAGTCGGCTATCTGCAGGGCCGTCTCCGTACGGTCGAGCACTCCGGCCGTCTCGCACTTCCTGACCAGCCAGAGTGCGAGCTCCGCCCAGGGGCCCCGCTCCTCGCCCGACCCCCGGGGAATCCGCTGCCGACAGGCAACCAGAAGGAACCACCACCACCGGGCCTGTTCCTCTCCCGACTCGGGCTGCCGCCGAACGGCCCACCGCTCCCGCTCGTCGCGGTCCAGCTTCATCAGGTGCTCCACCCAGCCCTTCCCGGTCTCCCGTGACCAGGCCGGCTTCTCGTACCTCGGGCCGGGCCCGAACCAGGTCGGCGCCGAGATCTTGAGGACGGCCCCGGTGTCCTCGTCGACGAGCAGGCCGACGCGGCTGTCCTCCCGTACGAAGCGACGGCACCCGAGCCCGTCGGGCGCCACCTCGACGACCGGGAATCCCACCCGCTCCAGATCCCTTGCCAAGTCATCGATCAGCAAGGGAACTTCGAGCCGATGCGCCTGCACCATGACGTAGAGGCCGATCCACGGGTCCTCGTGCGACACCCGCTGCCAGGCGAACTCGACGAGTTCGTAACCGCGCAGCCGCCGGCTCTCGTCGCCGCTCTCCACGAAGTCGTCGCCGAGCAGTGCCGTGACCTCGCCGGGAGTGGAAGTGGCATCGGCGCCGCCCACCGTGCCGGTGACGACGAAGTCGCTGAAGAAGGTCGTGCCGGGGGAGCCGGGGTGGGCCATGCGAGGATCTCCGCTTCGTCGAGCAGTCGGTCCGAGTGGTGGGCGGGGGCAGGCTCACGGACTGTCCCCTCTGCCGTTTTGGCAGTCAGGGAACGATGGTGACCGCCTGGTGCGCGGCGGACAGGAAGCGCCTGACCGCGGCCGTCTCGCTCTCGTCGAACTCGCGCAGCACGGCCACCGTGTCGTCGATCAGCGGCCCGAAGAAGGACCGTCCCAGCTCCACCGCCCGTGGCGTCACGCTCAGCAGCACCCGTCGCCGGTCACGAGGATCACGCGTGCGTTCGAGGTGGCCCAGGCGCTCCAGGCGGTCGATGACCGAGGTGGTGCCCGCCGAGTTGAGGCCGAGCTGCGCGCCGAGCCATCCGGCGGTGGCGTCCGTACCGGCCCGCTCGGCGTCCAGCAGGCAGATCAGGGCCCGTACATCGGTGGAGTGCATGCCGTGCCGGGCCGCGAATTCGGCCTGGCGCAGACCGAATTCGACCGTCACCTTGCGCAGCAGATGGACGATCTCCATTTCGGGTCCTTGGCCGATCACCCTGGTCCCTCCCTCTCGACCCGCCGATATTATCTCGCTGAGCGAGATAATATCGGAAGGCATCCGACCGGGGAGGCATCCCATGTCCACCACCACGTCATTCCTCGCTGCGTACGACGCAGTCCTGACGGCCAAGTGGCCGGCCGGTACTCACAGCAGCCGGCTCCCCACCTCGTACGGCATCACCCACGTCAACAGTTGCGGCCCCGAGGATGCTCCGCCCCTGGTGCTGCTGGCCGGTGGCGGGTCCACCTCCACCGTCTGGTACGCACAGGCCGCCCACCTGGGCCGCACCCATCGAGTCCATGCCGTCGACCTCATCGGTGACCCGGGCCGCAGCGTTGCGGGGGAGCGCCCGATCCGTACGGTGGAGGACCTGACAGCGTGGCTCGACGCGGTGCTGGACGGCTTGGGAGCCGGCCGCAGCGCGCTGTGCGGGCATTCGTACGGGGCCTGGATCGCCCTCCACTACGCCCTGCACGCGCCGCCCCACCGGGTCCGGAAGCTGATCCTCCTCGACCCGACCCAGTGCTTCGCCGGCTTCCGGCCCGGCTATCTGCTGCACGCGCTGCCGATGCTGCTCCGCCCCGGCGCGAAACGGACGCGGACCTTCCTGGAGTGGGAGACAGGCCGCGCCGCGCTCGACCGGACGTGGCTGCGACTGCGCTGCGCGGCAGCCGACTTCCCGTCCGTCCGTCCCGTCACCGGACCCCGCCCCGAACCCGAGGCCCTGGGCGCACTGGACGTGCCGACCCTGATCCTGCTTGCCGAACACAGCCGGGCCCATGACCCGGCCCGCGTCGCCGCCGCGGCGGCCCGGCTGCTTCCGCACGCGCGGACGGCGACGATTCCCGGTGCGACGCACCACACCCTGCCGCTGCACGAGCCGACGGCCGGCGAACTGAACCGCAGGATCGAGGACTTCCTGATGACCCGGTAGCTCTCGCCGCGAGGGGTGCTCAGCGTTTCATGGCGTCCCGTACCGCCTCGTCCGTGCGCGCCACGACGGCGGTGCCGTCGTCCGCCGTGATGATCGGCCGCTGGATCAGCTTCGGATGCCCGGCGAGGGCCGAGATCCACCGTTCCCTCGAACCGGCCTCGCGCGGCCACTCCTCGAGTCCGAGCTCCTTCGCGTCCGCTTCCTGCGTCCGCGTGATGTCCCACGGCTCCAGCCCGAGCCGGTCGAGCACGGCCCGGATCTCGTCCGGTGACGGCACATCCTCCAGATAGCGGCGGACGGTGTACTCGGCGCCCTCCGCATCGAGCACCTGCACTGCGCTGCGGCACTTGGAACAGGCGGGATTGATCCAGATCTCCATGGGGCCAACGATACGGGAGGGACAGTGCGAAAGCCCTTCTGGCCAGGGGTGATTGTCAGTGGTGGACCGTAAAATGGAGGTAGTTCGTGAGGGTTTCACGACCGTGCCAGGAGGTTGCCCATGGCCGTTGCCGCAGTCACGACCAAGCCGCTCCACAAGCCCCTGCAGAAGAAGCCGCTCCCCGCGGGCCGGCCCCGCGAGTGGTATGTCTCCCACAACCGCCGCCTGAAGGCCATGCGCCTGGCGATCGCCCTGCTCGACACGGGCGTCTACTACCCGTCGACCGCGACCAACGACAAGATACGTACGACTGCCGAGCGCATCGGCATCCACCCGCCGTCCGACACGACCTGCCGCATGGTCCGCGCCCTGATCCGCTACGGCCGCTGACGGCTGACCATCGACTGCTCACGCACGCGAAGCCTGTGCCTCCGGAAATCCCGGGGGCACAGGCACGTACGACCGCACCCGGCTCAGAACCCGCTGCAGATGGCGGTGGCAAAGGCCCCGGACGCCGAGGCCGTCCGGACGGTCCCGTCGTCCACCGTCACGGCGCAGGCGACCTCGCCACCCGATTCCCCGAGCGTGACGGCGAAGGAGCCGCCCTTCATGAAGCCCTTGGTCTTCAGCTCCCCGGTCCACGGCAGCGTCCTCAGTGTCAGCCGTGCGGTCGACAGGTCGCCGTCCTGCCAGGTGGGGTAGGTGACGTCGACGTCCTTGGCGGTGCCGGTGACCTCGTACGTGATCCACAGGGGCTTCGTCCCCTCCCTCGACAACTCACCGGCGACCACCGCGACGGCCGCGGCACCACCACACGCCAGTACCAGCACGACGACCAGCGCCACCCAACGCCACTGCCACGGCCGACTGGGCTGTGGCTGCGGCTGGGGCCATGGCTGGTCCGGGACACTGCCCGGGTCCTGGTCGCTCATGCCACCAGACTCGGCCGTCGCCCGGTACGCCGCGACTCCACGGGGCAGCCGCTCCCTGACGTACGACGTTCGCGCCGGCCCGGTCCATCACCCGTCCGGCGTGCACGGCATGCGGCCCCGCCCGCGGCCCCTTTGACTGGGGCGATGGGCCAGTACCGGGAGGCACGATGACGAGGAAAGCCGCAGGAGGTCTGTGGGCCGTACTGCTGACGACTGCCGTGATGTCGACGGCCGCCGCGTGTTCCGACGACGGCGGCAAGGCCTCCAGCACGGCGTCCAAAGCCGCGTCCGCCGCGGCGTCGGTGGCATCCAGGGGTTCCGATGTGGTGGCTTCGGCGACGGCGGCCGCAGGCGAGAAGCTGAAGGGCTTCAAGAACGGTGTGAACGCCAAGGGCGACGTCAGGCTGGGCTCGCCGAGCACCGGCCACGACGGCCGCGCCACCGCGAAGGTCACGGTGACGAACAGCGCCGACTCGGCGAAGTCGTACGCCGTGCAGATCAACTTCCGCGACCCGAGCGGCAACCTGCTCGACACGGTGGTGGTGACGGTCGACGACGTCGGCCCGAAGGCCTCCAAGGACGCCACGGCCCGCAGCAACCGCAAGCTGTCGGGCGACATCAAGGCCGACGTGGGAACCGCACTGCGACACTGATCGCAGATTGCGCAACAACCGCCTCCACTTCACGGGCAGTTACCCTGCTGCTCACCCAGCAGGCGGCGCTGCTCGGCCGCTGCGGGTGCGTACGCATCCCTGCCAGGCAGCCCCGTCAGTAATGGTTGTTGTTCCGCCGTTCCATTGAGGCCGGCCTCCGAAGCGCGGACCACGGCGGAGTCTGCACCCGGTGAGGCCGGCAGGAAAGCGCCGTCAGCTTGTTCTCGGTGCCGGTGCCGGGTTGCGGGATCTCGAGAATGATCCGTCGATCCGAGCAGTCGTCGACAATGAGCGCGCTCTCCTCCAGCACCATACGGCCGACGAAAGGATGGCGCACTTCCCGAGCGGTGGCATGGTGCCTCTCGATTTCGTGCTGCTGCCACCAATTGCGGAATTCCTGGCTGCTCTGGCTCAGCTCACCGACCAGTGTGGTGAACCACGGTTCGTGGACGTACAAACCGGTGGCCGCGCGGAACTTGGCCAGTATGGATCGGGCGCTCGGCTCCCAGTTCTGAATCAGTTCATGCATATAGCCGCCGAAGAACAGCCACAGCATGTGACGGTGTTCAGGGGGGATTTTGATGAGATCGCCGTAGACATCGGTTCTTGCCTGGTTCCAGGCAAGAATGTTGAATCGGGGACCGAGAACGAATGCCGGATGCGGATGCTGGCTGTCCAGGATGCGCTGGAGTGCCGGAGACACACCGTCCGCGGGAACGCTCGCGCTGGAACGGGCGTCACTGTTCGCCAAGGCCAGGAGATAGTCGCGCTCGTCGGCGCTGAGGCGAAGGGCTTCGGCCAACGAATTGAGGACCTGATCGGAGACCCGGATGTTCCGGGCCTGTTCGAGGCGGGTGTACCAGCAGGCGCTGATCCCCGCAAGGTCGGCGACGTCTTCCCGCCGCAGGCCCGGGGTTCGCCGCGATGCTCGTGACGGAAGGCCGACCTCTTCCGGCTGAAGGGCCAGCCGTCGTGTTTTGAGGAAGTCCGCGAGCTGCGCTCGCCGTTGGTCGCAATTCATCCGTTGTCCCCTCTGCTGGGCGACTACTGCGGATGGTCATTACCTGGGACCTCTGCTCCCAGGATAGTCGGTTTCCGGATGCGCGCTCTGCGACGTGTGGTCGCCGGTGCTGCAACGCCGCAGGGCCCGGTGCTGCGGCGTTGCAGCACCGGGCCCTGGTTACGTCCGGTCAGACCACAAAGGGTCCGGCAGCGAGCTGACAGACCCTTCATGTGGGGTTGAGTCAGCGGATTGCGGTGTTTTGCTGGCCCTGTGCCTGGCCCACCTGCTCGCCGAGGAGATTGTTGATCCCGGTCTGCTGGACCCCTCGCCCTTCTTCGCGGTTACCCTGCCCATGCTTCTTGCCCTGCTCCTGCTTCTGGGTCTGGCCCTGGCCCTGGGTCGTCTGGCCCTGGGTCTGACCCTGGCCCTGGCCTTGGGTCGTCTGGCCTTGGGTCGTCTGGCCCTGGGTCTGGCCGGCCGGGACTCCCGACCGAAGCTGCGCCAGCATCGCCGAGCAGCCGACAGTGGCTGCCACCTTGTTGTTGAATCCGGTGGCGTAATCCGCCCGGAAGGCCGCGCTCTTGTCGGCGTTGTTCTTGAACAGGTCGACCTTCTGCCTGCACGTTGCGTCGCCGTCGTTCTCCCCGGCGGCGAGCGCCTGTTCCCGATCGGCGGTGCCCGGAACCTGTGTGCCGGTTCCAGGGGGGACCTGCGTGCCCGTCGTCTCGGCCGGTTTGACAAGGTTCAGGCACGCCAGTTGGTTCAGGCCTCCGACGGCTGTAACAGCGTCGTTGGCCCCGACCACCGCTCGTGTGCTGGCAAATCCACCGGCATCTGCAGTGGCCCTGGCGATCGTGCGCTTCCCGCTGCTGAAGTCGACATTCTCCCCAGCGGTGAAACCGTTGGCGGTAAGGCTCTGGCTCTCAAAGGGGCCTTCTTTTCCTGTGATCGAACAGGTGGCCGTCGGAACGGTCGAAGGCTGCGAAGCGGCCCCCGATGCTGTGCTCTTGCCAGGAGTTGAGGCGTGCGCCTCGGCGGACATTGCTGGTGCCAGCGCGAGTGACGCACCCAGCGGGACGCCGACCAGGGCGAGAATTCGCTTCTTTCCGTGCATGAGATTCCCCTTTGTGATGGGTCCGTGCATGGAAAGCGTTGCATCAGGGCTGATGCACAACAAGAGACCACTTATCCTGGGAGTGGCAGTGTCAGGTTTATCCCGTGCGGTTGCGAATTCGGGGGCGACGCATTACTCGTCCAGGGAGAATGGCCTGGCCGCGACCACTGGGAGGGCGGTTGATTCCGTCCTCCCCCATCCAATCGGGTGACGCCCGATCGGTCATCGCGCGGGGCGCGTTCGCGTCCCGTGCTCCCCGACACCGCTGCCATGCACGGGAGTTCGGGGTCACCGGTGAAGAACGCGGCCTTCGATGCCATGGCCGAGTTCGGTGAGCGCCGGACCGGCGGATCAAAAAAGAACAGGCCGGGGTAGGCCCCGGCCTGTTCTCCTTCACCGTCACGGTGCGGCTCGCCCGGCTGAAGGCCGCCGGCCGGGCCGCAGTGGACCCGACCACGCCGAACGCCGCCCGCTGGGGGCCCGGCGAGGCCGACCCAGCGGTTTAGAGGTCGAAGTACAGCTCGAACTCGTGCGGGTGCGGACGCAGCTGGATCGGGGCGATCTCGTTGGTGCGCTTGTAGTCGATCCACGTCTCGATCAGGTCGGACGTGAAGACGCCGCCGGCCTGCAGGTACTCGTTGTCCGCCTCCAGCGCCTCCAGGACGGCCGGGAGGGAGGTCGGGACCTGCTGGACGTTCGCGTGCTCCTCGGGAGCCAGCTCGTACAGGTCCTTGTCGATCGGCTCGGCGGGCTCGATCTTGTTCTTGACGCCGTCGAGGCCGGCCATCAGCAGAGCGGAGAAGGCGAGGTAAGGGTTGGACGACGGGTCCGGGGCGCGGAACTCGACGCGCTTGGCCTTCGGGTTCGAGCCCGTGATCGGGATACGCATGGCGGCCGAGCGGTTGCGCTGCGAGTACACCATGTTGACCGGGGCCTCGAAGCCGGGGACCAGGCGGTGGTACGAGTTCACCGTCGGGTTGGTGAAGGCCAGCAGCGACGGGGCGTGCTTGAGGATGCCGCCGATGTAGTAGCGGGCGATGTCCGAGAGGCCCGCGTAGCCCTGCTCGTCGTAGAACAGCGGGTCGCCGCCGGCCCACAGGGACTGGTGGACGTGCATGCCCGAGCCGTTGTCGCCGAAGATCGGCTTCGGCATGAAGGTCGCGGTCTTGCCGTTGCGCCAGGCGACGTTCTTCACGATGTACTTGAAGAGCATCAGGTCGTCGGCCGCGGCGAGCAGCGTGTTGAACTTGTAGTTGATCTCCGCCTGGCCGGCGGTGCCGACCTCGTGGTGCTGGCGCTCGATCTGAAGGCCGCTCTTCTCCAGCTCCAGGGACATCTCGGCACGCAGGTCGGCGAAGTGGTCGACCGGCGGGACCGGGAAGTAGCCGCCCTTGTAGCGGACCTTGTAGCCGCGGTTGTTCACTTCCGACCCGGTGTTCCAGGCGCCGGCCTCGGAGTCGATGTGGTAGAAGCTCTCGTTCGCCGAGGTCTGGAAGCGGACATTGTCGAACACGTAGAACTCGGCCTCGGGGCCGAAGTACGCGGTGTCGGCGATGCCCGTGGAGGTGAGGTACGCCTCGGCCTTCTTGGCCACGTTCCGCGGGTCACGGCTGTACTGCTCGCCCGTGATCGGGTCGTGGATGAAGAAGTTGATGTTGACGGTCTTGTCGCGGCGGAACGGGTCGACGCGGGCGGTCGACAGGTCCGCGCGCAGCGCCATGTCGGACTCGTGGATGGCCTGGAAGCCGCGGATCGACGAGCCGTCGAAGGCAAGCTCGTCGGCCGGTTCGAAGGTTGCCGCCGGTACGGTGACGTGCTGCATCACACCGGGCAGGTCACAGAACCGGACATCGATGAACTTGACGTCTTCGTCGGCGATGTACTTCTTCGCGTCGTCGGCGTTCTGGAACATCCAACTCCTCCTACTCCCGGCCCGGGAGGGACGGGGTTGCAGCTCGTGGTGCGGCCGGTGCGGTGGCACACGCTGGACCCGACCATAGGCAGACCGGATTTCTCAAGCATGACCCATTTGTTTCGCAGAAGTTAACCGAGCCGGGTGTGAGCGGCACCTCGTGGCCGGTCCGTGGCCCCTGTTCCTGCCGGGCGGGAGCCCGCAGCGGCCCCCGCCCGGCAGGGCGCGCGGGCGGGCGCAGTACCGTGGTCGGGTGGACAATAGGCAAGCAATCGGATCGTGGCTCTCCGGGCCGCGCGCGGCCGCCGAGGAGATGGGGGCCGACTTCGGCCACCGGGGCAAGCGGCTCGGTCTGCCCGAGCACGGGCCGGGATCCGTGGCGCCGCTCGGCCGGCGTTTCGGTGCGCTCTTCATCGACTGGGCCCTGTGCATGGTGATCGCATACGGGCTGTTCGCTCGCGGTGACCAGCAGGCGGCCGGGAACTGGGCGCTCGGCGTCTTTCTCGTGCTGAGTGTGCTCACCGTCGGGACCCTCGGCTGCACGCCCGGCAAGCGCCTCATGGGCATCAGGGTCGTCGCCGAGAACGGCGGCCGGCTCACTTTCGGGCGGGTGATCGTCCGGAGCGTGCTGGTGTGTCTGGCGATTCCGGCCCTGGTCTGGGACCGCGACGGCCGGGGCCTGCACGACCGGCTGGCCCGCGCTGTTCAGGTGCGTATCTGAACCGAGGACGGATACCGCAGACGGCATGAGAAGAGGGCGGGCTGCGAACCGAACCGGTTCGCAGCCCGCCCTCTTCGCGCGTACAGCGGATATGTACGAGGAAGCGTCAGCGCATCTTTCCGCCGCGCGGCATCCGCATGCCCTTCGGCATCGGGCCCTTGGGCAGCGGCATGTTGCTCATCAGGTCGCCCATCGCGCGCAGCCGGTCATTGGCGGCCGTCACCTGCGGGCCGGCCAGGACGCGCGGCAGCTTCAGCATCTTGGTGCGCACCTTCTTGAGCGGCACCTGGCCCTCGTCGTTGCCGACGACGATGTCGTGCACCGGCACGTCGACCAGGATGCGCGCCATCTTCTTCTTCTCGGCCGCGAGCAACAGCTTCACCCGGTTCGGGTTGCCCTCGCCGACCAGGACGATGCCCGCCTTGCCCACGGCGCGGTGGACGACGTCCTGGCTGCGGTTCATCGCGACCGCAGGGGTCGTGGTCCAGCCACGGCCCACCCGGTCCAGCACTGCCGCCGCAGCGCCCGGCTGTCCCTCCATCTGCCCGAAGGCCGCGCGCTCGGCACGCCGTCCGAAGACGATCGCCATCGCGAGGAGGGCCAGCACGAAGCCCAGGATGCCCAGGTAGATCGGGTGGTCGATCAGAAAACCGACCGCGAGGAGGACACCGAAGGTGACGATTCCCACACCCGCGACGACAAGACCGATCTTGGAGTCGGTCCGCCGGGTCATCTTGTAGGTCAGGGCGATCTGCTTGAGCCGCCCCGCGTTCTCGGCGCTGTTCGCGCCTTCAGTGTTTGCCTTCCTCGCCATGTACGGAAGTTTACGTGGCTCAGGAACGGTGGTCGGCCGCGGCCTCCAGTACGTACTCGGTCTCGACCCGGTCCTTTGCCCGGCGCCGGTCCTCCAGGACGGCTGTCCAGGCGTTGCGGCGGGCGGTGCGCTGGCCGCTGCTCAGCAGCAGCGACTCGACGGCACGGAGAGCATCGGTGACGGAAGGGATGGCGGTGGCGCGTACCGGCACGGCCTGCATCGTGGAAATCTCCTCGGAGCGGATGTGCGGACTGAGTTGCGTGGACTCAGCTGCCCGGGCCGATCTGCCCGGGACTGCGTTGCGCGAAGTGGGTGGCGTGCGCTGGGTGCGGGAAGCAGGGGTGGTAGCGGCCCGCAGAGTCGCTGCGCCGTTGCACCCAGCGTCATTGCTCGGTGTTACCAGCGCATGACCGGTCGGTCAAACACCAATGAAACCTTGATATGAGCGCAGCGCACGCCGACGCGGCCCATACGCGCCCTCGACCTGCGAGGAGCGTATGGGCCGCGTCGAATCAGCTATTACCGCTCGGTAGCTTCTTGTGCTCGGATTCACACAGTGGGCGCCGCTGCTACGGCGCCGCGCCGCTCGATCGCCTGCTGGAAAAGGCGCCCGGCGCGGTACGAGGAACGGACCAGCGGCCCGGACATCACGCCGGAGTAGCCGATCTCGTCGGCCTCCTCCTTGAGCTCCACGAACTCGTGCGGCTTCACCCAGCGCTCGACCGGGTGGTGGCGCACGGAGGGCCGCAGGTACTGCGTGATCGTGATGAGCTCGCAACCCGCGTCGTACAGATCCTGGAGCGCCTCGCTGACTTCCTCGCGGGTCTCGCCCATGCCGAGGATCAGGTTGGACTTGGTCACCAGGCCGGCCTCGCGGGCCCGCGTGATGACGTCCAGGGAGCGCTCGTAACGGAAACCGGGGCGGATCCGCTTGAAGATCCGCGGCACCGTCTCGACATTGTGCGCGAGCACCTCGGGGCGCGAGGAGAAGACCTCGGCGAGCTGCTCGGGCACCGCGTTGAAGTCGGGGATCAGCAGCTCGACCTTGGTGCGGCCGGCCTCCCGGTCCGCGGTCAGCGCGTGGATCTGGCGCACGGTCTCCGCGTACAGCCAGGCACCGCCGTCCTCCAGGTCGTCGCGTGCGACGCCGGTGATGGTGGCGTAGTTCAGGTCCATCGTGACGACGGACTCGCCGACCCTGCGGGGCTCGTCCCGGTCCAGCGCCTGCGGCTTGCCCGTGTCGATCTGGCAGAAGTCACAGCGCCGGGTGCACTGGTCGCCGCCGATGAGGAACGTGGCCTCGCGGTCCTCCCAGCACTCGAAGATGTTGGGGCAGCCGGCCTCCTGGCACACCGTGTGCAGACCCTCGCTCTTCACGAGCTTCTGCAGCTGGTTGTACTCGGGGCCCATCTTCGCCCGGGTTTTGATCCACTCGGGCTTGCGCTCGATGGGGGTCTGGCTGTTCCGGACCTCAAGGCGCAGCATCTTGCGCCCGTCGGGTGCGACAGCGGACACTCCGGCACTCCCCTTTGCTTTCACTGCATTGGATTCTTCGGCGAACACCAGGGTACGCCCGTGGTTCAAACGGCTTTACGTCTGGCCAACCTGTGGCCGGCAGGGCCTATTCCCCGCCGGGTGTCCAGGCTGTCATGCCGTGGCCACGGCATCCGACGGGCGCTCGATGGTGCGCGGGGCGAGCTGCGCGTTCTCCAGGATGTCCTTGAGGTGCTTCTCGACGACCGGGAGCACCTCCGCGATCGCGATGTCGCGACCCAGTTCGTACGCGAGTGACGTGACGCCCGCGTCCCGGATGCCGCACGGCACGATGCGGTCGAACCAGGTGTTGTCCGGGTTCACATTGAGCGAGAAGCCGTGCATGGTCACGCCCTTGGCCACCCGGATGCCGATCGCGGCCAGCTTGCGGTCCTCGCGGCGCTGCCCGGCGTTGGACGGGGCGTACTCGGGGCCGTTCAGCCGCGGGTCGAATTCCTCGTCCTGCAGCCGCGGGTCGAAGTCGAGGGAGAGGCCGCCGATCGACGGACGGTCCTCGACCGGGTCGCCGAGGACCCAGACCCCGCTGCGGCCCTCGACCCGGGAGGTCTCCAGCCCGAATTCGGCGGCGGTACGGATCAGCGCGTCCTCCAGCCGGCGGACATGCGCGACGACATCCACCGGGCGGGGCAGCTTCTGGATCGGGTAGCCGACCAGCTGTCCGGGACCGTGCCAGGTGATCTTCCCGCCGCGGTCCACATCGATGACCGGGGTGCCGTCCAGCGGGCGCTCACTGTCGGTCGTGCGCCGCCCCGCCGTGTAGACGGGCAGGTGTTCCAGCAGCAGACAGGTGTCCGGGACGGTGTCCTCGAATCTGGCCGCGTGCACCTCGCGCTGCTTCTGCCAGGCCTCCTGGTAGTCGACGGCTTCCTCGCCGAATCCCAGCCGGACGAACCGAAGCTCAGTCACGACAGATGCCTCCCTACTCGCGGTGCCGGGGCCGGGGGTGCCCGGAGCCACGCCACCATGCACTGAATCAGCCCCGAGCCACTGTACGACCGGACTCCGGGCGGTGGCCCAGCAGGTCGTTCCCGTCAGCGCCACCCCCAATCCTCACACGATCGGATGAAAGTGAAGTGAAGGCGCCTGCGACCGCCGCAGAGGCCGCTAAATTCACGCCGTTCCATTAGGGCTGCCCGCCCGGCCCCGAAGGCAGGAGACCGTACAGCTGATGTCGGAACGACCTCCGCAGCGCACCCCCAACCGCCGACTCGCCTCGCTCATCACCGAGGCCGGCTTCTCCAACGCCGGCCTCGCCCGCAGGGTGGACCAACTCGGCCTGGAACACGGCCTCGACCTGCGGTACGACAAGACTTCCGTGACCCGCTGGCTGCGCGGCCAGCAGCCGCGCGGAACCACCCCCGCGCTGATCGCCGAGGTCTTCACCCGGCGGCTCGGGCGCCGCCTCTCCGCGCAGGACCTGGGCCTCGACTCATGTGCCCCTGTCTACGCGGGCCTGGAGTTCGCGGCCACGCCCGCCGAGGCGGTCGACATCGTCAGCGGACTGTGGCGGAAGGACTCGGGCAGCCAAGCGGAGCTGCGCAAGATCGCCTTCACCCCGGCCGGGCTCGTCGTCCCCAGCAGGGACTGGCTGATCGGCCGGGCCGATGAGTGGGTGGGACGGGGGAGCGAGTCCTCGCCCCCGGTGCCGGGCGGCGCCGGTGGTGCTCGCGCGGCTGGTGGGCTCGGCAGGTCCGGCGGGGCCTCTGGGGCCGCGGGGGCTCCAGGGGCCGCTGAGGCCGGCGGTTCGGCGCGGCCCGGCGGTCCCGGCGGGGCGCGCGGGATCGGGGCACAGGGGTTGCACGGGTCGCACTGGCCCGGCGGCAGTGGGTACGGTGCGACGGGGGCGTCCGGCGTCAGTGGCCGCGGCGCGGTCCGTGGGCCCGTACCGTCCCGGCCTTCCGGACCGCCCGCGCCACCCGGGTCCCCAGCACCCTCGACCGCTCCCGCCTCCCTGGGAACAGGGCTGTCGGGCGCCCCCGGCGTCCCCCGGCAACGGCAGAGCGACCGCCTCCCCGGCCAACGGGTCAGCAGCGGTGATGTCGCCGCCCTGCGTTCGGTCGGCGAACTCTTCCGTGCCCTCGACAACGCCTACGGCGGCGGCCACGCCCGGCAGGCCCTCGTCCGGTATCTGGAGCACGAGACGGAGCCGATGCTTCGTGGGACCTACGGGGAGGCCACCGGGCGCCGGCTCTTCTCCGCCGTCGCCGATCTGACCCGGCTGGCGGGCTGGACCTCGTACGACATCGCGGCCCACGGCCTGGCCCAGCGGTACTTCGTCCAGGCGCTGCGGCTCGCCCAGGCCGCGGGGGACCGTGCGTACGGCGCTTACGTCCTGATCACCATGAGCCGGCAGGCGGTCTACCTCGGGCACGGCAGGGAAGCCGTACAGCTGGCCCGCGTCGCCCAGCAGGGCATCGGATCGGCGCCGCCCGTCGTCCAGGCCCTGCTGCACGCCGTGGAGGCACGCGGTCACGGGGTGCTCGGCGATGCGAGGCTCTGCACCGGCTCGCTCGCACGGGCGGAACGCGCGCTGGAGACCACCCGCACCGGGGACGAGGCGCCGCACTGGGCGCGGTACTTCGACGAGGCCCAGCTCGCCGACGAGTTCGGCCACTGCCACCGGGATCTGCAGCAGTACCGGGCCGCGGCGCAGCACGCCGAGCGCTCCCTCCAGCTGCGCGCCCCGGCGTACGCCCGCAGCAGGCTCTTCTGCCGGGTGGTGCTGGCCTCCGCGCGGCTCGGACTCGGTGAGCTCGACCAGGCGTGCGCGCTCGGCGCCGAGGCCGCCCAGCAGGCGGCGGAGATGCGGTCGGTACGGGCGACGGAGTACGTACGGGACTTCGAGCGACGTCTGGAGCCGTACCGGGACGCGGCCGCGGTACGGGGATACCGCGAGCGGGTCGCGGCCCTCGGGTGATCTCCCCGGTGTGACCACGGGCGACTCCTGTGCGTGAATCCTCCGCGCCGCAGCACGGGGGGTGGCCCGGACCGGAAGCGATTCGGTCCGGGCCACCACCCGTTTCGGCAGGGCTCGCTCAGTGCCCGCGCACCTCGACCTCCGCCAGCGACAGCGGGTTGGTGCCGGACGTCAGCTGCACGCGGACGTACCTGCCGGAGGTGCCCGCCGGGAGCTGCACGGTGGACGGCCGTCCGGCCTGGCCGGTGACATGCACCGCCGCCACACCGGGTGCGGTCCGTGCCTCATCGAGTCCGTCGGCCGTGATCGGGGTGTCCGAGGTCAGGACCCAGAAGTCCTTCAGCCGGTCGGAGCAGCAGTCGGTGCGGTTCCAGATGTCGACTGCGGACAGTGACTTCGAGGCGCCCAGGTCGACCTGCCACCACGCCTGCGACGAGGGCTCCGCGGTGTGGGTCACCGAGCCCGACCCGAAGGAGCCGTCGGTGTTCCCGTCGACGGCGCGGGAGGCAGGGGCGTCCCACGCGGTGCTCTTCTGGGTGGCCGGCTTGTTCCGGGCGAGGTTCTCCGGGGCCACCGTGACCTTGACCGCCGTGGTGGTCGTGAGACGGCCGTGGCGCAGGGTGATGTTCAGTGTGTACGTACCGGGAGCCGCGGACGCGGGCGGCGTCACGGTGAACGGGACCTTCGCGTCCGCGCCCGGCGCCAGCGGGTGCACCCGGGTGGCTGCCGGAGTGACGGTCCAGCCCTCGGGTCCGGACAGCCCGACCCCGGTCCCGGATGCACGTGTGCGGGCGGTGTTGGTGAGGGTCAGGGTGCCGTCGGCGGCGCGCCCGGGGTTGAGTTCCTTGGGCAGCTCGGTCCTCGTGCGGACGAGGGTGTTCACGCCAGGGGTGGTGACCTTGAAGACGTACGCGCTCGTGCTCCTGGTGGCCGACGCCCCGTCCTTCGGCGTCTCGACGATCACGCGGCCCGCGTCGTCCTTGTGCCAGGGCAGTGCGCTGCCGTCCGAACCGAGCAGCGTGATACGGGAGCCGGCGGCGACGGGCGTGTCGGCACCGAGGGTGAGTTCGGCTCCGGGCCACTCCAGAGCGGTCGCGTACAGCGTGCCGTCCTTCACCGTGTAGCGGACCTTGTCGTCGCCGGACGGCTCCTCGGCGTGGTGCCAGTAGGTCGTCCCGTAGATCGCCTCACCGTTGATCTTCAGCCAGGCCCCGATGTCGAGCAGCCGCTGCTGCTGGATCTCGGGGATGGTGCCGTCGGCGCGCGGGCCGATGTCGAGCAGCAGATTGCCGTTCTTGCTGACGATGTCGGTGAGCGAGTCGATCAGCTGGTCGGAGGTGAGGTGGTCCTCCTCGGGCTCGTTCTGGTTGTAGCCGTAGGAGTGCGCGATGCCCCGGCTCGCCTCCCACTTGTTCGGGTCGATGTCCGGCTTGACCGTGTACTCGGGTGTCTGGAAGTCGAGTTCCTTGCTGTCCAGCGCACCGGTTTCGATCTTGCAGCGGTTGGCGACCGCGACTTCCTTCGGGTGCGCCCGGTTCTTCGCGCGGTTGTAGTAGTCGGCGATGACGGGCGCGGTCTTCCAGTACGACGCGGGTCTGTCCCACTGCCCGTCGCACCAGATGATGTCGGGATCGTACTGATCGACCAGCTCGTTCAGTTGCGGGACCATGTAGTCGCCGACGTAGTCCTTGACCGACGGGGCTCCGGTGTACGGGACTTCGGCTCCGGTGTACGGGTTGCGGACCGGGCTGCCGGTGTACGACGGGTTGTACCACTCGTACAGCGAGTAGTAGAAGCCCGCCTTCAGCTGCCCGCCCTCGGTGTCCTTGCGCGCCGCCTTGAACAGGTCGCCCGCCAGGTCGCGCTTCGGGCCGAGGTTTACGGTGTCGCGGCCGCTGACCTTGCTGTCGAACAGTGCGACGCCTTCATGGTGCTTGGAGGTCAGCACGAAGTATTTGGCACCGGCATCCTTGAACAGCTTCACCCAGGCGTCCGGGTCGTACTTCTCGGCCTTCCACCGGCCGATGAAGTCGTCGTAGTTCGCGGCCGTGCCGTAGGTGTCCTTCTGGTGGGTGTTGGTGGCGCTGCCCTTGCTGTTCATGTAGTTCCAGTACCACTCGGCGTAGCTGCCGCGCGGGCCCCAGGCGGGCACCGAATAGGCGCCCCAGTGGATGAAGATGCCGAACTTGTCGTCGTTGAACCACGTCGGCGTCGGGTGGCTGTTGAGGGACTCCACCGTCGGCTCGTAGTCCTTCGACGGGGGTTCGGGCGCGGCGGAGGCCGGGGTGGTCAGGAAGCCGGCGAGGGCCGCCAGAGCCGTCGCTCCGACGAGTCTGGTACGGGTACGGGTACGGGTACGGGTGCGGGTCACTGCGGGTTCCCTTCGGGTCAGCGGTCGTAGTGCGCGTAGTCGGCCCGGACCTGTTCGGGGCTCAACGCCTCGTCCCAGGTGGTGACTTCGTCGAGATCTCCGCGCAGCCCGGCCTTCTCGGTGCCGATCGAGCGCAGCGGGAGCGCAATGGACGCGTCGATGGTGCCGACGCGCTCGCCGTTCGCGTACAGGGTGGTGCGGCCCGGCTCGGTGACCCAGGTCAGCTGGACCCACTGGTTCAGCGGCAGGGTGTAGTCGAAGCTGTGGTCGGCCGCGCCGTAGCCGGTGAAGCCGACCTTGCCGGTGCCCCGCTGCTGGAGTTTGAGCGCGCCGGCCTTCGAGCTGAGCAGCACCTGGTCACTGGTCCTGCCCGTCGTCCTGACCCAGCCGGAGACGGTCCACGGCTCGGTCAGGTCGAGGCCGCCGAAGCCCACCCCGTCGCGGTCGCTGTCGAAGCGCCAGGCCTGGCCGCTCACCCCGTCCGGGACCGGAGTGGGGTTGTCGATGATGTACGAGGTGCCGGGCAGGTTCCCCGCGGTGTCCTCGGCGAAGATCGTGTTGCCGGGGCTGCCGGCCCACGTCCAGCCGCTCGGGTAGGAGGCCTGGTCGAAGGTCCAGTGGTGGCTCGGGCGGCCGTCGTCGACCCGGGGTGTCACCGGGTCGGGCCGCAGGCCGGGCGGGTCGCCGAGCCGGGCGACCAGCGTCCGGAAGTCCTGCACGGTGTCCGGGGTGGCGGAGGCGTTCCAGGAGCGGTCCGCCATGATCGCGCGGGCGGTGGCCATCTGTTGCTCGAAGTAGCCGTCGTCGGCCCAGAAGTTGTAGTCGGCCCAGTTCATCAGACCGGATCCGAGGAGATCCGGTGCGGTGCTGGGCACCCAGGAGTCGTACATCCACGGCTCGTCGGGGTACAAGTGGTGATAGTTGTTCGGCGTGTCGTAGAACGGGCCGATGGCGATCTCGTCGTGGCCGGGGATGACGGGTTCGGTGCCGGTCCCCTCCCAGGTCAGGAACACCACGGGCGCGTGGACCTGCTGCTGGGGTGCGGCGAGGTGCTCGGAGCCGTTGTAGATCGCGGTGCGCTTGCCGTGCTCGGCGACGACGTCGTCGAGGGTGTTGATGTAGCCGTTCAGCAGGTCACCGAGGGTGCTGGTGTCCGGATCGGCGGCGAGATGGTTCTTGACGCGGGGGCAGTTGGCGAGCTGGCCGGGCAGCTCGTCGGCGCCGATGCTGAACAGCGGGGCGTCGAACCAGCCGGCGAACTCGTCCACGATCCGGCGGGTCGTCGCGACCGCCTTCTCGCTGGTGAGGTCGACCATCCAGTTCGGTGTGAGGTGCGAGTGGGTGTGTGCCCGGGTGCACGGTTCGGGGCCGTCGCCGAAGCCGATTCCGAAGGCGTCGGTGATCACGGTCGCGTGTCCGGGCACGTCGATACCGGGCATCACCTGCACGTGATAGCGGGCGGCGACGCGCTTCAGCCGCTCGATGTCGGCGCGGTCGTAGCTGTGCGCGGGGTCCGCGAGTCCGGGGAACTCCGGGCTGAAGAGACGGAAGCCCTCGGAGTCGGAGAACTGCAGGAACAGGGTGTTGAGCTTCTGGTCGGCCATCCGGCGGACCAGCTTCTCCAGGTACTCCGGCTGCCAGTACTTGCGGCCCGCGTCGAGCATGGTCATCCGGACCGGCTGGGCGGGACGGTCGGTGGAGCGGGCCTTCGGCACGGTCAGGTGACCGGGGGCGGTGCGCAGCAGCTGCAGGAGCGTACGCGTCCCGTAGAACAGGCCGTGGGTGGAGGCGGCTTCGATGTGGACGGTGTCCGTGCTCTCGAACCGGTAGCCCTCCGCGCCCAGTGCCCCGTGCTCGGTGAGCGTCAGCACGATGTCGCCGGTCCGCGCGTGCCGGATGTCGCTGCTGACGGTCGGAGTGACCCCGCTGACCTGGGCCACCTCCGTACGCAACTGCTTGGCCAGGTCCTGCACGGACTGCCGTGCGGGGCCCGGGAGTTCGGCCCGTCCGGTGGGGAGTGCGGTCGTGGACCGGGACCGGGGGTCCACCAGGATGCGGGTCTTCGCCGACAGCTGTGTGTGGCCGCCGAGGCCGGTCCACCGGGTCGGTCCGGGGACAACGGGAGGCCCTGGAGCGGCCGTTGTGGCGCTTGTGCTCGACGCGGGTTCGTCCGGAGGCTCGTTGGCCACCGCGACGGGAGAGATAGATCCGATGACTAGAGCTGTGAGGAGCGGCAGAATGGGCATGATTCGGCGCACTACGGTCTCCTGAAGTCCGGCTTCGCCAGGACCGTAGCGGTAGACGTATTGCACGACAAGGGTGTTTGCGGGAGTGGTGTGGACCACTCCCGGAAACGGGAGGTGGGACGAGAGATCCGATCTGTAAGGAGTGTTGGGGGTTGAGATCGGCCTGTCGGGGCAGGATGTGCGCGGGCGGGCTCAGGCCGCTTCGCGCAGCTCCGCCTCCAGGTGGCCGGGCCGGACGCCCAGATCGCCGAGGATGGCGTGCGCCGCGCGGCGGCCCGAGAGCAGGGCGCCCTGCACCGTGCTCGTGTCCCGGTGGTCGCCGCACACGTACAGCCCGGCGAGCAGCCGGACCGGGCGGCGCAGATCGTGCGGGGGTGGCATGGCGGGTACCGCCTCCGGGTCGTGGTGGGCGGTCAGCAGCTCCCAGTCGTCCGTGGGGGTGCCGTACAGCGAGGCGAGGTGGGCGCGGACCGACCGGTCGAGGTCGGGCGGCGGGGTGCCGAGCACCGTCGATGTGATCAGGGTCCGGCCGTGCGGGGCGCGCGAGGGGTCGACCTCGCTCATCACGCAGGTGTGCGCGACCGGGCCCGAGCGGTCGGCGTCCAGCAGCAGTGAGGCGCCGGTCGGCGGGGGAGCGGGGGCGGTGTGGTGCAGGACCGTCACCGGATGGAAGGGCGGCACCCGCAGACCGGGGAGCAGCTCGGCCGCGGCGCTCGCGCCGGTGGCCAGCAACAGGGAACGGCAGCCCAGTTCACCGTGTTCCTTGGTGCGTACGGAGGTGATGCCGGCGGTGGTGACATGGACGCCGGTCCGTACGGTGCCGGGCGGCAGGGCCGCCGCCAGCAGCTCGGGCAGCGTGGCCGAGCCGCCGGACGGTACGCACAGTCGGCCGCGTGCGTAGCCGCGCAGGGCGAGATCGGCGCAGCGGCTCGATGCGGTGAGCCCGGGGTCGCTGAGCAGCGCCGTGAGCAGCGGGCGCAGAAAGCCGTTGACCGTACGGGACGGCAGGCCGCGGCTGGACAGGGCGGCGAGCGCGGTCTGTTCCGGCCGGGCCAGGATGCGGGACGCCGGGGTGGTGGCGAGCCGGGCCAGGGCGGCGCCGAGCCGGGCCTGGTCGATCGGCCCGCCCATCGGCGGGCGGGGGGCGCTCGCCAGGGCGCGTGCTGCCTTGAGTGCGCCCCGTGCGCTCCGTGTGTGCCGTACGTCGCCGGTCCGGTACTGGCGGCCCTCGCTGTGGACGAGGACCCCCGGTGCGAAGTTCCTCAGCAGGAGCCCTTCGAGGCCGGGCGCGGTGCGCAGTTCCGGGTACGAGGTGTTGAGGAGCGGGCCGACGTGGTCGAGCCGGAACCCGTCCACCTCTTCGGTGGTCATCCGGCCGCCGACGCGTGGGCCGGCCTCCAGAACGCTGACGCTGACCCCTGCACTGGTCAATTGATGGGCTGCTGACAGGCCGGCGATCCCGGCACCGATGATGACGACGTCCGCGTGGTGTGCCGTGCTGAGCACGTGCCCCTCCCCGAGTCGGCGCAACTGCTGGGAGGCTCTTGCCCCCAACAGGCCCCCGGAATGCCCGAGTTCGCCACGAGGCTAGGAGGGGGGCCGGTTCGGGCACAGTCGCGCGCGGCCCGGGGCACCGTTGCACGGGGTCGCACATCCGTGTGAATTCGACCGTTCGTGGTCAGCGCAGCGCCGCGCGAATGGCGCCGTCGATGCCGGGGAAGGCGAAGGTGAACCCCGAGTCCAGCAGCCGTGCGGGCAGCACCCGTTGGCTGCCCAGCACGTCCTTCGCGAAGTCCCCGAGGGCGATCCGGAGCGCGGGCGCCGGGACGGAGAACAGCGTCGGACGGTGCAGCACGCGCCCCATTGCGGCTGTCACCTCGCCGTTGGTCACGGGGTCGGGGCCGGTCAGGTTCACCGGTCCGGACAGCGACTGCGTGTCGAGGAGGTGCCGCAGGGCCGCGATGTGGTCGTGCAGCGCGATGAAGCTCCAGTACTGGCGCCCGTTGCCGAGCCGCCCGCCGAGCCCCGCCCGGAACAGTGGGAACAGGCGCCCCCAGGCCCCGCCCTCCCGGGCGACGACCAGACCCGTGCGCGCGTACACCGTCCGGATACCTGCCGCTGCCGCCGGGGCCGCGGCAGCCTCCCAGTCCACGCAGACGGACGGCAGGAAGCCCGTGCCGTGCGGCGCGCTCTCGTCGACCGCGCGGTCCCCGGTGTCGCCGTAGTAGCCGATGGCCGACCCGCACAGCAGCACCTTCGGCGGTACGCCGAGGGAGGCCACCGCCTCGGCGATCGCCGCTGTGCCCAGCACCCGGCTGTCCCGGATCTCCCGCTTGTACTCCTCCGTCCAGCGGTGGTCGCCGACCCCGGCGCCGGCGAGATGGACGACGGCGTCGCAGCCGACCAGGCCCGCTCCGTCGACGTAACCCCTCTTCGGGTCCCACTCGACCTCGTCCCCGGCGCGCGCCGGGTGCCGGACCAGGCGCACGACCTCGTGCCCGTCGGCCCGCAGCGAGCGCACCAGCGCGGCTCCGATGAGTCCGGTGGATCCGGTGACAGCGATACGGGAGTACACCATGGCCCCATCCTGCCGCAGCGGCGCAGGGGGCGCCTCGCCCGTATCACTCATCACGCCCGAATCACTCGAACAGCAGTTGCAGGGCGACATCCCGGTAGTGGCGCACATGCCGCAGCGTGCAGACCGCCGCCGCCTCGCTGTCCGCCGCGGTGATGGCGGCGGCAACCGGTACGTCGACGACCTGCCGCCCGTGATGTCCGACAAGCACGCGCACAACAGCCGGGGGTACGTGGGCCCGCGTCAGCCGGAACAGGACCGGCGCGACCGGTTCGACGGGGTCCGCCGTGAGCTCGACTGCGCGGTTCTGCCCATCACCCTGCACGTTCGCGGCGGCGCGGAGTGACGGGGCGAACCGGATGACGCTGCGGGGGCTCGGGCACGACGCACCCGCGCGGGCGTCGCAGGAGTCGGAGGGGTTCGGCGTCGAGGGTGTGCTGCCCGGCGAGTTCTTTCTGGGCGGACGTTACGCCGACGACGTGATGACGGGCCGCTCGCCGGCGTCGTCACGCCTTGTTTTCCGCTCGGCCCTTGAACAGTCGCATGCCACCCATGAGTTCATGGAGGCAGCGCACCGCCAGATCGGAAGGTGAGCCGGGCCCGCTCGTCGGCGCGTCCGTCTCCGCCCAGGCTTCCAGCGCGACGCGTACCGCGTCCGTGGCGGCGGCTGCGGCGAGCCGGACCTCCAGCGGGTCCGCCCCGTCGCCCGCCAGCCGGGTCAGCACCGGCAGCAGCCGTTCCTCCGAATCCTGATTGACCCGGTACCAGACGGCACGCAACGCCGGGTCCGCCACCGCCGCCCGCAGCAGCCCGCGCGTCCAGCCGAGCTGTTCGGCGGCGTCCGCGCCCGGCACCCGGAGCGCCTCGGTGACCGCCTGCTCCAGCACCCCGGCGAGCGCATCCCCCGGCTCGGCCGCCTCCAGCAGCGCCCGCCAGCGCTCGGCGCCGCCGGAGAGCAGTGGGCCCACCGCGTCCTGCTTGGAGCGGAAGTACCGGTAGAAGGTACGCAGCGCCACGCCCGCCCGATGGGCGATGTCCTCCGCCGTGGTGCCTTCGGGCCCGCGCTCGGCGAAGAGCGCGGCGGCGGCGCGCGCGATGTCCAGCTGGGTTGCGGCCTTACGGCGTTCGGTGAGGGACGGCTGACTCGGCTCGGTGCTCATTCCCAGGAGATTACCCCGGCCGGGGAGAGGTGTGCATGAAATGACGTTATGGCAAAACGTGCCACTTAGGCGTACGGTGGACATCGATCGAGGAAGTATCGAGACAGCTTCGGGACAGCAGTCACCGGGATAGGGAGAGAACAGACATGAACCGCTACGAAGGCCGCCGCGCACTCATCACCGGTGGTGGCTCCGGCATCGGCCAGGCCACCGTCCACCGTGTCCTCGCCGAGGGCGGCCGCGTCGTCGCGGCCGATGTCAACGAGGCCGGGCTGAAGGCCACGTACGCGACAGCCGTGGCGGACGGCACCGCCGACCGCCTCACCACCCTCGTCCTCGACATCTCGGACGAGGCGGCCGTCCAGGCGGGCGTCGCCTCCGCCGTGGCCACCCTCGGGGGGCTCGACGTACTGGTCAACGCGGCCGGCATTCTGCGTTCCGAGCACACCCACAAGACGTCGCTGGAATTCTTCAACAAGATCCTCGCGGTCAACCTCACGGGGACGTTCCTGATGATCCGTGAGGCGATACCGGCCCTGCTGGCGGGCGACAAGCCGGTCGTCGTGAACTTCTCCTCCACCTCGGCGAGCTTCGCGCACCCCTACATGTCGGCGTACGCGGCGAGCAAGGGCGGCGTCCAGTCGATGACGCACGCGCTGGCGAGCGAGTACAGCAAGCAGGGGCTGCGGGTCGTCGCTGTCGCGCCCGGCTCGATCTCCTCCGACATGACCAGCGGCAACGGCCCGGGGCTGCCCGCCGATGCCGACATGTCGCTCTTCATGAAGCTGTCTCCGGCGCTCGGGGAGGGCTTCGCCAGCCCGGACACCGTCGCAGGCGTCGTCGCGATGCTCGGATCGCAGGACGGGGCGTTCATCACGGGTACGGAGATCCGGATCGACGGCGGAACCCACTTCTGACGGGCGGCGGCAGGGCCCCGGGCGCGTTCAGCCGGCCCCGAACCGCTCCCAGAGCAGGGGGAAGCGTTCGGCCAGCGCCGCGTCGTCCTCGAAACTGACGGGGGTGCCCTCCGGCTCGGAGGCCTGGGGCGGCAGCCCGAGGTCCGGGGTGACCACGCCGGTGAGCTGCTCGTACGCCTCGTCGGCGGCATAGCCGAGATCCTCGGCGTCCCCGTCGATCTCCTCGTCGAAGTCGTCGAGGAGAGCGGCGAGGCTGTCCGGATCGTGCAGAGCGCCCTCGAAGATCTCCCGGCCCTGCCCGATCAGCCAGCAGCGGAAGAAGTCGAAGGCGTCGTCGCTCGCGCCGCCGAGCAGTACGGCGGCGGCGCCCCACAGCTCCCAGCGGTAGGCGCGGTTGTAACGGGCCTCGAAGTGCCTGGCGAAATCCAGCACGGCTTCGGGATCGAGCCGCACCAGCCGTTCGACGAGCAGATCGGCCTGGTCCTCGGGGTCGCCCCCGGCGGCCTCGCGAGTGCTGTCGATGATCTCCCAGAACTCCGTCTCGTCCATCACGGGACAAGCATCGGCCTTGACGGCGGGCGACGCACGCGGACGCGGCGAAAAGAAGCCTTCAGCGATAGAGGTCGCGCAGGCGTACGGCGGCAGCGGTGAAACGCGCCCGCAGAGCGGCCGGTTCGAGGATCTCCAACTCCGGCCCCAGGGTCATCAGTTGGCTGAACGCGACATCGAGGGACTCGACCGGCAGGGTGACGGTGAGCCGTTCCTCTGCGTCGGGCGGGCCGGCCGCTTCCAGCGCATCGCGGACCGCCGAACGGTCCATGGCATACGGCAGTCGGCGTACACCCTCCTCCGTCACCCGTACCGTCACCTCGGTACGCAGGAGCGAGCGGGCGAACTGGGCGGCCCGCTCGTCCCAGAAGCCCGGAAGATCGAACTGCTCGTCGCGTTCGAACCGTTCGTCCGACACCGCGACGGCCGAGAACCGGTCGATCCGGTACACCCGGAAGTCGTCCGCCACGCGGGCGCAGAGGTACCAGACCCCGGCCTTCAGGACGAGTCCGTACGGGGCCAGCTCCCGCTCCACCTCGCCGTCCCGGCCGCTGCGGCGGTAGCGGGCGTGGACGATCCGGTCGTCCCAGACCGCCTCCGCGACGGCGGGCAGCAGTTCGGGGGTGACCGGCTCCTGGTACCAGCCGGGAGCGTCCAGGTGGAAGCGCTGGGCGGCGCTGTCCGAGGCGTCGCGCAGGGACGGCAGCAGGGCCGCCGACACCTTGAGCCTGGCGGCGGACGCGGCGTCGTCCAGGCCCATCTCGCGCAGGGCGGACGGCAGCCCGGAGAGGAAGAGTGCCTCGGCCTCGTTACGGGCGAGTCCGGTGAGGCGCGTGCGGTACCCGCCGACCAGCCGGTAGCCCCCGGCCCGGCCCCGGTCCGCGTACACCGGGACGCCCGCTTCGGAGAGTGCCTGTGCGTCCCGGGTGACGGTCCGTTCGGAGACCTCGAGCTCCTGGGCGAGCTCGGCGGCGGTCATTGCTGGGCGGGACTGCAGGAGCAGCACCATTTTGATGAGACGGGCAGCACGCATGCGGCCATTGTGGCCGCGGTGTGCGGGCCCCGGCCCGCAGGCCCGGGGTGGCCTCGATCGCCGGCCGGGCTCAAGAGATGTCCTCGATCGCCGGGCGGGCCTGATTTCCGAGCCCGCCCCGCGATCGAGGACAGTGCCCCCGCCCGGTTGTGGGCGAGGCGGCGGCCGGGCGTACCCGGCCGCCTTCACGCGTCAGAGCCCGTACCGCTCCCGGGCCTCCTTGACCGCGGACGCGGTCACCTCGCCGCGGCGGGCCAGCTGGGCCAGGGCCGCGACCGTGACCGACTGGGCGTCGACACCGAAGTGGCGGCGGGCCGCGTCACGGGTGTCGGAGAGCCCGAAGCCGTCCGTGCCGAGCGAGGACCAGTCCTGCTCCACCCACTGGCTGATCTGGTCCGGAACCTGCCGCATCCAGTCGCTGACCGCGAGGACCGGGCCGGGTGCGCCTTCCAGCGCCTGGGTCACGTACGGCACCCGCTGCTCACCGCGGAGCAGCGCCTCGTCGCACTCCAGCGCCTCACGGCGCAGCTCGCCCCACGAGGTGGCGGACCAGACGTCGGCCGTCACACCCCAGTCGGCGGACAGCAGCTCCTGGGCCTCCAGGGCCCAGTGGATCGCCGTACCGGAGGCGAGCAGCTGGACGCGCGGCGCGTCCGCCGTCGCGGGCGTGCCCTCCTTGAAGCGGTAGAGGCCCTTGACGATGCCCTCCTCGACGCCTTCCGGCATCGCGGGCTGAGGCTTCGGCTCGTTGTAGACCGTCAGGTAGTAGAAGACGTTCTCGGCCTCGGGGCCGTACATCCGGCGCAGACCGTCCTTGACGATCACCGCGATCTCGTACGCGAACGCCGGGTCGTAGTTGAGCGAGGCCGGGTTCGTGGACGCGATCAGGTGCGAATGGCCGTCCGCGTGCTGGAGGCCCTCGCCGGTCAGCGTCGTCCGGCCGGCCGTGGCGCCGACGATGAAGCCCTTGCCGAGCTGGTCGGCGAGCTGCCACATCTGGTCGCCGGTCCGCTGCCAGCCGAACATCGAGTAGAAGATGTAGAAGGGGATCATCGTCTCGCCGTGCGTCGCGTACGACGTCGACGCGGCGATGAAGTCGGCCATGGCCCCGGCCTCGGTGATCCCCTCGTTGAGGATCTGGCCGTCCTTGGCCTCCTTGTAGTACATCAGCTGGTCGCGGTCGACCGGCTCGTACGTCTGGCCCAGCGGGGAGTAGATACCGGCCGAGGGGAACAGCGACTCCATACCGAAGGTACGGGCCTCGTCCGGGACGATCGGCACCCAGCGCCTACCGGTCTCCTTGTCCCGCATCAGGTCCTTGACCAGGCGCACGAACGCCATGGTGGTGGCCATCTCCTGCTTGCCGGACCCCTTCTTGAGCGTGGCGAACGCCCGCTCCTCCGGCTGCGGCAGAGCCACCGCGTGCACCCGGCGGGCCGGCGCGGGACCGCCCAGGGCCGCACGGCGCTCCTGGAGGTAGCGGACCTCGGGGGAGTCGGCGCCGGGGTGGCCGTAGGGAACCAGCCCGTCCACGAAGGCACTGTCGGGGATCGGGAGTCCGAGCAGCTCGCGCATGTCCTTGAACTCGTCGACGGACAGCTTCTTCATCTGGTGGTTGGCGTTCTTGGACTCGAAGCCCTTGCCGAGCGTGAAGCCCTTCACCGTCTGAGCGAGGATCACGGTCGGCGCGCCCTTGTGCTCAAGAGCCGCGCGGTAGGCCGCGTAGACCTTGCGGGCCTCGTGGCCACCGCGGGAGGTGTAGAAGCACTCGCCGATCTTCGCGTCGCTGAACAGCTTCGCCAGCTCGGCGAGCGCGGGGTCGGCGCCGAAGAAGTGCTCACGGATGTACGCGACGTCGCGGGTGGCGTACGTCTGGAACTGCGCGTCCGGGACCTCCCGGAGCCGACGGACCAGCGCACCGGTGGTGTCCAGCCGGAACAGCTCGTCCCAGGCGCTGCCCCAGAGCGTCTTGACGACGTTCCAGCCGGCGCCGCGGAACGCGCCCTCCAGCTCCTGGACCACGCGGAAGTTGGCGCGGACCGGACCGTCGAGGCGCTGCAGGTTGCAGTTGATGACGAAGGTCAGGTTGTCGAGCCGCTCACGGGCCGCGAGGGCGAGGGCGGCGGTCGCCTCGGGCTCGTCCATCTCGCCGTCGCCGAGGAAGGCCCAGACGTGCGAGTTCGACGTGTCCTTGATGTTGCGGTTGGCCAGGTAGCGGTTGAAGCGGGCCTGGTAGATGGCCGAGAGCGGGCCGAGGCCCATCGACACGGTGGGGAACTCCCACAGCCAGGGCAGCCGCCGCGGGTGCGGGTAGGACGGCAGACCGTCGCCGCCCGCCTCCTGGCGGAAGTTGTCGAGCTGCTGCTCGCTGAGCCGGCCGTCGAGGAAGGCGCGGGCGTAGATGCCGGGGGAGGCGTGGCCCTGGATGTAGAGCTGGTCGCCGGAGCCGTCCCCCTCCTTGCCGCGGAAGAAGTGGTTGAAGCCGGTCTCGTACAGCCAGGCGGCCGAGGCGAAGGTGGCGATGTGGCCGCCGACGCCGTACCGGGCGCCGCGGGTGACCATCGCGGCCGCGTTCCAGCGGTTCCAGGCGGTGATCTTGGACTCCATCTCCAGGTCGCCGTCGAACGCGGGCTCGGCGGCGGTCGGGATGGAGTTGACGTAATCGGTCTCCAGCAGCTTGGGCAGCGCGAGACCGGCGCCCTCGGCGTGCTGGAGCGAGCGGCGCATCAGGTACGCGGCGCGGTGCGGGCCCGCGGCCTTGGTGACGGCATCCAGGGAGGCCGCCCATTCGGCGGTCTCCTCGGGGTCACGGTCCGGGAGCTGGTCGAGCTCGCTCGGAAGCTTTCCTACGGGGTCGGTCATGATCGCCGCCTTCCGGAGTGGAGGGGGGTGGAGAAAGGCCCTGACTGGCAGGACAGGGCGATGGGGCCGGTGGGCCCGCGGAGTGAACTGTAAGTCGCCGATCGATGATCGATCAAAGGGCGAAGGGCAAAACTTCTCGATATGAAGAAATTGGCATTCGGTGCCGTGAAACGGGGCACGGAGTGACGGGATTTAACGTATAAAAGGGGCGCTCGCCTGCACAGGTGAGCGCCCTTTACGACAGATGCGCACGCCTCTCAGGCGCGCGGTGCGCACCCGAGCACATGCGCCTTGACCAGCACGCCGATGTCCGGGTCCTTTCGCAGGAACGCCTCGATGAGCGCCTCGTGCTCCTCCGCGTACGACTTCTGGACCGTGCCCAGCCACCGGATGGACAGGGCGGTGAACACCTCGATGCCCAGCCCCTCCCAGGTGTGCAGCAGCACGGCGTTCCCGGCGGCCCGCACCATCTCGCGGTGGAACCCCACGGTGTGCCGCACCTGCGCCTCACCGTCGGCCAGCCGGTCCGCCTCGTAGAGCGCCGTCACATGCGGCGCGAGGCGCGAGCAGTCCTCGCCGAGGACCGGAGCCGCCAGCTCGGCCGCGATCTGCTCCAGACCGGCCCGTACCGGATAGCTCTCCTCCAGATCGGCCGCGGTGAGATTGCGGACCCGTACGCCCTTGTTGGGGGCCGACTCGATCAGCCGGAGCGTCTCCAGCTCCCGCAGCGCCTCGCGCACGGGTGTCTGGCTGACCTCCAGCTCGGTGGCGATCCGGCGCTCCACGATCCGCTCGCCCGGTTTCCATCGCCCGCTGACGATCCCGTCCACGATGTGCTCGCGGATCTGTTCGCGCAGCGAGTGGACGACGGGCGGGGTCATGAGGGGCTCCTTCGGGGCGAACCGGTGCTGTCGGCTGCCGGGGCGACCGGTGGTGTCTAGACAATACGGCGGCGCCCCCGCCCGGAAGTGATCCGGACGGGGGCGCCGCTGGTGAGGCTGGTTACAACCGTGGTGCTCAGAGGCCGAGCTCGACCTCGAACTCACCGGCCTCCAGGATCGCCTTGACCGCGGTCAGGTAACGGGCGGCGTCCGCGCCGTCCACCAGACGGTGGTCGTAGGAGAGCGAGAGGTACGTCATGTCCCGCACCGCGATCGTCTCGCCGAGGTCCGGGTGGTCGATGACCACCGGGCGGCGGACCGTGGCACCGATGCCCAGGATGGCTGCCTGGTTCGGGGGCACGATGACGGTGTCGAACAGCGCACCGCGCGAGCCGGTGTTGCTGATGGTGAAGGTGGCGCCGGACATGTCGTCCGGCGTCAGGCCACCACCGCGGGCCTTCCCGGCCAGCTCGGCGGTCTTCTTCGAGATGCCGGCGATGTTCAGGTCGCCCGCGCCCTTGATGACCGGGGTCATCAGACCCTTCTCGGCGTCCACGGCGATGCCGATGTTCTCCGAGTCGAAGTACGTGATGGTGCCCTCGTCCTCGTTGATCCGGGCGTTGATGACCGGGTGGGCCTTCAGCGCCTGGGCCGCCGCCTTCACGAAGAACGGCATCGGGGACAGCTTGACGCCCTCACGGGCGGCGAACGCGGCCTTCGCCTGGTTGCGCAGCTTCATCAGCTTCGTGATGTCGACCTCGAGGACCGAGGTCAGCTGGGCCTGCGAGTGCAGCGCCTTCATCATGTTGTCGCCGATGACCTTGCGCATGCGGGTCATCTTGACCGTCTGACCGCGCAGCGGGGAGACCTCGAGCTTCGGCGCCTTCGCGGCCGCCGGGGCAGCCGCGACGGGGGCCGGAGCAGCGGCGGCGGCCTTGGCGGCCTCCGCGGCGGCGACGACGTCCTGCTTGCGGATACGGCCACCGACGCCGGTGCCCTTGACCGCGCCCAGGTCGACGCCGCTCTCGGCGGCGAGCTTGCGGACCAGCGGCGTGACGTACGCGCCCTCGTCGACGGGGGCCGTCGGGGCGACCGGAGCCGGAGCGGCCACGGGCGCCGGAGCGGCCGGGGCCACCGGAGCGGCCGGGGCCACCGGGGCCGGAGCGGCGACCGGGGCGGCGGGCGCCACCGGGGCCGGAGCCGGTGCGGGGGCGGCCGGAGCGACCGGTGCCGGTGCGGGGGCAGCGGCGGCCGGAGCCGGAGCCGGGGCGGCGACGGGCGCCGGAGCGGCGACGGGCGCCGGAGCGGCCGGGGCCGGGGCAGCCGCCGGAGCGGCACCGGCGGCACCGATGACGGCGAGCTTGGCGCCGACCTCGGCGGTCTCGTCCTCGGCGACGACGATCTCCAGCAGCACACCGGAAACCGGGGCCGGGATCTCGGTGTCGACCTTGTCCGTGGAGACCTCCAGGAGGGGCTCGTCCTCCGTGACCTCCTCGCCGACCTCCTTCAGCCAGCGGGTGACGGTGCCCTCGGTGACGCTCTCGCCGAGCGCCGGGAGGGTGACGTCGGTACCGGCGGCGCCACCGGCCGGTGCGGCGGCGGCCGGAGCCTCGGCCACGGGGGCCGGAGCGGCGGCAGCGGGGGCAGCGGGGGCCTCGGCCACCGGCGCCTGGGCCGGGACGGCCGCGGGCTCGGCGGCCGGGGCCGCGGCGGCAGCAGGCGCACCCGTGCCGTCGTCGATGACGGCCAGCTCGGCGCCGACCTCGACGGTCTCGTCCTCGGCGACCTTGATGGCGGCGAGGATGCCGGCAGCGGGGGCCGGGATCTCGGTGTCGACCTTGTCGGTCGAAACCTCGAGCAACGGCTCGTCGGCCTCGACGCGCTCGCCCTCGGCCTTCAGCCAGCGGGTGACAGTGCCCTCGGTGACGCTCTCGCCGAGCGCCGGAAGGGTTACGGAAACCGACATGGTTTCAGTTGCTCCTTACGAAAGTGCGGAAGTAGGTCGGTCGTCGCGCCCGGTCGACAGATCAGTCGTGGGAGTGCAGGGGCTTGCCGGCCAGGGCCAGGTGGGCCTCGCCGAGCGCCTCGCTCTGGGTCGGGTGGGCGTGGATGAGCTGCGCGACCTCGGCGGGCAGCGCCTCCCAGTTGTAGATCAGCTGGGCTTCGCCGACCTGCTCGCCCATACGGTCACCGACCATGTGGACGCCGACCACGGCACCGTCCTTGACCTGGACGAGCTTGATCTCGCCCGCGGTCTTGAGGATCTTGCTCTTGCCGTTGCCCGCGAGGTTGTACTTCAGAGCGACGACCTTGTCCGCGCCGTAGAGCTCCTTGGCCTTGGCCTCGGTGATGCCCACGGAGGCGACCTCGGGGTGGCAGTACGTCACCCGCGGGACACCGTCGTAGTCGATCGGAACGGTCTTCAGACCGGCCAGCCGCTCCGCCACCAGGATGCCCTCGGCGAAGCCGACGTGCGCGAGCTGGAGCGTCGGGGCCAGGTCACCCACGGCCGAGATGGTGGGCACGTTGGTCTGCATGTACTCGTCGACGAGGACGTAGCCGCGGTCCGTCGCGACGCCGGCCTCCTCGTAGCCCAGGCCCTGCGAGACCGGGCCGCGGCCGATGGCGACCAGCAGCACCTCGGCCTCGAAGGTCTTGCCGTCGGCGAGGGTCACGCGGACGCCGTCCTGCGTGTACTCCGCGCTCTGGAAGAACGTACCGAGGTTGAACTTGATGCCGCGCTTGCGGAAGGCGCGCTCAAGAAGCTTCGAGCTGTTCTCGTCCTCGACCGGGACGAGGTGCTTCAGGCCCTCGATGATCGTGACGTCGGTGCCGAAGGACGTCCACGCCGAGGCGAACTCGACGCCGATGACGCCGCCGCCCAGCACGATCGCGGACTTCGGGACACGGTCCAGCTTCAGCGCGTGGTCCGAGGAGATGATGCGGTTGCCGTCGATCTCCAGGCCCGGCAGCGACTTCGGCACGGAGCCGGTCGCGAGCAGCACGTGGCGGCCCTGGACGCGCTGGCCGTTCACATCCACCGAAGTGGGGGAGGAGAGCCGCCCCTCACCCTCGATGTAGGTGACCTTGCGCGAGGCGATGAGACCCTGCAGACCCTTGTACAGGCCCGAGATCACGTCGTCCTTGTACTTGTGGACGGCCTTGATGTCGATGCCCTCGAAGGTGGCCTTGACACCGAACTGGTCGGCCTCGCGCGCCTGGTCGGCGATCTCGCCGGCGTGCAGCAGAGCCTTCGTGGGGATGCAGCCGTTGTGCAGGCAGGTGCCGCCGACCTTGCCCTTCTCGATCAGAGCGACGTCCAGGCCCAGCTGCGCTCCGCGCAGGGCCGCGGCGTAACCGCCGCTACCACCGCCGAGGATCACTAGGTCGAAAACGGTGCTGGCGTCGTTCGCCACGTCACGTCCTCCATGCATGTGCGCCGTACGCCGGGCCCCGTCGCTGGGGGATGACCGGCCGGTCGGCTGGTGTTCGGCCGCTTTTGTTATTCGGCCCTGTGGTGGGGGCCCTGTCCTGCCGAGAACCCATCTTCGCACTTGTTGACGGTGGGCGGGACGCGGGGCCCGGGTCTGAGACGGATGATCAACCGTCTCGGGTGGTTACCGCTGCGTAGAGACCTACTGATTTCGTTGAGAGCGAAACCTGCCGGATCCGTGCCGCGATGCCACCGGGGGAACACTTACGGCCCCGGACGTATGCCCGGGGCCGTATGTCGGCTGCGACCTCAGCCGAGGTCTCCGGCGGCGGTGCGCTCCGCCAGCTTCACCAGCGTGCGGATCGCGGAACCGGTGCCGCCCTTCGGCGTGTAGCCGTACGGCGCGCCCTCGTGGAAGGCCGGGCCCGCGATGTCCAGGTGCGCCCAGGTGATGCCCTCGCCCACGAACTCCTTCAGGAACAGACCGGCCACCAGGCCGCCGCCCATCCGCTCGCCCATGTTGGCGATGTCGGCGGTCGGGGAGTCCATGCCCTTGCGCAGGTCGGCGGGGAGCGGCATCGGCCAGGAGGCCTCGCCGACCTCCTCGGCGATCTCGTGGATGGAGGTACGGAAGGCGTCGTCGTTCGCCATGATGCCGAAGGTGCGGTTGCCCAGCGCCAGCACCATCGCGCCGGTCAGGGTCGCCACGTCGACGATCGCGTCCGGGTTCTCCTCACTGGCGCGGGTCAGCGCGTCGGCGAGGACGAGCCGGCCCTCGGCGTCCGTGTTGAGGACCTCGACGGTCTTGCCGCTGTACATGCGCAGCACGTCACCGGGGCGGGTGGCGTTGCCGGACGGCATGTTCTCGGCGAGCGCCAGCCAGCCGGTGACATTGACCTGGAGGCCGAGACGGGCGGCCGCGACGACGGCTGCGAACACGGAGGCGGCGCCGCTCATGTCGCACTTCATCGTCTCGTTGTGGCCGGCCGGCTTCAGCGAGATGCCGCCCGAGTCGTAGGTGATGCCCTTGCCGACCAGGGCCAGGGTCTTCTCCGCCTTCGGGTGCGTGTAGGCGAGCTTCACCAGACGCGGGCCGTGGGTCGAGCCCTGGCCGACGCCCAGCAGACCGCCGAAGCCGCCCTTGACGAGAGCCTTCTCGTCGAGGACCTGGACCTTGATGCCGTGCTCCTTGCCGGCGGCGGTGGCCACGGCGGCGAAGGACTCGGGGTACAGGTCGTTCGGCGGGGTGTTGATCAGGTCGCGGGCGCGGTTGATCTCCTCGACGACGGCGACGGCACGCTCGGCGGCCGCCTTGAACGCCTTGTCGCGCGGCTTGGCGCCGAGCAGGGCGACCTCGCCGAGCGGCAGCTTCGCGCCGTTGCCGTTCTTCTTGTCCTTGGGCGCCAGCTTGTTCTCGCCGCCCTGGTAGGCGGTGAAGGCGTACGCGCCGAGGAGCGCGCCCTCGGCGATCGCCTCGGCGTCCTCGGTGGACTCGATGGGCAGCGCGAAGCCGGCCTTCTTCGCACCGCTCAGGGCACGGGCGGCCGAGCCCGCGGCCCGGCGCAGCGCCTCGGCGTCGTACGCCGCGTCCTTCTCCGGGGCGGAGCCGAGTCCGGCCGCGATGACGACCGGGACCTTGAGGCCGGCGGGCGCGGGGAGCTTGGTCACCTCGCCCTCGGCACCTGTGGCGCCCAGGGCCTTCAGAACGGTGGCGAGCTTTCCGTCGAACGCCTTGTCCACGGCCTCGGCGCCCGGTGCGAGGACCAGGTCCCCAGACTTGGATCCAGCGCCCTTGGCGACGCCGACGACGAGTGCGTCGGCGCGCAGCGTCGCCGCACCGGCAGTGCTGAGAGTGAGAGCAGTCACGGTGGTGAAATCTCGCTTCCGTTGAGTTCGTTGTCGGTCGAGGGGTGGGCCGACCGTGCCCGGCGCATCGTAGACGCCGCCGCAATGTGCCGGGAATGAGCCTACGCGCGCCTTTGCTGCGGGATCACGTCGGCGGGCCGTCGGCGGCCCGCTGTGGCGACGATGCCCCGGTTCCCGATGACCGGGTCAGGGGCCGTTCGGCTGGAACGGGCCGTGGAAGTAGGGTCGTTGGTGGTGCCGGACCGTTGGGGGGAGAACCATGCGCGCCCGTGGGGCTGCACGCGTGACGTGGCCTGGACCGGCGCTGCCGGTCACCGTGGCGATTCTGCTGGCCCTGCTGGCCGGCTGCACCTCGGCGCCGGAACCCACCGGCACGGGCCGGTGGGGCCCGGAGCCGGGCATCGGCTGGCAGTGGCAGCTCTCAGGCCGGCTGGACCCCACGGTGGACGTCCCGGTGTACGACATCGACGGCTTCGAGCACAAGGCTTCGGCCGTCGCCGACCTGCACCGCCGGGGCCGCAAGGTGATCTGCTACCTCTCCACCGGTGCCTGGGAGGAGTTCCGCCCGGACGCCGGGAAGTTCCCCGCCTCGGTACGGGGAAAGAGCAACGGCTGGGCGGGGGAGCGGTGGCTCGACATCCGCCGCACGGACGTCCTGGAGCCGCTGATGGAGGCGCGGATCGCGATGTGCGCAAAGAAGGGTTTCGACGCGGTGGAGCCCGACAACATGGACGGCTACCGCAACCGCACGGGCTTCCCGCTGACCGCCGCCGACCAGTTGCGCTACAACCGGCTCATCGCCCGTATCGCCCACCGCCATGGACTCGCCGTCGGTCTGAAGAACGACCTCGGCCAGATCCCGGAGCTGGAGCCGGACTTCGATTTTGCGGTCAATGAGCAGTGTGCGCAGTACGGGGAGTGCGATGCCCTCACACCGTTCGTGAAGGCGGGCAAGGCCGTCTTCCATGTGGAGTACGAGCTGCCGGTCGCCCGGTTCTGCGCCGGGTCGAAGCGGCTCGGGCTCAGTTCGCTGCGGAAGAGGTACGAACTGGGCGTGTGGCGCCAGGAGTGCCCGAAGGGCCGCTCCTAACCGAGCGCCAGGACCACCAGGGCCGCCGTCGCCGCCGTCTCCGCCAGTGCGCCGAAGACATCGCCGGTCACCCCGCCGAAGCGTCGTACACAGTGCCGCAGCAGGAGTTGGGCGACGCCGAGGGCGGCCAGCGCGGCGAGCGCATGGTGCAGCGCCCCGTACCCGCCGAGGAGCGCACCCGCACCCGCACAGGCCGCGACCGTGACGGCCCCGACCGCCACCGCGGCCCGGACCGTGACCGTTCCCGCCACCGCCGCACCCAGTCCTTCCGGACGGGCCGCCGGTACGCCCTGACGGGAAGCCAGGGTGAGCGCCAGCCGGGCGGTGACCGCGGCGACGGCCGCCGCCACCGCGCCGTGCGCCCAGCTCTGCCCGTAGAGCTGGTGGAGGACCGCGACTTGGGCCAGCAGCACGAACAGCAGGGTGATCACACCGAACGGGCCGATGTCCGACTGCTTCATGATCCGCAGGGCGTCGTCGGCGGGCTTGCCGCTGCCCAGGCCGTCGGCGGTGTCCGCGAGACCGTCCAGATGCAGACCCCGGGTCAGCACCGCCGGCACGGCGGCGGAGGCGACCGCGGCCGGCAGCGGGCCGGAGCCGAGCAGCAGCAACAGACAGCCGGGCACAGCCGCGAGCAGCCCCACGACGAGACCGGCCACCGGCGCGCACAGCATCCCGGCGCGGGCGGCCTGACGGTCCCAGCGGGTGACGCGGACGGGGAGCACGGTCAGGGTGCCGAAGGCGAAGCGCAGGCCATGGCTGTTCAGGGAGGTCACGGCGCGCAGGCTAATCGGTGTGACGGGCCGATAGATTGTGCAGAACACAGCAGACCGTGACAAAAGCGGCTTATCGGGAGTGGGTGGCATGGGTCACTGGTTCGATCAGAACATCGTCGAGCCGGGAAAGCTGCCGCTGCTCCTCGCGCTGGCGGCCTTCGTGCTCACCTTCGCCATCACCCGGTTGATCACGCGGATGATCCGGGCCGGGAAGGGCCCGTTCCGCAACATCACTCCCGGCGGAGTGCATGTCCACCATGTGGTGCCCGGTGTGGTGCTGAGCGTCATCGGTGGCTTCGGGGCGGTCGCCAGTGGCCGCCAGGGTGTCACCGCCGGGGTCTGCGCGGTGATCTTCGGTATGGGTGCGGGTCTGGTGCTGGACGAGTTCGCCCTGATCCTCCACCTCGACGATGTGTACTGGACCGAGGAGGGCCGCCAGAGCGTGGAGGTCGTGGTCCTCACCGCGGCGCTGGTGCTGCTGGTCCTGGCCGGTTTCTCACCGCTCGGCGTGAACGAGCTGAGCAGCGACCAGCAGCAGGACAGGCTCGGCGTCATCCTGACCCTGGTCGTCAACTTCTGCTTCGTGCTGATCGCGCTGTTCAAGGGCAAGGCGCGGCTCGCGGTCGTCGGCACCCTCGTCCCGTTCGTCGCGCTGATCGGGGCGATCCGGCTGGCCCGGCCGACCTCGATGTGGGCGAAGCGCTTCTACCGCAACCGTCACCGCGCCCGTGCCCGGGCGGTGCTGCGCGCCTACCACCACGATGTGCGCTGGGCGGGCCCGCGCCGCAGATTTCAGGACCTGATCGGTGGTGCACCGGACCGGGATCCGGCCCCCGTACGCAAGCCCTGAGCATGGCGGCGAGGCTGCCGGTGCCGGCCCCGGCCGACCATGACGGCGCACAGCACGAGCACCGCGGCGATCGCCGCCAGATGTTCCTTGCCGGCCAGATTGTTCTTGAAGATCACCTCGACGAGCATCGCCACGACCACCAGCGCCCCGGTGAACCAGGCCCGGTAGGCGCAGCACACATAGACGGCGAGAGCGACCACCGCCGCCGACGGACCGGTGTCGACGACCCGGGCGTCGGAGGCGGGCAGTCCGAGCAGCCCGTCAGGACCGAGTGCGACACCGATCCGTGCGTACAGTGTCCCGGCCAGCGTCGCGACGTACGCGATCAGGAGTGTGCGCCACCGGCCCAGACAGATCTCGGCGCTCCCGAACACCACCAGGATCTGCACCAGCGCCCCCCACGCCGGCAGATCCAGCGCCGGGACGAACAGCGACAACGGGGTACGCAGCAGGGCCTCTCCCAACGGATCCTCGGCCCGCACCGCCCCGAACTCGCGTACCACCCCGAAGCCCCATGACTGGTTCTGCACCACGTGGAGCAGCGCCGTCAGACAGACCGAAGCCAGCGTCATCGGGACAGCCCGCAGCCGGGAGGCGGCGAGCCCCGCGCATACGGTCCCCGCGAGCGGACCCCACTCGCGGCGAGCCGCCCGGCCCAGCGCGCGTACGGGTCTCATCCACCGGCTCCGAGATGCGAGCGGTGCATCCACTTGGGCAGACCGGGTGCCTCCAGGAACCCTTCGGCGCGGCCCGCGGCGAGGCCGATGCGCAGGAGGTCGGAGCTCTTCTCGAAGAGCATGAAGCGCGGCTCCCAGATCGGTCGGTACTTGGCGTTGGCGCGGTAGAGCGACTCGATCTGCCACCAGCGGGAGAAGAAGCTGAGCATGGAGCGCCACAGCCTCAGCACCGGCCCGGCGCCGAGCCGTGAACCCCGCTCGAAGACGGACCGGAACATCGCGAAGTTCAGTGAGACCTGGGTGATCCCGATCTCGTCGGCACGCTGCAGGAGTTCGATGACCATGAACTCCATCAGGCCGTTCTCGGCGTCCCGGTCACGGCGCATCAGGTCCAGCGAGAGGCCGTTCGGTCCCCATGGCACAAAGCTCAGTACGGCGCGCAACTCGCCGGGTTCGCCGCCCTCTTCGGTGGGCGAGTTGCGGCATTCGAGCATCACGCACTGCCCGTCTGCCGGATCGCCGAGCCGGCCCAGAGCCATCGAGAAGCCGCGCTCGGTCGCCCCGTCGCGCCAGTCGTCGGCGCGCCGCACCAGTTCGGCCATCTCGTCGTCAGGGATGTCGGCGTGCCGGCGCACGGTCACTTCGTACCCGGCGCGCCTGATCCGGTTGTACGCCTGGCGGACGGTCCGCATCGCGCGTCCTTCGAGGGTGAACTCGGCGGTCTCCACGATTGCTTCGTCGCCCAGCTCCAGGGCGTCGAGGCCGTGCCGCGCGTAGACGGTGCCGCCCTCCTCGCTCACGCCCATCACCGCCGGGATCCAGCCGTGCTCGCGGGCCTCGGCCAGCCATGGCTCGATCGCTCCGGGCCAGGCCTCCGGGTCGCCGATGGGATCACCGGAGGCGAGCGAGACCCCGCCGACCACCCGGTAGGCGACGGCGGCCTTCCCGGTCGGTGACCAGACGACGCTCTTCTCCCGGCGCAGCGCGAAGTAGCCGAGCGAGTCGCGGTCGCCGTGCTTGTCGAGCAGCGCCCGCAGCCGGGCCTCGTCCTCGGGGGTGATCGGGTCGACGGCCCGGCGGGCCCGGAACGCCGCGTACACGACGGCGATCAGCAGCAGTGTGGAGAGGATGTTGATGGTGACATTGACCCAGCCGGGGGTGGTGATTCCGGGGAAGTGGGCCTCGTTGGCGGCGACCGAGACGAGCCGCAGGGCGCCGTAGTGCCAGCGGTCCAGGAAGGACGAGCGGTATTCGTCGTGCGCGGTGTTGGTGAGGGTGACCAGGCCGGCGGCGATCAGCGAGGTGACCAGCAGCCCGCCGACCGCGACGGCGGCGGCCAGCTTCGGGTTGGACCGGTCGCCCTTCGCGTAGAACTCGCGACGGCCGAGGGCGAGCGCCAGGACGAAGACGGCGGTCAGTACCAGCGAGACCCAGTTCTGCGGGTACTGCCGGACTTCCGGGAACGGGATCACCAGCGCGAAGAGCAGCAGCAGAAGACTGCTCACCACCATGTTCACGATCCAGGCGGCCCGCTTGCGGCGGCGCATGGTGATCGCGAGGAAGAGCGCGACCACCCCGGAGGAGAAGCCCGCGGTGAGCAGGTACGGGGTGAAGTAGTTCGCGGTGTTGTGACGGCGCAGATCGTTGCCGAGAGTGACCCAGACGGCGCTCAGGAAATTGATGAACGACACGACGCGCAGGTACCAGATGGCGAACGCGGCGCCGCGGCGTGACCGGACGGTGCTCGGTGGCCGGGTGCTGCCCCGCCCGGATTCCTCGGTGGCCAATCGGACCTCTCCCATGAAAAGCGATCATATGGTGCATCGCGCTGCATGAGGGGACTGTGCTGCGGCCGGTGCTCGGCGGCCGCAGCTCTGCCGGGTCCGTCAGCCGTCGGTCGCGTCGCCGTCCGCGTCGCTTCCGTCGGCCCCTTCGCCGACACCGTCCTTCTCATCGGTGACGGGTGCACGCTCGGGCAGCTCCGCCGCCAGCGCGGCCGCGGCCCGAACAAGCGGAAGTGCGAGCAATGCCCCACTTCCTTCGCCCACGATGACGCCGTGGTCCAGCAACGGGTTGAGTGCCATCCGGTCCAGCGCCTTGGTCTGCGCCGGCTCGCCGCTCGCCTGACCCGCCAGCCACCAGTCCGGCGCCCGGAAGGCCGCCCGCTGACCCACCAGCGCACAGGCCGAGGAGACCACACCGTCCAGAATGACCGGCAGCCTGCGCACCGCGCACTGCAGCAGGAACCCGGTCATCGCCGCCAGGTCCGCACCGCCCACCGTGGCCAGCAGCTCCAGCTGATCACCGAGGACCGGCCTGGCCCGCCGCAGCGCGTCCCGGATCGCCGCGCACTTGCGCATCCACGCCAGATCGTCGATCCCCGCACCGCCGCGCCCGGTGACCACCGAGGCGTCCGTGCCGCACAGCGCCGCGATCAGCGTGGCCGCGGCCGTCGTACCGCCGACGCTCAGATCGCCGAGCACCACCAGATCGGTGCCCGAGTCGGCCTCCTCATCGGCGATCGCGATGCCGAGACGTACCGCCTGCTCGGCCTCCTCGGCCGTCAGTGCGTCCTCGATGTCGATCCGGCCGCTGCCGCGCCGCACCCGGTGACGTACCACCGACTCGGGCAGCAGCTCGGGGTCGCAGTCCAGAGCGGCGTCGACGATCCGTACCGGTACCGAGAACTGGCGCGCCAGCACGGCGAGCGGAGTCGCACCCTCCAGCGTGGCCCGAACCAGCTCGTACGCACTACCGGCCGCTCGCCCGGAGACACCCAGTTCGGCAACCCCGTGGTCACCGGCGAAGAGCACCACGCGCGGCTGCTCGATCGCCTTGACCGGTACGGACTGCTGGGCGGCCGAGAGCCATGCTCCCAGCTCGTCCAGGCGGCCGAGGGCGCCGGGGGGAACGACCAGGCGCTCCCGCCGTTCCTCGGCGTCGCGCCGTACGCCGCCGTCGGGGCGTTCGATCAGGTCGGAGAAGTCGTCCAGATTCACGGGGGTCTGCCTCGCGGGTCGATACGTGGAGTGGGCCGGTGAGCCCGGCGGCGGGCTCACTGCGGAACAGTACCCGCCAGGTTTCTGACACCGGGTCAGTGCGAGGTTCTGCCCCCGAACCGCAGCTGCGTCATCGCGGGCGTCAGGGTCCGCAGCCCCGGAAGCAGCGACTGGATCCGGATCAGCTCGCCCATCGCGCCCCGTCCCCGCGGCAGCCGCAGCGCCCGCACCTCGGTGATCCCCGGGTGCGCACTGCGCAGCTTGTGCCGCTCGCCGGGGTTCATCGCCCAGCGCATCGGCGGAATGGTCATCCCGCCGGCCTTCGACGTGCCGGCCACCGTGCCCCTGGCCAGCCAGCGCGCCATCGTGTCCAGCACGAGGACGCCGCCGGGCAGCCGTTCGGCACACGCCGCCAGGATCCTCCGTACCTCCTTGGGGGGCAGATACATCAGCAGACCCTGCGTCGTGACGACAACACCGCGGCCCTCCGGGTCCTCGATCTCGTCCAGCCAGGACAGATCGGTCGCCGAACGGGACAGGGTGCGCAGCCGGTCCGAGGCGGGCAGCAGCGCCCGGCGCAGCTCGGCGACCTCGGGCAGTTCCACGCTCAGCCAGTTCAGGCGGCCGTTGTCGACCCTCCAGAAGCCGGTCTCCAGACCGTCGCCGAGCGCGACCACAGTGGCCTGCGGCCGGTCGGCGAGATACCCCTGCACGGCCAGGTCGAAGCAGCGCGAGCGCAGCCCCTGGGCCTGTGAGTGGAACGCGTTCGGCCGCCCGAACCGTTCCTCGAAGGGGTAGTCCAGATCCTTCAGCAGCCGGAGCGCCACCGGATCATCCAGCACGGGATAGGGCTGCCCCGCCTCGTACGCCCGGTTGTAGAGCGTCCACAACAAGGTCTCCGGAACCCCGTTCAGTATCGGTCGCACACGTGCCATGTCCGCTCCTCCTGTTCTCGCGTTCCGTTCCTGCGTACCCGAGTCCCGGTCAGCCGCGCAGCGTCAGCACCTGCCCGGACACCACCAGCAGCACCTGTTCGCACTCGTCGGCGAACGCGGCGTTCAAGCGGCCCAGCTCGTCGCGGAACCGCCGCCCGGCGGCCGTCGCGGGCACCACCCCCGAGCCGGTCTCATTGGTCACGGCGACCACCGTGCGCCGCGTTCCGCGCACCGCGGCGACCAGCTCGGCGGTCCGCTCCCGCAGCGCGCTCTCGCCGCCGTTCGCCCATGCCGCGTCGTCCCAGGCATCCACCCGGTCCATCGCATCCGTCAGCCACAGCGACAGACAGTCGATCAGCAGCGGCGGCCCGTCCGACTCCAGCAGCTCCACCAGCTCACACGTCTCCTCGGTGCGCCAGGCGGCCGGCCTGCGGTCCCGGTGCAGCCCGATCCGGGCCGCCCACTCCGCGTCCCCTTCCCTGCCGCCACCGGTCGCCACGTACACCACCTCGGGGAACGTCTCCAGGCGCCGCTCGGCCTCCACCGACTTCCCCGACCTGGCACCGCCCGTCACCAGCGTGCGCCGCGGCACGTCCGGCACCGAGCGGTACTCGCCCACCACCAGCGTCGTCCCGTCCGGCACGGCCCGCGCGCCGGCCGCCGCGAGCCGGCGGTCCAGCTCGGCGCCGGGCGGTGCGTCATGGTCCAGATGGACGGCGATGACCTCGGTGGCCGGCCCGATCGCCTCGACGGCCCGCAGCCGCGCCACCGCGTCCGGCCGCCCGACCACATCGCCGACCACCATGTCGTAGGGCTGTGCCACCCGGTCCGTGAGACCGGAGGGCGCGGCGCCCGGCGGCAGGTAGAGCAGCCGTGCGCCCTCCGGAGCCGTCACCTCGTAGCCCGTCCCCGGCGCGTCCATCGGCACCGCCCTCACCCGGTGACCGCTGATCAGTGTCAGTTCCCTCCCGTCCGGCACCCGTCCCGCCGGAGGCAGTCCGGCGGGCAGCTCCACGGCGGGCCCGTCGTGCGGATGGGTGAGCAGCACCTGCCGTACGCCGGTGAGCGAATGCCCCGCACGGGCTGCGGCGAACACGGCCCCCGGGGTGAGATCGAGCAGCAGCGCGTCGTCGACGAGCAGCGCGGTCGCGGCCCGCGAGCGCATACCGCGGGCGGTGGCGCAGGCGGCGCAGGGACATTCGGGCCGCGGCAGCCCGTCGGGGGCTCCGGTGCCCAGCAGAGTCAGTTCCACGCCTCCGATCCTCCCGCGTCCGCGCAGCGGGTGCGCGACTTGGGGGTGTTCGCGCGGACGCAGGACCCGTTCCCGCACTGGTTGGAGGCACTAGGCTGCGGGCAGCAAAGTGACCCAGGAGGCGGACATGGCGTGGACGTGGCGGTTCGAGAAGTCCGACGGTACGGAGACGGAGCCGGCCCTGCAGCCGGAGGAATTCACTACGCAGGGCGATGCGGAGTCCTGGATCGGTGAGTACTGGAAGGAACTCCTCGACGGCGGGGCGGACCAGGTGACGCTCTTCGACGACACGACAAAGATCTACGGCCCCATGAGTCTCCAGGCCGACCAGGGCTGATCCGCCCCGGCCCGTGAGCAGCCGTACGGGCTCGGGCCGGTCTCCGAACCCGTACGGACGGCTGACGAGCGGGGTCGTACGGCGGCCATTGGACCCGTACGGCCCCGCTCGGGCCCGTACGGCGACGCCCCGGCCTGCACAGCCGCGACCGGGCGGGCAGCGACGACCGGCGGCTAGATCTCGCCCAGAGTGACCTGCGCCGTCTTCTCCGCCCCGTTGCGCAGATACGTCACCGTGACCTTCTCGCCCGGCTTGTCCGAGGCCAGTGCCTCCGCCAGGGACGTGATCGTCGGGACCGGCAGATCTCCGACCTTGGTGATGACATCGCCGACCCGCAGCCCCGCCTTGTCCGCGGCGCCGCCCTTCGTCACGCCGACCAGCGCCACCCCGGCCGGTTGGTAGGCGTCGTTGACGACCGTGCGTCCGGTGATGTTCAGCGCCGCCCGGCCCGAGTCGGTGACCTTGCCGCTCTTGATGATCTGATCGGCGATCGTCTTCACCATCGACACGGGGATCGCGAACCCGATCCCCGGCGCCGCGCTGTCACCGATCTGCGGGTCGATGGCCCCCAGTGTCGGGATGCCGATCACCTCGCTGTTCAGGTTGACCAGCGCACCGCCGCTGTTGCCCGGGTTGATCGCCGCCGAGGTCTGCACCATGTTCGCGATCGTCGCGCCCGTGCCACCGCCCGCGCTGCTTTCGCTGACGGTCCGGCCGAGCGCCGAGACGATGCCCTGGGTGACGCTGGAGGACAGCCCGAGCGGCGAGCCCATCGCCAGCACGATCTGTCCCACCTCGACCTTCTCCGAGTCGCCGAACTTCGCGGGCTTCAGCCCTGCCGGGACGCCGGCGAGCTTGATGACGGCCAGATCCTGTTCCGGATAGGCGGCGACCAGTGAGGCCCGCAGCACCTTCTCGCCGGTGGCGACGGTGACCTTGAACGTCTTTTCGTTGCCGACCACATGGGCGTTGGTGACGATATGGCCCTTGGAGTCGTAGATGACGCCGGAGCCCAGGCTGTTGGAGGCTTCGATCTGCACGACCGACGGCAGGACGTTCTTGATCACGTCCTGGTATTCGTTCTGCAGATCGGCGACGGTCCGGGAAGCGGAGGCCGACGTGGTGGGTCGGGCCGCCGGAGAATCGGAGTTCGCGTCCGAGCAGCCGCTCACCAGGGCGACTGCGCAGACACCTGCGGTCAGAGGCAGCAGCAGACGGCGTACACGGCTACGGGAGTGGGATGCATCCATGTCCGAATTATTGCTTTTAACCCTATTGGGGACCTGCTGGGTTCGGCCGACCGGGTACGCCGCCGGACAACTCCGGCGGCGTAACGCAAGGTTCTAGCCCCGCACTCCGCACAGATGAAGCAGCGCGGCCACCCGGCGGTACGGATCGGTCCGTCCGGCGCGGTCCTCCGCGGCCAGTATCCGCTCCAGTTCGTCGGCGGCCGGCAGTTCCACGTCGTTGCTCACGTTGTCCGTGAAGACGCGCACCCCGTACCAGGCATGCAGGGGCGCGGCGATACCGGCGAGCGTGGCCGTCAGTGCGTCCAGCCGGTCGGCCCTCACCGCGAGCCCCAGCCGATTGGTGTACACATCCGTGTCGAAGGCGGCCAGCGCCGTGTCCCAGTCCCCGGCGGTCCCGGGCCGCATCGCCAGCGCGTCGGCGTTCCGTACGAGCAGCGAGAGCAGTCCGCCCGGGGCCAGCATCCGGGCAAGTCCGGCCAGCATCGCGTCCGGCTCCCGGACATACATCAGCACGCCGTGGCAGAGCACCACGTCGAAGCTGCCGGGCAGGAAGTGCACCCCGGTGTCCAGGCCGTTGCCCTCGATGAGCCGGACCCGCTCGCGGATGCCCGCGGGCTCGCTGCCGAGCGCCTCACGGGCCACCCGCAGCATCTCGGCGTCGGACTCCAGGCCCGTCACGCTGTGACCGGCCCTGGCCAGGCGCAGTGCCTGGGTGCCCTGGCCCATGCCGACGTCGAGGATGCGCAGCCGCTGCCCGACCGGGAAGCGGGCCGCGATCTGCTCGTCGATCTGCCGGGCGACGAGCTCCTGGCGGACGGTGTTGCGCAGCCCGCCGAGCCCTTTCAGCCACACCGAGGAGGCTCCCGAGAATCCGGTGACGGTGGCGGGGGCAGCGCCAGCGGACGGACCGCCGGCCGAGCCGGAGATATCCGTACTCAGGGCCGCTCTCCACGCTTGACCTGCGGCTTCGGCAGCCGGAGCCGACGCATCTGAAGCGTACGCATCAGACCGTAGGCGACCGCGCCACGCTTCGGCGTATCGGGGAAGCGCTCGTTCAGCTGCTTCTTCAGGCGGAACGCGAGCCCGATCGAGTCGATGACGATCAGCACGATCACGATGAGCCAGAGCAGCAGCGAGATGGTCTGGATGTTCTGCACCTGGATCACGCTGAGGATCAGAATGATCACGGCGAGCGGCAGGAAGAACTCCGCGATGCAGAAACGCGAGTCCACGTAATCGCGGACGAAGCGCCGCACCGGGCCCTTGTCGCGAACCGGCAGATAGCGCTCGTCGCCACTGGCGAGCGCCTCACGCTGCTTGGCCATGTCCACACGGCGCGCTTCGCGCTGCCGCTTCATGGCCTCCTTGCGGTCGAGCGGCGCGCCACTGGAGGCACGGCGGCGCTGCGACTGGGCATCGCTGCGCTTGGGGGTGGGGCGACCTTTGGGGGCCTGCGGGTCGCGGGGCTGCGTGGAGAGGTCCGCCGTCACCTTGCCGGTGGGCGCCTTCTCTTCCTTCGAACGGCTACGGAACACAAGGCCCAAGGGTACGGGTTCGATCGCCGCTGCCCCAGGCCGGTCGGGAACGATCCGGCAACGGCCTGCGTCCTCGCAGGTGTCCCCATGGGTCCGCCGTTGACGTCTCGACCGGTTTCCCTGACCGCCACCTACTCCCTGGGCCGGAGCGGTGACCGGGTGCAGTCGTCCTTGGGGAGGAGCACATCTGTGCTCGAACAGTGCGGTAATAGAGGCAGGGCCCGTACTGTGGGTTCTGTTGGAGTGCTGGAGCTCAGTCCGTCAGAAGGGGGCGCGCGAAGCCCATGAGCGGTGTCATGAAGCGTATGGGGATGATCTTCCGCGCGAAGGCAAACAAGGCCCTTGACCGGGCCGAGGATCCGCGCGAGACCCTCGATTACTCGTACCAGAAGCAGCTGGAGCTGCTTCAGAAGGTGCGCCGCGGCGTCGCCGATGTGGCGACCTCGCGCAAGCGGCTGGAGCTGCAGCTGAATCAGCTGCAGGGCCAGTCGTCCAAGCTGGAGGACCAGGGCCGCAAGGCGCTCGCGCTCGGCCGCGAGGACCTGGCCCGCGAGGCGCTGTCCCGGCGCGCCGCACTCCAGCAGCAGGTCACCGACCTGGAGACGCAGCACAGCACGCTGCAGGGCGAGGAGGAGAAGCTCACTCTCGCGGCCCAGCGGCTGCAGGCCAAGGTCGATGCCTTCCGTACCAAGAAGGAGACCATCAAGGCCACCTACACCGCAGCCCAGGCGCAGACCCGGATCGGCGAGGCCTTCTCCGGGATCTCCGAGGAGATGGGCGATGTCGGCCTGGCGATCCAGCGTGCCGAGGACAAGACCCAGCAGTTGCAGGCCCGGGCCGGTGCGATCGACGAGCTGCTCGCCTCCGGCGCCCTGGACGACCCGACCGGGACGGCGAAGGACGACATCGCCGCCGAGCTGGACCGGATCTCCGGTGGTACGGATGTGGAGCTGGAGCTGCAGCGCATGAAGGCCGAGCTGGCCGGCGGCTCCACCCAGCAGCAGGCGATCGAGGGCGGCCCGCAGGATGCGGCGCAGCAGCAGTCGTCGCAGTCCCCGCACAGGTTCGACAAGAGTTAAGGCAGCGTCATGATCGTACGGATCATGGGGGAGGGCCAGGTCGCACTGGCCGACAGCCATCTCGCCGAGCTCGACAGGCTCGACGACGAACTGCTCGCCGAGATGGAGAGCGGCGACGGCCCCGGCTTCCGCTCCACTCTCCATGCGCTCCTCGCAAGGGTGCGCGAGTTCGGCACACCCTTGCCGGACGACTCCCTGGAGCCGTCCGAGCTGATCCTGCCGTCGTCCGACGCGACCCTTGAAGAGGTGCGCGCCATGCTCCGGGACGACGGTCTGATCCCCGGCTGACGCCGGTCGCTCTCCAGCACCCGCACAAGTCCGTGCCCCGTGTCCGGTCCGCCGGACGCGGGGCACGGCTGCGTCCGCGGCACGGCGCTGTGGCGGTTCGGCGCGCTCCGTGCCGGTCTCTCCGTACGACCCGGACCGATTCGCGCGCGACACGCCGTAACGTAGCTTGACGTGACCACCCTCGGAACCGGGGTTCTGCGCATCCGGCACTGGCTGCGCGACCATCCCCTCGCGCTGGACACCGCGCTCGCCCTGGCCGTACTGGTGGCCATGATCATCGGGTCGTTCGTCCGCCCGGGCGTACCGAACGGTCCCACCTTCGGCGCTCGCAGGCCCGAGCCGAGCGGTGTGGTCCTGATGGTGCTCGGTGCCGTGGTGCTCATCTGGCGGCGGCGCAGACCCATGGCGGTGCTCGCGGCCACCGCCGGGCTGACGGTCGTCGAGCTGGTGAGGTCCGACCCGCCCGCGCCCGTGGTGATGAGTACCGTCATCGCGCTGTACACCGTCGCCGCCCGCACCGACCGGCCCACCACCTGGCGGGTCGGTCTGCTGACCATGGCCGCGCTGACAGCCGCCGCGATGTCCTTCGGTGCGGCGCCCTGGTACAGCCAGGAGAACTTCGGCGTTTTCGCCTGGACCGGCATGGCCGGCGCCGTGGGGGACGCCGTACGCTCCAGGCGCGCCTTCGTCGACGCGATCAGGGAGCGCGCCGAACGGGCCGAGCGCACCCGTGACGAGGAGGCCCGGCGCCGGGTCGCCGAGGAGCGGCTGCGGATCGCCCGCGATCTGCACGACGTCGTCGCCCACCACATCGCCCTGGTCAATGTCCAGGCCGGGGTGGCCGCCCACGTCATGGACAAGCGCCCCGACCAGGCCAAGGAGGCGCTGGCCCACGTCCGGGAGGCCAGCCGCTCCGCGCTCAACGAACTGCGGGCCACCGTCGGGCTGCTGCGCCAGTCCGGCGACCCGGAGGCGCCGACCGAACCGGCCCCGGGGCTCGCGGTCCTGGACGAGCTGGTGGACACCGTCCGGCGGGCCGGGCTTCCGGTCGAGGTGGCCTGCACCGACCGGCGGCCCCCGCTGCCCGCGGCCGTCGACCTGGCCGCGTACCGGGTGATCCAGGAGGCGCTGACCAATGTGCGCAAACATGCGGGCCCCGGGGCGAAGGCCGAGGTGAGCGTCGTACGGGTCGGCGCCACGGCCGAGGTCACCGTGATCGACAACGGCTCGGGCGGAGGCGTCCGCAACGGGGACGGCGGCGGTCACGGCCTCCTCGGCATGCGCGAACGCGTCACCGCACTCGGCGGCTCCCTCACCGCGGGGCCCCGCTACGGCGGCGGATTCCGGGTTCATGCGATCCTGCCCGTCAAGGCCCGCACGGCAGAGCCCAAGGAGCCGGGCGCGGCGGGCCGGACGGGGGAAAACACATGACACCGCCCATCAAGGTGCTGCTCGTCGACGACCAGGCGCTGCTGCGCAGCGCGTTCCGGGTGCTGGTGGACTCGGAGGCCGACATGGAGGTGGTCGGCGAGGCGGCGGACGGCGCACAGGCCGTGGAACTGGCCCGCTCGACGCGTGCCGACGTGGTGCTGATGGACATCCGGATGCCCGGTACGGACGGACTCACCGCGACCCGGATGATCAGCGCCGATCCGGAACTGGCGGACGTACGGGTCGTCATGCTCACCACCTTCGAGGTGGACGAGTACGTGGTGCAGTCGCTGCGGGCCGGAGCGTCCGGCTTCCTCGGCAAAGGGGCGGAACCGGAGGAGCTGCTCAATGCCATCCGTGTCGCCGCGGGCGGTGAGGCGCTGCTCTCGCCGGCCGCGACCAAGGGCCTGATCGCCACCTTCCTTGCGCAGGGCGGCAGTTCGGGCGGTGACGGGCCGAGCGCCGCGGAGTACTCCGAGCGGCTCGCCGCGCTCACCGGCCGCGAACGCGAGGTGCTGGTCCTGGTCGCGGGCGGGCACTCCAACGACGAGATCGCCGAGCGGCTCGTCGTCAGCCCGCTCACCGTCAAGACCCATGTGAACAGGGCGATGGCGAAGCTGGGCGCCCGGGACCGGGCCCAATTGGTGGTAACTGCGTATGAATCGGGCCTGGTGCGCCCCAGGGTGGAGTGACGGGTGGAGATACGGCGTACTCCACCTGCGGTATGCGCGGCATAAAGAAGCGACCTTGGGTCGACGCTTTCGGCTTTGCGGGTGGGTGATCGTATAGATGGGCCGGGTCTGTCCCGCAGCCCCCGCCCATCTGCCGCGCAAGCCACAGAAGAGAGACTCCACCCATGTCCTGGCTGTCCAGATTCAGCCTCGCGCAACGGGCCCTGATCGGGCTGATCTCGATTGTCGCCCTCGTATTCGGAGCGATCGCGATCCCGCAGCTCAAGCAGCAGCTGCTGCCCACCATCGAACTCCCGATGGTGTCGGTGCTCGCCCCCTATCAGGGTGCGTCCCCCGATGTGGTCGAGAAGCAGGTCGTCGAACCCCTCGAGAACTCCATCAAGGCTGTCGACGGCGTCACCGGCACCACCTCGACCGCCAGCGAGGGCAACGCCGTCATCATGGCGTCCTTCGACTTCGGCAGCGAGGGCACCAAGCAGCTCGTCGCCGACATCCAGCAGGCGGTGAACCGCGCCCGCGCCCAGCTTCCCGACGACGTCGACCCGCAGGTCATCGCCGGTTCGACGGACGACATTCCGGCCGTCGTCCTCGCCGTCACCTCCGACAAGGACCAGCAGGCGCTCGCCGACCAACTGGACCGCACGGTCGTCCCCGCCCTGGAGGACATCAGCGGTGTCGGCCAGGTCACCGTCGACGGTGTGCAGGACCTCCAGGTCTCCATCACCCCCGACGACAAGAAGCTCGCCGCCGCCGGTCTGAACGCCGGCACGCTCTCCCAGGCGCTCCAGGCGGGCGGCGCGACCGTCCCCGCCGGTTCCTTCTCCGAGTCGGGCAAGAGCCGCACCGTCCAGGTCGGCGGTGCCTTCACCTCCCTGAAGCAGATCGAGGACCTGCGGGTCACCGGTCAGGACCCGGCCACGGGCAAGCCCGGCGAGCCGGTCCGCGTCGGTGACGTCGCCACCGTGAAGCAGGAGCCGTCCACCGCGGTCTCCATCACGCGTACGAACGGCAAGCCGAGCCTTGCCGTGATGGCCACGATGGACAAGGACGGCAGCGCCGTCGCCATCTCGGACGCGGTCAAGGACAAGCTCCCCGACCTCCGCAAGGACCTCGGAGCCGGTGCCGAACTGACCGTCGTCTCCGACCAGGGCCCCGCCGTTTCCAAGGCGATCTCCGGTCTGACCACCGAGGGCGCGCTCGGTCTGCTCTTCGCCGTCATCGTGATCCTGGTCTTCCTCGCCTCGCTGCGCTCGACCCTGGTCACCGCGGTCTCCATCCCGCTCTCCGTGGTCCTCGCGCTGATCGTGCTCTGGACCCGTGACCTCTCGCTCAACATGCTCACGCTGGGCGCGCTGACCATCGCGATCGGCCGCGTCGTCGACGACTCGATCGTGGTCCTGGAGAACATCAAGCGTCACCTCGGCTACGGCGAGGAGCGCCAGTCGGCGATCATCACCGCGGTGAAGGAAGTGGCCGGCGCGGTCACCTCCTCGACCCTCACCACGGTCGCCGTCTTCCTGCCGATCGGTCTCGTCGGCGGCATGGTCGGCGAGCTCTTCGGTTCCTTCTCGCTGACCGTCACCGCGGCCCTGCTGGCATCCCTGCTGGTCTCGCTGACCGTCGTCCCCGTCCTGTCGTACTGGTTCCTGCGCGCCCCGAAGGGCGCCACGGAGAACCCGGACGAGGCCCGTCGCGAGGCCGAGGAGAAGGAGGCCCGCAGCCGGCTCCAGAAGCTGTACGTCCCGGTGCTGCGCTTCGCCACCCGGCGCCGCATCACCAGCATCGTCATCGCGATCGTGGTGTTCCTCGCCACCTTCGGCATGGCCCCGCTGCTGAAGACCAACTTCTTCGACCAGGGCGAGCAGGAGGTCCTCTCCATCAAGCAGGAGCTGGCCCCCGGCACCAGCCTGGCGGCCGCCGACAAGGCGGCCAGGAAGGTCGAGAAGGTCCTCACCGAGGACGAGGGCGTCAAGGACTACCAGGTCACCGTCGGCTCCTCCGGCTTCATGGCGGCCTTCGGCGGCGGCACCAGCGCCAACCAGGCCTCGTACCAGGTCACCCTGAAGGACTCGGGCGACTTCGACGCCACGCAGAAGCGCATCGACACCGCGCTCGGCAAGCTCGACGGCATCGGTGACACCACCATCGCCGCGGGCGACGGCTTCGGCAGCCAGGACCTCAGCGTCGTCGTCAAGGCCGCCGACGCGGACGTCCTGAGGAAGGCGTCCGAAGAGGTACGGGCCGAGGTGGCCAAGCTGAAGGACGTCACCGACGTCCAGAGCGACCTGGCGCAGAGCGTGCCGCGGATCTCGGTCAAGGCCAACGCCAAGGCCGCCGACGCCGGTTTCAACCAGGCCACGCTCGGCGCGGCCGTCGCCGGAGCGGTGCGCGGCACCCCGTCCGGCAAGGCGATCATGGACGACACCGAGCGTGATGTCGTCATCAAGTCCGCCCACCCGGCCACCACGATGGCCGAGCTGAAGAACCTCTCCCTCGGCCCGGTCGAACTCGGTCGGATCGCCGACGTCGAGCTGGTCCCCGGGCCGGTCTCGATGACGAGGATCGACGGCCAGCGCGCCGCGACCATCACCGCCAAGCCCACCGGTGACAACACCGGCGCGGTCAGCGCCTCGCTCCAGACGAAGATCAACGCGCTGAAGCTCCCGGACGGCGCCACCGCCACCATCGGTGGTGTCTCCGAGGACCAGAACGACGCGTTCCTGAAGCTCGGCCTGGCCATGCTGGCCGCGATCGCGATCGTCTTCATGCTGCTGGTGGCGACCTTCAAGTCCCTCATCCAGCCGCTGATCCTGCTGGTCTCCATCCCGTTCGCGGCGACCGGCGCCATCGGCCTGCTCGTGATCACCGGCACCCCGATGGGCGTCCCGGCGATGATCGGCATGCTGATGCTGATCGGCATCGTGGTCACCAACGCGATCGTGCTGATCGACCTGATCAACCAGTACCGGGCCCAGGGCATGGGCGTCGTCGAAGCGGTCATCGAGGGCGGCCGCCACCGGCTCCGCCCGATCCTGATGACCGCGCTCGCGACCATCTTCGCCCTGCTCCCGATGGCACTCGGCGTCACCGGCGAGGGCGGCTTCATCTCGCAGCCGCTCGCCGTGGTCGTGATCGGCGGCCTGGTCACCTCGACCCTGCTGACGCTGCTCCTGGTGCCGACGCTCTACGCGATGGTGGAGCTCCGCAAGGAGCGCCGCGCGAAGAAGAAGGCGGCCAAGCGCGCGAAGAAGGCGGGCCTGCCCGCCCCGGCCCCCGCGGAGGCGACCGCCTCCGAGGAGCCGGAGCCCGCGAAGGCCTGACCCGCCTGGCATGACGAGGGGCCTGTCCCACACGAGTGTGTGGGACAGGCCCCTTCGGGTTTCCGCTTGCTGCTTGAGCGAGACCGTGGTGGGGGAGCAGGAGCTACGGTTCGCGGGCACCCGGCTCGCCGAGTCGCTGGGGGATACCCTGCGGATCGCGGAGAGCCGGGGCGGGCGGCTGGAGAGCGGCGGGAACGCCGGCTGACGGCGGGGTGGTGAGCGTCAGGCGGCCCCGCTGAGAGCCTGGACGATCCGGAGCCACGTCTCGCCGTGCGGGTGGGCGTGCCGGACACTGAGGGCGAGGATCTCCCTCAGCAGCCGGGCACGGGTCTCCTCGGGTGCGCGGGGGAGGAGCGTGGCCAGCTCGTCCGGTTCGATGTCTTCGACGACCCCCGAGAGCACCATGCCCGCCTGGGCGTGGGCGAGGGAGGACAGGCTGTCGTCGAATACCTGTCCCTCGATGGCCGCCGCGTGCAGCAGCGCGTTGCCGTCCCCGGCTGCCAACGCCCTTTCCACGTACGCCTGGAGGGCGTCGCGGTCCTCGACGAGGCGGTACGCGGCGTCCAGTCCTTCGGTGCGGGCGACGTCGAGGACGGCGACGTGCGCGAGCGGGGTGGCCTCGGACGGCTGGGCCTGGAGGATGCGGGGGTGGTCCTGGAGGAAGACCCGTGACTCCGCCCAGGTGGCGCAGTCCACCCACTCCGCCACCTGCTCAGCGAGGATCAGCGGATCGTAGGCGGCGGTCACGCCGTGGACGAGGACGGCCTCGCGGAGTGCGGCGTGCTGCTGTGCGGTGCGGGGGTCCAGGAGTGCCAGCTCTTCGAGGGCTGTTGCTGTCTCCTCGCTGCTGAGCACTTCAGCATTCCGGGACCAGACATCGCGTGACTGGGGCCAGTTGGGTGCGAACATCCAGGAACTGACGAGGTCCAGAGTCTCCGGCGACAGGGCGAGCCAGGCCGGTGCGGGGGCGAAGGTCTCTTCTTCCCACGCGGTGCGTACGGCCTCGGTGTCGCTGTAGGCGCGAAGCGCCCGCCTGGCCCGTACGGTCACGACGTCCGCGCCGCCGTCCGGCGTGGATTCGCCATCGAGAAAGGACACGAGTTCGCGTACGCCGATCGAGGCCTGGGGGTCGGGACAGTCCAGGAGGAAAACACTCCGCTCGACACCGAGACGCCGGGCGGTCGCGGGGTGGGCGGAAGCGAACTCCGCCACGACCTCGTCGAATTGCCGGATCGCCGAGGCGCGGTCGTCGGTGCGGACGAGTGCCCGCGCCAGGTTGGCGAGAGCGGAGACCAGGTCCCTTTCGAAGGCACCGGGGTTCTCCAGTGCCAGAGTCCGGTAGGCGGCCACTGCTTCCTGCGCCGTGCTCACGGCTCCTTCGGCGTCCTGGTTCCGTCCCAGGTGCTTGCTGAAATTCTGAAGGGCGAGAGCCAGATCAGGAAGGTGGGTGCTGCTGAGTTCGTCGACGAGTCCGCGCAGGAGCCGGACGCCCTCCTCAGCCGGCACCAGGGCTTCCTTCCGGCTGCCGGTGTCGGCGAGGTTCTGTGCCAGAGTGCCGAGTGAGCCCGCGAGAGCGAAGCGGAAGGCGGGCTGCCGTTCGGCGAGTTCACGGTGGAGAGCGACACTTTCCTCCGCGGCTCGCAGTCCCGCCGTCGGGTCCCCGGCCCTGTTCAGGTGAGCGGCCAGGTTGTTGAGTGCCGTGGCCAGGTCCTGCCGGAAGACGGCGGGCTGTTGTGCGGCGAGTACGCGGCGGATGGAGACGGCTTCCCGGCCCGATGCGAGCGCCCCGGAAACATCGCCCAGGGTCACACGGTGGTTGCCGAGGTTGTTGAGGGCCGTGGCGAACTCCGGGAGGAAGGCGCTCGGATCCTCGGCGGCGAGGCGCCCGTAGATGCCGGTCGCCTCCTCGGCGTGGAGCAGGGCTGTCCCGGAGTCACCTGCGGAGACGAGGTGCATCGCGAGGTTGTTGAGCATCGCGGCGAGGCCCGGGAGGGACGCTGTCGGCCGGCTTTCCGCCAGTTCGCGCTGGATGCGTACGGCCTCGCGGGCGAACAGCACCGCTGCCGCCCGGTCTCCCGCGGCGGCCGTCTTGTTGGCCAAGGAGGTCAGGGACCGGGCGAGATCCGGATGGAAGGCGTCCGGGTGCTGCGAAGCGAGCCCGGCGTACAGGCGCGCGGCATCCCGTGCCGGAGCGAGCGCGCCCTCGCGGTCCCCGGTGGCGGAGATCCTGTCCGCCAGGTTGTGGAGGGCGCCTGCCAGCTCGGACTGAAAGGCGGCCGGATGACGCGCAACGAGTTCCCGGCAGATCTCCACCGCCTCCTGCGCGGGCGCGAGGCAGCCCGCAAGGTCACCGACGTCCTCGCGGTGCACGGACAGATTGGTCAGGGAACCGGCCAGGGCGGACCGCAGGACGGCGGGGTGGCGTTCGGCCACCTTCCGGTTGGCCCGGACCGCCGCCTCCGCGTGACGAAGAGCCTCCGCGTGGCTCCCGATGGCCTTGAGACTGCTGGCCAGATTGGTCAGCGCGGAGGCGAGCCGGGCCATGAACTCATCGGGGTGCGACGCGGCGAGCTCCATGTGGATCTTCACCGCCTCCCGCGCGGGCGGTACGGCGGCCCGGCGTTCCCCGACGGCTGCGAGATTCGCCGCCAGGTTGCTCAGCGCGGCGGCGAGGCCGGGGCGGAACGCCGTGGGCGTTCGTGCGGCGAGCTGCCGGTAGATGGCGACGGCGTCCCGCGTGAGTGCGAGCGCCCCCTCGCGGTCGCCGATGTCGCGGACTCGCGGGCCGAGAGTGCCGAGGGCGAGAGCCAGGTCGGGGAGGGACTCGCTTCCTCCCGCGTCGGCAAGGTCCCGTTGGAGCTTGACCGCCTCGCGCGCCGGCGGCAGCGCCCCTTCGCGGTCACCGATGTCGGCGTGCCGGTTGGCGACGGTGACGAGCGTGCGCACCACCGCCGTCCTGAAGACCCCGGGGGAGGCCTGGTCCAGCTCCTTGTACAGAGCGAGCGCCTTCCGCGCCGCACCCAGAGCACCGTCCAGATCCCCCTCCGCCCCGAGCCTCTCGGAGAAGCGATGCAACGCCTGGGCCAGAAACGGCGTCGCGCCCGCCCCGCCCCGCTCCACCAGCCCCCGCAGCATCCCGATTCCCGTCGCACCCGCCCGCGCCGCATGCCGCGCCAGCCCCCGTACCACGTACGGATCGACCGCGCCCCGGTCGCCGCCCACCGCTCGCCGCTCGACGTGTGCGATGAGCGCGGCCAAAGTCACTTCGCCGGCTTCAGAACCCCCTGGCCGCTCGTGCCCCGCGAGATAAGACACGAACTCGCGGTGGTACAGCCGGTACACCGCCTGCCCGTCCTCGGAGTCCTCGACGATGTAGCGGCCGTACGCGGACAGCGCCCAGTCCACGTCGCTCTCGTCGTACGACACGTCACGGCCGCCCAGCGCTCCGGCGACCTCCTCCCACACGCCCCCGGCGGGCATGCCGCGCCCGACCGTCCAGGCCAGCGCGGTCAGCAGATCCCGCGCGGCGGACGGCAGTTCGGTGCCGTCCGCCAGGACCCGCACCGGCCCCGCCCGCAAGTCCTCCTCGAACGCGGCCTCGATGGAGCCGGGCAGACCGGACAACCACTGGTCCTCGTCGACACCACCGGACGCCCCTGCCAGCAGCGAGCCCGTCACCAGGCGCGCGAACAGGAACCCGCCGCCCACCGTCGTGGCACGCGCCGCGACCGCGTCGCCCGCCTCCCGCGCCCGGTCCTTCGGGACGCCGGCCGCCGCGCACCGGCGGAACACGTACTCACCGATGTCCTCCTGCGTGTGCGGCTCCCGCTCCAGGTCCGCCATGGTGACCCCCGTACCGATCAGCCGGGCCAGAGCGTCCGGCAGGGTTTCGTTCCCCTGCCCGTTCTCCTCGATACGGCTGCGGAACGCGCGGTCGCGGGAGGCGAGCAGGACCGGGCCCGTCCGGCTGAGCGGGAAGACCAGTTCCTCGATCACGGCACGGAGGTGCTCGGTGGGTACTTCGTCCAGGCCGTCGAGCACCAGCACCGGCTGCGGGGACAACTCACGGAGCTCGCCCCGGAAGTCGTCCGCGTTGCGGGGTTCCGGCAGCCCGAGTTGCCGGGCCAGCTCCGAGGCCGCCTGGAGAGGGCTCAGGCCTCGCAGATGTACGGAGGCGAGGGAGCGGTCGGGGCGCAGGCCCGGGTCCGGGTCGTCCTCGCGCAGACCCTCGTGCGCCTCGGTCTCCTTGCGCTGCACGGGATCGGTGAGCGTCGCGATCCGGCCCAGCACGGCCGACTTGCCGCAGCCTGCCGGGCCGGTCACCAGGAAGAGCCCGGCCTCGTCCGACTCCAGCCATGCGGCGATCCGGCCCAGCACCTCCTTCCGGCCCGTGAAGAACCAGCCCTCCTCGCGGTACCCGACCCCGCGCGCCGCGAGCATCAGGTGCTCCACCAGCCGGGCGGGGGCCCCGGGCACATGGCGCGGGTTCGGGAAGGCCGGCTGCCCGGTGCCGAGGGTGGCGGGCACCGGTGTCTGGCCCTCGCCGCGCCATCGCTCACCCAGTGCGGCCAGCAGGTCCGGGCCGCTGACCAGCTCGTTGTGGGCGCTCCATGCCGAGCGGTACTCGGTGGTGGCAGGGCCGGCCTTCAGCACCTCCTCCAACGCGGTGAGCAGAGGGCCGCTGCCGTCCGACGTCTCGTTGCGACGACAGCTCGCCATGATCCCGAACCACTTGACCTGGCCGGGCGGCGTGGACATGGCCTCCCAGCGCCGCAGAGCCTTCTCCAGGCCCCGGCCCACCGCGTCCCCCGCGTGGCAGGTGTCGATGATCACCAGGATCTGGTCCGCGCCCGACGCCACCGCGTCATTGACCAGCGTCTCGGCCGAGACGCCCCGCTTGAGGGCGCGTGCGTCACGAATCACCTGCTCGACATCGAGATCCAGGTCGCAGAGCGCGAGGCGCAGTTCGTCGTCGATCAGCACGCCGTGCCCCGACCAGATGATGATCGCGGGCTTCGCCGCCCCTGTCTCCCGCCGGCCCTCGCTCCAGGAGGTGAGGGCCTCGTCGAAGGTCGCCCAGGACGGGTTCCCGCCGCCCACCACATGCGCCGCAATCCCCAGACCCTCCAGCAGTCCGGCGATCCCCTCCATCTGGGCCACCGCCCCGGTCAGCCGGGGAAAGCTCCGTCTGTCGGCATACTCCTCGCACACCACGCACAGCGCCGTCCCCGCCGGCTCGCGTCCGTCGTCACCCGCCGCGCCCGTCTCACTCACCATCGCCCGCCCCGTCCTCCAGTACCAGCACCAGCGCGGTCATCACGACATGGCCCGCGTTCCCTGTACTCACCCGCACCCGGTGCGGCCCGGGCGGCAGCCCGGCCAGGCGTGCGACGTAACGGCCCCCGCCCAGGTTGTTCAGCGTCCGCACCGGTCCGCCGTCGGCCGTCGCGAAGACGGCCACCCGGTCGTGGCCTCGTATGTCCGGCGGGACCGTGGCCCGCAGCTCGTACACCTCACCCTCGACGATCGCGTCCGGGGCGTCCACCACCAGCGGGATGTCCGCGACCTCCGGGCCGCGGTGGACCGGCGGGTCAGGGGTGAGCCAGTTGTAGAGGGCCTGGCGCAGCGCCGTGTTGTTCTGGAGCGAGCCGTGCTTCTCCCAGGGCGTGTACGCGGGCCGCCGAGCCGCCCCCACGTGGGCGCTGGAGAGCCTGGGCACGCGGCCGTCGCCGCCCTCGTCGGCCCCGTCGATCGTGAGCAGTCCGGTCAGCTTCTCGCCCTGGACCTCGGCGGTGGTCGGGGTCGGCTGGAGCACCCCGCTGATCGGTACGTACTCCACTCCGTACGCCGTTCCCGCCCCGGACTCCCGCAGCGCCTCGTGGAAGCGGGCGGCGTCCTTGAGCAGTGCAGCGTCGGTCCCGGGCAGGCCGGTCACTTCGCGGGCGTATCGCAGCGGCTCGCCCGGCGCGGTGATCAGCGCGGCGTAGTCGGGGACGAGCTGGTGGAGGGACGGAAGGCCGCGGGCGAACGCGGTGAGGCCGATACCGGCCGGGCCCACCCCGTTGACCAAAGAGAGCATGGCGTCCAGGGAGCCCCGGTACGGGGTTCCGAGCGTGATCACGCGGCGCGTCACCTCCGCGCCGCCGCACCGCTCCACGTACTGGCGGGTGACCAGGCCGCCCATCGAGTGGCAGACGAAGACGACCCGAGCCTCCGCCCGCTCCGGCGCCGAGGCCCGCCAGCGGCCGAGCTCCTCGTCCACCCGCTCGGCGAGCCGGTCCGCGTTGTAGCGGCAGGACAGCCGCCAGTCGTAGGCGAAGTCGATCAGGTTGGCGGGGTCCGCTTCGTCCTTCTCGCCCCGGCGCCGGAGCGTGAAGTTGTTTTCCAGCCACTCCAGGAAGCCGTCGTAGCCGTCCACGAGCGTCCCGATGCCCAGCAGTCCATGCAGGTCGCGCATCGGACCGAGCGGGCGCACACCGTCGCCCGGGTGTTCGTCGCCCAGGTCCGGGGGCAGCGCCAGACCCTTGACGGACCGGCCGAACGTACGGATCCCGCGGAGGAGGGCCGAGCCCGAGAGGCCCCAGACCTCGTGCCCGTCCGCGTCCGCCAGCCGACTGCCGAGAATGCCCGGGACGACGACCACCATGTCGTCGACCCGGCTGCGAGACGTCATGTGGCGCCGTACCCCCGTGAATGTGCGCTGCTGCCGTGGATAAAGCAGCGTAATTACGCAGAGGGCTGTTCGAGTGCCATATGGAGGAAACCAGGCGGCTCGGGACGTTTCCCTACCTCTACCGAGCGGAAGGCCCGGTCCACCGACCGTCCAGCGGTGGACCGGGCCTCACGGCCATGCCGCGAGCAGTACCCCCTACGGCAGCGCCAGCATCCGCTCCAGCGCCAGCTTCGCGTACTTCTCCGTCTCCGGGTCGACCTCGATCCGGTTGACCGGGTTCCCCTCGGCCAGCGACTCCAGGGCCCACACCAGGTGCGGCAGGTCGATCCGGTTCATCGTCGAGCAGAAGCACACCGTCTTGTCGAGGAAGACGATCTCCTTGTCCTCGGCCGCGAACCGGTTCGCCAGGCGGCGTACCAGGTTCAGCTCGGTGCCGATCGCCCACTTCGAGCCGGCCGGCGCCGCCTCCAGGGCCTTGATGATGTACTCCGTCGAGCCGACGTAGTCCGCCGCCGCCACGACCTCGTGCTTGCACTCCGGGTGCACCAGCACATTGACGCCCGGAATCCGCTCGCGCACATCGTTGACGGACTCGACGGAGAAGCGTCCGTGCACCGAGCAGTGCCCGCGCCACAGGATCATCTTGGCGTTGCGCAGCTCCTCGGCGGTCAGGCCGCCGTTCGGCTTGTGCGGGTTGTAGAGGACACAGTCCTCCAGCGACATCCCCATGTCCCGGACCGCGGTGTTCCGCCCCAGGTGCTGGTCGGGCAGGAAGAGCACCTTGGTGGCCGAGGGCTCCCCCTGCTCGAAGGCCCACTCCAGCGCCCGCTTCGCGTTGGAAGAGGTGCAGATCGTGCCGCCGTGCCTGCCGGTGAAGGCCTTGATGTCGGCGGAGGAGTTCATGTACGAGACGGGTACGACCTGCTCCGCGACCCCGGCCTCGGTCAGTACGTCCCAGCACTCGGCGACCTGCTCGGCGGTGGCCATGTCGGCCATGGAACAGCCCGCGGCCAGGTCCGGCAGCACGACCTTCTGGTCGTCGGTGGTCAGGATGTCCGCCGACTCGGCCATGAAGTGCACACCGCAGAAGACGATGTACTCGGCCTCCGGGCGCGCGGCCGCGTCCCGGGCGAGCTTGAACGAGTCGCCGGTGACGTCCGCGAACTGGATGACCTCGTCGCGCTGGTAGTGGTGGCCGAGGACGAACACCTTGTCCCCGAGCTTCTCCTTGGCCGCGCGGGCACGCTCCACCAGGTCCGGGTCGGACGGGGAGGGCAGGTCGCCGGGGCACTCGACGCCGCGCTCGCTCTTCGGGTCGGCCTCACGGCCGAGCAGGAGCAGGGCGAGGGGCGTCGGCTGGACGTCGAAATCCTGGACGGGGTGGGCCGTGGTCACGTCACGCACCCTTTCTTCTTTGCGGAAAGCCTTTTCGTCTAATTGACGTTATCTATCATATCCGGTTCACGTCACTTTGACGATGGCCATAGTGTCGATGTGACGCATCCCCCCGGAGGGCCGGTGTGCGAGCATGAATGGAACAGGCAAGCGCTCGGCCCGGAATGAATCCGCGGTCCCGACGGTTGCAACGTCGGCAAGCAGTCTCCGTACAACCCGGGAGAGAAGCAGATGTCCGTATCGGACGAGACCACCACCGTGAGCGACGGCATCCTCCTGTCCGACGCCGCCGCAGCCAAGGTCAAGGGCCTGCTGGAGCAGGAAGGCCGTGACGACCTGGCGCTGCGCGTCGCCGTTCAGCCCGGCGGCTGCTCGGGCCTGCGCTACCAGCTCTTCTTCGACGAGCGTTCGCTCGACGGCGATGTCGTGAAGGACTTCGACGGCGTCAAGGTCGTCACCGACCGGATGAGTGCTCCGTACCTGGGTGGCGCTTCCATCGACTTCGTCGACACCATCGAGAAGCAGGGCTTCACGATCGACAACCCGAACGCCACGGGCTCCTGCGCCTGCGGCGACTCCTTCAGCTAGGCCCTGAAGGCAGCGGCAGAACAGCAACACGGCGGCGGCCCCGGATTCCGGGGCCGCCGCCGTTGTCGTACGCAGGGCTCAGGCGTCAGGCGCGGGGCACGTCGCCGCCCGACGCCGCGTCGACCACCGTCCGGTCACCGAGCGGGGCGTCCAGCGTCACCGTCCGGGTCAGCTTCTCGGCGATCATGATGCAGACCTTCTTCTCGGCCGGCTGCGACTCCGTCACCGTCACCCGCACCGTCTTCCCGTCCTCGGCCGCGCTCGCCGCGTACTTACTGCACACCCCGCCCCAGAACGTCACCGACAGGGTTCGCCCGTCGGCGCTGTACGACAGGATCTGCTGCCGGGACTTCTCCGTGTCCCCCGGGGGCGGGGTCGTCGCCGACGGTGCGTCCTTCGCCAGATACGCGGGGTCCACGGCGATCTGCGACACGGTGCCACCGGTGCCGCCCGCGGCCGGCCGCACCGAGAAGAGCCACGACGGTACGAGCGTCTGCTTGCCCGCCACGTACTGCTTGGTCAGGCCGAACACCGCCTTGTCGACCGTCACGGTCGTCGTCGGCCGCTCCGCCCCGGTCCGCGTCCCGCAGTGGACCTTCGGCGACTTCAGGTCATCCTCCAGCGGTACGGGAGTGGCACACCCGCCGACGTCCGCGCGCCCGCCCGTCCTGGATGCCGCCCCGTTCAGCTGCTTCAGCGCCTCGCCCGCGCTGATCACCGGATAGCTGTCGCCCTTCTCCAGGCCCTTCAACTGCCCGCTGCCGCCTACCACTTCGCCGTCCGGGCCCACCTGGATGCCGGTCGACCAGCCGTAGGTGGGAAGCCCGTCGATCACCGGGTCGGCATTCACCACCCGTACCGAGCCCATGAGTTGGCGGGTGTCGAGAGTGGCGTCGTCCTGACCCACCGCCTTCAGGACCGGTGTCGCGGCAGCCCTGGCGGCGCTCTCGCTCACCGGGGAGCCGGTGCCCCCCGGCGCGACCTCCTGGGTCGAACAGGTCGCGCCCTTCGGGCAGTTGTCCGTTCCCCCGGAGCCGTACCGGGCGAAGCTCCAGGTGCCCGGAGCCTGCTTGTTCACCCGGAGGACCGGGCCCGAGCCGTCCCCGTCGGACCCCACCTTCCAGGACGTTCCCTCCGCCTGCGGCGTGCCCTGCACCCCCAGTGCCTTCGCCAGCCGGGCCACCTCCGCCGCGGAGACGGTCCCCTCCGCGCGCTGCACCGCGGCCGTACGCGGTCCCTCGGGCAGCTTGCCGGACGCGCGGTAGACCACCTGGCCGCCGTGCGGATCGGGCTCGCCGGGTGCGATGCCGGGTGCGATGCCCGGCGAGGACCCGTCGGGCGCCGTCGGGTCGCCCGCACGTTCGTCCAGGGCAAGCAGGGAAGGGGTGTGCTCCCCGCTGCCCGCCGCGCTGCCGCTGCTTCCGCCCTCCCCGTCCGCGGCGGTCGCGGCCCAGTACGCGCCGCCGCCCCCGGCCAGCAGTACGGCGGCCGCCACCGAGGCCACGGCGAGCGGTGAACGCCGCCGGGGGCCGGTCACATCGTTGTCGGGTCGCTCGGTGCTCACCGGATCGCTCCTTCGCCTGGATCGCCGTCACAGGCCGTCACCCGGCCTGCCGTCCGTCCCGCGGGTGGGGACAACGGTGGGACGGGGCACAGGGGCGCACGGTTCCCTCAGGGGGTGTCGGACGCGTTCGGTGCCGGTCTCAGTCGCCGTATTCGGACATGGCGTCGATCAGCCGGGCGGAGGCGGCGGGCACGGTGACCCCGTGAATCAGGGACGGCGCCACCCGAACGGGGGCAGACTTCGCGGGGACCACCCAGTGCGGAGCCATCCGTGCGCAGTCACCGCGCAGCTCGGCCAGGCTGATCTCGGACTCGCGTGTGGCGCTGTGGTTCGACATAGCCGCACCGTAGGCACCGCACACCTCAGGAAGAAAGACCTACTATCGGGTAGTTTTCCCCCCTTCAGGGCGAGTGCGGGGAACGGGTAGCGTGAACTGTCACGCCGCCCCGGGAACGCAGTCACCCGTTCCCCCCGATCTCCGCAGGAGCAGTCTCCCCGTGCGAATCGCAGTCACCGGCTCCATCGCCACCGATCACCTCATGACCTTCCCCGGCCGTTTCGCCGACCAGCTGGTCGCGGATCAGCTGCACACGGTCTCGCTCTCCTTCCTGGTCGACAACCTCGACGTGCGCCGGGGCGGTGTCGCCGCCAATATCTGCTTCGGCATGGGTCTGCTGGGCACGAACCCGGTCCTGGTCGGCGCCGCGGGCTCCGACTTCGACGAGTACCGTGCCTGGCTCGACCGCCACGGCGTCGACACCGGTTCGGTCCGGATCTCCGAGGTCCTGCACACCGCCCGGTTCGTCTGCACGACGGACGCCGACCACAACCAGATCGGCTCCTTCTACACGGGCGCGATGAGCGAGGCCCGGCTCATCGAGCTGAAGGCCGTCGCCGACCGTGTCGGCGGCCTCGACCTCGTCTCGATCGGCGCCGACGACCCCGAGGGGATGCTCCGCCACACCGAGGAGTGCCGCTCCCGCGGAATCCCGTTCGCCGCGGACTTCTCGCAGCAGATCGCCCGGATGGACGGCGACGAGATCCGGATCCTCCTCGACGGCGCCACGTACCTCTTCTCCAACGAGTACGAGAAGGGGCTCATCGAGTCCAAGACCGGCTGGAGCGACGAGGAGATCCTGGCCAAGGTCGGCCACCGGGTCACCACGCTGGGCGCCCGCGGTGTCCGGATCGAGCGGGCCGGCCAGGAGACGATCGAGGTCGGCTGCCCGGAGGAGGAGACCAAGGCCGACCCGACCGGTGTCGGCGACGCCTTCCGGGCCGGTTTCCTCTCCGGTCTCGCCTGGGGCGTCGGCCTGGAGCGCGCCGCCCAGGTCGGCTGCATGCTCGCCACCCTGGTGATCGAGACGGTCGGTACCCAGGAGTACACCCTGCGCCGCGCCCACTTCATGGACCGCTTCACCAAGGCGTACGGCCACGACGCCGCCGCCGAGGTCCGCGCGCACCTGAGCTGAGCCGAAGAGGAACCTCAGGTCAGCCGGCGGACCACATAGGCCGAGCCACGGTCCGCCGGCTCCTCGCCCACGTACTCCTGCTCGCGCATCGCACACCAGGCCGGGATGTCCAGGCGCGCCGCCTCGTCGTCACTGAGCACGGTCACCGTCCCGCCCAGCGGTACCTCCCCGATCACCTTTGCCAGCTCGATCACAGGGATCGGGCAGCGCTTCCCGAGGGCGTCGACCACCAGGGACGCGGTCACGGCAGGGGAGGGGGGCGCGGAAACGGGAGCACCCAGCCTCTCCCGTACCTCTGCCACCACCCGCGGCAGCACGTCCAGGAAGCGCTCGACCTCCTCGCCCGCGGTGCCGGTCGGCAGCGACACCCGTACGTTCCCCTCCGACAGCACCCCCATCGCCCTGAGCACGTGGCTCGGCGCCAGCGTGCTGCTGGTGCAGGACGAACCGGATGATACGGAGAATTCGGCTCGATCCAGTTCGTGGAGCAGTGTCTCTCCGTCGACATAGAGACAGGAGAAGGTCACCAGATGCGGCAGCCGCCGCACCGGATCTCCGACCACCTCCACATCGGGCACCAACTGCGGCACCCGGGCCCTGATGCGGTCCACCAGGGCCCGCAGCCGCACGGACTCCGCCGCCGCCTCCGCCCGCACCGCCCGCAGCGATGCCGCCGCGGCCACGATCGCGGGAAGGTTCTCGAACCCCGCGGCCCGGCCCGCCTCCCGCTCGTCGGCCGGTCCTTGAACCGTGAACCGCACCCCCTTGCGTACTGCCAGCAGCCCGACACCCGAGGGCCCGCCCCACTTGTGCGCGCTGGCCGCCAGCAGCGACCAGCCGCCCGGCACCGGCCCCCAGCCCAACGACTGCGCGGCATCCACCAGCAGCGGCACCCCCGCCGCCCGGCACAGCTCCGCGACCTCGGCCACCGGCTGTTCGGTGCCGACCTCGTGATTGGCGGACTGCAGACAGGCCAGCGAGGTGTCCTCGCGCAGCACCTCCGCGTACGCCTGTGCACTCACCGCCCCCGACCGGTCCACCGCGACCTCGGAGACCGATCCGCCCTGCGCCTCATGGGCGGCGGCCGAATGGAGCACCGACGAGTGCTCCACCGCGGAGAAGACCAGATGGCGGCCGACACGCCGACGCCCCGCGAGAGCCCCGGAAATTCCGGAGTGCACCGCCCGGGTACCCGAAGGAGTGAATGTGAGCTCGTCCGGCCGGCACCCGACGGCCTCCGCGGCGGCCTCCCGGGCCGCGTCCAGCAACAGCCGGGCCCGCCGCCCCTCGCGGTAGAGCCTGGCCGGGTCGGCCCACCCCTCGTCCAGCGCGGCAAGCAGCGCCTGGCGGGCGACGGGGTGCAGGGGTGCGGAGGATGCGGCGTCGAAGTAGGGCACGCGGCCACGCTAGCCCGCGTCGGGTCCGCACCCGGGGACGGGGCCGCCCGCCCAGCCAGGAGAGAGGGCGTCAGATGGCGGCCGGAGGCCCGTATTCCACCCCTTCGGGGTGTCGGGCGGCGCGTTGGGCACCCTCCCCGCGCGACCCCAAATAGCGTCCAGTAGGGTTTGGTCCGCATAAACATCCAAACCCCTGCCCGCGTCAGGGCGGCGACCGACCAGAGAGACGGCCGCGCCGACCGCGCGGGCGAGACTCTCGGGAAGGCGCTACGTGAGTCCCAACGGCTCCGACCGCTCGTCGCGGCGCCCGATGCGGCGGAAGCTGCCGCAGGTGCTGACTGCGGGCCTGGTCCTGGCAACCGCCACCGGTTGCACATACAAGGACTTCCCCCGCCTCGGTATGCCTACGCCGGTAACGGAAGAGGCACCACGGATCCTTTCCCTCTGGCAGGGCTCGTGGGCGGCAGCGCTCGCCACGGGCGTGCTGGTCTGGGGCCTGATCCTGTGGAGCGTCATCTTCCACCGGCGCAGCCGCACCAAGGTCGAGGTTCCTACGCAGACCAGGTACAACATGCCCATCGAGGCGCTGTACACCGTGGTCCCTCTGATCATTGTCTCGGTGTTGTTCTACTTCACCGCGCGCGATGAATCGAAGCTCCTCTCGCTCTCCCCGAAGCCTGCCCACACCATCAACGTGGTCGGCTACCAGTGGAGCTGGGCCTTCAACTACATCGAGAACGTGGACGGGTCCTCCGCCACGGGCAACGAGATCCCCAAGGAACTCGACGCCATCCCGGACAAGTTCCGGAAGGATTTCCCCAAGAGTGCCGAAGGCGTCTACGACTACGGCGTCCCGGGAACCCGGAACCCGCAGAACGGCAACCCGGGTCCGACCCTGTGGCTGCCGAAGGGCGAGAAGGTCCGCTTCGTTCTGACTTCGCGTGACGTCATCCACTCCTTCTGGGTGGTGCCGTTCCTCATGAAGCAGGACGTCTTTCCGGGCCACACCAACGCCTTCGAGGTGACTCCCAAGGAGGAGGGCACCTACATGGGCAAGTGCGCCGAGCTCTGCGGCGCCGACCACTCCCGGATGCTCTTCAACGTCAAGATCGTCTCTCCGGAGCGCTACCAGGCGCACCTCAAGGAGCTGGCGAAGAAGGGCCAGACGGGCTACGTGCCGGCCGGCATCGAGCAGACTGACCCGGCCAGGAATGCGGAGACGAACAAACTGTGAGCATCCTCAACGAACCTCAGGGTGCCGCGGCAGCAGACGACTCGTACGAGGACGAGCTGCCGGTCCGGCGGAAGCAGCCGGGAAACATCGTCATCAAGTGGTTGACCACCACTGACCACAAGACGATCGGCACGATGTACCTGGTCACATCGTTCGCGTTCTTCTGCATCGGCGGTCTGATGGCGCTCTTCATGCGCGCCGAACTGGCCCGTCCCGGCACGCAGATCATGTCGAACGAGCAGTTCAACCAGGCGTTCACGATGCACGGCACGATCATGCTGCTGATGTTCGCGACGCCGCTGTTCGCCGGGTTCGCGAACTGGATCATGCCGCTGCAGATCGGCGCGCCCGACGTGGCGTTCCCGCGGTTGAACATGTTCGCGTACTGGCTGTACCTCTTCGGCTCGATCATCGCGGTGGCCGGCTTCCTCACCCCGCAGGGTGCGGCCGACTTCGGCTGGTTCGCCTACTCCCCGCTCTCGGACGCCGTCCGCTCGCCGGGAATCGGCGCCGACATGTGGATCATGGGTCTGGCCTTCTCCGGCTTCGGCACGATCCTCGGTTCGGTCAACTTCATCACCACGATCATCTGCATGCGCGCCCCCGGCATGACGATGTTCCGCATGCCGATCTTCGTCTGGAACGTTCTGCTGACCGGTGTGCTGGTCCTGCTGGCCTTCCCGGTCCTCGCCGCCGCGCTCTTCGCGCTGGAGGCGGACCGCAAGTTCGGTGCGCATGTATTCGACGCGGCCAATGGCGGCGCATTGCTCTGGCAGCACCTCTTCTGGTTCTTCGGCCATCCAGAGGTGTACATCATTGCCTTGCCATTCTTCGGAATCATTTCCGAAGTGATCCCGGTGTTCAGCCGGAAGCCGATGTTCGGCTACATCGGTCTGATCAGTGCGACGATCGCCATTGCAGGCCTCTCCGTGACCGTGTGGGCGCACCACATGTACGTCACCGGCGGTGTGCTGTTGCCGTTCTTCTCGTTCATGACATTCCTCATCGCGGTACCGACCGGTGTGAAGTTCTTCAACTGGATCGGCACGATGTGGAAGGGGTCGCTGTCCTTCGAGACACCGATGCTCTGGGCCGTCGGCTTCCTGATCACCTTCACCTTCGGTGGTCTGACCGGCGTGATCCTGGCGTCGCCCCCGCTGGACTTCCACGTCTCGGACTCGTACTTCGTCGTCGCGCACTTCCACTACGTCATCTTCGGCACCGTGGTCTTCGCGATGTTCTCCGGATTCCACTTCTGGTGGCCGAAGTTCACCGGCAAGATGCTGGACGAGCGGCTCGGCAAGATCACGTTCTGGACGCTGTTCGTGGGCTTCCACGGCACGTTCCTGGTGCAGCACTGGCTGGGTGCCGAGGGCATGCCGCGTCGTTACGCGGACTACCTCGCCGCGGACGGCTTCACCGCGCTGAACACGATCTCGACGATCTCCTCGTTCCTGCTCGGCCTGTCGATGCTGCCGTTCTTCTACAACGTGTGGAAGACCGCGAAGTACGGCAAGAAGATCGAGGTCGACGACCCGTGGGGCTACGGCCGCTCGCTGGAGTGGGCGACCTCCTGCCCGCCGCCGCGGCACAACTTCCTCACGCTGCCGCGGATCCGTTCCGAATCCCCGGCGTTCGACCTGCATCACCCGGAGATCTCGGCGCTCGAGCAGCTGGAGCACCACTCCGCGGATGACAAGGCCCTCGCTGGTGGCAAGGAGGCCGGTAAGTGAAGATCCAGGGCAAGATGTTCCTCTGGCTGAGCGTCTTCATGCTCGCCATGGCCATCACGTACGGCGTGTGGTCGAAGGAGCCGGCCGGTACCACCGCGCTCGTCCTGGGCTTCGGCCTGAGCGTCATGATCGGCTTCTACCTGGCCTTCACGGCGCAGCGGGTCGACGCCATGGCTCAGGACAACAAGGAAGCCGATATCGCGGACGAGGCCGGCGAGGTGGGGTTCTTCTCCCCGCACAGCTGGCAGCCGCTCTCGTTGGCCGTCGGTGGTGCCCTCGCCTTCCTGGGCATCATCTTCGGCTGGTGGCTGCTCTACTTCTCGCTCCCGGTGATCCTGATCGGCCTGTTCGGCTGGGTCTTCGAGTACTACCGCGGTGAGAACCGCACCCAGTGACAGCGAGTCACCGCTCCACCTGACGGGGGGCCTGTACTTCTCCACCAAGGGAAGTGCAGGCCCCCTGTTTGGCGTGTACTTCTCCGCCAAAAGAAGTGCAAACCCCCCGTTTGGAGTCACATTGCGCGCTTATAGGGATGAATCTTCATAGCGTGTGTTCATGAACCACGTGCCGCGCTTCCGCCCCGTAGTGAGCTGCACTCTGCTGGTCGTGACCCTGGTCGCAGGTGTGACCGCCTGCGGTGGGTCCAATGGCCACCCGCTCGCGGCGAAACCGTACGATGCGGCGGACGAGATCTCCTCCAACGTCCCCGAGGGCGACGAGAAGGCCGACTCCGACAAGCCGCTCGAGGTAACCGTCAACGACGACGACGGCCGGATCACGGACGTGTCGGCCGTGGACGCGATCGGACGCCATCTGGCTGGCGAGCTCGATGCCGACGGGAAGCGCTGGCACTCCATCTCCCCGCTCGCCGCCGGCGCCCGCTACACGGTCCGGGTCAGCATGGAGGACGGCGACGGCGCCCCGGGCAGCCGCACGCTCTCCTTCGAGACCGCCTCCGCCAATGCCAAGAAGCTCCTGAAGGTCACCTTCGGCCCTCAGGCGGGCACCTACGGCGTCGGACAGCCCATCACGGCGGAACTCAGCGCTCCGGTCAAGGACAAGGCGTCCAGGGCCATCGTGGAGCGTGCCCTGCGGGTCCGCTCCACACCCGCCGTGACCGGCTCCTGGTACTGGGTCGACGACAAGATCCTGCACTACCGCCCCAAGGACTACTGGCCCGCCAAGGCCGCCATCGAGGTCACCAGCGGCCTGGCGGGCATCAAGGTCACCGACACGCTGTACGGAGCCCCCGCGAAGGCGCTGAAGCTCACCACGGGCGACCGTGTCGAGGCCATCACCGACGCCGCGGCGCACACGATGTCCGTCAAGCGCAACGGGAAAGTGATCAACACCATTCCGGTGACCACCGGCAAGCCCGGCTTCTCCACCCGAAACGGCGTCAAGGTCGTGCTGAGCAAGGAGTACTCCGTACGCATGCGCGGGGAGACCATCGGCATCTCGGAGAATTCCGACGACGGGTACGACCTGCTGGTCTACTACGCGACCCGTGTCACCTGGAGCGGCGAGTACGTGCACGCGGCCCCCTGGTCCACCGGCTCGCAGGGGTACGCGAACGTCAGCCACGGCTGTACGGGCATGAGTACCAGCCTGGCCGAGTGGTTCTTCAACACCGTGCGCCCGGGCGACATCGTCCAGGTCGTCGGCAGTCAGGGCGAGATGATGACGCCGTTCGACAACGGCTACGGCGACTGGAACCTTTCCTGGGCCAAATGGCAGGAAGGCAGCGCTCTGTGGAAGAACGACACCCCGGACCGCACAGACACCTTCCAGGCGGCGCGACTGCGCCCCGAGGTCTGACCGGTCCGGGGAGTGCGCCGCCCCTCGGCGGGACTGCGGGCAGAACCCCGGCAGGGCTCAGGCGTCCACGCAGTCCCTGCTGCGCAGCAGAGCGGCCAGGGCGTCCGCGAACTCGACCGGTTCGACCGGCAGGGTCACCGCGGCGTCCGCACGGCTCCAGGTGGCCAGCCAGGCGTCCTGCGGGCGCCCGATCAGCAGCAGCACGGGCGGGCAGTGGAAGATCTCGTCCTTGATCTGCCGGCAGACGCCCATGCCGCCCGCGGGTGCCGTCTCGCCGTCCAGCACACAGACATCGATGCCGCCGTTGTCCAGTGCGTCCAGGACGGCGGGCAGGGTGGCGCACTCGAGGAACTCCACCGGTGGCACATCGGCCGCGGGCCTGCGCCCGGCTGCCAGCCTCACCTGCTCACGGGTGTTGGCGTCGTCGCTGTAGACCAGGACCGTGGCGGTCGGCTGCATTGTTCCTCCGTGACATCTGTGTCTTCGGGGCTTTCCGGGCATGAACCGATGCGCGGATCGTACTCCGCCCGATGGGCTGTCAGCACCGCCCGGGACAGCGGATTCATGGGCCGTTCGGGGAGGGCACACCCTGTTGACACACCGAACGGCACCCCCGGGAGTGAGGGCGGGATAAGGGACCGACATAATGTCGGTCGTGGCGACAGCAACGACAGTAGAAACCGGGCACGCGCACCCGTCGGTCAATCGACCGAACCTCACCAGCGTCGGAACCATCATCTGGTTGAGTTCCGAGCTGATGTTCTTCGCGGCCCTCTTCGCGATGTACTTCACCCTGCGATCGGTGACGGGACCGGATCACTGGAAGGAAATGGCTTCGGCCCTGAACTTCCCGTTCTCGGCGACGAACACCACGATCCTGGTGCTCTCCTCACTCACCTGCCAGCTCGGCGTCTTCGCCGCGGAGCGGGGCGACGTGAAGAAGCTCCGCACCTGGTTCGTGATCACTTTCGTGATGGGTGCGATCTTCATCGGAGGCCAGGTCTTCGAGTACACCGAGCTGGTGAAGAAGGACGGCCTCTCGCTGTCCTCCGACCCGTACGGCTCGGTGTTCTACCTGACGACCGGCTTCCACGGGCTGCACGTGACAGGCGGTCTCATCGCCTTCCTGCTCGTTCTGGGCAGGACATACGCAGCCAAGAGGTTCACCCACGAACAGGCGACCGCTGCCATCGTCGTGTCCTATTACTGGCACTTCGTCGATGTCGTGTGGATCGGCCTCTTCGCCACGATCTACATGATCAAGTAACCGGGCTCGAACCCGAACCACATCCAGCATCGACGCAGAAGATCCTGACACCGGGGTAATCCGTGAAAAAGCTCTCCGCACGACGACGCCATCCGTTGGCGGCGGTCGTCGTACTACTCCTCGCGCTGGCGGCCACTGGGGGGCTGTACGCCGCGTTTGCGCCCGCGAGTAAGGCGCAGGCCGACGACACCGCCCAGTCCCTCGCCATCGATGAGGGCAAGAAGCTGTACTCCGTCGGTTGCGCCAGCTGCCACGGAACCGGCGGTCAGGGCACCACCGACGGGCCGAGCCTGGTCGGCGTGGGCTCCGCCGCCGTGGACTTCCAGGTCGGTACGGGCCGTATGCCGGCGCAGCAGCCGGGTGCCCAGGTACCGAAGAAGAAGGTCATCTACAGCCAGGCCGAGATCGACCAGCTCGCGGCGTACGTCGCGTCGCTCGGCGCCGGCCCGATCGTTCCGACCAAGAATCAGGTCAGCCCTGAGGGTGCGGACATCGCCAAGGGTGGCGACCTGTTCCGTACCAACTGCGCGCAGTGCCACAACTTCACCGGTGAGGGTGGTGCGCTGACGAACGGCAAGTACGCACCCAGCCTCGAAGGCGTGGACCCGAAGCACATCTACGAGGCCATGCAGACCGGCCCGCAGAGCATGCCGTCCTTCCCGGACACGACGATGCCCGAGCAGCAGAAGCGGGACATCATCGCGTACATCCAGACCGTCAACAGCAGCCAGTCGGAGAACCCGGGTGGTCTGAAGCTGGGCGGCCTGGGCCCGGTCAGTGAGGGTCTGTTCGCCTGGATCTTCGGGCTCGGCGCACTGATCGCAGTTGCCATTTGGGTCGCGGCCCACACCGCTAAGGCCAAGAAGTCATGAGTAGCCAAGAGATTCCAGACGAGAACCTGCCCGCTGAGCAGGGCACCGCGCACGGCGCGGTAGAGGTCGCGGACGACCCGTTCGCCGACCCGGGGCTGCCGGCCCACAAGCCGCGCATCCAGGACATCGACGAACGGGCCGCGAAGCGCTCCGAGCGCGCCGTGGCGTTCATGTTCACGCTGTCCATGCTGGCGACGATCGGCTTCATCGCCTCGTACGTCATCTTCCCGGTCGACAAGATCGTGTACATCTGGCCCTTCGGCCATGTGAGCGCGCTCAACTTCTCCCTGGGTCTGACCCTGGGCGTGGCTCTCTTCGCGATCGGAGCCGGTGCCGTCCACTGGGCGCGCACCCTGATGTCCGACGTGGAGGTCGCCGACGACCGGCACGCCATCGAGGCGACGCCCGAGGTCAAGGCGAAGGTCCTGGCCGACTTCGCGGCAGGTGCCGAGGAGTCCGCGTTCGGGCGGCGCAAGCTGATCCGCAACACCATGTTCGGTGCGCTGGCCCTGGTGCCGCTCTCCGGTGTGATGCTGCTGCGCGACCTCGGTCCGCTGCCGGAGAAGAAGCTCCGCAACACCCTGTGGGCCAAGGGCAAGCAGCTCATCAACATGAACACGATGGAGCCGCTGCGTCCCGAGGACGTCGCCGTCGGTTCGCTGACCTTCGCCATGCCCGAGGGCCTGGAGGAGGGCGCGCACGACTTCCAGAACCAGATCGCCAAGGCCGCGCTGATGATCATCCGCATCGAGCCGGACAACATCAAGGACAAGCGCGAGCGCGAGTGGGCCCACGAGGGAATCGTGGCCTTCTCCAAGATCTGCACCCACGTCGGCTGCCCGATCAGCCTGTACGAGCAGCAGACGCACCACGTGCTTTGCCCGTGCCACCAGTCCACCTTCGACCTCTCCGACGGCGCCCGCGTCATCTTCGGTCCGGCCGGTCACGCCCTTCCGCAGCTGCGGATCGGCGTGAACAGCGAGGGCAACCTCGAGGCGCTCGGTGACTTCGAAGAGCCCGTCGGTCCTGCATTCTGGGAGCGCGGATGAGTACTGCGACCGACACACAGCGCAAGGCGCCCGCCGGCGAGCGGGTGGCCGACTGGGCGGACGGCCGGCTCGGGATCTACTCCCTGGCCAAGGCCAACATGCGCAAGATCTTCCCGGACCACTGGTCCTTCATGCTCGGTGAGATCGCCCTCTACAGCTTCATCATCATCATCCTCACGGGTGTGTATCTGACGCTGTTCTTCGACCCGACCATGAGCGAGGTCGTGTACCACGGCTCGTACGAGCCGATGCAGGGCATCCGGATGTCGCAGGCCTACGCCTCGACGCTGGACATCAGCTTCGACGTCCGCGGTGGTCTGCTGGTCCGCCAGATCCACCACTGGGCCGCGCTGATCTTCCTGGCCGGCATGTTCGTGCACATGATGCGCGTCTTCTTCACGGGTGCGTTCCGCAAGCCGCGTGAGATCAACTGGCTGTTCGGCTTCCTGCTGTTCGTGCTGGGTATGTTCACCGGCTTCACCGGCTACTCGCTCCCGGACGACCTGCTCTCCGGTACGGGTGTCCGCTTCACCCAGGGCGCGATCCTGTCGATGCCGATCGTCGGCACGTACATCTCGATGTTCCTGTTCGGCGGAGAGTTCCCCGGCCACGACTTCATCAGCCGGTTCTACTCGATCCACATCCTGCTGCTGCCGGGCATCATGCTCGGTCTGCTGGTGGCGCACCTGATCCTGGTCTTCTACCACAAGCACACGCAGTTCGCGGGTCCCGGCCGCACCAACAAGAACGTCGTCGGCATGCCGCTCATGCCGGTGTACATGGCGAAGGCCGGTGGCTTCTTCTTCCTGGTCTTCGGCATCATCGCCATCATCGCGGCGATCGCCACGATCAACCCGATCTGGAACATCGGCCCGTACCGGCCGGACCAGGTGTCCACCGGCGCCCAGCCCGACTGGTACATGGGCTTCGCCGAGGGTCTGATCCGAGTGATGCCCGGCTGGGAGATCAACCTCTGGGGCCACACGCTCGTCCTGGGTGTGTTCATCCCGCTGATGGCCTTCGGACTGGTGCTCGCGATCATCGCGGTCTACCCGTTCGTCGAGTCCTGGGTCACCGGGGACAAGCGCGAGCACCACATCCTGGACCGCCCGCGCAACGCCCCGACCCGGACGGCCTTCGGCGTCGCCTGGATCACCGAGTACGTCGTCGTCTTCATCGGCGGTGCCAACGACCTGTGGGCCACGCACTTCCACCTGTCGCTGAACGCCATCTCCTGGTTCGTCCGGATCTTCATCTTCGTCGGCCCGGTCATCGCGTTCGTCGCCACCCGGCGGATCTGCCTCGGCCTCCAGCGCCGCGACAAGGAGAAGGTGCTGCACGGGCGCGAGTCCGGCATCATCAAGCGCCTGCCGCACGGTGAGTTCGTCGAGATCCACGAGCCGCTCGGCCCCGAGCAGCTGCACACGCTCACCGCGCACGAGCAGTACAAGCCGGTCGAGATCGGCCCGACGGTCGACAAGAACGGTGTCGAGCGCAAGGTGCCCGCACTGCAGAAGCTGCGGGCCAGGCTCAGCAAGGGCTACTACGGCGAGGACAATCAGATCGCCAAGCCCACCGCCGAGGAGTACAAGGAGATCACCAGCGGCCACGGTCACCACTGATCGCCTGAACTGATCGCCACAGCAGAGCCCCGTCCATCCGATGGACGGGGCTCTTCGCTGTCCGTGGCGCTCGATAGGGTGGGGGGCAACCCCTTTTATCGGCTATGGACCCCCAGGAGCGGACCATGAACGTTGTGACCCCGGTCGGCGGCGACAGCGTGGCGGACCGTTCCTGGCCCGGCGTGCTGAACCCGCTGCTGCGCGGCGAGAACCTGACCGCGGACGACACCGCATGGGCGATGGACCGCATCATGAGCGGTGAGGCGACCGATGTGCAGATCGCCGGTTTCGCGGTGGCCCTGCGCGCCAAGGGCGAGACGGTCGACGAGGTGTCCGGCCTGGTGCGCGCGATGTACGAGCACGCCAACACGATCCACGTACCCGGTCGCACGGTCGACATCGTCGGCACCGGCGGCGACCTCGCCAAGACGGTCAACATTTCCACGATGTCGGCGATCGTCATCGCGGGTACCGGCGCCAAGGTCGTCAAGCACGGCAACCGCGCCTCCTCGTCGGCGAGCGGTTCCTCCGATGTGCTGGAGAAGCTCGGCGTCAATCTGGAGCTCAACGCGCAGCGGGTCGTCGAGGTCGCCGAGGAGGCGGGCATCACCTTCTGCTTCGCGGTGAAGTTCCACCCCGCCCTGCGCTACGCTGCCAGGGCCCGCAAGGAGCTCGGCGCCCCGACGACGTTCAACATCCTCGGGCCGCTCACCAACCCGGCCAAGGTCCGCTCCCAGGCCATCGGCGTCGCCGACCTGCGGATGGCGCCCATCGTCGCCGGTGTCCTCGCCGAGCGCGGCAATTCGGCGCTGGTCTTCCGCGGCGACGACGGCCTGGACGAACTGGCGACCACCGCGACCTCGCGCGTCTGGGTGGTCCGGGACGGATCGGTGCGCGAGGAGGCGTTCGACCCGCGCGACGTCGGTCTGGAGCTGGTGCCGGCGCAGGCGCTGCGCGGCGCCGACGCCTCGTACAACGCGGATGTGGCCCGCCGGGTGCTGGCCGGCGAGCGAGGCCCCGTACGGGAGGCCGTGCTGCTCAACTCGGCAGCGGCACTGGTCGCGCTGGACCCGACGGACGGCACGCTGAACGAGCAGCTCGTCGCAGGGATCGCGAAGGCCGCCGAGTCCATCGACTCGGGGGCGGCCCGGCAGGCGCTGGAACGCTGGGTGGCGGTCAGCAACGCCTGACCCGACGGGATGTGAGGCAGGGCGCGGTCCAGATCTTGGACCGCGCCTTGCGCGTTGACGCACGTATGGCAAGATGCTCGGCAGGTCATGAGTGACAGCGACTACGGCCCCGGCCCGCTGTCCGGCAACCCTCCGTCCGTGGCGGGGTGCCCCGGGTGAAGACCAGGCCGTAGGCAGCGAGGTCTGCGGCAAGCGCGGGCCCCTCGGCATCTGTGAATGCCAGCCCCCGGGGTCCTGGTCCCTAGGGAGTCTCTTGTGAGCAAGCGAATGCGATAGGGCTTATCGGCCCTCCTCCGCACACCCATTTTCACTTTCCGCTGCGCTGCCGCGTATCCGCCGGCGCATGCAATTCGCCTGCCTGTTACGGGAGTTCGCCATGTCTGTCTTCACCGCTGCCGCCGATCAGTCACTTTGTACCCCTCTGCCGGTTCTGGGCAAGGATGTAACGGTTCCGCTGGTCACGGGTGGTGAAGTCACGTACGCCGCTCTCGACTACGCCGCCAGCGCCCCGGCCCTGCAGCGCGTCTGGGACGACGTCGCCGCGTACGCCCCGTACTACGGCAGCGTCCACCGCGGCGCCGGGTACCTCTCGCAGCTCTCCACGGACCTCTTCGAGAACAGCCGCGCGACCGTCGCGGAGTTCCTCGGCTGCCGCGCCGACGACCAGGTGATCTTCACCCGCTCGACCACCGACTCCCTCAACCTGCTGGCCGCCGTCGTCCCCGCCGACTGCCAGGTCTTCGTGTACGAGACCGAGCACCACGCCTCGCTGCTGCCCTGGCGCGATGCCCGGGTGACCTACCTCAACGCCCCGCGAACCCCGGCCCAGGCCGTCGAGACGCTGGAGCGGGCGCTCGCCGACCGTGACCCCTACGGGCCTGCGCTGGTCTGCGTCACCGGCGCCTCCAACGTCACCGGCGAACTGTGGCCGGTCAAGGAACTGGCGGCCGCCGCGCACGCGCACGGTGCCCGGATCGTGCTGGACGCCGCGCAGCTCGCCCCGCACCACCCCGTCGACATCGCAGAGCTGGACGTCGACTGGGTCGCCTTCTCCGGACACAAGCTGTACGCGCCGTTCGGCTCGGGTGTGCTCGCGGGCCGGGCCGACTGGCTGCAGGACGCCGAGCCGTACCTGGCCGGCGGCGGAGCCTCGCGCAAGGTCGCCCGCCGCACGGATGGCGGTGTGGACGTCGAGTGGCACTCCACCGCCGCCCGCCACGAGGCCGGTTCCCCCAACGTCATCGGCGTGTACTCCATCGCCTCCGCCTGCAAGGCGCTGACCGAGGCGGGCTTCGACCGGCTCGTAGCCCGTGAGCAGCAGCTCGTCACCCGGGTCCGCGAAGGCCTCGCCGAGGTCCCCCAGGTCAAGGTGCTGTCGCTGTTCGGCGACGACGCCCCGCGGGTCGGCGTCATCTCCTTCGTGGTGGAGGGCTGGAACAGCTCGCACTTCGCCGCGGCGCTCTCCGCCGAGTACGGCATCGGGGTGCGCGACGGACTGTTCTGCGCCCACCCGCTGGTCCGCACCCTGCTGGGCAGCGATCCGCAGGACCCGGGCGAGTGCGGTGCGCCGGAGGCCGAGCCGGGCGAGCTCCCCCAGTCTCGAACAGACTCGACCGGGGGGACCCCCCTGCTCAACGCGATCCGGGTGAGCTTCGGCGCCGGTACACCGGACGAGCACATCGAGCGATTCGTGTGCGCGGTCAAGGAACTGGTGAGCAAGGGCGCCCAGTGGAAGTACCGCACCGAGGACGGCCGCTGCGTCCCGGACCGGGGCGCAGCGCAGCTCTGACGGTCACGCAGCACTGCGGCGGGGGACGGGCTCGGCTGCCCGTCCCCCGCCGCAGTGCAACGCCGTAATGAGGGGCGTACCTACGCGTCGAGGCCGATGGCGAAGGCGGCCTCCAGGTCGTGCTGCGAGTACGTACGGAAGGCCACATGCGTATCGGTGGCCTCGACGCCGGGGATCTTGCTGATCCGGCCGGGGATGACGTCCGCCAGATCGTCGTGCTTGGCCACCCGGACCATGGCGATCAGGTCGTACGTACCGGTGACCGAGAAGACCTCGCTGACGCTGTCCAGCGCCGCGATGGCCTCGGCGATCTCGGGAATCCGGTCCACGCTGGTTTTGATGAGCACGATCGCGGTGATCACGGCTGGCTTTCTCCCTCGGTGGCCGTGGCTGGAGTCTTCACTCTATCCGTACGCCGGTATCGCCCCCAGGCGTAGAGGAAGCCGAGGGCGAAGCCGACCACATGGGCCAGATAGGCCACGCCGGGGCCCCCGCTGCCCGCGCCCTGGACCGCCAGCCACTGCAGGACGAACCAGAAGATCAGCACGATCCAGGCAGGGAAGCGCAGCGGCAGGAAGAAGAGGAACGGGAACAGGCTGGTGACCCGGGCCCTGGGGAACAGGTAGAGGAACGCTCCCAGCACCGCCGAGATCGCCCCCGACGCACCGACGAGCGTCTCGTCGGACGAGGCGTGCGCGGCCGCATAGCCGACCAGGGCGAGATAGCCGCAGCCGAGATAGAAGAAGGTGAACTCGGCATGGCCCATGCGCTCCTCGGCCATCGCCCCGAACACGTACAGGAAGAGCATGTTGCCGAGCAGATGCAGCCAGCTGCCGTGCACGAAGAGGGCGGTGAGCGGGGTGAGCAGGGCGCGTGCGGAGCCGTCCCACAGCTCGCTCGGGATCACGCCCCAGCGTTCGAAGTACCCGGCCTGGGCGGCGAGCAGGGCGTCGGCGGTGCCGTAGGACGGGTTGAAGCCGGAGAGCGGACTGATCAGGAAGACCAGACAGCACAGGGCGATCAGGGCATAGGCCACGGGCGGTCCGCCCGAGGTGACCGTCCGTAGCAGTCCACTGGCTAATCTGGCGGCCGCAGCCCGCCGATCGATCATGAACAGAGCATGACGCAAGTGGAGGGAACGGGACAGACCGCCTCGCCGTGTCGGGGGGACGTGGCTAGGCCGTAGGGTTACGGCAGGACATCCGCAGTTCGACGGCGCACCGCGAGATCCTTGAAGCAGGCAGCACGAGGCTCGACGAAAGAGGACGCACGATGACGACGGTTCCCCAGCCGACCGACGGGACCCGCTGGCGCTGCACGCTCTGCGGAAATCTCACACGGTTCGACGTGACGCGTTCCTCCAAGGTCATCGAATACGTCCACCTCGACCTGGCCGGGGAGTCCACCGTAGAGGAACGCGAGGTGGTCAGTGAGACCATCGAGTCGGTGCGCTGCCGGTGGTGCAATGCGGTGGATCAGATCGAACTGGTGGACAGGCCGGGTGCCGACTCCTGACGGGGCCGTGCGGACAGACAATTTGGGGTGACGGATGGTGGAGCAGCCCGCTAGCGGCGCCGAGTCGGCCGAGGCGGCCGACGACGCCGTCGAGGCGCTCGACCGCCCGCTGCCCGAAGGTGTACGGCGCCGGGTCGTCGCGCTGGTCTCGGACGCGTTCGGCGGTCTGACGGTCACCGAACTGCCGGCCCAGCTGAGACAGTACGCCCGCTTCACCCCGACCCGGCGCGCCAAGTTCGCCGGCAATGCGATGGCGGCCGCGCTGGAGGGCGACGCGCTGTTCCGGCAGCGTATCGGCGAATGGCTCAAGGAGGAGCAGCCGGAGCTGACGGCCGCGCTGGAGGCCGGTTCGCCGCCCGCCGCCGCCGACCCCGTCGATGTGGCCGCCGCGGCCTATGTGCTGCGCCCGGTCGGCTGGGTGAAGCTGGTCACCTCCGCCGGCGAGGAGGTTCAGCGGGCCGATGCCGAGCGCGCCGACGAGGAGAGCCGTCGCGAGCTGGAACGGCTGCGCGACGAACTCGCCCAGGCCCGCTCCCAGACGAAGAGCGAGACCGAACGGCTCCGCGGCGAGCTGGACGCGGCCCGCAAGGAAGCCGATTCCCTTCAGCGCAAACTGCGCAGTGTCGCCAACGAGGTCAAGCGCGGCGAGGCCGCGCTGCGGCGCAGCCGGGCCGAGACCGACGCCGTACGGTCCGAGGCGGCCGCCCAGGTCTCCGCGGCCGAGAGCGAGTCCCGTCGGCTCAAGGCGCGGCTCGGTGAGGCCGAGGCGTCCGTCGAGGCGGGCCGCAGGGCCGCCAGGGAGGGCCGTTCGGTCGAGGACATGCGGTTGCGGCTGCTGCTGGACACGGTGCTCGACGCGGCCAGCGGGCTCCGTCGTGAACTGGCCCTGCCACCCTCCTCGATCCGCCCCGCGGACAGTGTCGACGCGGTCGAGCCCGGCCGGATGTCGCCCAAGGACATTGCCGCCAGGGCGCTTTCAGAGACCGACCCGGCCCTGCTCGACCAGTTGCTCGCGCTGCCGCAGGCGCATCTGATCGTGGACGGCTACAACGTCACCAAGACCGGCTATCCGCAGCTGCCGCTGGAGAAGCAGCGGTTGCGGCTGCTGGGCGGTCTCGCGGTGCTCGCGGCGCAGACCGGCGCGGAGATGACCTGTGTCTTCGACGGGGCGGAACTGGCCGCCCCGGTACTGCTCGCACCGCCGCGCGGAGTCCGGGTGCTGTTCAGCAAGCCCGGTGTGACCGCCGATGAACTCATCCGTCAGCTGGCGCGCGCCGAACCGCCGGGCCGGCCCGTCGTGGTGGTCTCCACCGACCGCGAAGTCGCCGACGGAGTGGCGAAGGCGGGCGCCAGGCCCGTTGCGTCCGTCTTGCTCCTGAAGCGCCTTTCGCGCGTCTAGTGACGCTTGTCGGGACTCGGTGGAAATCAGGGAACGGACCGTCAAGTCACCGCTACACCCTGTGTGATGTGGGTAAAGAAGTACCTCCTGTGACGAGATTTTTCTTGTGAGGATTTGAACTGATCACAAGTTGGTCACTAGGGTCGGGCCTCGAACCTTCGCACGGTTGATCACCCATTCGGGGTGACGGCGAAGGCGCCGCCGAGTCCGTGACATGCACGGAGCCGGGGATCGAGTCCCCCCACAGCCCGGTAGGCGGCTCAAGGAAGAAGGAGCTCGCCTTCGTGGGGTCCCACCGCCGTCCCAAGCAGCCGAGCCGCGCCCGTGTGACCGTGCTCACCGCGACCGCCGCCGCAGCCGTCGCCCTGACCTCCCAGGCAGCCCACGCCGACCCCAAGCCCTCCAAGAGCGAGGTCAAGGCGAAGGTCGAGAAGCTCAACCACGAGGCCGGCGCGGCCAATGAGCAGTACTACGGCGCCAAGGAGAAGCAGCAGAAGCTGGAGAAGGAAGTCGGCGCGCTGCAGGACAAGGTGGCCCGCGGCCAGCAGGAGATCAACAACCTGCGCAACGGCCTCGGTTCGCTCGCCGCCGCCCAGTACCGCTCCGGTGGTATCGACCCGTCGGTGCAGCTCTTCCTCTCGTCCAACCCGGACACCTTCCTCGACGAGGCCTCGGCCCTCGACCAGTTGACGGCCAAGCAGACCGAGACCCTGGGGAAGATCCAGGAGAAGCAGCGGGTCCTCGCGCAGGAGCGCAAGGAGGCCCAGGACAAGCTCGGTGACCTCGACGACGTGCGCAAGACGCTCGGCGCGAAGAAGAAGAAGCTCCAGGACAAGCTGGCCGAGGCGCAGCGCCTGCTCAACACGATGACCGAAGCCGAGCGCACGAAGATGCGCAAGGACGAACAGCGTGCCAGCCGCGCCGCCAGCGACCGGGTCGAGCTGGGCAACGAGGTCCCCGCCTCCGCCTGGGGTGCCGCCGCCCTGAACGCCGCCTCCACCCAGGTGGGCAAGCCGTACGGCCGCGGCGGTACCGGCCCCGGATCCTTCGACTGCTCCGGGCTGACCCAGTGGGCCTACGCCCAGGCCAACGTCAGCATCTCCCGGGTCACGTACACCCAGGTCAACGACGGCGTCCATATCGGGCGCAGCGCACTGAAGCCGGGTGACCTGGTCTTCTTCAACAACACCGAGCACGTGGGCCTCTACGCGGGCAACAACACCGTCCTGCACGCCCCGTACCCGGGCACGTTCGTCCGCTACGAGTCGATGAACACCATCGGCAGCTTCCAGTTCGGCGTACGCGTCGGCTGACGACGCCCGAACGGGCGAATTCCCGCGCCCGCGCAGACAGTCCGCCCCGCCGGAGACCACAGGTCACCGGCGGGGCGTCGCCGTTTCCGCCCCCCTTCCGTCCGGCGCGGCCGTTGGTCGCTCCGTAACCGTCCGACTACTGTCTGCCTGCCGTGCAGCTTCCGGTCGTCGGTCCGCCCGCCCCGGGCGGCAGGGGCTGCGCGCGTCTGCGTACACAGCGGAAGGAGTGCGGCGTCCTGTGGTGTCCCATCGCCGTTCCACACAGCCCGGCCTCAACCGGGGCGCCCGGGTCACTGTTCTGTCGGCCGCGGCGGCGACCGCGGCCGCCACCCTCGGGGCGGCCACCGCGAACGCCGACCCGCAGGACGCGCCCCGGACCGCCAGGGCCCGGGTCGACCGGCTGTACAGCGAGGCGGAGCGGGCCACCGAGCAGTACAACAAGGCCGGTGAGAACGCCGACCGGCTGCGCGGCGAGCTGAAGCGGACCCAGGACAGGGCGGCCCGCGACCAGGAACACCTCAACCGGATGCGTACGGCGCTCGGTTCGGCGGTGAGCGCACAGTATCGCTCGGGCGGACTCGATCCCTCGCTTGCTTTGCTGCTCTCCTCCGATCCGGACACCTACCTCGACCGGGCGGCCACCCTGGACCGCCTGACCGAGCATCGGGCCACCGAGCTGCGGCAGCTCCAGCAGGCTCAGCGCTCTCTCGCACAGACCCGTGCGGAGGCCGCCCGGGCGCTGGCCGATCTGGAGCGCAACAGGGCGGCCGTCACCCGCCACAAACGGACCGTCGAGCGCAAGCTCGCCCGGGCCAAGCAGTTGCTGGACGCGCTGCCCGGCGCCGACCGGGCGGACTTCGAGCGGTCCTCGCGCTCCGGCCGCTACGACGCGTTCCCGGCCATGGCCGATCTGCCGGCCGGCTCCGCACGGGCCACCGCAGCCGTGCTGGCGGTCCGGCAGGCGCTGGGCCGCCCGTACATCTGGGGGGCCAACGGACCCGGCGGATTCGACTGTTCCGGGCTGATGCAGTGGGCGTACGCCCAGGCCGGGGTCAGCCTGCCGCGCACCTCGCAGGCCCAGCGGTACGCGGGACGCATGGTGCCGCTCTCCGAGGCCCGCCCCGGCGACCTGGTCGCCTACCGCGCGGACGCCAGCCACATCGGCATGTATGTCGGCAACGGCCAGGTGATCCACGCTCCGTACCCGGGCGCCCCGGTGCGCTACGACCCCGTCGGCATGATGCCCGTCTCCTCGGTCACCCGCATCTGACCCGTACCCTCGACCGGGTGGCTGACAGGCGGCGTACCGCACGGCGGGGACGTAACGGAGGACGGCGCACGGCGGGAGCGCTGCTCGCCGGGCTGCTGTTCGCCTCCGCCTGCGCGGCACCCGACGACGGCGCCGCCCCGGACTCCACCGCCCGAGGTATCCGCGCCACCCTGGACCGCCGCGCGGCCGCCGTGCTGGAACACGACGCGGACGCCTTTCTGGCCGCCATAGACCCGCGGGCCACCGGGTTGCGCACGGCCCAGCGCAGGGAACTGGACAACCTCGCGGACGTACCGCTGAGCTCATGGACGTACCGGCTGACGGACGTGACCGGACAGGGCACCGACCGGGCGACCGCGGACATACAGCTGCGCTACCGGATCAAGGGCTACGACGCCGCCCCGGTCACCGCGGACCGGGTGCTCGATCTGAGACGGGACAGCGCGGACGACCGTTGGTACATCGTCGGCGACCGGGCGGGCAAGGACGGCGGCCGGCAGCTCTGGCAGCAGGGCGATGTCCAGGTGGTGGGCGGAAAGCACAGCCTCGTCCTCGGGGTCGGTCGCACCGAGCAGGAGCTGCACCGGATCGCCCGGGCGGCGGACCGCGCGGTGCCCGCCGTCTCGGACACCTGGCCGGAACGCTGGGCAGGCCGCGTGGTGGTGCTCGTACCGCACACCGTCCAGGACATGGCGGATCTGCTGGGGTCACCGGCGGCGAACTACCGGGGCATCGCGGCCGTCACCACCGGGCAGACCGGCGGTGAGGACCGGGCGCCCGCGGACCGGGTGATCGTCAACCCCCAGGCGTACGGCATGCTCGGCACCTTCGGGCAGCGGATCGTCCTCACCCACGAGATCACCCATGTCGCCACCCGCGCCCGCACCTCCGCCGCCACCCCGACCTGGCTCTCCGAAGGCTTCGCCGACTGGGCGGCCTACCGCGCCGAGGACCGTACCGCTGCACAGACCGCGCCCGAACTGGCCGGCGCCGTCCTGCGCGGCGATCTGCCCGCCGAGCTCCCCACGGACGAGGACTTCGGCTTCGCGGGAGACGCCGCGCGCCTGGCGAGGGCGTACGAGGGCGCCTGGATGGCCTGCGAGCTGATCGCCGACCACTGGGGCGAGGAGAAGCTGTTCGCCTTCTACCGGGCCGTCGGAGGGCACTCAGGGCGGGACGGGGCGGTGGAGCAGGCCATGCAGGAGGTGCTCTCCACGACCCCGCAGGACTTCACCGCACGCTGGCGGGAGTATCTGCGCTCCCGGCTCGGCTGAGCGAGACGCGCTCAGGAGCCGACCGGCTCGGCCTCCCGGCCGACGCCGGACCGGGCGGTCGGCGGCCGCCCGCCCTCGCGCGGCCCCCCGGACACCGTCTGCCGCCACAGCCGCCGGCCGGCGATCAGCGTCGCCGCGACCAGCAGGCCGTTGCGCAGGAACATCAGCGTCACGCCTGTCGCGTCGCTGGTCACCACATGGACGAACCCGAGCGGGAACTCCAGCTGAGTCACGCCCGTGGCGAGCAGCACCAGAACGGCCGGCAGCCCCATCCGGCTGTCGCGGAAGACCAGGCAGACCGCCGCCAGGCCGACCAGCCACAGCATGTACTGGGGGCTGATCACCCGGCTCGTCGTCGTGAACAGCAGCACCGCCGTGAACGCCGCGTCGGCCGGGGTGTTCACCCGGAAGTCACAGGCCCGCAGCCGCCACACCAGCAGCCAGCCGAAGGCCACGACGGACAGGCCGAGCGCGAGCGTGCTCACCAGCGGCACATGCGGACCCAGGAACTCCATCGAGCCGTAGTGCAGCTCCACCCGGCCCTGCCAGCCGAACTGCCGCCACACATGGAAGACCAGCGCCCCCAGCGACTCGACCTCGGTGCCCCGGTCGCGCTGGAAGCCGAGAAAGGCCAGCGCACCGGGCATCGCCACGGTGCAGACCACCAGCAGCCCGGCCGCCGCCACCGCCGCGGCCGACCACGCCCGGCGCGTCTGCGGCCCACGCGCCGTACCGGCCAGGATCAGCGCCGGCCACACCTTCAGCAGCGCACCCACGGCGGCCAGTACCCCCAGCACCCGCGGATGCCGAATCCCCGCAAGCAGCGCCGCCACCGCCACCGCCGCCACCATCACGTCGTAGCGGGCGTACGCGGTCGTACCGAGCAGCGGCACCCCAGCCACCCACACCCAGGCGCCCGCCGTCCACCGGCCGGTCCGGTGGCCCGCGTACAGCAGCAGCCCCAGCACCAGTGCGTCGCACAGGAACGCGAGGACGAAGAAGGCCGAGGCGTAGTCCAGGAACGGCAGCAGGGCGGGGGAGAGGATGGCGAGCGCGGCGAGGGGCGGGTACTGCCAGGTGACGTCGGACTGCGGGTACGTACCGGTCTTCAGGACCTCGGACCAGCCGTGGTAGATCACCGAGACATCACTGGTCACGTCCGGTCCGGGCAGCGTGATCACCTTCGTGACGCAGAGCAGCAGCGCGACCCTGGTGAGGACCCACACCGCTGCAGCGAGCCGCGCGCCGGTCGATCCCGTCATGGACGCCTCATCCGTTTCGTCGGTGGGTACTCGGTGGGTACGACGAGCCATGATGCCCGCCCGGCCTGTGCGAGAGCCATCGGCCCGGCCGCCCGGTACTGTCGGCCGGGATGGACAAGACCCTGATCGTGACCAACGACTTCCCGCCCCGCCCCGGCGGCATCCAGGCATTCCTGCACAACATGGCACTGCGCCTGGACCCCGGACAGATCGTCGTATACGCCTCCACCTGGAAGCGCAGCCCCGAAGGCATCGCGGCCACCGCCGCCTTCGACGCCGAGCAGCCGTTCACCGTCGTCCGGGACCGTACGACGATGCTGCTGCCGACCCCGCGGGTCACCCGGCGCGCGGTGCAGCTGCTGCGCGTACACGGCTGCACATCCGTCTGGTTCGGCGCCGCGGCCCCGCTCGGGCTGATGGCTCCGGCGCTGCGCAGGGCCGGTGCCCGCCGTCTGGTCGCCACCACGCACGGGCACGAGGCGGGCTGGGCCCAGCTGCCCGCGGCCCGGCAGCTGCTGGGAAGGATCGGGGAAAGCACGGACGCGATCACCTACCTGGGGGAGTACACCCGCTCCCGGATCGCCACCGCACTCAGCCCCGAGGCGGCGGACCGCATGGTCCAACTGCCGCCCGGCGTCGACGAGAAGACCTTCCACCCGGACTCCGGCGGGGACCTGATCAGGGCCCGGCTCGGGCTCTCGGACCGGCCCGTCGTCGTCTGTGTGTCACGGCTCGTGCCGCGCAAGGGCCAGGACACTCTGATTCTCGCGATGCCCGCGATCCTGGCGCAGGTGCCGGACGCGGTGCTGTTGATCGTCGGTGGCGGACCGTACGCCAAGGAGCTGAAGCGGCTGGCCGAGGAGACGGGGGTCGGTGACTCGGTGCGCTTCACCGGGCCGGTGCCGTGGGACGAACTGCCTGCCCACTGCGGCGCGGGCGACGTCTTCGCCATGCCGTGCCGGACCCGTCGCGGCGGCCTCGACGTGGAGGGCCTCGGCATCGTCTTCCTGGAGGCGTCCGCGACCGGACTGCCGGTGGTGGCGGGCGACTCGGGCGGCGCGCCGGACGCCGTGCTCGACGGCGAGACCGGGTGGGTGGTGCGCGGCGGCTCCGTGGAGGAGTCGGCCGACCGGATCGTCACCCTGCTCCGTGACCCGGAGCTGCGGCAGCGGATGGGGGAGCGGGGGCGGGCCTGGGTCGAGGAGAAGTGGCGCTGGGACCTGCTGGCCGACAGGCTCCGTGCGCTGCTCTGACGGCACGTGACGCGGTACGCCGAGGAGGCCCGCGCGAGTACGTGAGAGGGGGCCCGCACACGCCGTGCGGGCCCCCTCCCACGTGCTTCGGGTCAGCTCCGGTAGATCGACTCGACCTCGTCCGCGAAGTCCTTCGCCACCACATTCCGCTTCAGCTTCAGCGACGGTGTGATGTGACCCGCCTCCTCGGTGAACTGGGACGCCAGGATGCGGAACTTGCGTACCGACTCCGCCTTGGACACCGCGGCGTTCCCGTCGTCCACCGCCCGCTGCACCTCGGCCAGCAGCTCCGGGTCCTCACGCAGCGACACGGCCGTCGAGCCGGCCGGCTTGCCGTGCTCCTCGGCCCAGCGGCCCAGGAACTCCTCGTCCAGGGTGATCAGCGCGCCCACGAACGGCCGCCCGTCGCCGACCACCATGCACTCGGCGACCAGCGCGTGCCCGCGGATGCGGTCCTCGATCACTGCGGGAGCGACGTTCTTGCCGCCCGCCGTGACGATGATCTCCTTCTTGCGTCCGGTGATCGCGAGATAGCCGTCCTCGTCGAGCGTGCCGATGTCGCCCGTGTGGAACCAGCCGTCGGCCAGCGCCTCGGCCGACGCCACCTCGTTGTTCCAGTAGCCGGTGAACAGGTGCTCGCCGTGCAGCAGCACCTCGCCGTCGTCGGCGATCCGGACGACCGAGCCGGGCAGCGGCTGGCCGACCGTACCGATCTTCTGCCGGTCCCACGGATTGAACACGGTGGCCGCGCACGTCTCGGTGAGGCCGTAGCCCTCAAGCACCGTGAAGCCGATACCGCGGTAGAAGTGGCCGAGCCGCTCGCCCAGCGGTGCGCCGCCGGAGATCGCGTACTCGCCGCGTCCGCCGAGGACGGCCCGCAGCTTGCTGTAGACCAGCCGGTCGAAGATCTTGTGCTTGAACTTCAGGCCCATGGACGGGCCCTGAGGGGTGCCCAGAGCGCGGCTGTACGCGATCGCCGTGTTCGCGGCCTTGTCGAAGATCCTGCCCTTGCCGTCGGCCTGTGCCTTGGCGCGCGCCGAGTTGTAGACCTTCTCGAAGACCCGCGGCACACCGAGGATCAACGTCGGCCGGAAGGAGGCCAGTTCATCGGTGAGGTTCTTGATGTCCGGTACGCAGCCGAGCTTGATCGGGGCCATCACCGAGGCCACCTCGACCAGTCGTCCGAAGACATGCGCGGCGGGCAGGAAGAGCAGCACCGAACACTCGCCGGTACGGAAGAGGGGCTTCAGCCGCTCCACCACATTGCCGCACTCCGCGAAGAAGCTGCGGTGCGTGAGCACACAGCCCTTGGGACGGCCGGTGGTCCCCGAGGTGTAGACGATGGTGGCCGGGTCGTCCGCCTTGGCGCTCGCCATCCGCAGGTCCAGGGTCTCGTCCGAGACGTCCTCGCCGAGCGCCGACAGCCGGCGGACCGCGTCGTCCTCGAACTGCCAGATGCCCGTCAGGGCGGGCAGATCCGCCTGGACCGAGACCACGGAGGCCTGGTGCGCCTCCGACTCCACGATGCACAAGGCGGCACCGGAGTCACCGAGGATCCACTGGATCTGCTCGGGCGAGCTGGTCTCGTACACCGGGACGGTGATCGCGCCCGCGCTCCAGATCGCGAAGTCGAGCAGCACCCACTCGTAGCGGGTACGGGAGAGCAGGGCCACCCGGTCGCCCGCTTCGATCCCCGCGGCGATCAGGCCCTTGGCGACGGCTCTGACCTCGGCCAGGAACTGTGTGGCGTCGACATCGGTCCACACTCCCGCCACTTTGCGGCTCATCACCGCAACATCGGGATGCTGAGCGGCATTGCGGCGGATGAGATCCGTCAGGTTGCCGTCCGAGGGGACCTCGTACAGGGCCGGAAGGCTGAACTCGCGCAAGACTGCTGCTCCTCATCGGGCTCCGGTGCCACGGCTCTGTGTGACGCACCGGCTGCGGTCCAAGAATGGCGGGTGCTCAGTGGGGTGAGCACGACTGGACTGCCCGGACGTTACCCACCAGTACTCGGTTCCCGATAGAGGGTTCCGGCCAGATGTCTTATGCGTCACACACAACGGTGATCCTTGCGCGCACAGTAGTCCACCGTGGTTACCACGCAGAGGTCGTCGCAGGTCCGACGGCCTCTACCCAGGTGGACAGCAGAGTTCTAGGGTGATCGTCATGCCAGCCGGACCGAACAGCCGAGAAACCTCGACCGCACGGCGCACGCGCGTTCACGTGGTCAGTGACGTGCACGGCAGCACCGAGGCCCTGGCCCGCGCCGGGGACGGCGCCGACGCGCTGATCTGCCTGGGTGACCTGGTCCTCTTCCTCGACTACGCCGACCACTCGCGCGGCATCTTCCCCGATCTGTTCGGCGTGGAGAACGCCGACCGGATCGTCGAACTGCGCACCGCTCGCCGCTACGAGGAGGCGCGCGAGTTCGGCCGCGGCCTGTGGGCGGGCATGGACCGCAACGCCGCGATCGTCTCGGCGGTGCGCAAGCAGTACGCCGAACTCTTCGCCGCCTTCCCCACCCCGACGTACGCCACCTACGGCAACGTCGACGTCCCCGACCTGTGGCCCGAGTACGCACGCCCGGGCACCACCGTCCTCGACGGCGACCGCGTCGAGATCGGCGGCCGCGTATTCGGCTTCGTCGGCGGCGGCCTGAAGACCCCGATGAACACCCCGTACGAGATCGGCGACGAGGAGTACGCGGCCAAGATCGAGGCCGTCGGCCGGGTCGACGTGCTCTGCACCCACATCCCCCCCGATGTGCCGGAGCTGACGTACGACACGGTGGCGCGCCGCTTCGAACGCGGCAGCCGGGCCCTGCTCGACGCCATTCGCAGGACCCGCCCCCGGTACGCACTGTTCGGCCATGTCCACCAGCCGCTGGTCCGCCGGATGCGGATCGGCACCACCGAATGCGTGAACGTCGGCCACTTCGCTTCCACCGGCAGGCCCTGGGCCCTGGAATGGTGACCGCACCGGCGCCGGACCCTGGAACGAGGCGCCGCGCACACGCGATAGCCTTCTGACGGCAGGCCTCTGCCGACGCACCGGTACACCGCACTGGAGGAGCCACGGCGATGGCTGAACACACCAGCTCGAGCATCACGATCGAGGCGGCGCCGGCCGACGTCATGGGAGTGATCGCCGACTTCGCCCGCTATCCGGAGTGGACCGGCGAGGTCAAGGAGGCCGAGGTCCTCTCCACCGACGACCGGGGCCGCGCCGAGAAGGTCCGTCTTGTCCTCGACGCCGGGGCGATCAAGGACGACCACACCCTCGCGTACACCTGGATCGGCGACTACGAGGTCAGCTGGACCCTCGTCAAGTCCCAGATGCTGCGTGCCATCGACGGCTCCTACGCGCTGGCCCCGCTCGGCGACGGCGACCGCACCGAGGTCACCTACCGGCTGACCGTCGACGTCAAGATCCCGATGCTCGGCATGATCAAGCGCAAGGCCGAGAAGGTCATCATCGACCGCGCCCTGGCCGGCTTGAAGAAGCGCGTCGAGTCCGTCCCGAAGGCCTGACCCGGTGCGTACGGTCCTCGTCACCGGCCCCGGCGGCGCCGGCCGTACCACCGTCGCGGCAGCGACCGCGCTGGCCGCGGCCCGTCGCGGGCGCCGCACCCTGCTGCTCTCGGCCGACGCCATACCCGGCTTCCCCGAAGGCACAGAACCCACCGAGGTCATGGACGGCCTGTGGTCCGCCCGCATCGACTCCGGCGAACACTTCCGCAGCGAACTGCTCGCCCTCCAGGACCAGGCGTCCGGCGTGCTCGACCTGCTCGGCGGGAACCGGCTGGACGGCGAGGAACTCACCGAACTCCCCGGCAGCGCCCAGCTCGCCCTCCTGCACGCCCTGCGCCGCGCCGCCCAGGGCGACTGGGCGCCAGGCGGCTACGAACTCCTCGTCGTCGACCTGCCGCCGCTGCGCGAAGCGCTCGCCGTGCTCGCCCTGCCCGAACAGCTGCGCCGCTATCTGCGCCGGCTGCTGCCCCAGGAACGCCAGGCCGCACGCGCCCTGCGCCCGATGCTCGCCCAGCTCGCCGGCGTGCCCATGCCCGCCCAGTGGCTGTACGAAGCCGCTGCCCGCAGGGACGCCGAGCTGTCCGCCGTCCAGGCACTGATCGAGGACCGCAACACCACGCTGCGGCTGGTCGCCGAACCCGGCCCCGCCGCCGAGGACGCCCTGCGCACCGCCCGCACCGGACTCGCCCTGCACGGACTGCGCGTCGACACCCTCGCGGTGAACCGGGTACTGCCCAGGCACTCCGGCGACCCCTGGTTCGCAGCCCTCGCCGCGCAGCAGGAGAAGACGATCGGCCACTGGTACGAGGAATGGGTGCCCGCGGCAGCCCTGTGCGAAGTGCCCCACCTCGGCCGCGATCCCCGGGGCCTGGACGACCTCGCCCTCCTCGACACCAAAGCCGGCTGCACCGTCTTCGAGGAGGCGGGCACCGGCGGCGGCCTCTTCGAGGGCGACGGACTCGCCGCGGAACTGGACGACCGGAGCCCCGGCCGGGCCGACGACCCCTGGTGGATCGAGGACCCGAACGCCCCGGACGGCCTCGACGAGCTGCGGCCGCTGCTGCCCGGCAGCCGGATCGTGACCGCCCCGCCGCCCGGCGAGGGAGACTTTGTTCTGGTCTGGTGCCTGCCCCTGCCCGGTGCCGTCAAGTCGGACCTCCATCTGGTGCGCCGCGGCGACGAACTGCTCCTCACCGTGGGCCCGTTCCACCGGATCGTTCCCCTGGAGTCCGGGCTGCGCCGTTGCACCGTCTCCGGCGCCGCCCTCACCGACGGGGTGCTCCGGGTCCGGTTCACGCCGGACCCCGGTCTGTGGCCCCGGACGAGCTGAACGGCGCATCACGGTTCGGGTAACGTCGGTATTACGTGCCCCGTATGCCGGGCCGCCGGCAAACCACGTCGCAGGAGTCCGCCATGAGCGAAGCCACCGATCGTCCCGTCGACGACGACGCGTGGGCGAAGGCCTGCGCCGAGGACCTCGAAGCGGAGAAGGCCCGCCGCCGCGCCCAGCAGGGCCCGCCGCCCGGCTCCGCAGCCGAGGAGCTGCGCAAGCTGGTCGACGCCGTGGCCGACAAGGTCTCGTCCCTCCGGTCGCCGCTGTTCGGCGTGGCTGCCCAGGGCACCGTGCAGCAGATCATCAAGCAGGCCAAGTCCGCCGTCGAGCCCGTCATCGAACGCAATCCGGACGTCTTCGACCACATCACCGCGGCCGGCAATGAACTCCTCGCCGCCTACCGCTCCGCCGTGGAAGGCCAGGAGCGCCGCTGGACCCAGGGCACCGGGACCCCCGCAGGCACCGAGAAGAAGGCCGACGACCCCACCGACCCGCGCGACGAGGGCCCCGCCGCGGGCGAGCACATCGATCTGGACTGACCGGCACCGATGGGCCGGGTCCCCGGCTCGGGTACCGTTGGCCACAGCGGGGCTCGACCGAAACTGAGGGATTCATGGGACTCACCATCGGCGTCGATATCGGCGGCACGAAGATCGCAGCTGGAGTGGTCGACGAAGAGGGACAGATCCTCTCGATGTTCAAGGTGCCGACCCCGCCGACGGCTGAAGGCATCGTCGACGCGATCGCGACGGCCGTGTCCGGTGCGAGCGAGGGCCACCGGATCGAAGCTGTCGGCATCGGCGCCGCCGGATATGTCGACGACAAGCGTGCCACCGTGCTGTTCGCGCCGAACATCAACTGGCGGCACGAGCCACTGAAGGACAAGGTCGAACAGCGCGTCGGCCTTCCGGTCGTCGTCGAGAACGACGCCAACGCCGCCGCCTGGGGCGAATACCGCTTCGGTGCCGGACAGGGCCACGACGACGTCATCTGCATCACGCTCGGCACCGGTCTCGGCGGCGGCATCATCATCGGCAACAAGCTGCGCCGCGGACGCTTCGGTGTGGCCGCCGAGTTCGGCCACATCCGGGTCGTCCCGGACGGGCTGCTCTGCGGCTGCGGCAGCCAGGGCTGCTGGGAGCAGTACGCCTCCGGACGCGCACTCGTCCGGTACGCGAAGCAGCGCGCCAACGCCACCCCTTCGAGCGCCACGATCCTGCTCAGCCTCGGCGACGGCACGGTGGACGGCATCGAGGGCAAGCACATCAGCGCGGCCGCCCGGCAGGGCGACGCGGTGGCGATCGACTCGTTCCGCGAGCTGGCCCGCTGGGCCGGCGCCGGACTCGCCGACCTCGCCTCGCTCTTCGACCCGTCCGCGTTCATCGTCGGCGGCGGCGTGTCGGACGAGGGCGAGCTCGTCCTCGACCCGATCCGCAAGTCGTTCCGGCGCTGGCTGATCGGCGGCGAATGGCGTCCGCACGCCCAGGTGCTCGCGGCCCAACTGGGCGGCAAGGCAGGCCTGGTGGGCGCGGCCGACCTGGCCCGCCAGGGCTGAACCACCCGGAACCGGACAGAGCCGGACGCCCGTCGTGCCCCCTGGGGAGCGGCGGGCGTCCGTCGTATCGTGAGGCGCATGGTCCTGACGCCGCTGCCCGACTCCCGTACCGAGCCGGATGGTTCGGCCGTCATCAGAGTGCTCAGCTACAACGTCCGGTCGATGCGCGACGACCGCGAGGCACTGGCCCGCGTCATCAGCGCCTGCGCCCCCGACCTCGTCCTCATCCAGGAAGCCCCGCGCTTCTTTCGCTGGCGCAAGCGCGCCGCCTGGCTCGCGGCCCGCACCGACCTGGTCGTCCTGAGCGGCGGTGCCACGGCGGCCGGGCCGCTGCTGCTCTGCTCGCTGCGGGCCACCGTGGAGCGGACACAGGACGTGCTGCTGCCACTCACTCCCGGACTGCACCGCAGGGGCTTCGCCACGTCGGTGGTACGGATCGCGGGCACCCGGATCGGTCTGCTGAGCTTCCATCTGAGCCTGCAGCGCGACGAACGCCTGGCCCAGACGCAGATGTTGCTGAAACGGCTGGACGTGATGGGCGTCGAGCACGCCATCGCGGCCGGCGACCTCAACGAGGTACCGACCGGGACCGCGTTCCGGCGGCTGGCCGGGCGGCTCCAGGACTGCTGGGCCGTGAGGCCGTGGGGTGACGAGAACACCTTCTCGCCGGACCATCCGCGGCGGCGCATCGACGCCGTGTTCGCGACGGACGGGATCGAGGTGCTCGGCTGCGGTGTCCCCGCAGGGCTGCCCGGTGTCACCGACGCGGACCTGCGGGCGGCCACGGACCACCTGCCGGTGCTGGCGGCACTACGGGTGCCCGCGACCAGGCCCTGAGCTGCACGGCAGCAGCTCAAGGCCACCTCGACGGGCCCGGTCTCAGACCACCGCTCCGCGCCCGGGATCGTCACCGTCCTCGTCGTCGTCCTCCATCCGCGCCACCAGCGTGACGAAGCCGCCCAGGAATCCGCCGACGCAGACCGTCGTGAGCCACCAGGTCATGTCCCACCGCAACAGCACCGCGACCAGCATCAGCACCGGACCGCCGACGACCGCGAGCCAGGCGAACTTCGCCGTGACATCGGCCTCCGGCAGCGGTGGCGGCTCCGGAGGGACGAAATGCCCCTCGTCGCTGTCGTCGATGTCGCCGTCCTTCGGCTCCTCGACCTCGTAGTCGCGCGGACCGGCGACGCCGGGGGCGAACACGATCGAGCTGCCGAGCGGCTTCTCCGGCGGCTTCGGGGTCTTCTTCCCGATCCCCTTGTCCGGCTTGTCCGGATCCAGGACCCCCGACTGATCGTCCTCCGGCAGTGCGAGATCCTCGATCGACCTGAACGGCTTGGCGCCCGGCGGGTCCGGCGGCTCCTCGCCGTATCCCGCCACGATCGCCTTCCACACGGCGTCCTCGTCGATCGGCCGGTCGCCGTCGGCGCCCGGCGGCACTTTCTGGGCAGCGGCATCCTGCGGACCCGTACCGTCGTCGGGGACGGACGTTCCCTCCGCGGGAAGAGCCGCTCCCTCCGCGGGGAGGGCGGCCCCTTCCGCGGGCTGGGGCTCGCGTCCCTCCTCGCTGCCCGCGCGCTCCGCTTCGTGCTCAGCCACCTGACGTGCTCCCCTTCTTCCCTGCGCTCGGAGCGAGGCGGCCGATGAACCGGTAGCTCTCGTCGAAGATCCGCTCCGCATCGTGGTCCAACGTCGCCACGTGGTAGCTCTGTTCCAACAGGATCTCCTCGACATCCGTCGACGACACCCGGCTGAGGATCCGGGCCGAGTCGGCGGGCGGCACCACATGGTCCTGCGGGCTGTGCAGCAGGACGATCGGCTGGGTGACCTGGGGCAGCTCGGCGTCGACCAGTCGGAAGAAATTCCGCAGCGAGTGCGCCGCGTGCAACGGCACCCGGTCGTACCCCACCTCGGCGGAGCCTTCCAGGGCGATATCGCTCGCCAGCCCCTTCGTCGTCCGCACCAGATGGCGGGCGACCGGCAGCGCGTACGCCGACAGGCCGTGCACCTTGTTCGCCGGATTGACGAGCACCAGACCACTGATCGTGTCCCCGTGCTTCGCCGCCAGCCGCAGCGTGAGCGCTCCGCCCATGGAAAGCCCGAAGACGAAGACCTGGCTGCACCGCTCCATGAGGGCGCGCAGCTCCCGGTCCACCTCCGCGTACCAGTCCTGCCAGCCCGTGATCTGCATGTCCTCCCAGCGGGTGCCGTGCCCGGGCAGCAGCGGCAGCGAGACGGTGAGCCCGCGCTCCGCCAGATAGTCGGCCCAGGGGCGCAGCGACTGCGGGGAACCGGTAAATCCGTGACAGAGAAGGACGCCGACCTCTCCGCCCTCGTGGCGGAACGGCTCGGCTCCAGGCAGGACCGGCACCGGGGTCTCCTGTTCGTGAGGCTCGAAGGGGAGCGAAAGGGGGGAGTGCAGAAGGATTACTTCACCGTACGCGACCGGACCGACACCGACCAGGGCCGTCACGGCCCCGGCCGCCGCCTCGGCTCCGTGCCGGGCGGGAGCGCGGACGGCCTCACGGGTTAAGGTCTGTCGGACAGCACACAGGAGGCACCCGAGTTGATCTACGGCGCAATGAAGTTCTCCATCGGCGGGTCGTTGAAGCTCGCCTTCAGGCCATGGGTGGAGGGCCTGGAGAACATCCCCGCGCAGGGACCGGCGATCCTCGCGAGCAACCATCTGTCGTTCTCCGACTCCTTCTTCCTGCCGGCCGTCCTGGACCGCAAGGTCACCTTCATCGCCAAGTCCGAGTACTTCACCGCGCCCGGCGTGAAGGGCAAACTGACCGCCGCCTTCTTCAAGGGCGTCGGCCAGCTCCCGGTGGACCGCTCGGGTGCCCGAGGCGCCGGCGAGGCGGCCATCAAGGCGGGCATCGAGGTCATCGAGAGCGGCGGGCTCTTCGGTATCTACCCGGAGGGCACCCGCTCGCCCGACGGCCGTCTCTACCGCGGCAAGCCCGGCGGACTCGCCCGGGTGGCGCTGGCCACCGGAGCGCCCGTCATCCCCGTCGCGATGATCGACACGGAGAAGATCCAGCCGCCGGGCCAGGTGATCCCCAAGCTGATGCGCCCGGGGATCAGGATCGGCAAGCCGCTCGACTTCAGCCGCTACCACGGTATGGAGGGGGATCGCTTCATCCTGCGCTCGGTCACCGACGAGGTGATGTACGAGATCATGAAGCTCTCCGGCCAGGAGTACGTCGACATCTACGCGACCGCCGCCAAGCGGCAGATCGCCGACGAGGCGAAGCGCCGCGCCGAGGAACAGAAGCACGCGGGCAGAGAGTCCGGAACGCAAGGGTGACGAAACGGTCCGGCGCGTAACCGCGTCGTTTCCGTCCGGGGGGTGGGGACATGGCCAGGCGCGAGCGGGTCGTGCGCATGTCGGTCGAGCAGCCGCTGTGGCGTGCGCTGACGGCGTACCGCATTCTGACGATGGTCTACGCGATCCTGCTCGCCGTCTTCGGCCGGGACAGGTACGACCGGCCGTGGGTGGCCATCGCCTTCCTGGTGGTGATGGCGGCCTGGACGCTCGGCACCCTCCCGAAGGTCGCGGGCGCCGTCGCCTGCACCAAGCGTTTCCTCGGCGCCGACCTGGCCCTCGCCCTCGTCGGCATCCTCCTCACCCCGCTCGCCGACTTCGAGGCCCAGCACGTCGACGGTCCGACGCTGCCGTCCATCTGGACCGCGGGCTCCGTGCTGGCCTTCGCGATCAAGGGCGGCTGGCGCTGGGCGGCCTTCGCCTCCACCTTCGTCGCCGTCGTCAACATCATCGAGCGCGGCGAGCCCAGCCGGGACACCTTCCACAACGTCCTGCTGGTCTGGGTCGCCTCCATCGCCATCGGTTACGTCGTCGAGGTGGCCAGGGCCAGTGAGCGCACCCTCGCCCGTGCCCTGGAGATCGAGGCCGCCACCCGAGAGCGGGAACGGTTGGCCCGCGACATCCACGACAGCGTGCTCCAGGTCCTCGCGATGGTGCAGCGCCGCGGCACGGCGCTGGGTGGCGAGGCCGCCGAACTGGGCCGGATGGCCGGGGAGCAGGAAGTCGCCCTGCGCACCCTGGTCTCCAGCGGTCTGGTGCCCACCACCCGGGTCTCCGAGGACGCCGCCGAGGGCGCCGTGGTCCGCAGCGTCGAGGTCGACGACGAACCGTCCGGGCAGGCCGACTGCGATCTGCGCTCCCTGCTCGCCCCGCACGCCGGCTCCCGGATCAGTTTCGCGGAGCCCGGCGCACCGGTGTTGCTCGCTCCCGGGGCGGCGAAGGAGCTGGCGGCCGCTGTCGGTGCCGCCCTGGACAATGTCAGGGTCCACGCGGGCGAGAATGCCCAGGCCTGGATCCTCGTCGAGGACTGGCCGGACGAGGTGATCGTGACGGTCCGGGACGACGGCCCCGGCATCCCGGACGGGCGGCTCGCCCAGGCCGAGGGCGAGGGGCGGATGGGGGTCGCCCTGTCGATCCGGGGAAGGCTGCGTGACCTGGGCGGCACGGCGGAGTTGATTTCGGTGCCCGGCCAGGGCACCGAGGTCGAGTTGAAGGTTCCGAAGGTTTCACGGGGGAAGGCAGGATCAGCAAGATGAGCACGGAGAACATCCAGCGTGCCGAGGAGCGGACCATCAGGGTGATGGTCGTCGACGACCACCCGATGTGGCGCGACGCCGTCGCCCGCGATCTTTCCGAGTCCGGTTTCGAAGTGGTGGCGACCGCCGGTGACGGGCCGCAGGCCGTCCGCAGGGCGAAGGCCGTCACCCCCGACGTCCTCGTACTCGACCTCAACCTGCCCGGCATGCCCGGCGTGCAGGTCTGCAAGGAACTCGTCGGCTCCCACCCCGGACTGCGCGTCCTGGTGCTCTCCGCGAGCGGCGAGCACGCCGACGTACTGGAGGCGGTCAAGTCCGGCGCCACCGGCTATCTGCTCAAGTCGGCCAGTACGCAGGAGCTGACCGAGGCCGTGCGCTCCACCGCCGCCGGCGACCCCGTCTTCACCCCGGGCCTTGCCGGGCTGGTCCTCGGCGAGTACCGCAGGCTCGCCTCCGACCCCGCGCCCGTCGCCTCCGACGAACCCAAGGCCCCGCAGCTCACCGAGCGCGAGACCGAGGTGCTGCGGCTGGTCGCCAAGGGGCTCTCGTACAAGCAGATCGCCGAGCGTCTGGTCATCTCGCACCGCACCGTCCAGAACCACGTGCAGAACACCCTGGGCAAGCTCCAGTTGCACAACCGGGTGGAGCTCGTGCGGTACGCGATCGAGCGTGGCCTCGACGACGCCTGAATGCGCCGGAGCGCGCAGCGGTGAGGCCAACCACCGGGTAACGCATCGGAATTGACCCTCCAGCCCATCCCTGGGTGACCTGGATCACGAATAGCGTGGTCATCAGCGGGCTCACTTCGGCGAAGGGATGCTTCCATGCGGGTCGGAGTACTGACCGGGGGCGGCGACTGCCCCGGGCTCAATGCGGTCATCCGCGCCATCGTCCGCAAGGGCGTGCAGGAGTACGACTACGACTTCATCGGATTCCGGGACGGCTGGCGCGGCCCGCTGGAGGGTGAGACGGTGCCGCTCTCCATTCCGGCGGTGCGCGGCATCCTGCCGCGCGGCGGCACCATCCTCGGTTCCTCGCGCACCAATCCGCTCGGCGCGGAGCACGGCGTCCGCCGCATCAGGGACAACCTCGCCAAGTACGAGGTCGATTCGCTCATCACGATCGGCGGCGAGGACACCCTCGGCGTGGCGGCGACCCTGTCCGACGAACACGGCATCAAATGCGTCGGCGTTCCCAAGACCATCGACAACGACCTCTCCGCCACCGACTACACCTTCGGATTCGACACGGCTGTCGGCATCGCGACCGAGGCCATCGACCGGCTGCACACCACCGCCGAATCCCATATGCGGGTCCTCGTCGTCGAGGTGATGGGCCGTCATGCGGGCTGGATCGCGCTCCACTCGGGACTGGCCGGCGGTGCGAACGTCATCCTCATCCCGGAGCAACGCTTCGACATCGGCCAGGTGTGTGCCTGGGTGACCTCCCGTTTCAGGGCGAGTTACGCACCGATAGTGGTGGTTGCCGAGGGCGCCGTGCCCGCGCAGGGAGAGCTGATCCTCAAGGATGGATCGCACGACTCCTTCGGTCATGTCCGGCTCTCCGGTGTCGGCGAATGGCTGGCCAAGGAGATCGAGAGCCGCACCGGCAAGGAGGCCAGAACGACCGTCCTCGGCCATGTCCAGCGCGGCGGTACCCCCAGCGCCTTCGACCGCTGGCTGGCCACCCGCTTCGGCCTGCACGCGATCGATGCCGTGCGGGACGGCGACTTCGGCACGATGGTCGCCCTGAAGGGCACCGACATCGTCCGGGTGCCGATCGCGGAGGCGACCGCCCGGCTCAAGACCGTCGATCCGGCCCTCTACGCGGAGGCGGGTGTCTTCTTCGGCTGAGCGGCGCACCGGGGACCGGGCGGCGCACCGGGGGCATGGGTCGTATATTCGCGATGACCGGACTGTTCCCCCTGATTTGCTTAACGAACGGGAGAAGTCGTGGAAATCCTGGCATTCGGTGTGCAGTCCGACGAGAAGCCGCTGCTCGAAAAGGCCTTCGCCGGACAGCACGAGGTCCGTTGCCTGGACGTCTTCCTCACCAAGGACACCGCCCCGATCGCGGCGGGCTACGAGATCATCTCCACCAGTGTCAACGCCGACCTGGGCAGCAGCGTCCTGCAGACCCTCGCGGCGGGTGGCACGCAGATGATCGCCCAGCGCTCCACCGGCTTCAACAACATCGATCTCGACGTGGCCGAGCGGCTCGCCCTGCGGGTCGCCAGGGTCTCCTACTATTCGCCGTACTCGGTCGCGGAATTCGCCTGGACGCTCGCGATGGCGGTCAACCGCCGCATCATCCGGGCCGCGAGCCGTACCCGCGACTTCGATTTCCGGCTCGACGGCCTCCTCGGCCGGGACATGCACGGCCGCACGGCCGGCGTGATCGGTACGGGCAAGATCGGCGAGGCCTTCACCCGAATCGCCCACGGCTTCGGCATGAAACTGCTCGGCTGGGACGTCGTCGAGAACCCTGCCTGCGCCGGTCTCGGCATGGAGTACGTGGAGAAGGAACAGCTCCTCGCCGAATCCGACCTGATCAGCCTGCACGTCCCGCTGCTGCCCTCGACGCACCACATCATCGGCAAGGACGCCCTGGCGCACATGAAGGACGACGTGATCCTGATCAACTCCAGCCGCGGCGGACTCATCGACACCAGGGCGCTGGTCGCCGAGTTGCGCGCGGGCCGTCTCCTGGGTGTCGGACTCGATGTGTACGAGGCGGAGGCCGGGCTCTTCTTCCTCGACAAGTCCCTGGAGGGCATCGACGACGACACGCTCGCCCGGCTCGTCACCTTCCCGAACGTCGTTGTGACCTCGCACCAGGCGTACTACACCCAGGACGCCGTGGACCAGATCATCGACGCCACCGTCCGGAACGTCGCCGACTACCTGGCCGGCCGTCGCAGCGACAACGTCCTCGTCCCGGTGCTTTCCCGGTGAGCCGGGACCCCGGAGCTCCTCCGGGGTCCCCGAGCCCCCTTCAGCCGGCCACCGGCAGCCCCGCCAGCAGTCCGGCCACGATCGTCGCGCCGCGCAGTGTCAGCACCGACTCCGGGTGGAACTGCACCGAGGCGAAGCCCGGACCGCGCAGCGCGTGCAGCTCCCCGGTCGCTTCGTCCAGGCTCGCCTCGACACCGTGCGCCGCCAGCTCGGTGACCGCGCCGTCGTCGCAGCGAGCGGTGAAGCTGTTGTAGAAGCCGACCGTCTCCGGCCGCCCGAACAGATCGATCCGGGTCTGCGTGCCCTGGTACGGCACGGTCTTGCGGACGATCTCCAGACCCAGCTCCGCCGCGATCAGCTCATGGCCGAGGCAGACCCCCAGCAGCCCGTGCCGGTGATCACGGACCAGCTCCGCGGCGAACTCGCGCAGCAGCCGCATCTTCGGGTCGGTGGTGTCACCCGGATCCCCGGGCCCGGGGCCCAGCACGACCGGACCCTCGTGCGCCCGTACGCGCTCGCGCAGCCCCGGCTCGTCGTAGCGGCGCACCGACACCTCCAGACCCGAGGAGCGCAGCAGATGCGCCAGCATCGCGGTGAAGGTGTCCTCACCGTCGATCACCAGCGCATGGCCGGACAGCTCGTGCGTGCGCTCCTGCATCCGCAGCCAGAACGGCGCGAGACCGTCGCGCCGGGCGTCCAGTGCCGCCTGTACCCGCGGGTCGGCCGCCAGCCGCGGAGGTGCTGCCTCGGCGCGGGGCCGGCCCGGCCGCACCCCCAGCGCGGCCAGCACGCCGGCCGCCTTCGCATGGGTCTCGGCGACCTCGCTGTCCGGATCGGAGTGGCGTACGAGCGTCGCCCCGACCGGTACCTGCAATTGCCCGTCGGCCGAGATGTCGGCGGTACGGATCAGGATCGGTGAGTCCAGGGTCTGCGCCCCGCCCGGCTCCTGCCGCAGCAGCGCCAGCGCCCCCGCGTAGTAGCCGCGGCCGCCGGGCTCGTACCGCTCGATGACCCGGCAGGCGTTCTGCACGGGGGAGCCGGTGACCGTCGCCGCGAACATGGTCTCCTTCAGCACCTCCCGCACATCCAGCGAGGAACGCCCGCGCAGCTCGTACTCCGTGTGCGCGAGATGGGCCATCTCCTTGAGCCGCGGCCCGACCACCACCCCGCCCATGTCGCCGACCGTGCACATCATCTTGAGTTCCTCGTCGACCACCATGGAGAGCTCGTCCCTCTCCTTGCGGTCGGAGAGGAAGGCCAGCAGATCCTCGGCGGTCGGGCCCTCGGCGGGGTAGCGGTACGTCCCGCTGATCGGGTTCATCACGACCGTCCCGCCGGACATCCGCACATGCACCTCGGGGCTGGCGCCGACGAGCGTCCGCTCCCCGGTGTGCACGACGAAGGTCCAGTACGCGCCGCGCTCACCGGCCAGCAGCCGCCGGAAGAGGGCCAGCGCGTCGGCCCGGCCGAAGCCGGGGAGCTCGCCCCGGAAGGTCCGCCGGATGACGAAGTTCGCTCCCTCGCCCTGCCCGATCTCGTCCTCGATGACCCGCCGGACGATCCCGGCGTACTCCTCGTCGGCGACGTCGAAGGCGCCGCCGACGACCCGCACATCATGGTCCGGCAGGTGATCCAGCACCTCGGCCAGCGGCAGCTCGTACGTCTCCTCCGCGGCCAGCACGGACAGCGGCGTCCCGTCGTCGCGCACATCGAAACCGCGCTCGGCGATCTGCCGGAACGGCACCAGGGCGAGCGAGGGCAGCGCGCCGACCGGGAGATCGGCGAGCCGGTCCGCTTCCCGCACCCGGCCGATCAGCACCTCGACGATGTCCTGGCCGAGGCCGGGGGTGCGCCGGCGCAGCAGCGCGAACGGCGGGCAGTCGTCACCAAGAAGCCTCTCGATGACGAGGTCGGTGCGGTGAGGCTGAGACATTGGGGGTGTTCCTTCCGGATGGAGGAACGGCTCCCGAAACGCAGAGAAGGCCGCCCCTCGGGCGGCCTTCGCGTGGTCTGTTGCGCGCGAACGATCAGTGGGCCGCCGGATGAGCGGTCCACCACCAGTTCTGGTTTGTCTGCGCGAACATGTTTTGAACCCTAACGGATGACCACGTCATCCGAGCGCGCGTCTCAACTATTGAGCCTACGGATGGACGCACCGCCGGAACCCGTAGTGTTGTCGGTGTGACCGTGAACGCCAATACCTCCGTCGCCGGTGGCAACACCTGGCGAGACCTTCCCGCGGCGCAGCAGCCCGAGTACCCCGATGCCGAGGCTCTGCGCGATGTACTCGCGGACCTCGCGTCGTATCCCCCGCTCGTCTTCGCGGGCGAGTGCGACCAGCTGCGTGCCCGCATGGGAGCCGTCGCCAAGGGCGAGGCGTTCCTGCTGCAGGGCGGTGACTGCGCCGAGGCCTTCGACGCCGTGTCGGCCGACCACATCCGGGCCAAGCTGAAGACGCTGCTCCAGATGAGCGCCGTCCTGACCTACGCGGCCTCCGTGCCCGTCGTCAAGGTGGGCCGGATCGCCGGGCAGTACTCCAAGCCGCGCTCCAAGTCGACCGAGACCCGCGACGGCGTCACCCTGCCGACCTACCGCGGCGACTCCGTCAACGGCTTCGCCTTCACCGAGGAAGCCCGCGTCCCGGATCCCGAGCGGCTGAAGCAGATGTACCACGCATCCGCTTCCACGCTGAACCTGGTCCGCGCCTTCACCACCGGTGGTTACGCCGACCTGCGCCAGGTCCACGCCTGGAACCAGGACTTCGTGAAGTCGTCCCCGTCCGGTCAGCGTTACGAGGCGCTCGCCCGCGAGATCGACAACGCGCTGAACTTCATGAAGGCGTGCGGCACGGACCCGGCCGAGTTCAAGGCGGTCGAGTTCTACTCCTCGCACGAGGGGCTGCTGCTGGACTACGAGTCGGCGCTGACCCGCACCGACTCGCGCACCGGTGAGCTGTACGACACCTCCGGTCACATGGTCTGGATCGGTGAGCGCACCCGGCAGATGGACGGTGCGCACATCGAGTTCGCCTCGAAGATCCGTAACCCCATCGGCATCAAGCTCGGCCCGACGACCACCGTCGACGAGGCGCTCGGCTACATCGAACGCCTCGACCCCGAGCGCGAGCCCGGCCGGCTGACCTTCATCGTCCGCATGGGCGCCGACAAGGTCCGCGACAAGCTCCCCGACCTGGTCGAGAAGGTCACCGCCTCCGGTGCCACCGTGGCGTGGGTGACCGACCCGATGCACGGCAACACCTTCGAGGCGGCCTCCGGCCACAAGACCCGTCGCTTCGACGACGTCCTTGACGAGGTCAAGGGCTTCTTCGAGGTGCACAAGGGTCTCGGCACGCACCCGGGCGGCATCCACGTCGAGCTCACCGGTGACGATGTCACCGAGTGCGTCGGTGGCGGACACGAGATCTTCGTGGACGATCTGCACCAGCGCTACGAGACGGCATGCGACCCGCGGCTCAACCGCAGCCAGTCCCTCGACCTGGCGTTCCTGGTCGCCGAGATGTACCGGGACCAGTAGGCATCACCGCAGGCAGCGCGCGTACGACTGTGGGGCACGGATCGATGTGATCCGTGCCCCACAGGGCGTTCGGAGGCTTTCAAGGGCTTGGAGTGCCAGGTAAGGTTAGGTTGGCCTCACCGAATAACGGGGTGGCACCGACGACCGATCCCGCCGGGAGGTGAACCGCATGTACGTCTGCTCGTGCTTCGGCATTACGGAGAAGCAGGTCAAGGAACATGCGGAAGCCGGGGCTTGCACGCCCCGGCAGATAGCCTCCGCCTGCAAGGCGGGCACGGACTGCGGCGGCTGCGTCCGCGCGATCCAGGCCGTGCTCGGCCGCGGCGCCTGCCCGCGCCGCGAGCTGATCGACCGGAAGCGGACGCCGGGCACTGCCGCCGACGCCGCCACGGACACCGTCCCCGAGGTCGATCCGGGTATCGCTCCCGGCATCGCCCCGGGCGTGGCCCCGGGCATCCGGCTCCCCGAAGCGGCCTGATCCGCCGGACAGGCCCTAGCTGTCGGGCTGCTCGATCTGCTGGGCGATGTAGAGCGGCTCGCCGAGCTTCTCGACCAGTTCCAGCTGGGTGTCGAGGTAGTCGATGTGCTGCTCCTCGTCCTCCAGGATCGACTCAAAGATGTTTGCGGACGTGATGTCGCCCTTGCCGCGCATCAGCTCGATCCCGCGCTTGAGGCGGTCGATCGCCTCCACCTCGACCTGGCGGTCGGCCTGGAACATCTCGGTGACGGTCTGACCCACCCGCACGTGGAACAGCCGCTGGTAGTTGGGCAGTCCATCGAGGAAGAGGATGCGGTCCGTGAGGATCTCGGCGTGCTTCATCTCGTCGAACGACTCGGAGCGGGTGTACTTCGCGAGCTTCGTCCAGCCGAAGTTGTCCTGCATCTTTGCATGCAGGAAGTACTGATTGATGGCGGTCAACTCGGCGGTCAGCTGCTCGTTCAGGAACTCAAGGACCTCGGGGTCGCCCTGCATCGCAGAGGCTCCTTCCAACCGGTGAACGGGGCAATTTGGCCGCATCCTCGCACTGCACCCGGTGATCGTCCAGTAAGTGCATGCTTAGTATGAGTTGCCCGAATTGACCTTGCCCTGGTCGGGACCACCCCTGCCTGTCTGTCACCATGGAGTCATGGGTCAGCCGGAAAGCCGGGAAATCAGCGCGTCGGAGCAGTCCGAGCTTCCGCCGGGACAGCGACTCCAGCGTGGTTGGCCGGTTACCCACTACGGGCCCGTCCCCAAGTTCAAGCCCGACCGCTGGGAGTTCCGGGTCTTCGGCGCCACGGCGGACGGCGAGAAGCACTGTTGGAGCCACCAGGAGTTCTCGGTACTGCCGTTCGCCTCGGTCGTCGCCGACCTGCACTGCGTCACCAAATTCAGCATGCTCGGCGCCGAATGGGGCGGGGTGCTCGCCCGCACGGTTCTGGAACTCGCGCCACCCGCGCCGAACGTCACCCATGTGATGGTCTGGGCCGAGTACGGGTTCAGCTCGAACCTTCGACTCTCCGACTTCGCCTCGGACCGAACGCTTTTCGCCACCCACAAGGGCGGTGAGCTGCTCACTGCCGAGCACGGCTTCCCGCTCCGGCTCATCGTGCCGCACCTCTATGCCTGGAAGGGGCCCAAGTGGGTCCGGGGCGTCGAGTACATGACGGCCGACCGCCGCGGCTTCTGGGAGGAACGCGGCTATCACAACATCGGCGACCCGTGGCGCGAGCAGCGATACTCCTACCAGGAAGAGCCCGGGGACGGCCCCGAGCTCTGACCTGACGGCTCCCGGGCCGGCCCGGTCCGCCCTCAGTGGTGGTACTGGTGCACCACCGCGTGGCCCTTGCCGCGGCCGATCATCCACTTGTTGACCGGTGTGGTGACGACGAAGGCGACGGCGAGCGAGAGTACGAGCGCTCCCCAGAACAGCGCGTCGGAGAGGCCGGCGTCCATGGCGCCCGGCCACAGTGCGATCACGCCGTTGTCGATCAGCTCCATCACTGCGATGGAGAGCGTGTCGGCGGCTAGGGCGACCCGCAGGGCCGTACGGAAGTCGACGCCCGCCTTCCGGATGGAGCGCAGTGTCAGCGTGTAGCCGAAGAAGAAGGCCAGGACGATCGCGAGCACCATCGTCTCCATGTTGCCCCAGCCGAGCGCAGTGCCGATCACCATGCCGAGGATCTCGCCGATGGCGCATCCGGTGAGGCAGTGCAGGGTGGCCTGCGCAGCCATGGCCCAGCCGGCCTTGCCGGGGTGGCGGCCGGTGTGGCCGGTGTGGTCGGCGTGACCTGAGTGGGCTGCGTGCTCGCTGTGGTCTACGCGCTGACTGTGATCTGTGTGCTGCCCGTGCTGCCCGTCCCGCTCATGGTGGCTGTGCTGTTCGTGCTGTGTGTCGTGCTTCATGGCGATCCCCCAATGCCGAGTAGCGGTTCCTGCCGACAGCAAGAACCGTATACCCCCATGGGGTATTCCTCAACCGGGGAAATCGGTGCGGGGGCGAGGTGCTCAGCCCTGGTCGCGCAGCCGCTTCAGTCGCGCCACATCCGACGCATGACCCTCCTTGCCGCCCGGCGTCTCGATGATCAGCGGTACACCGGCGGTCGCCGGATGAGCGAACAGCTCCCGGAACGGCTCCTCGCCGATGTGCCCGGCGCCGATGTTCTCGTGCCGGTCCTTGTGGGCTCCCACCACGTCCTTGGAGTCATTGGCGTGGATCAGTTTCAGCCGGCCCTCGCCGACCGTGTCCACCAGCAGGTCCAGTGTCTGCCGCATGCCCGCCGGGCCCGTCAGATCGTGGCCCGCCGCGTAGATGTGGCAGGTGTCGAGGCAGATGCCGAGCTTGGGGTGGGCGTCGAGTGCGTCGAAGTACGGGCCGAAGTCCCAGGTCCGCGAGCAGAGCGAGAACCCCTGCCCGGCGGTCGACTCCAGCAGCAGATACGGGTCGTCGTCATGCGTCAGCTCGTCCAGCAGCGGCCGCATGTGCGTGCGCACCTGTGCGAGGGCCTGCTCGCGCGGCCGGCCGCCCGTTGCCGATCCGGTGTGCACCACGACGCCCAGGGCGCCGATCTCGCGGGCCCGGCGCAGTGAGTGGCGCAGCGAGTCCACGGACTTCTCGACGGTGGCCACGGTGTGCGAACCGAAGTTGATCAGGTACGGGGCGTGGACGTACGCCGGTATGGAATCGGCGGCGCACTCGGCGCGGAACTGCTCGTCCTGGGCCGGATTGCCGGCGGGCGTCGCCCAGCCGCGCGGGTTGGCGACGAAGACCTGGACGGCCTCCGCCCTCATTTCGCGGGCGTAGGGGAGGCCGACCTTGGCGAGGCCGCCGGCCACGGGAACATGGCCGCCGACTGGATTGCGCATACGGATCTAGAGTCCCTTGGTTCTGATGGTGATGGTGCTGCCCTCGGGGGCCTGCTCGCCGCCGTCGACGGACTGGCTGTCGATGGTGTCGCCGAAGGAGAGGAACGGGCGGTCGACCTTGACCTCGAAGCCCGCGTCCTCCAGCTCGCTCCTGGCGTCGTCGACGTTCTTCCCGATGACGTCCGGGACGTCGATCATCCGCGGTCCCTTGGATACCGTGAGCGTGACGGTGTCGCCCTCGGCGGCCTCGGTGCCCTCGCCCGGCGACTGACGGGCGATGTCGCCCGCAACCTCGGGGGAGCTGACCCGGTCGGGAAGCGCCTTTGCCTTCAGTCCCTTCTCGTCCAGCGCGGCGGTGGCGTCCTCGATGGACAGCCCGGTGACATCCGGGACGTCGACCGGAGCGCCCTTGCTGACGACGAGGGCGACCGCGGAGTCCGGGTGGCGCTCGGTGTCCGCCACCGGGTCCGTGCGGATCACCTCGCCCCGTCCCGTCTCCTGGCTGAACTCCTTGGTGACCATGCCGGGCACCAGACCCGCCTCCTTCAGCGCACGCCTGGCATCCCCGAGTGAGAGGTCCTGGACATCGGGCACCTTCACGATCTCCGGGCCGCGCGAGACGACGAGCGTCACCGCTTCGTTCCGGACGCGGGTGCCGGACTCGGGGTCGCTGCTGATGACCTTGCCGCGCTCGACGGTGTCGCTGTAGGCCCGTTCGACGCTCTTGAGTTCCAGGCCGGCGTCCGAGAGCCGCTCCTGGGCGGTCTTCTCGGTCTGGCCGAGCACCGAGGGGACCCGGGTGAACTGCCCGGAGTTGATGTACCAGACACCGGTGCCGATCCCCAGCGTCAGCAGCACCGCGACGACCGCGGCGATGACGGAGCGCCGCGGGCCGCGGAGGCGCAGGCCGTGCGGCGCGGGCTGCGGCGGCGTCGGCGGTGGCATCTCCAGCCGGCTGGTGTGGTGGGCGACGCCCTGGTAGGCCGGGAGCAGCCGCGGGATCACGCTCGTGCGGTCCTCGGCGGCGTCGTGCACCTCGGCGAGAGCCTGCGGCGGTACGGCGTCCAGTTGGGCGTCGGTGAGGCCGGAGCGGGCCTCGCGGGTCTCGGCGAGCAGCGCCACCGCGTCGAACGGGCGGACCTCGGGGTTGCGGGCCGTGGCGACGGCCACCAGGTCGTCGAGCTCGACCGGGAGCCCCGGGACGGCGGCCGACGGGGCCGGGACGTCCTCGTTGAGGTGCTGGTAGATGACCTGGGCGGGGGTGTCGCCGGCGTGCGGCTTGGAGCCGGTCAGCATCTCGTACAGGACGACACCGCAGGCGTACACATCGGTGCGGGTGTCCGCCGTGCCGTGCTCTATCTGCTCGGGGGCGAGATAGGAGACGGTGCCCAGGACGGACCCGGTGGTGTTGGTGACGGCGCCCACGGCCCGTACGAGACCGAAGTCGGCGACCTTGACCCGGCCGTCGTCCCCTATCAGGACGTTCTCAGGCTTCATGTCGCGGTGCACGAAGCCGGCGCGGTGCGCGGCGCCGAGGGCGGCGAGGACCGGCTCCAGGATGTCCAGTGCGGCCCTCGGCTGCAGGGCGCCGCGCTCGCGCAGTACGTCGCGCAGGGTGCAGCCCGCGACGTACTCCATCGCGAGGTAGACGTACTGCCCCTGGGCGCCCTGGTCGAAGACCGCGACGACATTGGGGTGCGCGAGCCGGGCCACGGACTTGGCCTCGCGGATGAAGCGCTCGACGAACGAGGCGTCCGTGGCGAGCGCCGGGTGCATGACCTTGAGGGCGAGCACCCGGTCCAGCCGGGTGTCCACGGCCCGGTAGACCGTGGCCATGCCGCCCACGGCGATGCGGGCATCGACGCGATAGCGGCCGTCGAGCAGCTGCCCGACGAGAGGGTCCTGGAGGGTCGTATCCACGCATGCGAGTCTACGAGCCGCCACGGACACCGTTCACGGGCCGGGGCGGACCCGGGGCCGTACTGCAGCCGAGCCGTGACAGGGACATGCGCACCGCAGTCGCCGGCGGCGGTCCGGCCGGTCAGAACGCCGGGCGCTCCGGGTCCAGCGCCGCGCGCCCCTCCACCGGCGACGAGGGCTCGGCGAAGTGGCGGCGCGGGATCCGGCCCGCGCGGTACGCCAGCCGCCCGCCCTCCACCGCATGCCGCATCGCCGCGGCCATCAGCTCGGGCTCCTGGGCCCGGGTCACCGCGGACGCCAGCATCACCGCCGCGCACCCCAGCTCCATCGCGAGCGCCGCGTCCGAGGCCGTCCCGGCGCCCGCGTCGAGAATCACCGGTACCCGGGCCTGTCCGACGATCAGCTGGAAGTTGTGCGGATTGCGGATGCCGAGGCCGGAGCCGATGGGGGAGCCGAGCGGCATGATCGCCGCGCACCCCACGTCCTGGAGCCTGCGGGCCAGCACCGGGTCGTCATTGGTGTACGGCAGCACGGTGAAGCCGTCGTCCACCAGGGTCTCCGCGGCGTCCAGCAGCTCGATCGGGTCGGGCAGCAGGGTCCGCTCGTCGGCCACCACCTCCAGCTTGATCCAGTCGGTGCCGAGCGCCTCGCGGGCCAGCCGGGCGGTCAGCACGGCCTCGCCCGCGGTGAAGCAGCCCGCTGTGTTCGGCAGCACGCGGATGGAGAGGCGCTGGAGCACGGAGAGCACCGAGCCCTGCACGGTTGGATCGAGGCGGCGCATCGCGACGGTGGTGAGCTCGGTGCCGGAGGCGGTCAGGGAGCGTTCCAGCACGTCGAGGCTGGGCGCCCCGCCGGTTCCCATGATCAGCCGGGAGCCGAAGAGGGTGCCGCCGAGGGTGAAGAGATCGTCGGACATGGTCAGCCTCCCTGGACCGCGGTGAGGACTTCGATCCGGTCGCCGTCGGCGAGTGTCGCGGTGGACCACCGGCTGCGTGGGACGACGGTCTCGTTGAGGGCGGCCGCGACGCCGGAGTGCGCGGCGGTCAGGGTGGCGACAAGGGTGTCCAGGGTGGTGCCCGCGGCGAGGAGACGGACCTCGCCGTTCACGGACACGGAGAGGGGCGCGGGCTCGGAGAGGGGTGCGGGATCGGTCATGCGGGCTGCTCCTGACGTACGGAGACGGCGGCGGACGAGAAACGGTGCGGGGTGAAGGGGCGGGCCGGCTCGGGCACCTCGCCTGTGGTGAGGAGCTCTGCCATGACGTCACCGGTGACGGGGGTCAGCAGCACTCCGTTGCGGTGGTGGCCGGTGGCGAGGTGGAGGCCGGGCAGGGCGGTGGGGCCGAGCAGCGGGGCGTTGTCGGGGGAGGCGGGGCGCAGGCCGGCCCGGGTCTCGGTGAGCGGCAGCTCGGTGATGCCGGGCACCAGCTCGTGGGCGTCCCGCAGCAGCTCGTAGACGCCGCCCGCGGTGACGGTGGTGTCCCAGCCCAGCTCCTCGCTGGTGGCGCCGACGACCAGTTCGCCGTTCTCGCGCGGTACGAGATAGACGTGGCTTCCCCGGACCACGGCCCGGACCGTCCGGGTGAGGAACGGTGCGTACGCGGCGGGCACGGTCAGCCGCAGCACCTGCCCCTTCACCGGCCGGACCGGCGGCACGGCCTCGTCCGGCAGCCCCGGAAGCCGGCCGCTGAGGCTGCCCGCGGCGAGTACGACCTGGTCGGCGGCGAGCTCCGTACCACCGGCGAGCAGGGCTCCGGCGGCCCGGTCGCGTATCACCGTCAGGCGCTCCGCCCAGCTGCGGTGGAAGACCACCCCGGCCCGCTCGCAGGCGGTCAGCAGTGCGGCGGCCAGCCGGCGGGGATCGATCTGGTGGTCGCCGTCGACCCGCAGACCGCCGCGGACGCCCGGCGCGAGCATCGGCTCCAGGCGGCGGCATTCGCGGCCGGTGAGCCACTGCGACTCCAGGCCCGAACGCTGCTGCAGGGCGTGCAGTTCCCGCAGATGGGCACGGTCGTCGGAGTCCAGCGCGACGGCCAGGGTGCCGCAGGTGCGGAAGCCGGTTTCCTGTCCGCTCGCCGCCTCCAGCTCGGCCGCGAAGGCCGGATAGCGGGCGGCCGAGGCGACATTGAGGCCCAGCAGCATCTGTTCGCCGTAGTGGAGTTCGGTGACGGCGGCCAGCATGCCGGCCGCCACCCGGGCGGCTCCGCCACCCGGTTCGGGATCGACGACCGCGGTGCGCAGGCCGCGTTGCGCGGCCCGCCAGGCGGTCACCAGACCGATGATCCCGCCCCCGATGACAAGGACGTCGGATCCGTTGCCGTTCCGAGAAGAACGCATGGGCGCCCAGCCCCTCCCTTCGCCGGCATGACCCGGATCAGGTTCGTACGGTCGGAGGCCGCCCAGCCTCCCTCTCAGCCCGGTGCGTCCGGGCTCCCGCGAGTGTTTTACGTTGGCCACCTTAGACCCCGTCCCCCGGCCCCAGTAAGGGAGCAGCCACCGTGGCCCGTTCGCTCGACGGACTCGTCCTCTCACCGGTCGCCGACCAGGCTCCGGGCCAGGTCGGTACCCGTACCCGCTTCACGTACCACGAGGAGGACGGCCGGATCTGGGCCGAGTACACGGGCGGCGACGTGGTCCGCGGCCATCTTGTCGGCATCCGCGTCGACGACACCCTCGACTTCCGCTACGTCCAGCTGAAGCAGGACGGCACGACATCCTCCGGTCACTGTGTCTCCACCGTCGTCGACCTCGCGGACGGCCGGGTCCGGCTGGACGAGCGGTGGGAGTGGGAGTCGCAGGAGGGCAGCGGTACGAGCACGGTCGAAGAGCTCCCCCTTTCCTGACGATTCGTCAGATGCGTATGGTGTACGGGTGAGCGAGCAGCAGCAGTCAGAACAGCCGGACCGGCAGGCAGGGCGCCGCGTCGTCATCGTCGGCGCGGGCATGGCCGGCGTGCAGACGGCGGTGGCCCTGCGGGAACAGGGCTTCACCGGCTCCGTCGCCCTGATCGGCGCCGAACCGCACCAGCCCTACGACCGGCCCCCGCTGTCCAAGGCGGTACTGCTCGGCAAGGCCGAGGACTCCGCCTTCGACGTCGATTTCGAGGCGCTGGACATCGATCTGCAGCTGGGCCGCGAAGTCACCGGTGTGCGGCCGGGCGCGCATGAGCTGGACACCCCGTCAGGACCCGTTGCATACGATGTCCTGGTGATCGCGACCGGCGCCGAACCGGTCGTCCTGCCCGGTGCCGAGGGCGTTCCCGGCGTCCATCTGCTGCGCACCCTCGACGACGCGGCACGGCTGCGGCCCGTACTCGACGGGCAGCACGGCGTCGTGGTCGTCGGCGCGGGCTGGATCGGCGCCGAGTTCGCCACCGCGGCCCGTGCCGCGGGTTGCGAGGTCACCGTCGTCGAGGCCGCCGACCGACCCCTCGCGGGCGCGATGCCCGCCGAGGTCGCCGCCCCGATGACCGCCTGGTACGCCGAGAGCGGCGCCGAACTCCTCACCGGGGCCCGGGTCGCCCGCATCGAACCCGGCCGGGTGATCCTCGCGGACGGCCGCACGATCCCGGCCGGAGCGGTCGTCGTCGGAATCGGCGCACGGCCCGCCACGGGCTGGCTGGCCGGCTCAGGCATCGCGCTCGGCCCCGACGGATCGGTGACCGCCGACGGGGCGCTGCGCACCTCGCTCCCCGATGTGTACGCGGTCGGTGACTGCGCCTCGTTCCCCTCCTCGCGGTACGGCGAACGCCTTCTCATCCACCACTGGGACAACGCCCTCCAGGGCCCTCGGACCGCCGCCGCCAACATCATCGGGGCGGCGGCCGAGGACGGCCCGGCGCCGCAGACGTACGACCCCGTGCCGTACTTCTGGTCCGAGCAGTTCGACCGGTTCGTCCAGTACGCGGGCCACCACGGCAGCGCCGACACCCTGCTGTGGCGCGGCGATCCGGCGGGTCCCTCCTGGTCGGTGTGCTGGCTGCGGGGCGGCGTCCTGGTCGCGGTCCTCGCCGTCGGCCGGCCACGCGATCTGGCGCAGGGGCGCAAGCTCATCGAGGCGGGGGTGCGGCTCGATCCGGCACGGGCCGCCGACCCCTCCGTGCCGCTGAAGTCGGCAACCCTCTGACGGCGTACCCCGACCCCCGTACGGTCGGCCCGGCTACCGACTGTCGGTCCGGGATGGCAGGCTTGTCCCTGTGACCGAGATTGACGCAAAGATTGATGCTCTCGTCCCCGCCTGGCTCCACCTTCCCGACATCGCCGAAATGCTCGATGTCGAGGTGACGCGCGTGCGGCAGCTGGTCAAGGAGGGCCAGCTCATCGCCGTACGACGTGGTGAGAACCGGACGCTCCAGGTGCCTGCCGCCTTCATCGACGGCGACAAGGTGGTCAAGGGTCTCTCCGGAACCCTGACGCTCCTGAGGGACGACGGCTACACCGACGAAGAGATGCTGGAATGGCTCTTCACCCCCGACCCGACCCTGCCGGGCACCCCTGCCCAGGCGCTGAGCGAGAATCGCGGCACGGAGGTGAAGCGCCGCGCCCAGGCGCTCGCCGTCTGACCGCGGGACGTATGTGAGGTGCGGGCCGCGCAGCAGTGCGCGGCCCGTACCTCCGCGCCGTACCGACAGCCGCTCCACAACGCTCTCCAGGGGGAACCGCGCCATGTCCATGCCTCGCGCGCTGCTGTCTGATGCCCGGCTGTATCTGTGCACGGACGCCCGCAGGCGCCAAGGTGACCTCCCCGCATTCCTCGACGCCGTCCTCTCCAGTGGGGTGGACATCGTTCAGCTGCGCGACAAGGGCATGGAAGCGGCCGAGGAGCTCGAACACCTGGCGGTCTTCGCCGAAGCCTGCAGGCGCCACGGCAGCTTCCTCGCGGTGAACGACCGGGCCGACGTCGCCCACGCCATCGGCTCCGATGTGCTGCACCTCGGCCAGGGTGACCTGCCGGTCCCCGCCGCCCGCGCCGTCATCGGCGAGGATGTGGTGGTCGGCCGCTCCACCCACGCCGAATCCGAGGTCGACGCGGCCGTCGCCGAGCCCGGGGTGGACTACTTCTGCACCGGCCCCTGCTGGCCCACCCCGACCAAGCCCGGCCGGCACGCCCCGGGCCTGGACCTCGTGCGGTACGCCGCCTCGCTCGACCAGCGGCGTCCGTGGTTCGCCATCGGAGGGATCGACGCGGGCAATCTCGACGAGGTGCTGGACGCCGGAGCGCGCCGGGTGGTCGTCGTACGGGCGATCACCGAGGCCACGGACCCGGCCGCCGCCACCGCCGAGCTGGCCGAGCGAATCCGGGCGCGCACCGGAGCGTGATCCGGCCAGATGTCCGAAGGGTGGACAAACAACCAGTCAATTCGGGCAATTATCGCTGGTCTGGTCCTGTGGCCGTCGCGCTCTGGTTAACCTGCCCGTATGGCCCTTGGCACACCTTCTACCAGGACAGATCACGCGCGCACGGTGCGTGAGTTCCTCGCGACCGGCAAGACTTCGTATTCGTTCGAGTTCTGGGCGCCCAAGACCGAGAAGGGCGAGCGGAACCTCTGGAATGCGCTGCGCCGCGTCGAGGCGGTGGGGCCGAGCTTCGTCTCCGTGACCTACGGGGCCGGTGGCTCCACCCGGGCCGGGACGGTCAAGGCCACCCAGCAGATCGCCGCCGATTCCACCCTCACCCCGGTCGCCCACCTCACGGCGGTGAACCACTCCGTCGCCGAGCTGCGCAACATGATCGGGCAGTACGCCGACGCCGGAATCCGGAACATCCTCGCCGTGCGCGGAGACCCGCCCGGCGACCCGATGGGCGAGTGGGTCGAGCACCCGCAGGGTGTGCGGTACGCGGCCGATCTCGTCCGGCTCATCAAAGAATCCGGCGATTTCTGCGTCGGCGTCGCGGCATTTCCCGAGATGCACCCGCGCTCGACCGACTGGGACACCGACACGCAGCATTTCGTGGACAAGTGCCGCGCCGGCGCCGACTATGCGATCACCCAGATGTTCTTCAATCCGGAGGACTATTTGCGGATGCGTGACCGTGTGGTCGCTGCGGGTTGCGAAACGCCGATCATCCCTGAGGTCATGCCGCTGACCAGCGTCAAGCAGTTGGACCGGTTTGCGCAGCTCAGCAACGCGTCTTTCCCTTCCGCGCTGAAAGAACGCATCCTCGCCGCCAAGGACGATCCCGCCGCTGTACGCTCCATTGGCATCGACTTCGCAACGCAGTTCTGCGCGAGGCTGCAATCCGAGGGTGTGCCCGGACTGCACTTCATCACGCTCAACAACTCGACGGCGACGCTCGAAATCTACGAGAATCTCGGACTGCACAAGCAGTCGTGACCGGCCGTACCCGCCACGACCCGGGGCGGTGGCCGTAGGAGGGGGCGGGCATGGGCTGGACAGTCCTCTACATCGCGTTCGGAATCGTCGCACTGTGGCTGCTCGGCGAGGTGCTCCTGCAGTACAAGGCGCGCCTTCGCTGGCGTCTGCTCGCCTTCGCGGGCTTCGGCTGTGTGGTCGTCGGCGTACTGATGCCGTCCGTGTTCGTCATCGTCGTCGGCGCGATCGCGTTCGCGACCGGCCAGACGTACGTCACGCTGTCCTTCAGGCGCGGCTTCTCGACCGGCTGGGCGATAGGGGGCAGCCCCGGCGAGAGCCGTCGCCGCCGGGGAGGGGGCGACCGGGGCAGCCGCGAGCCCACGCTCGAGGTGTCGGACCTGGAGATGGAGTACGACGAGCAGGCCCCGCAGCGGGCGGACGCCACGGCACCGGGGGGCGCGGTCTACGAGCCGGAGCCGATGCCGGACGACACCGGGCAGTACGGCGTCTACAGCGATCACCCGCAGTCGCAGCAGGGACAGAACCAGGGCCGGCAGCCCGAGCAGCAGCCCCAGTACGCGGCGTACGACCCCTACGCCGACCACTCCACGTACGCGGCGCCCGGCCAGGACTCGTTCGCCGGCCAGGACTCGTTCGCGGGGCAGTACGACTACGGCACGGGCCAGCAGCAGTACGCCGCGTACTCCGACCCTTACATCGGGACCGGCACCACCGGCGGCTCCACGCAGTACGCCTCGTACGACAGCTACGGCAACGGCTACGACAGCTATGGCGGCCAGCAGCACGCCGCCGATCCGTACGCCCAGCAGCACGCCCCCGAGACCCCGCCCGGCGGTGTCTGGGTGCCGCAACAGCGCGAGGGCGAGCAGTACCCGCCCGCACCTCCGGAGCAGCCCGCACAGCCTGCCCCGTACCCGAACGGCTACGACACCGGCTACAACGAGCAGCAGAACCGCTACTGACCTCGGACCGGCGGGAGCAGGGTGCCGTGGGAGTGACCGAGGGCAGGGCGGCGATCGGGAGTGCCCGGCACGCCGGTGACGCCGCCGACCGGCGGCCTCTCCCTCATTGGGAGCCCCTGAACCCGTCCCCCTCCACGATCAGCCCGGCGACCAGCGCCCCCGACATCCCCGCGTGGGCGAGCCCGCCACCCGGATGCGACCAGCCGCCCGCGGCGTAGAGCCCCGGCAGCCGGGTGCGATTGCCCGGATGCAGATAAGCGCCCCGCGCCCCGGCCAGCGCGGGCGCGGGCACCGAGCCGCCCTCGGCGCCGGTGTCGGCCGCCGTCTCGGCCGGGGTCCGCACCTCGGCGTGGAGCAGCCGCTCCCGTATGCCGGGCATGGCCGCGCTGGCCGCTTCGATCAGTGCGTCGGTGCACCGCTCGCGCAGCGCCGCGTCCGTCCAGTCCACCGCGCCGTGCGGGGCGACTGTCGCCATCAGTGTCACTGCCTCGTGCGCGTCGTCGGGGCGGGTCGACGGGTCGTCCGGGCGCAGCACCGTGACCGTGGGCCGGTCGGCGAGCCTTCCGCCGAACACCGCCTCGCGCTCCGACGCGCCGTCCGCCGGGTGCACCAGGGTCCGGTGCACGGCATCCGCGGGCCGGGCGCCGCGCAGCGACAACAGGACCAGGAACCGGCCCGGCACCACTCCCTGCCCCGGCTGCACCGCGACATCGCCGTCCCGCCACAGCTCCTGACCGGGCACCAGGCCCGGATTCGGACGGGCACCCAGTACCACATGGCCGGCCTCGGCAACCGTCCCGTCCAGGAGCTCGACGCCCGCCGCCCGGCCGTCCTTCTCGACGACCCGGGCCACCTCGCCGCCGAAGACGAACTCCACCTTCCGGGCCAGGCACCGCTCGTACACCGCCTGCGCCAGGGCCCGGATCCCGCCGGAGACATACCAGCTGCCGAAGGTCTCCTCCATGTACGGCAGCAGGGCGGCCGCCGCCGGGGCGCGCAGGGGGTCGAGCCCGTACGACAGGGCGTACCCGTCGAACAGGGCGGCCAGCCGGGGGTCCGAGAGCTCCCACGCGCCGACCTCCGCCACCGTGCCCGCCTGACGGGCCGAGCGCAGCAGCCGGCGCTGCCGGAGCGCGGGATACGGATCACGGCCGAGCACTTGCCAGTCGGAGCGCAACGGCTCCTCCAGCAGCGGACGCCGGGACCGGTCCCAGGCATCGCGCGCCCGGTCGAGGAACTCGCCCCAGACCGCGCCCGCGCCGCCCCCGAGCGCAGCGTCCAGGGCGGCGACCACCCCGGCCCGTGAGGCATTCGGCAGCGAGACCGTCGTGCCGTCCGCGAAGATGTGGCGGCTCGCCGGATCGACCTGCGTCATCGTGACGCACCGCTCCAGCGGCTCCTTGCCCGTCTTCACGAACAAGTCGCGGTAGACCGCGGGCAGATGCAGCAGCGTGGGACCGGTGTCGAAGGCGAAGCCCTCATGGGCATACCGGCCGACCGAGCCGCCGAAGGTCTCCGACCGCTCGTACACCGTTACCCGGTGGCCTGCCACGGCGAGCCGGGCGGCCGCCGCCATCGCGCCCATCCCGGCGCCGATCACCGCAATTCGTGCCATGTCAGTGACCTTAACGGCCGCCTGTGACACTCAGTCCAGTGGCCAGTGCGAACCGGTCCCGACCAGGCGTTTCTCCTCGCGGCGCTGGGCCCTGCGGCGCAGGAACCGGCGGATCCGGGAGGCCAGGAAGACCAGTATCACCAGGCCGAGCAGCAGCAGTGCCGCGGCAATGACCGCGGCCGCCAGCGGATGGAATATCGCGAACGTGACGATTCCTGCGACGCCCAGGTCCTCGGCCATGCTGATCGCGATATTGCTGAACGGCTCCGGGGAGGTGTTGACCGCCATCCTGGTGCCGGCCTTCACCAGATGGCTCATCAGCGCGGTGGAACCGCCGACGGCCCCGGCCGCGAGCTCCGGCAGCGAACCGCTCTCGCCGGCCAGCAGCGCCGCCACGACGGCACCGGCGACCGGCCTGATGACGGTGTGCGCCGAGTCCCAGACCGTGTCCACGTACGGGATCTTGTCCGCCACCACCTCGCACAGGAAGAGCACACCGGCCACGACGAGGACATCGGTGCGCTGCAGCGATGCGGGCACCTCGTCGGTGATGCCGGTCGCGCCGAAGACACCGAGCAGCAGGACCACCGCATAGGCGTTGATCCCGCTCGCCCAGCCGCTTGTGAACACCAGAGGGAGTACGGACACGGACGCGATCGTAACCAGGCGGCGATCGACCCGGAGTGGGGTTCGGTGCGAAGCCCTGAGTATCCGTACCTAGGCAACGAGATGAGTAGGTGCGCGGATGGGCTCCCACCTGCGCGGACGGGAGACTGGAGGCCACGGAGAGGGGCGCGGCGCCGGCACCGCCGACACGGGGCGGCGGAACGGGCGCGGCACTCCTTCCGGAGCGGGGGCACGACGGAGAGCCCGGGGACCACGGGGGAAAACGGGGGTCACGGGGGAAGGTTCTCCGGCTGCACAGCAGACGCCGGTCCGGCGCAGGCTCGGGGGATCGAGCCTCGCCGGACCGGCGTCTTTGTGCCTCGGGGCGGGCGGCCGCGGCGAGGGTGACCCGTCAGCGGGGACAGCCCGTCAGCGGGGACCGGCCCCGCCTCAGGGGCCGGCCCCTCGGGGATCAGCGCCCGCTGACGCGCCCGTGCAGCAGCAGCGACAGCGCCGAGTGCACGTCGTCGATCGACCGCTCCGGCTGGAACGCCTGCCAGTCCAGGGCCGCCACCAGCACCATGCCGACGAGGGCGGCAGCTGTCAGCTGGATGTCGATCTCCTCGCTGAGCTCACCGTTCTTCACGCCCTCGCGCAACACCTCCTCGACCACGGCGACGGCCTCCTGACGCACCACCAGGAGGGTCGACTGCCAGGCCCGGTTGGTGCGCCACAGCTCCGCGACGTACAGCTGGGTGAAGGCCGGGTAGCGGTCGATGAATACCAGACCGGCCCTGATCATCGCGTCCAGGGCCTGGACCCGGGTGCCGCCGCGCCCCTCGGTCTCCTCCGCCGCCGAGCGCAGCGATGCCGTGAGCAGCCCGACGCCGTGGCGCAGCAGCTCCTCGAAGAGCTCGGTCTTGCTCTTGAAGTTGTAGTAGACCGTGCCCTTGGCGACCCCGGCGCGCTCGGCGATCTCGTCCACCGTGGTCGCCGAGAAGCCCTTCTCGGCGATGAGAGTCACCGCCGCCTCGTAGAGCTTCTGCCGGGTGGCCTGGCGGCGCGTGGTGCTACTGCTTTCCATGCCCCTGATTCTCACAGGTCCGGGCGCGCTCACAGGCTCAGCTCCGGGTGGAGCCGGTCCAGGGTCCACACCTGCTTGCGGCGTGCGGAGACCGCCGTCAGCGCGAGCGCCCCCGCTGTGAAGGCCAGCAGCACCGCGCAGCCCTGCCAGACGGGACCGAGGCCGCCGCCCGTGATCAGCCTGCGCAGCCCCTCGACGACGTAACTCATCGGCAGGTAAGGGTGGATCGCGTTGAAGAATCCGGGGCTGGTCTGGACGGGATACGTACCCCCGGCCGAGGTCAGCTGGAGCATCAGTACCGCCAGCACGAGAATCCGTCCGGCAGCCCCGAACCGGGCGTTGAGCCACTGGATGATCGCTGCGAAGCAGCAGGTGACCAGAGCCAGGAAGCCGATCGTTCCGGCGGCACGGGTCATCTGCAGACCGAGTCCCCAGTGCAGTACGGACATCAGGGCGGCCACCTGCAGCAGACCGATCGCGGCCACCGGGAGCCAGCCCGCGAAGGCGATCCGCCAGGCGGAGGCCCCGGCGGCGAGCGCGCGCCGGTTGAGCGGCTGGATCAGCATGTACGCCACCATCGCGCCGACCCAGAGAGAGAGCGGGATGAAGTAAGGGGCGAAGCCGGTGCCGTAGTTGGGGGCAGCGTGCAGCGACTTGGAGGCCAGTTGCACCGGGTCGGCCATGACTTCGGTACGCGCGTCGCGGTCCTTCTTGTCGTAGTCGGGGATCTCGCCGGCGCCGTCGTTGAGTCCCTGGGCGAGGGCGGCCGAACCGTCGCCGAGCCGGATCAGCCCGCCGTCCAGGTCGTTCGCGCCCTTCTTGAGATTGCTCACCCCGGTGTCCAGGTCGGCGGATCCGGTCTTGGCCGTGGCCAGGCCGGTGTGCAGTTCGTCCGCTCCCTTGGCGACCTTGTGGGCGCCGGTGTTGAGCGCGTTGACCTTCTTCACGGCGGACTTGAGGTCCTCGTCCAGGTGCGGCGCGCTCTCGGCCAGGTCAGTGGCCCGTTGCTGCAGCGTAGTCAGTTGGGTGCGCAGCTTCTTCAGATCGCCGTTCTGGTTCGTGACCAGCACATTCACATCGTCGGCGACCTTCGCGACATCGGCCGCCGCGGTCTTCGCGCGCTTCAGCGGCGGGCAGACGGTGGGGTCGGCGAGCGGCTGCTCCGTGCAGCGGGTGCGGTAGACGTCGTCCAGGTCGTCGGAGGCTGTGTGGGCGGCGGTGGCCGCGGTGGGCGCCGACTTCACCAACTGGTCGAGGTTGTCCCGTACGGTCTGCGAGGAATCGGCGACCAGCCGGGCGGTGTCGCCGATCGACTCGCCGTTGTCCTTCAGGAACGGGCGGACGTCGGCCGCCATCCCGTTGACCTTTTCGGCGAGCAGTTGGGTGCCGTCGGCGACCTGCCGGGAGCCGGTTTCGAGATCGCCCGCGCCCTTGTTCAGCTTGACGATCCCACCGGCCAGACTGCTGCTGCCGGCCTTGGCGTCCTTCAGCCCGTCCGCCAGATCCTGCGATCCCTTCTTCGCCTTGCCGATGCCGCCCTTGAGGTCGTCGGCACCCTTGGCGGCCTTCGCCGTCGCGTCGTGGAGGTCGGAGAAGTTGATGAAGATCCGGTCGAGGAAGCTGCGCGAGGCGTTGGTCGACGCGGCGGTGCGCACCTCGGAGAACACCGTCCGGGAGATCTGCCCGACGATGTAGTTGTTGGCGTCGTTGGTCCGCACCTGGAGCGCACCGGTCTCGGGGGAGTCACCCGAACTGGACGCGATCCGCTTGCTGAAGTCCGACGGCATGGTGAGCGAGAGGTAGTACGTACCGTCCTCGACACCCTTGTGCGCCTCGGCGGAGCTCACCTCGTGCCACTCGAAGGTCTTGGAGTCGAGGAGCTCGCCGGTGATCTCGTCGCCGACAGCGATGTGCTTTCCGGCGGCGGTGGTGCCCTTGTCGTCGTTGACCAGCGCGACCGGGATCTTGTCGAGGCGGCTGTACGGGTCCCAGAAGGAGCACAGGTACAGGGCGCCGTAGAGCAGCGGCAGCAGCAGGAGCGCGATCAGTGCGGCGACCGGCAGCTTTCCCCTGCCGAAACGCTTCAGCTCAAGCGCGGCCAGTCTCGGCGAACGCATCGGCCGGTCCCTCCTCGGTCGTGGTTTCCTCGGCTGCGGTGTCCTGCGCGTCCGCCGGTGCGGCCGTGGTGTCGGTACGTACGGTGATGGCGCCCTCGGGCGCCTGGCTGCACACGGCGAGCACGGTCGTCCCGCTGTCGGCGATGGACCGCAACAACTCCCAGGCCTGGGCCCGTTCGACGTCGGAGAGCTTGAGATCGGTGTCGTCCACCGCGAGCAGCCGGGGTCGGCCGAGCAACGCGAGGGCGATGGACAGCCGCAGCGCCTCCAGCCGTTCCAGATCCCGTACGGAGGTCCGCTCGGCCTTGGGCAGGGCGGCGGGGTCGAGTCCGGTGGCGTCCAGCGCCGCGTCGATCCGTTCCTGCGCGGCGGCGATGCGCTCGGCGCGCGGACGCAGCAGAGCCCGCAGCGAACCGTCGAAGCGGCGCTGCAGCAGGGCCCGCTCCCGCAGGTGCTCGGCGACGGTGAAGGCCGGGTCGAGCTCGTTGACCCCGGGCACCGGGCCCAGTGCGCTGATGCGACGTACGGCGGCCATCTGGCGCGGCAGACGCAGTCCGCCGATCTCCGCCTGGCCCTCGGTGGGGCGCATCCGGCCGACGAGGGCGAGCAGCAGGCAGGTGCGGCCGGAGCCGGACGGGCCCTCGATCGCCACGAGTGAGCCGGGCTCGGCCTTGATGCCCACGCCCCGGAAGGCCCAGCCGCGTGGTCCCGCGAGCCCGAAATCCTCGGCGGTGACAGCTGCCCCGTGCGGGCTGTCCACAGACCCTCTCCCTCTTTTGAACTGACCGGTCAGTACAAAAAATATCCCGAACTCGCGATCGAAGCAAAACGGCAGGTCAAGGGGTGGGCGGCCCCGATTGTCAGTGGTGCCGCTCACGATGGATACATACGGCCACGGAGCCGTTACACGAGACAGGAGGTTTCGTCATGGCCCACTCGTCCGCAGCAGCCGTACCCCGGCGCCGCGCAGACGGCCCTGCCCCCTCACTGACCGGTCCGGCAAACGATGTCCATCCCGTTGTGCGCCGCACCACGGCGCCGCCCGCCGCCCTCGATCTGCTCGCCCAGGCCCGCGCCGGCCTCGACGAGGCCGCCGTTCTCGATGTGCCGAACGAGCGGTATGCCACCGCCCACCTCGCCGCGCTGCGCACCGCTGCCGCCGTGCTCGCCGTGCGGGGCCGCCCCGAGACCTCCCGGAGGCGCCGGGAGCGGATCCGCAGCGCCTGGGAGGTTCTCCCGGAAATAGCCCCCGAGCTGACCGAATGGAGCGCGCTGTTCGCCTCCGGCGCCCGTCGCAGGGCCCGTGCGGAAGCCGGTATACCGGGCGCTGCCAGCTGGCGGGACGCCGACGATCTGCTGCGTGACGCGGCGATGTTCCTGCGCCTGGTCGAGCGGTTGCTGGCGCTTCAGCCGGTGCTCCCACGGGCCCGGAGGGAGCGGCCCGACGCAGGATGACGGCGACGGGGGCGCGAGGCAATAGGGTGGATAGCACTTGTACCACCTGCACTGTTCACGCTCCGCCGCCGTCAGCGGCGGCACCGTGCCGAGGAGTCATCTGCCGTGTCGGACCAGCTGCGCCCCCGCGCCTCCCTCCGTACCGCCGTGGTCTGGGAGGTCCTGAAGGACGCCCTCGACCGCCAGGTCAAGGCGACCGGCAGGGACGCCCTGGATGTCCTGGACACCGGCGGCGGCACCGGCAACTTCGCGGTGCCGGTTGCCCGTCTCGGCCACCGGGTCACCGTCGTCGACCCCAGCCCCAACGCGCTCTTCGCCCTGGAGCGCCGAGCCGCCGAGGCCGGGGTCGCCGACCGGGTCCGTGGGGTTCAGGGCGACATCCACGGCCTGTTCGAGGTGGTGGAGCGCGGTGGTTACGACGCGGTGCTGTGCCACGGAGTCCTGGAGTACGTGGACGACCCCGCCGAGGGTGTGCGCAACGCGGTCGAGGCGCTCCGTCCGTCCGGCGCGCTCAGCCTGCTCGCCGCCGGGCTCGGTGGCGCGGTCCTGGCCCGGGCGCTCGCCGGTCACTTCACCGAGGCCCGGAAGGCGCTCAGCGACCCGGCGGGCCGCTGGGGCGACGGGGACCCGATGCCCCGGCGCTACACCGCGGAGCAGCTCACCGAGCTGGTCTCCGCGGCGGACGTCGAGGTCGGCGCGGTCCACGGCGTACGGGTCTTCGCCGACCTCGTGCCAGGCGCCCTGGTGGACACCGAGCCCGGTGCCATGGAGGCCCTGCTCAAGCTGGAGGCGGCCGCGGCCGAACTGCCCGCCTTCCACTCGGTCGCGACGCAGCTGCACGTTCTGGGCACGAAGCGCGCCTGAGCGCGCGGCCGCCGACGGGTGGTAGCTCAGCTCTAGCGTGGCTGATCAGGGACGCAGCCGCAGATGGAGTACGCCCCAGGACCCCCGATCGGGGGCTTCGCCACGTATGATCGGGGGACACCATCCGGCATGACGGATCGGAGGTTGGGGAATCAACGCCTCAGCAGCTGTGCCGTCATGGCGGCCCGGACTGGCTGATTGGCAAAGAGGGCAGGTTTCACGGGGGCGAATCCCTGCCTATCCTGGAAGGGCCGCATACCGGCCGCCCCCCGCGGCCGACGACGAGGAGGACTCCGTGCCGCTCTCGGAGCACGAGCAGCGAATGCTCGAGCAAATGGAGCGAGCGCTGTACGCCGAAGATCCCAAGTTCGCGACAGCGCTCGAGGGAAGCGGGCTGCGTACGTACACCCGGCGACGGGTCTACCAGGCGGTCGCAGGCTTCCTGGTGGGTATCGCGCTCCTCATGGCCGGAATGGTCGCCCAGCAGATCTGGATCAGCGTGGTGGGGTTCCTCGTCATGCTCGGCTGCGCGGTCCTTGCGGTCACAGGTTGGCGCAAAGCGCCCAAGCCGGGCGAGCGACAGGCAGCCGGAGGCGGCGGCGAGCGCCGTCAGCCCAGGCAGCGCCGGACCGTGATGAATCGGATCGAGGAGCGGTGGCAGCGCCGCCGTGACGAGCAGGGCCAATAGAGCCTGGGACAATCTTGGGTGAGGGGCGGCCGCATTTCTGCGGCCGCCCCTCACGTGTGCCCGGGGTCGGCCTTCGGCCCGCCGCTGCCCTCAAATGCCGGGCAGGCCCGAAAATCGGTCCTGCCCGGCGCTTGAGAGCGCACCTTGATCCGGGGCAGCGCGAGGAAGCTTCAAACCTGTCGGCCATTCAGGGCAAAGGACTGTCAGGGGCGAGCCCCAGGAAGCTTCAAGCCTGTCCGCTGCAGGGGGGGGCGAAGGCTGCCGGGCAGCCCCGGGGCGCCTACCGACCCGTCCGGCGATCGAGGACAGAGGCAGGGCCGCAGGCCAGGCCCACCGTCACCCCTGCCGACATGACGGGCCGGGTCGCAGGCCGGCCCCCGTCACCCCTGCTGGCGGGAAGGCCGTCGAAGCCAACCGGTCCACCGGTCCCGACCCCACCGCGCCGCCCACCTGCCCCTGAAAGCCGCCCAGCGTTCCGAGGCCGCCCAGATCACCCGAACGGCCGAGCGTGGTGCAGCGACTGCGCGGATCCGGGCGAACCGCCCGGCCGACGCCCGCAGTCCGGCCCGCACCGTCCCCACGTCCTCGGCGAGCCCGGTACCCGACCGGGGCTCCGGGGCGTAGAGCACCTGCTCCACCGCCCCCGCCACCCGGTGCACCGCAGTGGCCTCGTCGGGGCCGAGCCGGCCCAGCCGAACCACCCGGGCTGCCGCCTTGCGCGGGGTCTGGGAGTCATCCGGCTCGATGCCGTGGTCCCATGCCGTGTCGATGATCTCCCGCCAGGCCGCCAGCGTTCTGGCCGTCGCATCAGCCTGCGTACGCCCGGCGGAGAAACTCAGCCGACGCCTGCGCGCCCGAACGCGCCAGAGCATGGGCAGCAACGGCAGTGCCAGGATCACCAGGGCGGCCAGGACCAGACCGAGGACGGTTCCGGTCGGCGTCCCGGAATCCGTCGGAGCCGCTACCCCCGGCGCCGCCGAGCTGCCGCACTCGCCCTGCTTGCGCATCTGGGCCGGGCAGCTGTCCGAGACGGACGGCGCGACCGTCGGAGCGGCCGAGGCGCCCTTCTCCGGCTGGGCCGGGTCGGACGTGCCGCCGGCGGGGGCGTCCGACTGGGTGTAGGACGGGACGGTGCCCCGCGTCGGGGTCGGTTCGAAACGGGTCCACCCGACGCCCTCGAAATACAGCTCGGGCCAGGCATGAGCATCGCGCAGCCCCACCGACACCGAACCGTTCGGCTGCGCAGTGCCGGGAGTGAAGCCCACCGCGACCCGGGCCGGAATGCCCAGCGTCCGCGCCATCGCGGCCATGGTGAACGAGAAGTGGACGCAGAAGCCCCGCTTGTCCTTCAGGAACCGGCCGATCGCCGCGCTCCCGGTGCCCGAGTTCACCGAGGTGTCGTAGGTGAAGCCGCCGTCCGAGGCGAAGAAGTTCTGCAGTTTCACCGCCCGCTCGTAGTTGTTGGCGGCGCCCTTCGTCACCCTGTCCGCGGTCTGCCTGACCACCTTCGGCAGGGAGTCGGGAACACTGGTGTACTCGCGCTGCAGAGCGGCCGGCGGGGTGCCTGCCGCGGCGAGCTGGTCGGCGGTCGGCTGGACCACCAGACTGGAGACCTGGTACTGCGCACCGCGGGTCGTCTCCCCGCGGTCACCGACGAGCGTCCGTCCCATCGGCTCGTACCGCCAGCGCCCGCCTATCCTGACCTCGGTCGCGGGGTAGGGGAGCGGCAGATAGGTCTGCTGGTAGGAACGGGACGCGGAGATGTTCGACCTGATCTCCGTGGCCAGGACGTCCGGGCCGAGGCCGTCCGGGGTCGGGAGCCGTTTCGGTACATCCTTCAGACGGCGTGTGGAGGGCCGCCACTCGCTTCCGTTGAACTGATCCAGGGCCAGGATCCGCAGATAGAAGCCCTGCGGGTCACCGGAATTGGTGCGGTAGGACATCACCTCCCGGTTCTCCGGCTGGTTCAGATTGTTCTGCAGCGAGACCAGGGGGTTGACCGCGGAGATGGTGCCTCCGCCGCTCCCCTTGCCGTTCGTGCCGCCCGTACCGGCCAGCAGACCGCTGTCGAGCGCGGGCAGCGCCGCCGGTACGACCAGTGAGATCCCCAGCGCAAGCGCGCCGATGCGGCGTCCGGTGCGGACCGGGGCCGTCGGGCGGCCGTCGGAGAACGCCGCACCGACCGCCGGTCCGCCAGGGGGGCCGGTCGCGCCGCTGAAGACCCGCCCCCACTGGGAGAGCCGGTCCCGGCCCTCGGCCAGCAGAAGCAGCAGATAGCCACCGGCCGCGAGCAGGAACCAGAGCCAGTCCGCTCCGCCCTCGGAAAGTCCCGCGGCCACCGAGTACAGCGCGAGGAGCGGCAGACCGGCCGGGGCCGCGCTGCGGAACGTCACAGCGAGGGCGTCCACGGCCAGGCCGACCAGCAGCACACCGCCGATCAGTATCAGCCGGATGCCGTCCGTCACGGGCGCCGGAGCGGCATACCTCCCGACATCCTCGGCGCCCGACGTCAGCAGAGCCGCGAGCCGCTGGACGGCCTCCGGACCCGGCAGGACACCGGCCAACGCCTGTGTCCTGGCGAACACCACCGTCAGCAGAACCAGCGTGACCAGTGTCTGCGCCGCGACGATCAGCATCCGCGGCATGGGCACCCGGCGGGCGAGCGCGCCCATCCCGCTCTGGACCGCCAGCAGAAACGCGGCCTGCAGGATCCATCCGGCGGGCTCGACCAGCGGCAGCATCGAGCCCGCCGCCATCAGCGTCGCCGCGAAAGCGCACAGTGTCAGCCGACCACGACCGCTCATGACCATCCCCCGGAGAAACCTGTGGCGCCGCCGACGGCAGCGGACTGCGTCGCCAGACCCTGGTGTCCCGCCTGCTGCCAATACCGGGCGAGACCGGTCCCCGGCGCCACCGCCACCGCCGTCCAGCCCGATTCACGCAGCAGCCGCAGCCGCCGTTCGAACGCTGTGTCCGCCCCCGCGGGCGCGAAGGCGGGCTGCGCCCAGGCCGTGCTGTCCAGTACGAACGCGACGGCGCCGCCGCTGCGCTGCCGCATCCGGGCCGCCATCGCCGCCTGCTCCTCGTCCAGATCACCGAAGAACGCGATCAGCAGCCCTTCGTTGCCGCCGCGCAGCACGTCGTACGCACGTGACAGACCGCCCCCGTCGGAGTGATCGACCACCGCCAGGGTGTCCATCATCAGCCCCGCGGAGTCGGCGGACTCCTGAGTCGATCCGGCGAAGCCTCCTTCGCCCTCGCCCGGAACCGCGTTCCCGTCGTCGGTCAGCAGCCGGACCGCGAAGCCGCGCTCCAGCATATGCACCAGCGTGGACGCCGCACCGGACACCGCCCACTCGAAGGCGGAGTCGGGCCCCGTCCCCTGATAGGCGATCCGCCGGGTGTCCAGCAGCACCGTGCACCTGGCCCGCTGTGGCTGCTCCTCGCGGCGCACCATCAGCTCGCCGTAGCGCGCGGTGGAGCGCCAGTGGACCCGGCGCAGATCGTCGCCGTGCCGGTAGCCGCGCGGAATCACGTCGTCGTCACCGGCCAGCGCCAACGAACGCTGCCGTCCCTCGCCGTACCCGGAGGCCTCGCCCGCCAGCCGTACCGGCGGCAGCGGCTCGGTCCGCGGAATGACGACGAGGGTGTCGTACGCGCTGAACGAACGAGTCAGCTCGCACATCCCGAACGGATCGCTCAGCCGCAGCTGCAGCGGCCCCAACGGATAGCGCCCGCGCAGATCCGACCGCACCCGGTAGGAGACCTCGCGACGGCCGCCCGCCTCCACCCGGTCCAGCACGAACCGGGGCCGCGGCCCGAGCACATAGGGCACCCGGTCCTGCAACATCAGCAGCCCGGTCGGCAGTCGCGACACGTTCTCCATGCGCAGATGGACCCGCGCCTCCGTGCCCGCGGGCACCCGGGACGGCGAGAGCCGTCGGGTGCCCGCGACCCGGTAACGGGTGCGGACGAGCACCACGACACAGACAAGCGGCAGCGCGGCGAGCAGCAGGCCGACCCGCAGCAGATCCGCCTGGCCCAGCACATACGCGCAGATCGCTGCGGCGATACCGGCGGCGAGGAAGGACCGCCCGCGCGTGGTCAGCCCGCTCAGAGCGGCCCGCAGACCGCCCTTGTCGTCGCCGTCGTCCATCGCGGCCGGCCCCCCGGAGGTCATCACACCCGCCGTACGCCGGGCTGCTGCCGGCTGTACACCGGACGGCCCGGCTGGTGCTGGGGCTGCACCTGGGCGGCGCCGCCGCCGGCTGTGGGTACCGGTGTCTGCTGCAGGATCTCCAGCACGACCTGCTCGGCGGTACGACGGTTCAGCTGGGCCTGTGCCGTCGGCAGCAGCCGGTGCGCGAGCACCGCGACCGCCAGTGCCTGCACGTCGTCCGGCAGGCAGTAGTCCCGGCCGCTCAGCGCCGCGGAGGCCTTCGCCGCGCGCAGCAGGTGCAGGGTGGCTCGCGGCGAGGCGCCGAGCCGGAGATCGGGATGGCTGCGGGTGGCCCCGACGAGCTCCACCGCGTACCGCCGCACGGCGTCGGCCACATGGACCGTCCGTACCGCGTCGATCAGCTTCACGATGTCGTGAGCGTGAGCCACCGGCCGCAGATCGTCGAGCGGCGAGGTCCCGCCGTGCACATCGAGCATCTGCAGTTCGGCGTCCGCACTCGGATAGCCGATCGACACCCGGGCCATGAACCGGTCGCGCTGGGCTTCGGGCAGCGGATAGGTACCCTCCATCTCCACCGGGTTCTGGGTGGCCACCACCATGAACGGGTCGGGCAGCTCGTAGGTGTGCCCGTCGATGGTGACCTGGCGCTCTTCCATCGACTCCAGCAGTGCCGACTGGGTCTTCGGCGAGGCCCGGTTGATCTCGTCGCCGATCACGATCTGGGCGAAGATCGCGCCCGGTTTGAACTCGAAGTCGCGCCGCTGCTGGTCGAAGATGGACACACCGGTGATGTCCGAAGGCAGCAGGTCCGGTGTGAACTGAATGCGCCGCACCGAGCAGTCGATGGACCGCGCCAGCGCCTTGGCCAGCATCGTCTTCCCGACCCCGGGGACATCCTCGATGAGGAGATGCCCCTCCGCCAGCAGCACGGTCAGCGAAAGCCGTACGACCTCGGGCTTGCCCTCGATCACGCTCTCCACCGACCTGCGCACCCGCTCCGCAGTCGTGGTCAGATCTGTGAGGCTCGCTCGATCGTCATAGGTCGTCACCCGGCCCTCCTCGGCCCTGCCCCACGCTCACCAGGAGCAGGGGATACCCCATTCACGGGCCGACGCGCATGCAGCGGCCCGGCCCACCCCGAAACACGGACACCCCTCCGGAAACTCCGGCGGGATGCCACATGCGCATTCTTGTTGCCGTTACCGCTTCGTGTCACTCGCCTGTGGACAAGTGGGGGCGATATGTCGCGGTCGGTGGGGGTATCGGTTCCCGACGAACACCCGTCCGGGCGGTCAGGAGACGGGAAGGATCTCGCGCAGCAAGCCGCTGGTCACATCGAAGACGAAGCCGCGGACGTCGTCGGTGTGCAGCAGGAACGGCGAGGTGCGCACGCGCTGCATTGACTGCCGTACGTCCTGGTCGGCGTCCTTGTATGCCTCGACCGCCCAGACCGGACGCTGACCGACCTCCACCTCCAGCTCTTGGCGGAATTCCTCGGTGATCGATTCCAGGCCGCAATTCGTGTGATGAATGAGTATGACGCTGCGGGTGCCGAGAGCCCGCTGGCTGATGGTCAGCGAACGGATCACGTCATCGGTGACCACGCCGCCCGCGTTGCGGATGGTGTGGCAGTCGCCGAGCGACAGACCGAGTGCGTCGTGCAGGTCGAGCCGCGCGTCCATGCAGGCGACCACGGCGACGCGCAGCACCGGCTTGGCGTCCATGCCCGGGTCGTTGAAATCGGCGGCGTACCGGACGTTCGCCTCGACGAGGCGGTCGGTGACTGTGTCCCCGGTGCGGGCCTGGTCGGCAGCGGGCACGGAAGGCTCGACGGGGGAGTGCGCGGAAGTCGACATGGATATGACGTTAGCTCTCGCTCCTGGTGCCGTCGTGCTGTGAGAAGGGACAAAGAACGTCAACGAGGCTTGTTGTGAGGTAACCCACAGGACCTCACGGCTGTTCATCCGACCGGGTGAACGGCGGGCAGAGCGACGCGCTGCCCGGCTGATTGATCGGGAATCGATCGAATGGCAGGGTGGACTAAACTTGGCTTTAAACCCCACCAAGATCATTTCTTGGTGGGGTTTGTTGTTCGCCTGACAGCTGGACGGCCTCTGCTTGATCATGTGTTTCCGCCAAGAGACACGTT